>NZ_JADDXW010000009.1 GCF_017183135.1 Aurantimonas marina | reverse complement strand
ACCGTAAGGTGCCCCGACAGATGATGCCTTCACCCCGCTGCAACGCAATGATGGCGGAGCCCAAGTAGATGACGACATCGACCTTCGCGAAACGTCTTTTCCCGATCCTATTGGCGCTTGCGGCCGGCGCTGCGGTGATCGCCTATATGGTGTCGGCGAGAACGCCGCCTGGCCGCCGCACGGAAGAGGCTCCGGCGCGCGCCGTGCGGGTGATCGAGGCGCGGCCGCTTCCGGTGACGCTGACCGTACGAGGGTTCGGGGCGGCCCGTCCAGCGCGCGTCTGGCAGGCTGTCGCGACCGTCAACGGCCCGATCACCTTTCGCAATTCCGACTTGGAAAACGGCAACATCCTGCCCGCTGGGACGCGTCTGTTGCAAATCGATCCGACGCGCTACGGGCTGGCGATCGCCGCGACCGAGGCGGATGTCGCCGCGCTAGAGACCGAGCGGAGGCAACTGGAGCAGGAGCGTTCCAACACATCCGATCTCATGGCTCTTGAGCAGCGACGGCTGGACTTGGCCGAACAGGAGCTGGAGCGGGCTCGCTCGCTCGTGGCCAGTGGGACGAGTCCACGGGCGCGGCTGGATGATCAGGAGCGCGCGACCGTGCAGCAACGCGTTGCCGTTCAAACGCTGGAGAACCGGCTGCGCCTGATTCCTAGCCAGATCGACCATGTGGACGCCCAGCAGGCGCGCGCAAGAACCGCTCTGGCACAAGCGAGACGAGATCTGGAAGACACCGAGATTATCGCTCCGTTCGATTTGCGGATCGGGACGGTCGACGTGGAATTGGAGCAGCAGGTGACGCCCGGCCAGCGGCTTGTCACAGGCGACGGCATCGACAAGGCCGAAGCAGCAGTTCACATTCGCCTGTCGGAACTGCGCCGCTTGCTCGCCACCCAATCGCGGGCCACGCCGAGCGCGCCGCTCGATCTGGGCGCGCATTTCGATCTGTCGGCGATATCGGCCGAGGTCCGCCTGGTCGCCGCCAGCGGCGAGATGAGTTGGCCCGGGCGATTGGAGCGGGTCGAGAGCGAGATCGACCCAGCAACGCGTACCGTTCGCGCCATCGTCTCGGTCGACGAGCCCTATCGAGCGGCCCGCCCACCCGAGCTCCTGCCGCTGGTGCGCGGCATGTATGTCGAGGCGATCTTGTCCTCCCTAGCGCGGACCCCGGCCATCGTGATTCCGGTGAGCGCCGTGCATCAGGACGTCGCCTATCTGGCCGATAAGGATGATCGGCTGCGCCTGGTACCGATACGATCGGACTACTCGGTGCGCGATGTGGCGGTGATTGCGGAGGGTCTCCAACCGGGCGATCGAGTGATCGTCGACGACGTGGTACCGGCGATCGAG
Source organism: Aurantimonas marina (assembly GCF_017183135.1). GTDB lineage: Bacteria > Pseudomonadota > Alphaproteobacteria > Rhizobiales > Rhizobiaceae > Aurantimonas > Aurantimonas marina. The sequence goes on along the minus strand of NZ_JADDXW010000009.1, from coordinate 166,854 downwards.
GGGATGCGGCTGCGACCCCGACGCGATCCGGTGGCCGAAGCGGCGCTGGTGCGCGCGGCGATGGCGGAGGATGTGCCGTGATCCGCTGGTTCGCCGCACACCCCACCGCCGCCAATCTGCTGTTGATCCTCCTGTTGGCTGCTGGCGCAATGGCCGCGCCACAGCTGAAGCGCGAAACCTTTCCCGACTATCTGCCGACCGAGGTCAGCATTGTCGTCCCCTACCGCGGCGCCACGGCGGCCGATGTCGAGGAGTCGGTCTGTCAGCGGCTCGAAGACAGCTTGCGACGCGTCGATCATATGGATGAGTTCCAATGCGGCGCCGAGGACAGTCTTGCCAGCGCGCTTGCAAAGATGACGGCAGACGGGATTCCGAGCCAGTTCCTGGACGACATCAAGTCAGAAGTGGAATCGATCACCGATTTCCCCGACCTCGCCGATTCTCCGGTCATCCGCGAACTGCACCGCACAGATCTCGTCGCGGCCGTCGCTGTCAGCGGCGACATGCGGCTTGTCGACCTCGAGCGCTACGCCGAGCAACTGAAGGACGCGTTGCTCGCGCTGCCAGATGTGGCCGATGTGACGACGCGCGGATCGTCGCAACGGCAGTGGCAAGTCGAAGTCTCGGCCGATCTACTGCGTCAGTACGGCCTTTCGGTTCGCGACATCGCCGAGGCGATCGAACGGCAGAATGTCGATCTGCCGCTCGGAACCCTGGAGACACGGCAGGCCGATGTACAGTTGCGTTTTACGGACCAGCGGCGGCGTATCGAGGAACTGGCCGATCTGATCGTGATTGCCGGACCCTCGGCAGCCGAGTTGCGCCTCGGTGACATCGCCGATCTGACCGAAGGCTTCGAGAGCGCCGAGGAGAAGATTCTTTTCAACGGCGAACGCGCGCTGGTCCTCGATGTCTACAAGAGTGGTCGCGACGACGCCCTGAACGTCATGGATCGTCTGCAAGAGTTCGTGGCGGACGAACAGAGCCGCCGCGGCGCGACCGTGCGGCTGACGCTTACGACGGACATGACCTCGATCGTGCGCGATCGACTGGCGATGCTCATTCAGAATGGGATCATGGGGCTGGGGCTGGTTGCGCTGGTGATGAGTCTGTTCTTTCGAGCGCGTATGGCGTTCTGGGGGGTGATGGGCCTGCCGGTGGCTTTCGCCGGAGCGTTCGCAGCAATGGCGCTGCTCGGCTTGTCGATCAACATGATCTCGCTGGTCGCGTTCTTGATGGCGATCGGGATCGTTATGGACGACGCCGTTGTCATCACCGACAACGTCGCGCGTCGCGCGGCAGAAGGACAGGTGCCACTTGACGCGGCGGTGAGAGGAACGCGAGAGGTACTGCCCGGTGTGATGTCGTCGTTCCTGACCACGGCCGCGGTATTCGTGCCCCTGTCATTTCTGTCGGGCGAACTCGGCGCGGTTCTGGAGGTTGTGCCGATCGTGCTGCTTGCAGCTCTGGCGGTGAGCCTGGTCGAGGCCTTCTGGATTTTACCGCACCATCTGAAGGGAACACTGACGCATCCTGGATCCAAAGGCCGCTTGCGCAGAGCCTTCGACAATGGCTTTGCGCGCTTCGAATCCGGCGTCGGCCGCCTCGCCGATCGTGCGATTCACGCGCGCTACGTAACGCTGGCAGTCATGCTGGCGCTGTTGCTAGGATCGGTCGGCTTCATTGCCGGGGGCAACATCCGCATGGAGGCGATGCCGGAAATTGATGGCGACGTGCTGGAAGCGCGCATCCTCATGCCGCAGGGTACGCCGCTGAGCCGAACCGAGGCCGTCGTGGAACAGGTGACGACGGCGCTGCAAACCGTCGACCGATCGCTGACATCGGATCAGCCCGGCGAGACTCCGCTGGTGCGCTCGATCCGGGCCGACTTCAACCGAAACCTGAGCGCCGGCGAAAGCGGATCGCATGTAGCGACCGTCTCGGCTGACCTTTTGACAGCGGAAATCCGAGCCACCTCGATCGACGGTCTCACAGCCCGCTGGCGCGAAGCGATCGGCCCGGTGGACGGGTTGGTGAGCCTGATAATCCAGGAACCAGGTTTCGGCCCGGCAGGGACGCCTATCGAGATTCGGCTACAGGGGTCGGACCTTCGCGAGCTCGATCGGGCTGCGGCGGAACTGGCGGGTGAGCTCGCGACCTATGCGGGTGTCTATAACGTGATCAGTGATCTGCGTCCCGGTAAGCCGCAGCGGCTTTTCTCGCTGGCGCCCGGCGCGGCAGCGGCCGGATTGTCGGCAGCGGATATAGCCGGGCAACTGCGAACCAACGTCCTTGGAGAGATCGTGGAAACGGTGCAGATCGGGGATCTCGAACTCGATATCGTCGTGCGCCAAACAAGGAGCGAGCGCGCCACGGAGGATTTCTTATCAGATACGGTCGTCATCGGTCCGAATGACGCAGCCGTCCCACTGTCGCAAGCGACAGTTGTGGAGGCGGACCGTGACTGGGCTCGTATCAACCGTGTCGACGGACGCCGGACCGTCACCGTCAGCGCCCAGTTGGATCAGCGCATCGCCAATGCGGGAGCGATCGTCGCCGATCTTCAGCTGGACTGGCTGACCGCTCTCGTCGACCGCTACCCGGACATTAGTTTTTCGATCGAGGGACAGTCGGCTAACACGGCGGAGACGGGCGCATCCGTCGCGCGGGGCATGGCCATCGGTCTGCTTGGGATATTCCTGATTCTGTCGTTCCAGTTCCGCAGCTATCTGGAGCCGATCATCGTCATGCTGGCCATCCCGCTGGCGTTCATGGGCGCGATCTGGGGCCACGTTCTCATGGGCTACAATCTGTCGATGCCGTCGCTGGTGGGAGCGGCATCCCTGGCCGGCATCGTCGTTAACAATTCCATCCTGCTGGTGCAGTTCATCAAGAGCTACCACGGCGAGGGAATAGGGATCGAAGCCGCTGCAGGAAAGGCGAGCCGCGCCCGCCTGCGGGCGATCTTCATCTCGTCCACGACCACCGCGGCGGGGCTGTTGCCGTTGCTGGCCGAAACCAGCACTCAAGCGACCGCTGTCATCCCACTGGTAATTGCGGTCGTATTCGGCCTCGTCGTATCCACGGTGTTGGTGCTGATCGGTCTGCCCGCGCTCTACGTCATCCTGAGTGATCTGGGGGTAGCCCGCGTGACAGCGCCGGAGGGTCCGTCCAAGCGTGGGGGCGCTCATCCCTGAAGGAAACACCAGGATTGGACGAGAAAACGGTCGCATGATCGGCCTCGGTGAGCGCTTCCGGCCGGTGCCCCTTCGGTCGGTCGCGCAGACCCGCTACGCCCTCGACATTATAGCGCAACACCCAGTCGCGCAGAGGCTGGCGGTCCATATCCGCCGCCTCGGCCGCTTGCGCCCGGCGCATCCCCGACAGCGCACCCGCCAGCGCCAGCAGACGGCTCGCCACCCGCCCATTGGCCTCCCGCCCTGGTCGCCCGAGCAGATCGCCGGCTGGCTCAAGCAAAACACTGAGCCAAAGCTGTGCACTCTCGTCACCGAGACGATCCACCTTCATCTACCGCACTGCTCAACTGCCGGAGAAGCTGTGGCGCTATCTGGTCAGGCGGCGGACGCGACGTCGGCCGCTGCGCGCTCGCCCCTCCCGCGACACCATCAAGAATCGCCGCTCCATCCATGATCGCCCAGCCTCGGCGGCAGACCGAAACGAAGTCGGCCATTGGGAAGCGGACATCATTATCTGCAAGCACACCGACCCCCTCCTAGTCCTGCACGAGCGCGAGAACGCAGATCATGCTGGCCACAAGGATGAGCGGCAAAACCGCCGCAGAGACCATCTCGTCAATGATGGTGATCTTGCGCCGTCTCGATCCAAGCCTGCACGGTTCGGTGACGCTCGACAATGACACGACCTTCGCCCGCCATGGCCTGCTGACCGACCTCTTCGGCATGTCGGCATGGTTCTGCGATGCCTACGACTCCTGGCAGAAAGGTGGGATAGAAAACGCCAACGGCCGACTGCGGCGATGGCTCCCGCGCTGGCTCGGCATCGATGCCATTGATGGAGCCCATCTCCAAGACGCCATCATCACCCTCAACACCACGCCCAGAAAATGTCTCGGCTTCATCACCCTGTCCAGGCACTCCTCAAGGAACTTGGCAAAGACGTTCGAATCCGCTTCTCATGAGAATGCTGCGCTTCGCGCTGGAATCCACCCGGCCGGGTTGCCAGCGCCGAGCGCAGCATCGGCCAGTGCGAGAAGGCGTCGCGCCCCTCAACCGGGGTCGGTTCGCGCGGCGCGGCCAGGACTTCGCCCAGTTCCTCGACCCTGTCGGGGGTCAGCCCTAACCCCGCCGCCACCCGTTGCCGGGTGTCGAACAGATTGGCGATCACGGCTTCCTGTTTGGACAAGCGTGCGCGGAGTGGACCCGTTGAGCCGGATGAACGACCGCGACGTCGCCAAGGCCGATCTCCCGGGGCGCCAGCTACCAACGAAGCCGCATACCTCAAGAACAGTTCACGCATTGCCATGAAGGCGCAGACGATCGCCTGAACGGGCGGTCAAATAGACCTCCATATCCGGACGAGTTTTCAGAACATTCGCGATCGCCGATCGCTCCATAAGACTGAAGGCGGTCGACAAGGCGTCGGCGTCGGTGGCCTTCGGCGCGACCACAGTCACGCTCCGGTAGAGCCGGGCCGGTCGGCCGTCGCGCGGGTCGAGCAAATGGTTGAACCGCCCGGCCCCATCGAAGCGAAATCCTCCCCCGCTCGAGGTCGCCACCGCCTTGTCCACGATCTCGAGGATGGCCTCGGGTTCCCTCGCATCCTGCATGGCCGCGACACCGACACGCCATGGGGAGTCGTCCGGGCGCGTGCCGAGCGCGCGAATTTCGCCCATGTCCACAAGGCTTTTCGTGATGCCGCCGCTTCGCAGCAATTCGACGACCTTATCGGTGATGTACCCTTGCGCGATGCCGTTGAAGGTGAGCGCCATCCCATGCCGAGCGAAGGCGATCCGGTCGCGGCTGAACCTGACGCCATCGAGCCCCACGAGAGTCGCCACCTCCCGCAACCGCTCCTCGGACGGACCGGACGGGTCGGCCGCAGGCGCCGCGAAATGTTCGCCATACAGTATCCACAGGGGCTGAACGGTCGGATCGAACGCGCCTTCGCTGAGATCCCGGAAAGCGCGGCTTGCCTCCAGAAGCCTGACCATATCGGCCGGCGGCGCGACGAGAGCACCCGTCCTGTTCAGCTCGACCAGCGCCGAGTCGTCCCGGTAGAGACTGAAAACGCGCTCCAGGCGTCGGACCTCCGTAACCGCCCTTTCAATCAATCGTCCGGCCTCGGCCCGATCATGATGATGCAGGGTGAGCGACGCCGGCGCCCCCAGCGCCTGTCCGCGCCAGGTGACGACGTGGGCTTCGGCCATGCTCTCGCGTCCGAACGGGATGAGACCCAGGCCGCCGACGGCGGCCAATATGGCGATGACACGTCGCCGGTCGAGAGGGGCGGGCATGAAAAACATCCTGATGGTTTGGCGGCCCGACGGGCCGAGGCGATTACTTGTTGGATTCAATCTCGTTTGGCGCGCTTCCGAGCACGTAATCGGGGGGAATATCGGCGAAGCCGACGATGTCGCCGCCATTTTCCTCGACAAAGCGGCGAGCCGCGATTTCCGTCGAAAAAGGCACCGTCTCCGGCGCGCCCATCCCGCCGCGCGAGGAACTGCCGATCACGAAGAACGCCCTCTTGGCGTCGATCCAGTTCTCCGCGCCGGGCGCGTCCCAGGTCTCGGCGGCGGCCATATCCGAGACGTAGATCGCCGCGATGTTCTTGGATTCCTCGGGCAGCAGGGTGAAGGCCACGGTATCGCGCGCCGAGGAGAACCAGATCGGTTCCAGCGCCTTCGCCAGGATGATCTGCCCTTTCGGTCCAGGATGTTCGAGAACGTTCATCCCGCAGTAGTGGCCGATGGCGCTTTCCGTCAGCGCGAACGGCGCTGGCGCCTCTGTCTGTTCCTCGCCGCCGCAGCCGGCGAGGAACAGGACGAAAGCCAGCAGCCCGGCGAGAACCGCGGTCCTCATAATTCTCTCCTCGAAAACACCAACACTGCCGCCATCAGCGGCACGAGCGCCCACCAAGCCAGCGCGCCGGTCAGCATGGCCGGACTCAACGCGACATTTTCGGCAATGCCCCCCATGCCGGACAGCGCGCCTGCGCTTCCCGATCCCAGATTCAGCAGTCGGTAGACATCGGTCGGATTCAGCAGCAGGAGAATATTCAAAAGGTCAGCCGTGATCGTCCGCCCCTGATCGACGACCAGAATGCCGAGCAGCGCCGTGTCGTAGATGAGCACGAACAGCAGCCAGACGCCGACGGCGATTCCGCCGGCTGTTCCACGTTCGCCGACCAGCGCGCTCACCAGATAGCCGATGGCGATAAACACCGCGCCGAGCATGATCGAGGACAGGATCATCGACAGGAAGGCCAACCAGCTCGCCGCGTCGATCGCGGCGCCCGTTGCCGCGAGCGCGGCTGCCGCCGCCCCGTAGCCGAGCAGTGTGGCGAATGCCAGGATCGCCAGATGCCCGACGAATTTTCCGAGAATCACCTGCCAGCGGCCAATCGGATAGCTGAGCAGAAGAAGCATGGTGCCGCGCTCCATCTCGCCGACGACGGCGTCATGCGAAATCAGGAGGGCAATCAGCGGCACCAGGAAAATGGTCAGACTCGACAGGCTCACGATCACCACGTCGAGCGCCCCGGCGCCGACGTCACCGGTGGGCGCGCTGCCGAGAAATGTCAGCGTCAGCGCCAGCGCGGCAAGCAGCAGCGTCGTGGCGAGCACCCAGCGATTGCGCATGCCCTCCTGAATCTCCTTGCGGGCGACGATCAGAACATTCCTCACCGGATCGCCTCCTGCGCGCCCAGGAAATGGGCATAAAGCTCGTCGAGCGTCGGCGGAATCACGTCCAGATCGGTTACCGGCGCGTCGCTCGCGGCCGCCTTGCGCAGCAGCATGATCTTGTCTTCCGGCGAGGCGTCGATCTCCAGCACATGACCGTTGATCCTTCGCCATCCGCCGGCTTGTTTCATCCAGTCTTCCGCCCGGCCGGCATCGTCATCCCTGAGCCGGACGCGGATACGCGTCGGCAACCGGGCTATGCCCCGCAGCTCCTCGATCGTCCCATCCGCGATCTTGATGCCGCGGTTGACGATGATGACCCGGTCCGCCTTGCCCTCGAGTTCCGTGAGGGCGTGGGAGGACAACAGAACCGTCGCGCCCCGTGACCGCAATTCGCCGACGATGCGGTAGAAGCTGCGCCGCAGCGCCGGATCGAGCCCGGTCGTCGGCTCGTCGAGAAGCAGCACCTTCGGATCGCCCAGCAACGCCTGCGCCAGGCCGAGACGCTGGCGCATTCCCTTGGAGTAGGCGCCGACGCGGCGATCCGCCGCGGCGGTCAGTCCCACATGGTCGAGCAGCCCGGCCACAACGGCGTGCGGCGCGCGTTTGAGCCTTGCGTAAAAGGCGAGCGTCTCGCGTCCCGTCAGAGCCATGTTGAAGGAAACGCTCTCCGGCAGATAGCCAAGCCGCTTGCGCGCCGCGAACTCCCCGGCGGCGGGTGACTCGCCGAGCACGCGCACCGTTCCCGCGCTGGGCCGGATCAGCCCGAGCATCAACTTGATCAGCGTCGTCTTGCCGGCACCATTGTGGCCGACGAGCGCAACCGTCTCGCCTTCGTTCAGCGTAAAGGAAACGTCGCTGACGGCGTCGACCCCGCCATAGGATTTGGCCACCTGCGCAACACGAACCGTTTCAGCCATTATTGCTCCGTTCGCAACGTTTCGGGCGGCGCCATCAGCGGATGACTGTCCACCACGCCGCCGGGCAGCAAAGCCGGGAACTGGGCCTGCGCCCAGCGGATCACCTGAACCGCCGGGCTGTTGACGAGAACCTTGGCCTGGGGCGCCGTCCACAGCACCCTGTCGACCAGACCGTTTGGCCGGTAGGGGCCGTCGCCGATGCCGTCGCCGTTCAGATCGAAGGCCGGGTTGTCGCTCCAGTAATTGCCGCGCCCCGCCGTCGACCAATCGAGATGGCGGGTGCCCACATATTTGATCTGATTGCGGTTTCTCACGAAGGCGTTGCCGGTCATCGCGTTGCCCTCGGAACCGGCAGTGAAGTGGACGCCGATCTCGCATCCCTCGAACCGATTGTCGCGAAAGCTGTTCTTGTTGGCGTTATAGATGAAGACGCATTTCTCCGGGCCGATGCGCATGGCGCCCGCGGCTCGCGGAGGCTTGGCGTCGTCCGGCACCGCCGCGCCGTCGGCCGCATCGTGCCTGCCGGCCGTCTTCCATCGCTCGATCGATTGCGGACGGCCCCGAACGACATTGCCGGCGAACTCCGAACCGTTGGCATAGTTGACGAGCAACGCGTTGTCGCGATCGCCGTCTGACAGATTGCCGGTCACCGTCAGATTATTGGAATACATGATCGCGTAGCCGATGGCGTTGCCCACCGAAACATTGTCGCTGACAACACTGTCGTTGGTGTACATATAGTGAACGGCGAAGCGGACATCGTGGAAACGATTACCGCTGAAGACATTGCGCTCGCTGGCGTTGGTGAAAATCCCGTCGCGACCAAAGCTGATGTCGTTGCCGATGACCTTGGCGCCAGGCGCATTCCAGACGGAGACGCCGTTCCCCATCTCGTTCGTGCGGCCAACGCGTATCCCGATGATGCGATTGCCTTTGGCGACGGAATCCTCAGCTCCATGCAGAACAATTCCGTAGAGATTGCCGATGATCCTATTGTCCTCGACGAGCGTCGCCCGCGCCGTCTGGGTCACGAACACGCCGGCATCCATCGTTTCCAGGTCCTTTCCGGACCCTCTGATCTCGAGGCCGCGCACCACCGCGTCGGGCGCTTTGACCGTAACGACGTTACCGAAGCCATTGCCGCGAAGCACCGCGCCCGGCTCGCCTTCGACCGTCAGTGCCCGATCGATCGTGACCGGCCCTTTGTGTTCGCCGCTCTCGAGCGCGATCACGTCTCCTGGTGACGCCGCGTTCAACAGCGCTTGAAGATCGGCATCCCCCGCGGGCGCGACGATCCGCGCCGCGGTTGCCGGCAGTGCCAGGATGGCAGCCAGAACGGCCGCCATCCCCAGTGTCGCTATACTTGTTCGTGCCATCGGCTCAGGTGCCCTGCGGCTCAACAAACATGCGGCCCTTCATCTCCATGTGCATCGCGTGGCAGAACCAGGAGCAATAGTACCAATAGACACCCGGTTTGCTCGCCATGAAGGTGACCGATGCGGTCGCCTGCGGCGCGACTTCCATGTTGATGCCGTAGTTGACGATGGCGAACCCGTGAGTGAGATCCTCTACGTCATCAATATTGGTAATATAGACGGTGACTTCCTCGCCCTGTTTGACCGTGAAGCTTTCCAGACCGAATACGGGCGCGGTCGAGGTCATGTAGACACGGACCTTGTTGCCGTCGCGGACGACCTTGGAATCCCCGATCAGATCGACGCCGTCGGCTTCCGCCTGGCTTACCGCGTCGGCGAAGAAGGGGTCGTCGCGGCTCCATATGTGCACCGGGTCGATCTTGGAACGATGCACGAGCGTGGCGTCGTGCGGCTCAGCGAAGGTCGGATTGTCATGCACGAGCACCATCTCGTCGCCGGAAATGTCGATCAGCTGATCGTTCTCCGGCTTGAGCGGTCCGACGTTCAGGTAGCGATCCTTGGAGAACTTGTTCAACGATATCAGCCACTTGCCATCGGCCTCCTTGGTCTGCCCCATCGAGGTGTGGTTGTGTCCGGGCTGGTAGTGGACATCCAGCTTCTGCTTGATCGGATCGACGGACTCGCCTTGGAAAGCCCGTTTGGCGTCCTCGATGTTCCACTTGCAGATCTGGCTGTCGATAAACAACGTCGTATAGGCGTTGCCGCGACCGTCATAGGCCGTGTGCAACGGTCCGAGCCCAAGTTCCGGCTCGGCCACGACCGTGTCGCGCGGCTCGATCTTGTCGTCGAACAGATCGTCGAACTTGCGCACGTCGAACACCGTCACCGTGGGCGACAGCTTGCCGGCGGCCACGACGTGGATGCCATCCGGCGCTGTGTTCATGCCATGCGGACTGTTTGGAACCGGAACGTATCGGGTGAAGGGGGAGCCGTGCCGGCCGTCGACGACGGGTACCCCGTTTATCTCCTCATAATCGCCACTGGCGACAGCTTCCTCGATGCGCTTGATGTTGAAGATAACGGCCCAGTCCTGTTCCTTCGCCATCATCTCGGCGAGATTGACGCCCTCTTCCGAGTTATAACAGGTGGCGAAGCAATACTTGCCCTGATAATCGGCATCGACGTTGTCGAGATTGCCGTCCACCTTCACCTGCCAGGCGACCTGCATCGTCTCACCATCGACGGCCGTGAAGATCGCGTGATACTGCGACTTGTCGTCCAGTATCTTGCCGTCGTTCGGGATCGGCACGCGGTCTTCGCCATTGCAGAATACATAGCCCGTCTTGGGATATTTCTGCACGCGCAGGCCATGTACCGTGTGCTGGTTCGGCAACTGGATGATCTTGTCGCATTTCATGACGTCGAGACGAATGCGGCAGACGCGCGTGTTGGCCTTGTCGTTGGCGTAGAGATAACGCCCGTCATAGGTGCCGTCCGTGAAGGATGGATGTGGGTGGTGCAGGTCCCCGTTGAGATAGATGCCGCCCTTGTCCGCGAGAAACTCCCGGGTTTCGGGCAATAGGCCCTCGCTCAGCACTTTGCGGCTTTCGTTCGTCTGTCCCCAACCCGTCGCGCTGCAGCGGTTGAACACCGGAATGCGCATCATCTCTCGCATCGACGGCGCGCCGACGATGCGTATCTCGCCGGTCTGGCCGCTGGAGAAAAAGACGTAATATTCGTCGAGTTCTCCCGGCTTTACCTCGTAACCATTGCCTGCGGCCGACGTATCCTGCGCCGCCGCCGGCGTCGCTGCCAAGCCGGCGAGCGTCAGCGCTCCGCCGACCCCGCTGGCGCCGGCCGCCGCGGCTACCGCAGTGGTTCCCAGCAACTGGCGCCTGTTCAATCCATGTTTGGTGTCTTCTTGCGACATATCGGTCTCCTATGATCGCCTGACTACGGCGTCGTCTCGACCCTGCCGGGGCCGTTCGACGGGCACTCCCTTGTGGGAGATGACGGGTTTGGCGGGCTCTTTTCCTCGCATGGAAGGGGATGACAGCGCCGCGAATTTCTCGCGCTTCAACCGCACCTGGATCATGTGCGGGCAGCGGTGATCGTCGTGGTAAAGTTCCTGGCAATGCATGCAGTAGATGCACTCGTTGACGTTGATCTGGCCCTCCGGATGGATCGACTGCACCGGACATTCGTTGGCGCAGCGCTGGCAGGGCGAGCCGCATTCGGGCCAGCGCTTCAACCATTCGAACATCCGCATGCGGCCGGGAATGGCGAGCGCGGCCCCGAGCGGGCAGAGATAGCGGCAATAGAAGCGCTCGATGAACAGCCCGGCGGCCAGAAGCGTCAGCGCGAAGATCACGAACGGCCATTCGCGGGCGAATTTCAGGATGATCGCCGTCTTGAACGGCTCGACCTCGGCGAACATCTCCGCCAGCGCGACCGAATAGAGCGACAGGCCGAAAAGGCCCAGGAAGATGATGTATTTGATCGGCCACAGCCGCTCATGCAGAGCCCAGGGAACCTTGATCTGCGGCACCTTCAGCCATTGCGCCAGATTGTTGGTGAGTTCCTGAAGCGCCCCGAACGGACATAGCCAGCCGCAGAAGGGTCCCCTCCCCCAGAACAGCAGCCCGGCCGCCAGCGTCGCCCACAGGATGAAAACGAGCGGCGCGGAGAGAAAGAACTCCCAGTTGAAGTCGGTCATCAGCGCATTGGTGAAGGTCAACACATTGACCACCGACAATTGCGCGTTGGCGTACCAGCCCAGCCAGAACAGCGTGAAGACGAGATAGCCGCGCCGCACCCAGGTGTAGAGGCCGGGACGCCTCACCAGCCAATCCTGGAAGAAGAAGATCGCCGTGAGGATGAGAAGCGCGGCAGCGGCGATGCCGATCGACACCGCGTTCATCCGCCATATCCTGATCCAGAGAGGATCGTCGTCGGAAAACGGCGACAATCCGGTGGTTTCGCCAGCCTTCGCCTGAACGGGGTCGGAGATTTCCGTTTGCGCTTTGGGTTCCGGAGCCGGCGTCTTTACAACCGTGACGTAACGGTCTGGCAGGGTGTAGCCCAGTTCGAAGGGAAGCACCGCCTTCTCTCGCGCGCCGAAGCTTCTCTGGACGAGCAACTGGAGTTCCCACGGCTCTGTGACGTCGAAGTTGAAATCATCAGGGACGAGGAACAGCGCGATTTCGCGCAGCTTCGGAGCACCCTTCGCGGCAAGGTCGCCCAGCCGCGTGTGATTGCGGTCGCGGAACCGGACGCCCTGCCCGTTCTGGAGCAACTCAATCCGATCGAAGATACCGCCCCGCACATAGCCCGAGCCCTTGAAGGAATAGGCTCCGTCGCCAGCAACGACGATCGCCTGCTGGTCCGGCTTCAGTTTTTTCTGCAGCCGCTCGTAACCGCGCTCTCCGAGCAGGCTGAGGCCGATCGACGGCACGCTGACCGGCGCGACATGGAGTTCGATGAAACGATCGTCGGGATTTTTCGTCTCGGGCCGATCCGCTGCCTGGTTCTGGCCCGCTTGCGCGAAGGCTTCGGAGACTTCGCCGACGTTGAGGCGCAGGCTTCTCACCGAACCATCGCCAACCAAAGCCTCCCAGTCACGGATCTCCGCTTTGGAGAGGTCGAGCGTCCTCTGCTCCGCTGCGGCTGCTGTGACCCCGGCCTCGGCGGCTGCTCCGCCAAGGCGGCCGCTGCGGATCAGCCGGACGGCGGATCGCACGACGCTGTCACCCATGACGAGCACGGTGACCGTTGCGCCGCTGACGATATCGACCTGCGGGGGGCGTTCGGACCCGGCCGCCACGCGGCCCATATCCCTGCCGATCAGCGAATTCAGCGACGCGATGACCTTGGCCTCGGGAATGCCGATCAAGACGATCGGTTCCTTGTGTTCGACGAGCTTGAAGCCCCGAATCACGCCCTGCCCGTCGATCCCCACAAGGATTTGGATCGGCTTGCCCGAATAGCCGATGGCGCTGGTGAAATCGGAATTGAGATAGACATATCCAGCGATTTCATCGCCGCGGTAGACGGGCACGATCGGCGGATCGCTTTGAAGCTCGCCGAACCGGTCGGCGCCTTCGAAGAATTCGGCAGGGTCGGCCTTTGTAAGAAATTCCGCGAGCCGCCCTGCGGCGAACGCCTGGAACGAAATCGCCAAGACCACGGCAAGCGCCGCGATCAACAGAAGAACAGCCGATCCGGCTTTGGCGACAAAGCCTCGGAACATGGGAAGATGAGCGAAGTTCAATGTGGACCTATCGGCTCCTTCAGGTGAGTGGAGAATTGCGGAAGGCGTTACGGGGCATCGAATCATCAAGGACGGCTTGCGACGTCGCATAGAGACGGACCCTAGCGATTTGTCGGGAGGGTTCCTTGATTTAACTCAAGTGCTTTGCCCGCACGGAATGCGACCCTGCCGGAAACCAATCCATGGAGGCATCCGATGCCGCATCGAAAGTTCGAGCCTTTCGCCGTCGTGCAGTCCATGGATGAGCTGTTTTCCCTCGCCTATGGGATGGAACGGGAGGCGATAGACGGATATTCGAAACTGGCCGAACGGATGCGCCGGGAGAACCAACCGGCGCTCGCCGCCGTCTTCGACAGGCTCGTGGAAGAAGAGAGCCAGCATCTCGAAAACGTCATGCACTGGTCCGAGAGGGTCGGCGCGACATCGCCGGATTTCTCGACGACCCACTGGGAACCGACCGAGACTTTCAACGACGAGGGAGCGGGAACCATCGCACCCGAGTTGCTGAGCGCCTACCGGGCGTTCTCGATGGCGGTTCGCAACGAGGAACGCGCTTTCATTTTCTGGACCTATGTCGCGGCGCTCGCGCCTTCGGACGAATTGCGAGAGGCGGCGGAGCAGATGGCCAGGGAAGAGCTCGGTCACGTCGCGATGCTGCGGCGCGAACGAAGGCGTGCGTTCCACGCGCAAAGGGCAGCGCCTCACGCAGAGAAAGAGAACTGGAGCCTCACCATCCTCGAGCGGCGGCTGTCGGATCAGCTTCTAAACGCGGCTGCGATCGCCAGCGATGATACCGCTGTTACCTTGAAGAAACTGGCGCACGAGGCCGGCGGCCGGGCGGACAGTCTTTCCCGGGCGCCGTTCGGCGACTCGCTACTGTTGCAACGAGCCCCCGCGGAGACCGCGGATCGAATGGCGCCGCTCTGCGAGCTGCTTTTGGATTGCTATCTCGACTTCGGCGACCGGTTGGCCGACGAAAAAGAGCGAAACCGGGCGCAAGAGTTTGCGGCGGGCGCCGTCCATTGTCTCACGGCAATCCGCTCAGCTCCGACATAAGTCCGATTGGCCACGGGCGCTGCTCGCCGGGAACATCCTGTTTCATGTCCAGGCTCTGAGCGGCGCACCGACCGACCTCGCGCTCCGCCTTTCGATCGCCGCGCTGATCGCGCTCATCACACTGATCGGCGGACGGGTCACGCCCAGCTTCACGCGCAACTGGTTGGTGAAGCGCGAAAAGCCCCTACCCTTGCCGTTCGGCCGACCGGATGCCCTGGCCATCGGCACGACAATGGTCGCGCTGATGGCCTGGGTCGTCGCCCCGGCGGCACCCATCACCGCCGCCCTGGCGTTTCTGGCGGCCGCGCTGCTCGTCATCCGCCTTCTAAGGTGGCGCGGCGCGCCGACCTGGCGCGAGCCGATCCTCGCCATCATGCACATCGCCTATGGGTTCGTTCCGGCGGGATTCCTGCTGCTCGGCGCCAGCGCCGCCTGGCCGGAAACCGTGACGGCGAGCGCCGTGACCCACAGCTGGACGGTGGGCGCGGTCGGCACGATGACGCTGGCGGGCGCCGGCTGAAGCGTTGCGCTGCTTGGTTTTGCGGTCATTTTCGTGCCAATGCTGATGGCGGCGAAGCCCGGTCGGACCCGGACCGGTCCGGCATGACCACCGGCGCGGACATCACGCCAGGCAACGCCAATCGTGGCTGCAAACACGATCGGCTCGAAGCCTTGGTCCGAGCCGATTATGAGAAACACCATCCGGACGACGGCTTTGACGACCTGCAGCGCCGGGCACGTTTTTCCAAGGAGGACAAGGTGCTGCTGCGGGACTGGCTTGCCCTCGCCGAACAGCGCGCCCGTGCTGGTTGACGCCCCTGAAGCACACCAGGCGCAGCTCTGCATCGCCCGGACGACGGCCCGGCCCTCTTCATGCCTCCGTCGGCTCCTTGTGCGCTTCAGGGCTGAAGTAATCTTCGAACTTGTTCGGCACGTCCTCCCAGGCGTCGGCATCGGCGGGCGTTTCGCCCATCATCGCCATGTTCCACCAGACCGAGGCATATTTCTGTTCAGCGCGAGCGAGGCATGGGCTCCTGGATCGCTGTCGGGCAGGATCGCCTCGGCCGGGCATTCGCAAACCCCGCAATCGATGCACTCGTCGGGATGTCCTTTATCAAAGATCGAGGGTCGATTGCGACTTCGGATCGGCTCATCACAACCGCCCGCGCAGGGCTTCGGTCGTCCGACGCCACCCTTATTAGGCATTTGCAATACGCATTATCTTCCAGTATATTTAGTATTATAAATACCATTTAAAGGAGTGCTAATGCGGCTGGCGTCATTCACCGACTACGGCTTGCGGGTTCTGATGCGGCTGGCTGGAGCGTCCGCAGAGTCGATCTCTACCGGACAGATCGCCGAGGAGTTCGCGATCTCGCAGCATCATTTGGCCAAGGTGGTGCAGGATCTCGGTCGCGGCGGGTTTGTCCGGGCGCAGCGCGGCAAGAGTGGCGGATTACGGCTGGCGCGGCCGGCACATGCGATTACGGTGGGCGAGGTTGTGCGTCACCTCGAGCAGCGTTTCGCCATCGTCGAGTGTTTTCGTGCGGATGGTGGTGCTTGCGTGCTGCAACCGCGGTGCCGCCTGAAACCCCAACTCGCCGCTGCGCGTGCGGCCTTCATGAGGGAGCTTGATCGGACAACGGTGGCGGACTGCGCCTGGCCCGGCGACGAACCGGATGGATCGTTGGTCGCGGCTGGATGAGCCGGATGAAGCGCAGAGAAATGGAGAAGTCCAATGACTCACATCGCATTTGTCGATGACGCGATCCAGATCGACGCCGATATGCTCGCCAAGGCGTTTCGGATCGACGCGGATGATCTGAAACAGGGAATGCGCGACGGAACGATCACCAGCCGGTTCGAGCGCGGCGAGGATGAAGACGCAGGCAAGGTCAGGCTGACGTTCTTTGCGGCAAGCCGCCGGGTCCGCATCACTGCGGATGAAGACGGAACGATCCTCACATGCAGCGCCATCGATTTTGGCGAGTTGCCGCTGCCCGCGTCGTCGAGAAGGGTCGGCTAATCCCCCTGCAACCGAATCTGACACCAGGTTTGAGACTACGTTCACGGTTCCGATCCGGCGATAATCTGTGCGGGCGGCAGGGCGGCGCACGGCGGATCAAGCGGCGGCGACGGGTTGGCGGGGCACGCCTATCCATGGGATCCTCATGATCTTGCTGCTGATCGTGGCGTTCCGAGGTCGTGGTTGAAGATAACGTCCGTTCGCGCGCACGCTTTAACGACCCCGGACGGCGGCATCATCAGTCGGCCCAGAGAAGAAGGAGGTGCCCCATGAAATACCGGATGACACTGAAACATATCGAGTCGGTTACGCACGATACGCATCATCTGGTTTTCGACCGGCCTGAAGGCTTCGAATACAGCCCGGGTCAGGGAGTGGAACTCCGTCTTCTTAAGGATGGCTGGGAAGACGAGGGCCGCCCCTTTACCCCGGTGACCTTACCGCATGAGCCGACTTTGGAGTTCGTCATCAAGTCCTATCCCGACCACCACGGCGTAACCGAGCAGATTAGTGTGATGAAAGCGGGCGACGAGGTGGAAATCAAAGGACCGTTCGGCGCGATCTCGGATCAGGGGCCAGGCGTGTTCATCGCCGGTGGGGCGGGCATCACACCAATGATCGCGGTGTTGCGCAAGCGGTTGCACGATCACGGAACACTTGAGGGATCGACGCTGGTTTTTGCCAACAAGACCGAAGCCGACATCATCTGGCGCGAGAAGTTCGAGGCGATGAAGGGACTAAGAACCCTCTTCGTCGTGGACGAGCCTGGCGCCAGCGTACCACAGCAAAGACTCGATCGGGATTATTTGCGCCAGCACGTCGGACCAGACAGTCGCTGCTATCTCTGCGGCCCGCCGCCGATGATGGCTGCGGTGCGTCAGGCACTGCACAACCTTGGCGTCAAGGACAACCACATTGTCGAAGAGAAGATGTGAATGCCGCAGGGTTAACCCGCAGGCGGTGCGGTGACCGGGATTGTGGCAGTGCTTCTTGCCACGCTGTCCGGGCCGCAAGGAGAAAGAGCATGCTGGTCGCAAAACTCCTGCCTACCGCCCGCGAGCGGATGCCCTGCATCGATATTAACGCGACGCTTCTGCAGGCGGCGAGGCTTCTGGACGACGGGCGCGAAATGCTGCTGGTCTGCGATGCCGAGGGACGGATGACCGGCGTACTCACAAAGACGGACGTGGTGCGTCAGACGGGACGCTGCGCGGGCGCCAGCTGCACCGCCCCGGTGGTCGAGGCGATGACCCGTGATGTGACCACGGCGGCGCCCGAGGGCCAGTTGTACGGCATCTGGGAGGTCATGAAAGCGTGTGGATTCAGGAACATCCCTATCATTGGCAATTCAGGTCGCCCACTGGGCGTGCTGAACGCGCGCGATGTTCTCCAGATCCTGTTGCAGGAAGTCCAGCAGGAGGAGGAACTGCTGCGCGATTACGTGATGAATCTCGGCTATCGCTGAAGGACACGACAGGAGAAAATGCCATAACAGACCGGATCTACCCCACCGACACCGCCGCGCTGGCGCAGCGCCGCAAGGCGCTGACGCCCGGCGCGGAAAAGGCGTTCAAGACGTTCGGTCTGACGGTTCTCGCCGACGGCGCGCTGGTCGGCAACAGTTGGTTGTCCTTGCCTTCCCCAGCGCCGAGATCGATGTTGTCCTAGTCGGGTGGTGTCGGCAGCAGGTGAACAGGATCGTCCGAGATCCGCCGCTTGCCGACGACCCGGACGATCGGTTGACTGACCTTCTTCGCCTGGTGAATGCGGATTGCGGAGGCAGAAATTTCCGGGCCGCGCGAATCGCATCAGTCACAAAACAGTGTCAGAAGTCCCGGGCTGGTTTCAGGGGCATTCTGCCGCCATGCCGTCAATCGCCTGCCCTGCAAGGTTTTGGAAATGGTCGGAGCGAGAGGATTCGAACCTCCGACCCCCTGAACCCCATTCAGGTGCGCTACCAGGCTGCGCTACGCTCCGACTGCTGACTGTCCTAGATAATCCGGACATTGCGCGCAACAGGCAAATGCGGTTCAGCATGCGCGACATTGCCGGAAGCGCCCTTCCCGCTCCCGATTGAACCGGCGGCAACTCCAGCACCAACCGAACCGCCTGTGCAGCAAGCTGGTCCCGCAGGGCCGATCAGGCGATCCTCGGATACTGGGCACAGGAACCTGTCGCGGCCGGATTCATCGCCGTTCCGGGCAGAACCCCGATCGTCGAATGGCGCAGAGCCGACGTTCAAGCCGATCGACGTCACCGCACCTGATCGAGAAGACGTTTGCACTCGAGCAACTGCAGAATCACGTCGTCGAGTTCTTCGGCGCTCTCTCGTGGGAGCAATCCGCCGCGGTGGCCTTCTTCGACGCCGGTGTCGCGACGACGTTTCAGCAACCCGGCAAAGGGCTTGGCCGTCCCCTCCGCCGGGGCGTTTGGTAGTCCAACCTCTTCCCGGGATTCAGGCGCAATGAGATCGATATCGTCGAGATGGGGCCCGTCACTTGCGCCGGAACTTGCCGAACTTTGCCGCCCGGCCTGAATCTGTTCGAGAGCCGCGATGTCACCCGAACCGATCGCCACGACGAAGCGCGCACCGTTCTCCTTCAATATCCGCTGCACGCCCTTGATCGTAAAACCCTTGACGTACAGGAGATACTGGATGCCCTTGAGAAACTCGACATCGTCCGGCCGGTAGTAGCGACGACCGCCGCCCCGCTTCATCGGCTTGATCTGCGGGAACCGCGTTTCCCAGAACCGCAGAACATGCTGCGGCAGGTCGAGATCTCCAGCGACTTCGCTGATTGTGCGAAAGGCGTCGACACTCTTTTCCGTCATGGCGATGACCAATCAACCGTAGCGGCCTTACTCGGCGGCTTTCAGCATCTCGAGACCGCCCGCTTTCGGACGTCGCTCGCCATGCGCCCCCAGTATCCGGTCCTTCAGAACGTTCGAAGGCTTGAACACCGCGACACGCCGGGGCGAGATCGGCACTTCCTCGCCGGTCTTCGGATTTCGTCCGACGCGCTCATTCTTCTTACGAACCAGAAACGATCCGAACGAGGAAATCTTCACCGATTCCCCGCTGGCGATGGTCGAGCAAACCTCGTCGAGGACCATTTCGACAAGTTGCGCCGACTCCGTCCTAGACAGACCGATCTTCCGGAACACCGCCTCGGCGAGGTCGGCTCTGGTGAGGGTTTTGTCTCCCATAAATGTCCCCTAATTTCCTGGAAGACCGTCAGCCACAGATCGTTGCTCGGCACCCTTACGTACGGCCACACTCTAGCGAAAACGTCATCTGAATCAAGGCTTGATATCTACCAGCGGATCAGCACGGCGCCCCAGGTAAAGCCGCCGCCCATGGCCTCGAGAAGCACGAGATCGCCACGCTTGATCCGACCGTCGCGAACCGCCACGTCGAGAGCGAGCGGGATCGACGCGGCCGACGTGTTGCCATGTCGATCGACGGTCACGACCACTTTTTCCGGCGCGATACCGAGTTTTCTCGCGGATGCGTCGATGATCCGCCGATTCGCCTGGTGGGGGACGAACCAGTCGATATCATCCGCCGTGACCGCCGCCGCCGAGAACGAGTCCTCGATCACGTCGGTAATCATGCCGACCGCGTGCTTGAAGACCTCGCGGCCTTCCATGCGCAATTTGCCGATCGTCCCGGTGGTCGAGGGGCCGCCATCGACGTAAAGCTTCGACTGATGCGTACCGTCCGAACGCAGCCGCGAGACGATGATGCCGCCACCCTCGCCAGCCTCGACTCCTTCGGTCGCTTCGAGCACGAGGGCTCCGGCGCCGTCGCCAAACAGCACGCAGGTCGACCGGTCCTCCCAGTCGAGAATGCGTGAAAAGGTCTCCGCGCCGATGACCAATGCCCGGCGGGCCATGCCGCTCTTGAGGTAGAGATCGGCGGTGGTCAGCGCGTAGACGAAGCCGCTGCAGACTGCCTGAAGGTCGAAGGCGAAGCCGTGTGAGATGCCAAGCCGATGCTGAACCTGCACCGCAGAGGCGGGAAAGGTATTGTTGGGGGTCGCGGTCGCCAGGACGATCAGGTCGATGTCGGCGGGTTCGAGACCGGATGCTGCGATAGCTCGCCGCGCCGCCTCCTCCGCGAGAGACACGGTGGTCTCATGGTCACCGGCGATATGGCGGGCCACAATGCCGGTGCGCTGGCGTATCCATTCGTCGGAGGTCTCGACGATGCCTTGGAAATCCTGGTTGCGCATGACCCGTTCGGGCAGGGCCGAACCGGTCCCGCGCACGACGGATCTGATCTGATTTGTCATTGCAGGGTGCTTTCGGGAATTTCGGCGGCTTCCTCGGAAACCCGCAAATAGAAGCTCTTGAGGTCCGCCTCGATCTTTTCGCGCAGACCATTACGCGCCATTGCGTGGGCCAGGTCGATCGCCGCCGCGATCCCTTCGGCATCTGTGCCGCCGTGGCTCTTGATGACGATGCCGTTGAGGCCAAGGAACACGCCGCCATTGGCCTTGCGAGGGTCCATCTTGTCGCGAAGCCGCTCGAAGGCGCTCTTGGCAAGAAAGTACCCGGCCTTGGCAAGCCAGGTCTGCGACATGGCCGCGCGCAGATAGGCGCCGATCTGCTTGGCGGTTCCCTCGGCCGTCTTCAACGCGATGTTGCCGGTAAAGCCTTCGGTCACGACGACATCGACCGTACCCTTGCCAAGGTCGTCGCCTTCGACAAACCCGCGGTAGTCGATACCCGACAGTGGCGTCTCCTTGAGGAAACGGCCGGCCTCACGGATCTCGTCCTGGCCCTTGACCTCCTCGACGCCGATATTGAGCAAGCCGACGGTCGGGCGTTCCACGCCGAAGAGAGCCCGCGCCATGGCGCCGCCCATCATCGAGAAATCGATGAGCTGCTGGGCGTCGGCGCCGATCGTCGCACCGACGTCGAGAACGATGCTGTCGCCGCGCAGGGTCGGCCAGATAGCGGCGATCGCCGGTCGCTCGATATTGGCCATCGTGCGCAGACAGAACTTGGCCATCGCCATCAGCGCCCCGGTGTTTCCGGCCGAGACGGCGACATCGGCTTCACGCGTCTTAACGGCCTCGATCGCCCGCCACATGGAGGATTTGTACCGGCCTTGGCGAAGCGCCTGCGACGGCTTGTCGTCCATCCGTATCGACACGTCGCAATGATGGAAGGTCGACGCGGCCGACAGCTCGGGGTCCGCATCGAGAAGCGGCATGACGAGATCGCTTTCGCCGAACAGGACGAAGCGCGTGTCGGGGTGGCGCTTCAGCGCAATCGCCGCACCTGCAAGAACCACGGCCGGCCCATGATCACCGCCCATGGCGTCGATCGAGATCGTGATGCCGGTCTTTGAATTCAAAGGTCTCTCGCTTTCCTGCAGTGCACCTGGATGGCGCGGCGCGAAGATATCCGTTTGCGCACGAACGGCAACCGTCGATTTTCTATCAATTCTTGTCCTCGCCGTTACGCGGAACCAGTGACGCCAGGGTCTCGAAGGCAGACGGTGGGCCGGAATCGGGATCGGGGTCCGTATCGACACGATCGAAGACGGCGTCCGCCTCGCGCGGATAGGGGTCGAGCGCCAGCGCCAGGGCCTCCACCAGATAAGGACCGAGGTCGATCGTATGACCGGTGTAGACCTCAGGCGGATCATCGCCCTCGGGATCGATGTATAATTCCTGCTCGCCCGGTTGATCGACACGCGCCAGCTTGGAGCCTTCCGGCACGAAGATCATCTCGAATGGTTCCGTGATCGTCTGGCGCAGCGGCTCCAGGCTGACGACACTCTGCTGCACGACCGTCGCCGCGACCTGACCGGCGACACGCACGCCCTCGGCCCGCCAAGGCAGCACGCGGAGATCGCCGACAAATGTCTCGACGGCCGGAATGTCGAGTTCGCGGGCCAGCGCCTCACACTCCGTTTCATCCACCTCGAAGCGGACCGGCATGCCATCGCGCGGCAGTTTGAGCGGCGATATGGTGTATCGGATAGCCTTGGACCCTATAAATTCCCGGGTCATACCGCCCCTCCCAACTCGTCAGTCTCAATATGCCCCGCCAGTATCGCGGTGGCCGTTGTCGCCTGAAGTCGCGTTCTCATTCCCGCTATGTAGGTTGCAAGCTGCAGGGCCACCCCCCTCCCCGCCTCGGCGGGAACGACACGCGCTTGGAGTGTGGCAGCGAGGTGAGCGATCGGTGCTTGGGAACCGTCAAGCGCCGCGTCATAGGCGGCGACGCGCTCGTAGAAAATTCCGGCCAGCTTGCGCATGCGCTTTGGAACCGAGGGATCGCCCACCCCAAGCTCCCGGATCGATTGTTCGACATCGATGATGAAACGGTCGACCACATCCTGCGCGATTGGCTGCAGCGCGGGCTCTTCCCGGCAACGCTGGAGAAACAGGAAGACATGGATCGACAAGGCATCGAACCGACCCATCACGGTATCCGGGACGCCATGCTCCAGATAAAGCTCGGGGCGGCGGGCAAGCGCCACCAGCTCGCCATAAAGACGCTCAACGACTTCGCGATTACGACGATTGGTTCTCAGTCGTTCAAACATGGCGGAGTCCGATGCGTTTCGGGCGATATCACCGGGCGGGTGCCACAGTGCCGAGCCGATTGCAACGCCGCCGAAGGTGCTTTACCTAGTCCGACCGGCTTGGTCTGAAAGGCGGTGAAGGCGACCGCCGCGCCCTCGCTGTGCGTTGGAAATCGCCTTTATTCGCCGCAGCCTGCGGGAGCGACGTCACTACCGATGGCCTCAAGGAGAATGATCAGCGTGAACTCATCCGTCTGTCTGAAGCGATCGATGCTCGCCTCCGCCGCCGTCGCGGCGATTCTCGCCCTGTCAGCGTGCTCAACCAGCGAGGTTCTGAACCAGGGCTATGTCGTCGACGAAAAAAGCCTCGAACTGGTTCCGGTCGGCTCTAGCCGCGAACAGGTACTTCTAGCACTCGGTTCGCCCTCGACGACGGCGACGTTCGACACCGAAGTGTTTTATTACATTTCCCAGAAGCGCGTGCGGCCAGTGGCGTTCATGCAGCCCCAACTGGTCGACCAGAAGGTGCTTGCGGTTTACTTCAACGCGGACGGACGGGTCGAGCGGATCGCCGATTACGGTCTGCAGAACGGCCAGCTCTTCGACTTCATCTCGCGCACGACGACGACAGGTGGCAAGGATCGCACATTCCTCGGGCAGATCCTGAGTGATACCGGCAGTGGCGGGCCCGGTATCCGCCTCTGACCAGAGCCGGGCAGTCGGCATGAAAGAGCCCCGCGAGCGATCTCGCGGGGCTCTTTCGTTTTTGCGCCTCAGCCCAGGATCAGCTGTGGGCGAGCACCGCCAGAAGCAGCAGTGCGACGATGTTGGTGATCTTGATCGCCGGATTGACGGCCGGGCCCGCCGTATCCTTGTAGGGATCGCCGACCGTGTCACCGGTAACCGAGGCCTTGTGCGCCTCCGATCCCTTCATGTGCTTCGTACCCGAGGCGTCGACGAAACCATCCTCGAAGGATTTCTTCGCATTGTCCCAGGCGCCGCCGCCGGACGTCATCGAGATCGCGACGAAGATGCCGGTGACGATGACGCCGAGCAGCATCCCTCCCACCGCCGAGAAGGCCTGGCTCTTGTCGGCGATCAACAAGACGCCGAAATAGACCACGATCGGCGCCAGAACCGGCAGCAGCGACGGCACGATCATCTCCTTGATCGCCGCGCGGGTCAGAAGATCGACCGCCCTTGCATAATCGGGCCGCTCCGTTCCGGCCATGATGCCCGGCTTCTCCCGGAACTGCCGACGAACTTCCTCGACCACCGAACTCGCCGCGCGGCCGACCGCCGTCATCGCGATGCCTCCAAAGAGAAACGGAATCAGCCCGCCGAGGAACAGGCCGACGACGACGAAGGGGTTGGTGAGGGCGAAATCGAGTTCGACGCCCTGGAAATAGTCAAAGCCCTGCCCTGCGTTGGCCTGCTGTATGAAATATTGCAGGTCGTAATTGTAGGCTGCGAACAGCACCAGCGCGCCGAGACCGGCCGAGCCGATCGCATAGCCCTTGGTGACCGCCTTGGTGGTGTTGCCGACCGCGTCGAGCGCGTCTGTCGAACGGCGCACATCGGCGGGCAGGCCCGCCATTTCGGCGATGCCGCCGGCGTTGTCCGTCACCGGTCCGAACGCGTCGAGGGCGACGATCATGCCGGCGATCCCGAGCATGGCGGTCACGGCGATGCCGGTGCCGTAGAGGCCCGCGAGCTGGTAGGTCGAGATGATGCCGGCCACGATGACGATCGTCGGCAGCGCCGTCGCCTCGAGCGACACTGCGAGGCCCTGGATGACGTTGGTTCCGTGCCCCGACACGGACGCCTCGCTGATCGATCGCACCGGGCGGAATCCGATCCCGGTATAGAATTCCGTGATCCAGACGATCAGCCCGGTGACCACAAGGCCAATGATGCCGCTGAAGAACAGGTTCAGGCCGTTGATCGTCACGCCATCCGTCGACTGGCCGATATCGCCGAAGCCGATCGTCGCCCAGGTCGCGATCGCAAGGCCGACGATCGACAGCAGCGTCGTCGCCCACAGGCCCTTGTAGAGGGCGCCCATGATCGAGCCGTTGGAGCCAAGCCGAACGAAGAACGTGCCAATGATCGACGTGACGATGCAGGCGCCGCCGATGGCCAGCGGGTACACCATCACGCTTTCGATGATGTCGGATCCGGCGAAGAAGATCGCGCCGAGCACCATCGTCGCGACGACGGTGACCGCGTAGGTCTCGAAGAGATCGGCCGCCATGCCGGCGCAGTCGCCGACATTGTCGCCGACATTGTCGGCGATCGTGGCCGGATTGCGTGGGTCGTCCTCGGGAATGCCCGCCTCGACCTTGCCGACGAGATCACCGCCGACGTCGGCACCCTTGGTGAAGATGCCGCCGCCCAGCCGGGCGAAGATGGAGATCAGCGACGCGCCGAATCCGAGCGAGACGAGTGCGTCGATGACGGTTCGGTCGGACGCAGCGAAGCCAAACTGAGATGTGAGAATATAGAAATAGACGGTGACACCCAGCAGGGCGAGGCCGGCCACCAGCATTCCGGTGATCGCACCGGACTTGAAGGCGATGCCGAGGCCGAGGCTGAGCGAGCGTGAGCACGCCTGGGCGGTGCGGACGTTGGCGCGCACCGATACGTTCATGCCGATAAAGCCGGCGATGCCTGACAAGACCGCGCCGATGAGAAAGCCGCCGGCGGCATAGGCCGACAGAAGCAGCCAAGTGATGATGGCGACAACCGCGCCGACGATCGCGATGGTGGTGTACTGGCGCAAGAGATAGGCCTGAGCGCCCTCCCGAATCGCCCCGGCGATCTCCTGCATGCGCGCCGAACCCTGGTCGGCCGCCATGACCGATCGAGTGGCCCAAATCGCGTAGACGACTGCCAGTAGCCCGCAAAGAGCCATAATAAGTAGGATTGTCGGCATGCTGGTCCCTCACTCCTCGCCAGATATATTCTGGCGATTTCCCCAATTTGTCCTGACGAGAAAGGAATTTCATCCCCGTCCGCAAGGCGACCGGGAGGTTATAGGAGGGCCGGATGCCGTCAAGCGCGGAGATTGATCAGAAGCGCGAATTCACCCTCGCGGCTGCGGATGCCGCGCGAAACGCGACTGCACGACCAAGGCCACCAGACAGAGCGCTACGATCGGGAAGATCACGACATTCATCGCCTCCCAGCCCGCCGCGACGAAGGTCCGCCCGGACATGAAGGACGCAAAAGCAACGGTGGAGAACAGCACGAAATCGTGCAGCCCCTGCGTCTTGTTCTTTTCCGCCGGCCGGTAGGTTTCCGCGACCATCGCCGTTGCCCCGATAAAACCGAAATTCCAGCCGAGGCCGAGCAGCGCGAGACCGATCCAGAAGTTCCAGACCGCGAGACCGGCCATGAAAATGCCGCCACTCGCCGCAAGCAGCAAAAGCCCGGTCGCCACGATGACCTCTCTTCCGAACCGGGCGATGAGGCGGCCGGTAAAGAAGCTCGGCCCGAACATCGCAAGGACGTGCCACTGAATACCCAGCACGGCCACGTCCTGACTCAGCCCGCAGCCGACGATCGCCAGCGGCGCGCCGGTCATGACGAAGCTCATTACCCCATATGTGCCAACGCCGCACAGGAGCGCGACCAGGAAGCGCGGCTGCGCGACGATCTCGGACAATGGCCGCGCCGGTATCGCATCGTCCGGATGGGTTTCCTCTGGACCGTCGGGAATTCGCAGGAATGTCAGGATCCCGGCCCCGAGAATCCCGAGGATGATAACCCCGACGAACGCCCCGGCGAAATTGACCGGCAGAAACAGGCCGTCCGTCAGTCGCACCGTCTGCGGTCCGATGACGGCGGCCAGGATACCCCCGGCCAGCACGATCCCGATAGCCCGCGGTTGATACGTTCTGGAGGCGCCGTCGGTGGCGGCAAAGCGATATTGCTGGGTGAAGGCGCCGCCGACGCCGATCAGCAGCAGAGCCAAGGCGAACAGCCAGAAATTGCCGCCGAACAAGGCAAGGGTCGCGACCAGGCCGCCGGTTGAGGTGACGAGCGCCCCGGAAACGAAACCAAGCCGCCGCCCGACGGCCCGCATCAGCGCAGCCGCCGGCAAGGCCCCTAGCGCGATACCGAGATTGAACCCGGTTACCGGGAGCGTCGCCAGCGATTTGTCGTCGAGGAGGAGCCACGCACCGGCGAGGCCACCGATCGAGATCACGACCGGCGCCGCGCCTCCAACCAGAGCTTGCGCGCCCGCCAGGATCAATGCGTTGCGGCGCACGACCCGTTCACCGAGCGAGAGGGCCACCGCTTTTTCCATCAGTCCTTGGCGTCCTTGCCCCGGCCCTCGCCGCGTTCGGCGCGCGCGACGCGGTCGAGAACAGCATTGACCAGCGCCGGTTCGTCGTCGTTGTAGAATGCCTTTGCGACATCGACATATTCCGAGACGATGACGGCGATCGGAACATCCTTGCGATTGACCAATTCGTAAGTCCCAGCGCGGAGGATCGCCCGGAGCGTGGTGTCGATGCGCGACAGCGGCCAATCCCTGGGCAACGATGCGTGGATGCGCGGGTCAATCGCCTTTTGGCTTCGCACGACGCCGGAGACGACATCGCGAAACCACGCCGCATCGGCATCGCGATAAGTGTCTCCATCGATCTCCTGGCCGAGCCGGTATCCCTCATATTCCGCTACCGTCTCCAAAAGGCCGGTGCCGCCGACATCCATCTGGTAGAGCGCCTGCACGGCGGCGAGGCGGGCCGCGCCTCGCTTGTTTGCGGGCTTGGAAACGCGCGGCTGTGGCTCTGTCCCGGTCATGATCTCAGGCCCCCAACCGATCGCGCAGGGCGATCATCTGCAGCGCCGCGCGGGCGGCGGCGCCGCCCTTGTCCTTGCGGCGGCGGTCGGCGCGATCGAGCGCCTGCTCCTCGTTCTCGACGGTCAGGATGCCATTGCCGATCGCCACGGTCTCGTCGATCGACAGCGCCATCAGGCCCCGCGCCGACTCGTTGGCGACGAGTTCGAAATGATAGGTCTCGCCGCGAATGACGCATCCGAGCACAATGAACCCGTCATAATCTGCCCTTCCCTCGTCTGCGCCGGCGAGAGCGAATCCGACGGCTGCGGGTGCTTCCAGCGCGCCTGGCACGGTGACGACATCGAAGGTCGCGCCGGTTTTGTCGAGTTCGGCCTTGGCCCCCTCGATCAGCAAATCGGCGATGTGATCATAGAACCTCGCCTCGACGACGAGGAGATGGGGCTTGGATGCCATGAGTATTCCTTCCTGACGGTCGAGTGTTCCGGCAGACGGAGGCGCGGATGCGGGCGACATTTCGCCGCAGAAAGATCGCCTGGGTCCGCTGCGGTGACCGGTCAGCGCTTGTTAGAAATTCCCGGCAGCGAACCCCGCCGCTAGGATGCGGTCGAATTAGCGCCGAACAGGCGCTCGGCATAGCGCGCAATCTGGTCGACCTCAAGATTGACGCTGTCGCCCTTGCCCCGTCCGCCCCAGGTCGTGACCTCCAGCGAATGGCGTATGAGGAGGACGTCGAAGCGATCGTCCGTGACGGAATTGACCGTTAGCGACGTGCCATCGAGACAGACCGATCCTTTTCTGGCGATGTAGCGTTTCAACCCCTGGGGCGCGCGCAGGCGGAACCGGACGGCCTCGCCCTCCTCCTCGACGGCAAGGATTTCGGCCAGACCGTCGACATGTCCAGAGACCAGATGTCCCCCGATTTCATCGCCGATCCTCAGCGAGCGCTCCAGATTGATGGCGTTGCCCTCTTCCCATCGCCCGGCAGTGGTCAGGCGCAACGCCTCCTCCCAGGCTTCGACTTCGAACCAGCCATCATCCGAGGTCTCGCCGGACAGAGCCGTCACCGTCAGGCAGACCCCGGAACACGCGATCGAGGCGCCGATGGCGATCGATGCTGGATCGTAAGAAGTCGCGATCCGGAAGCGGCGTCCTGAATGAAGCCGTTCGACGCGGTCGATCCGGCCTATGTCCGTGACGATTCCGGTAAACATCAGGCTTCTCTCCGGGCGAACTCGAACGAATGGTCGGCGCCAAAGTGATACTCCCGGACCAGGCGGAAACGTCGCCGCGCCGCCGCGATATCGATTGGGCTCGCAATCCCGTCTTCGCCGATGACGACTTCGCCCCGTAAAAGCACAAGGCGATCGACGAGGTCCTGGTCCAGGAAAGCCGTCGCGGTCTCCGCCCCGCCCTCGACCAGTACGCTCGACATGCCCCTGGCGGCGAGATCCTCAAGAAGTTCGGGGAGCGCAATCCGGCCGGTTTCAGGGTCGGCCTCACAGGCGAGGAAACCGACCCCAGCCGCAGCCAGCGCCGCGCGCCTGTGCGGGTCCGCATCGGCGAAGGTGGCGATCAGCGTCGGCGTTACCCTCGCGCTCCGCACGACGGACATCTCAGCTGACGTGCGCAATCGCGGA
This sequence comes from Aurantimonas marina, assembly GCF_017183135.1. Classification (GTDB taxonomy): domain Bacteria; phylum Pseudomonadota; class Alphaproteobacteria; order Rhizobiales; family Rhizobiaceae; genus Aurantimonas; species Aurantimonas marina. The sequence continues at coordinate 137,329 of NZ_JADDXW010000009.1, read as the reverse complement.
TCGAGTACAATTCGGGTTGGCGAGCGGTCGGCGAGCCCGGGTAAGCGGCAATCGAGGCGCGGATCGTCGTCGAAAACGGTCCCCGCCCCAACCAGGATGGCGTCGTGTCGTGCGCGAGCCAAATGGGTCTGGGAATTGGCGATTGGACCGGTGATCTTGACCTGTCCCTGCCCTTTCGATCCAAGTTTTCCATCCACCGAGAGCGCCAGCTTCAAAGTCACTTCCGGGCATTTCCTGCGATGCCGGTTGAGATATCCGGAGATCGTCTCCGCCGCTTCGTCCGCCATCAGACGGCTTGTGACGGCGAGGCCCGCGGCCTCGAGAATCGCGTGTCCCTTGCCGTCGACCCGCGAGTCGGGATCGGCGACGGCCGACACAACTCGCGCTATGCCGGCGGCCACTAAAGCTTCGGCGCAAGGTGGTGTCCGTCCATGATGGGCGCAGGGCTCAAGCGTGACATAGGCGGTCGCTCCCTTAGCCAGCGCTCCGGCTTCGGCCAGCGCCACCGGCTCGGCATGCGGCCGGCCACCGATCGCGGTGACACCGCGCCCGACGATGCGTGGACCCTCGCCGTCATTACGGACGATCAGGGTCGCGACAGAGGGATTGGTCGCGGTCTGCCCGACATGGCGCAGCGCGTAGCGAATGACAGCGGCCATGAAACGGTGATCCGTCGCCGTGGCCGCCCTCGCCGCCGACAGCCCGATTGGCGCTGCCGCCGTCATCGCCTGACCCTGATCCGATCGGCGATCATTTGGACTTCCCGGCTGTACCTGCCGAATCCGCCCGGGCCAGTTCGCCGATCAACGACTGGAAATCCTTGGCCTCGCGAAAATCACGGTAGACCGATGCGAAACGCACATAGGCGACGTCGTCGAGCTCTTTCAACGCTTCCATCACCATCTCGCCAATCGTATCGGACGGAATATCCTGCTCGCCGGACTGTTCGAGACGTCGGACGATGCCCGAGATCAAGCGTTCGATTCGCTCCGCTTCGACGGGGCGCTTGCGCAACGCCACTTCGATCGATCGGGCCAGCTTGTCCCGATCGAACGGAACCTTCTTGCCGGACTTCTTCAGAACCTGAAGCTCACGGAGCTGGATGCGTTCGAAGGTCGTGAAGCGGCCATTACAATCGGGACAGACGCGCCGACGGCGAATCGCACCGCCATCTTCTGCCGGACGCGAATCCTTGACCTGACTATCCTGCGAGCCGCAATAGGGGCAGCGCATGGGCCCTCGTCACTTGATGACGGCGCCCCGCCTTTACCGCCGGGCGCCCGATGAAGTTCATTGCGTCTCAATCTTCGCGAAGGCCCAAACCCTCACAGATTCGGGTAGATCGGGAAGCGATCGGTCAATGCGATGACCCGGTCCTTCACCGCCGCCTCGACCGCCGCGTTGCCCTCTTCGGAATTGGCGCTCACCAGACCGTCCAGCACCTCGACGATCATCCTGCCGACCTCACGGAACTCCTGCACGCCAAAGCCACGGCTGGTCGCCGCCGGCGTTCCCAACCGGACGCCGGAGGTAATCGTCGGCTTCTGCGGATCGTTCGGTACGCCGTTCTTGTTGCAGGTGATGTTGGCCCGGCCAAGCGCTCGTTCCGAATCCTTGCCGGTCAGGTTCTTGGGGCGCAGATCCACCAGCATCAAATGCGTATCGGTACCGCCGGAAACGATATCGACACCGCCTTCACGCAGCGTCTCGGCAAGGGCTTTGGCATTGTCCGCCACCGCCTTGATGTAGGACTTGTACTCGGGCGTCAGAGCCTCCCCGAAAGCCACCGCCTTGCCGGCGATCACGTGCATCAGGGGGCCACCCTGCAGGCCAGGGAAGATCGCTGAATTGATCTTCTTGGCGATCGCCTCGTCACTGGTCACCACGATGCCGCCGCGGGGGCCACGCAGGGTCTTGTGGGTCGTGGAGGTGGCGACATGGGCATGCGGGAACGGGCTCGGGTGCTGGCCGCCGGCAACGAGGCCAGCGAAATGCGCCATGTCGACCCATAGATAGGCCCCCACCTTGTCGGCGATGGCGCGGAAGCGCCCGAAGTCGATGCGGCGGGAATAGGCCGAACCGCCGGCGACGATGACCGCCGGCTTGTGCTCGCTCGCGAGAGCCTCGACCTGATCGTAATCGATCAGGCCGGTGTCGAGATCGAGACCGTACTGGACGGCATTGAACCAGCGCCCCGACAGATTGGGCTTGGCGCCGTGGGTGAGGTGACCGCCCGCGTCCAGACTCATTCCGAGCAGCGTGTCGCCGGGCTTCGACAGCGCCAGCAACACAGCCTGGTTGGCCTGGCTGCCGGAATTCGGCTGGACGTTCGCGTAGGCGCAACCGAAGAGCTGCTTGGCGCGTTCGATCGCGAGATCCTCGACGATGTCGACGAATTCGCAGCCGCCATAATAGCGCCGCCCCGGATAACCCTCGGCGTATTTGTTGGTCAGGACTGAACCCTGGGCCTCGAGAACTGCGCGCGAGACGATGTTTTCCGACGCGATCAACTCGATCTCGTGCTGCTGGCGAGAGAGTTCCTGGCGTACTGCGCCAGCTACATCCGGATCCCGTTCCGCCAGCGTCGCGGTGAAGAAGTCCTCGAAATCAGACGGGGCAACGGCGCCGGAAACCTGGCTCATTCGTGTTCTCTCCTCAGAGGCAAGGCAGGCGCGCGCCGCCTTTGCAATATCTGTCTCGGCCATATCACAGCCGTTCCGGCAGACCAATGTGCCAACCGTCACGCAAACGGGCCGGAGACTTGTCGCCTCCGGCCCGCAAAAACACGTCCCTCGAACGCCCCCGGGTGCGTGGCCCGGGCGTCAGTAGCCGTCCTCGCCGCGGGCGTAGGGGTTCTGCTCGTTGGCGGCGTAGGCGGTCGCGTTGACGTCGCCCATCGCCAGCTGCTGTGCCCCATCCCGCTGATAGATGTCGTCGCGGAACTGCACCACCGCCGGATCGGTCGCCCAGGCGGTGAAATAGCTGAAGTAGACTGGGATGGTCGTGGTCAGGTTGATATCCTCGCGCTGACGGGAGGCGATCACCTGTTCGATGCGCTGGCGATCCCAGCCCGGCACGTCGCGGGCAAGCCAGACGATCAGATCGCGGACGTTCTGCACCCGCACGCAACCGGAAGATTCAAAGCGCAGCAGTTCGGAAAACAGGCTCTGTTGGGGCGTGTCGTGCATGTAGACGGCGTGCGGGTTCGGGAAGTTGATCTTCACCGATGCCATCGCGTTGATCTTGCCTGGATCCTGACGAAGCAGATATTTCACCGCCTCGTCGGTATTCCAGTCGATCGACTCGGGCGGAATCTCGTTGCCGCTGCCATCGAAGATCCGGATGCTATTGCGCTCCAGATAGGTCGGATCCTTCTGCATTAGCGGAATGATGTCGCGGCGAACGATCGAAGCCGGCGCGTGCCAATACGGGTTGAGGTTCAAATTGGTGATCTTGGAATTCAGGATCGGGGTCTGACGATCGACCTTGCCGACGATGGCGGTATGGCGCTGGACCACCTGGCCGTTCTCGACCGCCTCGATCGAGGCAGCCGGAATGTTGACCATGACAAAGCGCTCGGCGAGATCGCCGATCTTCGACTCGATCCGCGTAACGTTCGTCTGCAACTGGCCCAGCCGTAGGTCGGCCGGGACGTTCATCGCCTTGTAGGTATAGGTCGAGGCGACGCCGTCGGCTGGCAGTCCGTGGCGCGCCTGAAAGCGCTTCACGGCGGCGTCGACATAAGTGTCGAACGCCTGCGATGCACCGGCGCCGGCCGGTAGGTCGCCGGAGATCGCAAGACGCTGGCGAAGCGCAAGGACGGCGGGCGACTGGACACCGAGGCGCATTGGCTGACCATCGGGCACCATCGGCCATCCGCCCATCTGGACGATTTGCTGGTAGTTGGCGATAGCGGCCTGCATCGACGCAACCGTGTTGGACGACAGGGTGGGCGAGTTCGAAGCGACCTGGCGGACATTGGTGCCGCGCGTGTCGAATTGATCGTCCCAGTTGCCACGGCTTGGCGCCTGAAGGAGGTCGCTCAGGGCATTCTGGGCCAGAACCGTGCCCGGCATCAACGCTGCGCTGGCCGCGGCAGTGCCGAGAACGAAGTTCCGTCGCGTCAGTCGTTTTCCGCGAAGCCGATCGGGTGCTTTGGCCATGAGATCCCCTCGTCAATCTGGTTCGTCGCTCAGGACGACCTGGTCACCCTTGTGAGGGCGGCTTTCAGGTCGCTAGGCGTCGGCGCAGGGCGCCGCTCCTCTGCGTCATATCGGGTAAGACATCGCAATATGGCCAAAGCGTGAAGTGCCGGCGATCGCGCGGCGGATATGGACAATCTCCGGCGGCGCAAGCTCCGCTATTCAGTCTGAGTGTGCTATTCTGACCGCAACTCTGAGCCTGCGGGCTCATCAGGAAAATGCCGGTTGGCGTTACCGGTGTCGGGAACGTCAGGCTGCAGAGCACGGCTGGTCGCCGTCACTTCTGTTGCTGCAGGCACATCGATCCATGGAGGACGTCATGTCGCTGATGATCAACGAGACCGCCCCTGACTTCGAGGCCGACACCACCGAGGGACCCATCAGGTTCCACGAATGGATCGACGATTCCTGGTGCGTGCTGTTCTCGCATCCGAAAAACTTCACGCCCGTCTGCACCACCGAGCTTGGCTATATGGCGAGGATCAAGGGCGAATTCGATAAGCGCCACGTGAAGGTTATCGGCCTGAGCGTGGATCCCGTCGCCGAGCATGCCAAGTGGTCGGAGGACATCAAGGAGACGCAGGGCCTCGCACCCAATTACCCGATGATCGGCGATCCCAACCTAGCGGTCGCCAAGCTTTACGGAATGCTTCCGGCGAGCGTGACCGGGACGTCCGAAGGGCGCACGCCGGCGGATAACCAGACTGTGCGCAACGTCCTTGTCATCGGGCCGGACAAAAAGATCAAGCTGATCCTGGTCTACCCGATGAGCACGGGACGCAATTTCGACGAGGTGCTGCGGGTAATCGACTCACTCCAATTGACGGCCGCGCACCGTGTCGCCACCCCAGCCAATTGGAAGCCCGGCGAAGATGTCATTATCGCCGGTTCGGTCTCGAACGAAGAGGCCGAGAAAATCTATCCGCAGGGTTGGAAGGCGCCGAAACCCTACATGCGTATTGTGCCGCAGCCAAGGAGCTGAGCACCGTGTCAGCCGTCCCGCGACGGCGCCAATGCGCCGTTTGCGACGGTCGAGCCACGCGCCGTCGGGATCAGAGGCGGTAGAGGATCTGATCGTTCCAGAAACGATCGAGCCGTTGCAGCGACCGGTTCATCTTCTGGAACTCTTGCTCGTCCAGACCGCCGACCTTGTCGATGGAGCCGATATGGCGGTCATAGAGTTCCGCGACGATGGCTGCGACAGCCATGCCCGCCTCGGTCAGCGAAACGCGCACGGCGCGGCGGTCCACCCGCGACTTCTGATGATTGATGAAGCCGAGATCGACCAGCTTCTTGAGATTGTAGGAGACGTTGGAACCTAGATAGAAGCCCCGGCTGCGCAGTTCGCCGGCGGTCAGCGTAGAGTCGCCGATGTTGAAGAGCAGCAGCGCCTGCACGGCGTTGATGTCGGTGCGACCGTTGCGATCGAACTCGTCCTTGATGACGTCCAGGAGTCGCCGGTGTAGCCGCTCGACGAGTTGCAACGTCTCGAGATAAAGCGACTTCAGTTCGTTCTTCGCCGAGGGCTGCGTGGCGATTTCGCTCTTGATCTGCGCATTCATAGTATTGCTCCGCTGTTTTCTTGATGGATGTTCTATGCCGACCCCATCTTGAAACCCAACTTACGCGCCGCATCTAAAATTCGACTTAAACCGCAGGCTTAATGCAAGCTTACGATCACCTGAACAATTTTTTTGCTTAACAAGACGTCTCTCGACCTGTCAGTATCCGCGGGCCAACCGCCGCTCGCGCCACGCCATGAGACGAAGGATTCCCAGCAGGGACAGACCGGATGCATGAAATCCGAGCCGGAGCAGATCGGAGCCGAACAGTTCGGGGAAGCCAAGATACATGACCGCTTCCACGATCGCGATCAGGGCCCAGACGACCGCGCCCCAACCCACCGTCATCCACAATCCGATGCCAGCAACCGGATAAAGCACCGCTAATGTCGGGGCCGCCATCTTCCACCAGATCGGCATCAGGTCGAAGCGTGCGAGGGGGCCGGCTTCGATGCCGACGAGGCGAATCCAGTAGCCCACACCCACAACGAACATGGCAACCGCTGACAAACGGCAGAGCCACGTCGTCAGGCTGTGATTCAGGCTCTCGGCCTTGTCTGGCGGCGCAAGTCCGATCGTCACATCTTCCCTTTCCCGGCCTGCGAACGGAACCCGGCCGCAATTGCCCAGCGAAAACGGTCGACGATCGAGACCGATGGCGAGGAATCGGCGACATGTCCATTCGTGGCCGGACCCTATGGTCGCTCGGGTGACCCCGTCAATCTTGAACTCCCGCTCCCGACGGCATAGGCAAATCCGTGTTGGCGCCTCGTGGGTCCTTGTCTGCAGCAGCAGGTGAGATACCGGCGCGTACGATCGCGCACGATCAAGAACGAGCAAAGGACGGACACCCCATGAGTCAGCCGAGCAGTTCCCTCCCCTCAATAAGCGAACGTATCGATGCCGCGACCGGCGGTTTGAGAATGCGGCGGCTGCGGCAGGCGGATTGGTCCCGGCGTCTGGTTCGGGAGACCGCCATCGGGGTCGATGACCTGATTTGGCCGATTTTCGTGCGTGACGGTGATGGCGATCCGCAAGCCGTGCCCTCGATGCCGGGCGTATTCCGCCTTTCGGTGGAAGGCTGCGTCGATGCCGCGCGCCGGGCCCGCGATCTCGGCATTCCGGTCGTCGCACTGTTTCCCTACACCGATGGCTCGAAGCGCGACGAAAGCGGTTCGGAGGCGTTGAACCAAGCCAATCTCGTCTGCACCGCAAGCCGAGCGATCAAGGCCACCGTGCCCGAAGTGGGCATCCTGTGTGACGTCGCCCTCGATCCTTATACCAGTCACGGCCATGACGGCCTGCTGGATGGCGAACGCATCCTCAACGACGAAACGGTGGACATGCTGTGTCGCCAGGCGGTCGTACAGGCGGACGCGGGGTGCGACATCATCGGCCCTTCCGACATGATGGACGGCCGGGTCGCCTGCATCCGCGCGGCACTCGACGCGGCCGGCCATCGCGACACGCTGATCATGTCCTACGCGGCGAAATACGCCTCGGCCTTCTATGGGCCATTTCGCGACGCGGTGGGCTCGGGCTCCATGCTCAAGGGCGACAAGCGCACCTATCAGATGGATTGCGGCAATTCCGACGAGGCGATTCGCGAGGCGGCGCAGGACATTGCCGAAGGCGCCGACATGATCATGGTCAAGCCGGGCATGCCCTATCTCGACATCGTCAGCCGCCTGGCGGGCGAACTCGGTGTGCCGACCTTCGCCTATCAGACGTCAGGCGAATACGCGATGATCGTGGCGGCAGCGCAAAATGGTTGGCTCGACGGCGATCGGGCGATGATGGAGAGCCTAGCCGCCTTCAAACGGGCGGGGGCCGCCGGCGTGCTCAGCTATTTCTCGCCGCAGGTCGCCGAAATGCTGCGCGGTCGCTGAGCCGTCCTTTGGGAAGGCGGCACCAAGTTGCGCCATCGACCCAGGGTCCCCATCTCAGCGTCACGCAACCAGGATGACAGAGGGCCTGCCGTGATGGACCGAGCCGCCAACCCGTCGAACGACTTTGCGACCACCGATCTGGATCTGCCTCGCCTTTACGAGGGCGTGCGGACACGGCGGATCGCTTCCTTCATTATCGACTATGCCTTGGTGCTTTTCCTGTCGGTGCCGGCCGCGGTTCTGGTCTTCCTGCTCGGCATCGTCACACTGGGGATCGCCTGGGGTCTCTATGCGGTGCTGCTGCCAGTGATTGCGATCATCTATATCGGCTTCACCATGGGCGGAGACAGGCAGGCCACTCCGGGCATGCGTTTTGCCGGCGTTCATGTCGCGCGCCTCGACGGCGAACGCGTCGATCCTGCCGTCGCCGTTCTTCACGGCGTCCTGTTTTGGGCCTCGGCCTCGATCCTGACCCCGCTCGTTCTGCTGGTCAGCCTGTTCACCACCCGCAAGCAGCTGCTGCATGACCTTCTGCTGGGCACCGTCGTCGTCCGTGATCGTTGAGCCAGGACTGGAAGAGACGCAGGTTGCCAACGAGGTGGCGGAGAACGATAAGGTTCCGCGGTCAACGGAACGCGGCGTCACATGGATTCGATACACGTCTGGGCCACTTACCTGCTCATCCTGGTGAGTGTCGTCGGCTACGCGTGGGAACGATGGCCGATCGAAGCCGTCGCCGCCGCGTCCCTCAGTGCCTTCCTGCTTCTCTTTGCGATTTCGCCCTATCGCGATGCCGCCGGCTTCGCGGTCACGAGCGGCGACCTGCTTTCGGGATTTTCCAATCCTGCTTTGATCACGGTGCTGGCGCTGCTGATTGTCGGACAGGGGCTATTCGCCACCGACGCCATGGCGCGACCGACGCAGTGGCTGACCGAGATCGGCGGCTCCGTCGGCGCGCGCGCCATCGTCATTGTGCTGCTCAGCGCGGCCTTGCTTTCGGCGTTCCTCAACAATACTCCGGTCGTCGTCATCTTCATTCCGATCCTGACCATGCTGGCGACCCAGCGCGGCATCTCCCCGGCCCACGTCTTCATGCCGTTGTCCTTTCTGTCGATTCTCGGCGGCATGACGACGCTGATCGGTTCGTCCACCAACCTTCTGGTCGCAGGCGTCGCCGCCCGCTCCGGCATCGAGATCAACTTTTTCGACATCACTGTGCCGGGTCTCGCAATTGCGGTCGTCGGCGGAATTTACGTGATCCGCTTCATGCCGCGCATTCTCACGCCGCGACAAGGATCCGAAGGCCGCGTCGCGGATTCGGGCGGTAAGCAGTTCCTCGGCGAGATCGACATTACCGAAGGCCATGCCTTCGAATGGCTCACGGCCAGAGCGGGCCTTTTCCCCGGCCTCGGCGATCTGATGCCGCGCATGATCCTGCGCGGCGAACAGACGATCCTGCCCCCCTTCGACGACGTCACGCTGGCGGTCGGCGATCGTCTGATCGTGACGGCCACGCGGCGCGCCTTTTCCAAGGCACTGTCCACCGGCAATCTGACGATCAAGACGCTGGACCCCTCGGCGGAAACTTTGAGCGACCCGACCAACAAGATCGGTCCGGACATGGTCATGGCGGAGGCCGTGGTCGCGCCGGGATCGCGCTATGCCGGTCGCACGATGCAATATTCGGGCCTGCGCACCCAGTTCGGCATCACGCTCTTCGGCCTTCAGCGCAAGAGCCGCATGGCGCGCTCCGCGCTGTCGGAAATCCGGTTGGAGCCCGGCGACACCTTGCTGTTATGCGGTCGGGCGAGTGCGATCGCGAAGCTGAGGGGCAACCACGACCTGCTGCTGCTGGAATATTCCGCCCAAACGATTCCGCAGAGCGCCAAGGCGGGTCTGGCCGCCTCCATCTTCTTCGCCATCGTCCTCATGGCGGCGACCGGTGCCCTTCCCATCGAGGTGCTTGCAGTTGTGGGCGCCCTCTTGATGGTCGCCACCGGATGCCTGACTGTCGGCGAAGCGGCGCGCGCGGTCGATCGATCGATCTTCATGCTGATCGGCGCATCGATCGCCGCCGCGGTGGCGCTGGAACGAACGGGCGGCGCCGCGATGATTGCCGAGGCTGCCGTCGCGGCGCTGGCGGGACTGGCGCCATGGGCGATCCTGTCCGCCCTCTTTCTGGTGATCGCGATCATGACGAATCTGCTATCCAACAACGCAACTGCCGTTCTTTTCACGCCAATCGCGCTCGACCTGTCGCGGCGATTGGGAGCATCGCCGGAGGCGTTTCTCGCCTGCGTCATCTTCGCCGCCAATGCATCCTTCGCAACACCGATCGGCTATCAGACCAACCTCTTGGTCATGGGGCCGGGGCGCTATCGCTTCATCGACTTCGCCAAAGCCGGTGTTCCCCTTGTGATCCTCGTGTGGTTAACATTCTCGATCGTGGCACCATGGTATTATGCACTATGAGGGAGGCGCGCCGGCAGTGACAGTTCATCACCCGCAAACGCCGCAATTCTTCCTCACGTCGCCCTCCCCCTGCCCGTATCTCACAGGTCAGGCCGAGCGGAAGGTGTTCACGCACCTCGTCGGCGAGCGCGCCCCGAGCCTGCTCGACCTCCTCAGCCAGGGCGGATTCCGGCGAAGCCAGAACATTGCCTACAGGCCGGCCTGCGAATCCTGTCGAGCTTGCGTTTCCGTCCGCATACTGGTCGACGAGTTCAGGCCGAGCCGCTCTATGCGCCGAATCTTGGCGCGCAACCAGGATCTGGTCGGCCGTATGGGCATGCCGGCTCCGTCGAGCGAACAGTATTCGCTGTTTCGCCGCTATCTCGACGATCGGCATACCCATGGCGGGATGTCGGAGATGAGCGTCCTGGACTACGCGATGATGGTCGAAGACAGCCAGGTCGACACGCGGCTGGTCCAATATCGCCTGCGGGGACCGGATTCGTTCTTCAGCGAGCAGTCTGACGGCGATCTCGTCGGCGTCGCGCTCAGCGACGTGATGGGCGACGGAATGTCGATGGTCTACTCGTTCTTCGAGCCGGAGGAGAGGTCCAGAAGCCTGGGCACCTACATGATCCTCGACCATATCGAGCGGACCAGGAATCTCGGCCTGCCCTATCTCTATCTCGGCTACTGGGTGAACGGCTCGTCGAAGATGGACTACAAGATCCGGTTTCAGCCGCAGGAGCACCTGATGCCCAAGGGCTGGGAGCGCTACGCTGGCTGAGCGGCGCGTCGTCGGATGCGCATTTCCGGCCGCCGTGTTTCGCCGTCGCTCGCGAAACTGCTAAGGTGAAGCGTATCGGCACGGTCCGGCGGCGCCCCTCGTTCATTACGGAATTTTATGTCTGTCCCGCCGCAAGCGAGTGTATCGTCGTCGTCATCCTACGCGCAGGGCCTCGCGCTTGTCGGGTTCGGCGGTTTCGTCCTGTCTTTCGATATTCCGCTCATCCGGTTGTCGGAGAGCGCCTTCTGGACCGTCCTGCTGGTGCGCGGCGCCCTCACTTGTCTTGCGGCGGTGCTCATCTGGCGGATCGACCGCGCGCTGTTCCCGCGCGGCCAGAAACTGATCGCCGGGCGCGCGGGGCTTGTTGTCACGGGCATCTATTCTCTCGCGGCCGCGAGCTTCGTCTTTTCGGTCTTCAACACGAGCGCCGGCAACGTCGTCTTCATCCTTGCCTTCAATCCGATGTTTTCGGCGATCCTGTCCTGGCGGCTGGTCGGCGAGCGGCCGTCGACACCGACGCTGCTGGCCATTCCCGCAACCCTCTTCGGCGTTCTGCTGATCATCGGAGCCGGCTTCGAGACCGGTAACTGGATGGGCGACCTCGCCGCGCTCGCCACCGCCTTCCTCATCGCCCTCGCGATCACGCTTGCCCGACGCAGCCGCACCGACATGCGTTACGCCGCGGCGCTCGGCGCCTTCCTGCCGGCGCTGATCGCCGCCCCCTTCGTCGCGGCCGAGGGCATCCATTCCGAAGCGATCGGTTGGCTGGCGCTGAATGGCGCGGTGATCATTCCCATCGCGTTGATCTGCCTCGCGCTCGGGCCGATGTTCGTGCCGGCGCCGATCGTGTCCATGGCCTATCTGGTCGAGACCGTGCTCGCGCCCGTCTGGGTCTGGATGGTGTTCGCCGAGCGGCCAACGGATCTGGCGCTTGCCGGCGGCATCGTCGTCGTCGGAACGCTCGTGGTGCACTCGCTCGTCGAACTCGGCCGCGCGCGGCGCTCCCGGAGGCGCAGCATCGCGGTCGCATCCCGCCACGTGTGACGGGAGCGGCAGGCGCTAACCCAGCCACCTGTCGAGCCGACGCAATGTGCGGCGAGCTCAGCCTTCGAACTTGTTGGTCTTCGGAAAGCCCTTCGGCACCAGACGGCCGGCCTGCGCCCGGTCGCCGCGCCATTCCAGAAGTTCGGCTTCGGAGCGGGTAAACATCCGGCCGGCGGAATCCGACCACACCAGGCCGCCCGCCATCCGGAAGACCTTGGCGTCCGAGACCCCGCCATCCTTGTAACGCTGCAGCCGCACGCCCTTGCCGCGCGCCATCTGCGCTACCTGCGCCAGCGGGAAGACCAGCAGCTTGCGGTTCTCGCCGACGATCGCGACGTGATCGCCATCGCCCACCGTCGGTGCCAGCGACAGCGCGGTCTTGCCGGACAGATTCATCAGTTGCTTGCCCTTGCGCGTCGCCGACAGCATATCGGTCTCCGCGACGATGAAGCCATTGCCGTCGGATGAGACCAGCAGGCGGCGGCGGTCGGGATCAGCCACGAAAGCGATGGCGATGTCCTGCTCGTCGTCGAAGTCGAAGGCGAGACGAATCGGCTCGCCCTGCCCGCGCCCGCCCGGCAGCTTGTCGGCGCCGAGCGTGAACGCCCGTCCGCCCGTCGACAGAAACACCAGCTTGTCGGTCGTCATCGCATGGAAGGCGAGCTTCAGACCGTCGCCTTCCTTGAAGGTCAATGTCGAGAAATCCGCCAGATGCCCCCGCATGCCCCGCAGGAATCCCTTTTTGGACAGAACGACGGTCACCGGCTCCTTCTCGATCAGCGCGACGGCAATGTCGTCGAGAGCCCGGTTGGGCGCGTCGGCGAAGAGCGTGCGGCGGCGTCCGAGCTTGGTCTTCTTGGAATAGGTTTCGCGGACCTCGCGGATCTCGCCGGCAACCGATGACCATTGCTTGTCGTCGGAGGCGAGCAGCGCTTCCTTTTCAGCTTTCTCTTCCGTGAGTCGGTCGAACTCGCGTCTGAGCTCGAATTCCTCCAGCTTGCGCAAGGAGCGAAGGCGCATGTTGAGGATTGCCTCGGCCTGCACGTCGGTCAGTTCGAAGGTGCGGATCAGCACTGCCTTCGGCTCGTCCTCCTCGCGGATGATCCGGATCACCTCGTCGAGGTTGAGAAAGGCGATCAGATAGCCGGCCAGCACCTCCAGCCGCCGCTCGATCTGACCGAGCCGATAGCGCGCCCGCCGCACCAGCACCTCGCGCTGATGGGCGAGCCACTCGGCCAGCACCTCCTTGAGCGACATGACCTTCGGCACCTTGCCGCCGGACAGGACGTTCATGTTCAGCGGGATGCGCGATTCCAGATCGGTCAGCCGGAACAGCGATTCCATCAAGAGTTCTGGATCGACGGTCCGGCTCTTCGGCTCGATGACGACGCGCACGTCCTCTGCCGATTCGTCGCGGATGTCGGCCAGCAGCGGCAATTTGCGCGCTTGCAGCAGTTCGGCGATCTTTTCGATCAGCCGCGACTTCTGCACCTGGTACGGGATTTCGGTGACCACCACGACATAGGCGCCGCGGCCCTGGTCCTCGGTCTCCCAGCGAGCCCGAACACGGAACGAGCCGCGGCCGCTGTCGTAGGCTTCGCGGATCTGGGCGGGACTGTCGACGATCACGCCGCCGGTGGGAAAGTCCGGACCCTGCACGAAGCGTAGCAACGCATCGGTCGAGGCGTCCGGATTGTCGATCAGCTTGAGCGCGGCGTCGCAGAGTTCGGCGGCGTTGTGCGGCGGGATCGACGTCGCCATTCCGACCGCGATGCCTGACGAGCCGTTGGCCAAGAGATTGGGGAACGCCCCCGGCAGGACGATCGGCTCCTGATCCTCCTCATTGTAGGTCGCGCGAAAATCGACCGCGTCCTCGTCGATGCCGCGCAGGAGCAGCGTCGCGACGTCGGTCATGCGCGCTTCGGTGTAGCGCATCGCCGCCGGGCTATCGCCATCGACATTGCCGAAATTGCCCTGACCGTCGATCAGCGGATAGCGGATGGCAAAGTCCTGGCTCAGCCGCACCAGCGCGTCATAGATCGACGCGTCTCCGTGCGGATGGAACTTGCCCATGACGTCGCCGACGATGCGGGCGCATTTCTTATAGCCTTGGCCAGGATCGAGCCGCAAAACGCGCATGGCGTGAACAATCCGCCGATGGACCGGCTTGAGGCCGTCACGGACGTCGGGAAGCGCCCGGCCCATAATCGTCGACAGCGCATAGGCGAGGTAACGCTCCTCGAGTGCCGCCTTCAGGTCGATCGCTTCGATGTTGCCACCGCCCGACGGCGGCTCTACAGCCTTGCCCATGGGGCTGGTCTAGGACACGAGGGCGACCGGAACAACACCGGAACGTGGTTATTCAAGCATTTGTCAGTACGCCACGAGCGCGAACGCCTTAATTCCGTCGCTCGCCGCACCTCCCCTTATCGCGACCGGGCTTCCGTCCTACAATAATGCGCGACAACGGCCCACATTCTCATCGCGCCGTAGCGCGCTCAGTTTCAAGCGAAAGGTTCTCTCATGCTCGCCAGAACAGGCATCTCCATCGCCACGACGACGCTGCTGCTACTAAGCTCGGCGTCGGCTTTCGCGGTCGACGCCGAGGCCTTTGCCGAGCGGCTCAAGGCCGTCGCGCAGAAGCAGAACATGTCGCTGACTTTCGATAGCGCGGAGGCCGACGGCGACAATGTCGTCCTGAAGGGCGTCTCGGGGGCGAAAGCTGATGAGAAAGGCAAGGTCGCCGAGATTACATTCGAGAACGTCTCCGGCTCCACGGCTGACGGATGGGACGTCAAGCGGATCGCGTTTCCCGACTTCGACGAGACCCAGGATGGCGTGCGCACGCGCATCAGCGGGATCGTGATCGAGGGCATGGAGCTGGTCGGCACGGCTGTAACCGACGTACCGGCGGCGATGACATTCTCCGACTTCTATTTCGAGGGGGCCAAGATCGGCTCGGTCGACGTCGAGAAGGACGGCAAGACGGTCTTCAGCCTAGCAGACGCGTCGATCGGCAATGAGATCGGCGACGACGGCACCTTCACCGCCGAGCTCGATCTCGGCAATTTTACCGCCGACCTCACCACTGGAGAAGACGCCGAAGCCACGAAAGCGGTCCAGGAGGTCGGTTACGGCACGCTGAGCGGCACAATCGCCGGTTCCGCTATCTGGAACCCCACCAGCGGCCTCCTCAAACTCGATCCATTCGACATCGACGTGAAGGACGCTGGCAGCCTGTCCTTCACCTATGGAATTTCGGGCTATACGCCAGCCTTCATCGAGTCGCTGCAGCAACTGCAGCAGCAGATGGCCGCCAATCCGGACAATCAGCAGGCCTCCGGCATGGCGGTCATGGGGCTGATCTCGCAGCTCTATCTCAACTCGGCCGAGATTACCTTCGTCGACGATTCGCTGACCGGCAAGCTGCTCGACTACTACGCTGGGAAAAACGGACAGACGCGCGAGCAGTTGATCCAAGGGCTTACCGGCATGTTGCCGGTGTTCCTGTCCTATCTGCAGAATCCCGAATTCCAAAAGGACGTCACCGATGCGGTGACGGCCTATCTCAACGATCCGAAATCCTTTTCAATCAGTATCGACCCGGCCAATCCGGTACCCGCGACGCAGTTGATCGGCGCGGCGATGGGCGCACCGCAGACCCTGCCGAGCGTGCTCTCGCTTACCGTCAGCGCCAACGATTGAGCGCTGGCGGCCAACTCAACAGGGCCGATTTCCAATTCGGCAAGCACTCCCCTCCACGCCTTTCGCGGAGGGGAGCGCCCGATCAGTTTTTCGCCGCCGGCGCCAGGCGCAGGCCGAGTTCGCGCAGCTGAGCCGGACTCGCCTCGTTGGGCGCACCCATCAGAAGATCGTGGGCCTGCTGGTTCATCGGGAACATGGCGATCTCGCGCAGGTTCTTGGCCCCGCACAGAAGCATGACGATGCGGTCGACGCCCGCCGCCATGCCGCCATGGGGCGGCGCGCCGTACTGGAAGGCACGATAGAGACCGCCGAAGCGCTCTTCCACCGTCGCCTTCGAATAGCCGGCGATCTCGAAAGCCTTCACCATGGTCTCGGGTAGGTGGTTGCGAATGCCGCCGGACGCGATCTCGAAGCCGTTGCAGACGATGTCGTACTGGAATGCCTTGATTGCCAGCGGTTCGTCGCCCTGCAGCGCGTCCATGCCACCCTGGGGCATCGAGAAGGGATTGTGGGCGAAATCGACCTTCTTTTCCTCCTCCTGCCATTCGTAGAAGGGGAAATCGATGATCCAGGCCAGCTCGAACCGGTCGCGATCGATGAGATTCAGTTCCTCGCCGACCCGCGTTCGTGCGGCGCCGGCGAAGGCCGCGAAGGCGTCCGGCCGCCCGGCGACGAAGAAGCAGGCGTCGCCAGCTTCCAGGCCGAGTTGAGTGCGCAGCGCCTCGGTCCGCTCCTCGCCGATGTTCTTGGCAAGCGGACCGGCACCGGCGAGTTTGCCCCCCTCCTCGCGCCAGAAGATATAGCCGAGGCCCGGCTGCCCCTCGCCCTGCGCCCAGGAATTCATCCGGTCGCAGAAGGCGCGCGAGCCGCCGGTCTTCGCCGGGATCGCCCAAATCTCGACCGCCGGATCGTTGGCGATCATGTTGGCGAAGACCTTGAAACCGGAGCCGGCGAAATGCTCGGTCACGCCTTCCATCTCGATCGGATTGCGAAGGTCCGGCTTGTCGGTGCCGTATTTGCGCACCGACTCGGCGAAGGGAATCCGCCGAAATGTCTGACTGACCGGCTTGCCGTCGGCGAAGCTCTCGAACACGGTTCGGATCACCGGCTCCATCGTTTGCAGGATGTCCTCCTGCTCGACGAAGCTCATCTCGACGTCGAGCTGATAGAACTCCCCATAGAACCGGTCGGCGCGCGGGTCCTCATCGCGAAAGCATGGCGCGATCTGAAAGTAGCGGTCGAAGCCCGACATCATGATCAGTTGCTTGTATTGCTGCGGCGCCTGCGGCAGCGCGTAGAACAGGCCGTTATGGAGCCGCGACGGCACCAGGAAATCGCGCGCGCCCTCCGGGGAGGAGGCCGTCAGGATCGGGGTCTGGAACTCGAAGAAACCGGCCTCGCCCATCAGCTGGCGCATTTTCGAGACGATCTGCGTGCGCCGCATCATGTTCTTGTGCAGCGTCTCGCGGCGAAGGTCGAGAAAGCGGTATTTCAGCCGAATATCCTCGGGGTACTCCGGCTCGCCAAACACCGGCAGCGGCAGTTCCTTAGCGACCGACAGCACTTCGATCTCGCGCGCGAACACTTCGATCGCGCCGGTCGGCAGCTTGGCGTTGACGGTGTCTTCCGAGCGCGCCTTCACCTCGCCATCGACGCGGATCACCCATTCACCGCGCACCGTTTCCGCCACCGCGAAGGCCGGCGAATCGGGATCCACGACCACTTGCGTCAAGCCGTAATGATCGCGCAGATCGATGAACAACAGGCCGCCATGATCCCGGATTCGGTGGGCCCAGCCGGACAGACGCACGGTTTTTCCGACATCGTCCTTGCGAAGGGCGGCGCAGCTGTGACTGCGATAGCGGTGCATGGCATACTCTCTTGGATCTGGTCCTGGGCCGGCCGCACGTCGGCGCGCGCAGGCTCGGTTTGGCGGCTTGACTGAATCGCGGGGGACAAGCGCACGCAGCTTTCGTCCTGTCAAGATTTCGCGGGCGTTGTGACGCATCCGCCTTTCGCACGGCAACGCGATCGGGCTAAGGATATCGGATGCAAATGATCACCACGACCGCGGACCTTGCCAAGGCCTGCTCCGACCTCGCCAACGCCGAATACATCACCGTCGACACCGAGTTCATCCGCGAGACGACCTTCTGGCCGGAGCTCTGCCTCATCCAGATGGCGTCGGAAGATCTCGCCGTGCTGGTGGACCCGCTCGCCGGCGGCATCGACCTGGCGCCGTTCTTCGACCTGATGGCCGACGAGAGCGTGGTGAAGGTGTTCCACGCGGCGCGGCAGGATCTGGAGATCGTCTACAAGCTCGGCGGCATCCTGCCAGTGCCGCTTTTCGACACCCAGGTTGCCGCCATGGTCTGCGGTTTTGGCGAATCGATCGCCTATGACCAACTGGTTGCCCGGACCACCGATGGACGAATCGACAAGACGTCGCGTTTCACCGACTGGCGCCGCCGCCCACTCAGCGAACAACAGCTGACCTATGCGCTTGCCGACGTCACCTATCTGCGCGACGTCTATCGCGAGTTGTCCAGGCAGTTGGAGGCCGACGACCGCAGTCACTGGCTGGCCGAGGAAATGGCGATCCTGGCGGACCCGGCCACCTACGACCTGCACCCGGACGATGCCTGGAAGCGGTTGAAGCTGCGGGTACGCAAACCGATCGAACTGCAGGTGATGAAGGAACTCGCCGCTTGGCGCGAACGCGAAGCGCGCGATCTCGACAAGCCGCGCGGGCGTATCCTCAAGGACGATGCGATTTACGAGATCGCCCAGCAGCAACCGAGAGACGAGCAGGCACTCGGCCGCCTGCGGACGATCCCGAAGGGATTCGAACGCAGTGCCGCCGGACGGGAGATCATCGCGGCAGTGGGCCGGGCATTGGCAGTGCCGAAATCGGACCTGCCCCCCATCCCCCGCTCGCGGCAACTGCCCGAGGGCACCGCGGCGGCGGTCGAATTCCTCAAGGTCCTGCTGAAGATCGTCGTCGAGGAAAAGGGCGTCGCGGCCAAGATGATCGCTTCGGGTGACGACCTGGAAAAACTTGCCTGGAAGGGTGAGGAAGCCGGAATCGCGGCAATGTCGGGCTGGCGCAGGGAGATTTTCGGCGAACGGGCGCTCGGGCTGCTGCAAGGCGAGACCGCCCTCGTCTATCGCAACCGCAAGGTCGAAGTGGTCGCGCTGGAAGGAGATGCGTGAGCTCGCGCGTCTACCGCGCCTCCATGCGTAGCGTCTTATCCACGGTCTTGGCGAATTGCTGGAGGCGGCCTTCAGGCCGCTCCCCGATCAGCGCGGCAAGCGCTCGCGGAATTACCAGCGTGAAGCCCCCGCGTGGATCCTGCGCCCATTTCAGTTGATCGAGCACGCCGGGCATTGACGCCGTCAACAGATAGGTCGCGCGAAACAGCGATGCGAGAATGCGGGCACGCGTCATCAGTCGCTCCTCGATCAGGCGCTCGAGTTCTGGCAGTTGCATCTGCTCGAAACTGCCCTCGTGCCGGTAGTAGTTGGTCAGGCCGAGATAGGCCCGGCCGCGATGATCGACTGCCGGAAAGGCGGCATGGGCAATGATCGAGAGGGATTGCTTGCCGCGATAGTCCGGATGGGCGCGCCAGCCGATGTCGGCCAAAAGGCAGGCGGCCTCGCGCAGCCGCTCCTCGTCGTCCGTTTCCTCGATTCCGAATGCTTCGAAGGTGCGCCGGCTCCATTCGACGAGTTCCAGCGCATGGGCGGGCGAGCGCGAACGCAGGATCGATAATTCCCGCGCCGATTCGATCAGCGGATCCTTGCTTTTTTCCTCCTTCGACAGCAGCGAATAGAGATAGCCCTCACGGACGCCGAGCGCCGACATTACGATCTTCGACGGCTTGAGATGGCGCACTACGCTTTTCAGCGCGACGGCGCCATAGGCCAGCAGCGGCCGGCGCGACTTGGAGACTGCCCCGATTCCCGACAGCTTCTCAGGATCGCCACGCACGATGGAGTCGAGGAAATCCTCGATGCCGGAGGCGTCGATTTCGTAGCCATGCATGACATGCAACGGGTATTTGGTTTGCGCCATATGAAGCTTGGCGAGATTGCGCCATGTGCCGCCGACGGCGAAGAAGGAACGCCCCTCGGCTTTTCCCGCAAGACCGCAGGCGGCCAGATGGCTATCGGCGATCGCTTGTGCCCGTGAAAGATCGCCTTCCGCGAGATCGCGCAGCCGCAAACCGCCGAGCGGCAGGGTGAGCCCCCCTTCGAACTGCCCGTCATGAATGTCGACCAACTCGAGGCTGCCGCCGCCGAGGTCGCCGCCGATGCCGCTCGGCGAGTAAAAACCCGCCAGCACACCCTCGGCCGCATAGCGAGCCTCGTCGGCGCCCGACAGGATCACGATCGGCGAACCGATCGCTTCTTCCGCCGCGGTGATGAAATCCGGTCCGTTCTGGGCTTCGCGCGCGGCCGCAGTCGCGATCGGATAGAGTTCGACCACATTGGCCTGCTCGGCCAATTTGCGAAAGCGTCTAAGGGCAGCCAACGCGCTTTCGATGGCTTGAGGATCGAGGCGACTGGTCTGAGCCAGCCCTTTGCCCAGCCCGCTCAGAACCTTTTCGTTGAACAGGACCGTCAGGGTCCGGCAATTGCCTTCGTAAATCACCAGACGAACGGAGTTAGATCCGATGTCGACGACGCCGGCGGGTCGGCGATCCTGTAGCCGACCCTGAGCCATCGGCTCAGTCGAGACGCGCGTGGTCCGCGCGCTGCCGCGCGATGAGTTTTGGGGCATCCGTTTTCAGTGCTTTCCCGCGCCCCGAGAGACTCGGGTTGGTCATAAAATAGCGTTGGGCGTTGAACGGTTGTTCGCCCGGCGAAGGGACGATATGGCGCGACGTTCCATCGGCGGCTACCGACCAGCTCTGTTGATTGTCGAGAATATTGCCCAGCATGATCTGCGACAGCACCTGACTGTGGACGGTCGGCGTGGTGATGGGCACCAGTGTCTCGACCCGACGGTCCAGATTGCGCGGCATCATGTCGGCCGATCCCATATAGACGATCGCGGCTTCGGAGGGCAGCCCCTGCCCGTTGCCGAAGCAGAAGATCCGGCTGTGCTCAAGGAAGCGGCCAACGATCGACTTGACGCGGATATTGTCGGACAGGCCGGGCACACGGGGTCGCAAACAGCAGATTCCGCGTACGACGAGGTCGATCTCGACACCGGCCTGGCTCGCCCTGTAGAGCGCGTCGATGATCGCGGGATCGACCAGCGAATTCATCTTCATCCAGATTTGGCCCGGACGACCCGCCCGCACATGAGCCACCTCGCCCTCGATAAGACTGATGATGCGGCTGCGCATGGTCAGCGGAGAGATCACGAGCTTCTTCACCTCTGCCGGCTCAGCGTAGCCCGTGATGTAGTTGAACACCAGCTGGACGTCGTGCGCGATGTCAGGGTCGGCGGTGAAGTAGGACAGGTCCGTATAGATCTTCGCGGTGATCGGATGGTAGTTGCCGGTGCCAATATGGACGAAGTTGACCAGCCTGCCGTCTTCACGCTTCACCACCAGTGACAGCTTGGCATGGGTCTTTTTCTCAATGAATCCGAAGACGACCTGGACGCCCGCCCGCTCGAGATCGCGGGCCCAGCGGATATTGGCCTCCTCGTCGAACCGCGCCTTCAACTCGACCAGTGCCGTCACCGACTTTCCGGATTCGGCGGCGTCAACAAGCGCCCGCACGATCGGCGATTCGTTCGACGTGCGATAAAGCGTCTGCTTGATCGCGATGACGTTCGGGTCCTGCGCGGCCTGCCGAAGGAACTGCACCACCACATCGAAGGATTCGTATGGGTGATGGACGATGATATCCTTTTCCCGGATGGCGGCGAAGCAGTCGCCATTGTGTTCGCGAATTCGCTCGGGAAAGCGCGGGATGTAGGGTTTAAATTTCAGATCATCGCGCGGCAGCCGGCAAATCTGCGAGACCGAATCCAGCGCCAGCATCCCGTCCATGACCGAGACACGCGAATCCGGCACCGACAGTTCGCCCGCCACGAAATTGCGAAGCACCGCCGGCATCACCGAATCGAACTCGATCCGGATCACCGACCCGCGCCGTCGCCGCTTCAAGGCACTTTCGAAATGGCGGACGAGATCCTCGGCCTCTTCCTCGACTTCGATATCGCTGTCGCGGATGATGCGGAAGGTCCCGGCGCCCTTGACCCTGTACCCCGGAAACAACCGGCCTATGAACAATGCCACAATGCTCTCCAGCGGCACCAGACGGAGGAGCCCCTTGTCAGTCGGCGGCATCTCGATAAATCGCTGCAGCGCCGGCGGCAGCCGCAAAAGCGCGCTCATCGGCTGGGAATCGCGTTCGCGCAGAAGAGCGAGAGCGATCGAGAAGCCCAGATTGGGAATGAATGGAAACGGATGCGCCGGATCCACCGACAGCGGCGTCAGGACCGGAAAGATCGTCTCGTCGAAATGCTTCTCCAGCCAGGCTCGGTCGTCGCGCTTGAGATCTCCGGCGCCGACGATCTGGATGCCCTCCTGCCGTAATTCCTTGACGAGCTCGGCCAGCGATGCCTGTTGCTCTCCCTGCAGATGACCCACATCGTCAAGAATGCGGTCGAGCTGTTCCTGCGGCGTCAGGCCGTCGATGCTGCGGACGGTGATCTTTTCGCGCACCTGACCGGCGAGACCGGCCACCCGAACCATGAAGAATTCGTCGAGATTGTCAGCCGAGATCGACAGGAAGCGAACGCGCTCGAGCAGTGGATGCGAGATGTTCTGCGATTCCTCGAGCACGCGGCGGTTAAACTGAAGCCACGAAATCTCCCGGTTGATGAAACGGTCCGCCGGCAACTCGCTTTCGGTCGTCCGATCGACGTTCGCCGCGGTCTCCACGTCGGCCGGGGGGGTTTCGAGGATGACGGACGCCTCCGACATGATCGGCGTTGTCGTGCCCCTATCCTGTTCCGGGATCGTCGAGGTGGCAGCGGATCCGCTTCGCACCGGCGTGTCAAGCTGATCGCCGGCTGCTGTCGCCTGCCCGTCTCTCGCCGCGCCGGCCACAGGCTTGCGCGTGCGGGGTTTCCTAGATTTGGCCCGGGGCGTCGGTGATGCGGTATCCATGATCAGTCCTCCGTCGCGACCGGGTAGCGGGCCGGCACGACCGTCTGATGACGCACCGCTTCACTCTCGCGGTCAAGCACCCGTTTGAGAAGACGTGTGCTGATGCGCTCCTTCGAGGCCAGCGCCTCGCGATCGACGGCCGCAACGATCCGACGGGCCGAATCGAGCGAGCGCTCCATGCGCTCGACCAGATAACGGATCGATTTCGACGCAATATCGAGCTGGCGATCGGCGAAAAGTTTGACCAGGACACCGGTCAGCAAGTCGTCGTCGGGGGCCCCAAGCTCGGCGAGCGTTGCCGCGCAAAGGCGCGAGCGAAGATCGCGCAGCGTGAATGCCATCCCCGCCGGCGGTGTCCGGCTTGTCGCAAGGATGCTCCCGGTGCCCAGGCGCGCGGCGTTGACAAGGCCAAACAGGTCGGTCTCCGACAAACGCAAGCGCTCGAGACCATCAATGACGACGCGAAATCCCGGCTCGTCGAGATGAGCGCCCAGAGCGCCGGCCTCCGCGGTCCGCGCCCCTGCCCGCTCCGCCCATACATTTGCAAGATGCGTCTTGCCCGCTCCGGGCGGGCCGACGATCACTAGCACCGAATGCCGCCAATGCGGCCAGGCGTCGACAGCTTCGACGGCAAGACGGTTGGATGGCGAGACGATGAGATCATCCCGGGCGAGCGACGCGGCGTGGGGGAGATCGAGGGGGAGTTGCGACGGCATAGCGGCCTCGCCCTATTCGCCAGCGCCCGGACGGGGCGCGCCTGTCGGCGTCGGCGCCGGAAGATCTTCAGCGGTAATGCGTCTGACATGCTCCGCGGAGGCAGGCCGGCCAAAATACATCTCGCTCTGCAGATATCGCGAGATCGCGAAGCGGACCAGCACGGCGATCGCCGCAGCCGCGGGAACTGCGATCAAAAGTCCGACGAAACCGAACAGCGCACCGAAGGCAAACAGCGCGAACATCAGCCAGACAGGATGCAGGCCGACCGACGCCCCAACCAGCTTCGGCTGCAGGATATTGCCCTCGAAGAACTGCCCCGTAAAAAAGATCGCCGCCACCGCGACGATCCAGATCCAGTCCGGCCAGAACTGCACCAGCGCCACGCCGACGGCGAGCACCAGGCCGATAGTCGAGCCGATATAGGGAATGAACGAGATCAGCCCGGCGAAAAGGCCGATGAGCAACCCGAAATTGAGCCCGGTCAGCGTCAGTCCGACGGCGTAGAAGGTTCCCAAAATCAGGCAGACGCTGCCCTGGCCGCGAACGAATCCGGCGACAGAACGGTCGATCTCGCGCGCCAGATGCCGAACGGTCGTGATGTGCTGGCGCGGTACCCAGGAATCGACCTTAGCGATCATCCGATCCCAGTCGAGCAGGAGATAGAAGGCGACGACCGGCGTCACTACGAACAAGGCCACGAAATTGACTACGGCCAGTGACGAGAGCCAGACGGAGCCGAGGAAGGAGGTGATGAACCCCGTTCCCTCACTTACGATATTGGCAAAATCCTGCTTCAGTGTGGTTTCGTCCCCGGAGAACAGGAACGCCAGCGGCCCGGTTCGCGCGGCGGCAGCCAAGCCCTGCAGACGATCGAGATAGTCGGGCACGCGCGCTGCAAAGCTTGCGGTCTGGCTGCCGATCACCGGCACGAGGATCAGCACCGCAGCAATGAAGATGGCCGCAAAAAGGATGAGAATGACAACCGTCGCCGCCACCCGCGAAAAGCCGCGGCGTTCGAACCAGTCGGCGACCGGATCGAGGAAATAGGCGATCACCATACCGAGCACGAAGGGCAGGAGGATGTCGGAAAAGAGCCATAGCAACAGCACCAGCAAAAAGGCGGCGATGCTCCAGAACAAGACCTGCCGGCGGATCAGCGCACTTCGGTCGCTCATGTCGGGTCGCCTTCCTCGCGCTTCGGATGACCGTCGGAGGCCATGTGCCGAAGCCATTCGATGAGATAGGCGGTGGCAGAGAGCCCGGTCAAGACCGTGGTGATCACCACGAGGACGATGATGAATTTCCCCAGAGACAAGCCGAAAGCCGGCTCGGCGAGCGCCACTCCCGCCAGCATGATTTGCGCCAACGTCGTCAGTTTGGAAACCAGCAGGGGACGGACCGTTACCGGCTGCCCCATGACGTAGGACAGAAGCACGGCGGCGATGATGAGAAGGTCGCGGCTGACCACCGCGACCGCCAACCAGGCCGGCAGGTGGTCGAGCAGGCTGAGGCCGACGAAAACCGAAATCAGCAAAGCCTTGTCGGCGAGCGGATCGAGGTAAAGGCCGAGGGTGGACTGCTGATTGAAATGGCGGGCGATCACCCCGTCGACGGCGTCGGAAGCACCGGCCAGGATGAAGATCAGAAAGGCAAGTTGCCAATCGCCGTCGATCAATGCCCACACGAGGATCGGGACGCCGAGAAGCCGGGCGATCGAGATGAAATTCGGGACGGTCATGCGGCCGCGCAAGTCATTGAACAAATCCGCTCGCTCGCCCACCGACACATCGTGACAATTCCTCGCGCCATGGCATCGGGTCTTGCTCACGGGCTGCTATCATGTCAACTCGGCGGAAACGGGCGGGGACCATGACCGACACGAGCAACTCTCTGACGTACCGGGACGCGGGCGTCGATATCGACGCCGGCAACGATCTCGTGCAGCGGATCAAGCCGCATGTGCGCTCGACCCGGCGCCGCGGCGCCGACGGCGAAATCGGCGGCTTCGGCGGCCTCTTCGACCTCAAGGCGGCGGGCTACGACGACCCATTGCTGGTCGCGGCGAATGACGGCGTCGGCACGAAGCTCAGAATCGCCATCGAGACCGGCCTGCACGAGACGATCGGCGTCGATCTGGTGGCCATGTGCGTCAACGATCTCGTGGTCCAGGGCGCCGAGCCGCTGTTTTTCCTCGATTATTATGCCACAGGGCAGCTCGACCCATCCGAGGGCGAGGCCATCGTCAAGGGCATCGCGAACGGCTGCCGCCAGGCCGGTTGCGCTCTGATCGGCGGGGAAACCGCCGAGATGCCGGGCCTTTATGCCGAGAAGGACTACGATCTGGCGGGCTTTGCCGTCGGCGCGGTCGAGCGCGGCCGCCTGCTTCCGGCCGGTACGATCGAAGCCGGGGACATGATCCTCGGGCTCGCTTCCTCCGGGGTTCACTCGAATGGCTATTCGCTGGTTCGCCGCATCGTCGAGCGGTCCGGCGCGCGCTATGATGACCCGGCTCCCTTCGACGCCGAGCGAACGCTGGGCGAAGCCCTGATCGAGCCGACCCGCATCTATGTCAAAGCGCTGCTTGCGGCCTTCGCCGAGACGAACGGCATCAAGGCCCTGGCGCATATCACCGGCGGGGGCTTTGTCGAAAACATTCCGCGGGTCCTGCCGGATACGCTGAGGGCCGACATCGACCTGTTCGCGGTTCCGGTGCCGCCGGTGTTCGGCTGGCTCGCCAAGGAAGGCGGCATCGCGGAATTGGAAATGCTGCGCACCTTCAATTGCGGCGTCGGCATGATCGTCGTCGTCTCCGAAGCCGACGCGGCGACGGTCGGCGCGATCCTGCAGAAAGCCGGCGAAACCGTCGTTCCCCTCGGCCGCATCCTGCCGCGCAAGGACGCGGCGGTGACCTTCAACGGCGCGTTGCCGCTACCATGAACGCGGTCCGCCGGCAGAGGATCGCGATCCTCATCTCCGGTCGCGGCACCAATATGAGCGCCTTGGCCGCCGCTTGCATGGACCCGACCTATCCCGGCCAGATCGTCGGCGTCATCGCCAACCACGCCGACGCGCCGGGCCTGGAGACGGCGGAGCGCTCGGGCATCACGGCCATCGCCGTCGAACAGAGCGCCTTCGCCGATCGCGCCAAGCATGAGGCGGCGGTCCTCAAGGCCTTGGACGACCTCAAGCCGGACGTCGTCTGCCTTGCCGGCTACATGCGGATTTTGTCGGAAGGTTTCGTGCGGCGCTACAGCGGACGTCTGGTCAACATCCACCCGTCGCTGCTGCCGCTGTTTCCCGGCCTCGACACCCACACGCGAGCGCTGGCGACGGGCATGCGGGTGCATGGCTGCACCGTCCACTTCGTCACCGATCGCATGGACGAAGGTCCGATCATCGCCCAGGCGGCGATCGCGATCGAGCCGGACGACACCGCCGAGACGCTGGGCGCGCGGCTGTTACGGGCCGAGCACCGGCTTTATCCCCATGCGCTGAAGCTGGTGCTCGACGGCACCGTGCGCATGTCGAATGGCCGCGCGATCACCAAGGGCTCGCGAAAATCGGCGGAGGACAACACGGCCAACCCGCCGCATATTCTCGTGTCGCCGGAGGCGCGAAGTGGTTGAGGTCGCATTGGCCGGTCGATTGCAGATTTTGCGATCGCGACCTCCAGACCTCTATCTGGAGCGCAATAAGCGAACCAACAATTGGGATCGCGCGGCTCCACCATTCTGCCGAACGTGACTTCGAAAGCCCGGCACATTAACAAAATAGTAACCATAAAGTATGCTTACTATCATGGAAGCAGAGCCTTAAACCTCCCTTTGTTGAAAACGCGGGCACCGCGAAGGACAATCGAACCATGCGCCGTCTTACTACCCTCACATTCGCCAGTTTCCTATTCGGCACCGCCGCGGCCGAAGCGGCCGACGTCATGGTCGACGCTCCGACGGCGCCACCGCCGGAGGTCGTTGCGACCGCGAACGACTGGTCCGGCCTCTAGATCGGCGGGCAAGCCGGCGGCATCTTTACCGACGGCACCAACAATCTCCTGCTCGACAACAATGTCGACGGACTCTTCAACCAGCCGAGCGATGGCATCGACCGCTTCACCAACAGCTCCGACAACGGCTTCGGCGGGGGCGTCCATATCGGCCATGACGTCCAGTACGGGACGTTCGTGCTCGGCGGCGTCGCCGACATCTCTTATGCCGACTTTAGCGAGACCCGCGGCGTCACCACGACCCTGGGGAACACGACCTCCGTGACCCGCGAAATCGACCTCCTCGCGACGGCGCGGGTCCGCGCCGGCCTGGCATTCGATTCGACCCTCATCTACGGGACAGGCGGCCTTGCCTATGCGAACGTCAAGCAGAGCTATACACCAGCGGTCGTTGCCGGGCTAACGCCGGTCAGCTCGCCGGATGAGGATGAATTTGGCTACACAGTCGGTGGAGGCGCCGAATTCCTCGCTACTCCGAACATAAGTGTCGGCGCCGAGTATTTGTACACGAACCTCGGCAGCGATGACTCTCACGCGGAACTCGTGGACGCCAGCGGTGTCGTGCGGTCGACCGGCCGCCTCGACGATGACATCGACTTTCATACCGTCTGGGCAAAAATCTCGTACCGGTTTCGCTGACCGATCTCCAGGCACCCGCCAGGCAATGAGCACCAGCTTCATCGCTCCGCGCTGAGGCTGGTGCTCGACGGCCGCGTGCGCATGTCGAACGGCCGGGCGGCGATCGCCAAGGCTCGCGGAAATCGGTCGACGATGACACGGCCGACGCGCCGCATATTCTGGTGTCTTCGCACGCCCGGCAAACGGCTGAGGTCGTCTTTTTCAACCTGTCGCCGCACGCGCAAGCTTTGCAATTCGCCGCCACAGGTCCATATGAGCCGAGAAGGACGACCTTTCTCCCAGATGACTTTGCCGGGACGACCCGGTTCCGGAAACTGAGGGTCGCCATGCGCTCAACCGCCGACCGTATCCGCCATGCGATCAGCTTCGAGATCATCGGGCTGGCGCTGGCCACGCCAATCGGCGCGTGGCTGTTTAATATACCCTTCGCCGATATCGGCGTTGTCACCGTCATCGGCGCAACGACCGCGACAATCTGGAACTATCTCTACAACCTCGGTTTTGATCATCTGATGCAGCGGCTGCGCTCGAGCACACGCAAGACGCTGCTCATCCGTGTCATCCATGCGATTCTGTTCGAGGTCTGTCTGCTGGCCTTCCTTCTGCCGGTCATCGCGCTGTATCTGCAGATCAGCGTCGTCGAGGCGTTCTTGATGGATGTCAGTTTCGCCGCCTTCTACGCGTTCTACGCTCTCGCCTTCAACTGGGCCTATGACCGCGTCTTCCCGCTGCGGGAATGGCGCGAAGCGCCCGCCGGGGGCTGAGCCAGCGACGGCGGTATACGGCTGACGGATCGCGTTGCAGGACCGTCCGTTCATGCGGAAATAGCAAGACCGCGAAAGGTTGAGACCCGTGCTGCAAGTTGTGGGTCATTCCGAACGCTTTATCGAGCCTTGATTCCCTGGTCCGCCACGTATCAGCAAAAACCATTGGGCGCACAAAAACGGTCGTGTCGCGGCATGGTCATCGTCTCGGCGCCGTACCCAGCCACACCCGATTGT
The DNA here is from genome assembly GCF_017183135.1 of Aurantimonas marina. Lineage (GTDB taxonomy): Bacteria > Pseudomonadota > Alphaproteobacteria > Rhizobiales > Rhizobiaceae > Aurantimonas > Aurantimonas marina. The sequence goes on along the minus strand of NZ_JADDXW010000009.1, from coordinate 108,196 downwards.
CGTGGAACGCCGCGCCGCCGAAGGGCGCCACCGGATCGGCGCCGGTGAGGGTGTTGATCCCCTCCCCGTCGAGGAAATCGGTATTCGCCCAAATCCCCTCATGAACGAGAACGCCCGGCTTCACCGTCTCGCTGACGCCCAACGTCAGCCGGACCTCGCCCCTCACATTGCCGATCGTCACGATATCGCCCGGGACCAACCCCTCACGCGCCGCGTCTTCGGGATGGATCATGACTTCGGGCGCCCCTTCCCGCGAGCGCGAGCCCGTGGTCTCGGCGAAGGTGGAATTCAGGAACTGCCGCGCCGGTGACGTCGCGAGCCGGTAAGGATGCGACGCGTCGGCCGCCTCGATCAGCTCGGCATGATCCGGAAACATCGGCAGACCCGCGACCGGCCCCTGCGGCCCGAGGCTGTCCGGCGGCCGGTTCGGCGCATGGCCGCCGGTCCAGTCCGGCTTGAACCGAAACTTGCCGTCCGGCCAGGCGAAACCGTTCAGGAAATGCGCCTCCGCGAAGGGCGGCTGGCAGTCGATCCAGCGATCGCGCTTCAGCCCGTCGTAACCCTCCGCGTGGCCGGCTGCCTTCACCATGTTGTCGATGAGGTCGCGCTCGGTCAGACCGAAACCCGGCCGGTCGGCGACGCCGAGGCGCCTGCCCAGTTCCTCGAAGACGAAATGGTTGGCCCGCACCGTCTCCGGCGGCTCGACGAGCTTCGGACCCAGGACGATGTGGTTCTGACCGCCGCCGCGATAGATGTCGTCATGCTCCAGGAACATCGTCGCCGGCAGCACCAGATCGGCGAGCTTCGCCGTATCGGTCATGAACTGCTCATGGACGCAGGTGAACAGGTCGTCCCGGGCAAGGCCCCGCCGCACCAGCCGCTGGTCAGGGCAGACATTGGCCGGGTTGGTGTTCTGGATCAGCATCGCGGTGACAGGCGGCCCGCCGCACAGCGCCTCGGCATCGCCGGTCAGCGCCGCCCCGATTCGGCACTGGTCGATAAAGCGGATCGACGGGTCGCGATAGGCGGTGCCCATGATCTCGCTCTTGTCGAGGCCGAAGATGTCGGAGTTGGAGTGGAAGGCGCCGCCGCCCTCATATTGCCAATGGCCGTAGACCGCCGGGATCGACATCGCCGCATGCATCGCCACGGCGCCGTTGCGCTGGCGAGTAAAGCCGTAGCCGAGGCGGAAATAGCTGCGCTGCGTGTGGCCGATCAGCGCCGCGAAGGCCTCGATCTCCTCGACGCCGAGCCCCGTGATCGCCGCCGCCCATTGCGGCGTGCGGGTCGCGAGATGGGCTTCGAGTCCGGCCGGATCGTCGGTGTAGCGGGCGAGATAATCCCGGTCCGCCGTTTCGTCGCGAAAGGCGATGTGCATCAGCGCGCAGGCGAGCGCGCCATCGGTACCGGGCCTGAGCTTCAGCGCCAAATCGGCCTGCTTCATGGTCGCGTTGTCGTAGATGTCGATGACGACGATCCTAGCGCCGCGCTCCTTGCGGGCTTTCGCCGCGTGGGTCATGACATTGACCTGCGTCGCCACGGCGTTGGTGCCCCAGATCACCACGCAGTCGGACTTGGCCATCTCGCGCGGGTCGGCGCCCCGCATCGCGCCGGCGCCGACGAACCAGCCGGTCCAGGCCATGTTGGTGCAGATCGTGTCGAACTGGCCGGAATAGCGCTTGGCGTGGCGCAGGCGGTGGATGCCGTCGCGCTGCACCAGGCCCATCGTCCCGGCATATTGATAGGGCCAGACCGCCTCCGATCCGTGCTTGGCTTCGGCCTTGAGGAATTCCTCCGCCACCAGGTCGAGTGCATCGTCCCAGCCGATCTCGCGCCAACCGCCCTCGCCTTTCGCGCCGACACGCTGCAGCGGCTTCAACAGCCGGTCCTCGTGATGGATGCGCTCGGCATAGCGGGCAACCTTGGCGCAGATCACCCCGGCCGTGTAGTCGTTCGCCGCCGCGCCGCGCACGCGGCCGATCGTGCGGCCGTCGACCAGCTCGACGTCGAGGGCGCAGGTGGACGGGCAGTCATGCGGGCAGGCTGAGTGCCCGATGGCGACGGGGAGCGGCTTGTTCATCCCCGATCCATACCGCAGCCGGCCGCGCCGCCAAAATTCATATTGGCGATCGGAGCCATTCGTGGCGCAGTGGAAGCCCACGGGGCATTGGTCGCCGCGCAAGAAAAAGGGCCGGAACTTGCGTTCCGACCCTCGCCCTGGCTCAGTCGCCGCCGCCCGATCAGGCGGCCTTGGCGTAGCGGGCCCGCTCTTCCTCGCTCATCGCGGGATAGTCGAGATAGCCTTCCTTCCCGCCGCCATAGAACGTCGCCTCGTCCCATTCGGCCAGCGGCGCATCGATTTCGAGCCGCGCCACCAGATCCGGATTGGAGATGAACGGCCGGCCGAAGCAGATGAGATCGGCCTCATCGGCCTCGACGCGCTCGATCGCGAGCTCGCGATCGTAGCGGTTGTTGCCCATATAGAGGCCGTCGAAATGATCCTTCAGGGTCCACGCCTTGAAGGCGTGCGGATCGCGCTCGGTGCGCGTCGCTCCCTCGATGACATGGAGATAGACGAGCTTGCGCTTCGACAATTCCTCGACATAGCGCGTGAACAATGGCTCGGGATCGCTGTCGCGAAGATCGTTCGCCGGGCTTACCGGCGAGATGCGGATGCCGACCCGGTCGGCACCCCAGACCTTGACCACCGCGTCGACGACTTCCAGCGGGAAACGCATACGGTTTTCGATCGAGCCGCCGTAATCGTCGGTCCGCTGGTTGGCGCCGTCGCGCAGGAACTGGTCGAGAAGATAGCCATTGGCCGAGTGGATCTCGACGCCATCGAAGCCGGCCGCCTTGGCGTTTTCCGCCGCCTTCGCATAGTCGGCGACGATGCGCGGCAATTCGTCCCGCTCAAGCGCCCGAGGGGTCTCTGCGTCCTTGAGGCCATTGGCGGTAAAGGCCTGCATCTGCGGTTTTATCGCCGATGGGGCGACGGGCAGCGCGCCGCCGGGCTGCAAATCGGGGTGGGACACCCGACCGACATGCCAGAGCTGCAGGAACATCTTGCCGCCCTCTGCATGGACGGCATCCGTCACCTTCTTCCAAGCCGCGACCTGCTCGTCGGAAAAAATGCCGGGCGTCCAGGCATAGCCGCGACCTTCGGGCGAAATGTTGGTCGCCTCGGCAATGATCAGCCCCGCGCTCGCCCGTTGACGGTAATATTCGACGTGCAGGTCGTTCGGCACGCCCGCCTCGTTGGCGCGGCTGCGGGTCAGCGGCGCCATGACGACGCGGTTGGCGAGCTTGATAGGGCCGAGATCGACGGGCTGAAACAGTTTCGACTGAACCATTGCGGTGTCCTTTCGTGAATGCCAAGACGGACGGAGGCCGCCCTCATTTCGCTGTCGAAGATGGGGTATTGCCGCAATGCGGTAAGGGGCATGAACGCAGCGTTCGCCACGAAAGCTCCTGTTCAGGCGCTGGCGTACCACCGGAACGCTAACGGGGGAGCAGCAATGCGCCCCGCGGCGGGACCAAGGAACGAGAGCAGGATGAACTACCGCCATGCCTATCACGCGGGCAATTTCGCGGATGTCGTGAAGCATGTGCTGATGAGCCGGCTGATCGAATATCTGAAGCGCAAGGACAAGCCGTTTCGCGTCTTCGACACCCATGCCGGACGCGGGCTCTATGCGCTGTCGGCGAAGGAGGCCGTGCGAACCGGGGAACATGCCGAGGGAGTCGGCCGCCTCAGCGCTGCTGCCGAATTGGCGACGAACCCTCTCTTTGCGCCTTATTTCAATGCGTTACAGCCGGACATGGAACAGGATCGTTATCCTGGCTCGCCACTGATCGCGCGACGCCTCTTGCGCCCGCAGGATCGTCTGTCCGCCTACGAGCTTCATCCCGAGGAGGCGACGGTGCTGAAAGCGGTGTTCGCCGGCGACATCCAGACCAAGGCGATCGAGCTCGACGGCTGGCTAGCCCTTGGCTCGCATGTGCCGCCAAAGGAAAAGCGTGGTCTCGTGCTGATCGACCCGCCTTTCGAAAAGCCGAGTGAAGTGGAGGATATCGTCCTGGCGCTTGGCAGGGCGCTGCGCCGCTGGCCCGGCGGGATCTACGCGATCTGGTATCCGCTGAAACGCCGGGAGACGGTGAATGCGCTGCATGAAGGGCTTCGCGCGCTCGGTATCGCCGACATGGTGGTGGCTGAATTCTTCCGCGAGCCTTATTCGGCGGACCAGCGCTTCGTCGGCACCGGAATGGCGGTGATCAACCCGCCCTTCGTGTTCGCCGAGGAAGCCGAGGCCGTCCTCAAAGCGCTGCTGCCGGTGCTGAGGCGCGACCCCGGGGCAACATATGAGGTTTTTGCGCCTCCTCCCGCCAAGGCCTGACGGCGCCGAGATCGTTTTCATGCTAATTGTCGATCGGATCAGTCCTATCGCAGCGAGTCCCCATCATGCGCCGTCTCCTTACCGCTCTTTTCTCCGCGTCCCTCGCCAGCTTGGCGATGACCGGCCCGACGATCGCCGCCGACATGCAACGCTTGCAGGCGCCCGCCGTCGCGAGCGCCAATGTGCCGGCCTGCGACGACGCTGAGGTGCTGGCGCAGGTCGAAGACCAGTTCGAATACGGTGCCCCCCGCATGCTCAAAACCAAGCTCGAAATTTTGGAATTCAGCGGCATGATCGAGACCGGCTACTTTCCGCAAAGGCTGGACGAGCCACTGCCCAGCAGTCCGATCGAGCGCCGATACTGCCAGGCGACGGCGTTGATTTCCGACGGCAAGCAGCGGACCGTCTACTACGTCATCGAGCACCCGATGGGCTTTGCCGCGGCAGGCAGCCATCTTGGCAGGTTCTCGCCGGTCAAATCGTGGCGGGCCGAGGGCTGCGTGCTGGGACTTGACGAGTGGCATATCTATGGCGCCGATTGCCAGTCGCTTCGCCGGTTCCCGGCGGCGGGACGCACCAGTCCCGGCTATGTCACGAAATAAGGTCGATCCATCACATGCGTCTGTATTACTCCTCCGCCTCGCCCTTCGCGGCCAAGGCCCGCATGGCCGCGCGTCATTGCGGGATCGAGATCGAAAGCATCGCGGTCGACACGTCGGCCGAGCCGGTGGAACTCACCTCCGCCAACCCGCTCGGCAAAATCCCCGTTCTGGTCCTCGACGACGGCACCTCGGTCTATGACAGCCGCGTCATCTGCGACCTGTTCGACCGGATGAGCGGTAACCAGCTGGTTCCGCAGGAGCTCGACGCCTGGCGATCGGTCAAGACCTTCGAGGCCGCCGCCGACGGGGTCGGCGATGCGCTGATTCTCACAGTCTACGAAGTGCGTTACCGGCCGGAGGAAAAGCGCCATCAGGCTTGGGTCGACAAGCAGAAGCGCAAGGCCGATCGTGGCCTGGCGTTCCTCGAAGACCATATCGATGAGTTCTCCAACGAACCGACGACCGCCCATTTCGCGCTGGCAGGCCTGCTCGGCTGGATGGCATTCCGCTTTGCTGGAAAGATCGAGAGCGAGCGGCCGAAGCTCGCGCAATGGCTCAAACAGTTCCCCGAAAGCTTCCCTGCTTACGAGGAACTGCAGCCTCGCGCGGCGTAAGAGTCACACGCCAAGGTCGCCCGACGGTCCGGCCGGCTTCAGAATTTCAGCGCGATGCCGGCGCGGATCGAATGTTCATCGAAGCCCGACGAGACGCTGGTATTGCCAAGGTCGTAGGTCTCGCTGCTGAAGTCGGAATAGCGATATTCCAGCCGCGACGTCACATTGTCGGAAATCTTGGCCTCGACGCCGGCTCCGAGCGTATAACCGACGCTGGTCTGGCTGTCGGACGCGCCATTCAACGACAATTCGTTGCGGGATGCGGCGACGCCGCCGGTCGCGAACACGAGAAACGGGTCGACCGCGACGCCGGCTCTGGCCCGCAGCGATCCGAAAATATTGGTTTCCGCGTCGATTGGCGCACCGACGGCACCGTTGACGCCGCGACCGTCCACATTAGAGCCGCCGATGTCGGCCTCGATACCGTAGACGATGCGGTCGGTCTGCAGATTGTAGCCGGTGTAGACACCCCCGACGAAGCCGTCACCGTCGAATTCGGCACCGCCGGATTGATCGAAATTGGAGGTGTTGTAGCCGACGAAGGCACCCGCATAGGGACCGGACCACACGTGAATCGGAACGGATGGCGCAAGCGGGGTCGTCATGGGTGACTGCGGGCTGTCAAAAACGGCATCTGCCGCATGGGCCGACGTCGCCAACAGCGCGGCGGCCAAGCTGATCACCAAATGTCGAAGCGGCGTCACCATAGGGCTTCTCCCACTTTCAACCGACCAGATTCTGCTCTCGTGGAGCCGATCAGGTCCGGAACGCTCTTGTCGAAATGACATCACATTCATCGTCAGTAGATGGGGTGCGTTGTGTCAGGCAAACAGGACCTGTCTCGAGCCATCGTGTGGCAGTCGATGAATTTTTTGTCGTCGTTGCCGATTTGCCACTTGAGCGTCACTGACCTGCTAACGGCGCATTCCGGCAGGCGGGTTGTCCACTGAAAGCCCCGTGAATTTCCGATTTCTCGCAATCATATAAGAAACCAGATGATAGAAACGGACGGGCATGAGCCGATCGCGTCCGCAACGCATTTTCCAGAGAGTCCGGCCGAGCGCTGAGCTGCGCGGGCCGGCCCAGGATGACATGACTGCCGAAACCGAAGACTTCGACGACGAGCTGGTCCCCGAGACGGGGAACGCCACGAGCGCTACGGCGACCGCGATCGGCGCCTCGCTGACCGCGGCGATCGACTGGGACGATGCCGGGAAATTCGTCGCCGGCGATCTTGTCGGGGCCGAGTTGATCGCGGCACTGGCGAAGCGCCTGCCCAACCAGTCCGGCGTCTACCGCATGTTCGGCAAGGATGGCGAGGTTCTCTACGTCGGCAAGGCACGCTCCTTGAAGAAGCGCGTGACGAGCTACACGCGGATGGGCGGTCACACCCAGCGCATCGCCCGCATGATCCGCGAAACGCGGCAGATGGAATTCGTCACGACGCGCACCGAGACCGAGGCGCTGCTGCTTGAAGCCAATCTGATCAAACGCCTGAGACCGCGCTTCAACGTCCTGATGCGGGACGACAAGTCGTTCCCCTACATCCTCGTCAGCGAGGATCACGAGGCGCCGGCCATCATGAAACATCGCGGCGGGCGCTCGCGAAAAGGCAGCTATTTCGGCCCCTTCGCCTCAGCCGGCGCGGTGGGCCGCACGATCAACTCGCTGCAACGGGCGTTCCTGCTCAGAACCTGCACCGATTCGGTCTATGAAAGCCGGACGCGCCCTTGCCTGCTCTATCAGATCAAACGCTGCTCGGCGCCCTGCACCGGCGAGATCGGGATCAACGATTATCAGGGCCTCGTGAACGAGGCGAAGGCGTTCCTCTCCGGCCGCTCGAACCAGATCAAGAGCGGCATGGCCGCCGCGATGCAGGAAGCCTCGGAAGGTCTCGATTTTGAGCGCGCCGCCGTCTACCGTGACCGTCTCGCCGCGCTCTCGCACGTCCAGAGCCATCAGGGCATCAATCCCGCCGGCATCGAGGAGGCGGACGTCTTCGCCATCCATCAGGAGGGCGGGCTTACCTCGATCCAGGTGTTCTTTTTCCGCACCGGACAGAACTGGGGCAATCGGGCCTATTTTCCGAAGGCCGATCCCTCGCTGGAGTCAGCCGAGGTGCTGGGAGCCTTCCTGGCCCAATTTTACGACGACAAACCGGCGCCCCGGTTGATCCTGATGCCGATCCATGTCGAGGACGAAGCGCTGCTGGCCGAAGCCCTCAGCGTCAGGGCCGAACGGCGCGTCGACGTCGCTGTGCCCTCGCGCGGTCTGAAGAAGGATCTGGTCGACCATGCCGCCGCCAACGCCCGTGAGGCGCTCGGGCGTCGGCTCGCGGAGACCTCGTCCCAGGCGCGGCTGCTCAAAGGGTTGCAGGAGACCTTTTCCCTGCCCCACCCGCCTCGGCGAATCGAGGTTTATGACAATTCCCACATTATGGGCACGAACGCGGTCGGCGCGATGATCGTCGCCGGGCCGGAGGGGTTCGCCAAGAATCAGTACCGCAAGTTCAACATCAAGGGCGTGGACATCACGCCGGGCGACGATCTCGGCATGATGAAGGAGGTCATGACGCGGCGGTTTTCGCGGCTGCTGAAGGAACACGCAGAAGGCCCCCAAGCGCCTGACCCCGATGACGAGGATGATGACGACGCGCTGTCTGACGCTGTGATGCCGGCATGGCCCGACCTCGTTCTAATCGACGGCGGCAAGGGTCAGATTTCCGCGGTGCGCGCGATCCTCGCCGAACTGGGCATCGCCGACAAGGTCACCACGATCGGCGTCGCCAAGGGCGTCGATCGTGACGCCGGGCGCGAACGATTCGTCACCGAAGGCCGCGAGCCGTTCTCGCTGCCGCCGCGCGATCCGGTGCTGTATTTCCTGCAACGGCTACGCGACGAGGCGCACCGTTTCGCGATCGGCTCGCACCGGGCGCGGCGCAAGAAGGATCTGGTCAAGAATCCACTCGACGAGATCGCTGGTATCGGACCGAGCCGCAAACGTGCGCTGCTTCACCATTTCGGCACTGCAAAGGCCGTTTCACGGGCGGGTTTGAACGATTTGCGGGGGGTCGAAGGTGTCTCGGCCACGATGGCGAAATCGATTTACGACCATTTCCACGAGCGGGGGTGAAGCGATCGTCACGTTTCGTTGCAATGATGACGGTTGACGCGAAGCCGGCGGGCAGGCTTGTACTGTCGCGCACAGCCGAAGCGGACGATCTCATGGCATCTCAGGCCCTCAGCCTTCCCAACATCCTCACCTATGCGCGCATTGCGTGCGTTCCACTGGTCGTCCTGTGCTTCTTTCTGGAAGGACGGCTGAGCAGCCCCGACTACGCGCGATGGTGGGCGCTGGCCATCTTCGTCGCGGCCAGCATCACCGATTTCTTTGACGGCTATCTGGCGCGCGCCTGGCAGCAGACATCGACGATCGGTCGGATGCTCGACCCGATCGCCGACAAGCTTCTGGTCGCTGCGGCTCTGCTGTTGCTGGCGGCAGACGGCACGATCGCGGGTTGGAGCCTGTGGGCAGCGATCGTGATCTTATGCCGCGAGATTCTGGTCTCCGGACTCAGGGAATATCTGGCCGAGCTCAAAGTGTCCGTCCCGGTCACCCGCCTCGCCAAATGGAAAACGACGATGCAGATGATCGCCATCGGCTTCCTGCTCGCCGGCCCCGCGGCCGACAAGATCGTCAGCTTCACCACGGAAACCGGGATCGGGCTGTTGTGGATTTCGGCGATCATCACGCTCTATACGGGCTATGATTATTTCCGTGCCGGGCTTCGGCACATCGACGTTTGATCGCCACGCCTCTGGATCGCGGCGGCGCGAAAGCCCATCTGTCCTTCTGAACGATTGACGAGGTCCACGGCCATGAAACTCGCTTATTTCGCATGGGTCCGCGAGCGGATCGGCGTCGCCGAAGAAGAGGTGGAACTGCCGGCCGGCATCACCACCGTCGAGGATTTGCTGCGTTGGCTGAAGGGCCGTGGCGAGACCTATGACATGGCGCTGCAAGCGCCCGAGATCATCCGCGTCGCGATCGACCATGAGCATGTAGATCACTCCGAGCCGATCGCCGGCGCCAGGGAGATTGCACTGTTTCCGCCGATGACGGGCGGCTGACCATGGCCGCGAACACCAATCGATCGGCCGCCACCGATCCCTCCGACATATCGCCGGTGGTGCGAATTCAGGCCGATCGTATCGACATCGCCTCCGAGATCGCGGCCATGGCCGGGGGCGAGGCGATGGGCGCGATCGGCGGCCTCGTCAGCTTTTCCGGCTATTGCCGCGACGAAGGCGGGCGTCTCCGCGCCCTCGAGCTCGAACACTATCCGGGCATGGCGGAGCGCGAGATCGAGCGGATCGCTTGCGAGACGATCTCGCGCTGGCCTCTCCTCTCCTGCCGTGCCATCCATCGCTTCGGGATGATCGTGCCCGGCGAGGAGATCGTCTTTGTCGCCTGTGCCTCGGAGCACCGCCAGGCGGCCTTCGAGGCGGCCTCCTACCTGATGGACTTCCTCAAGACGCAGGCACCTTTCTGGAAGCGGGAGCATCTGAAGGACGGGACGGCGGGCGGCTGGGTCGAGGCGAAGGACACCGACGACAGCGCCGCCGATCGCTGGCACCGGCTCTGAGACAACGATCGATTGCCGCGTTCAACCGGTCGCGCGATCGCCGCCGAATACAAAAAAGGGAGGCACATGGCCTCCCTCCAAAACCCTTATCGAGGGCCGCATTCAGACTGCCGGCCTCAGCCGACGATCTCGATCTCGGAGAACCAATAGGCGATTTCCTGCTGCGCGGTCTCCGGCGCATCCGAGCCGTGCACGGAGTTCTCGCCGATCGACTGGGCGTGCGCCTTGCGGATGGTGCCCTCGGCGGCGTCGGCCGGGTTGGTCGCGCCCATGATTTCGCGATTGCGCGCGATGGCGTTCTCGCCCTGCAGAACCTGGACGATCGTCGGGCCGGACGACATCGACTCGACGAGCTCACCAAAGAACGGCCGCTCCTTGTGGACCGCGTAGAAGCCCTCGGCTTCGCGGCGGCTCATCCAGACCCGCTTGGACGCGACGACCGTCAGACCGGCCTCCTCCAGCATCTTGGTGATGGCGCCCGTGAGGTTGCGACGGGTGGCATCGGGTTTGATCATCGAGAACGTGCGTTCGACCGCCATGGCGTGGTCCTTTTTTCGGAATGGTTCGGGAAAAATGTGGGCGACCTATACCCGCCGACCCGCGCACGGGCAAGGCATGGACTGATGCCCCGCGCACTCATAGACGCCTCGATCGACCGCCGTGGTTAAGCGGACGCCGTGACCTCCCTGCCGCATCGCGGCAGGTCCGACCTCACCTGTAGGCACGCAAGCCGAGCAGTCCTTCCATCGCCGCAAGATCGCGATCGTTGTGGATAATGGCGGCGTCGTTCTCGACGCACCAGGTGGCGATGATCACGTCGATGGTGCCGCGGACGGTGATCCCCCGCGAACGGAGCAATCGATAATTCGCCGCAGCCGCCTCAGCAATCGCAAAGCCGCAGAGGTTTTCCCGCCGATACTGGGACAACGCCCCGATCATCCGACGGCGGCCGCTTTCTTGACGAACCCCTTGGAGCAGTTCGACCAGAATGAGGTCTCCGACCACCACATCTTCGAGGCGCGCCGCACGCGCGACATCCTTTGTCCATGGCGACCGGATGCCTTGAAAGAAGTCGATCCAAGCCGAGGTGTCGACAAGGATCACTTGTCGCGCCGCATCTCGTCCAAATCGCCTTCCCAGGTCACCTTGCCACGCAGAGCCATCAGATCGTCATAAGCCTTGCGACGCTTGACGAGAAACGCCAGCCCCGCCTCGACGGTTTCGCGTTTGGTTCTCAGGCCGGTGGCGTCCATCGCGGCCTTCATCAGCTCATCGTCGATCTCGATGTTGGTGCGCATGATCAACCTCCGATGTGTAAAGCCGACATCAATCTACACATGGCATCACTGATCTACAACTGACGCCCCCCTTTCGCACTGCCGCATACCGTGGCAAAAGCCGCCCATGCTTCAGATAACCGACCTTTCCGCGCGCGTCGCCGGGCGCCTTCTCATCGATCACGCCAGCCTGACGCTGCCGGCCGGTACCAAGGCTGGGCTGGTTGGACGCAACGGCGCCGGCAAATCGACCTTGTTTCGCATCATCACCGGCGATCTCGCGGCCGAGACCGGCTCCGCCTCCTATCCGAAAAACATGCGCCTCGGCCAGGTGGCTCAGGAGGCCCCCGGCACGGAAGAGTCGCTGATCGAGATCGTCCTGAAGGCCGATACGGAACGCCTCGCCCTCCTCGACGAAGCCGAGACCGCAAGCGACCCGCACCGCATTGCCGACATCCATTTGCGCCTCGCCGACATCGACGCCCACTCGGCCGAAGCCCGCGCCTCGGCGATCCTGTCCGGCCTCGGCTTCGATATGGCCGCGCAGGCCCGTCCTGCCTCGTCCTTTTCCGGCGGCTGGCGCATGCGGGTCGCGCTCGCGGCGGTGCTGTTCTCGCGGCCGGATGTGCTGCTGCTCGATGAGCCGACCAACTATCTCGACCTCGAGGGCACCTTATGGCTGGAGAATTTCGTCGCCCGCTACCCCTATACGGTGATCGTGATCAGTCATGATCGCGACGTCCTCAACAACGCGGTCAATTCGATCATCCATCTCGACCAGAAGAAGCTGGTCTTCTATCGCGGCGACTACGACCAGTTCGAGCGCCAGCGCGCCGAGAAGCTGGAACTCCTGCAGAAGGCGATCGTCAAGCAGACCGCCGAGCGCAATCACATGCAAGCCTTCGTCGAACGCTTCCGGGCCAAGGCCTCGAAGGCGCGGCAGGCGCAGTCGCGTCTCAAGGCACTCGAGCGGATGCAGCCGCTGCAGGGGATTGTCGAGGAGCACGTCACGCCATTCATCTTCGACGCCCCCGAAAAGGCGGCAGCATCGCCGATCATCCGTATGGAAGGCGTTTCCGTGGGCTACCAGCCGGGGCGCCCGATTCTTTCGAAGCTCGACCTGCGGATCGACACCGACGATCGCATCGCCCTCTTAGGCCAGAACGGCAACGGCAAGTCGACCTTCGCCAAGCTGCTGGCTGAACGGCTGCACGAGCAATCCGGCACGGTCACCCGCGCCCCGGGGCTCAAGATCGCGTTCTTCGCCCAGCACCAGATCGACGATCTGCGCCCGGCCGAAAGCGCCGTCCAGCACGTCCGTCGCCTGATGCCGGACGCGCCGGAGGCGAAGGTGCGGGCCAAGGTTGCCCGGATGGGCCTGCCGACCCAGAAAATGGATACGGCCGCCGAGAAGCTGTCGGGCGGCGAAAAGGCGCGGCTGTTGATGGGGCTGGCGACGATCGACGCGCCCAACCTGCTGATTCTCGACGAACCAACCAACCATCTCGACATCGAGGCGCGTGAGAGTCTGATGCGCGCCCTCAACGATTATCCGGGCGCGGTCATCCTGATCAGCCATGACCGTCACATGGTCGAGGCGACGATGGATCGGCTGTGGATCGTCGCCGAAGGCACGGTATCGCGATACGACGGTGATCTGGAGGACTACAAGAAGCTGGTTCTGTCCGGAGGCACCAAGGGCAGCGGGGTGCAGGATCCGGGCGACAATCCGCAGGCGCCAGAACCCGCCCCGTTGTCCAAGATCGACCAACGCCGTATCGCCGCCGAGAAGCGCGAATCCCTCAAGCCGCTCAAGCAGAAGATCAGCCAGCTGGAAATTCAGATCTCGCGGCTACAGAAGACCATCGAGGGCCTTGACGAGTCGCTCGGCGACCCGGCGCTCTACACGCGCGATCCGGCGCGCGCGAGCGCCCTCAACAAACAGCGGTCGGATGCCGCGAAGACGCTGGCCTCCTGCGAGGAAAACTGGCTGGCGCTCACCGAAGAGCACGATTCGGCGATGGCCGCGGAGTAGGCGCGGCGCCTACCAGCAGCGGACGGGCGGGTCTTTCGCACACGGTGGACGCTAAGCCTTCTTGACCCATCTGCCGCCGTCGGTCTGCTGCCAATAGGTGACGTCGTGGCCGGCGGCTTTCTCGACGGTCCAGCGCTCCCTCGCCCGAGCAATCTGGTCCTCGTCATGGCCGTCGAACAAATAGACCGCCCGGACATAACGATCGAGCGCGGCGGGTATCGCGCCCTCGACCAGGAACCGCACATGCGGATCGTTGACCTCCTGGCCCGCATCGACCGTCAGCAGGATCGGCTGCAGTGTGCCGGAGCCGTCGGCATCGCTGCCGTGCGGCAGAAAGCTCTCATCCCGGTAGACCCACAGATGATGGTCGAGAGCGTCCCGACGCTCCTCGCTGGCGAACTGAACGACGACGCGCCAACCTTTGGCGAGGCTTCGCTCGAGAAGGCCCGGCAGGGCATCCTCGAGTCGACTTTCCGTCAGGTGGTAGAACAGGACCTCGGTCATGAAGCCCGGCCCGTCCTATTGTGACTGATAGTGATCGGCGACGAGCTGGTTGAGCAGCCGCACGCCATAACCCGACGCCCAGGATTGGTTGTATTCATTGGACGGCGAGCCCATCGCGGTGCCGGCGATGTCGAGATGTGCCCAGGGAACGTCGTTGACGAAACGCTGCAGGAATTGCGCCGCGGTGACCGATCCCGCGGCACGCCCGCCACCGATATTCTTGATGTCGGCGAACTTGCCTTCGATCAGCTTGTCATATTCGGGGGCGAGCGGCAGCCGCCAGACCTTCTCGCCGGACTTCTTCCCGGCAGCCGTCAGGCGCTCGGCGAGTTCGTCGTTGTTGGAGAAGAGTCCGGCATGATGATTGCCGAGTGCCACGATGATCGCCCCGGTCAGGGTCGCGAGGTCGATCATGAATTTGGGCTTGAACCGGTCCTGACAGTACCAAAGCGCGTCAGCGAGGACCAAGCGGCCCTCGGCGTCAGTGTTGAGGACCTCGATCGTCGTACCGGACATCGCCTTGACGATGTCGCCGGGGCGCTGGGCATTGCCATCGACCGCATTTTCGACCAGCCCGACGATGCCGATGGCGTTGACCTTGGCCTTGCGTCCCGCCAGCGCCCGCATCAATCCCGTCACAGCGGCGGCACCACCCATGTCGCCTTTCATGTCTTCCATTGAAGCGGACGGCTTGATCGAGATGCCACCTGTGTCGAAGACAACGCCTTTGCCGACGAAGGCGATCGGCGCCTCGCCGGCTGCGCCACCGTTCCAGCGCATGATCGCGAGCCGTGGCGGGCGGGGCGAGCCCTGCGCAACGCCGAGAAGCGCATCCATCTTCAGATCGCGCATTTCCTTTTCGGTCAGGATCTCGACCTCGAGCCCATGCTCGCCTAGCGCGGCGATGCGATCGGCGAACTCGACCGGACCGAGAGCATTGGCCGGCTCGTTGACGAGATCACGGGCGAGCATCGTACCCGCGGCAACTGCTTCCGCGATCTGGTAGGCGGCGCGCGCCGCATCCGGATCCTCGACAGCGACCGCGATCCGCGTCGCCACGTCCGAATCTTCCGGCTCCTCGTCCTTCTTCGGCTTCTTGGTCTTGTAGAGATCGAAATCGTAAGATCGCAATGTTGCGCCGACCGCCAGGGTCGAGGCTTCCTCCGCGCTGACGGACTCCCCTCCGGGCCGTTCGCAGCGCACGGTAACGGTTTCGACGCCTTTGGTCTTCGCGGCGATCACCCCGCCGATCTTGAGCCAATCCTCTTCCACAAGCGCCTTGTCGGAGTGGGTGCCGACGACCAACAGACGATCGACGGCCACCTCGCCCGGAGCCAGAAGATCAAGCGTGGCCAGCGATTTGCCCTTGAATTTCGCTACCTTTGCGGCCTTTTTCACGAGTGCCTTCAGACCGGCGTCGATGCCGTCGGCCAGCATTTCGCCTTGCCCGGCCAGCACAACCACGACGCCTTTGGACGTCGCATCGCGCGAGACGAATTCGATCGTTGGAAGAGTGGCCATGAAAGCTCCTGGAAGATTGTCCCGACTGGAACGGATCGGCAGTCGGGGTGGCATCGCTCGCCCCTATGATGGTTCCAGCCAAAGGCTTTGCAAGAGCGCCTCCAGCCGCTACATTGTGTTAACCACGGTTCTTCGCCCTTCTTTAGCCAAGCTACTACATTCATGTGCGGGGCACTTCCGGCTTCCCGCCAGCCCCGGACGCTAAGGCTGGGAGTGACGCCAGCGGGCGACACGTTGCAACACGCGAGTCTCATGACGCTCCTCGAACGGTATCTCTTCAAGCGGGCGATTACCTATGCCGCCGCTTCTCTGGCGTCGCTGGTGTTGATCGTGTGGATCGTGCAGGCGCTGTCCCGCATCGATATCGTCAAAACCAGCGCTTCAGCGGCGGGCAACATCTTCTGGATCGCTTTGATGCTGCTGCCGGATCTGACGGCTGGCGTGGTCCCGTTCGCGATCCTCATCGGCGCGATCCAGGCAATGAACTCGTTGAACACTGACTCCGAACGTCCTGTCATCGCCGCGTCAGGTGCATCGCAATTGGTGATCGCCAAACCCATCGTTGCGCTCGGCCTGATCGGCGGACTGATCATCTTGTTTATCGCCCACGTCATTGGCCCGGCCTCGGCAAGTGCATTTCAAAATGGCTTGCGGTCGATCAATGCCGACACGATTACCCTGTTTCTGCAACCGGGCCGGTTCGAACGGGTGCAGCCAGGCCTCGTGGTCAGTATCGGAGCGGCACGCGGCTCGACCGTCGAAAGTCTCGTCATTGCCGATACCCGCGATGAGGCGACCGATCTGACCTATTTCGCCCGCGAGGCAAAAATTCTGAAGCAGGACGAGCAATCGCTTCTCCTGCTCTATGACGGTCAGTTGCACCGCCGGAACAAATCCGACGGCGGGATTTCCGTGATCGAGTTTCAGACATACGCCTTCGACCTTGCAGAGCTGAAACCTGCCACACGCGGCGACTGGATCCGGGCGTCCGAGCGCAGCACCTTCGCCCTTATCTGGCCGGACCCGAACGATGCGCTCTATCAGACGCGGCCCGCCGTCCTGACGGAGGAATTGACCGACAGGATGACGAACTGGCTTTACGCATTGGCCTTCGCGTTATGGGCGGTGGTGGTCGCCGGCCAGCCGCGCACCAATCGGCAAGGTACCGGGCCGGCGATGGCTCTCGGTCTCGCGGGAGGCCTGGGACTGAAGGCGGTCGGCTTCGTGACGCTGTCGCTGATCGAAGAGAGCTTCATTTGGGTCCTGGTGACATACGCGCTGCCGTTGAGCGCTATCGCTCTGAACACCGTCCTGATAAGGCGCGATTTCAATCTGTCCCGCTGGTCACTCTTCGAGAAGTTCACGAACACATCATATCGGATTGGTACGGCGATCGGCCGTTGGGGACCGTTTCGTCAGTCGGCGCAAGGCGCTGCCGGACGATGACCAACTGGACCTTGAACCGCTATTTCTTCCGACTTTACCTGGTCAGTTTCCTGTCGACGCTCCTGGCCGTCTTTGCGCTGATCTATCTGATCGACATGATTGAAATCAGTCGGCGCGGCGGGTTGCCTGATTTGGGTATCGGGGCGATGGCCCTGTTTTCGGCATTGCGCGTCCCCTCGTTTATTGGCCAGGCCTTTCCTTTCATTATCCTGTTCTCATCGGTTTATACGCTGCTAACGCTTAATCGTCGGCTTGAACTCGTTGTCGCCCGCGCCTCGGGCGTGTCGATCTGGCAGATCCTGATCCCGTTCACCGTGGGATCGGTGCTCATCGGACTTGCCGCCACTTTCGTCTACAACCCGCTGTCGGCCTATACGAAATCCCTGGCCCAGGACATGCAGGCATCGTCTGACGACGCTGGACCTGCCACCAGTTCCGATCGGGTCCCGTGGCTGCGGCAGAACAGCGAGGGGGTCAACTCGATTCTCGGAGCGACGACCGTGGCGCGCAATGGCGCACTGCTGGGTGGGGTTTCGGCGTTCGTGCTGGATGATGACGGCATCGTGAGCGAGCGTATTGACGCGCCCCGCGCGACACTGACCGAAGGCGCATGGCTTTTGGAAAAACCACGCATCACGCGGATCGGCTCTGTCCCGCAGCACCCGGCAAGTTACCGGCTCCCGACAAGCCTCAAGCCTGAATATATCGAACAACGGTTGGCAGACCCAGAGGCGATCTCGATTTGGGAGCTTGGATCGAAGATAAACGTGGCGGCAAGCCTTGGCTTTAACTCCATGGCATTTTCAATGCAGTATAATACTCTGATTGCCCAGCCGGCGTTGTTCATCGCAATGACCCTGCTCGCCGCAACCGTTGCGACGAGGTTTTCGCGGACCGGCCAATCTGGTAGGACGATAGCCGGTGGTGTATTGGCCGGTTTCATGCTGTACGTCGTGACGTTTCTGGCGAAAGCCCTGGGTAGCAACTCGGTGGTTCCGCCCGTAGTCGCCGCCTGGTTTCCAGTTCTGGCGGCAGGACTGGTTGGGGTAACGATCCTGCTCCATCAAGAGGATGGCTGAGTCATGATTGCGAGGGGGACCGATCGCGGACAACAAGGGTGGGCTCGGTTGCGTCTGAACACCTATCTTCTGGCGGGCACCGCGGCGTTTGGCTTGGGCCTTGGGGGCGCGCCGGCGCATGCGCAAGCGACACTGCCGACTGACATCGCCGCTCCCGAAGGGGCGCAGATGTTTCTGGAGGCCGATACGGTCACCTACGACAGCGACAGATCGGTCGTGACGGCGTCTGGCGGCGTCCAGATCGACTACGGTTCCTACAAGCTGGTCGCCCGACAGGTCGTCTACGACCAGAAGACCCGTCGGTTGCTCGCGTCCGGCGATGTCGAATTGCAACAGCCTGACGGCAATAAGGTCTACGCGGATACGCTCGACATCACCGACGATTTCCGTGACGGTTTCGTCAAGGCGCTGCGAATCGAGGCACCTGACAACACACGTTTCGCCGCCAGGGAGGCGGTCCGTCGCGACGGTAGCGTGACGACCTTCCAGCAGGGCGTCTATACCGCGTGCGAGGCCTGCCGGGCCCACCCGGAGCGGGCGCCGCTGTGGCAGGTAAAGGCCCGCAAGATCGTCTGGGACCAGACCGAGAAGGAGATTCGCTATTACGGCGCACGCTTCGAATTCTTTGGCGCCCCGATCGCATACCTTCCCTATTTCCAGTCCCCCGACCCGACGGTCAAACGCAAATCCGGGTTCCTGACGCCGGCCTTCCGTTCGTCCGAGGAATTGGGCTACGGCCTGCGCGTGCCGTATTTCATCGCACTGTCCGACGACAAGGACGTCACGGTTGCGGGCACGTACTATACAAAGCAGGGCTTCCTGGCCGAGGCGGAATATCGGCAGGCCGTCAGCAACGGCTTCTTCACGCTGCAGACGGCGGGAATTATCCAGCAGGATCCTGACGCCTTTGCCGACAATAATACGTCCTCATATAACACACCGGATTTCGACAACACCGAACGCGGCATGATCGGCACGACCGGTCAATTCGCTTTGAGCGACCGCTGGACATTCGGATGGGATGTGCTGCTCCAGTCGGACGAAAACTTCTCGGCGACCTACGACATCGCGAATTTCGACTCCACGCTGCACACGTCGGAAATCTACCTGACCGGCCTCGGCGACCAGAGCTATTTCGACCTGCGGGGACAGAAGTTCGATTTTCAGTCGATCGATCCGAACCAGAGCGACACGCAACCGCTCGTCGCTCCGGCTTTTGACTACGAGCGGATCGAACAGGAAACCGTGCTCGGCGGCGAGGTGAAACTCGACGTCAACGTTGCTTCCCTCTACCGGAATGACGATTCTGTAACGAGCATCTGCGCGACCTCTTCGATCATCCTCGACGGCCGTTTCAATTCCTGCCGGGTTCCGACGGAGGGATATTTCTTTCAGCCTGATCTCGCACGGTATAACGGCCTCGAGGGGGATTATACGCGCGCCAGCACCAACGCGCAGTGGAGCGATCACTACACGCTCAATACCGGCTTGGTGATCACTCCGACGCTTGGTCTGCGCGGCGATCTCTACACCGCCGACATGTCGTCCGGCGGTTTCACCAATTTCTTCTTCGAACAGACTGTCGACGTCAATCGCGACGGCGTCGTCGGTACCGTTGGTGTCAATCAGGGCGCCTTCGACCTCGACAATTCCGGCGCACGCGGCATGGCGACGGCAGCAATCGAGGCGCGCTATCCCTATCTGATCGAAACGGCGAACGCCGCGCACGTGATCGAGCCGATCGGCCAGCTCGTCGTTCGGCCGGATGAAACCCAAATCGGGCTGCTTCCGAACGAGGATGCGCAAAGCCTCGTCTTCAACACCGGCAATCTGTTCCAACTCGACAAATTCTCCGGCTACGACAGGATCGAGGGCGGAACCCGGGCCAATGTCGGCCTGCGCTACGCCGGAGCGCTCGACAGCGGCTACACGATCGATGCCGTCGTCGGTCAATCCTACCAGCTGGGCGGCATCAATTCTTTCGCCCAAACCGATCTGGCGCTGGTCGGCTTTGACTCCGGCCTCGAGACCGACCGTTCCGATTATGTCACCTCTTTGGCCTTCGGGACGCCGGTCGGGCTCGATTTCGGGGCTCAGGGGCGGTTCGACGAGGTCGACTACGCCCTGCGCAGGAGCGATCTCTACGGCTCCTATTCCTCGGCTCTGGCCGGCGCGCGGGTTACCTACACGACCATTGCGGCCCAGCCGACCTATGGTTCGATGTCCGATCGCAGCCAGGTCACGACTTCCGGCAGCCTGAAATTCGCTGAAAACTGGACGGCTTCCGGTGCTTTGGGTTACGACATCGAGAACAGCGCGGTGGTCGAAAAGAAGTTTGGGATACAATACGCCGACGAATGTTTCAGCCTGCTCGTTTCCTATAGTGATACGACCGATCGTTATACACAGGAGTCGAATTCGAAAACTCTGATGTTCCAGGTCGGCCTCCGAACGATCTCCGACTTCAGTCAATCCTACGATCTGAGTAACGAGAACTAATCCTGTCTCCAGCTTCATTGGTTGCGAGCCGACCTCAGCCGTTGGGGCGCACGAGGCATTTGCCAGCACCATCCTTTTGCCAAAGCCTCGCTATAGGTGATGTACCAATGTGCCTGCACGCCATTATCAAGGGAGTTGGTCGGACCATGACCCTTCGGAATTTCATCAACCACACGGCCATCGCCTTTGCCTTCGTTGCAACGTCTGCGACGATGGTCGCCGCCACAGCCGTTCCTGCCCTAGCAGCCTCCGAGATCAGCATTGTCGTCAACAACCAGCCGGTAACGACCTTTCAGATCCGCCAGCGCGCGGCCTTCCTCAAGCTGCGCCGGGTCGGTGGCAACACCACGCAAAAGGCCACCGAGGAGCTGATCGACGAGGAGCTGAAGAAACAGGAAATCCGTCGACGCGGGATCAAAATCCCCGATGCCGCCGTCGAGGAGGCCTTCGGAAAATTCGCTGCCGACAACAAGCTGACCCAAGCGCAATTGGGCGAGGTGCTCTCGCGCGCCGGCTTTTCGGCGAGCGCCTTCAAGGATTATATCCGTGTCCAGATGGGCTGGGGTCAGGCCATCCAGTCCAAGCTGCGGACCAGCGACAAGCTCAGCGAGCAGGAAATCGTCCAGCGAATGCTTGCTCAAGGCGGCAAGAAACCGACAACAACCGAGTACACGCTGCAACAGATCATCTTCGTGATCCCCGACAGTCAGCGTAAATCACTCATCGGCAAGCGAACAAGCGAAGCCAATGCCATGCGGGCGCGCTTCCGCTCTTGCGAGTCGACCTACGACGTCGCCAAGTCGCTGCGGGATGTGACCGTTCGTGATCTGGGCCGCGTCGCCCAGCCGGAATTGCCGCCACGCTGGAAGGACGACATCATCAACACGTCGGTCGGAAGGACGACACCGGCCAGGGAAACCGAGCGCGGCGTCGAGTTCATCGCCGTCTGCAAAAGCCGCAACATCTCCGACGATATCGCCGCTGGCATGGTATTCCAATCACGCGACCTTAAGAAGCTAGGCGAAGGCGGCGAGCCGGACGCCGCCTTCCTCAAGGAGCTAAAAAGCAAGGCCCAGATCATCCGCCGATGAGCCCGTCGACCGCACAGGCCTCGACCCACCGCAAGCCTATTGCGGTCACTGTGGGGGAGCCCTCGGGGGTTGGGCCCGACATTGCGCTAGCGATCCATGTCCACCACCGGGGTGACTTGCCGGCGTTTTTTCTCCTCGCTGATCCGGTGATGCTGGCCGAACGGGCAAACCGCCTCGGCTATGACGTCGTCATCCACACCATCGCGACGCCTTCCGAGGTGGCGGCGGGCCGGCCCGGTGCGCTGGCGGTGCTGCCGTTGGTGAACCGACATCTCGAAGCGCCCGGCGTCGTCGATCCCATCAACGCGGCCGGCACGATCGAAGCGATCGACCGGGCGACGGCACTGGCCATGGATGGTCATGCATCCGCGGTGGTCACCGGTCCGATCGACAAGAAGGCACTCTACGACTTTGGGTTCCGCCATCCAGGCCACACCGAGTATCTCGCCGATCTGTGCGGAAGACGAGTCGGTGCCTCGTTCACCCCGGTGATGCTCCTGACCGGGCCGGAACTGTCCTGCGTTCCCGTGACGATCCATATTCCCATATCCGCGGTTCCCGGCAGCCTGACCTGCGAGCTCATCGAAACGACATGCAGGATCGTCGCGGCCGACTATCGCGAGCGCCTAGGAATTCCGGCGCCACGCTTGGCGGTCTCCGGCCTCAACCCCCATGCCGGCGAAAAAGGCGCCATCGGCAGTGAGGACGAGGCCGTCATACGGCCGGCGATCGCGCGTCTGCGCACCGCCGGAATCGATGCCTTCGGGCCGCTGCCGGCCGATACGATGTTCCATCCTGACGCGCGGCGCGGCTATGACGTCGCCATTTGCATGTATCACGATCAGGCGTTGATCCCGGCGAAGACGATCGCCTTTGACCAGACCGTCAATGCGACGCTCGGCCTGCCGATCATCCGAACGTCGCCCGACCACGGCACGGCCGCCGACATTGCCGGGACGGGCAAGGCGCGTCCCGACAGCTTCCTCGCAGCGCTTCGTCTCGCCGGCCGAATGGCGGCCGCGGCCGCCGTTGCCGGTACGGCCACGGGTGAATGAGCTCGCCCGATGCGCTGCCGCCTCTGCGCGCTGTCATGCTGGAGCATGGCCTCGATCCGAAGCGCGGTCTCGGCCAGAATTTTCTGCTCGATCTCAATCTCACGGCACGTATCGCACGCCAGGCGCATCCGCTTGCAGGCACGACAATCGTCGAGATAGGGCCCGGACCCGGCGGACTTACACGCGCCCTGCTGGCCGAGGGTGCCGATCGCGTCATCGCGATCGAAAAGGACGTGCGCTGTCTGCCGGCGCTCAAAGCGATTGCGGATCATTACCCGGGTCGTCTCGAGATCATCGAAGCCGACGCACTGACGATCGATCTGGCCGCGCTGACGGATGCCGGGCCGCTAAAGATCGTTGCCAACCTGCCCTACAATGTGGGTACCCAACTGCTACTGAACTGGATCGCGACGACGCACTGGCCGCCCATGTGGTCGAGCCTGACGCTGATGTTCCAGCGCGAGGTGGCCGAACGTATCGTCGCGGCGCCCGGTTCCGATCCTTACGGGCGGCTCGGGGTGCTGGCGGGCTGGCGGACGCGCGCGCGCATCCTGTTCGACGTCTCGCGTGAAGCATTCACGCCGCCGCCGAAAGTGATCTCGTCCGTCGTCCAGCTGCTGCCGATAACCGACCCCGAGCCGGCTTCGCTCGACGCCCTCGAGCGTGTCACCGCGGCCGCCTTCGGTCAGCGCCGGAAGATGCTGCGCCAGAGCCTCAAGCCACTCGGCGGCGAAGCGTTGCTAGAAGCGGCAGGGATCGACCCGCGGCGTCGTGCCGAGACGCTGACCGTCTCGGAGTTCGTCCGCCTCGCCAATCACGTCCGTAGCGCGTAGCCTTCAATCGATCTCTTCGGCGAGAAGCGCGGCGGTAAAGTCAAACAGACCCGGCCGCCGGTCGCGTCGAAGCCGTTCGGCATTGATGATCGATCGTACCGCCGAAAAGGCGCGGTCCAGATCGTCGTTGATGACCACATAATCGTAGTCCCGCCAGCGCTCGATCTCGACCCGTGCATTCTTCAGTCTTACCGCGATGGTTTCGCCGGAGTCCTCGGCGCGGCGCAAGAGCCGAGCTTTCAGTTCGGCCATCGACGGCGGCAAGATGAAGATCGAGACGATGTCCGCCTTGGCCTGTTCCTGCAATTGCAAGGCGCCCTGGTAGTCGATGTCGAAGAGCATGTCCCCGCCCTCCCGCATCGCTTTCTCGGCCGCGTCGCGCGGCGTGCCGTAGAAATTGCCGTGCACTTCCGCCCATTCGAGCAAAGCGTCGCCGGCTCGCATACGCTCGAATTCCGCCAGGTCGATGAAGCGGTAATGAACGCCGTCGATCTCACTTGCACGGCGCTTGCGCGTGGTGACGCTGACCGACAGGGAAAAACGCGGATCGGACTCCAGAAGATTGCGGGCAATCGTGGATTTCCCGGCTCCCGACGGAGAGGACAGGACGAGCATCAGTCCGCGGCGTGCGATCGCCAGCGCGGATTCGGTATCGAAGATCGACGTCATTCTACGTTCTGCACCTGTTCGCGAAATTGATCGATCACCACCTTCAATTCCAGCCCGATGGCGGTCAGCGACGTCGAATTCGACTTGGAACAGATCGTATTCGATTCGCGATTGAATTCCTGCGACAAAAAGTCGAGTCGCCGGCCTATCGGACCGCCTGTGGCCAAAAGCGCCCTCGCCGCTTCCACATGAGCCCGGAGGCGATCGATCTCCTCCCGGATATCGGCGCGCGCCGCAAGGATCGCCGCCTCCTGATGCAGACGACCTTCGTCGAGGCGCTCATCCGCGTCGAGAAGCTCGCCGATCTGGCCGCGCAAACGCTGGCGGATGGATGCGGGCGATCGACTGGGATCGTCCTCGGCGCGTTCGATCAACGCCGCGATCTCGCCGAGACGAAGCGAAAGCATCTCGGAAAGGACAAGGCCTTCAGCCTCCCTGGCCGTGACCAGTTTATCCACGGCGGCGAGGAGGCCCTGGGCGATGCCCTTCTGGCGCATTTCGCGGGCCTCGGGCGCCAGCGTCCGCTCAGCCACTTCCACGATGCCCTTGATCGCGAGAATTCCATCGGAGGATGGCGGGCCGGCGTGACCGTCGGCGACTAGACGGCTCGACAGCGATAACACCTGGTCCAGCATCGCCTCGTTGACGGTGAACATCGGCAGCTCGTCGTCACGCCGTAGCTGGAGGCTGGCCTGGATGTTCCCGCGGGTGAGCCGCGCGGCCGCCAGCCGACGAATGTCCGCCTCGATCGCCTCGAATCCCGGCGGCAGGCGCAAGCGCAGGTCGAGCCCCTTGCCATTGACCGAACGCAGCTCCCAGGCGAAGTCGACGCCGTCGGTAGCTCCTTCGTGGCGGGCAAAACCCGTCATGCTCTGGACGGGCATCGCCTCCCCCTCGATTGATATCCGCGGACGGTTGCTATTGTGGCGCTTCCGTCTCGGCCCGCTGTTGCCGCTCAAAGGCCCGGTACTTCTGCACGTTGCGATTATGCTCGTCGAGCGTCGACGAAAAGACATGCCCGCCAGTGCCATCGGCAACAAAATAAAGATCGTCGGTTTCGATCGGATTGGCCACGGCTTCCAACGCTGCTCGTCCAGGGTTTGCGATCGGCCCCGGCGGTAACCCTTTGATCTTGTAAGTATTGTAAGGTGTATCGCTGTCGATGTCGGATTGCGTGACCGGCTTGTCGCTCGGCTTTCCCGCGCCGCCGTAGACCCCATAAAGAAACGTCGGATCGGACTGCAGCCGCATGCCCTTGTTCAGACGATTGATGAAGACGGACGCGACATGCGGACGCTCGCTGGCGATCCCGGTCTCACGTTCGACGATCGACGCGAGCGTGATGAACTCACCGATATCCTTGACCGGAATATCGGGATCGCGCTGCGCCCAGATCTCCGCGACCAGATTGTCCTGGGCTTCTTTCATTCGCTGCACGAGTTCCTTGCGCGTCGCGCCGCGTTGCACGAGATAGGTGTCGGGCCGCAAGGTGCCTTCGGGCAGCATGTCCGGCATCTCGCCCGTCAGAACCTCCGCTTCGGCGACCCTTTCGTAGGCCTTCTCGACTGTCCAGCCCTCCGGGACAGAGACCGAATGGGTGATCGAAGCGCCCCCGCGAAGTTTTTCCATCACCTGACGCATGGAAGTCCCCGGGGTGAATCCGTACTCTCCGGCCTTCAGGGTGCCGCCGGCGCCCGCGAAACGGACGCCGTATTCAAAGATCTGGGCGTCGCTGATAATGCCCTCGCGTTCAAGGCCACTCGCAATCGTCTGCACGCTGGTATTGCGCGGCACGACATAGGTCGTTTCCTCGCGCAGCGGTCCCTGGCCCTCGAACTGGCTCTTGCCCCAATAGACGACCGCGCCGGCGCCAAGCATCAGAAACAGCAAGGCGGAAAGGCAGAAGTTCAGGAAAATGACGAGTTGGTTGCGAGAGTGGCGTGAACGTCGGGTCGTCCCGCGGGCGGAAGACCGCTCCCGGTCGCCTCTCCTATGCGTGCCCCGAGCCAATTCAGCCCCTTGTCGGTCGGTCACCGGATCACCCTTGAATGAAACGCCTCATGGTCGCCGAAGCACCACCGGAATGTGGCGAAAGCCGGTACGACGAAAGCCGCGGCAGTCTTCAACACCGGTTCAATCAGTCGGCAAAACGACGCAGAACCAGCGAAGCGTTGGTTCCACCGAAGCCGAAGGAGTTCGACAACGCGACATCGATCCGCTTCTCCCGCTTCACATGCGGCACGAGATCGATCTTCGTCTCGACCGACGGATTGTCGAGATTCAGCGTGGGGGGCGCGACATTGTCGCGGATCGCCAGCACCGAGAAGATTGCCTCGACGGATCCGGCCGCGCCCAGAAGGTGGCCGACCGCAGATTTTGTCGACGACATGGTGATGCCGTCGGCCGCATCGCCGACTAGACGCTCGATAGCGCGAAGTTCGATCTCGTCGCCGAGCGGAGTCGACGTGCCGTGAGCATTGACGTAGTCCAGATCCGACGCGGAGATGCCAGCCCGCTTCATGGCGGCAGCCATGCACCGATAGGCGCCGTCACCATCCTCCGCCGGCGCGGTGATATGGTAGGCGTCCCCCGAAAGACCGTAGCCGATGACTTCGGCATAGATGCGGGCACCGCGGGTTTTGGCGTGCTCCAGCTCTTCCAGAACGACGATACCGGCGCCCTCGCCCATGACGAAACCGTCGCGGTCGCGGTCGTAGGGCCGTGAGCCTTTGGTCGGTTCGTCATTGAAGTGGGTTGAGAGAGCCTTGCACGCGGCGAAACCAGCCAGCGACAGCCGCCCGACTGGCGATTCGGCGCCGCCGGCCACCATCACGTCCGCATCGCCAAAGGCGATCAAACGTGATGCGTCGCCAATCGCATGGGCCCCGGTGGAGCAAGCAGTCACCACCGAATGGTTCGGCCCCTTGAGGCCGTTGCGGATGGAGACGTGGCCGGAGGCAAGATTGATCAGACTGCCGGGAATGAAGAACGGGCTGACACGGCGCGGCCCCTTTTCGGCAAGGATCAGCGAGGTCTTCTCGATGCCGCGCAGACCGCCGATGCCGGACCCGATGAGGACGCCGGTGGTAATCTGGTCTTCATAAGCTTCCGGGTGCCAGTTCGCGTCATCCAGGGCCTCCGATGCCGCCGCGACGGCGTAGAGGATGAAATCGTCGACCTTGCGTTGCTCCTTCGGCTCCATCCAGTGATCCGGATCGAAGGTCCCGTTTTGCCCATCGCCACGCGGAATTTGTCCCGCGATCCGGCAAGGCAGATCGTCAACCTCGAAGCTTTCGATCCGCCCCAGGCCGCTTTCGCCGTTCAGCAGACGCTTCCATGTGACGCCGGCACCCGCCCCGAGGGGGGTCACCATACCGACGCCCGTGATGACTACTCGTCTCATCAATCGCTCAATCGCCCCGGCGGACGCTCCGCCAGAAACGTCAGGCCTGGTTCTTTTCGATGAACTTCACCGCGTCGCCGACTGTCAGGATCGTCTCGGCGGCGTCATCGGGAATCTCCACGCCGAACTCTTCCTCGAACGCCATGACGAGTTCGACCGTGTCGAGGCTGTCGGCACCCAGATCGTCAATGAAACTCGCGTTCTCGGTAACCTTTTCCTGTTCGACGCCCAGATGCTCGACGACGATCTTCTTCACTCGCTCAGCGATATCGCTCATGTTCAGTCCTCTATTGCGATTGGTGCTGCCGCTTTCGTTAGACGCGGGGCAGCGCTTTATCAAGCATGGTGGTGCAGGGTCTCTCGGCGCACCACAACGAAAACAGTAAAAATCTCTTCTTGGTGGCGGGCGCTTAGCATGGTCCGATGCGCGGGCCAAGCGTCGCGCGCGGGCAGGCGTCAGATCATCGCCATACCGCCATTGATGTGCAGCGTTTGCCCAGTGACATACGCCGCCTCGTTCGACGCGAGGAATACGGCGGCGGCAGCGATTTCACCCGCCTCGCCCATCCGCTTCATCGGGATTGCCCCCATGATCGCGTCTTTCTGCTTGTCGTTGAGCTTGTCGGTCATGGTGCTTGCGATGAAGCCGGGCGCGATGCAGTTGACTGTGACGGACCGGGACGCAATCTCTTGGGCAAGCGATTTGGAAAACCCGATCATTCCGGCCTTGGCCGCGCAGTAATTTGCCTGCCCCGGATTGCCGGTGACGCCGACGATCGAAGTGATGTTGATGATTCGGCCGAATCGGCGGCGCATCATCGGATGCGCCAGACCGCGGGTGAGACGGAACGCCGCGGTCAGATCGATTTCGATGACGCTGTCCCAGTCTTCATCAGACATGCGAACAAACAGTCCGTCGCGCGTCACACCGGCATTGTTCACCAGGATATCGACCCCCTGCATCTGGCTCTCGACCGTTTCCGCCAAAGCCTTTTGCTCGTCCCTGTCCGCCAGATCGGCGGGAAACACCGTCGCGCGATCTCCGAGGGAGGCGGCGATGTCGTCCAGCTTCTCCCGCCGGGTGCCGTGGAGACCGACGGTGGCACCGGCGCCGTGAAGCGCCCGTGCTATCGCCTCCCCGATCCCACCGCTCGCTCCGGTGACAAGCGCCTTGCGCCCGGTCAGATCGAACATCTGTGTTCCCCTCTCTCGTTGTCGGTTCATGCCGCCTGCGTATCAGCCACCTTCGACAAAGGCCCGCACGTCCTCGGCGGTTCCAACAGCCTTCGCCTCGAGGCTGCGGTCGATGCGGCGGGCAAGCCCGGTCAACACCTTGCCGCTGCCGACCTCCACGAGGCTGGTGACGCCCGCGCCCGCCAGCCATTCGACACTTTCACGCCAGCGGACCTGGCCGGTCACCTGGCGAACGAGGCGCTCGCGTATTTCGTCCGGATCTGACGTCGGGCTCGCCGTGATGTTGGAGACGACCGGGACGGTTGGCGCATTGATCCTCGCCCCGGCAAGCGCCTCGGCCATCCGATCTGCGGCGGGCTGCATCAGCCGGCAATGGAAAGGCGCGGAGACCGTCAGCGGGATCGCCCGCTTGGCGCCACGCTCGGGCGCCAGCGCCACTGCCCGTTCGACGGCCCGCTTGTCGCCGGAAATGACGATCTGCCCGCCGCCATTGTCGTTCGCCGTTTCGCACACGCCGCCCTCGGCAGCGTCCTGGCAAAGCCGCACAACCTCGTCCGCCCCCAGACCAAGGATCGCGGCCATTGCCCCCTGCCCCCGCGGGACAGCCTCCTGCATGGCCAGACCGCGGATGCGCAAGAGCTTCCCGGCGTCGGCAAGGGTGAGCGCGCCGGCAGCCGTCAGCGCCGAGTACTCTCCAAGCGAGTGCCCGGCGAGGTAACTCGCCCGGCTCACGTCGAAGCCTTCCGCCTCAAGCGCCCGGATGACCGCCACGGAGACGGCCATCAGGGCCGGCTGAGCGTTCTGTGTCAGGGTCAGCCTTTCCTCGGGCCCTTCGAAGATCAACGTCGACAGCTTTTCCCCAAGCGCCTCGTCGACTTCCTCGAAAACCTGGCGGCTCTCGGCATTGGCGTCGAACAGCGATCGCCCCATGCCGACGCTCTGACTGCCCTGTCCTGGGAAGACCAATGCCATGGTCATGCGAGTACTCCCGATTGCCCTCGTAACTGACTCACGCATTGGTTTGGGTAAGGCGCCCCTGTCAAGGGCGCCGGCCCGATTGCAACGAGTCTCGCGGTCTTCGCGCATTCCTCAGATCAACTTAAGATTGTCTCAACGGAATCTCGACAAACTGCTTCGCAGAGGAAAACTCAATGGCATCGCGGCGAGGAAGACGATGGCCGAAATCGGT
The DNA here is from genome assembly GCF_017183135.1 of Aurantimonas marina. Taxonomy (GTDB): domain Bacteria; phylum Pseudomonadota; class Alphaproteobacteria; order Rhizobiales; family Rhizobiaceae; genus Aurantimonas; species Aurantimonas marina. Next base: position 78,143 of record NZ_JADDXW010000009.1, on the reverse strand, counting down.
AACGAGAGTACGCGCCAGGTGGAGGACGTGAATTCCGGCCAACGGCCCATCAGCGTCGAGCATGCCATGATGCGGGAGATGCTGGATAACATGGACCACGGCGCCGTGCTCTATGATCACGATGCCACCGAGGGCGAGGTCGTCGCCTTCTTCAACGCACAGGCGGCCAGCTATCTGGAGCTACCCGAAGGCATGTTGCGGGCCGGGTTACCCCGGCGGGCCATCACGGCATTTTGTCACCAACGCGGTGATCACCCCGATGATTTCGTCACGGCGGACCATCTCGAATGCGTGGAAAGCGGCAAGGCGGCTGAAGTGATCGCCCGTCGCCCGTCCGGACGCCGCATCCTTGGGCGCTCCATACCCAGGAAAGCGAAAGCGGGCTCCCTTACTCTTTATATCGATATCACCCGCAGTATCATCAGCGCACAGCGGTTACGCGAAAGTCGCGCGGAATACCGCGCCATGGCGGAGACCGCGCCGATCGGTTTCATAAAAATAGACGCGGCCGGAAAAGTGCTGTTCGCCAATTCAGTAGCGGGCGAGATGTTCGAGGGGAACCCATCCCAAGCCGATCTCTTTACCCGCATTCGCCCGACCGACGGCGTGTCGTTCGCAGACAAGATTCGTCTGTCCCAGAGTTTTGAGGCCGAACTGACGATGCCGTATCATTCGCGGCACATGATCGTCGCGATGTCGCCGTGGAACAATATTCCGTCCGTCCCGGAGCGGATGTTGGCGCTAACCGATGTCACGTCGTTGACTGTCGCTCGCAGGCAGATCGAGCACCTGGCAAGACACGATCCCTTGACCGGCCTCGGCAATCGAACACTCTTCAATGAGACTTGGCAAAAGCTGAAGGGCAACGTCGACGGTATCGAGAGAGCAGGCGCGCTGATCGCTCTCGACCTCGATCATTTCAAACTGGTCAACGACGATTACGGGCACGGGGTCGGCGATCTGCTGCTGCGGGGAGTAGCCAACCGCATCCAGTCCGGTCTGGAGCCAAATGTGACGGCCTTTCGCCTTGGCGGTGACGAATTTGCCGTCGTCATTCAGGAGCCTGAACATGGCGAAAGCCTCCAAGTGGCGAAAGCGCTGGTCAGCCGCTTGTCCCAACCGTTCTTTATCGGCGACCTGACGCTGACCATCGGCTGTTCGGCGGGAATCGCCGTGACCCCCGACGACGGCAGAACCCTCGATGATCTGCAACGTTCGGCGGATGTCGCTCTCTACCAGGTCAAGCGGAATGGGCGCAGCGGGGTAGCCCGTTTCGATCCTGCTCATGAGCGGGAGATGAACGAGCGACGATGCATGGAGTATGATCTGCGCCTTGCCGTATCCCGGGGGTCATTCTCTCTCGCCTACCAGCCACAACTGGACCTCCAAACGGGACGGACGACTGGCATGGAGGCGCTGATCCGTTGGAAAAACGCTCGCCTCGGACGGATGGTGCCACCGTCGGAGTTCATTCCGATCGCTGAAAACTGCGGGTTGATAACCCTGATCGACCTTTGGGTGATCCAAACTGCCGTCGCACAGATGCGTGTATTCCTGAACGCCGGCATCGAGCATCCCCATACATCGATCAACCTGTCTCCTATTTCCCTAGCGCGGAAGGAAATTGTCGAGCAGTTGACTGCGGCGCTGGCGGTGAACGGCGTTCCCCCGCAGCTCCTGGAAATCGAGATCACCGAAGGTGTGGCGATCATCGAAAAAGAACTGGTCAAAAAAACCCTGCTGGCCATCCAGAAAGCAGGTATCAAGGTTGCGATCGACGACTTCGGCGCCGGGCAGACAAGTCTGGCATACATCCAGGCTCTGCCGGTCAACCGCGTCAAGATCGACCGCTCGATCATCAATGGCATCGGACGGGACAACTCCACCCACGCCATCGTTGCCTCGATCCTCGACCTCTGCGGCCGGCTCGGACTGAAACTCACCGCAGAAGGAATCGAGACTGCGGAACAATGGGAACAACTGCGCAACCTCGGCGCAATCGAAGGGCAAGGCTTTTATCTGGGGCATCCGGAAGCACCCGAAATCCTGCTTGATCGACTGCGGGGAGAAATGACCAGCGGTTCACACCACCCTAGCGCCGCAACCGCCTGACCTCCGGGCGTCCGACTCCAATCCGCGCCTTCGCGCCGGACGGACCCTGCCGGCATGGCCGCCGCTCGCAGGGCGAGCCGCGGCGGCACCCGTGCAACGCCGCAGATAGCGTTCGCGACGTCGCGGCCGTTCACCGACTTCAATAAAGGCTTGAAAAACCCGCGCAAACCCGATAGGTCGGCGACCGTCAATGCTTGGGTCTCAGCTGGGGGCTGAACGGAAGGCTGCCGGATTGCCGGCAACAGGATGCCGCAGGGCATCGGCTTCCCGTGTCTCCGCTCTCGACGCTCTCGTACAGGCGCCTTTCCAAATTGACCCGCTCGTCGGGTTTCGCAGGGAAGTCGCAGAGGCTTAGCCGCTGTACCCATGCAAAATGCGAACGAAACATGGAAAGGCGATAGCGCATGGCTCTTTACGAGCACGTATTCCTCTCGCGCCAGGACATCTCCAACCAGCAGGTCGATCAGCTCGTCGAGCAGTATCGTGGCGTGTTGGAGGCGAATGGCGGGTCCGTCGGCAAGGTCGAGAATTGGGGTCTCAAGACCCTGACCTACCGGATCAACAAGAACCGCAAGGCCTATTACACCCTCATGAACATCGACGCCCCGTCGGCGGCGGTCCAGGAGATGGAGCGCCAGATGCGCTTCAACGAGGACATTCTCCGCTACATGACGATCCGCGTCGAGGAGCATGAGGAAGGCCAGTCGGCCATGATGCAAAAGCGCGATGACCGGCCCCGTCGTGGCGGCCGCGAAGACCGTGGTGACCGCGGTCCCCGGCGCGATCGCGACGACGATCGCCCTCGCCGCCCTCGCGACAACGATTCGGAGTAGACCCAGATGGTCGATATCGCTCAGCTTCCCACCCGCCGGCCGTTCCACCGCCGTCGCAAGTCCGATCCGTTCGCCGGGACCGATTCGCCCAAGATCGACTACAAGGACGTCCGTCTCCTGCAGCGCTACATTTCCGAGCGCGGCAAGATCGTGCCGTCCCGGATCACTGCTGTTTCCCAGAAAAACCAGCGCGCGCTTGCCCGTGCGATCAAGCGCGCCCGTTTCCTGGGCCTGCTTCCCTACCTGATCAAGTAACCTCGTCTACTCGATCTGGAGCGGCATCATCACGATGCCGCTCCGCTTCCCTCCGCCTCAGGCCGCGGACGGAATGTCATCCAGCCTAGTTGGGGCCGAGGCCTCTAACTGCCGCGAGCAGGACAGCGCAAGACGTCATGAAACCAGCCACCATCCTCATCGCCGTCGTATCCGGCCTTGCCAGCGCGCTTCTGTTCGCGGGGCTCGTACTGCAGTCGACCTCGGCGATCAGTTTTGCCCTGGCGGCTCCGATCCCGATCGCCATCGCGAGCCTCGGCTGGGGCTCGGTCGCCGGATTTATTGCTTCCGCAGTCGCCGGCATGACGATTTACGCCATTGCCCTGTCCGCCCCGAGCGCGCTGACCCTGTTCGGGACCATGGCGCTGCCGATGGCGGTCGCAGGCCACCTTGCCGGGTTGGCGCGGCCCACGGTCGAACCCGTGCTGGCAAGTGGGGCCGCTTCAGCCCGCGAAGCCGGGAGCGATCTCGACTGGTACCCCTTGGGGCGTGTGCTCCTCGCGATCGCCGCGATGGCGATTGCCGCCTGCGTGCTTCTCGGCTGGATGCTCGGCTACGACCCGGACGCTTTCGTCCCGGCGGTTGTCGAGGCGCTCGGCCAAGGCGGAGGGTCCGGGATGGAGACGCTGAGCGAAGCCCAATTGCGCGAGTTCGCGCAACTCGTGATCGCTCTCGTCCCTTACGTCCAGCCGGCACTCCTAACCATCACTCTCGTCAGCGGTCTTTATCTCGGTGCCGCCGTCGTCCGCGTGTCCGGCCGCTTGCCGCGACCGAAGGATGACATCCCCTCGACGACCCACCTGCCGAAAATTGCCCTCCCGATCTTCGGTGTAGCGCTCGCGGCGGCCTTCATCGGCGGAACAATCGGCCTCGTCGCCGCCGTTTTCGTCGGCGCGTTAGGGGCCGCCTTCACCTTGGTAGGGCTGGCGAGCCTCCATCGTCGCACCCGGGGGCGTCCGGGCCGAGGCCTGGTGCTGTTTACGACTTACACAGCGATCTTGCTGCTATCTTTCCCGATCGTCCTGTTCATGGCGCTCGGGCTCTTCGAAACCTGGCGCGGTCAAGACCGGCCGTCGTCCAGCCAATCCTGAACAATCGATCCCGATCCAGAAAGGACAAGATCATGGACGTTATTCTTCTCGAACGCATCGCCAAACTCGGCCAGATGGGCGACACCGTGAAGGTGCGCGACGGCTTCGCCCGTAATTATCTCCTGCCGACCGGTCGTGCGCTACGCGCCAATGATGCCAACCGCGCGCGTTTCGAAGCGCAGAAGAGCCAGTTGGTGGCCCGCAACGAAGAGCGCAAGGCCGAAGCTCAGGGCGTTGCTGCGACACTCGAAGGCAAGAGCTTCGTCGTCGTCCGCTCCGCTGGTGAAACAGGCCAGCTCTACGGCTCTGTATCGACGCGCGACATCGCAGATATCCTGGCTGGCGAGGGGTTCAAGATCGGCCGCAATGAGATCCAGCTCAACGAGCCGATCAAGCGGATCGGGTTGCACGCGGTGACCATCGCGCTTCATGCCGAGGTGGAGCTAGATATTTCGATCAACGTCGCCCGCTCTCCCGACGAGGCCGAGCGTCAGGCTCGCGGCGAGGAACTGACGTCGGCTGATGCCATCTACGGGATCGACGAAGAGGAAAGCTTCGACGACGACGAGTTGGAAGACGGCGAAGACACCGGTGAAGCCTCTGATTCGGACGCTCCAGCGGAGAGTGACGAAGCCCCGTAAAACTTCAGACGGCGAACGCGATGTCAGCCGCGTTCGGCATGCTGTCAGATCGTATGAGGAAAGGCTTCGCTTCGGCGGAGCCTTTTTTGTTGCCATTGGCGTCGTTGCGCTTAAATCTAAAAGGGCAGCTTATGTTTCCGCACTCCGGTGGCCATCGGTGGCCGCGGATTCTTCGGACCAAGGTCGGGAGATTTTGTCATGAACCGCATCCTGTCCACCTACCTCACCCACCTCTTTCGCTTCGGAAACCTCACCGTTACGGACCCGGACGGGACGACATCACGATGGGGCGACGGAACCGGCAAGCCCCTGCACATCCGGTTCAACTCTAAAGCGGCGGAGTGGGGTGTCGCGATCAACCCCGGTCTCAAATTCGGCGAAGCCTACATGAATGGCGGCGTCGACATGGTCGAGGGCAGCATCTTCGATCTCCTCAGCCTTGCGTTCCGCAATGGTGGCAACGATGCAACGAGCGAGCCCTGGATGCGGGCGATCGGGCGGATGCGATTGCTCTATCGCCGTTATATCCAGAACAACACGCCGCAGCGGGCGCGGGCCAACGTCCATCACCACTACGATCTTTCGAGCCAGTTATACGACCTGTTCCTGGACACGGACCGGCAATACAGTTGCGCCTATTTCGAAGAACCGAACGCCAGCCTCGACCGGGCACAGCTTGCCAAGAAGCGCCATATCGCGGCCAAGCTCTTCTTCGACCGGCCTGACCTGCGGACACTCGATGTCGGCTGCGGCTGGGGTGGGCTCGGGCTTTATCTGGCCCAGCATTTGAATGCGAAGGTGACCGGTGTCACGCTCTCCGACGAGCAGCTGGCGATCGCGCAACGTCGAGCGGTCGATGCGGGACTTGCCGAAAGAGCCGATTTCCGGCTGGAGGACTACCGCGACACCCAGGGGCCGTTCGACCGGATCGTCTCGGTAGGCATGTTCGAGCATGTCGGTCTCGACTTTTATGAAGACTATTTTGGACAGTGCGCGCGTCTCCTCGACGACGACGGCGTCATGCTGCTGCACACGATCGGGCGAATCGAAGAGCCGGCGAACACCAACGCCTTCATCGGCAAATACATTTTCCCGGGCGGCTACCTGCCTTCCCTGTCGCAGGTGACAAAGGCCACCGAGCGCAGCGGCCTGATCGTGACCGACGTCGAAATTCTCCGGCTGCATTACGCCGAGACCCTGCGGCACTGGCGGGAACGCTTCGAAGCCCGGCGGGAGGAAGCCAAGGCGATTTATGACGAGCGGTTCTGTCGCATGTGGGAATTTTACCTCGCCGCGTCCGAAACGGCCTTCCGCTGGCAAGATCTCGTCGTCTTCCAGGTCCAGCTGACGAAGAAGCTAGAATCGCTCCCGATTACGCGGGATTATATTTATGAGACCGAGACCCGGCTTCGGCAAAAGGAACAGGCCGCCAGCCGAACCGAAGGGCTCGAATCATGGCGCGACCGCAATGCGGCGGAGTAGCCGAGGCGGCTTCGCGCCGGGTCTGATGTCAACGTGCCGCGGATTTTATCCCCGAACTTATGAACAGCACTTCACAGGTTTCGGCGAACCCGCTCATATCGTCGCAAGGGTGCCAATTTGGTAGGATCGGGCGGCTCCATGGTGTAGTCCGGTCGCACCCTGAAACGGCGGTAGAGGTCACGCGGCATGGCGGATGCGGCGCGTAAAACCGAGGACGAGACTGCGCTTTATCGTGAGGCTCCGAGCAACATCGAGGCCGAGCAGGCCCTGCTCGGCGCCATGCTCGTTAACAATGACGCCTATTATGTCGTCCACGACTTTCTGAAACCCGATCACTTCTTCGAGCCCCTGCACCGGGAGATCTTCGGCAAGACGTCCGAAATGATTCGGATGGGCAAGATCGCCAACCCGGTGACGATCAAAACCTTCCTCGCGGCCAATGACAAAGTGGGCGATTTCACCGTCGCACAATATCTCGCGCGGCTTGCGGCCGAGGCGACGACCATCATCAATGCCGCCGACTACGGTCGGGCGATCTACGATTTGGCGATTCGCCGTTCGCTGATCCGGATCGGCGAAGATGTAGTCAACATCGCCTTCGACGCACCGCTCGACATGGAGCCGAAAAGTCAGATCGAGGATGCCGAGCGCCGCCTGTTCGAGCTGGCGGAAACCGGCCGTTACGATGGCGGTTTTCAGTCATTCACTGACGCGGTGACGCTGGCCGTCCAGATGGCGACCGCCGCCAAGGACCGCGATGGCGGCCTCTCCGGTGTTTCCTCCGGCATTATCGGGCTCGACGGGCGGATGGGCGGGCTGCAGCCCTCCGATCTGATCATCCTCGCGGGCCGTCCGGCCATGGGCAAGACGTCGCTCGCGACCAACATCGCCTTCAACATTGCGGCGGCCTACGAGCCGGCCGAGCAGGCGGACGGCAGCTTCAAGGCAAAGAATGGCGGCGTCGTCGGTTTCTTCAGCCTGGAAATGTCGGCCGAGCAGCTCGCCACCCGCATCATTTCCGAACAGACCGAAATCTCGTCGTCGAAGATCCGGCGCGGCAACATCAACGACCAGGAGCTGACCAAGCTGATCGGCTGTTCGGAGATGATGCAAAAGCTGCCGCTCTATATCGATCAGACCGGCGGCATCTCTATCGCGCAGCTGTCGGCCCGCGCCCGACGCCTGAAGCGGCAGCGCGGGCTCGACGTGATGATCATCGACTATGTCCAGCTGATGCAGGGCTCGAGCCGAACACAGGGCAACCGGGTCCAGGAAATCACCGAGATCACCACCGGCCTCAAGGCATTGGCCAAGGAGCTGAACGTGCCGATCATCGCCCTATCGCAGCTCTCGCGGCAGGTCGAAAGCCGCGACGACAAGCGGCCGCAGCTCTCCGACCTCCGCGAATCCGGTTCGATCGAGCAGGATGCCGACGTGGTGATGTTCGTCTATCGCGACGAATATTACCTATCGAACCGTGAGCCGAAGCCGGGCACAGACGAGCATTTGAAGTGGGAGCAGGAGCTAAACGAAGCGCGCGGCAAGGCCGAGGTGATCATCGCCAAACAGCGCCACGGACCGACCGGAACCGTCCCCCTCGCCTTCCAGGCCGAATACACTCGCTTCACCGATCTCGCGGACGAGACCTACCTTCCCGAGCGGTTCGAGTAGTCTTACAACGATGCCGCTTTCCCCTGTCCCGACCAGCGTGAGGCCGGACCGCATGCCGGTCGTCGAGATCGATCGCGCCGCACTGATCGCCAACTGGCGGATGCTGGATTTGCGCAATCCCGGCGTCCGCACGGGCGCAGCGGTGAAGGCGAACGGCTATGGCCTCGGCGCCGCCGAGGTCACGGCGGCGTTGTGGGAAGCCGGCTGCCGCGATTTCTTCGTCGCCTGGGCCGAGGAAGGCGCCGTCTTGCGCGACTCGCTCGAACGACTGCCGGCCAACGCGTCGACCGCCTCGGCGGCGCCGCGAATCTTCGTGCTCCAGGGCCTCGAGCCCGCGACGGTTCTGCTCCATCTGGCGCGAAACCTGACGCCGGTGCTCTCGACGCCGGACGACATTACCATCTGGCGCGAGGGGCTGCGGGCCGCCGCAAGCAAAACGCCCGCCGCGGTGCAGCTCGAAACCGGCATGAACCGGCTCGGCCTCACATCCAAGGATGCCCGCTTGGCCGCCGACCTCGCCGCCTCCGGCGAGCTCGAGCTGTGTCTGGTCATGAGCCATCTGGCCTCCGCCGACGAGCCGACCTCGCAGAGCGCCGAGCAACTCGAACGGTTTCGGGCGCTTGCCGGACTGTTTCCGTCGGTTCCCCGATCCCTTGCCAATTCCGCCGGTGTCTTTCTCGGCCCCGACTATGCCTTCGATCTGACACGGCCGGGCATCGCGCTATATGGCGGCGAGGCAGGCCCCGGTTCGTCGGAAGCGATCAGGGCTGTCGCGCGGCTCACCGCGTCAGTTCTCCAGGTGCGAATCGCCAAGGCCGGCGAGGCAGTCGGCTACGGCGCGGCGGCAAGGCTCGACCGCGACACGCGAATCGCCACCGTCGGCATCGGCTATGCCGACGGTTATCATCGTGCCGCGTCGGGCGCCGGCGTCGGAATGCGTCAGTTGCGGCCCGGAGCCGAGGCCATACTCGCCGGCCGGCGGGTGCCGGTCCTTGGCCGAGTCTCCATGGATCTCACCCTGCTGGATGTCACCGCCCTTCCCGACGACGCGGTCCAGCCCGGCGCGCGGGCGGAATTCTTCGGCCCGGACATGCCGATCGACGCGGTGGCGCAGGCCGCCGGCACCATTGCCTATGAATTGCTGACCGGCCTCGGACCACGGGTGAAACGATTGTGGTCGCGCGACGATACCTTCAGCTGAGGCCCTGGCTCATCCAGTTTAGAATCGGGGTGGGTCCGAAGAGCAGCACGGTGACCGCCAAGCCTGCGATCACGACAAGCTGCAGGAACGCGATCGCGTTCAGCCATGTGCGGAAAGGCTCTTTACAGGTCTTGTGGCGAATGATCCGCTGGGCGGAGATGGCGCCGATGCTGCCACCGAGGAGGGCAAGACGCAGAAGGCTTTTCTCCGGTATGCGTCTTGCGCCGGATCTCGCCTTGGCCTTGTCGAAAACGAAGGCGAAATAGGCAGCGATGTTGATCGCCAGGAAGTATAGTCCAATCCACAAAGTCATTTGATCGTCTTTCGCGAATCTCGTCGAGAATGGACGAGACAACCCTTTGCGACCGTATGTCACGCTAACCAGCACCAACCAAACGCCGCCGAAGGACGCTCGCTGCTTTACCGCGGATTGGTGCCCTGTGCACGGTTCAGAGTTGCGGTCGGGCGGCGTTTGTTTATGTTTCGTTCCAATCGACGCCTTTCAGACTCCAAGGTTGCAATGGCCAAACCCAAACTCAGCTTCATTTGCCAGAACTGCGGCGCGGTCACCGCCCGCTGGCAGGGCAAATGCGACTCCTGCGGCGAGTGGAACACCATCGTCGAGGAAAACACGTCCGGCGGGATTGGCGGCGGGCCGCAACGCGGCCGGCGCAAAGGCAGTCCCTCGGCGCTTCTGCCGCTCTCGGGCGAGATGGAAGAAGCCCCGCGCATCGTCTCCGGCATCGACGAGTTCGACCGGGCGACCGGCGGCGGCATTGTCCGTGGATCGGCCCTGCTCATCGGTGGCGATCCCGGCATCGGCAAATCGACCCTGCTGATGCAGGCGGCCGCGGCGCTGTCACGCGGCGGAAACAGTGTCGTCTATGTCTCCGGCGAAGAGGCCGTAGCGCAGGTGCGCCTTCGCGCCCAGCGCCTGAAGGCCGCCGATACGTCGGTACAACTCATGGCCGAGACCAATGTCGAAGACATCCTGGCGACGCTCGCCGAAACTCGCCGGCCGGATCTCGTCATCATCGATTCGATCCAGACGCTGTGGAGCGACATGGCCGAATCGGCGCCGGGGACCGTTACGCAGGTCCGCACGGGGGTGCAGGCACTCGTGCGCTACGCCAAAGCCAGCGGCGCGGCGGTAATTCTCGTCGGCCACGTCACCAAGGACGGCCAGATCGCAGGGCCCCGCGTCGTCGAGCACATGGTCGACGCGGTTCTGTATTTCGAGGGCGAAGGCGGCCACCACTACCGCATCCTGCGCACCGTCAAGAACCGCTTCGGCCCCACCGACGAGATCGGCGTCTTCGAAATGAGCGACATCGGACTGCGCGAAGTGCGCAACCCGTCCGAACTGTTTCTTGGGGAGCGCAACGAAAAAGCCCCCGGGGCCGCCGTCTTTGCCGGCATGGAAGGAACCCGTCCGGTCCTCGTCGAGATCCAGGCTCTGGTCGCGCCGTCGGCGCTCGGCACCCCCCGCCGCGCGGTCGTCGGCTGGGACCAGCCGCGACTCGCCATGGTTCTGGCGGTGCTTGAAGCTCATTGCGGTGTGCGACTCGGCCAACACGACGTCTACCTCAATGTCGCGGGCGGCTTCCGGATTTCCGAACCCGCGGCGGACCTCGCAGTCGCGGCGGCGCTCGTATCTTCGCTCAGCGGCGCCGCACTGCCCTCCGATTGCGTCTATTTCGGCGAGGTCAGTCTCTCCGGCGCCGTAAGGCCCGTCGCGCATGCGGCACAGCGTCTGAAGGAAGCCGAAAAGCTCGGTTTCCGGCAATCGGTGTTGCCGTCGGCCAGCGCCGATCTGCCGCGTTCGGGCGAGATCGTGCCGCATGAAGTGGAGACCCTGCCCGACCTCGTCGGCCGGGTCGCGTCGGGCTCGCTCCCCTCGATCGGTTGATTTTCGCGCTGCCCCCTAGTGTAAAATAGCCGCCAAAGAGGTAAGGCGTCATTCGCAGGCATGTCATACTGGCATCTGCCACCCGCGCCTGATCCGAACGTCCACGGGACCGACCATCCATGACCGTTACACTTCTCGACGCGATCCTTTTCGCACTCATGCTGGTTTCGGCGCTTCTTGCCATGGTGCGCGGCTTCTCCCGCGAAATCCTCTCGGTGATATCCTGGCTGGTAGCGGCGGTCGCCGCCTTCCTCTTCTACAAGCCCCTGACGCCCTATTTCGCGGAATACATCTCTTCAACCACAGTGGCCATGGTGGCTTCCGCCGCCGCGATCTTCCTCGTCACGCTGATCATCGTGTCGTACATCACGCTGCGAATCGCCGACTTCATCATCGATAGCCGCATCGGCGCGCTCGACCGCGTTCTCGGCTTCATCTTCGGTGCCGTGCGCGGCCTCCTTCTCGTCGTGGTGGCCATGCTGTTCTTCAACTGGCTGGCGCCCGAGAATCAGCCGGCATGGGTCGCGAACGCCTGGTCCAAGCCGTATCTCGACAATCTTGGCAAGCAATTGGTCGCGGCGTTGCCGGAGAACCCGGAGCAGATTATCCTCGAGAAGATCCAGGGCACGGACGGCGTGCCGGCGACGGATACACCTCCCTCGCCGGAAGAGCCTGCGTCGATCGAAGGCGCGATCCAGGATTCAGGTGGGGCGGAGCCGACGCAACCGCAGTAAGGTCCGCAGAGAATCTAAGCCCCTGACAGCCACACCCTCGCGTCGTCCCTGACACGGGCCTATATGGTGAATACCTCACGGAAAGCCGACCGACACCGGCAAACGGCGGATAATCTTATGGACGAGACGCCCTTCGGCGACGACGAACTGCACGAGGAGTGCGGTGTTTTCGGCATTTTCCAGCGGACGGACGCGGCCGCGGTCGTCACGCTCGGCCTTCATGCGCTCCAGCACCGCGGCCAGGAAGCGGCGGGGATCGTTTCCTATGACGGCTCGCAATTTCATGTTGAGCGCCATGCCGGTCTGATCGGCGATACCTTCACCAAGCAGGCAGTTCTCGAGCGTCTGCCGGGAACCTCCGCGATCGGCCACACCCGCTACGCCACCACCGGTGGCGGCGGCTTGCGTAACGTCCAGCCCTTCTTTGCCGAACTGTCCGCCGGCGGCTTCGCAGTCGCCCACAACGGCAACATCACCAACGCCTTGACCATTCAGCGCGAGCTGCAACGCCGCGGCTCCATCTTCTCGTCGACCTCCGACACCGAAACCATTCTGCATCTCGTCGCGACCAGCGCGGCACGGCATTTCGTCGAAAAGCTGATCGACGCGCTGTCGCGACTGGAGGGCGCCTTTTCGCTGGTCGGACTCTCGTCAAAGAAGATGGTCGGCGTGCGCGACCCTCTCGGGATCCGGCCGCTCGTACTCGGCGATCTCGAGGGATCGCCGATCCTGGCCTCCGAGACCTGTGCCCTCGACATCATCGGCGCCGATTTCGTCCGCGACATCGAGCCCGGCGAACTCGTGGTGATCAGCGAGGATGGAATCGAGAGCATCTTCCCTTTCCAAGCGCGCCGCCCCCGCTTCTGCATCTTCGAATATGTCTATTTCGCCCGCCCCGATTCCACGGTGGAGGGCCGCAATGTCTACGAGATTCGCAAGAAGATCGGCGGCGAACTGGCGCGTGAGAGCCATGTGGAAGCCGACATCGTCGTGCCGGTTCCCGATTCCGGCGTGCCTGCCGCGATCGGATACGCGCAGGAGGCCGGTCTTCCCTTCGAACTCGGGATCATCCGCAACCATTATGTCGGCCGTACCTTCATCCAGCCGACCGATTCCATCCGCCACATGGGCGTGAAGCTGAAACACAATGCCAACCGCCGGATGATCGAAGGCAAGCGCGTCGTCCTTGTCGACGATTCGATTGTCCGTGGCACGACCAGCCAAAAGATCGTGCAGATGGTGCGCGAGGCAGGCGCGACCGAGGTCCACATGCGGATCGCTTCGCCGCCCACCCGCGCCAGCTGCTTTTATGGTGTCGACACGCCGGAAAAGGCCAAGCTCCTCGCCTCGCGTATGACGATCGACGAGATGGCCGACTTCATCAAGGTCGATTCGCTGTCGTTTCTGTCGATCGACGGGCTGTACCGCGCCACCGACGAGCCCTCGCGCAACAAGTTGACGCCGCAGTTCTGCGATGCTTGCTTTACCGGCGACTATCCGACCTCCCTGACCGATCAGGACGGGACGGAAAATATCCGGCCCCTCTCGTTGCTGGGTGGGACGGGCTGAGATGGGACAGGTCCATGAAAGTCGTGACCTTCGTGAGACATCATTGGATCTGAGCGCGTTCGGCCAGAACGTTGCCGACGGAGCTCAAAGCTACGGATGGCACCTTCCCGGTGGGTTGAGATGACGCAAATGCTGACAGACAAGATCGCGCTGGTCACGGGGGCTTCGCGCGGCATCGGCTACCACATAGCCAAGGGCCTCGCCGCCGAGGGCGCGCATGTCATCGCGCTGGCGCGCACCGTCGGCGGCCTCGAGGAACTGGACGACGAGATCAAATCAGCCGGCGGCTCGGCGACGCTCGTCCCCCTCGATCTCACCGACATGGCGGGGATCGACCGCCTCGGCGGTGCCATCAACGAGCGCTGGGGCCGGCTCGATGTCCTAGTCGCCAATGCCGGCCTGCTCGGCGTCCTTGCACCGATCGGCCACATCGAGGCGAAAACTTTCGATAAGACCATGACGGTCAACGTAAACGCGACCTGGCGGCTGATCCGCACGGTCGATCCATTGCTACGCAAATCCCCCGCCGGGCGCGCCATCGTCATGTCGTCCGGCGCCGCCCATTCGGCCAAGGCGTTCTGGTCGCTCTACGCGGCCTCCAAGGCGGCTTGCGAGGCCATGGTGCGTTCCTGGGCGAACGAAACGATGAACCTGCCGCTTCGGGTCAATTCGGTCAATCCGGGCGCGACGCGCACCGCCATGCGGGCGCAGGCGATGCCGGGCGAGGATCCGAAGACGCTGCCGACCGCCCGCGAGGTGGCGGCGAAGATCGTGCCCCTCGCCTTCCCGAACGTCGTCGAGACCGGCAAGCTGTTCGATGTGCGCGAAGACCGCTTCCTGGACTACCGCGACCCCGCCTGATCCGCCGCCGAGCGAGTCTCGCGTTTCGCCCGCTTGCCGAACGCCCGAACCGAAAAGCCGATCGAGACGAAGTACACGATCGCCGTGACCGACAGCGTCTCCCAGAAGAAGCTGAGCAAAAGCGCGACGTAGAGAACAAAGGCGAGGATGATAGGAATGGCGTAGTCGCGCGGCACCCGAAGGCCGGCACCCTTGCCCGACCAAGTCGGCAAGCGGCTCGACATCAACAGTCCGATGAACACGAGATAGACCGACGCGATCGTCGCCGTGATCTCGGGAAAGCCGAGATCCAGACCGGAAAAGCTCAGATATACGGGAAACATGGCGAGGCCGGCACCGGCCGGTGCCGGAACGCCGACAAAGAACGCCGAATGCCATTTGGGACGCTTCGGGTCGTCGAGCATGGTGTTGAAGCGGGCGAGTCTGAGTGCGCAGGCGCTTGCATAGAGCAATGCCGCGATCCAGCCGAAGGCTCCGGCTTCGTTGAGCATATAAGCATACAACACGAGACCTGGCGCGACGCCGAAATTGACGATGTCGGCGAGGGAATCCATTTCGGCGCCGAAGCGGCTTTGACCTTTGAGAAGCCGTGCGACACGGCCGTCGATGCCGTCCAAAAACGCCGCGCCGAGCACCATTCCAACGGCGAACTCGAACTGACCCTCGAAAGCCAGCCGGATGCCGGTCATCCCGGCGCAGATCGACAAGATGGTGATGAGGTTCGGCACGATGTGGCGAAATGGAATACGACGGCGGACCGGCCCGTCTTCAATGTCGGGCTTGCCGGGATCAAATGGGGGAAAGGGAGATTCGATCGGCATCAGTCGCGCCTCGACGGCCATACGGGCAAGTTGTCGCCGAACTCGGCGATGACGGTTTCGCCGGCAGTGGCGATCTGTCCTTCGGCGACGCGCGGCCGGGCTCCGTCAGGCAGATAAATGTCGAGGCGCGAGCCGAAGCGGATCAGTCCGAAGCGCTCGCCCGCCTCGATCCGATCCTCGACCTTGGCCCAGCAGATGATTCGACGCGCTAGGAGCCCCGCGATCTGTACGACGCCGATCTCGCCTTTCGGCCCTTCGATGACCATCGAGCTGCGCTCGTTGACTTCGCTCGCCTTGTCCAGCTCGGCATTTTTGAACTCGCCCTCACGATAGGTGATGTGCCGGATACGGCCCCGCATGGGCGCGCGATTCACATGACAATCGAAGACATTCATGAACACCGAAATGCGCAGCATCGGGTCGGTACCGAGATCGAGTTCAGCCGGTGGCACGACATGACCGACGAGGGACACGCGACCGTCCGCGGGGCTGACGGCCAGATGATCGGCGATCGGCGTCACACGCTCGGGATCACGAAAGAAATAGGCACACCAGGCGGTCAGGATGAGGCCGATCCAAAACAGCGGCTCCCACAAAAAACCGAGCACGACGGCGGCTACGAAGAACGCGGCGATGAACGGATAGCCCGCCCGGTGGATCGGCACGAACGCGTTTCGGATCGAGGCGATGATATCCACGGTGTGTCTTCTTCCTTCCTGATCTCGGTTATCCCGACCCTTGCGGTAGGGATGGACAAGAGGAGAGGCAAGCAGGAGCGAAATGCCGCCGGCGATCCTCAACGGTAAAAAATGGCACCCGCGCTCGATACCCGGGCCCGCCTCGACAGATGTGGCGGGACTGCACCGCCGACAAGGCGCCACCGCGCCGCCGGCGCTACACTTCCTCGGTCCTCCGCCGTTCGATTACGCCGAACTCGTCCGCCTCGCGGGCACGCCGGAGTGCCTCTTCGGCTTCGGTCGCCTCGCGCTGCATCGCCCACATCTCCGCGTATAGCCCCGCCGCCTCGAGGAGTTCGCGGTGCGATCCCCGCTCGACGATCTCACCCGACTTCAGCACGATGATTTCGTCGGCGTCGATGATCGTGGAAAGCCGATGCGCGATGGTCAACGTCGTGCGCTCCTGCGACACCAGGTCAAGCGCCGCCTGGATTTCCTGTTCGGTGTGCGTATCCAGAGCGGAAGTCGCCTCATCGAGTACCAGGATCGGCGGGGCCTTGAGGATCGTGCGGGCGATCGCCACCCGCTGCTTCTCACCTCCGGACAATTTCAGCCCGCGCTCGCCGACCATCGAATCGAAGCCATCCGGCAATTCCTGGATGAACCCGGCGATCTGCGCCAGTTCGGCGGCCCGCCGGACCTCCGCCTCGCTCGCCCCGATGCGCCCGTAGCGGATGTTGTAGGTGATCGTATCGTTGAAGAGCACCGTGTCCTGCGGCACGATGCCGATCGCGGCGCGCACTGATTCCTGGCGCACGCCGGCAATATCCTGACCGTCGATCAATATGCGACCTGACTGTATGTCGTAGAACCGGAAAAGCAGTCGCGAGATGGTCGATTTGCCGGCTCCAGAGGGGCCGACGATCGCGACCGACTTGCCAGGCGGAACGTCGAAGGAAATCCCCTTGAGGATTTCGCGCGCCGAATCATAGCCGAAGCGCACGTCCTCGAAGCGGATCGCGCCTTCGCTGACCTCCAGCGGCGGGGCGTCCGCCGGATCCTTCACCTCCGCCTCGACCTCGAGCAGATCGAACATCGCCTCGATATCGGTCAGCCCCTGTCGGATTTCGCGATAGATGAAACCGATGAAGTTGAGCGGAATCGACAGCTGCATCAGCATGGCGTTGATGAAGACGAAGTCACCGAGCGTCTGGGTTCCGGCGCGGACTTCGAGCGCCGACATCACCATCGCCACCGCCATGCCGGCTCCGAAAATCAGCCCCTGGCCGAAATTCAGCCATCCGAGCGACGTCCAGATTCGCGTCGCCGCGATCTCGTAGCGAGACATCGCCTTGTCGAAGCGCTCCGCTTCCATGGACTCGTTGCCGAAATATTTGACCGTCTCGAAGTTCAACAGCGAGTCGATCGCCTTGGTGCTGGCGTCGGTGTCGGAATCGTTCATGTCGCGGCGAATGCCGATCCGCCAGTCGCTCGCCTTGATGGTGAACCAGCTGTAGAGCCCCACCGTGGTGGCGATGACGGCAAGGTAGCTGACGCCGTAGGCAAAGCCAAAGATGATCGCCACCAGGGCGAACTCCAAGATGGTCGGCAGCGTGTTGAGGATCGTAAATCGCACGATCGACTCGATGCCCTTGGTGCCGCGTTCGATGATGCGCGACAGGCCGCCGGTCCGTCGCTCCAGATGAAAACGCATCGACAGCCGATGCATATGGACGAACGTGCGATAGGCCAGCCGGCGCACGGCATATTGACCGACCCGCGCGAACAGCGCGTCGCGAAGCTGGTTCAGCCCGACCGAAAACACCCGCGCGACATTATAGGACACCACCAGAGTAATGGCGCCGGTCAGCGCCAGCGGCAGCCATTCGCGCGCCGAATCGGCCCCATCCAGGGCGTCTGTGGCCCATTTATAGAAATACGGAACCAGAACTGTGAGCAGCTTGGCCAGTACCAGGAAGAACGTCGCATAGGCGACTCGCATCCTGAGATCCGGCCGGTCCGACGGCCACATATAGGGCCAGAGATTGGCCAGTGTCGTCAGCGTCGACCCGCTGTCGCCCGATATTCGTTTCCCGGCTTTTTGCGCCAAGATGGTCCTTTCCAACGAAGCGGCGCGACGGGGGGGCCGGCGCGCCGTCGACGTTCTGAAGTTGGTTCGGGACGGTCAGTGCCCCAGTGAGAGCGAGGCAGTCGCCGCCGCGCCCCGCTCGATGCATGCACGTCGGCCGCAATCACGTCATCGAAGTGGACAGATAGCCGAAGCGCAAAACACTTTCATGGCCGAACATCGGTCAAAGACGTCCCGATTCAAGCGGACGAGGACAGCCTAATTGCGTTGTCCCGGCTCGGCTGCGTCCGCTTCCCGCGCGTCGTCTTGCGCCGCGGGCAATCGGAAGACCTGCCCCGGATAGATCAGGTCGGGATCGCGAATGCGATTGCCGTTGGCGAAGTAGATCACGGTGTAGCGGCTGCCCTGGCCGTAGGTGTCGCGGGAAATTCCCCACAACGTATCGCCCTTGCGAATAATCACCCGTCCGGCTGCCGTCGCGAGGGGGGCTTGGTGGTTGATTGGAACGTCGAGCGCTGGCGTGCCATTCGCCTCGCTTTCGGTCGTGCCAGCGGAGGACTTCTCCGGCGGCGTCGCGGACACCTGCCGCTCGCCAACAGTACCGGACCCCGGCTGAGGTGGTGTCGTCGGCTGGAAGTCCTTGGTCTCGGTGCGCGAAGCCGTCGACAGCGTCGACGATTGCGTGTCGGCCGGCTCGGGCAGCACCGGAGCGTCGGCGCGGGTGCCGTCCTCCCCCTTTTCAGGTGTCCCGACGCCCGTCTGCGACCGAGGCTCCACCATTTGCACCGGCCGGTTACCCGAGGTCCGGTTGGTCGAAGCGGTCGGATCAGTCGCCTCCCTTGTAAGCTCGCCCGGCTGATTGCCTACGATCGGGAGCGCGCCGTCCGCCGGTCCGGAAGCCGGCGCGGCGCTCGCCTCGGTGGATTTGGACGACTCCGCGCCACCTTCCGCCGTTCCCAAAACACCAGCTGTTTCGGATACCGTTTCCTCTGGCTTGGCCGCTGGTTCAACACCCGGCGAGAGGCCAGCGGCCGGCCCCTCGTTCGTCGTGCTCGCATCGCCCTGTTCCTGTGGAGAGCCGCCGGTCTTCGTATCCGGCCGCCAACCGCTTTCCGGTATATCAGCGGCTCCGCTTGCCGGGTCGTCAGCGCGGCCTTCCACGTAAGTGCTGTCCTCAACCAGCGCCGACGCCGCGGCGACCCGTGTTTCAGCCCCCGATCCGTCAGCCACTGACGCGGCGGGAGACGGACGAACCTTTTCCGGAGCGATGGCCGGTTCCGGCGCAATCGCCGCGACAGCCTGCCCCTCGGGCCGCGTGAAGGGCACCTCCGCCCGTGCCGTTACATTCCCATCGACCGCCACCTGATCGGCCCGCACAAGGTGGTCGCCAACCGCAACCGGGCGCTCGCCGGCCACCAGAAAGCGATTGTCGGCGGTCGCCCTTTCCTCGGCCACCAGAGTGTTGTCGAGATAGATGCGGACCGAGGCGCCTGCATCCGCGACTCCCGCGACGAAGATCCGCTCGCCCTCGACTTCGACGGCTTCAATCCGCAGCCTTGGCAGGGTCCCGGGCTCCGCTGCCTTGTCCTTCTCACCCGTCGCTCCCGGCATCGGCGGGACCCCGGCATTCGTATCAACCGGTTTTCCCGATCCGGCAGCAGGTGCAGGCGTCGGCAACTCGTCTTGCGAAATCGCTGTCGCGGATCTGTCGGCCGCCGTCGTTCCGGTATTCGGGCCATCCGACCCGGCTGCTTGCCACGATGGCGACACCGGGACTGCCATCAATCGCGACGCCTCGTCCGGTGCTTCCACCATCGCGAGCACGTCGTCTCCCCGTCCCGGCTGCGGCACGCTGACGACTGCGGTCTCACTTGATCCGGTGGTCGCGCCCTCCGGCGTTATCGCGATCATCGAGATCGCGTGCTCGCCCGGCGTCAGCGGCTCAGGCAGAACGATGACGAACTCGCCCGCTTCATTGGCGGTGTCTTCACCGACCAGCGTCTCGCCCGCGTGCAGGGTGACCCGGCTTCCCGGCGCGGCCCGTCCGGCAATGAGGGTCGAACCGTCCGGCTCGACGCGCAGGAGGTCGAATAGTGGCCGGTCGCCGTCCATCGTCTCGCTTTCTGCCGGGGGAACTGAACTGGCGGATTCCAACGGCGATGCAGGCTGCTTCTCCGCAGTCGTCGCGTCGACGGCTTCGAGCTTTGCGGAGACGTCCGGGCGCGGCGCAGCACCGGTGGGATCTGGCACGATCCGTGCCACTTCATCCGGCGTTGCAGATTGCTCGGACGATGTCGCGGGTACGTTCATCCTTTCCGTCTCGCCAGAACTGCTGGTCGATGGCTGATCCGGATCGGGTTGCAAGACCGACGCACCGTCCTGCGGCGGCGCGACTTCCTCGAAAGTCGGCAAATTTTCCGTTTGCGCGATGCGCAATTTCTCGCTGCTCAGCATGTCCCAGTATCCGAGCACGATCGCGACCAGGAGAACCAGGCACAGGAAGACGATTCCGAGGGCTTTTCGCTGCATGATCACACCATCTTCGCCGGTTCAACGTCGCCGGATCGAAGAATTCGAGAGATGTTACACGACCTTTATCGAAGCACCGCCCGGCTCACAAGGTCGCGCCTTGCGGCAGGTAGCTCCGCCGCATCGAACGGCGCAACCCCTTGCGAACACTCATAAAGGACGGCGAATCCCGTCAATCCTCGCAATCGCCGGAAATCGGCCGTTCCATCAACGAACTGGTCGCAACTTTGCCCGCATTGGGCAAGTCGGGGACGGTCGCTCCGCCGCATGCCCCTTCGAATCGACGTTGCGTTCGCAACAACTATCTGACATTCCTGTACCGTTGCCTTTCGCGAGGCGCGACATCGAACGGGAGGGCTTTAGCGGCGATGACCATCATTGACGTCAAGACGGAAATTACCGGCAATCTCTGGAAGATCATCGCCGAGATCGGCCAGGACCTCAGTGAGGATGACCCGATCATGATCCTTGAATCGATGAAAATGGAGATCCCGATCACAGCGCCCGAGGATGGCCGCCTGGTCGAAATTCTCACCGCCGAAGGCGAGACCGTCACGGAAGGCACGGTCGTGGCCCGCATCGAGGCTTGACCGTGGCCGGGATCAACAAAGTCCTGGTCGCGAACCGCGGCGAGATCGCCTGCCGTGTTTTCCGCAGCGCGCGAGCGCTCGGCCTGTCCACGGTTGCCGTCTATTCGGAGGCAGACGCGGCGAGCCTTCACGTCGACGCGGCAGATGAAGCGGTTGCCATCGGGCCATCCTCACCCCGCGAAAGCTATCTGAACGCCAGTAATATCCTCGAGGCCGCGCGCCGGGTCGGCGCGGACGCGATCCATCCCGGATACGGCTTTCTCGCGGAGAATGCCGCGTTCGCCGAGCTTGTGACGGCGGAAGGCCTGAACTGGATCGGTCCGACCGCCGACATCATTCGGCAGATGGGCGACAAACAACGCGCCCGCGAGATTGCGCAGGCTTCCGGCGTTCCTGTCGTGCCGGGCAGCCGGACGTTCGATATGGGAGACACCGACGATCTCGAAGTGGCCGGGCGAGCGGTCGGCTTTCCTCTGCTGGTCAAGGCGGTCGGCGGCGGCGGCGGCATCGGGATGCGCCGGGTGGACGAGGAATCCCAACTCGCGTCGACCGTTACCGCTACCCAGTCAATGGCGGAGAAATCCTTTGGCAACGGCGCGATCTTTCTCGAGCGGTTCGTTCCCCGTGCGCGCCACATTGAAATCCAGGTTTTCGGTTTCGGCAACGGCGAGGCAATCCATCTCTTCGAGCGGGATTGTTCCGTCCAGCGGCGGTTTCAAAAGGTCATCGAGGAAAGTCCCGCGCCCGGCCTACCCGAGGCAGTTTGCCGGCGTATGGGCGAGGCGGCCGTGTCGCTTTGCGCCCACACCCGCTATGGCGGCGCGGGAACAGTCGAATTCATCGTGGATGCGACCAGCTTCGACTTCTTCTTCCTCGAGATGAATACGCGCATTCAGGTCGAGCATCCAGTGACGGAAATGGTGACCGGCGTCGACCTCGTCGCCATGCAGATCGACTTTGCCCGCGGTCGACTGACCGGCGCCGAGCAGGAGGGCATCCGGTCTGCTGGACACGCCATCGAATGCCGGCTCTATGCCGAAAATCCGGTGAAGATGTTCATGCCGGCGCCGGGCCCCTTGACGATTTTCAAGCCCCCTGCGGAAACCGAGCATGTGCGGGTCGACAGCGGCTACCGCGAAGGCGACGTGATGACGCCGTTCTATGATCCGCTGATCGCCAAGCTGATCGTCCATGGCCGCGACCGCCTGGAAGCCTGCGAACGCGCCGAGCAGGCTTTGCGAAACTGGTCGATCGATGGTCTTCGCACCAATCGGGACTTTCTGATTGGGTGCCTTCGCAACGACGCGTTCCGCGCGGGCGATGTGCATACCGGCTTTCTCGACGAGCACGCCAAGGCAATCCTGGCGGCGTGATCAGGCCACGGCAAGGTCCGGCGCCATGGCGCTTGCCTGGGCGATGGTGCGGGCCGTCAAATCACCCGAGCGGCGCGGACGTATCGCGTGACCGCAGTCGACGCTCCAGATGCGCGATGGTGGCAAGGGCGCGGGCCATTGCGGGAATTTCGTCGAAAACCGGCACACCGATCTTGCGCGCCTTCTCCCGGTAATGGCGGCGGCTTTCATCGAGTTCGGGCGAACCGTCGGTGCGCAGCGCCAGCGCGAAATGCGCGATTCCCGGCCACTTCGCCTGTGTCTGCTCGATCACCTTGAACAAATTGCCGACCGGATCGATCGCCCCCCGCCCGACGAAGGCGGCAAGGTTCAGATGCATTGCCACGACGTCGGGCTTCGCATTGCGGTAGACGATGTCGAGAATTTCACCCGCCACCCAGCCGTCCTTTTCCTGCAGGGTTCGCACCGGCGTGTCGATCGGGTTGACGACGCTGGTGCCCGGCGGAAGCCCGAGCGCTTCGAGCGGCTCGCGGGCCGCTTCGCCGAACGGGGCGACATCGAGCCCCATGCTGGCGAAGATGTCCGTGCCCAGCACGCTGGAGCCGCCGCCATTGCCGAACAGCGCGACGTTCTTCGTCGGCTTTTCCGGCCGCAGGTCGAGATGCTGCAGGGCCAGAAGGACGTCGATGAATTCGTCCACCGTGTCGACGAGCGCGACCGGAAGCTGCGCGGCGAGCGCCTCCCACGCCCTCCCGTCGCCGGCCAAGGCGCCGGTATGCGACGCGGCGGCGAGGCGCCCCTGGGCCGAGCGTCCACCCCTCAAGATCACCACAGGCTTTGTCGGCTGGGCGCCGCGAAGCAGGTCGAAGAAGGCCCTACCCCGCTTGATGTCTTCGATATAGACGCCGATCGCCTTGGTCTGTTCGTCCGCAAGATAATAGGCGACGAGCTCATGCGGCTCGACGTCGGCGCTGTTGCCGATGGTCACCAGACCGCTGAAGCGCAGGCCGCGCCATTGGCCACGCTTGATGATGTCGGTCGACAACCCGCCCGACTGGGAGACGACACCGATGCGCCCCAGTTCGCGCGGCGCGTCGCTCGGAAAGGTGAGGCAGCCGCGCGGCGAATAGGTGCCTAGACAATTCGGTCCGAGGACACGCAGTCCGCCGGCTCTGGCGCCCGCCACGAGATCGTCCTGAAGCGCCCTGCCCTCGGCAACTTCGCCGAAGCCCGACGAAATCACCTGTGCGATACGGCAGCGCCCCTTGGCGGCCGCAAGCACATCGGGGATCCGGCCCGCGCCGACGGCGACATAGGCGTAGTCGACCGCCTCAGGCGTCTCCCCGAGCGACGGGTACGCCTTCAGCCCCTCGATCTCCTCCGCCGAAGGATGGATCGGATAGATGGCGCCGGAAAAGCCGAAATCCTTCAACCGGCGGATGAAGGTATTGGCGATCGCGACGTCCTTGGTGGAGGCACCGAGAACCGCGACGGTTCTTGGTTCGAACAACGGCTTGAATTCGATCAGCGGATCGCCGGATTCCGCCTTCTCAGGTTTCGAGACGGGCCGGTTCTCCCGCTCGGTGAGAATGACACGGGCATCGGCCGCCATCAGCCCCGAGGCCGAAACGATGACGGGATTGAGATCGAGTTCGGCGACATCGTCGCCGAGCGCCATCAAAAAGCCTCCCGGACCGCCGATCCGAACCATCGCCTGGACCAAAGCCTCCTCGTCGACCGCCGCTTCGCCCCGGATGTCACCAAGCAGGGCAAAGCCCCTCAGTTCGCGGAGCATGGCGCGGGCGTCGGCCGCATCGATCGGACACAGCCGGAACGCCACGTCCTTCAGGACCTCGACGAAGATACCGCCGAGGCCGACCATCAGCATCGGCCCGAATTGTGGGTCTTGAATGCCACCGATGACGATCTCGCGGCCCGAAGGAATCATCTCCTCGACCAGCCAGCCATCGATCACCACGGCGGCAATCTCCGGCTTGATCGCCATCGCCTCGACGGCGGCGCGGACTGCGTCGGCGCCGTCCAGCCCGAGCGCGACCCCTCCGGCATCCGATTTGTGGAGGATGTCCGGCGACACGACCTTGACGACGAAGGGCGCGCGCATCCCCCTCGCCCTGGCTTCGGCATCGGCGGCGTCCCGGGCCAGCGCCGAACGGGGCGAACACACGCCGTAACGCGCGAGCAATTCCTTGCCGGCGGCTTCGTCGAGGGATCGCCGGCCCCGCGCACGCGCCGCGGCAATGATGTCCCGGCCAAGTGGCTCCTGAATGGTCATCGCAATCGCTCCGTCAGTAGCTGGTCGGCCAGGCACGCATCAAATGCTCGCCAACGCCGCCGGAGCGGCGCCGCGCCTGGATGTCGAACATGCGGATGAGAAAGCCGCGCGTCTCCTGGGGTTTGATGACGTCATGCGCCGAGAAGATGCGCGCCATGTCCCATATTTCGAGATCCTTCTGGATCTCGGCCAGCGCGGCCTCGAACCCCTCCTGCCCGGCTTGCAGATTGTGCACGATGCTGGTGGCGAAGACCGGGTCCATGAAGCTGACCTCGGCGGTGGGCCAGGCCACCATCGCGCTGTTGTGCGCCCCGCCGCCCATGGCGACATAAGCGCGGCCGTAGGCCTTGCGACAGATCACGGTGATCTGGGGCACGGTCGTGAGGCAGGTCGCGTTCATGAAATTCATGATCTGGCCGGGCGCTCCCCGGCGTTCGGCATCGGTCCCCACGACGAAGCCGGGGGTGTCCATCAGGCGCACGATCTGAATGTTGAAACTGTCGCACAACACGGTGAAATCGATGATCTTGCGACACGCCTCGGCCGACAGAGCGCCGCCGCCGACATGCGGGTTGTTGGCGATGATGCCGGTGACCTTGCCGGCGAGGCGGGCAAGCCCGACGACGGCGGACTTGCCGAAACGCGGCTTGATCTCGAGGAACGAATCCTGGTCGAAGATCACCTCGATGATCTTCTTGATGTTGTAGACCTGCGTGCGCTTCTCGGGCAGCACGTCCAGAATCCGGTCCTGCTCCGCGCCGGAACCTTCGGAGGTCGTCGTCTCCGGCGGCAGGACGCCATTATGGCTCGGCATGTAGGACAGGAACCGGCGGATGGCGGCCATCGCCTCCTCGTCGGTATCCACAAAGTGGTCGATGAGCCCTGTCTGATCGGCGTGAAGACGCCAGCCGCCGAGTTCCTCCAGATCCACCTTCTCGCCGATCGCCATCGAGACCAGCCGGGGGCTGGACACGGACATGATCGAGCCCTTTTTCATGACTGCGAAGTCGGAACAGCAGCACAGCCAGGCCGATGATCCGAAGGAGGTGTCGAGGGCAGCCGCGACCCACGGCGTATCGCGCATCCGCCGAAACTGGCTGGTGTCATTGCCGAGCATCGCGCCCATGCCCTTGGAGCCCATGGCGTCGGGCAGGCGCGCGCCGGTCGACTCGCCGACATGGACGAAGGGCATGCCCTTCTCGGTGCAGGTTTTGCGGATATAGCCGATCTTCTTGGAATTGGTGGCGCTGGTCGAGGCGCCCTTGGTGGTGAAATCGTTGACGACGACGCCGACGTCGCGGCCATCGATG
Source organism: Aurantimonas marina (assembly GCF_017183135.1). GTDB lineage: Bacteria > Pseudomonadota > Alphaproteobacteria > Rhizobiales > Rhizobiaceae > Aurantimonas > Aurantimonas marina. Next base: position 52,105 of record NZ_JADDXW010000009.1, on the reverse strand, counting down.
CGTCCGAATCCGGTTATCTTGCCGTCGCGGGGCGTAGCGGCGGCATCGGCCTCGAAAACCGACTGGCCGAGCAGGCCGACCTCTAGGAAGCTGTCCTTGTCGACGAGTGCGTCGAGACGCTCCCCCGCATTCAGCTGCCCCCTCTCGCGCCGCTTGGCGAGTTTCGCCTCGCCGCCCATGGAACGCGCGGCCTCGCGGCGTCGATCGAGTTCGGCCAAAATCGTTTCATGCGCCATGCGTCTTCTCGCCTTCTCGCTGAGTTCTATTCGAAGTCGCGCCGCTCGAGGGTGAACCGTTCGACCGCGTCGCGATCCAGGCGGGGGCGATAGCCGGCTGGAAGCCGAATGGCGCCGTCTTGAAAGGGCATCGGTTCGACGAACAGGCGATCCCGGGGTTTCAAGAACCCGTTGAACTCGCCGGCGTTGTGGATCGTCGTTCTGGCGACGCAAGCCTCGAGCCACCCGTGGATCTCGCTTCCCAGACCGTCACCGAGCACAGGCTCCATGCCGTTCTGTCGCACCGCGTCCAAGCCTTGCTTCAGACGGTCGAGGCCGCCGAACCGCTTGAGCTTGAGCTTGCAGTAGCCGACGCCCGGGATCGTGGCCGCGCGATCGATGTCGGCCAGCGCGCAGATCGGCTCGTCCAGCATCAGCGGCACGCGCGATACCGCGGCAACCGCCGCATTGGCGTCCCAATCATCGGCGTCGCAAGGCTGCTCGAAGAGCTCGATGCCTTCGGGGTCGAGCCGGGATGCGAAGTGTTGGCCCTCCTCTCGGCTGTAGGCGCGATTGGCGTCGAGCCGTAGCATCGCCCGTCCCCGCGTCGCTTCTTGAATGATCGCGACGCGCTGAAGATCGGCATCGACATCCTTGCCGACCTTGATCTTGAAGGTGCCGAATCCCTGCGCCAGCCAGGCTTCGATTTCCTCGACGATCGCCGCAGGCTCAAGCGCGTTGAGGGGCGTGAGCAGCGGCAGAATCATCTCGTCCGGCAAATCGAGCAGAGGATTGGCCTGAAGCACCTCGATCGCCGTCGCAAAGGCCGTCGCCGCGACCTTGCTTGTTGTAAACCGGTCGAGCACCGATGCCTTGGCCGCCGTCGTCTCGAGTCCGATCGCGGCTCGCAGGCTTTCGCACAGAAATGCCCAGCCGCCCTCCCGCGTTTCGGCGCTGGAACCCGGAGAGATGTGGCCATCGGCGAAGCCCGAGCGACCGTCTTCATCCTCGACCTCCACCAGGAATGGCTCGAAGGTTTCAAACGTCCGGTAGGAGAGCCGATAGGGCCGGATCAGCGGCAGAGCGAGCCGTCGCAGCGTCGCCCGTTGAATTTTCGCCATGGCGTACCTCCCCCGCATCCACCGGTCATAGTCACTTGGGCCTTCTCCCGTAGGACCGCAGAAGCGATGCAAGCCGTGGGTGCTTACGTAGTTGCTATGACTACTACTTCGGTGCGAGGATTGCAATGAGCTGCCTTCGCCCGGTGCCCCAAGGCAGCCGGGAATCGCGGTCGGGACGGTGGTGCGGCGATCCGATCCATGGCCGATGGATGCGGCCGGGCTTCAATATGGCACGCTGATCTCGTGCGGATGAGCCGGCACGGATTGCGAAAAGGGATCAGGGGGCAGGGTTAGCTCAGACCGGTCCGCTGCTTGAACGACGCGACCTGCTCCGGTGTGAAACAGGCGAGCCGCAGATCGCGAAGATGCTCGCCGAAGGCCGCGTCGATCTGATCGCCGAACCGCTCAAAAATTTCCGCCATGTAGAAATCGTGCCGGACGAGCGATTCCGCCATGTTGACTACCAGCTTGTTCCGCGTATGCGCGGCGATCACCTCACCGACGACGGCGGCCGTCACCATTTCCTCGTGGTCGGCCGCGATCGTGAACAGATTGTCCGTCGTCCCCATGCGCACGCCATTGGCCTCGTGCAGATAGACACGGCATTTGTCGCTGAAACGGAACTCTTCGGCGTCCGTCCCGAACAGGACGATCATCATTTCGACGCCGCGTTCCGCCGCCGTTCGGAGGGTATCCTTGTGGCGCCGCAGAATGTCGGACGCGGCCTTGATCAGAAGGGTATGCAGGCTGCCATTGATCAGCGCGTCGATCTTGTCGTGCGCGGCCTCCTCGCCCCACAACATCCAGACATATTGGTCCTTGGTCGCGGGCGCCAGATCAGACAGCTTGGCGCCCAGATCCTTGCACAAGGCGCTGGTCTGGCGGGACACCGAATTCAAGAACGTCTGCGGATCCGCCGCCACATAGCGAACCGGATTCTCGCTGACCGGCAGAACCGCCGCTCGCTGGCTCAAAGCCTCCAGCGCGCTGTAGGCGTTCGGCCGCGGCACGCCGGTACTCTTGGAAATCTCATAGGCGGTGGACGGACTCTGGCGCAGCAGTTGGACATAGATGCGCGCTTCGTACTCGGTGAACCCGAGACGTTTCAAATCCGCCAGGAACTCACTAGCCGCAGAGTCCGAGGGAGCGATCTTTCCAACCAACGAAACCTCACCATCCTGTTTTCGGGCTCTTACGCCGCCGCCCGTATTCCGTCTCGACGTGGACGCGATAGACACCACTCGGGCGGCGAAACACAACCGTCTTGCGCCACGGATCGCGCTTGGCCCCAGCCCCCGCTCAGTTCGTCAACCGCAGTGACAGACCGGGTGCCTCGAACGCCTGACCGCCGACAGCCTCACGGTTGCAGCAACGGCCGGAGCTCACGCACATCCGCCACGGTTTCGATCTCCCCAATGCGCCTCACGAATGCGTGCGCGGTCTGTTCGCCGAAAACATCCTTGGCAAGATCGAACGCCTTGGCCTCGATTTCGACGGTGTCCATCGGGTTGTCGGCTGTCCCACGGACCGCGCGGGTGCGCCGGCGAAGCCGACGCCCGTCCCGCGTCGCCACTTCGACGATCGCCTGACGGCGTGGGACCGCTGCGCCGAGTTCGGCATCGGCGACAAGGCGAATACGCTTGCGCATCGCGTGCACCGACGCATCCTCCATCAGTGCATAGTCATGGGCGCTTTTGAAATCGAGGCCACCGCGAACCAGAAGCACGGCCACGAGATGCTGGAGATTGACGTCCGGCATCGTGCGTCCATCGACGATATGTGCCTCGCTGTCCGGCAGACGCACGAGAATCGTGTCGACCTGACCGCTGGTGAGATCCTCTTGCGCCATGAGATGCTCGATCGCATCCAGCGCGGCCTGGATCGGCGAGCCGACCGACCATTTCTTGATGTTGGCGCGCATGATCTCGTAATTGCGACCAAGCTCTCGGCTCATCACCGCGATGTCGGGATCCGCCGCAAAAGTGGCGAAGACATTGCGGTCGCCAGAAAAGACGTCGGCGACGCCGGTGAACCCTGCGGTCATCATCGTCGCGGAGGCGACCGCGTTGCGGGCGGGCATGCCGGCGAAATCGAAGGCCTTCTCGACATGTTCCTCGTCGCGCACCCAGGTGGCGAGGCCGGAAGCCTGCTGGGCCGTGAAGGAAAAACCCTGCCGCACGGCGTCCGCACCGAGCCCCGCGAGCGCAAAGGCTGCGGCGGATGCGCCGAAAAGCCCGGCAAAGGCGTGGCTGCTGAAACCGCGGGCGTAGAAATTGCGCGGGCCGAGGGCCAGCGTGAACCGCGCGCCGATGTCATAGCCGAGCACGACAGCGCGCAGCAGATCGGTTCCGCTTCGCCCATGCCGCTCGGCCATCGCCAGCGCCGCCGGCACGACGGCGCAGCCCGGGTGACTGAAGGACGGCTCGTGGGAATCGTCCGTCTCATCGGCGTGTGCGAGCATGCCGTTCGCCAGCGCAGCATTAACTGCCGAGGTCATGATGTCACTGCCGATGACGCATGCCTCGGGCATTCCGCCCTGCCCCTGCACATAGGCTGTAGCCATCCTCCCCGGCTGCAACCGCGAGCCCGAGATCATCGCCGCCAGGGTATCCAGCAGATGATGCTTGCCCTTCGCCGCGACGTCGCGGGGGATTGCAGTCTGCAGTGCCGCCGCGACATGGGCACTCACCGTCCGCATCACCGCACTTATTTCGTTCGGTCCAGCACCCATAAACCCGCTCCCCTCACCTTACGGCCCGCGACACTGCCCCTGCCTGCGGCGCCCTTCCCTCGTCCTGCCTCCCGGACAGTCCCACCCCGAGCGAGTCTCGATCAGTTCATGTGCCAGCCGCCGTTGACCCCCAGCGTCTGTCCGGTGATGTAGCGGGCATTGGGGCCGCACATGAAGCGCACGGCCGCGGCGATCTCCTCCGGCTTCCCCGGACGCTTCAACGGGACCGGCCGATCGCGGAAATGCGGCGGGACATGATCCCGCTTGGTGTCGATATAGCCCGGCGAGACGCAATTGACGGTGAGGTCGCGGTCGGCCAGTTCGGTGGCAAGGGCCCGTGTCAGACCCGAGATACCCGCCTTTGCGGCGACGACATGCGCCCGGCCTCCGACGGCGGCCTGGCCCGCGACGCCGCCGATGTTGACGATCGCGCCACGTCCGTTGGCCGAAAGATACGGAGCACAAGCCTGGCTGCAGAGGAAGGCGCCGTCGAGAATGCTGCTGTGGACCTTACGCCAATCCTCCAGCGAGATGTTCTCCAATGGCGCGTCGCCGCGCGAGGCGGCATTGTTGACGAGAATATCGATCCGTCCGAACTTCGCGAGCGCCGCATCGACCAGACCGCGAACCTGCTCTGGGTCGCCGACATCCGCCGCATGCGTCATGGCCTGTCCACCGCTGCCGACGATTTCCTGCTCGACGGAGCGGGCGGCATCGAGATCGGTTCTCGTATGAATGACCACGGCGGCACCGGCATCCGCCAATTCCAGCGCGATACAGCGCCCGATGTTCCGGGCACTTCCCGTCACGATGACGACGCAACCCTCCAGTTCACGTGCACCCTGATAACCCATCGACATCCTCCTTTGACACGAGACGCAAAGCACTGGCTCGGTAGCGGGCAAGAGGACCGGTCAGCCTGAGACGGTTAAGCCAGGCTCCAGCGGACCGTCTGCCGCCTACTCCTCCAGGTTCGATCTGAATGGAAACGCGCGGCGCATCGGCCCCTGCAGTCGACGGCGCAGGCTCGCGAACAGCAGCGGTCCGCCAAGGCTCAAAAGCGTCAGCGCATAGAAAAACAGACAGATCGGGCTTTCGAAAAATCGCAGCCAGTTGCTGTCGAAAATAATCATCGACTGCGACCAGGACTTTTCCAGCAAACCGCCGAGCACCAAGCCCATCACGAACGGCGCCGGACCGAATCCCTTGCGCAAGGCGAAGAAGCCGATGACGCCGGAAATGAGCATCACCCATACGTCCACCGGCGCCTGGCGAAACGAATACGACCCGATCAGCGCGAAGACGAACACCGCCGGCCAAAGGAACGTGCGAGGGACCAGTGTGATCAGGGAAAATAGCTTCACACCACCCAGTCCCACGACCAGGAACAGGATGTTGGCGAGGAACATAGCGGTGAAGATCGCGTAGAGAAACTCGGGCGTTTCGGTCATCAGAAAGGGTCCCGGCCTCAGACCGTGCATCATCAATGCCGCGAGAATGATCGCCGTCGTCCCGCTACCGGGGATGCCGAGCGCGAGCGTCGGAACCATGGCGCCGCCGGTGCCGGCGTTGTTCGCCGCTTCCGGTCCCGCGATACCCTCGATGGCGCCCTTGCCGAACTCTTCCTTATTCTTGGACCAGCGCTTGGCCTCGTTGTAGCCCATGATCGCAGCGACGGTCGTGCCTTCGGCCGGCAGAACCCCGATCACGGTGCCGATGATGGACGAGCGCAGGATCGTCATCCGGCAACGGCGGAAATCCTCGCGGCTGGGCAATTTCAGAGCGAGCGACTTGACGCGCTTCATTACTTTGTCGCCCGCTTGCGACTGGTTCAAAAGCTCGCTGATCGCAAAGATGCCGATGAGAACCGGGACGAAGTTGATTCCCTCATAGAGAACGGGAAAGCCGAAGGTGAAGCGCTCAATCCCGCTGACCAGCGCTATGCCGACCGTGCTCGTCAGCACGCCCAGCCCCCCGGCGATCAGATTTCGCAACGACGACTTGCCGCTGATCGCGGCCAGCATCGACAATCCGAACAGCGTGAGGGCAAAATATTCCTGCGGCCGGAAGCTGAGCGCGATGCGGGCGAGCAGCGGTGTGAACAGGATGAAGATCACCAGGCTGAACAAGCCACCGAGGACGCTTGCGACCGCCGCCATGCCGAGGGCCCGCCCCGCCTCGCCGCGTTGCGCCATCGGATAGCCGTCGAAGGACGTGGCGACCGCGGGTGGCGCGCCGGGCGTGTTGATGAGGATCGCGGTAATAGAGCCGCCGAAGGTGCCGGCCACATAGAGCGCCGCCATCATGGAGATCGCCAGGATCGGATCCATGCCGATGGTGAAGGGCAGAAGCAGCGCAACCGCCATGCTGGAGCTCAAGCCCGGCAAGGCCCCGACGAGCACTCCGATCACCACCGACACGAGGATCAGTAGCAGGCTCATGGGGTTGAGGATGAGTGAAATGCCCGCCAGGATCGCGCCGATGTCCATGGTCGTCTCCTAACGAAACAGCGCGCCGGTGAGACCGAAAGCGAGGTTCACCTTGAGGCCGACCGCGAACAGAACCGCGACGGCGGTCGGCAGCCCGACCGCGAATGCCGCGATCAGGCCGTAGCGCCTTTCTCCCCACAACAGCGGAAGCAGGGCTGTCGCCGCGACCATGACCGGGACAACCCCCAAGACAGGCATGAAATAGACAGCCAGGGTCATGAGCGCTGCGGTGATGAAGACCACCGGTCTCGGTCTCTTCTCACCGCCTATATCCAACTCGTCGCCGGACCGCCGTTTGATGATCCGTTCGAAGGGAAGCGCCAGGGCCATGACAACGATCGAGCCGATCAGCAGACGCGGAAAAACTGTGGGCGGGGCGTTTTGCGCCAGCGACGCGGGAACGGCGGGCCAGCGCGTCGTATCCCAATAGAGGATGACGCAGATCACGATGAGCACCGCGGACACGACGAGGTCCGAGCGATCGAGGCCGGAGGACGAGGAATGATCCGCACGCTCCGGGAGCGTTGGTTGGTTGTCTTGGGTCAATGAAAGCCCCACTGGATCAGCGTGAGATTGAAAACGGCCGAACCGGTTTCATCGACCTGATCGCTTGACGGAGGGAGAACGGGATGGGGACGGACAACGAAGTCCCGTATCCTTCATCCCGCTCTGGGCGGTCCAGCCTCTTACTTTTTCTCCAGCCCCAGCTTCTCGATGGCTTCGGCCGCCTCGGCATAGGCTTTCTTGAGCTGCGCGTCCCAGGCCTCGCTCCCGGCAACGCTGGTGGCCGGGTCGAGACCGGAGTTCTTGAGATAGGTGGTGAACTGTTCGCCGCCCATCGCCTCCAGCAGCGCAGCCTCGAGGACCGCCACACGCTCCGGGGGCGTGTCCGCCCGAACGACGTAGCCCCGTGTCGTGTTCACCGAGACGTCATGGCCTTTGGACGCCGCCGTCGGGACATCCGGCAAGTCCGCGATCGGCTCGTCCGAAAGGGCGACGATGGCGCGAAGATCACCATCCGCGATCGGGCCGAGGGCCTCGCTGACGTTGGCGAGGGTCGCGTCGATCGCTCCCGAGCGAAGGGCCGTGATCATTTCCCCGCCACTGCCGAAGGGCACGACGCGATATTCGACCCCGGCCTGATCGGCCCAGCGGCTGATGCCGATATGCTCGGTTCCGCCGACTTGCGCCACGCCCCAATTGAGCGCCTTCTCCTTGGAGGCCGCAATCAGACCGTCATAGTCCTGGATATCGCTGTCGCCGCGAACGACGATCACCGAAGGATCCTGCATGGCACGCGCCACACCTTTTACGTCGTCGATGCCGATCGGCGACATACCGCGCGCCATGGTATAAAGATGGGTCTCGGTCGTGGCCATGAGCGTGTGACCATCCGCCGGCCGGGACGCCAGATATTCGTGCGCCACCCTGGCCGCGCCGCCCTGCTTGTAGACGACGACCAGGTCCTGTCCCAGAATCTTCGATGCAGCATCGATCCACATGCGGATGGTCTGGTCCGTGCCGCCCCCCGGGGACGCATGCGAGATGATCTCGATCTGCTCCGATGGGAAGGCGTCCTGCGCCACGACAGCCGATGGAACGGCGACTATCATGCCGGCGACCAGCGCACGCGCCATGCGGCGCGACAATATCCGACAGTTTCGGGACGTCCTTTGCAATTTCATGATGATCTCCTCCTCCCAGGATGCTGCTTGGCGATTGTTCGCCTTATTTTCTGGCCGGCGCCCTGCAGGAAACCCCCTAACAACACAGCGGCTCCCGAGTACCGTAACATGAGTTGCAGCTTTGGCAACCACTCCCTGCGACTCTCTGGATAAGTTGACTTGAAGGGTCACTAACATCGCGGTTGGAACGTCTCGTCTCTTGCCGAACGAATGGATAAGGTCGAGCCATCCGCCCGCCGACCATCCGTCTAGACCGGACGCCAACGGGCAAGGACGCGCGCAGCGATCGGAGCAGCTTCATGGATTCACGCGAGACGGCAATCGACCCGGCCGCATCCGGCTGGGAACAGGTCGAGGACACCGGCTTCTTTGGATGCGTAGGGCCAGTCTGGCAGCGACGGGACGGCGACGATCTGTCGCTCGGATTCATCGCCGAGCCGAAGCATCACAATCGGCGCGGCGTCGTGCAAGGTGGCATGCTGACCACCCTCCTCGACCGCGCGGTCGGCATGGCGGTGTTCGAAGCGAGCGGTGGCCGCCCGCAAGCCACAGTCCAACTGGACATGCATTTTCTCGACGCTGTCCAGATCGGTGAATTCGTCGAAACACGCTGCCAGATCGACAGACGCACGCGCTCGATCACCTTCGCGAGCGGGACGGCATTCGTTGGCAAGCGGCCTGTCGCCTCCGCCAAAGGCATCTGGAAGATGCTTGGTGTCGATTGACAGCACCTCCAGCCCCTTCATTTTTGCATGGCTGTCATCCGCTTCCACATCTTCTGCTGCACTGCAAACAGCGTATATCCAGCAGGATAGGTCGTCGGAGTTGAAGTCATGAGCCACGCAAGAAAATTCGCTAATACCCTCGGAACGATGTTCGATGAATTTCGAGCTGCCCGTTCTGTCGCCGCCGCCATGGAAGCCGGTCGCCGGCCTCCGGAACGTGCGCTTCGCACGCTCGGCCTCGACGACAGCATCTTCAACGGAATGTACCGCTGACGTCTGCCAGAGCCGAAGTTCCTAGCTTACGACAGAGCGACAGTCAGGCCGGGTGAGACCCCGTCGTTTCAGCGGAATGCGAGGGTCTTCAGACGCGGGGGCGATCAAAGCTTCCGCGTCTTTCGCGGTCCCAAAGCCAGATCATTATACGCCTGTACGAACAGATGCCCTCTGCAAGGCCGCTTTTGGCGATCCGCGCGGACGTCGCGATCGTCGAAATACTCGGTAGTAAAGCTCCTGCCGTGACCTGCGTCAGCAGACGCTTTCGACATCGACTCGACACCAGAGCCATCGGGCGATGCATCCTCAGATCAGCGCCAGGGTCCAGCTGACGATCTCCGCTGATATCCTGTCGAACGCCCGGTCGAGAGCGGCCACATAATCGGCATTCGCGGCGCCAGCCACCGGCACCTCCGTACCGAAAACCCGCGTGCGGACCACACTGCCGTTCCGGTCGTTCAGCGCCTTCACCGAAATCTCGATCGTCGCCCGGGCCGCGTTCGCCGCGTTGATCTCGAACTTCCGCACTTCCATGACCAGCTGATAGTCGATAGCGAGTCCCTGCCCCGGCACGCCCACGGCGCCGACGCGTCCACTGTTCTCGAACGCCTGCAGCAGCCGAAGTTGCACCATGCGCGGCAGCCGGTCGCTCCACTGGCTGTTGGCCAGATACTCGACCGAATAGGGCGTCGGCTTGACGACGATCTTCTCGCTGTCCAGCGTCTTGATCGCCGTCGGCTCCGGAATCAGGATCTGCGCCCGCGTCCTTCCCGCGACGTTTGGCACGAGCGGCGGCGCGGAGATTTCAAATGTGTCTGGGGGAGCGGACGTCACGCAGGCCGACAGCCCGAGCGTGAGAAGCGCGATCAGCACCGGTTTGAACATTGCCCGCATGATTTCCTGTTTCCCGTCCCGCTCGCCACACGCGCGGTTGCTCGCATCCACAACCGAAGCTGTCAACGAGGCCGTCGTTTCGCGCACTATTCTACCGCCGCTTCCGGCCGTCGAACTGCTTCACCTCGTCGCCGCCATAGATCAGCCGGCTCGGATTGTTCGAGAAATCGTTCACCGCTCCTTCGATCCGGTTGACCGACCGGGTCACGTCGCGCACCAGCGTCTGGAATTCCCGCAGGCCCTGACCCGAGAAACGCTGCAGATTCGCAGAGATCGGCGCTACCTGCGACCGGATCGACACCGCCGTCTCGCGGATGGCGCGCAGCGTCGTGGCGATGTCGCTGCCGAGGCTGGTGCCGTCATCGGCGCCCTTGAACGTATCGTCGACCGAACTGATCAGACTGTCGACCCGCTCAGAGGCGGTCCGCAGGCGCTGGGACGTCAGTTCGACATTGGTAATGATGCCATTGATGTCGTCCTTGCGCTCGCCGACCGAGTTTGCGACGCCTGCAATCGAGTCGGCCGCGCGCGCGACGTTGTCCGTTGCTGCTGAGACATTTTCAACGGCGCGGTTGACTTTGCCCGGATCGATGCTGGCGATCAGCGTGTCGACCTGGGTTCGGGTCTCGGTAAAGCCGGTCAGAGTCGTATCCAGCGTCCGCACCGTCTCGTCGACGCCGTCGATGATCGACTGAATCTCCTCCGTCTTGCCGCTCAGTGCCGCGGTGATAGTGCGCACGTCACCGATAGCCTGATTGACGGTGGTGGAGTCGATCGACTTGACGAGATCATTGGCCGAGGTCACCGCCTCGTTCAGTCGGGCGCTGGCCTGCCTCACGTCGTCGGAGATCGAACCGAGGCTGCCGATGAAGCGGTCGATATCGTCACTGCGCTGGGCGATCGTGGTGGTGATCCGGTTGACGTTCTGGGCCGCCTTCGCCGTACCCGAGATCGCCGAGTTGATCGCCTCCTTCTGGGTGCCGATGCTTTCGGCCACCGAAGAGACGTTCGTCGCGGCCGAGGTGATGCCGTCGAGTGTCGTTGCGATCTGCTTCGGATCGATCGCCGCGATCACGCCGCTTGCCGACTCCAGCGTCGTGTCAAGCCGTTCCGCGACGCGCGTCGCAGTGTCGGAAATCGGTCCGAGATTGGCAATGAAACGATCGACGTCGTCGCTGCGCTCGGCGATAGTCGTGGTGATTCGGTCGACGTTGCGCGCGGCGTTGGCCGCCCCAGTGATCGCCGTGTCGATCGCCTCCTTCTGAGCGCCGATCGTTTCGGCGAGCGACGAGACGTTGCTCGCCGCCGAGGTGATGCCGTCGAGCGTCGTCGCGATCTGCTTCGGATCGACGGCCGCGATGACCGTGTTCGCCGACTGGAGCGTGGTGTCCAACTGCTTCGCAACCTGCGCGGCCGTGTCCGAGATCGGACCGAGATTTGTCAGGAATCGATCGATCCCGTCGGTATTGCGGCTGATGGCTTCGCCGACCGAACCGACGCTGTCAGCAGCTGTTCGGACGGAATCGACGACGCTGCCGATGTTCTCCGATTGCGCACGCAGATTATCCGACATGGCCGCGACGTTGTCGACCACTGTGCTGACTGCCGTCGGGTCGACGGCCGCCAGGATGCCTCGCACCTGCGAGATCGCGTCCGGCAACCCTTCGGCGACCGTATTGGCGGTCTTGGAGAGATCGCTCAGGCTTTGCAGGAAATTGTCGATGTCGTCGGAATTTTCGGCCAGGCTGGCGGTGAAGACCTCGACGTTCTTGGCAGTCTTGGCAATGTCGTCAGCGGTTGACTCCACGGCGGGGCCGACGTCGCCGACAAGACCCTCGAACTGGCCGAGGATGTTATTGGTCCGCTCTGCGATGTCGCGAGCTGTCGCCAAGATGTCCGTCACGTCGGACGGGTTGGCCTTGATGATGGGTACGGTGCCCTGTTCGCGAGCCTGCTGGATGAGGCCCGGCTCCTCGGCCACACCGCCTTTGAGCTCAATGAAGGCGAAACCGGTCAGACCCTGGAAGCCGATGTTGGCTTCCGTCGATTCCTTGACCGGCAGACTTGGATCGACTTCGGTCGTCGCGATCACGACGCGCGGATTGTTGGGGTCGATGCGTAGCGCTTTGACGCTGCCCACCGGCAACCCGTTGAACAAGACCTGACTACCCTGCTGAAGCCCGGTGACCGACCCTTCGATCCGAACCAGTAGCGGCACGCGGGAATCCCCCGACGATGAAAACACCGACCAGTAGACGAAGCCGAAGGACAGCGCGAGAACGACGAGGGTGAAAATACCGACACGAACGTAGTTGGCTTTGGTTTCCATTACCTGGCTCCCTCGACGAGGCTGGCGGCATGCTCCGGCGCAGCAATAGTGCGCGCCCGTTTGCCGTGGAAGTACGAGTTCACCCACGGATGGTCGAAATCGAGCATTCTCGATAACGGCCCTTCGACAAGCACCTTCCGGTCACCGAGCACGGCGATGCGGTCGCAAGCTTGAAAAAGGCTGTCGAGATCGTGGGTGACCATATAGACGCTGAGACCAAGCGTATCGCGCAGGGTCATGATCAGCTGATCGAAATCGGCGGCGCCGATCGGGTCGAGACCCGAGGTCGGCTCGTCCAGGAAGACGATGTCCGGATCGAGCGCCAGTGCGCGAGCAAGCGCGGCGCGCTTGATCATTCCGCCCGACAGTTCGGAGGGAAATTTGTCGGCGGCATCTGGGGCAAGCCCGACGAGATCGATCTTGAGGCGCGCGAGTTCATGCATCAAGGCCGGCGAAAGGTCGAGATATTCGCGCATCGGCACTTCGATGTTCTCCAGAACCGTCAGCGAGGAAAACAGCGCGCCATGCTGGAACAGGACGCCCCAGCGCCGCTCCACCGCGAGCCGCTCCGCATCGCTGGCCGTCTCGTAGTCAATCCCGAAAATCTCGATAGTGCCGCCCTGCTTCTGGTTGAGGCCGAGAATCGTGCGCAGCAACACCGACTTTCCTGATCCCGACGGCCCCACGAAGCCGAGGATTTCTCCCCGATGGACATCCAGCGACAGGTTTTCCAGAATCGTCTTCTCGCCGAAACGAACCGTCACGTCGCGGGCACGGATGATAATCTCGTCGTCTGCCGCCACGCGGCCATTGGTCATGGACATATCAGAGGCCGATGGACGCATAGAAGATCGCAAAAATGCCATCCAGGAGAATGACGAGGAAGATGGATTTAACGACCGCGGCGGTCACATGGAGGCCGAGGCTTTCGGCGCTGCCGCCGACCTTCAGGCCTTCGGCCGAAGCGACCAGGCCGATGATGATCGCCATGAAGGGCGCTTTGATCAGCCCGGCGAAAATCGTGAAGAGGTCGATGGATTGTTGCAGACCCTGCAGGAAATTGGCGAAGCTGATCCCCGAATAAAGCCGCAGCGTCAGCATCGCGCCGAGCAAGGCAGCGAGATTGGAGAGAAACGTCAGCAGCGGCAGCGCGATCGTCAGTGCCACTAGGCGCGGGAAGATCAGCACGCTGATCGGGTTGAGGCCGATGACGTGTAGCGCATCGACCTCCTCGCGCATCTTCATCGAGCCGATCTCGGCGGTGATCGCGCTGCCCGAGCGGCCGGCAATCATGATTGCGGTGAGCAGGACGCCGATCTCGCGCAGCACTAGGATGCCCGCCAGATTCACGGCGTAGACTTCGCCGCCGAAGCGGCGAAGCTGGAAGGCGCCCTGTTGGGCGATGATCCCGCCGATGAGAAAGCTCATCAAGACGATGATCGGCACCGCCTTTACGCCCATCTGGTCTAATTGATTGAAGATCGCTGCGGGGCGGAACTGGGTCTTGCCGGTCAGGCGGCGACTGGCACCGAAGATCGATCCGCCAATGATATGGAGAGCGAAAACGATCTCGTCCTTCATGGCGATGACGCCGCCGCCGGTTCCGGCGAGTACCTTCACCAGACGATTGGCGCGTTGCATCGCTGGTTGCGGGCGCTCGCGATCCATCGCTTGGCGCACAGCGGCGAAAAGCGCTTCGTCACGCGCCTCGACCCCCTCGATCCGCACATCGCGATCGCTCGCGGCGATGTCGCGGGTCATTTTCTCCAGGACGAAGGCGCCGGCCGTGTCGATCCGCTCGACCCCCGCGCAATCGACGACGACGCTGCGGCCAAGGTCCGCGCCGGCCGTGTCGGCGACCGTCCGTTCGAGTGAACCGACCGTCCGGACCAGCCAGTCGCCGGACGCACGTAGCACGAGCGCTCCATCCCGTTTCTCGCCTTCGAGAGAAGGCTGAACAGTGCGCCGCCGGCCGGACGCACCGGTCGACTGTGCCGTGGAACCTTCAAGCATTGGTGTCCGTCGTGACCTTCCTCGGAGGCGACCCTGACCGGGCGCAAGGAATCTATCCGCCGCTCCGCCGCCGACCAATTTGGGTGCAGCGTTCGCGCGATTCCCTACAGTGTCTTAACATTAGGCGTCTATTCACAACTTGTCATGAAATGTCCGCCCGGCTGGCGGTTGCAAGGGAATTTGCCGATGCCGCGTCGTCTTTCGGTCACAGTCGAACACTTCCCGCTGGCACAGGAATTCCGCATTGCGCGTGGGACCAAGAACGAGGCGGTCGTGGTGACCTGCGAGGTCGCCGACGAATATGGCCGAGGCCGCGGCGAATGTGTGCCATATCAGCGCTACGGCGAAAGCATCGACAGCGTGCGCGAGCAGATCGAAACCGCGCGGACGGCGATCGAGGCGGGCGGTTCCCGTGATCGTCTCGCCGCGCTGCTGCCAGCCGGTGCGGCCCGCAACGCCCTCGACTGCGCGCTTTGGGATCTCGAAGCGAAATCCAACGGCCGCACCGTCGCGAGCCTCGTGTGCGGCCAAGCGCCCCGGCCGATCGAAACCGCCTATACGATTGGGCTGGGGGACGTTGGCGACATGGCTGCCGCCGCGCGGGCGGCAAACCGGCCGTTGCTGAAGATCAAGGTCGGAACCGACTCCGACGTGGGGCGAATCCGAGCTGTCCACGCGGCGGCTCGAGACGCGAGGCTGATCCTCGACGCCAACGAAGGCTGGAGCGAAGCGAATATTCACGAGCATATGCTGGCCGCCGCCGCGGCCGGAGCGGTGCTGATCGAGCAACCGCTACCTGCCGGCAAGGACGCAATCCTGGCCGACATGCCACATCCTGTGCCGATCTGCGCCGACGAGTCGGTCCATACGGCCGACGATCTGGAGTCGCTGCGTGGACGCTATGACTACATCAACGTCAAGCTCGACAAGACCGGGGGGCTGACCGAGGCGATCCGGCTGATCGAACACGCACACGATCTCGGCTTCGGCGTCATGGTTGGCTGCATGGTCGGCACATCGCTGGCGATGGCGCCAGCGGTGCTGCTGGCGCAGGCTGCGGAGTTCGTCGATCTCGATGGTCCATTGCTGCTCGCCAAGGACCGCCCGGGTGGCCTTGCCTATTCCCGGTCGACTGTCTCGCCACCGCGTCCGGAGCTGTGGGGATAGGATGACGCGGGGACGCGGTCACCCTCACCGGCCTAGACCGCCAGACGAAACGCCTGCTCCACCGAGGGCTCGATCGCACCCGCCACCGCCTTCAAGAAAATGTCCGCGCAGGCGTCCCAGCTGTAGGCCCGCGAGCGATCCAGCGCGTCCTGAGGATCAAGCGACAAAGCGGCAACGCAGGCTTCTCGCAGATCATCAGACATATGCCCGGCCCTCGATGACCCGATCACGTCGAGCGGTCCGGGCTCCGGAAAGGCGGCGAGTGGAAGCCCGCAGGCCAGTGCCTCGATGAGCACGATCCCGAAGGTGTCGGTCATCGATGGAAAAACGAAAACGTCGGCGGCGGCATAGTAACGCGCTAGGATATCGCCGGTCTGCGCCCCGGCGAAATGCACGTCAGGATAACGGCGCACCAACTCGCCCAACATCGGTCCGTCGCCGACCACCAGTTTCGACCCGGGCAAATCGAGATCCAGGAACGCCGGGAGGTTCTTCTCCGGCGCGACACGCGACACTGTCAGGAAGATCGGCTTCGGCAAATCGAGCGCGACCGGCTGAACCGGGCGGAACAGCCGCCGATCGACGCCGCGCGTCCAGGTTACGAGATTCGTAAATCTGCGCTCGGCCAGATTGCGGCGCATTGACTGCGTGGGCACGAGGCAGGCCGCGGCCGGAGCGTGAAACCGGCGAAGCCAGGCATAGGTCAGTGCCTCGGGGACGGGCGTGCGCTGGCGTAGATACTCCGGGAAACGGGTGTGAAAGCTGGTGGTGAATGTCCTCCCGAGGCGGAGCGCCGCGCGCCGAGTGGCAAGCCCGATCGGTCCCTCGGTAGCGATATGGATCGCCGTCGGGTCAAATTCGCGTATCGTCGCGGCCAACCGATCGGCGGTGGCAACCGCCAGCCGAATTTCCGGATAGGTCGGACAGGCAACAGTGCGAAAGTCGAACGGAGTGACGACACGGACCTCGATCCCGCGCTCGCGGAGCTGGTCGACGAGGTTGGCAAGCGTACGGACCACGCCGTTGACTTGGGGATGCCAGGCATCGGTCGCGATCAGAATCCGGCGCATCTCAGGCGGCCTCCGCCGGTCGGCGCGGCGACCCGCGAAGTTCGCCGAGGGCCGGGGCAGGTACTTCCTGCGGCGCGGTTTCGCTCCACCGGATCAGTTCGAGAGAACCGTCATGGTGCTCGGCGAGAGCCGTGCAGCTTTCGACCCAGTCTCCGGTGTTGACGTATTCGATGCCGTGGTGACGGGCGATCTGCGCGTGGTGGATATGACCGCAGATAACCCCGTCGCAGCCGTTCCGCTTCGCCTCTTCGGCGAGTGCGCGCTCGAAAGCGCCGATGAAGTTGACGGCGTTCTTCACCTTCAGCTTCGCCCAGGAGGAGATCGACCAATAGGGGAAACCCAACCGCCGGCGGACGAAATTGAATGCGACATTGACGGCGATCGCAGCGTCATACGCCCAGTCGCCAAGATAGGCGAGAACACGCGCATTGCGGACAACGACATCGAACGCGTCACCATGGATCACCAGAAACCGGCGCCCGTCGGCCATTGTATGGATGTCCGCCAGCTTGACCTCGACGCCGCCGAAATGCTGACCGGGAAAATCACGCAGGATCTCGTCGTGATTGCCGGGGATATAGACGATCGCCGCGCCCTTGCGCGCCTTGCGCAAGAGTTTCTGCACGACGTCGTTGTGCGACTGCGGCCAATGCCAGGAGCGCTTCAGGCGCCATCCGTCGAAGATGTCGCCGATGAGATAGATCTTTTCCGCGTCGTGGGCCCGGAGGAAGTCGACCAGCATCTCGGCCTGCGCCGCCTTCGAGCCGAGATGGACGTCCGACAGAAACAGTGTCCGGAAATGACGTGTGGTGGTCAGTTGGTGCATGGTTGCCGTCCCGTGCATGCGTAGGCTACTCCCTCTGCCTGCATCGGGAATGACCGATTCTGATTGCATCCATGTGACGGGCGCCCGAAAGCTCTGTCTGTGCGCACGGCCAGCCGCCGCCGGCTGGTTGCGGGGCGCGGGCGATCGGGTAGAACAAGCATCGGTCGGGCAAGGTCGGGATCGTGCCGGGGACCATCCGGCGGCTGTTAGGGAGAGAAGATCATGTCCGAAACCGAATCCGGCGCCGAGCGGGCGGCGACCGGCGATCTCGACGAACAGGCGCTGTTCTATCACCGCTATCCCAAGCCCGGGAAACTGGCGATCCAGGCGACCAAGCCACTCGGCAACCAGCGCGATCTGGCATTGGCCTATTCCCCGGGTGTCGCCGCACCCTGCCTGGAAATTGAGCGCGATCCCTCGCTTGCCGCCATCTACTCCGGCCGCGCCAACCTTGTCGCCGTGCTCTCCAACGGCACCGCCGTGCTCGGTCTCGGCGATATCGGCCCCCTCGCCTCCAAGCCAGTAATGGAGGGCAAGGCGGTTCTGTTCAAGAAGTTCGCCGACATCGACGTCTTCGACATCGAAATCGACGCCAGGGAAATCGAGCATATCTGCGATGTCGTCGCCGCGTTGGAGCCGACCTTCGGCGGCATCAATCTGGAAGACATCAAGTCGCCAGAGTGCTTCGAGGTCGAGGCACAGCTGCGCGAGCGCATGGCGATCCCTGTCTTTCACGACGACCAGCACGGCACGGCGATCATCGTCGCCGCCGCGATCCGCAACGGCTTGATGCTCGCAGGCAAGACACTGGAGGATGCGAAAATCGTCACGTCGGGCGCCGGTGCCGCGGCGATCGCCTGCCTCAACCTGTTGGTCGAACTCGGCGCCAGGCGCGAGAACATCACCTGCACCGATATCGAGGGGGTCGTCTATGAGGGACGCGAAATGCGCATGGACCGGTGGATGGCGGTCTACGCCAGGAAGACCGACAAGCGCACGCTGGAGGAGGTCATCGAGGGCGCCGACGTCTTCCTCGGTCTTTCGGCCGGCGGCGTGCTCAAATCGGACTACCTGAAGACGATGGCCGCCAAACCGATGATCATGGCGCTGGCCAATCCGACGCCGGAGATCATGCCAGACCTTGCCAGAGAGATCCGGCCCGACGCGATGATCTGCACCGGGCGGTCGGATTTCCCCAATCAGGTCAACAACGTTCTCTGCTTTCCTTATATCTTCCGCGGCGCGCTCGACTGTGGCGCGACCGCCATCACCGAAGGCATGAAGACCGCCGCCGTCGACGCCATCGCGGCGCTGGCGCGCGAGGAAGTTTCGGAAGTCGCGGCCAAGGCCTACGGCTCCGAGACGCCGGTGTTCGGACCCGACTATCTGATCCCGGCGCCCTTCGACCCTCGGCTGATCCTGAAGATCGCTCCGGCCGTCGCCAGGGCGGCAGAGGTCGACGGCGTCGCCACGCGGCCCATCGTCGACATGCCGGCCTATGTCGACCGGCTGAACCGCTTCGTCTTTCGCTCTGGCCTGATCATGAAGCCGATCTTCCGGATCGCCAGGGAGTCGGGCAAGCGGGTGATCTTTTCCGACGGCGAGGACGAGCGGGTGCTGCGGGCCGCGCAGGTTCTGCTCGAGGAAAAGCTCTGCGCCCCAATCCTGATCGGACGACCAGGTGTGATCGCGTCACGCCTCGAGCGCTACGGGCTACGCATCAGGCCCGACGAGGACTTCGAGGTGGTCAACCCGGAAGACGATCCGCGCTACCGCGACTATGTCGACCATTATTTCGGCACGGTCGGTCGCAAGGGCGTCAACCCGGATAGCGCCCGCACCATCGTGCGCACCAATACGACCGTGATCGGCGCGATCGCCGTCTCACGCAGTGAGGCCGATGCGCTGATCTGCGGCCTCGAGGGCCGGTTTCCACACCATGTCCGCGACATCAGCCAAGTTCTCGGCGTCACAGACGGCGTCAGGAAGTTCGCGGCGCTGAGCATCCTCATCTCCCAGATGGGCACGAAGTTCTTTGTCGACACCTATGTCCAGCGCGATCCGTCAGCGGAGGATTTGGCGGAGATGACGATGCTCGCGGCGGCCGAAATCCGGCGCTTCGGCATCGATCCAAAAGGGGCTCTCGTCTCCCATTCCAACTTCGGCTCGGACGACACGGAGTCGACGCGGAAAATGCGCGAAGCC
Organism: Aurantimonas marina; assembly: GCF_017183135.1. Lineage (GTDB taxonomy): Bacteria > Pseudomonadota > Alphaproteobacteria > Rhizobiales > Rhizobiaceae > Aurantimonas > Aurantimonas marina. The sequence continues at coordinate 32,362 of NZ_JADDXW010000009.1, read as the reverse complement.
GTTGCGATCTTGCGGCGGCTGGCACCGGACATCGAGGTCGACGGCGAAATGCACGGCGACGCGGCGCTCAGCGAGGCGACGCGTCAGCGCATCATGCCCGACTCGACCCTGAAAGGCGAAGCCAACCTCCTGATCTTCCCCAGTCTCGACGCGGCGAACATCACCCTCAACGTCGTGAAGACGATGACCGATTCGCTGCATGTCGGGCCGATCCTGCTCGGCGCCGCCTCGCCCGCCCACGTCCTGACGCCATCCGTCACCTCGCGCGGTATCGTCAACATGGCGGCGATCGCCACGGCCGAGGCCGTGCAGCGCGGCGGCTGAGAGCCGAAGACGCGACGAAAGGGCTGATCAGGAGAGCCGGGCGACGGCCTTCTCGCGGCCAATAAGTGGCAGCAGCGCGGCCAGTTCCGGCCCATGGTCCAGACCGGTGAGTGCCAGCCGCAACGGCATGAACAGCGGCTTGCCCTTGCGCCCTGTCGCCTGTTTCAGCCGCCCCGTCCATTCGCGCCAGGTCTCGGAGCCGAAGTCGCCCTCCGGCAAAAGCTCGGACGCGGCTTCGACGAAGACCCGGTCCTCGCCGGACAGGGCCGGCTTGTCCGCCAAATCGCCGAAGACGACGCGCGCCCACTCGGCAGCATCGGCCAGCTTCGCGCAATTGCCGCGCACGGCCTGCCAGAACATGTCGCCCCGATCGCCCGGCACGCCCATGGCCGCGAGCCGGTCGGCGACCACCGCGTAAGACAGCGCATGGACGATCTCGCCATTCAGCCGGTCGAGTTCGGCGGGATCGAATTTCGAGGCGGACGGCGAGACGTCCTCGAAACGCAGTCGTTTGGCCAAGGCGGCGAGATCCGGCATCGCCTCGATCGAACCGGACAGCCCGACCAGAACCGCCAGCGAGGCGACGGCCATCGGCTCGTAGCCGGACTCACGCAATGACTTGAGCGACAAGGCGCCGGTGCGTTTCGATAGCCCCTCGCCGCCGATCGCGGTCAAAAGATTGTGGTGACCGAAGACCGGCGCATCGAGGCCCAATGCACGGAAGATGGCGATCTGGACGCCGGTGTTGGTGACGTGATCGTCACCGCGAATGACATGGGTGACACCCGTTTCGCCGTCATCGACGATCGAGGGAAGCGTATAGAGATAGCTGCCGTCGGCGCGCATCAGGACGGGATCGGACAACGAGCCGAGGTCGACGGTCTGCGGGCCGCGAATGAGATCGTCCCAGTGGATGTCGGTGCGCTGCGGCGCGTGCGGGTCGGATGTGAAGTTCGGCAGCAGGAACCGCCAGTGCGGACGACGCCCCTCCGCCTCGACGACCTGCTTCTCCGCGTCGGACAGTCGCAACGCCTCGCGGCCGTAGACCGGCGGCAGATTGCGCGCGGCCAGCCGCTTGCGCTTGCGGTCGAGTTCGTCCGGGGTCTCATAGCAGGGATAGAGAAGCCCGGCCTGCTTCAGCCGCTCGGCCGCGGCGGCATAGTGATCGAGCCGTTCCGACTGCCGGATCACGGCATGCGGCGCGATCCCGATCCAGGCGAGATCGGTCTCGATCATGTCGGCGAATTCGGGGCGCGACCGCTCCCTGTCGGTGTCGTCGAAACGCAGGGCGAAACGGCCGCCCTGGTTCATCGCGAACAGCCAGTTGAACAGCGCCGTGCGCAGATTGCCGATGTGAAGATGCCCGGTGGGCGACGGGGCGAAACGAACGGTGACGGTCATGGCTCTGCCCTACTGAACCGGGACGCCGCTGGCAATCGGCGAAGCCGGCGGGAGACGCCAGTCAGAACCAGCGTGATCGCGGCACAAAAGACCGCCATGAGATTGATCATGAGCGGATAGGGAACGCCGAGATCCATCAGGATGCCGCTCAGCCCCGGCCCGAGGGCACTGCCGAAAACCATGACCGCCAGAACCAGCGAGCGGACCGCGCCGAGATGGCGCACACCATAGATTTCGGGCCACAAAGCGCCGAAGAGCGTCGCCGCGAAGCCCTGCGATACCCCGAGAAACATCATGAAGACGAAGATCGAGGCCTCGGCGGTGAAATTGGCGGCGACCAGGGTGGCGAAGGTCATCGGGATCAAAAAGAACGGCAGCAGCCGCACCGCCGAATAGCGGTCGATCAGCCAACCGCAGACGAGCGCGAACACCACCGTCGTCGCCGACATCACCGCGAAGCCTGAGGCGAACAACTCCAGCGGCCAACCGCGCAATTCGGTCAGATAGACCTGGTGGAAGAACAGCGTCGTGCCGATGAAGGACGGCGCCACGACGCCCATCGCGAGAAGATAGAAGGTCGGGCTCCGAAGAACCTCCGCGACAGTCCAGTCGGGTACATCCGATTGCGGCGCGCCTGCCGGCTCCAGCGAATGCGGGTCGCGCTCACGATTGGTCAGCAGCGTGGTAGCGGGCAGCGCCACGAGCAGCAAGACGATCGCGCTTGCCACCCATGCGCCCCGCCAACCGACCATTCCCGCGATGATCACGAAGAGAAGCGGCAACAGCGCTTCGCCGGCCTGGAAACCGGGCGTGACGAGCGAGATCGCCCGGCCGCGATTGGCCACGAACCAGCGACCGGTGGCGGTGAAGGCCGTCTGGCTCATCATGCCCTGCCCGAACAGGCGCAACAGGTAGATCGAAAGAATGAGAAACGGTACAGACGTCGACCACGACAGCACAAGGGTCGCAGCGGCGAGGCTGGCGATCGTCCCGGCGGCGACGAGCGAGGTGCGAAACCTGTCCAGCACCCGGCCGAGAAACGGCAGCGTCGCCGCGCTGGCGAGTGTCGCCACCATGTAGATCAGGCCGAATTCGCCGTTGGTCAGGTCGAACTCGCGGCGGATCTCACCATTCGACAGCGCTATGAAGAACGTCTGGCCGAAGGACGAGAAGAAGCAGAGCAGGAAACCGCCGCCGAGCCAGCGCCCATTGCGACCGATGAACGAGAGAAAGGTCATGGACGATCCGAACGGCGTGGGCGGGGCGGCCCCTGCCGCAACGATCCCTTCACCTGCCATATCACTGTTCCAGGGGCTAACTCCAAGCGGATCAGACAGCCAAGCCGACGGGAGAGCCAGTCCCCAACAGCCAGCCGAACAGCAACAGCCCGACCGCGATGAGCACGACACCGAAAACGAGCTGCCGCGCGGCGTAGCGCCGCTCGGGTTCCAGCTCCGCGCCAAACGCATGGCGCTTCATCGCCCGAAAATGATCGCCGAACTGGAAGCTCGGCCGGTGCCCGGCGACTTTCCAGATTCGCCGCATCGCCAGGAAATAGCGCAGCAGAAACAGCGCGCCGACCGCAAGCGTGGCGGTCGCGACGGTGTCGAGCGGCGGGATCTCGAACATCTCACGCACCATCGCGGAATCGGTTGGTGATCGGATAGCGCCGGTCGCGGCCGAAATTCTTGCGCGTCACCTTCACCCCCGGCGCCGATTGCCGGCGCTTGTATTCGGCGATGTAGAGCAATCGCTCGATGTGGCGAACGGTGTCCCGGTCGAAGCCGCGCTCGACCAGCTCGTCGACGCCGCCATCATGCTCGACGAGATGCTGAAGGATCGCATCGAGGACATCGTAGGGCGGCAGCGAATCCTCGTCCTTCTGATCCTCGCGTAGTTCCGCCGAGGGCGGCTTATCAATGATCCGCTCGGGAATCACGATGCCGTCCGGACCCAGACATTCTTTGGGCCGGTGCATGTTGCGCCAGCGCGCCAGGCGGAACACCTCGGTCTTGTAGAGATCCTTGATCGGATTGAAGCCGCCGTTCATGTCGCCATAGAGCGTCGCGTAGCCGACGCTCATCTCGCTCTTGTTGCCGGTGGTGACGACCATCGAGCCGAACTTATTAGAGATCGCCATCAGGATGGTCCCGCGCGTGCGGCTTTGGAGGTTTTCCTCGGTGATGTCGGCCGGCCGGCCGGCGAACATCTTTGCGAGCGCACTGGTAAAGCCTTCGACCGGCTCGGAGATCGGCACGATGTCGTAGCGAACGCCGAGCGCCTCGGCACAGGCCGCCGCATCCTCCAGGCTGGTCTCGGCCGTGTAGCGATAGGGCAGCATGACGCAATGGACGCGGCTCGCGCCCAACGCGTCGACGGCGAGCGCAGCGACGATCGCCGAATCAATGCCGCCGGACAGGCCCAGAACGACGGATTTGAAGCCGTTCTTGTCGACATAGTCGCGCAGGCCCAGCACGCATGCCCGCCATACCGCCTCGTCCGCGTCGGGCATCGCCGCCGTCACGCCGTTCTGGCAAGCCCAACCCTCGGCTCTTCTTCGCCATTCGGTGAGGTAGACGCCGGATTCCAGCCGTGGCAACTGGAAGGCCAAGCTTCGGTTGCCATTGAAGGCAAAGGAGCCACCGTCGAAGACGAGCTCGTCCTGCCCGCCAACCTGGTTGGCGTAAACCAGCGGAAGGTCGGTCTCGATCACCTGGCGCAACGCCACCTGGTGCCGAACGTCCATCTTGCCGCGATAAAACGGCGAACCATTCGGAACGAGCAGGATCTCGGCGCCCGATTCGGCCAGTGTCTCGCCGACGTCAAGGTCACCCCAGATATCCTCGCAGACCGGAATGCCAAGCCTGAGGCCACGAAAATTCACCGGTCCCGGCATCTCGCCGGCCTGGAACACGCGCTTTTCGTCGAACTCACCGTAGTTCGGCAAATCCACCTTGGAGCGCCAAGTGACGACACGGCCCTGATCGAGGACGGCCACGGCGTTGAACAGCCCTTCCCCGGTGCGCAGCGGACAACCGATCACCATGCCGGGGCCGCCATCCGCCGTGTCTCTCGCCAGAGCCTCGATCGCCTCCATGCACGCCTCGATGAAGGCCGGCTTGAGGACGAGATCCTCGGGCGGATAACCAGCGATGAAGAGCTCTGTAAAGAGGATCAAGTCGGAGCCCTTGGCCGCCGCCTCTGCCCTGGCATTGCGGGCCATCGCGAGATTGCCCGACACATCGCCAACGGTGGGGTTCAACTGGGCGATGGCCAGCTTCAAATGGTCGTCGATAGCTTTCACGGCCTTGCCCGGCTCCCCTGTGACAAATCATCATGCAAACGGACGGATGGCATTTCCGAAACCGTTAACTGGCCTCATAACAAGCCGCGCTCGACGGCGCGAGCCCGTTCGCACGAGGCAACATGAGGAGGAAATGGCCCGCGGGCGACGCCGGTCGTTGCGAATTTCCACTTTTTTGCGCCTCAAAACTCTGCGACAAGCGCGCCACGTCGAACTGCGACGGGATGGTCGATCGCGCTTGCGGCCGTCACCATCCGGACGCGCGGAGCCGCTGTGTACGAAATCCTGAGCCTCATCGGACAGTTCGGACCGATCATCGTCCTGGCCGGAACCTTCTTCGAGGGCGAGGTCTTCGCGATCATCGGCGGCTTTCTGGCCTATCGCGGATCCTATCCGTTCGAGATGATGATCGCCCTGGCCTTCGCCGGCTCCTTCGTCGGCGATCTCTCAGTCTTCCTGTTCGCACGCTTTTCATCGAATCACCGTTGGGTGGCGCGGTGGCGCAGCCGGCGGAAATTCGCCAAGGCGCTCGAACTGGTCGAGCGCTACCAGGCCTATTTCGTCATCGTGAACCGGTATATCTACGGCCTACGAATGCCAGGTCTCATCGCCCTCGGCCTGTCGCGGATCTCGATCACGCGCTTCGTCCTGCTCAACCTGTTCGGCGCGGCACTCTGGGCCGGCATCTTCACGACGGTCGGCTATGTCTTCGGCTATTCGATTGGTTCGGTCTTCGCCCATCTCCAGGTGATGGAGCGTGGCGTCGGAATCCTGCTGATCGTCATCGCGGTGGCGCTTGCCGGCTGGTTCGCATGGCGCCAGTGGGGTCCGGTTTTCATGCGGCGTGCGCGGAACCGGCGCGGTGAGCGCTTGGCGCCCGGCTCGAAGCGTCACCCCACCGATCCCGACCTGCGATAATCGGAACCGCTCATCGCGGTTTGGCTCGACGCTTTCAATCCGCTCAAATTTCGATCGCAGCCTCTCCACGGTCGAGAATCAGAGGAATGATCAGATCCTCCTCGTCGGGGGGATGCCGCGGCGGGCGATCCACAAGTGCCCGCCGGCTTCGGCGGTGCGGCGAAGCCCCTCAGGCGAAGGCGAATGCCTCCATGGAGAGGACGCCGAAATCGCGGCTGCCGTGCAGCTTCCTCGCCGTCGCATCCGCTCCCACTGCGCCCATCGCCACGTATAGCGGCATCAGATGTTCGTCGGTGGGATGGTTCTCAACGGCAAAGGGCGCCCTCGCCCGGTAATCCGTCAGCGCCTCGCGGTCTCCGGCCAGGAGATGTTCGCTCATCCAGTCGGCGAAATCGGCAACCCAGGCCGGCGTTTCAGCCGGACGCTCGCCTTGCTGCATCCGCCCGAACGCCTCGCGCAGATTGTGGGTAAATGAGCCCGAACCGATGATCAGGATGTCGTCATCGCGGAGCGGCTTCAATGCCGCGCCGAGCGCGAGGTGATGCGCGGGTCCTTGCGTCGGATCGACCGAGACCTGCACGACAGGGATATCCGCATCCGGATAGGCGAGGATCAGCGGCACCCAGGTGCCGTGGTCGAAGCCGCGTCCGATCGCGATCTCCGCCGCAAAGCCGTCATCCGTCAGTGCCTTTACGATGCGACCGGCGAGCGCCGGATCGCCCGGCGCCGGATAGCGCATCTCGTAGAGGCGCCGATCGAAACCGCCGAAATCGTGGATCGTCTCCGGCCGTTCGCCGCCTGACACGAGGATCTTGTTTTCCGCTTCGAAATGCGCGCTGGCGACGACGATTGCCTTGGGGCGCGGCAGGTCCGCGGCCAGACTGCGCAGAAACTGCGTGGCTTCGGTCTCGGCAATCGCGATATCGGGGGATCCGTGGGAAATGAAGAGGCTGGGAAAAGACGTCATCACGGCAACTCCGTTGATCACCGTGAAGCTAACGCCGAGCCGGCATCAAAGTCAGCCACCTGAAAGCCGACGCAGCGTTTACCGTTCGCGGTTCCCTCACCTACTCTTGGAGCCGACCGCCGTTCGGCCATCACGTTCGGCAAACTGCTCGAGCCCGTCACCGATGTCGTAGAAATCGGCCTTGCTGGCGGTGAAGATATGATGCGACGGGACGAGGCCGCTCGGCTGGTCGAACGCGCCGGCCAGGATCGAGGTCCGGTCGAGACCGTTGTGCTTCCAAAACAGCAGCGTACCGCAGGTGGAACAAAAGCCGCGCCGCGCGTCAGGCGACGACCGGTACCAGGCGAGCGTATCGCCGGTGACCGACAGATGGTCGTCGGCGACACTTGTCGCGGCATAATGCAGCCCGGATTGCCGGCGGCATTGATCGCAATGACAGAAGATGACCGGTCTGACCGATCCCCGGGTCTCGAACCGCACGCCGCCGCAGAGACAGCGTCCGGTACGAATGGTCTCACCCGTCTGCATTGGCCATCAACCTGAGCTCCAGTCTCCGGCTGCGCTTTAGAAATTCGCCGCCTGCTTTGGCGCGTTCGCGGCCTGATCCTTCTTGAGAAGCTCTGCGACCAGGAAAGCGAGTTCTAGCGCCTGATTGGCGTTGAGCCGCGGGTCGCAATGGGTGTGGTAGCGATCCGACAGATCCTCGGCGAGCACGGGCCGCGCACCGCCGGTGCACTCGGTCACGTCCTTGCCGGTCATTTCGATATGGATGCCGCCGGCATGGGTTCCCTCGGCCCGGTGAACGTCGAAGAATCCCTGCACCTCGGCGAGAATCCGGTCGAACGGCCGCGTCTTGTAATGGTTGAGCGTGATGGTGTTGCCATGCATCGGATCGCACGACCAGACCACCTTGCGTCCCTCTTTCTCGACCGCGCGGATCAGCTTCGGCAGATGCGCCTCGACCTTTTCGTGGCCGAAGCGCGTGATCAGCGTCAGCCGGCCCGCCTTGTTCTCCGGATTCAGCTTGTCGATCAGCCGCAGCAACCCATCGGCTTCCATCGAGGGGCCGCATTTCAGGCCGATCGGGTTCTTGATGCCGCGGCAGAATTCGACATGCGCATGATCTTCCTGGCGCGTGCGGTCGCCGATCCAGATCATGTGGCCGGAGGTGGCGTACCAGTCGCCGGAGGTAGAATCGACGCGCGTGAACGCCTCTTCATAGCCAAGCAACAGCGCTTCGTGGCTGGTGAAGAAATCGGTCTCGCGCAGCGAGGGATGGCTCTCCGCGTCGATGCCGATCGCGCGCATGAAGTTCATCGTCTCGGAAATGCGATCCGCGAGCTGGCGATAGCGTTCGGCCTCGGGGCTGTCGGCGACGAAGCCGAGCATCCACTGGTGGACATTGTCGAGATTGGCATAGCCGCCCTGCGCAAAGGCTCTGAGCAAGTTCATCGTCGCGGCCGACTGGCGGTAAGCCATCACCTGCCGCTCGGGGTTGGGGATGCGCGAGGCCTCGTCGAACTCAATGCCGTTGATGATGTCGCCGCGATAGGACGGAAGCGTCTTTCCGTCCTTGGTCTCGCTGCCGGAGGAACGCGGCTTGGCGAACTGGCCGCCGATACGTCCGATCTTCACCACCGGCTGCGATGCGGCAAAGGTCAGCACCACCGCCATCTGCAGGAAGGCACGGAAGAAATCGCGGATGTTATCGGCACCGTGTTCGGCGAAGCTCTCGGCACAGTCCCCGCCCTGCAGCAGGAAGGCCCGGCCCTCGGCAACCTCGCCGAGGGCGCGTGTCAGCTTGCGGGCTTCACCTGCAAAAACCAGCGGCGGAAAGCTCGCCAACCGCTTTTCGGTCTCGGCCAGCGCGTTCGGGTCCGGATAGTCCGGCACCTGCTCGATGGGCATTGAGCGCCAGCTCGATGGTGTCCAGTCCTTCGCCATAACCATATCTCCTGACCGGGCACTTCCCGATCGTCTCTTGTCTTGTCGTGATCCGAGATCCCGGTTGTCAGGCTCGCTCGCCCCAACACGCCGGCGGCGTTTAAACATTTCTACGCCGCTTTGTCATCCTTTGCATGGCGCCTGTCTCGCGGCGGCTTCAATCCAGATCGACGAACCGGGCGCCGCGATCGACCACCAGGCGGTCGAAAAGATCCGCCTCGTGCCGGTCCAGGCGAACAGCGCGCGGATAACGCGGCTCGGCCCGGTCACGCAAAACGGCTGTCTCGAAACCATGCGTCTCATCGACGAAACGCCGCAATCCGGCCGCACCGTAGAGCGTATGGAAGCCTTGCATCACCGCGTCGAGATAGCTCTGCAGGATAGCCGCCTGCATATCGCTGGCATCCGCCGCGCCGCGATGCGCCTCGTAGATGTAAAGCGGCACGCCGGTGACCGGCGGCGCCTCGATTTCAAGGCAGGCGAGATCGACGATGCGCCGACTGTAGCCCGCCTCGCGTTCGTCCACCGACGGCAGATGGTCGGCGAGATCATAGACCACTACGCCTTCGACCACGTGGGTGTCGGAAGGATGGACCGACAAGAGCGCCATCGCCGCGCTCGCTTCGCGCGGGAGCCAGAACCGCCGCCAGCCCTCGACCCGAGCGCGTCGAATGCCGAGAAACCTGGTGCGCAACGTGCGCCTGTTGACCAATGAGCCATAGCCGAAATAGGCGACGATACGCCCCTCGGCTGCGAGGCGCGCAAGGTCCGGATGATCTTCGTGTATGTCCATAGGAACGGCTCTATCGGTCCGCGCGGTGGATCAGGCGGCGACCTTTTCGCCCTTGCGGAACCGGTAATTCGGCTCGTACATGGTCACCAGTTCCTCGGCCGCCGTTGGATGCACAGCCATGGTCGCATCGAACTGAGCCTTCTTCACGCATGCCTTGATGGCGATGCCGATCAACTGCGCCATCTCGCCTGCTTCCGGCCCCAGAATGTGCGCCCCGACCACGGTGTCGTCGTCCGCGTCCACCACCAGCTTGATCAGCATCCGGTCGGGTCGGCCGGCCAGGATGTTCCGCATCGGCCGGAAGATCGTCTTATAGACGTCGAAATTCTCGAGGTTCTTTCGCGCCTCGTCTTCGGGCATGCCGACGGTCGCGATCTGCGGATGCGAAAAGACGGCGGTGGGAATGTTCACATAGTCCGGCTGAGTCGGATTGCCCTTGAAGACGGTTTCGATGAAGCACATCGCCTCATGGATCGCCACCGGCGTCAGCGGAACCCGGTCGATCACGTCGCCGAGCGCGTAGATATTGTCGGCGCTGGTCTTCAGGTGCTCATCGACGAGGACGCAGCCTTTTCTGTCCATTTGGACGCCGGCCTTGTCGAGGCCGATCTTCTCCGTATTCGGCAAGCGTCCCAGAGCCAGCATGATCTGGTCGCCCTCCCAGAAGGACCCATCCGACAAGGCTGCGCGAAGCCCGCCGCCGTCCTTGCGTTCCACCTTTTCGAAGACCGTCTTGGTGATGATCTTGATGCCCTTGTTCTCGAGCTCGGCGTGCAACAGGCGGCGCACATCCATGTCGAAGTGCTGCAGAATCTCCAAGCCGCGATAAAGGACTGTCACATCGACGCCGAGGGCGTTGAATATGCATGCGAACTCGATCGCGATATAACCGCCGCCGGCAATGATGATCTTCTTCGGCAGTTCGGCGAGGTCGAAGGCCGCGTCCGAGGTGACGCAGAGTTCGTGTCCTTCCAGCGCCCCATGCGGATTCGGATAGCCGCCGACCGCGATCAAGACCTTGTCGGCCGTGACCGTGCGATCCGCATTGACCAGGCGGATCGTGTGGGCATCGTCGAAAACAGCGATGTCGCGGAAAATGTCGACGCCGGCTTTCTCCAGATTGGCCCCGTAAATGCCGTTGAGACGGCGGACCTCGGCATCGCGATTGCGCTTCAGCACGTCCCAGTCGAACGTCGTCTCCCCGACCGTCCAACCATAGCCGGCGGCGTCCTCGAAATGTTCGGCGTATTCGCCGGCATAGACCATCAGCTTCTTCGGCACGCAGCCGCGATTGACGCAGGTTCCGCCGAGATCGTCATATTCGGCGACGGCTACCCGACGCCCCATCTGGGCGGCAAGGCGCGCGGCGCGGACGCCGCCCGAGCCACCGCCAATGACGAAGAGGTCGTAGTCATATGATGTCTGAGTCACGCATGGATTCCGTCTGTTGCGAGCATTGCGGGGTCGAACGTCACCAGCCGGCGCGGGAAAAGATGCGGCCGGCCACAGCCTCGTCGAGCTTTGGCGTTAGCAAAAAGGGCGGCCAAATGACCACCCTTTTCGCATCATCGGCCGGTTGCCGTTTTCGTGAAGCGCGCCGGAAAGACGTTGGCCTGTTACTGGGCCGGGGTAGCGGCATCCGCCCCCGCTGCGGCCGGTGCCGCACTCGCCGCCGGAGCTATCTGGCGGATACCTTCGATCGCACTCTCGCGCAGATCCCGCACGATGCCATTGCTCCAGACCTCGGCGGCGCCGAGCATTTCGCGCGTCGCCAAGGGCCCCTGCGCCAACAGCTTCTTGCCGGCTTCCGAGTTGTAGAACTGGCCGATCTGCTGCAGTTCCTCCTCGGTGAACAACTTGGCATAGACGCGCGCGACTTCGTTTTCGAGATCGCCGCGGCGCGGCGCGAGCGCTAGCGCCCTCTCGTCCACCATGTCGGATATCTCGGTTTGGCGGTCGGGACTGTTGCCGATCAGTTCGGACTTGATCTGCGTCGCGGCGTTGAGAAGGATATTGTCGAACTGATCCGTCGCGCCGATGGCCTCGATCGCCGTGTGAGCGGCCGCGAGGTGCGAGTCGGAGATTTCTTGCGCAAGCGCCGTTGCCGGCAGCATCAAGACCATGGCCGCGACCATCAGGCGGGTCCGACGCGTCAATTGGCTGAAGATCATGAAACCTATGTCTCCGTTCGATTTCTCTCGCACGCCGATCCGCACTATGGCATCCGGCGCTTGAGTATTGGATTTCAACTCGTTCTGGCAAGGGTCGGCTACCGGCCGCACGGCAAGACGACTCACGCGGTCACGGTCTCGATCCCGCGTTCGGATGCAAGGATCGCTTCGCTCGCCAGACCGATGAAGAGGCCGTGCTCGACGACACCCGGAACCTGGTGCAGCGCCTGCGAAAGCGCTTCTGGATCGGGAATGCGGCCAAAAGATGCGTCGAGAATCAGGTGCCCGCTATCGGTGATGAAGGGATCCTCGCCCCGTCGCCGGAGGATCATCTCTCCCTCGAGCCCAAGGCTGGCGGCGGCCTTCCGGATGGCGAGATAGGTTGCCATCATTCCGAAGCCGTTGATTTCGATCGGTAGCGGAAAGGCGCCGAGCGTTTCGACCTTCTTGGAAGCGTCGGCGATCACCAGCATCCGGTCGGAAGCGGCCGCGACGATCTTCTCGCGCAGCAGCGCACCGCCGCCGCCCTTGATGAGCCGCAGCCGGCCGTCGATTTCATCGGCGCCATCGATCGCCAGATCGAGCTGAGGCACGGTCTCCAGCGTTGCGGTCGGCACGCCGAGTTCGCGGCAAAGCGCTTCTGTGCGGTCCGATGTCGTCACGCCGATCACGTCAAGTCCGGCATGCACACGATCGGCAAGAACGCGGACGAAGGCCTCCGCCGTCGATCCCGTGCCGATACCCAGCCGCATGCCGTCCTCGACATGGCCAAGAGCCGCCTCGCCCGCCATGGTCTTCAGTTTCGCCGCGTCCGTCATCAGCCTTGGGTCCCTCCCTGGTTACGCCGCTGCTCTAGCCTCAATCGGCGCGGCTGTCGATCAACCGGGCGTGGCGCAGCCAGTTGACCGAGGGTGCGTGTCGGGCGAAGGAACTGCGGGCCCGGCGATGGCAACGTCAGAACCGGGAGGGCAAAGGGAGTCGTTCATTCTCATGGCGAAAGTCGCTGTCTTCGATCTCGATGGAACGCTGGTCGACACGGCGCCGGACCTCGCCGCGAGCCTCAACCATTGCCTTGCCGCGGCGCGGATGCCGGGTATGTCCCTCGATATGGTCCGCCCGCACGCCGGACACGGCGCCCGCATCATGCTGCACGAAGCCTATCGACGGGACGGCCGGCCCCTTCCCGAGGCTGAATTGCAAGAGCAGACGGCCCGGTTCCTGGCGCATTACGAGGCGAATATCGCCGTCGCCTCGGCGTCGTTTCCCGGTGCTGTCGCAGCGATGGACCGGCTGGTGGAGGCCGGCTTCAGGCTCGCCGTCTGCACCAACAAATACGAACGCTTTGCCCGCCTGCTTCTGTCCGAAATCGGCCTAGCCGATCGTTTCGCGGCAATTTGCGGGTCCGATACCTTTGCGCGGCGCAAGCCCGATCCCTCACATTTGACCGGGACCATCGAACGGGCCGGGGGACGGAGCGATGCGTCGATCATGATCGGCGACACGTCGACCGACATCGACGCCGCTGCTGCGGCCGGCATTCCGTCGATTCTCGTGGATTTCGGCTATGCGCCCGATGCAAAGGCCCGCGCCCGTGCCAGCTTCATTCTCGACGACTACGCGCATCTGGACGCAGCGCTCGCCGGGCGTCTGATCGGCGAGCCGACGCATCTATCCTGAATACTGGCATGGCCGCGATGCGGGATATTGACGAGCACGGCCCGGCGGCTCTATATCGCGGCACCTTCCCGGCGGCTGCGGTCGCGTCGGCGGGGCGCGTAGCTCAGCGGGAGAGCACCTCGTTCACACCGAGGGGGTCACAGGTTCAATCCCTGTCGCGCCCACCAATCCTTTCAATGACTTAGACGAGGGTGACTACCAGCCATCCTTGCTTGCCCCACCGTTTGGACCCTTTGCGCTGCCGATCGGCCCGTCAAGCTGGGCAGAGACTCAGCCCGCGCATTCAATGGGCGCCGGGCGCCACACCGGCCTTCTGGCGTCTCGCCAGCACCGCAGCGAGCGAGATCGCGCTCTCGAACGCGCCAACGTCGGCAATGCCCTGACCGACAATGTCATAGGCCGTGCCGTGCGCTGGCGTCGTGAAAATCGTGGCGAGGCCTGCCGTCACGGTCACCCCCTTGTTGAAGCCTTTCAACTTGGTCGCGATCTGCCCCTGGTCGTGATACATCGCCGTGACGCCGTCGAATTCACCGGCGAAGGCCTTTAGATAAACCGTGTCGGAGGGATACGGTCCCTTGCAGTCGATCCCCTCGGCCTGCATCGCCTTCACCGCCGGCGCGATGATCTCGATTTCCTCGCGTCCGAACAGGCCGCCCTCGCCCGCATGAGGGTTCAGCGCCGCGACCGCGATCCGGGGCTTCGCGATTCCGGCATGTCGCATCGTCGCGTCTGCCAGTCGCAACGCCCGGCAGATCGAGTCGAAACTGATCTGATCGATCGCCTCGCGAAGCGAGACGTGCGAGGTGACGCGGGTCATCCATTGCCCGTCCAGGACATTCATCTCGGAGAACGGACCGACATGCGCGAGAAGATGCGCGAACATCTTGTGCTCATCGGGAAATTTCCAGCCGCCCTTGTACATGGCCTGCTTGTTGAGCGGCGCGAAGCTGATCGCGTCGACCGCACCGGCTTTGGCGAAATCGACAGCGCGCGCCAGCGTCTGCCCCGTCAGGCGACCGGACTCGGGGTTCATTTCACCGACGGGGAGGGCGTCCGGATCGATGTTCTTCAGGTCCACGATCGGGATCGCGCCACCGTCGAACCGCGCCGCCGACGGCGAATCCACCTCGACGAGATCGAGTGTCACGCCGGCCTGACGTGCGCCGCGGTCGACCACCCGGCGATCACCAACGACGACCAGCCGCGCCACGCTCGCCATCCGCCTATCGCTCAGGATGCGCGCGATCTGCTCCGGCCCGATCCCGGTGCAATCGCCTGGCACCAGGGCAATCAGCGGGCGTTCGTCATCGCGGTTGGTCATCGCTTTCCTCTCTGCGAAAGTCACGGCGGCGCGACGCTCGGCCTATTCGTTGTCACCATCGATAGCGGCGATCACCGCGTCGGTGACCTTGCGCGTCGTCGCCTCGCCGCCAAGATCCGGCGTATGAAACGCACGGTCGGCCGTGACCCGTTCGACCGCCCGCATCAACCGAGTGGCCGCCTCAGGCTCACCGAGATGGTCGAGCATCAGCGTCGCCGTCCAGAAGGTCCCGATGGGATTGGCGACGCCTTTGCCGGTGATGTCGAAGGCCGAGCCGTGGATCGGCTCGAACATCGAGGGAAACCGCCGCTCGGGGTTGAGGTTGGCGGTCGGCGCGATACCCAGCGATCCAGCCAGGGCGGCTGCCAGATCCGACAGAATGTCGGCATGGAGGTTGGTGGCGACGATAGTGTCGAGCGTCTCCGGCCGCAGCGTCATGCGCATGGTCATGGCGTCCACGAGTTCCTTGCCCCAGTCGACGTCGGGATAGTCGGCAGCCACCTCGGCAGCGATCTCGTCCCACATCACCATGCCATGCCGCTGGGCATTGGACTTGGTGACGACGGTCAGCTTCTTGCGGGGGCGCGAGCGGGCGAGGTCGAAAGCAAAACGCATGATCCGCGTGACGCTCGCCCGGGTGAAGATCGCGACTTCCGTTGCGACTTCCTCCGGCAGGCCGCGGTGTGAGCGTCCCCCCTGCCCGGCATATTCACCCTCCGAGTTTTCCCGCACGATGACCCAATTGAGCCGATCGGGGCCGACGCCGCGCAATGGGCTTTCGATCCCCGGCAGAATGCGGGTCGGCCGCAAATTGGCATACTGGTCGAAGGACTGGCAGATTGCCAGGCGAAGCCCCCAGAGCGTCACATGGTCGGGTACGTCCGGCGCGCCAACGGCTCCGAAGTAGAGTGCATCGAAATCGGCGATCTGTTCGAGACCACCCGCCGGCATCATCACGCCGTTCCGGCGATAGTAGTCCGAGCCCCAATCGAAGCTCTCGAAGTCCAGCGCGAAGCTTCCGTCGCGCTTGGCGAGCACGTTCAGCACTTCGACCCCGGCCTTAATCACCTCCACCCCGATGCCATCCCCGGGGATCGCAGCGATCTTGTAATGCTTCATCGTTCCCCGCGCTCCTCGCTGCCGTCCGGCCTCCTCGCCGGGTACTTCGCCGATTTCGCCTTCGAGGGCGTTACCGCATCGGAATACTGTTAACAACAGGCTCGGTTATGAATCAAATCGCCGGCGGCGGCGTAGTCGCGCGTCCCCTCCAGATTCGCCTCTACACCGTCGATCCGCACCTGATAAGAGCTAATCGGGAGCGGCACCGGCTTCGAGGCAAAATTGTTGACAATAAGCAAATGTAATTGATAGCTGATGCAGACTCATCGGCCGGACATCCAGGCGGACACCACCCAGAGCATCCAAAACGAGGGCCCAGGCATGGAACAGCGCGCACCGACCCACTTCACACCGCAGAGCGACCAGTCCGTCGGCGAAGGGCTGACGGCCGAGGTTGCGGCCTTCGTTCTAGATACCAGCTTCGACGCCATTCCCACCAGTGTCGTGGAGTTGGGCAAGAAATCGATCCTCGACGGGTTCGGGCTAGCGTTGTCCGGCTCGGTCGCGATGTCGGGCAAATATGTGCAGCAGCATGTCTCGGACGTCGCCGGCGCTGGAAAAGCGACGGTCATGGGCACCGGCCTCAAGGTGCCGTCGCGCTTCGCGGCCTTCGCCAACGGCGTCGGCATCCATGCCGACGATTACGACGATACCCAGCTCGCCGTCGCGGAGGATCGCGTCTACGGCCTGCTGACCCATCCGACGGCGCCCTGCCTGCCGGCGGCCTTCGCAGAAACGGAACTGCGGTCCCTTACCGGCCGCGATCTCCTCGCCGCCTATCTCGTCGGCGTCGATGTCGAGTGCAAGATCGCCGAGGCGATCTCGCCGAGGCATTACCAGCACGGCTTCCACGCGACCGCCACCTGTGGGACATTCGCCGCGGCCTCGGCCGCCGGTAAGCTGAGAGGCTTCGACCAGGAGACCCTGCAGCGCGCGCTATCGATCGCCGGCAGCCAGAGCGCCGGGCTGCGCGAGAATTTCGGGACGATGACGAAGCCGTTCCATGCCGGCCGGTCGTCCGAATCCGGCGTCGTCGCCTGCGATCTTGCCGGCATGGGCTGGAGCGCGACCGACAAGATCCTCGAGGCGCCGCGCGGTTTCTTCCAGGCCCATGGCGGCGGCTACGACCTCAACGCCATTCGCGGCAAGCTCGGCTCGCCCTGGAGCTTCGCCGATCCGGGTATCTCCATCAAACCGCATCCATCGGGCTCCCTCACCCATCCAGGCATGACCGAGATGCTGTCGCTGATCGCCAAGCACGGTATCAAGGCCGAGGATGTGGAACGCATCGACGTCGGCACCAACCACAACATGCTGAACGCCCTGATCCATCATCGCCCGCAGAACGAACTCCAGGCGAAGTTCTCGATGGAGTTCTGCATGGCGATCCTCCTGCTGGACGGCCGCGCTAACCTTCCCGAATTCACCGACGAGACGGTGTTGCGCGATGACGTGCGGGCGATGATCGAGCGCGTCAACTTTCACAATCACCCAGATGCGGAAGCCGCCGGCTACGCCAAGATGACGACGATCCTCGACATCCAGATGAAGGACGGAAGCAGGATTTCCGGCCGCGCCGATTTCGGCAAGGGCTCGCCGGCCAATCCGATGAGCTACGAGGAGGTGGCGGACAAGTTCCGCGGTTGCACCGAATTCGCCCGCTGGCCGAAAGACAAGAGCGAAGCGATCATCGACATGGTCGCAACGCTGGAAACGGCGACTGACATGGGCAAGCTGGCGGCCGCGCTCGCGGCCTGACGAAAGGCGGATCGACATCAGCTGAAGGCCGGGCGAGCGAATGCGGGCCGGCCGGTCTTTTCGCGAACGCGATCGCAGATCCGACCCTTGGCGGCGATTTCCGACTGCCATCGCGGCCATACCGTCCGGACCTGATCGAGCCTGCGTTTCGGACATTCTTCCAGGGCAACGAGCCGGAGCCATACGTAGGATGATCCGCACGATCACCGCGCAAGCCGCGAAGACTCTGGTCCATTCCGGCGACGAAATCGCGTTTCTCGACATCCGGGAGGCCGGCCAGTTCTGCGAGGGGCACCCGCTTTTCGCCGCCCCTTGCACTTATAGCCGCCTCGAGCGGGAGGCGGCTCGGCTGGTGCCGCGGCGCGATGTGCCCGTGCTATTGATCGATGCCGGCGATGGCGTTGCCGTAGTGGCGGCGCACCATCTCTCGGCCCTTGGCTATACCGATCTGAACCTCGTCGCCGGCGGTGCGCCCGGCTGGCTCCAGGCCGGTTTCACGCTGTTCAAAGGCGTCAACGTGCCGTCCAAGACGCTCGGCGAACTTGCCGAGCATGAGTGGCGGCCGGACGTTGTTGCGCCGCAGACCTTGGTTGCATGGCATGGCGCCGGCAACGTCGCGCTGTTCGACGCAAGGCCGCCGGCCGAGTTTCGCAAGATGCACGTCCCCGGAGCCGTCTGCCTTCCGAATGGAGAATTGGCCCATCGTGTCGCCGCCCTGGAATTGCCGGAAGACAAGCCGGTCGTCATCAGCTGCGCCGGGCGGACTCGCGGCATCGTCGGCGCGATCGGACTGCGATTGACGGGTCACGTGGGACCGGTCTACGCGCTCGAAAATGGTACGCAAGGCTGGGCGCTGGCCGGCCATGACCTAGTACGTGGCGTGACGGCGACCGCCTTTCCTTCCCTCGACGAGGCATCGCGGGCCGCGGGTCGCGAGCGAGCGGAAAGCTTTCTCGAACGATGGCGTATTCCCGTCGTGTCGTCTGCTGACGTGCAAAGCCTTCTGGCCGATCCGGCGCGGACGACTTTCGCCTTCGACGTCCGATCCGAAGCGGAAGCGCTCGCCGACCCCCTCGCCTTCGCACCGCATGCGCCGAGCGGCCAACTGGTTCAGGCGACCGACCAATATGTCGGCGTCCGGCATGCCAGGCTGGTTCTCTGTGATGATCTCGGCATCCGCGCCGGCCTTGCGGCATTCTGGCTGCGTCAGCTCGGCTTCGAACCGGTAATTGCCTTGATCGACGATGCGTTGCGGGCATTAGAGCAGGATGGCGCACCGAAACCATCGACGGCCGTTTCGCCGAAATTCGTCGAAGCCCGCGCGGCGCTCGATGCAACGGGTTCAGGTCGGGCGCTGTTGATCGATCTCCGGTCGTCGCTGGCTTACCGTGAGAGCCACGCGGAAGGCGCCGTCTGGGCGACCCGGTCAAACTTGTCGGGAACAGTCGCACGGGACCGAAGACAGATACTATTAATCGTCGACGACGACGCGGTTCTCATCGGAGCGGCGCGCGACCTCGACGCCCTCGCTCGCTCGGACTTCGCGGTGGTCGCCGGCGGGCATGCCGCGCTGCTGGACGCCGGTGCGAAGAAGGCGGCGTCCCCCTCGATCCCGAGCGACGCGGAAGCGATCGACTTTGCTCGCTTCGTCCACGATCGCCACGACGGCAATCTCGACGCCTCCCGCCGATACCTGGCCTGGGAGATGGGGCTCGTAGGGCAGCTTGACGAGGCGGAGCGGAACGAATTTCAACTGTCGCCAGCCCGTCCCCCATAGCTGAAGCCCGCAGCGGCATGGATCTTTCCCAGGACGATGGCGGGAGAGCCGCAGCGGACAGTCCACTCTGCTCGCCCTGACTCTGCAATGGTTATGAGCCGATTTCGGGGATGACGCCCGGTGTTAGCAATAAGCATCCCGGCTTTCCACCCAATCTACCGCCCAAGCCGACTGATTGGGAGGTCAACTCGTTGAGCGTGCGAAGAGACGAGGAAATCCGCATGGAGTCCGTGGCTTAAGAGGTCCTGTCTTCTGTTGACAATTTTAAGATGCGCCTGTCTATAGATCGTCGACCTCCCCGCGACCGCGCCGGGACGGGTCGACTTTTGCAGATCGCAAGACAGACGGCGAGACACGTGATGAGCATCCAACGGATCGAGACGAACTTTCCCGGTGCCCCACAGCCAAGGATGCGGCCTTGCGGCTTTCGCCGGACGATTTATCGGGACCGACCTGTTTGTCGAGACCGACTTGGCTGACCCCAACGTGAACGATCGCCCCGACGATAGCGGGCGTCCCTTCATCCACAAGGCCGGGCTGCTCGGGCTGACAAACACGCTGGCCACCGAATTCGCCGAGGCCGGTATTCGCGTCAATTGCGTCGCCCCCGGCCGCACGTTGGCGCCCCTATGAACGACACGCGCCGACAAGATGACGGCAGAGCGCGGCACGGACCGCTCGACAATTCTGGCCGAGTTTTCCCACGAGATCCCGCTCGGACGCTTCGCCGATCCGGGCGAGGTTGCGATCATGATCGCCTGGCTTGCCAGCCCCCTCGCCTCCTACGTCACGGGACAAGCCGTCAATGTCGACGACGGCATCGCCCGAGGGTTGCCCTAAGCCCGCTCACCTCGCCGGACGTCCAAACCGCGGCCGGCCGCAAGTATCTTACGGAGACCTAAGCAATGACCGCACCACATGTCACCAGCACTCTCGCCGAATGGATCGTGGGCGTTCAGGACCGCGCCATTCCGGAGGACGTTCGCCGAGAAGGCGTGCGCACCTTCGTCAATTGGGTCGGCTGCGCCGTCGGTGGCGCCAGCCACGAAACCGTCGACGCGGCGCTCAGGGCGGTCGACGCGTTCTCGGGTCCGCGGACCTCGGGCGTCCTCGGCCGCAAGGAGCGTCTTGACGTCCTTCATGCCGCGCTGGTGAACGGCATTTCCTCGCACGTCCTCGATTACGACGACACCCACCTGAAAACCATCATCCATCCCGCCGGGCCGGTGGCCTCCGCCCTGCTGGCACTTGCCGAGGCACGGCCCATGAGCGGCCGCGACCTGATCACCTCGATGTTGGTCGGGATCGAGGTCGAGTGCCGGATCGGCAACTGCGTGTACCCCCAGCATTACGACCGCGGCTGGCACATCACCGGAACCACCGGCGTCTTCGGCGCCGCCGCGGCGGTTGGCCACGCAATCGGTCTCGACAAGATGCAGATGCAGTGGGCCCTGGGTCTCGCGGCGACGCAATCCGCCGGCCTTCGCGAAATGTTCGGAACGATGACCAAGAGCTTCCACCCTGGCCGGGCCGCGCAGAATGGCGCCATGTCGGCCTTCCTGGCGGAAGCCGGATTCGACAGCTCGTTGCAGGGCATCGAGGCACCACGGGGCTTCGCCAACGTCCTCTCCGACAAGCAGGACTATAGCGAGATTCTCGACGGCCTCGGCACAAGCTGGGAAGCCGCGCTCAACAGCTACAAGCCCTTCGCCTGCGGTATCGTCATCCATCCGACCATCGACGGCTGCCAGCAGATCCGAAACGAGATCGGCGACAAGGTCGGTGACATCCAGTCCGTGAAACTGACGACGCATCCGTTGGTGCTGGAACTGACTGGAAAGACCAGCCCGAAGACCGGGCTCGAGGGCAAATTCAGCGTCTATCACGCCGCGGCCAGCGCTCTCATCGAGGGCGACGGATCACCCACCGCCTTCACCGACGAGATGGTGAACCGGGCCGACATCATTGCCCTTCGCGATAAGGTGAAGGCCGCTTCGGATCCGAGCATCCACGAGGCCTCCGTCACCATCGACGTGACCTTCACCGACGGGTCGACCCTGCGCAAGCACATCGAACGCGCCATCGGCAGCCGCGAGCGGCCACTGACGGACGAGCAGCTCGACGCCAAGTTCACGCGCCAGTCGGAACTCGTCGTTGGAGAGGGACAGACCCGCGCGATCCTTGACGCCGCCTGGCGGATCGAAACTCTGGCCGATGCCGGCGATGTCGCGCGCCAAGCGGTTGTCGAGCCGGTCTGCTCGGCGGCAGAGTAGTCGGGAGGCACGACGCGGATGAGCCAGACCCTTAAGATCGGCATCCTCGAAGGCGACGACATTGGCCACGAAGTCGTACCCGCCTCCGTCGAGGTTGCCCGTGCGGCGGCGGATCGCGCCGGTCTCTCCATAGACTGGACTGAGGTCCCAATCGGCCGGCGTGCGCTCGACACGCACGGTCACACCATGCCCGACGGAACCCTGGACACCCTCGGTCGTCTCGACGGATGGATTCTCGGTCCAATCGGCCATCGCGAATATCCCAAGGTGTCCGAAGCCATCAACCCGCATCCGATCCTGCGCAAACACTTCGATCTCTTCGCCAACGTCCGCCCGACCCGCTCCTTTGCCGACATCGGGTGCCTTCGCGACGACATCGACCTCGTCATCGTGCGCGAGAACAATGAAGGGTTTCAGCCGGACCGCAACGTCGTCATGGGGTCGGGCGAGTTCCGCCCCACCGAGGATGTCACGATTTCCGTGCGGGTGATCAGCAAGGAGGGAAGCCGCAAGGTGGCGCGAGCTGCGCTGGAAATCGCCCGCTCCCGCAAGAAACGACTGACGCTGGTGCATAAGAACACGGTCTTCAAGCTGGGCTGCGGCATGTTCGTCGACAGCTGCTACGAGGTCGCCAAGGAATTTCCTGACATCGCGGTCGACGAGGTCATTGTCGACACCATGGCGATGCGCCTCGTCCGCGATCCGCAAAGCTTCGACGTCGTCGTCACGACCAACATGTTCGGCGATATTTTGACCGACGAAGCGGCCGGTCTCGTCGGCGGCCTCGGCATGGCCCCGGGCCTTTGCATCGGCCGTGGCTCGATCGCGATGGCTCAGGCGACACATGGCTCGGCTCCCGACATCGCCGGGAAGGGAATCGCCAATCCCTTCGCCATGGTCGAATCGACACGCATGCTGTTCGACTGGCTCGGCCGGCGGCGCGACATTCCCGCTGCCGTCGAGGCGGCTGCGTTGATGAAGCGGGGCATCGACCACGCACTCTCGACCCCGGCGACCCGCACACAGGATATCCGGGGAACCGGAACGCAGCGCGACATGGTCGGGGCCATTCTGGCCGCCATCCGGCAGAAATCGGCGGGAGGCAGATCCAGTCTTGGTTCCCTAGGCGCTGACATATCTTGATCGAATTGTCGGCAATCGACCGGTAAGGACCGATTTTTTGAAATCGCGAGCACTTCGCGTAGAAGATCGCGAAATTAAAGCGGTCGAGGAAGTTGAAGCAATGTCGACAATTGAAGGTCCCGGCGAGAGCAGCGAACTCGTGACCCTGAAGACGTCGTCCCTGACCAGCGTTGTCGAGAAGGAGATCGAACGCCTGATCCTCGGCGGCAAGTTGCAGCCAGGCGAACGGCTGAACGAGTTCCAGCTCGCCAACCGCTTCGGCATGAGTCGCGGACCACTGCGAGAGGCGATGCGAAGCCTCAACGCAAGGGGGCTCGTCGATGTCGTCCGCAACCGTGGTGTCTTCGTGCGGCAGATTCCGGTCGAGGAGGCCTTGGAAATTTACGACCTGCGGTCCGCGATCTTCGGGCTGGCGGGACGCCTGCTCGCCGACCGGCTGACAGACGAAATGCTGCTGAAGTTGAAGGCGTTCCTGAAGACGATGGACGGGCACGCCGCCAATGGCGACTTCGACGCCTATTACCCTGTCAACCTCGCGTTCCACGCGTTCCTCGTCACGTCAACAGGCAACAAAACGCTGGTCAGCGAGTATCAGAGCTTTGTCGATCGTCTGCATCTCTGCCGCACCCGCACTCTTGTGCAGGCGAAGGGGCTTTCGGTCTCGAATTACGAGCATCGCGAGATGGTCGATGCGCTGGCTTCGGGAAACATCAACCGGGCACATGAAGCCTTCTTCCGGCACGTTCAGCGTGCCAAGCTTCGTTTTCTGTCGACGATCGAGGAACCCGCGAACGAGAATGGCGCCCTTGCGGTCGTGGCCACCGACCAGTGACCATGACAGCCGCGTAGCGTCACGGCCGGCCTGTCACAGCCGCACCCGTCGATCGACAACCGCTGAACCACTGTCTCACTCCGACGCCCCGTCCCGCTCGCGCCAGGGCAACGATCTGCTCCTTGAATTCAGACGGGTATGGGTTCCTCGTTCTCGGCATAGCGACACTCTCCTCTCACAAATCGGATTGTGTCCATCAAACCGGGGGAACTCCAAACAGCCATTTCAGAAATGGATGGCCGGCCGACCGCGAGGGACAGATCGAGGCCTTCGTCGAGCACTAGAACCACCAGCGCTATCACGATTGCCTGGGCAACGTCACACCAGCAGAGCCACGACCATCATCAAACAGCGCGAAAGGATCAAGCGGAAGGTCATCGAACATCGGCGCTTGCAGCACCGCCGGATCGCCACTCAAGAAGCCATACCCAGACAAGGCCGTGGCTTCTCAATTCGACGCCAAAAATCTGCGCCAAATGTTCGGACGACGGACAGTCCGAACGTTCCAAACGGACCTGCGAGTTCCAGCCGTTTCACGAGTGAAGACATACCGGTCTAACGCTGATCTGCGAGATTCCGATGCCGGCGGACCGAAGTCGGCGTACGGCGTCGGCGACAGATGCGCTCAACGATTTATCGTCGCCCACCAGCGTCCCATCAATGTCCGAGACAGAAATCGAATGTCTTTCCCCGTCATTGTTCCACGCCGATCGCTGTGGTTTTCCCCGCCATGCTGATCCCTCTCAAAGTGGCCGCCAAGCGTGCCCGTCGCGCGCCAGCAGATCGTCCGCGGCCGCCGGGCCCGTCCCTCCGGCGGCATAGTTCGGGAAGTCCCCCGGCGGCGTTGCAGCCCAGGCATCGAGGATGGGCTGCACTGCCTGCCAGTCGGCTTCGATGTTGTCGGCCCGCTGGAACAACGAGGCATCGCCCGACATGCAGTCATAGATCAGCGTCTCGTAACCGGTGTTGGGGGCCATCTTGAAAAAGGTCTCATAGGCGAAATCCATCGTGACGTTTTCAAGCCGGACCCGGGGTCCGGGATGCTTTGCGGCGAATTCCAATGCCACTCCCTCGTCCGGCTGGATACGCAGGACCATCCAGTTCGGGTTCATCCGCTCGACATCCGTGCTGCGGAACAGTGCATAGGGCGCCTGGTGGAAGCGGATGGCGATCTCGGTCGTGCGGCGGGCCAGATACTTGCCGGTGCGCAGGTAGAACGGAACGCCGGACCACCGCCAGTTGTCGATGGCCAGCTTGATCGCGACGTAGGTCTCGGCCGCTGAGTCCGGTGCCACGTCCCGCTCGGTGCGATAGGCGTTCGCGGCCTCTCCCAGAACGACGCCGGCGCCGTATTGACCGCGCACCGCGTCGCGGAGCGCGGTGTCCCGATCCAGCGACCGAATGGCTTCGATCACTTCCGCCTTCTTGGATCTGACGGCGTCGGCGGCGAAAGACAGCGGCGGCTCCATCGCCGTCATTGCGAGCAGTTGGAAGACATGGTTCGGGACCATGTCGCGCAGCGCGCCGGTCCTTTCGTAGAATTTTCCCCGACCTTCGACGCCGACCGTTTCGGCCGCTGTAATCTGGACGTGATCGATGTGCTGGCGATTCCACAAGGGCTCGAAGAGGCCGTTGGCGAAGCGCAGCGCCATGATGTTCTGGACCGTTTCCTTGCCGAGAAAATGGTCCATGCGGTAGATCTGACTCTCGTCGAGTGTCTTGAGAATCCGGGTGTTAAGGGCTTTGGCCGATGCCAAGTCGTGGCCGAAAGGCTTTTCGATCACCACGCGACGCCACTGGCCGTCCGCCTCTTGCACCAGGTTCGCTGCACCGAGCCCATCCACAGCCGTGCCAAAGAAGCGGTCAGCAACCGCAAGGTAGAACAGGTGGTTGCCGGCCGTTCCAGCCGTCTTGTCGAGATCGTCCAAATGCGCGCCCAGACGCTGAAACGTGCCAGGATCGTTCAGATCGCCTTGAAGATAGGACATCCGCCCGGTGAGCCACTTCCAGGAGCCCGGATCGATCTTGTCAGGCTGGAACTCGCCTCCGCCGCCCTTGACGAAGCCGTCCATCGCGGCGGTCAGACCGCTGCGCCAGTCGTCGACGGACTTTTCGGCTAGATCGACGCCCACCAGGCGGAACCCTTCGGGAAGGCATTTTGCGACGACCAGATTGTAGAGCGCCGGCACCACCAGCCGTCTGGTCAGATCGCCAGCGGCGCCGAAGATCACCATGGCGCAGGGGGGCGCTTCGGGCGTGGCGGTCAGGCTGTCCTCGCGCTCGACGCTCCTTATCGGCGTCAGTCGCTCCCGCATCGCTGCCTCCATGATGTTCTGAATACGCTGTCCGGAGATCGGGCGACACTTTTGTCGGTGGATGCGGGCATTTTGTCGTTCCTCCGTTTATGGCCCGACGTCTACGGATTTCGCGGCTTTCTCGACGTGTCCGCCAAAGCCGTGCCGCATCGCCGAAAGCACTTTATCGGCAAAATCCGCCTCGCCGCGCGAGCTGAATCGCTCATAAAGCGCCGCGGACAGTACGTGCGCCGGTACGCCGAGGTCGACGGCGGCCTTGACCGTCCAACGCCCTTCGCCCGAATCCGAAACGCGCCCCTCGAATTCTGCGAGGATGGGATCCTCGGCAAGGGCAG
Source organism: Aurantimonas marina (assembly GCF_017183135.1). Lineage (GTDB taxonomy): Bacteria > Pseudomonadota > Alphaproteobacteria > Rhizobiales > Rhizobiaceae > Aurantimonas > Aurantimonas marina. The sequence goes on along the minus strand of NZ_JADDXW010000009.1, from coordinate 5,990 downwards.
CGGCGGAGAGATCGAGCAGCCACGACGCGATCACGCTGCCGCGCCGCCAGACCTCGGTCACGTTGGGAAGGTCGATATCATACCGATAGTGCTCGGGATCGCGAAGCGGCGTGGTTTCGGCATCCACCGTGCCGGCGTTCTTGCCGATATTGGCGGCCTTGAGGATCGCCAAGCCCTCGGCGTAGGCGGCCATCACGCCGTATTCGATGCCGTTGTGGACCATCTTGACGAAATGACCGGCACCGCTCGGCCCGCAATGCAGATATCCGTTCTCGGACGTTCCTTCCGACGTGCGGCCGGGGGTCTCGGGTATGTCGCACCGGCCGGGCGCGAGCGTCGCGAAGATCGGGTCCATCTGTGCCACGGACTCCTGGTCACCGCCGATCATCATGCAGTAACCCCGCTCCAGGCCCCAGACGCCACCGCTGGTACCAACGTCGAGATAGCGGATGCCGGCGTCAGCGAGTTCCTTGGCCCGCCGAATATCGTCGATGTAGTAGGAGTTGCCGCCGTCGACCAGGATGTCGTCGTGCTCCAGATGAGGCAGTAGTTCTTCGATGGTTGCGTCGACCACGCCGGCGGGAACCATCAACCAGATTGCACGGGGCCTGGTCAGCGCCTTGACGAATTCCTCGAGAGAACCACTGCCGATGGCATTTTCGACGACCATCGCCGCAACCGCCTTTTCGGACAGGTCATAGACCACGCATTCGTGGTTCGCCCGCAAAAGTCGGAGGATCATGTTGGACCCCATCCGGCCGAGTCCGATCATTCCCAACTGCATCTGCCGACCTCCTTAGAATAACTGTCAAAATCCGCGACACGCCGCCGCTTGATCGACACGCGTCGTTCTCGCGTTCTCAAAAATGTCGACGAGGCCATCGGTGAAAAGTTCCACCAAGGTAGCTGCCGTCGCGTCGGTTGAGCCGTCGGCGACGACGAGTATCTCATGGGCGCGAGCGGCGAGAGCTGCCTCGATTTCGCGCAGCAATACGGCCAGATTTGCCGCCTCGTTGCGTGCTGGAACGACAACGCTCACAAGAGCGAAGGCCCTGCCGGTTCCGACCTTCCGAGCCACGGTCGACGGAGACTGGTTGGTCGCTGTGGATGTGAAGGCGTCAGGGTTTGAAACGTCCTGGGCGGCATGCCGGGGATGCGGGAAGTCCGGGGTTGGTCGGAATCCATCCATGCTAGGCTTCCACCTGTCGCGCGAGCCGCAGCCTGGCGATCTGAACGGCCGCGACCGTCGCCACGACGCCGACCAAGGCGAAGCCGATCAGCTGGATCAGCGGATAGGAGAGCGCATCCGGTGGCGGATCGAAGATGCCGGACAGAAGCTTCACCAGCATGTCGGCGGCCACGACGCCAATCAGCGAGCCGATGACCGCGCCCGGCACCAGGATCAGCAACGCCTCGCTCCACAGGAAGCCGCCGATTTCGGCGCCAGAAGCCCCGAGCGCGGCGAGAATTTCGGCAGTGCGTTTGCGCTCGGCAAAGCCGAGGAACAGCATCAGGCCGGTCGCGGCGGCCAGCAGGACGACCGCGAAGGCGATTTCGACCGTGGTGAGCCGTCCGAGATCGACGGCGGTCAGGCTCGAGGCAATGACGTGGAAGGCGGATTCCAGATCGGTGACCGTATAGCCTGATGTCGAGCCCAGGTCTTGGCGGATCGCCGCAGCCAAGGCTTTCGGGTCGCCGAGCGAACGAACAAGCAAGAGCTCATGCGCCGGCGAGCCGGTCTCAGTCGAGAGGTAACTCGCATTGGCGACGAGGAAGGAATCCTTCGGGGCGGTCGGAAATTCCAGGGCGACACCCACGAACTTGAAGGGGACCGCCTTGTATTGGTGCGTCGTGGCATCCTGCAGCCGCAACTTGATCGGGTCGCCGAGCGCCAGCTGGAAGTCGTTGACGGTCTCCTGGGAGACAAGAACCCCGTCGGGCGTCGTTTCCAGCGCTTTCAGCGTTGCCGCCGCGTCCTGGTTGGCGAAATAGGCATTCTCGACTGCCGTCGCCTCGCCGATCCGCGTTGGATCGATGCCGTAGATATCCTGGAGATCGTTGCCGACATAGGCAAAGCGATGCTGCATCGGGATGGCGGCCGCGACATCCCGCATCGCCTGGATCTTCTGGACAATCGGCCCGACGGGCGTCGCGGTGGAGCCGGTGACGGTCACATCGGCGCCGTTGGTCAGCATCGCGTCGACGCGCGTCTGGCCATTGTAGGTCAGGTTGAAGATGGACGCGGCGACAGCGAAGGAGAAGGCTAGCGACACCAGCGCGATGCCGCCGGCAGTCCGCCGATGCTGCCGTGACAGGCCGGCTGCGACGCTCGGAGCGGTGGCCTTGGCCAGGCCAATCCGAGTCGCCATCCCCTCCATGGTCCCGGCGGAACGGCCGATCCACCAGGACGCCAGCCGGATCGTCAGCAGCACACTCCCGACCCAGAACAGCAGCGGCGACAGGAACGCGGTGTAGTCGACGGCGGTCGCGGTCACGCCCTCCGGCGCCAGCACGACCTGATAGTTGGAACTGGCCGACTGCAGGAAAATCACCGCGGCTCCGGCCAGGAAGATGAGATCGAGCCAGAGCCGCTGCCACAGCGGATCACGGCCACGGCTCATGGATGTTCGTCCGCGCAGCACGGTTTCGCCGCGCAACCGCCGAAGCGCCGGCAGGACGCCGCAGAGAAGCGCGACGGCGAAACCGCCAATGCCTGACAGGGCGATCCACACAAGCGCCGAGGACGACAGCGAGGCAGTCCCGAATTGCAGGGCCGACAGGATCAACGCCGCCAGTGAGCCAACGATAGCGGCCCCAGCCGCTCCGATGGCTTCCTCAGAGGCGATCAAACGCAGTATCGTCGAGCGATCGAAGCCGCGTATCCGCAGCAGCGCTTCGTTCCGGCTCTTGCGATCGCGGTCGGCCAGGAGCAGCGAAACGGTCAGCAGGATGGCGAGCACAGCCGCCGGCAGACCGAGAAACAGGAAGATGACCCGGGCGTAGATCGCATCGCCGCGGACCGCGTCCAGACGAGCGCCGAGATTGTCGCCGACGAGCGCCTGACCGGCAACCGACGCCTCAAAATTACGGACCTGTCGCGCTTCCTCGATAAAGGCCGTGTCGGGATAGCTCGCCAGCGTGACCCGGTTGAAGGCGGCGTGAAACTGGATCATCGACCGTGGCGGATCGGGCGCGAAAAGTGCCGACCATTGCGACGCCGGCAGGATAACGACATTGTCCGGGGGCGCCGTCGGCCCGGCGCCGGCCGGCGCTCCCATCGATTGGAACAGGGCATCGGCATTGGGAAGTTCGACGATACCGGCGACGGTGATCGCGCTCGGAGCGCCGTTCCGCCGTTGGATCTGGATGGTGTCGCCGATACCGGCATGAAGGTTCGCCGCGGTCTGCTGCGCCAGCAGCGGACCGTCCAGGCCCCCGAGGAGAAGCCGCATCTGTTCGGGGAAAGCAGCATGGTAACCGGCATCGATGCCGAGAATTTTCGCGGCACCCGTCGTCTGGACGGTCCCGCCGGTGGTCGCCTGGAGCGCCGGCACGTCCGCATAGCCGACCTGGGTGACGGCGCGAACCGTGGGCAGCGCCTCGAGCGCGGTCTTGACCGATCCCGCGTCGGCGCCGGGTTTGGGCTGGACCTGCCAGTCGACCACGACTTGAGCGACGGCGCGCTCGGTCATCGTCGACGCGCTGATCACCGAGAACACGCCGATCAGCGCGATCAGCGCGGTGGCGAGCGCGACACCGGAATAGGCCAGCGCGATCTGGACGGCGCGACGCTTGAAAATGCCTTTGATCCAAAGACCGAACATGATGGAGATCCTTTCAGGCGACCTCGGCCAGCCGACCGTGGTCCATGCGCAATTGCGTTGCCATGGTCCTCGCCAGCCGCTCGTCATGGGTGGTGAGCAGGAGAGCGGTCTCATTCTCACCGAGGGCATCGAGGACCGCCTCCATCACCGCTCGTCCGGTCGGCTGGTCGAGCTGCCCGGTCGGCTCGTCGGCCAGGATGATCTCGGGATTGGTGACGAGGGCTCTGGCGAAGGCGACACGCTGCATCTGGCCGCCGGAGATTTCGTCCGGCAACTTGTCCGACAGGTCCGCAAGCGACAGAAGCGCCAGGGCGTCGTCGGCGCTCATATGAGCCCGACCTTGGGACGAACGGGCCGCCAGTTGCAGCGGCAATGCCACGTTTTCCCGAACGGTCAGCGAGGGAATCAGGCTGGGTTCCTGGAACACGACCCCGATCCGGCCTGGGCGGAGCCCGGTGGCGGTCCCGGCACCAAACCATGCCAACAGCCCTGATGACGGCCGCACGATTCCGGCCAGCATCTTCAAAAGGGTCGACTTGCCGCTTCCCGATGGTCCGGTCACGGCGATGCGGTCGCCTTGGCGCATCACGATGTCGGCATTTTCCACGGCGTGAACTGTGAGATCGCCCAGATCGTAATTCCGTCCGAGGCCCCGCGCTTCGATCAGCGTCTCGCGATCGTTGCGAAGCATGGGACGCGTCGCGTCTTCAAACAGATGCTCGGCCTCGTCGAGCGTTTCGACAAGCGGTCTTTCGACGAGACGACCGTCCCGCAGATGAAGGGTTCGCGTGGCGATCGCCGCAACGGCGCGGCTGTGGGTCGCGATCAAAGCGCCCTTCCCCCGCCGGCTTCTATCGGCCAGAATGGCGAGGATCATCCGCTCGGTCGCCTCGTCGACTTCCGCGGTCGGCTCATCCGCAACGATCAGCGGCGCCTCGAGAGCCAGCGCGACCGCCAGGCCCGCCCGCGCAATTTCGCCGCCCGACAGCGTGGCTGGATAGGCGTTGGCGCGCTCGCTCAAGGCGACGGATTGGAGCATCTGCTCGATATCGACGGGATCGCCGCCGCTTCGGCGGCACAACGCGAAGGCGATGTTTTCGGCCACGGTCAGATGCGGGAACAGATTGTCGCGTTGTGCCAGAATGCCAAGCGTGGACACCCGGATTGCTGCCTTCTCGGTCTCCGGCCGGCGGGTCATCCGCCGACCGCCGATGTCCACCGTTCCGCCGTCGGGTTCGTCGAGGCCGCACAGACACGAAAGCAGTGTCGACTTGCCGCTTCCGGACGGACCGGTCAGGGCGATGATCTCGCCGGCGCTCACATTGAGGCTCACGCCTTTGAGCGCCCGGATCTCCGCATCGCCAACGTGATAGAAGCGGAACAGGTCTTGGGCATCAAGCAGTATCACGACGACCACCGGAAGGATTCGGCCATCATCTTCCACTGGTCGACATTGTCGGCGCCGGCCGGCGCCGACAATGTCAGGACTGCTTTCTTGCCATTCCTGAAATAGTAGATCCGGCGGTTTTCCAGGCGGATCTTGCGGTCGGTGACAGGGTTCACCGCGGAATTCGACAGATAATCGACCGCGACTGCCTCCCCGGCCGGCAACGGCATCGTGCGAATATCCTTGACGTCGACGGCGTGACCGCTAGCGACAAGGCCGACGACCTCCTTCTGCTTGATGCTCGCGGCAGTTGGCGCTTGTTCCGCCGGGGTCACGTCGATGACGATGCGACCGTATTTATCGGCGAAGCTGACGCCATTCGCCGCGTCGCTGCGCGACCAGCCCTCCGGAACTTGCATCGAGAATCCGCCCGGGGACTTGTAGGTGATGAAGACCTGATCGTCGGGGATGTCGCCGGGAGGATTGATTTCCGGCGCGACCGCGGTTTCACGCTGGGTGACGGGACTGGACTGGGCGAAGACATTCGCCGGAGCGGTGACGGCGGTCGTGGCAACGATCGCCCACAGCGTGGTTCCTACAAGCCCGGAATTGCAGGTCATCGGATGGTCTCCTACTGTTTTTGAAGGTGCAGGCGCGTTGCCAGCACGTCGATGCCGAGCGCGGCGTAAAGCGCCTCGGCGAGGCGGCGGGTGAAGCTGGCGAAGTCGGTGAAAGGCTGGAGTTGAAAAGCCGCGGCGGCCGTCCCTCCGACGATGAGT
>NZ_JADDXW010000008.1 GCF_017183135.1 Aurantimonas marina | reverse complement strand
CTAATGCTCATAGTTAACATTCAGTTGTTAGTGAGAATAATACTAAAAAATATCAAGATGGACGCAACCACTGCGCGGCTGGAACATTTGAAGGAGACCGAAAAAAGGTCACGTCATGAAGATTTTGATTCTGGAAGATGAACCGATCATCGCCATTGATCTCGAAGGCATCGTGCTGGGAAAAATTGATGCCGAGATTCTGCATGCCGCGACAGTCGCCGGCGCCCTCGATTGCCTGAGCGAAGGCCTCGATTTCGCGATGCTCGACGTCGTCCTGGGTCCTTGCGGTGAGACGTCTCTCCCGATCGCGCAACTCCTGCTCAGCAACAATGTGCCGTTCTGCTTCATTTCCAGCAGTCTGGACCAGCTTCCGGCGCAGCTTGCCGCCGTTCCGCGGATTTCCAAGCCCTTCCGGCCCCAGGAGGTGGAAGATTTGGTGCCAATGGCGGCGTGACGTGACCGCCGGCCCGCCCGTAGCGCCCCCAAGATATCGGGACGGCGTGCCCCTTCGGCCACGAAGCATCGGCGTAACTGACCGAGTGTCGGCGGAAAATTGCACTCGCCCTGTGGCAGCGCTTTGACAGGCGCGATGTCGCTTTCCCGGTACGCAATACCTTCTCCGGGGCTGCGGCGCGTCTTGCGTCGACCCCATGCTTAAACCCGAGGCGTTACCGTTCGGTTATTGCATTGGTCCCCGATCTGACGAAATGCGTGACGTAGTGACGCTCCGGGGCACGGGACGTTCCACGAAAAGTGGAGCATGGCGATCCCCGCTCCGCCCTTGCCGCGTGACCCGCCGGATCACTGCCGCCGCGCCCGTGATCGCGATGTCTCGGCCGACTCATCCGACCTTCCTGGAGAGGTCCGCACCAAGCTCGCGCGGACCCATCGGACCCGAAAACCAAAAAAATTGTTGGATTCAAGGCCGCGACCCTATAGTTTCCGCGATGGACCGCATCGGGAGCGGGCCGCTTTCGAATGTAATCGTCCGGCTCGATCATGCCGCTTCGCCACGCGGATCGCGAGCGAGAATGTATCCAAATGTAAATGTCACCGACGATACTCGGAAAACAGAAGAAATAAGGAATTCTTATGAAGTCACTTCTCGCCTCCACCTTTCTCGCAGCAGCCCTGTTCGGTTTCGCACCGGGCGCGTCGGCGCAGGAAAACTGCGAATTGACGATTTCGAACATGAACTGGGCGTCGGCGGAGGTGCTGGCCGCGATCGACAAGTTCATTCTCGCCGAAGGGTACGGCTGCGAAACGCGCCTGCTGCCCGGCGACACGATGCCCACTTTCGCGTCGATGACGGAGAAGCAGGAGCCGGACGTTGCCCCGGAGATGTGGGTCAACCAGTTCCGCGATCAGATCGACAAGGCGGTCGAGGAAGGCACGGTCCAATTCGCGGCCGAAGCGCTGTCGGATGGCGGCGAGGAAGGCTGGTGGATCCCGACCTATTTTGCCGAGGCACATCCAGATATCAAGACGGTCGGCGACGCGCTCGAACATCCCGATCTCTTCCCGTCGACCGAGGAGCCGTCCAAGGGCGCTGTCTACAACTGTCCTGCGGGTTGGGGCTGTCAGATCACCACGGCCAATCTCTTCAAAGCCTATAAAGGCGAGGAAAAGGGCTTCGTGCTAGTCGACACGGGTTCGGCCGCGGGCCTCGACGGCTCCATCGCCAAGGCTTACGAGAACAAGGAGCCGTGGCTCGGCTACTATTGGGCTCCGACCGCCATTCTCGGCAAATACCCGATGACGAAGCTCGAATTCGACGCCGAGCACGATCCGGAGGAGTGGGCCAAATGCACCACGGTTGCCGATTGCGCTGATCCGAAGATCAACGCCTGGACCAAATCCGAGGTCTTCACCATCGTGACCCCGAAAGTGGCCGAGGAATCCGAGGCCGCGGCGGAGTATCTCAACACTCGCTCCTGGGACAACGCCACGGTCAACAAGCTGCTCGCCTGGAAGGAAGATCAGCAGGCGACCGGCGAGGACACGGCCTTCTACTTCCTTGAGAACAATGAGGACATCTGGTCGAAATGGGTTTCGCCGGAAGCGGCAGAGAAGATCAAAGCCGCGCTTTGATCTGCGTGCGATCGGTGGCAGCTCGGACTTATGATGGCCGGTGGCCCACCGCCATCGGTCGTCACGCCTGGTGTTACCCCGATGAATGAAGACTGCCGGCCGCGGCGATGCCGCGGCCGAATTTTTTGCAACATGGACGAAACCGCGCCCATCCGGGCCGTATCGTACCCGATCAATACCCCCTCGGGATTCGGAGCGCGGGCGCCAAGGAGACCTGACTTTTGGACTGGCTGACTGAATTTCCCCAGATAGGAGGGCGCAATCTGCGCCTCATGTCGCGGACGATCGATCAACAATATCGCGCATTCTCGCGCGCTTTCGGCAACGACATCGAAGCCTTGTTCCGACCGCTTCTCGACTTTCTCCTGTGGTTCGAGAAACTGCTGCTTCAGACCCCCTGGTGGATCGTCATCGCCGTTCTGGTCGCCATCGTCTGGTTCGCCAGCCGCTCCAAGGGCATCACCGCCGGAACCTTCGTTGCCCTGATGCTGATCGGCATTTTCGGCATGTGGGAAGACACCATGCGCACGCTGTCGATCATCATCGTATGCACATTGATGTCGATCATCGTCGGACTGCCCATCGGCATCATCATGTCGCGCTCCGACAAGGTCCAGGCGGTCATCAATCCGATCCTCGACGTGATGCAGACGATGCCCTCCTTCGTCTACCTGATCCCGATTGTCATGCTGCTCGGCATCGGCCTGATCCCCGGCCTGATCGTGGTGGTGATCTACGCCATGCCGCCGATTATCCGTCTGACCAATCTCGGCATTCGCCTGGTCGATAAGGAGGTGCTCGAAGCCGCCAACGCCTTTGGTTCCTCCAGCTGGCAGAAGCTGACCCAGGTGCAGCTTCCTCTGGCGCTGCCGACCATCATGGCCGGCATCAACCAGACCATCATGATGGCACTCGCCATGGTCGTCGTCGCCTCGCTGATCGGCGTGCGCGGGCTCGGACAGCCGGTGTTGCAGGCGATCACCAACCAGTATTTCACCCAAGGGGTGCTCAATGGCATGGCCATCGTCGCCATCGCCATCATCTTCGACCGCGCGAGCCAGGCTTATGGCAAGCGCCTCCAACGTCACCGGGAGGCCGCCCATGGCTGATGTCGCCATCAAGATCCGCAATCTCTACAAGGTATTCGGGCCCGACGACAAAGCCATGGTGGAGAAGGTCCGCCAGGGCATGTCGAAGTCCGATCTGCTCGACCAGCATTCCCATGTCCTTGGCCTCAAGGACATCAACATGGACATGCTCGCGGGCGGTATCCAGGTCGTCATGGGCCTGTCCGGCTCCGGAAAATCCACCTTGATCCGGCATATCAACCGGCTGATCGAACCGTCGAGCGGCGAGATTCTCATCGATGGCGAGGACGTTCTCGCCATGTCCGACAAGCGCCTTCAGGATTTCCGCCGCCACAAGATTTCCATGGTCTTTCAGCGCTTCGGCCTGTTGCCGCACAAGACCGTGATCGACAATGTCGGCTACGGTCTGCACGTCATGGGCAAGTCGAAGGCCGAGCAGCACTCTGGCTCCATGCGCTGGATCGAGCGGGTGGGTCTGAAGGGCTACGAGGACAATTATCCGGCCCAGCTCTCGGGCGGCATGCAGCAGCGGGTCGGCCTTGCCCGCGCGCTCGCGACCGACGCCGACATCCTGCTGATGGACGAAGCCTTCTCGGCGCTCGATCCGTTGATCCGTAATGACATGCAGTCAGTGCTGCTCGACCTGCAGGAAGAGTTGCATAAGACCATCGTCTTCATCACCCACGACCTCGACGAGGCGCTGCGCCTCGGCGAGCGCATCGCCATCCTGAGAGACGGCGAGATCATCCAGCAGGGCACCGGGCAGGAAATCGTTCTAAAACCGGCCGACGATTACATCTCGTCCTTCGTCCGCGAAGTGAACCGGGGACGCGTCGTCCAGGTGGAAACGGTCATGGACCCGGCTCCCGCTGAAGGGGAGACGCCGGTAGGCGGCAGCCTGCCGGTCGAGAAGGGCACCATCCTCGAGGACGCCGCCCGGCGGATGAGCGAGGAAGGCGTGACCAGTGCCCATGTCGTCAACGGCAGCGGCGCGCCGATTGGCACGCTGACCATGCGCGGTCTGATGGCTGCAATGGTGACGCCGGTACTCAAGGACGCGCTCGACGCGACCGACACCAGCTGAGGTCCCCCGCGCCTTCGCGCGCCACCTTGCCGCCCGCGCTGATCGATGTGGGTTCGATCACCGGGTGGCGTTGTGCGCGCCGGGATGAGCGCATGGCTACGGCAATCGGGACGCTCGGCAGGGTCTGGTCTCATCTGCCATGACACACGGCTACGTCGGCGATCGCTCTGGCGCGGGCCGTGCGGGCCGTCAGGCTGCCCGATCGGCGATCGTCTCCTGTCGGTCGTCGACGCCAAACAACAACTGGTAGCATTCGGCGAGCAGGTCGAGATCGGTGGGCGCCTGTCGAATCAATGCATCCTCGATCTGCGCAGGGGTGTATCCCTCCACGTACAGGGCTTGAACCGCAGCATAGACCATATCCGCCTGGTCAAGCCGCTTGGGTGCGCGATCGAACATCATTCCCCCGTTTGGATTTCGCCGCGGCGCGAGTCTGCGCGACGGTGATTCGCCTCGATCACCCGCTATCTCTACGAAATAAGGCTTTGGTAGAGCTTGCTGGCGAAATTGATGCAGATGGATGGACTTAGCTGTGGAAATATCTCCCCGGGGCAGCAGACCGGCCCAATGGTCGGAAGATGATGCGGGTCGCATTCGATATGATAACGCTCGCTTCGCAGGGGAAGGAGGCGTTATCATCTCCGCGTGGCGCATCGCAGGCAGGTGACCATCCGATCCCTTACGACGAGGCCTCCATGTCCGATCCGCTCAGCCGCCTGCTCGCGGAAAAAGGCGTTCTCCTCGCCGACGGCGCCACGGGGACTAATCTCTTCGATATGGGTCTGCAATCCGGCGAGGCCCCGGAGATGTGGCTGGAGAGCCATCCGGAGCGGATCACGGCGCTGCATCAAGCCTTCGTCGACAACGGTGCCGATATCATTCTCACCTGCTCCTTCGGTGCCAACCGCCACCGGCTGAAGCTGCATGAGGCGGCGGATCGCACCCATGAGCTCAACCTCAAGGCCGCAAGGATCGCCCGCGCGGTTGCGGACGCTGCCGGTCGACCGGTGATCGTCGCCGGATCGGTCGGGCCGACGGGCGAGATCTTCGCCCCGCTCGGCAATCTGTCCCATGAGGATGCGGTGGAAACCTTCCGCGAGCAGATTGCCGGCCTGAAGGAGGGCGGCGCCGACGTCGCGTGGATCGAGACCATGTCGGCGGCTGAAGAGGTCCGCGCCGCCGCCGAGGCGGCCGTCGCCTGCGATATGCCCTATGTCTTCACCGGCTCCTTCGACAGCGCCGGTCGGACCATGATGGGCATCCACCCGAAGGATTTCCACAAATCGGTCGAAGGCCTTGCCGAAAAACCCCTTGCGATCGGAGCCAATTGCGGCGTCGGCGCCTCCGACATGCTGGCCACAGGCTTGGAGCTGGGCACCGGCGACAGCGGCGCAGCCGTCGTACTCAAGGCCAATTGCGGCATTCCGCGCTTTGTCGACGGCAAGACGGTCTATTCCGGAACGCCGGAACAGATGGCCGACTACACGCGCCTCGCAATCGATGTCGGCGCCCGCATCATCGGCGGCTGCTGCGGCACCTCTCCCCACCATCTGGGCGCCATGCGTCACGCGATCGATACCCACAACCGACGCTCGCGGCCGACGGTCGAAGAGATCACCGAGACGGTAGGTCCGCTGGTCAACAAGCCAGCATCCGACAACGTCGCGTCCGGTGAGACGATGGGGCGTAGTCGCCGCAATCGGCGCGGCTGAAAATCGTTAAACCCCGCTACCGTCCCGCCACTTCGTCAATCGCCGCGTCGGCGGGGCGACAGAAGACTTTCGGGTAATCCCCGCCCCGCAGGAGTCGCGATCGCGCCGCGGCGACCATGCCCTCGCGCATGCAGCCGGCGAGACCAATGCTCGGTTCGGCGAGCGTCATCCAATGCACCGAAGTCGCCTTCTGGCACTTGGCGACCGGCGTCGAACTCAAGCAAATCACGATGACGGCGAAGAACGTCATGACGGTTCCCTCCATCAATGGTCCAGGATCAGGCGCACCCTTCGGCGAGATGGACGCCGAAGACCTTGGCACCCGCGCTTCCATTCTTTCCCAACAATGATGGGCACGCGTCCCCCATTTGGATTAGCTCAATATTTTAAGCTGAAAGCAATGTGTTTCCATGCCCTTGCCCAACTTCCTTAGAGTTGCGTCTTCATTTCCCCGAGCATATCGTCACGACCACGGCGGAAGTCGCACACGGCCCGATCCGGGAGGGAGATGATTGCATGGCTGCCAGCGCGTCTGTCATCGAGGACACCCTCTCCTGTCTTTACGGAAGCGTCGACGGCTCCAACTCATGGGCCAGCGCCATGGGCCGCGTCGCGGCGGTAACCGGCGCCGATCGCTTTACCTTCAACTCCGTCGGACACGACGGTTCCTTTCACCACGACTCGGCACCCTTCGACCCGGAAGGCCTGATCATGTTCGCCCAGGATTTCGCCGACAAGGATCTGCGCCTTCAAAGGATCGTGTCGCAGCGGCGTCGAGGCCTGATCCATACTGGTGATGTCATGACCGCCCAGGAAATTGCCCGGTGTCCGGTGCACAACGAATTCTACCGGCTGTTTCCCGAGTGCTGGAATGCCTGCATCCTGGCGCTTGAGCATCTGGGAGGAATTACGGCGCCGACGATTCAGCGCCGGGCCAGCAAAGGCGACTTCTCGCCGGAGGAAAGCCGGATTCTGGAGGTCTTGGGGCCTCACATCTGCCGCGTCGTCGAGTTGCAGGCGCTCGTGCCAGTTGGAGCTGGATCCTTGGGCGGCGACGGCATCATTGCCGCTCTGGACGGACTCGACGACGGCATTATCATCTTCGACCCCGCTGGTTTCGTCCTTCACATGAATGCGCCGGCGCGTGCGATTGTCGTGGCCAAGGATGGGCTCGAGTTGACGCGCGGCGTCTTGAGAGCCTCGCATCGTGATTCCCAACCGGTTCTTTTCCAGATGATGACCCGGACACTTCGTGTCGCCGCCGGTCTCGACGTCGAGTTGCCGCGACCGATCGGTCTGCGCCGCACGTCCAATGCGCGTCCTTTGATCGTGCGGGCCTTCGTTTCGCCGACGGGCAAGGATGCCAAACGGATCGGCGTGTTGAAGATTCAGGACCGTGCGTCCTGGCAGGCGCCCACAGCCGAGACCGTTCAGGCCGCCACCGGCCTGACGCCGGCGGAAGCGCGCCTCGCCGTCGCGCTCCTCGATGGTGAAAGCGTCATCGACTACGCCTTTCGGGAGGGCCTGTCCGAGCACACGGCACGCTCGCACCTCAAACACATCCGCTCCAAGCTCGGCGTCACCCGGCAAGCCAATGTCGTCGCCGTGCTGGCCCGCCTCTGCGGATTTTGAAGCGACGATGGAGCCGCACTGCCGTCAATCCGTCCGCAGCCCCTTCCAGACCGCGCGGTGGATGGTCGCGCCCACTTTCGCGGCGGCGTCCGCTTCGCTCGCGGCGGCCGGGTCCGCCTCTCCCTTTCAAGCGAAGGCGTCGGGCTCGGACTCCTTGCGCTTGGCGATGAAGGCGGAAAGTCCCTCGGCGATGCCGGGGTCTAGCGCGGGAGCCGCGTACGAATCGAGCCAGCGCCGGCACAGCTGGTTGGCCCGGTTCTCGGCCCGCAACGCCCCTTCGGCCGACCATTGTTCGAAGGAATTGTTGTCGGCGATGGACGAGCGATAGAACGCCGTCTGGAAATTGTCCTGGGTGTGTTGGCAGCCGAGATAGTGACTGCCTGGCCCGACCTCGCGGATCGCCGACATGGCTTGTCCGTTCTCGGACAGGTCGACCCCCCGCGCCATCGCCTGCATCATGCCGAGCTGGTCGCAATCCATGACGAACTTCTCGAAGCAGGCGGCAAGCCCGCCCTCCAGCCAGCCGGCCGAATGCAGAACGAAATTGGTGCCCGCGAGCAGCGTCGAGTTCAGCGTGTTGGCGCTCTCATAGGCGGCCTGCGCATCCGGCACCTTGGAGGCGCAGAGCGAGCCGCCGGTGCGAAACGGCAGGCCGAGCCGGCGCGCCAGCTGCGCCGCGCCATAAGAGACAAGCGCCGGTTCCGGTGTTCCGAAAGTCGGCGCGCCGGACTGCATGGAGATCGATGAGGCAAAGGTGCCGAAGACAACCGGAGCGCCCGGACGGCAGAGCTGAGTGAAAGCCGCGCCCGCCAGCACCTCGGCAAGGACCTGCGTCAGGGTGCCGGCGACCGTCACCGGGCTCATCGCTCCGGCCAGAATGAAGGGCGTGACGATGCAGGCCTGGTTGGCCCGGGCATAGACCTTGAGCGCGCCCAGCATGGTGCCGTCGAAGGTCATCGGCGAGTTGGCGTTGATCAGGTTGATGAGGACGGTGTTCTGGTCGACGAAATCCGAGCCGAACAGGATGCGGCACATTTCCACAGTGTCGGCCGCCCGTTCCGGCGCCGTCACCGAGCCCATGAACGGCTTGTCGGACAGCGTCATGTGCGCATGCACCATATCGAGGTGGCGCTTGTTCACCGGGATGTCGACCGGCTCGCAGACCGTGCCGCCCGAATGGTGGATCGAGGGCGCCATATAGGCGAGCTTCACGAGGTTGCGGAAATCCTCGATCGTCGCGTAACGGCGCACCCCGTCGAGGTCACGCACGAAGGGCGGCCCGTAGACCGGCGCGAACACTGTCGCCTTGCCACCGATCTCGACGGAGTTGTCCGGATTGCGGGCGTGCTGGGTGAATATACGAGGCGCGGTCTTCAGGAGTTCGCGGCAAAGCCCTTTGGGAAAACGCACCCGCTCGCCGGACACATCGGCACCGGCCTCCTTCCACATCGCGAGCGCCTCGGCGTCATCGCGAAATTCGATACCGATCTCCTCAAGCACCGCGTCGGCATTCGCCTCGATCAAGGCGAGGCCCTCTTCGTCCAGGACCTCGTATTCCGGCAGGGCCCGGCGGATATAGGCGAGCTTGGGCCCGGAGCCGGTCTGGGTGCGAGCCGCCCGCCGTGCAGATGCGCCGCCGCCACCGCCGCGCCCGCGTCGTCCGCCCCCCGCACCGCTCTCGGCTTCCATCGCCTCGGGGGCCTGTCCGGTCACGTCGCTCATCGATCCATCTCCTGGCAGTATCCATCGGTACGTAGCCGCGTCTGCGCGCCGCGCATACGCCCACGAGCCTGGGCGGGCGAACATAGCCGATTGTAGAAGCACGAATTCCCCGCGTCGTTCCGGATGCGAAAACTGGTGACGCGCGAAGGACAATCGCCGGGCTTCGCCTCCAACCAAACTCGGGGCCAGAACGTCGTTTTCGGCACCGGCAATGTCGCACGCGGAAGATTCGATCGCATTTCCTTGCCCTAATCTCGCTCATGATGCGGTGCGATGCGCGTGACCCGCGCTTCTGCCGCCCCAACGAGGCCTTGGGAGAGGCCGCTGGCGAGGAGTGCCACCATGGCGGATGACGACGAGATCGTACTGGCCGAGCTCTCCGACGACGATCTCGTCGCCCAGATGAAGGACGACCTTTACGATGGGCTCAAGGAGGAGATCGAGGAAGGCACGAACATTCTCCTCGAACGGGGTTGGATTCCCTACGATGTCCTCACCAAGGCGCTCGTCGGCGGCATGCAGATCGTCGGCGAGGATTTTCGCGACGGCATCCTGTTCGTACCGGAGGTGCTGCTCTCGGCCAACGCGATGAAGGCCGGCATGAAGATCCTGCGGCCGCTGCTCGCCGAGACCGGCGCGCCGAAACAGGGCAAGATGGTCATTGGCACAGTCAAGGGTGACATCCACGACATCGGCAAGAACCTCGTCGGCATGATGATGGAGGGCGCCGGCTTCGAGATCGTCGATCTCGGCATCAATATCGATGTCGACAAGTATCTCGCCGCGCTCGACGAGCATCAGCCGGAGTTCCTCGGCATGTCGGCGCTGCTGACGACGACCATGCCCTACATGAAGGTCGTCATCGATACGTTGGTCCAGAAGGGCCGGCGCGACGACTATATCGTCCTTGTCGGCGGCGCGCCGTTGAACGAGGACTTCGCCAATCAGGTCGGCGCCGACGCCTATTGCCGCGATGCGGCAATCACCGTCGAGATTGCCAAGGAACTGATGGCGCGCAAGCATAACCAACTGTGATTGGCGTGACGGCCGTGGCTCGCCTCTCTCCTTTAACCTTCTTCAGCTCACTGGTCCTCAGGCGTGGGACGATCGCCGCGAGCATGCCAATTGAGCGGAATCGCCGCAGGTGCAAAATGGATGCGAGGGCCCAAAGCCCCCGCGCCCGATCCCTGCCTCGATGGCGCCTATCCTATTGGGCGACGTCTCTCACGGCCGCGCCGGTCGCGTCGACGGTGTTGCCGACATCTCGGCCGACACCACGTACAGTATTGGCGCAGGCCGAAAGCAGGAGCGCTCCGGCGAGAACTGCGGACAGTATTGCGATGCGGTGGGTCATGCTGCCGTCTCCGTTGCGGGAATGTGACGGAAAAACGGCTGGGCCCTTCTCCGGTTCCGCCGCTTCGCGACATTTTCCTTCGCTAGACTGATGGACACCTTCTCCCCCACTCCGCAGACGGAACGCCTGACGGTCATCGCCTGCGGCGCCATCGCGCGGGAGATTGTCGCCGTCCTCGCCGCCAACGGCCTGTCGCATGTCGACCTCACCTGCCTGCCGGCCATCCTTCACAACATGCCGAAGAAGATCGCGCCGGCGGTCGAAGCAGCCATTGTCGCGGCCCGCGACCGCGGCGCGTCTCGCATTTTTATCGCCTATGCCGACTGTGGCACTGGCGGCCATCTCGACGCTGTCTGCGAACGCCACGGCGTCGAGCGCATCGCCGGCCCCCATTGCTATTCCTTCTTCGTCGGCAATGACCGCTTCGCCACCGAGGGCGATGCCAACATGACCACCTTCTGGCTCACCGATTTTCTTGCTCGTCAGTTCGACGCGGTCATCGCCAAGCCGTTCCGCCTCGACCGTTATCCCGAGATGACCGCGATGCTGTTCGGCAATTACGAACGCGTCGTCCACATCGCCCAAACCGACGACGCCGAACTCGATAGCCGCGCTCGCGCGATCGCCGATCGGCTGGGACTGGCTCACGAGCGGCGCTTCGTCGGTTATGGCGATCTCGTCGGGGCGCTGACGATGGCCGCGGGGGTCAGGCAGCCGCATGACGCAGCTGCCTGATACAATCCGGTGAGAGCGATAAGGGCGGCCGTTCGCGGGCACGCCGATGCGAGCGGTTGCAAAACCACAGACGCAAGCGCTTGATGTTTTGCAAAGATACCCCGATTTAACACCCATTCGGCCATAGTGTTCTCAGGCTCTTGCGTTAAGAGGGAGCCGTTACGCGCGAGTGGGCTCTAGCTCCCGCTAATCATTCACTTCGGGACTTGTTCCTGAAACCACGTCACCGAGTATCGTCCGTGTCACCCGCCGCCTTTTCCAACATTCGACGATCGCTGCGGCGGCGCGGTAGCAAACGGCAGCGACGCATCTCCGCGATTCTGCGGGGCTACACCCATCGCGACCCGACCGGCCCGACGCTCGGCGAATTGTCCCAGGCATTCGATACGCGGGCGTATGGGGCTTTCTTCATTCTACTCGGCGGGCTCAATCTGGTTCCGCTGCCGCCGGGCGCCTCGCTGCTCTTCGGCGTACCGCTCATGCTGTTCGCCCTGCAACTCGCGATCGGCCGCCACCGGCTCTGGCTTCCCGGCCGTGTCCATCGGATTCGCCTCAGCGCCGATACTCTCGGCATGGGGATGCGCAAGATCGGACCGACGCTGCGTTGGATCGAGCGTCTCGCACGGCACCGCTATTGGCCCGAGCCCGAGTGGGTGCTGCTCGTCGCGGTCGGCTGGTTCTGCTTTGTGATGGCGGCACTGGTGGCGATTCCCTTTCCGCTGACCAACATGGCGCCCGGCGTCGCCATCGCACTGGCGGGCGTAGCGATCACCGCCCGCGACGGTCTCTGGCTGATCGCCGCGATCGTCCTCGGCCTGGTATCGATCGTGGTTCTCGCGGGCGTCTACGGCGCCGCGGCCCTGGCGGTGATGCAGATCATCTGAAGAAGCCACCGCTCGCCACGACCGGTTGGGCCCCGACGGGTCCCGGGCGTGGAAAACCAACTCGCCCGTCTCACGTTGCGCGCGGCAAATCGATCACGCTGGTCCCAAGAACCAGCTCAGTGGCTCTCGGACGTGGCCGAATGTCGCAAAGCCATCGTGCATCGTCGCGTCCGGCATATCCACCGCCCTCGTCTCCCGTCACATTGCCCGGCATGGGAGACGCGGCATGGCCGAAACGCAAATCGTTTATTGGCGGGACATTCCCGCCCAAGTGATCGTTCGTCAGGGACGCAGGGCGGCGCGCCGCGAACTCCCGCTACGCTTCATCGAGGCGATCGACCGCTGCGCCATGCAGGTGGGCGCCAAGGATTCCAACGCTTATCTTGCCGAGTGGCGGCGCGCGAGTTCGGCCTGCGAAGCGGGCGACCTGGAAGCCGCGGCCGAGCGCACACTGTCCGAACTCGATCAACGCTACGACCGGGATCGCCTGATGGCGCTGGTTGCCAACGAGGGGCGCGAGTCATGACCCAGCATCAATTGCCTTTAACGCGTGCTTTCCTGCCGGCATCGATCGAGGTCGCCCCGAAACAGGTACTGGAATCAAAGGATCTGCCCGGCCTCTTTCCCAAGGATACTAAGGTCTATCTCACCGATGTCGGTGTCGACTCCGTCAAGGATTTCATCAAGGCGGTGAAGCGAATTTCCGACTTCGGCTATGCCCCGGTGCCCCACATTCCAGCGCGCCGCATCCGCAGCCGCGACGAATTGGAGACCCGTATCCGGACCTATGCCGAAGAGGCCGGGGTAACCGACACGCTGGTGATCGGTGGCGGCCTCGATCGGCCGGCCGGTCCGTTCAGCTCGACCATGGAGATTCTGGAGAGCGGCCTGTTCGATCGCTATGGAATCCGCGACATCGGAGTCGCCGGCCATCCCGAAGGCTCGCCCGACTTCTCGGCTGCGACCGCCGAAGAAGCATTGCGCCTCAAACGCGATTTCGGCGAGCGCACCGGGGCGCATATACGCATCGTCACCCAGTTCGGTTTCGACGCCGAAGAGTTCATCAACTGGTCGCTGGCCATCAAGGAGGCCGGCATCGGCCTGCCCATTCATCTCGGCGTCGCCGGACCCGCCAAGATCACCACGCTGATCAAATACGCCGCGCTCTGCGGTGTCGGCAATTCCGTCGCCTTCCTGAAGAAGCGCGCCCTCGCCCTGACCGCGCTCGCAACGACCCATTCGCCGGAATCGGTCGTCGGGCCGATCGAACGGCATTGGCGCGAGACACTGGATTCGCCCGTCCGGCAGATCCACGTCTTTCCGTTCGGCGGTCTGGTGAAATCGGCTGCATGGCTGACCGAACGCGGCTCATGGCCGAGCGAGGGCTCGCGCTTCGGCCGCGAGCTCGAGCGCCACCACGGCTGACTGACGCGGCGCCGACAAACCCTTTCCCGTCCTGCTCCTCATCCGGAAGATCGCCTATGACCCGCACCGTCGTTGCCTCCGCCAAGAAGGAGATCGTGATCGGCTTCGACGAACCCTTCTGCGTCATCGGTGAGCGGATCAATCCGACCGGCCGCAAGAAGCTCGCAGCCGAGATGGTCGCTGGCAATTTCGAGACCGTCACCAGGGACGTGCTGGAGCAGGTTGCCGCGGGAGCGACCATGCTCGACGTCAATGCCGGGGTCACCGCCGTCGACCCGAATGTTTCCGAGCCGCCGCTCCTGGTGCAGACAATCCGCCTCGTCCAAAGCCTGACCGATCTGCCGATCTCGATCGATTCCTCGGTTTCTTCCGCCATCAGGGCGGCACTGGAGATCGCCGAGGGGCGGCCCTTGGTAAACTCCGTCACCGGAGAGTTGGAAAAGCTGGAGGCGATCCTGCCGCTGATCAAGAAATACGACGTGCCGGTTGTTGCCATCTCCAACGACGAGACCGGCATATCGGAGGATCCGGACGTGCGCTTCGAGGTAGCCAGGAAAATCGTCCGGCATGCCGCCGACTACGGCATCAAGCCGTGCGACATCGTCGTCGACCCGCTGGTCATGCCGATCGGGGCGATGGGCACGGCCGGCCGGCAGGTGTTCGCCCTGGTGCGCCGTCTGCGCGAGGAGCTCGGCGTCAACACCAGCTGCGGTGCCTCCAACATCTCCTTCGGCCTGCCGCATCGCCACGGCATCAACGCCGCCTTCCTGCCGATGGCGATCGCCGCCGGCATGACCTCGGCGATCATGAATCCCTGCCGGCCGCAGGAGATGGAGGCGGTCCGTGCCGCCAACGTACTGATGGGCAACGATCCGTCCTGTGGGACCTGGATCCGCAACTACCGCGACGTCCAGCCGGGCGCGACGATGGTTGCCGCCAATTCAGCCGCCACGCCATCCGGCAGCGGCCGGCGGCGGGGCGGTCGGGAAGCCCGGATGGCCCAGTCCTGATGAAGGCCGGCGGTCGGCGAACGAAAGGTTCGAGGTCGCGGAGCATCCGCGACCGGAGCCATTCTCTTCGCAAGTGCGAAATATATTTGACCGCCGCTGCGACCGTTTGGTGTCGCCGAACGTTTCCCGCAGGACAGTCCCGACCGAAGGGACACCCCCGAAAGGAATTCGTTTGATGACCCGCCGCCGCCTGTCGCTTTCCGCTGCCCCCAAGAGCAGCACCGAAATGTCGACGCTGATGATGCTGTCACCGTTCGTGATCGGCAGCCGCATGATGCAATTCTGGATGTCGGCGGCTTCTCCGACGGCAACGGACCGTGATGAGATGTCGCGCATGGTCGGCGAGAAGATGCAGGCGGCGGGCGAGTCGCTCGTCGCCATGAACATGGCCGCGATTGAAGCCGCCACCGCGGCCACGCTGGGCGCCGTGACGGGACGCGGCAGCCCTTCCAATCATGGCGACGCGATACTGTCCGCCGGTCTGAAACCCTATTCCCAGCGTGTGCGCGCCAATCGCAAGAGATTGTCAAAGTGACATGTCCTGGGCTTTCCTGCGCTGATGGCGCGGCCGGCGCGGCAGCCCTCATCCTGAGGCGCGAGTGCAGCGAGCCTCGAAGGGCGAGGGCCTGCGCTGTTCAAGGCTGATAGCGGCATGATGATCCAGCAAGATCCCCTCGTTCTGTTCATGCCGTCCGGGCGGCGCGGTCGCTTTCCGAGAGGCACGCTGGTCATCGAGGCGGCGCGCGCGCTCGGCGTCTATGTTGAGAGTGTCTGCGGCGGGCGCGGCATTTGCGGCCGCTGCCAGATCGAGGTCGCCGAGGGTATCTTCGCCAAGCACAAGATCACCTCGGCGGCCGATCACCTGTCCCCCTGGTCCGCCAAGGAAGAGCGTTATGCCGCCAAACGCGGCCTGAAGCCCGGCCGCCGGCTCTCCTGCTCCACCACCATCGAGGGCGACCTCGTCATCGACCTGCCGTCCGACATGGCGGTCAACGCCGCGGTCGTCCGCAAGGCGGTCGACACGCGCGATTTCCCGCGCGACCCGGCGATCAGGCTGCTTTACGTCGAGGTCGTCGAGCCTGACATGCACGCGCCGCTGGGCGATCTCGATCGCATTTTCGCGGCGCTGGAAAGGGATTGGGGCATCTCGGCGCCGATCGTCGATCCTGAGATTCTTCCCCATGTCCAGAAGACGCTGCGTGACGGTGCCTGGAAGGTCACCTGCGCGATCGCCCAGGATCGTGACGACGAGCGCTCGCGCCTGATGGGGCTCTATCCCGGCCTCAAGAACGAGGCCTATGGCATTGCCGTCGATATCGGCTCGACGACGATCGCGCTGCATCTGTCGTCGCTCTTGTCCGGCGCCACCATTGCCTCGGCCGGCACGCCCAACCCGCAGATCCGCTTCGGCGAGGATCTGATGAGCCGCGTCTCCTATGTGATGATGAACCCCGGTGGCCGGCCCGAGATGACCAAGGCGGTGCGCGAGGCGATCCAGAGGCTGGTCGAGGAGGTCGCGACCGAAACCAACGTAGACACCACCGACATCATGGATTGCGTCTTCGTCGGCAACCCGATCATGCATCACCTCTTCCTCGGCATCGACCCCACCGAACTCGGCCAGGCGCCCTTCGCGCTGGCCGTGTCCGGCGCTCTGGCCGTGCCGGCCAGCGACCTTGATCTCGGCCTGCATCCAGCGGCCCGCGCCTATCTCCTGCCCTGCATTGCCGGCCATGTCGGCGCGGACGCGGGCGCAGTCACACTCTCGGAAGGCCCGCATCGCCAGGACGAGACGATGCTCGTCGTCGATGTCGGCACCAATGCCGAAATCGTACTCGGCAACCGGCAGCGGCTTCTGGCCGCTTCCTCGCCGACCGGCCCGGCCTTCGAAGGCGCCGAAATTTCCTCCGGCCAGCGCGCCGCGCCGGGCGCCATCGAGCGCGTTCGCATCGATCCCGAAACGCTGGAGCCCCGCTTCAAGATCATCGGCGTGGATAGCTGGTCCGACGCGGCGGAATTCGCCGAGGCCGCCCGATACGTCGGTGTCACCGGCATCTGCGGCTCCGGTATCATCGAGGTGATCGCGGAAATGTTTCTCGCCGGCATCGTCACCGAGGACGGAATCATCGACGGATCGCTGGCCGCCCGCTCGTCCCGCATTGTCCCGGAGGGGCGCACCTTCGCCTATGTTCTCCATGAGATGCCCGGACGGACGATCAGCATCCTGCAAACCGACGTGCGCGCCATCCAGCTCGCCAAGGCCGCGCTTTACGCCGGCATCAAGCTGCTGATCGACAAGTTCGGCGCCGCTGGTGAGTCCAGCACCATCGACCGCATCGCGCTAGCCGGCGCGTTCGGCTCCTTCATCGAGCCGAAATACGCCATGGTCCTCGGACTGGTGCCCGATTGTAACGTGGAAAAGTGCGGCTCGGTCGGCAATGCGGCCGGCGCCGGCGCGCGCATGGCGCTTTTGAACCGCTCCTATCGCCGCGAGATCGAGGCGGTGGTCAAGCGCATCCAAAAGGTCGAAACCGCGCTGGAGCCTGCCTTCCAGGATCATTTCGTCGCCGCCATGGCGTTTCCGAACAAGCGCGACGCCTATCCCGAACTGGTCAAGGTGCAAAGGCTGCCCAACCGCGATTCCGAGGGCCGGCCGATCCGGCGCTCCGACGACGCCGAAGGGAATGCGCCCCGGCGCCGGCGCAGCGGTCGTCCTCCCCGCTGAACCAGACTGTTGCGATTGACGCGGCGCCGCCAGCGGCTTATCCCCCAAGGCATCGGCGCCCGGACAACGAGTGCCCGAACCCTTTTCCACGAATTACGATTGGTCCATGTCAGTTTTGAAACCCAAGGGTGCGGATTTCGTCGAACGCCGCACAGCCGCGCAAGAAGCGAAAGCCGCCCTTCTCGAAAAGATGAAGGCGAAGCAGAACGATCCGGCTGCCGAGGCTCGCCGCGCCGAGCGCGCCGCCGTCGTCGCGGCTCGCGAGGAGCGTCAGGCCAAGAAGCGCGCCGAGGCCGAAGCCAAGGCCCGCGAAGCCGCCGCTCGCAAGGCCGAGAAGGAAGCCGAGCGCCTGGCCGCGGAAGAAGCCGCCAAGGCCGAAAAAAATCGTCCGATGGCGCAGATGGTCGCCGATGAAGCCGCCCGCAAGGCGGCCCGCGACGCCAAATACGCCGCGCGCAAGGCCCGCAAACGCTAGAGCGGGATGAGGCTGAGCGGAAACCGGTTTTCCGCCGGCATGTCGATCTAATTTACTGAAATCGATCGCGTTTATGACATGGGATCGAATCGATCGCTTTCTTACTGTGATCCGGGAACCGTTGAGGCGTTTTCGATGGGCCTGTTGGGCGTTTTTGCCAACATCGCAGCGATCGTCACGGCAGTGGTCGCCGGGTGGGCCTATGGGCGATACGTGTGGGAACGGCGGCAAAAACGTCTGCGCCTTGAACACCACTTGCGTGAAGAAAAAGCGGCCCGACGCGATCAGGGTCAGCGGACGCTTCTGCATCTCGTGGCCAATCTGGGAATGACAGAGTCCGAGATCGTCGACGCGGCGTTTCGCAGCAAATATGTCAGGCGCCGCCTCGGCGTCGATGATCAGGGCCGCGCCGACCGGCTGCTGCTCGAATACGACGGCGGCGATCCCGAGGACGATCTACCGAAATAATCGGCACTCCAAGTTGGCCAGTCTCCGGCCTGAACCTGAATGTGAAAGACCTCGCTTGCGCACGGAAACGATCCCGCGCAATCTTGCGCGATTCGGCCGCGTGGTCGCAGTATCGTGGAAGCGAGACCGTCGCCGGTCGCGTCAGGATCGGAGGCATTTGCCGATGAGGATCGCGTCAACGGCAATCGGCCAGCCGCGCTTCGCGAGCGACCAAGCGGCCAGGGTGGACGATGGAGCCAGCGAGGCCGCGCCGAAGCGCAGCATCACGTTCCTGCTCGTTCCGAATTTCTCGATGATCGCCTTTGCGACCGCGATCGAGCCGCTGCGAATCGCTAACCGCATCGTCGGCCGCGAGATCTACCGTTGGCGTCTTGCCTCGGTCGATGGTGCATCGGTGCGTGCGTCGAATGGCGTCGAAGTCGCGGTCAACGGGTCCGTTGAGGCGGAGCGCCGGACCCTCCCCGGCGAGAACCGGCCCTCGATGGTTTTCGCCTGCTCCGGCGTCCTGGTCGAGGATTTTTCCGACAAGGCGGCCTTTTCCTATCTGCGCGAATCCCATCAACGCGGCATTTCGGTCGGCGGCCTGTGCACGGGCGCCTGGATTCTTGCGCGCGCCGGCCTCCTCGCCGACCGGCGATGCGCGATCCACTGGGAGAACCTGCCGGGCTTTACCGAAGCCTTCCCACGCGCCGACGTCTTCGCCGACCTCTTCGAGATCGACCATAACATCTACACCTGCGCCGGCGGCACGGCCTCGCTCGACATGATGCTCGCCCTGATCGGCGAGGATCTGGGGGAGGACGTGGTCAACCGGGTCTGCGAACAGGCGCTGACCGACAGGGTGCGTGGCCCCCAGGACCGGCAGCGGCTGCCGCTGCGGGCGAGACTCGGCGTCCAGCACGCCAAGGTTCTGCGGGTCATCGAGATCATGGAAGCGAATCTGTGCGACCCGCTGTCGCTGGTCGAGATCGCTCGCGCCGTCGGCCTCTCCCGCCGGCAGGTGGAACGGTTGTTCGACAAGGAGATGGGCCGCTCGCCGGCGCGTTACTATTTGGAGATTCGGCTCGATCGGGCGCGCCACCTGTTGATGCAGTCGCAACTGCCGATCGTCGATATCGCCGTCGCCAGCGGTTTCGTCTCCGCGTCGCATTTTTCCAAATGCTACCGCGAACTCTATTCGCGCTCGCCGCAGCAGGAACGTGCCGGACGCGCCGCGCTGTCTCCGGCCTGATCGCGCGGGCGGCAGGCGGTCTACTGGAAATCCTCCAACCAACGTCGCTGGCGCTGCTGCCACAGCCGTTCGCCGATCAGACAGTCGGCGGCCGCGGCGTTTTGGGTCTGGATAACGGTGGCCGACGCCGCCTCGCGGAGATCGGGCCAGGTGCCGGCAAGTTCCAGCACCAGTTTGCGACGCACTGCCTCGGGAAACTGCGACCAGTCGTTGACCGGGATGATGAAGGCCGAGGGCCCGCCGATGACGCAATCCGTATAATAGCGGTCGAGATCTGGGATCGAGCTCCAGCCGAAGCCGCCGCCTGACGTCATCAGCGGCAGGCCGTTGATTGTGATGCCGCGGGCGACCGCCGCATCGCGCGCGGCGGTGACCACGCGTCCCTGATTGTTCGGCCCGTCTCCGGATATGTCGACGACCCGCCGACGCCCGTCGAAGCCGTTACGATCGAACATCGGCACAATGAAATCGATGGCGGATGCGATGGAGGTTCGGCGTTGCCGCTCGGGTTCCTCCGATGCGAGGCGATAAGCAAACGCCTCGGCGCTCGCCTTGGAGTCGATCAGCGTCCAGGGGACGATGACCGACTGGGAGAACATGCCGGCCCATTCGATATAGGTGACCGCGACCCGCCCATAACCACCTTCCAAGATCGCCCGCTGCACGGCCGGGCTACGGAAGGCGGCGACGTAACCTTCGCGCTGAATCTCCTGCTCGCCATGGTCCATCGACCAGGAAACATCGACCGCCAGGACCAGTTCGACGTCGACCTTCTGGCCGTCCTGGGGGACTGGTTCCGCCTGGGTGCCGAGATCGCCGAGGCCGCGTTGCTGGGCCTGCGCAGGGACGAGGCCGAGCAGTCCCGCTGCGCCAGCGTGAAGAAGGAAAGCAATAGCGAAAGCGGCAACTCGGCTGCTCATGACGAAATCGTTATGCCGATCTTGCGATGGCGCAAGACACAAAGCTGTCAAATTTCGACAGTGCGTTGCCGCACCCTATGCGCGCAGCCACTCGTTATCCGGATCGAACGGGCTTTCGCCGATGACGGTCGCGTCATGGAGCGTAGCGAGAATCTTGATCTGGAGCCGCGTCCCCTCGCCCGCGTGTTCCGGCTTCAGCATGGCCAGCGCCAGGCTCTTGCCAACCCGCCAGCCGAAGCCGCCATTCGTCGCCCGTCCGACCAGTTCGCCATCGGCGTAGATCGGCTCCGATCCACGCGCGTCCGCGTCGCCGACGCCGTGGATTTCAAGCGTCGCGAACTGCCAGCGCAGGCCGGCCTCGCGCGCCTGAACCACCGCGTCACGGCCGATGAAGTCGCCCTTGTTTGGATGAACGAATCTCTCAAGACCTGATTCAAACGCATTGTATTCGATAGAGAGTTCGCGGGGCAGTTGGCGATAGGATTTTTCCAGCGCCATCGCGCCCATCGCCCGGATACCGAAGGGTTTGATCCCGAACTCAGCGCCCGCTTCCATCAGCATGTCGTAGAGTGCGTTCTGCATTTCGATCGGATGGTGCAATTCCCAACCGAGCTCACCGACGAAATTGACTCGAAGGGCGTCGAGACGGATTGGTCCGACCGAGATGCGCTGGCCGGTCAACCAGGGAAACGCCGCATTGGCAAGGTCGGTGCGGGTCAGCTTGGCGAGGACATCGCGCGAGCGCGGCCCGGCGATGACGAGGACACCGAGCCGCGTGGTCGCCGGATACATCTGAACGCTGCCGTCGTCCGGCAACGCCTTTTGCAGGATGTCATGATCGATCGATTCATAACCGCCGCCTGAGACGAGATAATAGCTCTGTTCGCCGGCCTTGAAGACGGTGAATTCGGACCGAACGCCGCCCGCCGGCGTCAGCAGATGGCACAGCGCGATGCGGCCGGTCTTTTTCGGGATGCGATTGGCGAGCAGGCCGTCGAGCCAGCCTGCGGCGCCCGGCCCGGTCACCACGGCCTTGGCGAAGGGCGTCATGTCGAGCAGCCCGACGCCCTCATGCACCGCCCTCACCTCGTCGCCGACCGGCTCGAAATAGTTCGAGCGGCGGAATGACCAGCGCTCGCGAATCCGGCCGGTGTGATCGACCGGTGCGTGATTGTGCTTCATGAGGACATCGGCGCCGACGTCGAGTTCGGCCTCCGGCACCGCATAGCCGTCCGGCGCGAACCAATTCGCCCGCTCCCAGCCATAGACCGACCCGAACACCGCGCCGAGCGCCTTCTGGCGCTCGTAGGAGGGCGAGGTCTTCAACGGCCGCGCGGCAGCGCGCTCCTCGTCCGGGTAGTGGACGGAGAAGACGTTGGCATAGGCCTCCTCGTTCTTGGCCCGCAGATATCCCTCGCCCGCATAGGGTCCGAACCGGCGCGGATCGACGCCGATCATGTCGACGGTCGGTTCGCCGTCGACGATCCATTCGGCGATCTGCCAGCCAGCCCCGCCGGCCGCGGTGATGCCGAAGGAATGGCCCTCATTGAGCCAGAAGTTCTTCAGGCCCGGTGCCGGACCGACGATGGGTGAACCATCGGGCG
Source organism: Aurantimonas marina (assembly GCF_017183135.1). Lineage (GTDB taxonomy): Bacteria > Pseudomonadota > Alphaproteobacteria > Rhizobiales > Rhizobiaceae > Aurantimonas > Aurantimonas marina. The sequence continues at coordinate 164,905 of NZ_JADDXW010000008.1, read as the reverse complement.
TATAGGCGATGGCGCCGTTATAGACCTTCTTGATACCGACCTCGCCAAACGCCGGCACGCGCGCGATCGCCGTCTCGATATGCGGCATCAGCCGGTCGAGATCCTCCTGGAACAGCTCGTACTCGCTCTCCTTGTCGGGCCCATCGAGATAGCAGCAGGGCGCGCCGATCTCGTAGGGGCCAAGGATAAGGCCGCCGTTTTCCTCGCGCATGTACCAGGACGAATCGCTCTCGCGCAGGACGCCCATTTCCGGCAGGCCCTGCCGCTTGCGCTCGACGATCGCGGGATGCGGTTCGGTGACGATATATTGGTGCTCGACCGGGATGACCGGCACGGCGAGACCGACCATGGCACCGGTCCGGCGGGCGAAGTTTCCGGTCGCCGAGATGACATGTTCGGCGACGATCTCGCCCTTGTCGGTGGTGATCTTCCACTCGCCGGAGGCGAGCTGCTCGATGCCGGTCACGGCGGTGTTGCGATGGATGATAGCGCCGAGGTCACGAGCCCCCTTGGCCAGCGCCTGGGTGAGATCCGCCGGCTGGATGTAGCCGTCTTCGGGATGCTGGATGGCGCCAAGGATGTCGTCGGTCTCGCAGAGCGGCCAGACCTGCTTCAATTCCTCGGGGCTGAGCAGCTTTATCGGCACGCCGATCGTCTCCGCAACACCGGCATAGTACATATATTCGTCCCAGCGGTCCCTGGTGCGGGCCAGACGGATGTTGCTCACATTGGAGAAGCCGACATTCATGCCGGTCTCCTCCTGAAGCTCACGGTAGAAGCGCACGGAATATTTGTGCAGCTGGCCAACCGAATAGCTCATGTTGAACAGCGGCAGGAGCCCGGCCGCGTGCCAGGTCGAGCCCGAGGTCAATTCCTTGCGCTCGATCAGGATACTGTCGGTCCAGCCCTTTTTCGCCAGGTGGTAGAGCGTCGAGACCCCGACCACTCCACCGCCGATCACCACCGCGCGCGCCCGTGAATTCATGCCTGCCGCTCCGAGCTTTACCCTCACCGGCGGACACACCGCCTCTCGGGACCAACCCTAGCGGAATGCTTCGGGCGGTTTCAGCCTCTTTGCGACATCGGCGATGCCGCGCGCGGCGGGGACAACTCCGACAGACGCGGTTTCCACGCTTCGAGCAGGATGATCGCGAACGCCGCGACGAACATGAAGTAGACCCGATCGTCCGGCAGCGGGAAAGTGACGAACTTGCCGAGGAAGCACAGGACGATCGCCGTCAGCATCATGGCGGCGCGGCGCGCCGGCGCACGACCGTTGAGGACGAGCATCAGCCATCCCAACAGCAGCAAAGCCATGATCGCCGGCCAGTTGTTCATACGCAACGCGACGCTGATCCCGCGGACGACGCCACGCAGATAGTCGATGACGCTGAACGCCGGCGAAAAACCCGCCATGTCGTTTTGCAGCGCCACGTTGGAGAAGTAGAAATGCGGCCACCATCCGGGGTGGCCAGCAGCCTGTGCGATCAGCGGATAGGCGACGACCGCCACGGCGAAGGCGGCAAGCGTCGGCAACCGAGCATAGCCGAAGGCCACGGCCGCCAGCAGCAGCGCGAACAGGAAGATGATCCCGTCGGGCCGCACGAGGTACATGGCGACGAGGAACGGTACAGAGGCCCATGGCCGGTTCTTGACCATGAGATAGATGCCTGCGAGCCCAAACGTGGCCATGTACATGTCCGGTGTCGCTAGCAGTCCCATGTCGAAATAGCCGGCCAGCAGCAGGATCGGGGCAAGCAGCAGGCCGGATTCGGCAAAGCCGTTCCGGACCATCCAGAACTGGAGGAAGAGGCCAACGGCAAGGGCGGAAAGGGAACTGACCAGGATGGTGGCAAAAACCGGATCAATGACGCGATCGAGCAGGCGGACCGTCTGCAGATAGCCGATCTTCACCCGGTACATCGGCAGTTGTGAGACGAAGTGGTCGGGGTTCTGCCACAGGTCGGCATTATAGGCGTTGCCTTCGCTCAGCTCGTACCACTGCGCCTCGGAGGCCCGCGCCTTGATGCCGGCCCAGGCCTCACGGTGAAGTTCGACCGGATCGCTGATGCGATCCTCCAGGGAGACCGCGATGTAGGGCGCCATGTCCCAATTGTATTCGGGCTTGACCAGCGCGAAGACGGCTGTGGCGAGGACGACCAGCGTGAACACCGCGATCGACGCCGCCCGGACGACGCGCGGCGACAGCATGGTGCGCAATCTCGCGCCGAGATGGCGCACGGGTTGCCAATCGACCGGCGTCGCGATGTTTTCGGCAAGGCTCATGGCTCGGTCCCTCGCGGGTTCTGAAACGAAGACGGCGACGCCGCGCGGGGCGCGGCATCGGTCGGTCAATTCATCTGCGACTTGACGAAATCCTTGACGATCGAGACGATACCGCGCGCCAGCAGCGCGTCGAGCGCGTCGCAGAACTGGTCGACATGCTCCTCGCCGCAGATCAGCGGCGGCTCCAGCCGGATGACGTTGCGGTTGTACTCGGTGAAGGCGACCAGCACGTCGTAGTCGCGTAGGAGCAACGCTCCGATGAAGCCGGACAGCGAGCCTTTGAGCTTTTCGTCGAGGATCGCCACCATCGGGCGCAGCGCCAACGGCAATGTGCGCGAGAAATCATGGAACTCCAGGCCGACCATCAGCCCCTGGCCGCGCACATCCTTGATGATCGAGGGGTAACGCGACTTGATCTCCTTGAGGCGGGCCAGCAGATGCGCCCCGACCTCGTCGGCGTTGCCGATCAGATCGTCGTCGTAGAGGACGTTGAGGCCCTCGATCGCGGTGATGCAGGCTTCGCCGATGCCGCCAAAGGTGGCTTGGGCATGGATCATCGCCGTCTTCGGCGAGCCATAGGCCTTCATGTAGACCTCACGCCTGGCGATCATCGCGCCGACCGCCGCCTTGCCGGCGCCGAGCGACTTGGCAAGGGCCGTGACGTCCGGGACGACGCCGTGATGCTCGAAGGCGTAGAACCGGCCGGTGCGCCCGTAGCCGCACTGCACTTCGTCGGCGACCCACAAGACGTTGTGCTTGTCGCACAGCGCTCGCACACCCTGCCAATAGGCGGTCGGGGCGCCGATGATGCCGCCGCCGCCCTGCACCGTTTCCAGCACGACGACGCCGATGTCGGGATCGCTGCGAATGGCGTTGGTCAGCGCCTCGAGGTCGCCGAACGGGACCTTGTAGGTGTTGCCGACCAGCTTGAACTCACCCTGGTAGAGCGGCGAATCCGTCAGCGAGAGAACGCCCTTGGTCTTGCCGTGGAAGGAATTCTCGGCATGGACGATCTTGCAATTCTTGCGGCCCGAGGCGCGCTCGGCGACCTTGACCGCCGCCTCCATCGCTTCCGATCCGGACGAGCCGAGGAACACCATGTCGAGGTCGCCGGGCGAACAGGCAGCGAGGTTCTTGGCGAGCGCCGCAGCGTATTGGGAGAGAAAGGCGATCGCGATCTCGTGGCGCTTCTCGTCCTGGAAACGCTGCCGCGCCGCCAGAATGCGCGGATGGTTGTGACCGAAGGCGAGCGAGCCGAAACCGCCGAAGAAATCGAGGATCTTCCGGCCGTTCTGGTCGATGTAATACATCCCCTCGGCGCTCTCGACCTTCACCTTGTTGAAGCCGAGCAGTTTCATGAAATGGAACTGGCCTGGATTGATGTGATCCTTGAAGAGATCGGCCATCGTCTGCACGTCGAGCGCCTTGGCCTCCTCGACGGTCATGAGATCGGGTTTGGCCGGTCCGCGCCGAAAAGGCTCATCGAGCGCGGGAGCGGTGACCGTGGGGCGATCGAGCATATCGGCTCTCCTGGTTCTTATTCGGCGGCTTGGGTGAAAGCGGTAGAAGCGGTCCGGTGGTCCTTGGACTTGGCCCGGTATTCCGAATAGGCGGCGATGAGCATGTCCTCGTCACGGTACCGCGGAACCCAGCCGAGATCGCGCTCGCCCTTCGACACGTCGAGGACGCAGAGCTCGTCGGCGATGAGATACTGTTCCGGATCCATCAACGGCACGTTCAACAGGTCGAGCAGGTCGAGCGTCCGCTTGACCGCAAAGCCCGGGGTGGGCACGAGGATGGACCTCGAACCGGCGTGCTTGACCAGATCGCCGAGCAGGCGCCGCACCGGCGGTGGGTTGAGGGAACCCAGATTATAGGCCTCGTTCGGCACACCGGCCTTCCAGGCGAGCCGCGCCGCTTCGGCGCAGTCGAACACCGAGATGAACTGATAGGGATTCTTCCCCGATCCGATCATCGGCACCGGCAGGTTGCCGTCGATCAGCTTGAACAGCTTTTCCAGAATGCCGAGCCGGCCCGGCCCGATGATCAGCCGCGGGCGGAACAGCGTGATGTTCATGCCGCGCTCGCGCCATTCGGCCGCCAGATACTCGGTATCGAGCTTCGACTGGCCGTATTCGCCGAGCGGGGCGACCGGATGCTCCTCGGTCATCGGGTGGGTGACCGTGTGGCCGTAGATCATGTCGGTGGTAAAATGCACCAGGTTCGGCGCGCCGACGGCGTGCATGGCCTCGATGATGTGCTTGGTGCCGAAGAAGTTCACCGGATAGAAAAAGTCGTAGCGCTTGGCCCGCGGCATGATCGGCGACAGCATCTTGGCCGACAGATTATAGACCATGTCGTCGGGGCCGATCGGCACGCGCCGGACGGCGTTCGGGTCGGTTACGTCGGTCGAAACGAAGGTGCAGCTGCGATAGTGCGCTAGATCGCTCTTGCTGATGTCGGCGACGACGACCTCTTCGCCGTCCTGCACGAGCTTTTCGGCCAGGTGGCGGCCGACGAAACCGTCGCCGCCGAACAGGATATGCTTCATCGGGAAACCTCTTGTGCGGAGTCTGTGGACAGTGCGGCGACATCGTCCTCGCCATGGATCTTGGAACCGCCCTGGGCGATGAACACCGTGCCGAGGCAGATCAAGGCGATGCCGCCAACGCGCATGGCGTTGAGATCCTCGCGGAAGATGAAATAGGCGAAGACCGCGACTGCGACATAAGCGAGCGACAGGAATGGATAGGCGTAGGACAGCTCGACCTTCGACAGGACGAAGAGATGCGAGGCCATCGATATGACGAAGGTCAAGAGGCCGAGGAAGACCCAGGGACTGAAGACGATCTGCAGGATCTTGACAATCGGATTGACGCCGGCGAACGACAGGGGGCCGAGCTGGATCATGCCGTATTTCAGCATCACCTGCGCCGCGGCATTGGTGAACACCGTAAACAGGATAAAGGGAAGAAACTTCGCCATCGATGCCGCCTTATCGGAATGAGCCACGTCTTCAACGCCGCCGCTATATGGATAGGTAGTATAAATCTGTGAGATATGGGTTAAACCGGCAGAATTCGCGCGTATTTTGCGGGAATTCGCGAATTTTACGGTAAATTTTCGATTGATACTGTATTTATAATTTTATATTTTGGTTGAGCGGTCAGCCGTCCCTTAGGGCAGACCGCCTCCAGAAGTCCGAAACCATCGCCGGATCGCGGAGCGCTTCGAGTTCGCGCCAGCGGGGAAAGCCCGCCGCGAAGGTTTCCGGCGACATGCGCGCGTCCTTGTAGGGATTGACGGCGCCGCCGGCATCGACGGTGATCCGGTCGAGCTCCGCCAACAGGCGCAGCGTTCTCTCGCCGCGATGGGGAAAGTCGAGAGTCAGCGTGTAACCCGCGCGGGGAAAGCTCGTCAGACCAGGACTGACCTGCTCGCCAAAGCGCTTGAGCACCGTAAGGAACGAGCCATGATCGTGGCGGCCGGCGCATTCGATCAACGCACGGACGGCATCCCGGCCGTTATCCGGCGGCACGACGCTCTGGTGCTGATGCAGCCCCGCCGGACCGTAAAGACGGTTCCACCCGCCGATCCGATCAAGCGGATAGAAGAACTGGTCGAACGGCACGATCTGCTCGGTCGTCCCCTTCCCGGCCTTGCGGAAATAGGCTTCGTTGAAGGTTCGCAGCGCCAGCCCCCGAAGCGGACTGAACGGCGGCGTGAACGGGATGCCCGCCAACGGTCCGCGAGCGACCCCGCTCATATCGCCCTCCGCCGCGTGGTCGCCGGCGATCAAATGGCCCCGGCCAAGCGAGGCGCCGCCGGCGAGCGAATCGATCCAGGCGACGGCGTATTCGTGCCGTTTATCCGCCTCCTCTGCGATCTCGAAATAGTCGTCGAGCCGGTCGAAGCGCGTCGTCGTCTGGACGATCGAAAGCGAGGGAACCTTGAGCAGCCGGATCGTCGCCCGCCGGATCAGGCCGGTTAGCCCCATGCCAGAGACGGTCGCGGCGAACAGACGCAGGTTGCTGGTCTTGCTGCACACGATGCGGCCGTCGTCCGAGCGATCGAGATCGAAGCCCTCCACCCATTGGCCGAATGTGCCCCGGCGATGATGGTTCTTGCCGTGGATGTCATTGGCGATGGCGCCGCCGAGAGTGACGAACTGCGTTCCCGGCGTCACCGGCAGGAACCAGCCTTGCGGCGCCACATGCCGGGTGATGTCGCACAGCAGCACCCCGGCATCGGCCGTCAGCAGGCCGGCGATCGGGTCGAAGGAACGGATACGGCTCGTCGGGCGGCTGTCGATCAGCGTCCCGCGATCGTTATGACAGCTGTCACCATAGGAGCGTCCGTTGCCGAATGGCAGAAAGCCCCCGCCATCGCCGCGGGCCGGCACACCCGGCAATCGAACGGCCTCGACGGCAGGACGTTTGGCCGATCGCAACCTGCCCCAGCTTTCGTAAGCGACATCAGACATAGGCGGCGGCCAGGAACATGACCGCGCCGAGCCCGATCATCAACTGGCTGCGCCAATCCCGCAGAATGAAGACGACCGGGTCCTCATGCATCTCGTCGCGGCGGGCGAGGATCCATATCCGTACGATGATGTAAAGAACCAACGGACAGAGCGCCCAGGCCAGATAGGGTTCGGTGAATTGCTGACGGACTTCCGCGCTGTCCACATAGAGCGCCAGAACCAGAACGGCGGCAAATCCGGAAGCGAGTCCGGCCTGAGCCAGCGTTTCCAGATCGGCATCGACATAGCCGCGGCCGGTCTTGGAACGGTGCGCACCGGTGCCGAAATCCTGAAGTTCGGTGAAGCGCTTCACCAGAGCGAGCGACAGGAAGAAGAACAGGGAAAAGGCCAGGAGCCAGAACGATGTCTCGACGCCCGAGGCTTCCGACCCGGCAATGATGCGCATGGTGTAAAGGCCCGCCAGCACCAGAACATCGATCAGCAACATGCGCTTGATGAACAGCGAATAGGCGGTCGTCGTCACCAGATAGAGGCCAAGGACCGCGAGAAGGTGCTCTGGTAAAATCCAGGCGATCGCCAGCGAGGTGGCCAACAGCCCTGCCGCAAGCTTCAGTCCGGTGGGGATCGCCAGCGCCCCGCTGGCGAATGGCCGGTGCCGCTTGGACTTGTGCTTGCGGTCGGCGGCGAGATCCACGAGGTCGTTACCGATGTAGACGGCCGACGCCGCGAGCGAGAAGCTGACGAAGGCCAGCATGGCCCCGGCCAGCATCTGCAGATTGAACAATTCCTGCGACAGGACCATCGGCACGAAGATCAAAAGGTTCTTCATCCACTGATGCGGACGTAGCGCCTTGATGGCTGGCCTCAGCCAGCCGCCGTCTTCGTCGATGCGACGCGCGCCGCTGCGCTTCTGCCAGCGATCGGCGGCCCGATCGGGCACGACCACCGTGGCCTCATCCGCCTTGTCGAGCAGGCAGATATCCTCGTGGGAATTGCCGAGATAGTCGAAGCGGCCCTCGCCGCAGTCGCTGATAATACGGTCGAGCTTGCGTTCCGCCGTCAGATTGACCGTATCGTCGGAGGCCATGACCGCATCGAACACCCCCAGATGGGTGGCGACCGCATGGGCGAGCTTTTCATTCGCGCCGGTCGCCAAGACGATACGCCGGCCATCCGCCCGCGCCTGGCGAAGCTGCGCGACGACATCTTCACGATAGGGAAGCAGTGCCGCATCGAACTCCACGGCGGCAAGTTCGGCCTTCAGACGCGCCTTGCCTGCGGCCAACCAGCGCGGCAGGCGGTGGAGGGTATGCGGCCTCTGGCGCAGCGTCAGAAACAGGGTTTCCCAAAGCAGATCGCTGCGGATCAGCGTTCCATCGAGATCGACGAAGATCGTGTTGTCCGTCTGCGGTGCTCTGGCGTCCAACGGTCCAGCCCTCCTGCCGCGCCACGCGGAACAAGATCGCGCAACGTTCTCGGGCCCGTTATGCGCGGCCGCGGTTTCAAGGCGGTGAATTCTTGGGGCTGCGCGGCCAGTTGCCAAGGAGAACCTGGAAAGACGGTAAACAACTACGCAAGACCATAGCGCAGCGGCAGGGCTTCATCGATGCCTGCGCCGCGGGTCCGCCTACCGCCTGTCGCGATCGGTCACGCCGCTGCAAACGCCGCCACGAAGGCCGGCGCCGCCTCGGCCACGGCCGCGAGCGAATAGCCCCCCTCCTGGACGATCACCGAGGGCAGTTTCAGGCGACCGAGGATGGAGCCGATCGCCGGGTAGGCGTCGCTCGAGACATCCAGCTTCGACAGCGGATCGTCGCGATGGGCATCCCAACCGGCGGAGATCACCAGGGCCTCAGCCCCGAACCGGTCCGCCGCCTCGGCCATGCGCTCGACCGCCCCGATAAAGGCGGCGTCGTTAGCGCCGAACGGCAGCGGCAGGTTCAGGTTGAAGCCCTCGCCCGGGCCCTCACCGCGTTCGTCCGCGTAGCCGAAGAAATGCGGATAATAGGCCGACGGGTCGGTGTGGACGGAGCCGACGAAGACATCGTCGCGGGCGTAGAAGATCGCCTGGGTGCCGTCGCCGTGATGGGTGTCGAAGTCGAGGATCGCGACTTTGGCGTAGCGTTGCCGCAATTCCTGCGCGGCGATCGCCGCGTTGTTGAAGAAGCAGAAGCCGTTCGCCCGGTCCGGATAGGCGTGGTGGCCGGGCGGGCGGCACAGCGCATAGGCGGCGGACGCCCCCTCGACGACCGCCCGGGCGGCGCCGACCGCGCTCGTCGCCGAGGCCAGCGCCGCGTCAAAGCTTCGCGCCGTCATCGCGCAGGACAGATCGCCGATATACCAGCCGGTCTGTCCGAGGATGCCGGTCGTCTTGGGCGCCGGCCGGGCTCCCAGCCGGGTGGCGCCCGAGAAATAAGGATGCACGTTGGGCAGAACTTCCGGTCCGGCATTCGGCAGCGCCTGAAATCGCTCGAAGGCGCCTTCTAAGAATCTCACATAGTGATCCGCATGAACGGCAAGCACCGGATCGAGACCGCAATCACCCGGCGCCTTCGCCTCCATACCGAGCGTGCGCAACGACGCGATCAGCGTCTCACCGCGTTCAGGGTTCTCGAGCGGGCGCACCAGCCGCCCGTGAACGCCGTACTGGGTCGGCCTATGGCCAAGCTGATCGGGAGTGAAGAACAGGCGCATGGGGCGAATCCGGGATTTGCGGTGAGACCTGATCAAAGCTGCGACAGATTGAAAATCTCGACGCGAGCAGACGCGGGTCCTTACCCTACAGAAACCCGAGTGCCATCGCGCGAATCAGAATGTTGGAACGTCAGCGCCGGCTCAACAGCCACGAAGCCATCCTGGCACGTTTTCCCCAAGGTGGGCCAAGGCGCTCAAAGACATTGAACGCGCCGACCTTATAGACCGAGCGGGCGTGGCTCAGGCGGCGAAATCCGTCAAAGCCGTGATAGGCGCCCATCCCGCTCATCCCGACACCCCCGAAGGGCAGGCTTTCCTGGGCGACATGCAGCAACGTGCCGTTGAGGGTCACCCCGCCCGACATGGTTCCGTCGAGCACCTTGGCCTGGTCGGCCTTGTCGTCGCTGAAACAATAGAGCGCCAATGGGCGGTCCCGTGCCGCGACGTGGCGGATGGCGTCGTCCAGGCTGTCGTAGCCGAGGATCGGCAAGACAGGGCCGAAGATTTCCTCCGTCATCAGCAGGCTCTCCGGCGCCGCCCCGAAGACGACGGTGGGACCCATCTTGCGGCCGGAATCTGCGCCGCTGTCCTCGTGCGACAGCACGGTGGCGCCCTCGGAGCGGACTGTCTCAACGGCATCGCGAAGCCGTTGGTAATGCCGGTCGCCGATGATCGCGGAATAGTCGTCATTGCCCGCGATCGCCGGATAAGCGCGGTGCGCCGACGCCATGACGGCCTCGGCAAAGGCAGCAATCTTGTCGGCCGGGACGAGCGCGTAGTCGGGGGCGATGCAGGTTTGTCCGGCATTGAGGAACTTGCCGAAGGCGATACTGCTCGCGGCCTTTTCGAGCGGATAGTCTGGGCAAACGATCGCGGGCGACTTGCCGCCGAGTTCGAGCGTCACCGGCGTCAGGTTTTCCGCCGCCGCCTGCATGACCTTGCGTCCGACGGCAGTGGAGCCGGTGAACAGGAGGTGATCGAATGGCAGGCTGGAAAAGCGCTGCGCCGCCTCGACACCGCCGGTCACCACGGCGACTTGCTCGGGGTCGAAACGTTCGGCGACAAGGCGCTGCAGCAGGTCGGCGAAGCGCGGCGCAAGCTCCGACGGCTTCACCATGACGCGATTGCCCGCCGCCAGCGCCTCGACGAGCGGCGACAAGGCAAGCAGCAGCGGATAGTTCCACGGCGCGATGATACCTACGACACCGAGCGGCTCATGCTGCACCCAAGCGCGAGCCGGTTGAAACGCCAGATCGACATGCCGGCGCTGCGGCTTCATCCAGCCCCCGAGCTTGCGTCGGGCATAGCGAATGGCACCCAGCGTGGGAACGACCTCGAGCAGGTCGGTTTCATCGCGCGACCGATTGCCGAAATCCTGCGAAATCGCTTCCGCGATGGCGGACCGGTTGTCCGTCACCATGCCGCGCAGACGATCCAACGCGTCGCGCCGCGCCTCCAGATCCGGTGTCGCTTCCCGCCGGGACGCCTGACGCTGACGTTGGAAAACCGCGCTCAAGGCACGGTCGGGAACGGCCCCATCGGCTGTGGCTTCGGCATCCTGTGGCATGGCGGATCCAGCGTGTTCCAGTCGGACTAGCTCCCGATTCTATAGCTTGGGAGACAAAGCGCCAACAGCCGCCATGGGCCGGCGAACCTATGCCCAATGCGCGACCGGCCACGCCGCAAGACGTGGCCGGCATAGACATCAGCGGCCGTCTAGGCCGCCTGAGACAGCGGTCAGGACAGGCCTTCCTTCTTTGCCTCGCTCTTGGCCGCGCCGGCCGCGGCACTGGCGACATCCGAGGCCTTCTCCGCCAAGGTTTCACCGCCAGCGCCGCCTTTCGGCATCAAGCCCTTCTTGTCGGCTTCCTCGCTGGCCGCCTCATAGGCCTTCTCCGCGACATGCCCGGCCCGCTCGACCGCATCCTGGCCATAGGCATAGGCCTCGTCACGCATTTTGTCGCGGGCAGAGCCCATCAGCTCATCCTCACGGCGCGTCGAGGGGAGCGCGGCTCCCACGGCCGCCCCCAAGGCGAGCGCGACGCCGCCCATGATCAGCGGCTCCTCGTAGAGCGTGTCGAGGAAGGTGCGCCGCGCGCTACGCCCGGCGCGGTAGACGCCACGCCCTGCCCCGCGAGCGGCACGCGCCGCGGCTTCCTCGGCCCGCCAGGCGGCATCCGAAGCATCGTGGCCGAGACGCGCAGCCGTATCGCGCGCCGATCCGGCGGCACCTGAGATGGACGAACCCGCGCGGGTGGCGGCATCGGAGACGCTCGCCCCGGCGCTGGATGCAGCTGCTTTGGCCTTGCCCGTCATACCGGGACCGCTGGAGGTGCTGGAGTCGGCGCCTCCGACGGGCGGGCGGGACGCGCCCCCGGTCACCGGATAAGGACTTGGCCGGGGTGAGCCCGATGACGTCCCCAGCGCCGACGAATCCGATGCGCCCGAACGATAGTCGCCGACCGGCTCCGAGCCGACCGGAAAAACCCCGTCGAAGCGCTCATCATATTCCCGGTCATCGCGCCATTGATCGTAGCGGCCTTTCAAGTGACGGCCCTCGGCGCGTGCGCTGTCACCGGTAAACAGCCAGGCGATGCCGGCGCCGATCAGGCCGAGCGCGAGCGGATTGTCACGCACCTGACGCCCCAGGTTCCGGGCCATGTCGGACCCCTGCCCTTCCTTAAGGTAGCTCGACACCTCGTCGACGATCTGTCCGACCGAAAACCGGTCGCGCAATTCATCAAGGGTCGAGTCCACCCGCGAGCGATGGCTTTCGGCTTCATGTTCCAGTCGATCGGTATCGTTGCTCATCGGGTCTGCTCCTTCACGAGCTGGCCGTCCTTGCGCAGCTGACGGGCTGTGCGGTCGGGCGAAAGATTGCTGGGGCTGAGGTCGCTCCGGCCTTTGAACAGCAGCGCGACTCCGATGCCGGCGATGACCACGCCAACGAGCAGCGCCGCCCAGGCATCGCCCATGAATGATCCGAGCGCGACGATAAGGGCTTGGGCGAGGACAAAGAGCGCCACGAGCAGGCAGATCGCCCCCGCCGCGATCGAGCCACCGCCGACTTCCAGCTGGGTGATCTTGTCGGATATCTCGGAGCGAATGAGTTCGCCCTCGGTCTTGAACAGCTCGGTCGTTTCCCGCAGCAAATCGGACAACAGCTCGGGCACCGACCGGCTATCTCTGGGTTCAACGGCCATAGTTGCCTCCGCTGGTGTTGGTGGATGTGGTGCCGGACGGCGTCCGGGCCTGCGTGCCGCCGAGCGGCGCGGTGCTGGAAGAAACGCCGGCCGAAGACGGTGCCGTCACGCCCGAGGCACCGACGGACGATGCGGGGGTGGACGGTGACGGAGGCACGCCCGCCGTGCTAGTCGGCCGCACCGCAGTGGGCGCTGGCCGCCCGACCGCGGTCCTGTCGTAGGAGTCGCGATCGTCTTCATGCTCGTGTTCGCTGGACGCCCGGGCAAATCGTCCCAATGCGACACCGGCCAAGGCAGCGCCAACCAGAAAAGCCGTCGGCTGACGACGGGCGAAACCGGCGACCGAGCGGGTCAAATCCTGAACGCTGCGCCCATGCAGGGAGCGTGACGCGTCCTCCAGACCGGAGGCGACCTCACGAACGACATTCGCGGCCATCGACTGATCGCGGTCCCCGAGCTCGTCGGAGGCCTTGCGCACGGCGGCGGCAAAATCTTCCATACTTCCGGCAACAGCTTCCTTGCCCTGATCCGCGCCCTCGCCGGCCCGCTCCCTGGCCTTTTCGGCGAGGCCGGACGCTTCGTCGCGGATACGCTGGCCGGTCTTCGTCGCCTCATTCTGGGCGGATTGCGTTTCACGATCGATCGCGTTCGCCGCGCGTCTTTTGTCGTCTTCCGCCCTGCCGGGCAGCGACGGCTTGTTGATGTCGGAGGTCATAGTGAGATTCCTTATGCAAGTCCGAGGAGGGAGAGGATGACGAGGACCACCACGATCAACCCGACCAGATAGATGATGCTGTTCATGACAACGGTATTTCCTTCCTGGGGCGGCAGCGAAGACAGCGAGATGTCTTCACGCGCCCGTGTTCCAGACATGTTGCGTTAAGTTCGATGAAGCCGGTTTGGTTCCGTTAACGGTGGCTGGCTGCGCAAATGAGACTCGCCTAGCCGCGGGCCGCTCGCCGCCGAAACCGAAGCAACGCATGAGCGGCGCCGGGTTTGATCCAGGACAACTCCAGGGCCGGTGCAGGTCGCTATATTGACCGTGCTTTCGTCCGTCCCAACGCGCTTTGCAGGCGAATCGACCCCGCGTCCACGGGGCGGTGAGAGCGCGGTGGATCGCGAGAAGGATGGAGAACCTGCCAATGCTGACGGCGAAGGACGTGATGACCGCCAAGGTCTTCACCGTGGCACCTGATGATACGGTTCGCAATGTCGCGGCCCTACTGACCGACCATGGCGTGAGTGCCCTTCCCGTGGTTGACGGCGACAAATTGGTCGGCATCGTCAGCGAGGGTGATCTCATGCGACGCGAAGAGCTCGGCACCGCCGCCCGCCCGCGCTCCTGGTGGCTAAACATCTTCACCGAGTCGGCGACCACCGCCGCCGACTACACCAAGGCGCATGCCAGACACGTCGAAGCGGTGATGACGAGGAACGTGGTCACAGTCGACGAAGACACCCCGCTGGCGGACATTGCCAATCTTTTGGAAAAACGGCGCATAAAGCGGGTTCCGGTCGTCCGCGGGGACAAGCTCGTCGGAATCGTCAGCCGCGCCAATTTGATCCGGGCACTGGCGACAGCACGGGACCGCCAGCTCGCCGCCTCAGCGGCCGGCGACAGCGGCATACGCGAGGAAATTCTGGAGAAATTGCGCCGGGAGCCCTGGGCCTCTGTCGGCGCCTGGGACGTTACCGTCACCGACGGAACCGTCGCCTTCTGGGGCCGGTACCGAACCGAGGAAGAACAGGAAGCCTCGCGCGTCCTGGCCGAAAATACCCCGGGGGTCCGCTCGGTCGAGGACCATCGCATCCCGATCGAGGTCTATTACGGCGCCACGTAGCGCGGCGTGGCAGGATGCGCCGTCCTGTGGCCTTTCCAACCGCAGGGGAGACCACGCCGGCGTCAACCGTTGACCCGCACGACCTCCGAGACGCACGGCTTGCTACGAAGCTGATTCAACGTCTGGTTGAGATGATTGAGGTCCCACACCTCAAGCTCGATCACCATTTTGGTAAAATCGGGCGCCGTCGTGACCATCGACAGATTGTGGATGTTGGCGTCATTGGCCGCGACCGTTTCGGCGATCTCGGCGAGTGAGCCCGGCTCGTTGATCGCCGAGATCATGATCCGGGCGGGAAAGCGTTCGTTCAGCGCCTCGTCGATGTCCCATCTGACATCGACCCAGCGGTCCAGCTGGTCGTCATAGTCCATCAGGGCCGGCGACTGGATCGGATAGATGGTGATGCCCTTGCCGGGCTCGATGATGCCGACGATCCGGTCGCCCGGCACCGCGCCGTCCGGCCCGAAATGCACCGGCATGTCGTCGCCCGCGCCGCGGATCGGAATGGCGTTCCGGTCCTTCTTCTGCTTCGACTTCGAGCGGCCCGGCACCCGGAAGATCATGCCGGCGGCGGTTCTGAGGTTGAACCAGCCCTCCTCTTCCCGCCGCGGCGAGCGCCGTGTTACCCGGCTGTCCTGATAGTCCGGGAACGCAGTCTTGAGGACGTCGGAGGAGTTCAACTCGCCCCGGCCGACCGCGGCGAGCGCATCCTCGATCTCGCGCTGTCCGAGCTTGCCCAGCAGCGGCTTCAGGATGTCGCGGGTAAACGTTTTGCCGGACCGCGCAAAGGTCCGCTCGAGGATCTGCTGGCCGAGCCCCGAATATTGCCGGCGAATCGAGAGACGGGCCGCCCGCCGGATCGCCGAGCGCGCCTTGCCGGTGACCGCGACATTCTCCCAGGCCTGCGGCGGTGTCGCCCCCTTGGCCCGGATGATCTCGACCTCGTCGCCATTGGCAAGCTCGGTGACCACCGGCATGATCCGCCCGTCGATCTTACAGCCGACGCAGGTATCGCCTACGTCGGTATGGACCGCATAGGCAAAGTCGATGGGCGTCGCGCCGCGCGGCAGAGCGATCAGCCGCCCCTTCGGGGTAAAGCAAAAGACCTGGTCCTGGAAGAGTTCGAGCTTGGTGTGCTCCAGGAACTCCTCCGGGTTATCGCCCTCGGCAAGCAACTGGATCGTCCGGCGCAGCCAGCCATAGGCGTTGGAATCCTTCGACAGATGCACCTTGGCGTCGGCGTCCTCGCCAAGATCCTTGTAGATCGAGTGCGCCGCGACGCCGAATTCGGCGATCTCGTGCATCAGGGACGTGCGGATCTGCAGCTCGACACGTTGGCGCGACGGCCCGACGATGGTGGTGTGGATCGAACGGTAGTCGTTCTGCTTCGGCGTCGAGATGTAGTCCTTGAACCGTCCGGGGACCATCGGCCAGGTCCGGTGCACGATACCGAGCGTGCGGTAGCAATCCTCTTCGCTGCCGACCACGACGCGAAAGCCGAAAATGTCGGAGAGCTGCTCCAGCGACAACGCCTTTCGCTGCATCTTCGAGAATACCGAATAGGGCTTTTTCTGCCGGCCGGTGACGGTCGCCTCGATGCCGCTGTCCTTCAGGCGCGCGGTCAGATCCCGTTCGATGCTGGCGATACGCTCGGCGTGCCGATCCCGCAATTCAGCCAGCCGCGCGGTGATGGTCTCGTAAGCTTCGAGATTGACGTGTTTGAACGCGAGGTTCTCCAGTTCCTCGCGCATGTCCTGCATGCCCATGCGCCCGGCCAGCGGGGCATAGATGTCCATCGTCTCCTGGGCGATCCGGGCGCGCTTGTCCGCCGCCATGTGGCCGAGCGTGCGCATGTTGTGCAGACGGTCGGCAAGCTTGACGAGCAGGACGCGGATATCGTCGGCGATGGCGAGCAGCAGCTTGCGCAGGTTCTCCGCCTGCGCCGCCTTTTTCGACACGAGGTCGAGCCGTTTCAGCTTGGTCAGCCCCTCGACCAGTTGGCCGATCTTCGGCCCGAACAGCTGATCGATTTCCTTGCGGGTGGCGTCCGTATCCTCGATCGTATCGTGCAGGAGCGCGACCGCGACCGTCGCCTCATCGAGATGCATCTCGGTCAGGATCGCGGCGACCTCGAGCGGATGCGAGAAATAGGGATCCCCGCTGGCACGCGTCTGCGCGCCATGCTTCTGCATGGCGTAGACATAGGCCCGGTTAAGGAGCGCTTCATCGAGATCGGGCTTGTAGGCCGCAACCTTCTCGACGAGTTCGTATTGTCGCATCATATGTTACGGCGACGATCCTGAACGAGAAAAGGACGCCTCCCCGATCAGGGAGGCGTCCTTCAATATAGGACTGTTACAGGCTCCGCCGAAAGTGCGGCGCAAACAAAACTCAATAATCGTCGGTCCGCTCCGGCGGCACGAGCCCCTCGATCCCGGCAAGAAGCTCTTCTTCCGACATGTGATCGAAGGAGACCTGATCGTCGCCCTCCTGCGCGCCGGTGGTCTGCGCTGCCACCGGCTGCCCGGCAATACCGCGCGGCTCCGGCGCCGGTGCCGGCTCCGGCTCGTCCACCTCGACATGCTTTTGCAGCGAATGAATCAGATCTTCCTTGAGATCGCCGGGCGACAAGGTCTCCTCGGCGATCTCGCGCAGCGCGACCACCGGATTCTTGTCGTTGTCGCGATCGATGGTGATCGATTGCCCCTGCGAGATCTGGCGCGCCCGGTGGCTGGCGAGCAGAACCAATTCGAAGCGGTTCTCGACCTTATCGACGCAATCCTCTACGGTGACGCGGGCCATGCCTGTCTCCTGGCTGTACGAATTCGATGAGATTAAGCGGTTCGCATAGACCGTTTGCCGTCGCAGGACAAGGGCTTGTGGCAGCGCGGTCGCGGTTTTCCGAATCTGACAATGCCCGTTGTGCAGCCAAGGCGCGCCGATTATGGTCACGCGGAATTTGCCATCCGCCTCGATAACCGTCGATCGCGCCTTCTCGCCAAGACGGCCCGACGATTTTGCCATCACCGATTTGAGCGCTACCGAAAGCTGCATTGCCGATGTTTGACCAACGTGAAAAAATCGCCCTCCTCATCGACGGCGCCAATCTTTACGCCGCTTCCAGAAGCCTCGGCTTCGATATCGATTACAAGAAGATGCTGGTCAGCTTCCAGAAGCGCGGCTATCTCCTGCGCGCTTATTATTATACCGCGCTCATCGAAGACAGCGAATATTCGTCGATCCGGCCGCTCATCGACTGGCTCGACTATAATGGCTACCGGGTGGTCACCAAAGCCGCCAAGGAGTTCACCGATGCGGCCGGACGGCGCAAGGTCAAGGGCAATATGGACATCGAGCTTGCGATCGATGCCATGGAGCTGGCCGATACGGTCGATCACTTCGTGTTGTTCTCCGGCGACGGCGATTTCCGCTCCCTGGTCGAGGCGCTGCAGCGCAAGGGCCGCAAGGTTTCGGTGGTATCGAGCCTGACCACGTCCCCGCCGATGATTTCCGACGATCTGCGCCGGCAGGCCGACCATTTCATCGATCTGGCGAGCCTTCGGGCCGAAATCGGCCGCAACCCGGCCGAGCGTGAAAGCCGGATGGCCCGTCGCACCGAGATCGATGAAGCCGACGCGTCCAACGAGGACTATTGAGCCTGCCAGTCGAGCCCGCCGCGATGCCCACCCTTCCATCGGACCCCGCGCGCGACTGTCCGGTCTGCCCGCGGCTGGTCGCCTTCCGCCACGAATTGCGCGCGCGCGAGCCCTCCTGGCACAACGCGCCGGTGAAAACGTTCCTGCCCGCGTCCGGCGCTAGGTCCGTTCGCCTGCTCGTGACCGGACTGGCGCCAGGGATGCGCGGCGCCAACCGCACCGGGCGCCCGTTTACCGGCGACTATGCAGGCGACCTCCTCTACGCGACCCTGTCACGCTTCGGCTTCGCCAACGACCGGTTCGCCGCCCGCCCCGACGACGGGCTCGAGCTGTTCGCGACGGCGATCACCAACGCGGTCCGCTGCGTCCCGCCCCAGAACAAGCCGGTGGGCGCGGAGATCAACCATTGTCGCCCGTTCCTGACCGCGACCATCGCCGACTTTCCCGATCTTCGCGCCATCGTGACGCTCGGCAAGATCGCGCATGACTCGACCGTCCGCGCACTCGGCACCCGGCTGGCTGACGCTCCATTCCGCCATGGCGGCGAGCACCAGATCGGCGGGATCCGGCTGTTTTCGAGCTATCACTGCTCGCGCTACAATACCAATACGCGCCGCCTGACCGCGGACATGTTCGTCGCCGTGTTCCAAAGGGTGCAGAACTATCTGGACGATCGATGACTATCCAGGGATCGCATCTGTTCGTCTGTGACTGTCAGCGTCCGACGGCAAGATAGGCGATCACGTCCGCAGCGTTCCGGTCGGGCGGAAACACCGGATAGAAGACCTTTGCAATTCGCCCGTCGTCGATGATCAGCGTGGTCCGCTTGAGGTAGGCGCGCCCGCCGAGTTCGAAGGCCGGAAGCTTCAGCGCGTCGCGAAACGCGCCCTGCTCGTCCGACAACAGCGCGAACGGCAGATGCAGACGCTCGGCGGCTTCCCGCTGATCGGCGGGCGATTGCGACGACAGCCCGAACACGGCATCGACGCCGAGGGCGCGCAATTCGGCGAAATGGTCCCGGAACGCGCAGCTCTGCGGCGTACAGCCTCGGGCGCCGGGCATCTCGTTCCAACCTTGCGGCAGGTCGACGCCGGGCTTGCCCGTCATCGGATAGACATAGAGAACGATGCGACCGCCGATCGCCGACAGATCGACCCTCCGGCCGTCGGTCGCTTCAAGCGGCACCGACGGCCGCGTCAGGTCGAGAAGATGGTCCGCCGTCCCGTCGTCAATGGGCGGGGTCAAACCATCGGGGAGTTGCGCGAAATCGGCCATGGGCGGATCGCCCTACCCTTCCTTCAATATCCGTTGCTTTTGCCGGTTCCAGTCGCGCTCCTTGATGGTCTGGCGCTTGTCCGGCGCATTCTTGCCCTTGGCGACAGCGAGTTGAAGCTTGGCCACCCCGCGGTCGTTGAAGTAGATCCGTAGCGGCACGAGCGTCATGCCATCTTTTTGCACCGCCCCGGCGAGCCGGTTGAGCTCGGCGCGATGCACCAGCACCTTGCGGCGCCGTTTCGGCTCGTGATTGAAGCGGTTGGCCTGGAGATATTCCGGCAGGTTGGAGTTGATCAGCCACAATTCGCCGCCTTCTTCGGTGGCATAGGACTCGGCGATCGACGCCCTGCCGGCGCGCAGCGCCTTCACTTCCGTACCGGTCAGCGCCAGGCCGGCCTCGAGCGTATCCAGGATCTCGTAATTGTAGCGGGCCTTGCGGTTTTCCGCCGCGACATTCGAGCCCGTCGTCTTTTTCTTCTTGGCCATCAACCACCTCGCGCGCGCCCGATGCGCGCGCCCCTCACACGGCCGATATAGTCACGGCAACGCCACGGCGCGACGGACGGCGGAAAATTCAGTTCAACAGCCCGGCATGACGAAGCGCGGCATCGATGGCTTCCTCGGTTTCGCGATCCACCGGCACCAGCGGCGAGCGCAGCCGGTTGCCGACCTTGCCGAGCTTCGACAGCGCATATTTCACGCCCGTCGGATTCGGCTCGAGGAAGAGCGCCTTGTGCAGCGGCATCAGCCTGTCCTGCAAGGCAAGCGCGGCGACGTAGTCGCCCGCTTGGCACGCCGCCTGGAAATCGGAGCACAGGCGCGGCGCGACATTGGCCGTCACCGAAATGCAGCCGTGCCCTCCATGAGCGTTGAAGCCGAGCGCGGTTGAATCCTCGCCCGAGAGCTGGATGAAATCCGCGCCGCAGGTGATGCGCTGCTCGGAGACGCGATCGACCTTTGCCGTGGCGTCCTTGACCCCGACGATGTTGGGATAGTCCGCCGCCAGACGACCCATCGTTTCCGGCGTCATATCGATGACCGAACGGCCCGGAATGTTGTAGATGAGGATCGGCAGGGACACCGCCTCGGCCACAGCCGAAAAATGCGCGTAGAGCCCCTTCTGGTTAGGCTTGTTGTAATAGGGCGTGACGACCAGCAGGCCATCGGCGCCGGCCTGTTCGGCGAATTTCGCCAGGTCGATCGATTCGGCGGTGTTGTTCGACCCCGCTCCGGCGATGACCGGAACCCGGTGGTCCGTCACCTCGACGCAGATCTCGACCACACGCTTGTGTTCGTCGTGGCTCAGCGTCGGGCTCTCCCCGGTGGTGCCAACCGGCACGAGGCCGTTCGAGCCTTCCGCGATCTGCCAGTCGACGAAAGCGCGGAATTCCGCTTCGTCGAGCGATCCGTCCGCGGCGAAAGGCGTGATCAGCGCCGGCATCGAACCCTTGAACATTCTTTCCGTCACTCCCACAATTTTCCGCGGCGCTGGCATGGCCTCGGCTCGGTCCCCCGCTCGGTGCGGACCAGCGGTCGAAAGCGAGCGACCGCAATCCGGCCCCAGTGCGGTGCTAGAAACGCGGCACCATATTGAAGCGTTGACAGTGAAACAAGCCGAGCCGGAGAGCGCGCCGCAAGACCGTCTCGACCTCGCCCGGTAACCGCGCTTTAATCGTGTCCGTGAGAGATTTGCAAACCAATCCGGCCGTGCGAAGCGCGGCCGGAACCGGATCGGGCGCCGACGACGGGCGCCGAGGACTCCAAAAGGTTGGCCATGACGGCAAAGCTTTCCACCCGACGATTTTTGATCAGCGTACTGGCCGTCTCAATGCTGCCGGTCTCGGGCTTCGCCGACGAAACGATCCTGCCGCTGCTGGGTCCCAAGCCGACCCTGCGCCCCGTGGAACGGACCGCCGGGATCGCCATCGATCCCGCGCGCTTCGGCGGGGCCGTTCGTGCGCCGATGCCAAATCCGGTTCTGCGGCCGGCGGCCGCGCCGGCGCTTCCCGTTACCGCCGGCGCCTTTACTGCTTCGATCGCGGCGATGCCGCGGGTGGCTTCCGTTCGGCCAATGCAGGGCGAACTCAAGGACGGACTCCAGGCGCTGTCCGACCGCGATCCGGTCAAGGCACGGGCGATTCGCGAGGGGATGATGCCGGGATCCCTCGACAGGGACATACTGGCCTGGGCAATCGCCCTTCAGGGCGGCAAGGACGTCCCCGCGGTCGAGATCGCCCGCACCGCGACCGATCTAGCCGATTGGCCCGGCATGATCACGCTTCGAATCAACAGCGAAAAGGCGCTCTTCCGCGAGCGGCCACCGGCTGACGACGTCATCCGCGCTTTCGCCGGTGGTCAGCCGGAGAGCCCCGAAGGCGCCATGGCTTTGGCCCGAGCCTATCTCGCGGTCGGCGAAGTCGGGCGCGCCAAGAGCCTGATCGCGAAGATCTGGCGCGAGGAGCGGCTCGACAAGGACATCGAGCGTGCGCTGCTGGCCGACTTCCAGACTTTGCTGTCGCGGGCCGATCACAAATATCGCATGGACAAGCTGCTCTATGGCGACCGCGTCAGTGATGCGGGACGTGTCGCGGGCCTTGCCGGCACCAAGGAACTCTATGCCGCCCGCGCCGCGGCGATCCGCGGGGACGGGAACGCGGGCAAGCTGCTTGCCGCGGTTCCGAATGCCCAGCGCGCCGATCCGGGCTATCGCTTCGCGCTGGTCGAACACAACCGCAAGAAAGGCAAGATCAACGAAGCGGCCGATCTTCTGGTGGGAGCGCCGCGCGATCCTGCCTCTCTGGTCGATCCGGATGCCTGGTGGAACGAGCGGCGCATCGTCGCCCGCGATCTCCTTGATCTGGGCCAGCCGAAACTCGCCTATCGGGTGGCCAGCACCCACTCCGCCGAGAGCGCCACCGGGGCGGTCGAGGCCGAATTCCACGCCGGCTGGATCGCGCTGCGGTTCCTGAACGATCCGCGCACGGCATCCCGGCATTTCGCCGACATCATTCAACTGTCGAACAAGCCGCTGTCGCTGTCACGCGGCTACTACTGGCTGGGTCGCGCCGCCGAGGCGGGCGCTGGAGGTAACGCGGCGAACCACTACGCCGCGGCCGCACGCTACGGCTCCACCTATTACGGCCAGCTCGCCGCCGCCCGGCTCGGGCGGCCACCGGACGCGATCGCCTTCCCGCGGCCGAGTGACGCCGATCGCCGTCGCTTCGAGCAGCGCCGCGCGGTGCGCGCCATCCAACGGCTCGAGCAGATCGGATCGGACTGGCGGACAGACAGCCTCTATCGCGCGCTGGCCCGTGAACTCGAGAGCCCCGGCGAACTCGCGCTGCTGTCAGTCATGGCCGAACGACGCGGCGACCACGCCCTGGCTCTCCAAGTCGGCAAACTCGCCAATTGGCGCGGCGTCGACGCGCCGGCGCTGGCCTTTCCGATCGGCGTCATCCCGGCGAGCGCCAACATCTCCTCCGCCGGCAAGGCCTTGGCCTACGCCATCGCCCGCCAGGAGAGCGCGTTCAATCCCAAGGCGCGGTCGCCAGCCGGCGCGCTCGGCTTGCTGCAATTGATGCCCGGGACGGCGAAAAGCATCGCGCGCAAGGCCGGCTTGCCCTATTCTTCCGAGCGCCTGACCAGCGACCCGGGCTACAACGCCACGCTCGGCGCCCGTTTCCTTGGCGAACAGATCGCCGATTTCGGCGGCTCCTATGTCCTGACCTTCGTTGCGTACAATGCCGGACCACGCCGGGCGCGCGAGTGGATCGAGCGCTTTGGCGATCCGCGCGGCAAGTCCTTGGACGAGGTGATCGACTGGGTCGAGCGCATTCCCTTCACCGAAACGCGAAACTACGTCCAGCGCATCATCGAGAACTATCAGGTCTACAAGATGAGGCTCGGCGCGAGCGTCGACGTCGAACGGGATCTGCGGTTCGGGCGGGCCGGTTGACACCCGCCGCCTCGCTGCAAACGAGCGAGAGCCGGGCTGCGATTAGTCCGCCTCCCGGTGTTGCTACAGCGCGCGCGCCGGTGTGATCCTGGCTTCTCGCGCGATCCGGCCGGCCAAGCCGACCGTCCGCTCAATGACCCGGATCTCGTCATCGCCGAGAGCCGCAATCTGGTGAACGCGGAAGATGCCTCGCTCAAACAGCAGCCGCTCCACCGTCGGCCCGATTCCCTTGATCCAGGTGAGGTCGTCCGGCTTCGCGTCGGCGGCATGCGTGTTGACGTTTATTGCCACTCCGGCGGCGGCGGCGTCGGCCTTCGACCCCTCATCCGCAACCGCCTGTCACCCCGGCCTAGCGCAGCGCCGCCTAAAAAACGCGGCTGCCTTTCCCTCGCCTGCCGCATCGAACCGCGCGCCGCACCTAGCTGAACGATCCCGTTCAGCGCAATCGATAGGCTCCTATTGCCAAGGTCGGTATTCGCTAGCCGGCGCGGCGCCGCGACAATCGTTGCCGGCGAACGGGACGGCAGGGCCCGGGACGGGGGAGAAGTCCGTTTTTTCGCCGTCACAAATGAAAAAGAGCCCGGCGCGAACACCGGGCTCTCCAGACTGTGTAGCGACTCTTAGAAAGAACGGACGAAGCGGAGGAAGCCCGCCGTCTGATCGATCGAGTTGTCGACAAAGCCGTTCTGGCCGCTGAAGTCGATGTTGGCGTAAGAGATTTCCGCCAGCATGTCGAAATTCTTGGTGATCTCGTACTCGACGTTACCGACCAGCTTGTAGTACTCGCCGTTGCCGCGATTCGTGAAAGCGGTTGCCGTCGTGTAGCCGTACGTGTCGAAGGTCTCGCCGTAGACACCGGAGACCGCGACGCCGAGCTTGCCGAACGACTGCTTGTAACCGGCACCGACCTGCCACTCGACCGGCAGGGTGCCCGTCAGGAGGTCGATCTGGGTGCCGAGGGTACGAGCGTTCGAGAACAGGCCGATCGTCGAGTAGCTCGACGGGTCGAAGGCATAGCTACCCTCGACCTTCAGCTCGGAGTCGGCCACGATCAGGTCCTTGAGGGACAGACCACCCTTCAGAGCGAACGCGCCGTCACCGGCTGTGCTCGGATCGATACCGTTGACAAACGTTGCCGAGGCAGGAACGATCACGCCCGCACCGTTGATGACGAAGCCCGAACCCGCGGTGAAGGAAGCCGGGGTGACCAGACCACCCAGGACCTGCTCGTCGTATGAACCGGCGAGGTAGATCGAGCCCCAGCCACCGGCATAGGCCAGGCGACCGACAACGTCCGGAGCGAAATCACCCGTGCCGTCGTCTTCGAGCGACAGAGCAGCCGTGAAGCCATTTGCCGCGTAGGTGTAGGAGACGCGGTTGGTCTGATAGTCACCGACCGGCAGGTCCGTGTCCGTCAGCAGGCCGTCGCCCTCGGTCCAGAGGGTGTCCAAGTAACCCATGGTGAGGCCACCGAGCTGGATGTAGCCCAAGTCCATGCGGTAGTTGGCGTCGTTGCTGTAGGCACCGAAGGCGTTCTGAGCCTGGACGCGAGCGAAAGCGCGCAGGGTGCCCAGCTCGGTCTCTTCGCGAGCGTCGAAGTTCAGGCGAACGCGGACGACGGAGCCGGCCTGATAGTTGTCGCCCTCGGAGTTGCGAAGGTAGTCGTTGCCGAAGTCATCCTCGATGCCGCCAGCGACGTTGTACTGGAAACGCACATAACCGCCGATCGACAGGCAGGTCTCGGTGCCCGGAATGTAGTAGAAGCCGGCGCCGTAGACGTCGCAGACGCGAACGTAGTCGGCAGGCTCGGCGGCGACGGGCACGATGACGTCCGCAGCGCGGGCGCCGGAGACTGCGACGAGTGCCGCAGCGGAGCCGAGAAGAAGGCTCTTGATGTTCATGTTCTGACCTCCAGTCAAATTATAGGTTAGGGTTGGGCCTTGTTTATGAAGGACAGCCTTCCCTGCCCCATCCCCTTCTGCGAAAGTCCGAAGCGTTTGCCCCCGCGATCTTTCTGACGCGACATTATCCAGCACCGGTTCGGATGCAATCGCCTAATTGCCACAATGGGCGGGATGGGACGCTTTGGACACACCCCTGTTGCGGCGATGCAACTTTTTCGTTTACCCACTATTAAGGAATTGGCGAAAACAGCCGAAAAAAGCGCAGAACAGCTCCATCAGACGGCGAAGCGGCCGAAATGGCCCGTTTGCGGCCTCAGATTCGGAAGAGCGGCGCCCCCAGTCCGCGGAAATCGCGTTCGCGGCAGGTCAGAACGATGATCTGCAGCTCCGCCGCGGCCTTTTGCAGCACAAGATGCATGCGCTCCAGGCGTTTTTCGTCCGTATTGACCAGCGCATCGTCGAGAATCACCGTCGTCGGGTGGCCGCCCTTTTTCAGCACCTGCGCCAGCGCGATTCGGGTGACCACGGCCACTTGCTCGCGCGCTCCGGCCGAAAGGCGTTGGAAGTGTTCCTCGACCCCGGCGCGATGCAGCCCCCGAATTTCCAGCGTCGTCTCGTCGAACTCGATCTCGGTTCCCGGGTGGATCAGCCGCAGATAGGGAGCCACCTGCGTCTTGATCGGTCCCAGCCAGTGTTCGCGCGCCTCGCGCTGGGCCGTTAGCAGCGTCGCATGCAGCAGTTTTGAAGCCTCGGCCTCAAGCCGAAGGCGGCCCAGCCGCCGCTCGAGGACAGTCACCTCGCCCGCCATCCGATCGATGTCCTCGCCAAGAGCGATCAGCCCGTGGCCGCCGAGTTCGCCTTCCAGCGCCGCCGCTTCCTCGCGCAGGGCCACGACCTGCCGGCGAATCTCGATCAGTGCCCGGCGCTTGGATTGAAGGGTCAAGGTCACGGTTTCGGGATCGACGTCGGCCAATTCGCGTTGACGCTGATCGAGGACCACGGCCTTCGCGGTCCGCTCGACTTCGGCGGCGGCGAGATCTTCCGCCAGCGCCGCCCGGCTCCGCTTCGCTTCGGCCTCGAGATGCTCGTTCCGCAGCCGCTCGGCTTCTGCCTGGCGGAACCCGTCTTCCCCCTCCGCCGTCGCCAATTTGTCGGAAGACCCGGCCGCCCGACGGCGCATAGCGTCGAGCTCGGTATCCGCGGCCTCCAGCAGAGCCCTTGCGGCCCGGCGAGTCGCCCGACTTGCCGCTGGATCGGCCTTCGTCTGGTCTTCCTCGGCGAGTGCTCCCGTCGCCGCACGACGCTGGACGACCTCGCCTTCGTGAAGCTCGAGCGCGGCGGCAGCCTCGGATAGGCCTTCGGGCAGGATGGCCTCGAGCCGCGCCTTCAGGGTCTCCGCCGCGATCCGCCGCTCCTCGGCCGCCTGAACGCGCCGCCGCGCCTCGTCCAGCGAGGCAACCCCGTGTCGGGAGAGCAGCGTGGCGAATGCGGCCTCGGCCGTGGCTGCATCACGAGCCATGGCGCCGGCATCGGCGCCGGGCTCGATGACGATCCGGCCGAAACCTTCCAGATCGAAAACGCTGCGGCCGGTGATATCGATCGATCCTTCGGTCTCCACCGCCCGCCCGGTGTCGTCCAGCACAGCCTTACCGGCAGCCGGCTCCAACCACAGTTTCGGCGCGGCGACGGACAACCGAATCGCTGCCTCGCGGCGCGATTGCTCCGCCGCCTCGATCGCCGCCAGCGCCTTTTGATCGAGGCCGGCCCCAGTCGCGGCGTGGCGCAATTCGGAAAGCTGCTCCTCGATCGCGCGCGCGGTTTCGATCCGCTCGCGAGCCTTGGCCAGCTCTTCCTGCTTGCGCGACAGCTCGGCTCGAAGCTGAATCGCCTCGTCCGCCGCTTCGGCCTGATCGGCGGCGGCCTTGGCTTCGGCACGCCGCGATTCGAGCCGCGCGACCTCCGAGCGCTCCTCGACCGCCCGCGTACGCAGCGCAGCAAGGGAAGCGGCGATTGCCTCGGCCGCCTGCGACGCGTTCGCGCTCGCCTGGATCAGTTTGTCGCGCCGGCGCAGGATTTCGGCGGCGCCGTCGCGCTTGGCAAGCGCGTGACGAAGCTCGCGTTCGGCTTCGCCGCGTTCCCGGTCGAGCATCTCGGCGGCCCGGGAGGCGGTTTCCGCCGCCTCGACCGCGGCTTCCGCCTTGGCGATCGCGTCGTCGCGCTCGTAGGACTGAAGCGTTTCGCGCCGGCGCCGCAACCGGTCGAGCTTCTCGTCGTAATCAGCGCGAAGGGCCAGCTTAGCCTTGAGTTCCGTGCGCAGTTCCTCGCGCCGCTCTTCCGCCGCGCGGATCGGCGAGGCCGACGCCACGCGCAGCGTATCGGTGAAGAAGCGGTCCTGCAGTGCCTTCGTCGCGGCGAGCAGCGAGCGGCCACGCTCACCGCCGAGGATATGGCCCACCTCCCCTTCCAGCGAGGCGGTGACGGCATCCTTGCCGACGCCGATATCGAGGCCGCCGGTCGAGCGCCCTTGCTCGACCCAGAGAAGCCCGAACGCACCCTGATGCTCGCTGAGCTTGGAATCGCCGCGGCCGGGATGGGAAAAGCGGAACAACTCGGCCAGCCGCTCTTCCACCGCATCGCCGGACAGGCTTCCGCCCGGCCAGGACAGATCCGCCGACGGGCGCTGGACGAATGCCTTGCGAAGCGTGTAGGCGGTGCCGTCGATATCGAATTCCACCGCGACTTCCGGCCGCGCCTGGCGATTGTAGGGCGCCAGCATCTTCACCGCCTCGCCGCCGGCGCGATGTTTTTGGAAGAAGGCCGCCCGAAGCGCGGTCAACAGTGTCGATTTGCCGGCTTCGTTGTCGCCGACCACGACATTGAGCCCTGGCTCGAAATTCGGCAGATTGACCGAGCCGACACCGGCAAAATCCGTCAGTTTCAACGATCTCAGATACATCGCTCAGCCGTTCCCCGACGCGAGGCGCCGGTGTTCGACATAGGCCATCCGCAGCGCCAGCTTGGCCGCCGCGCGCTCGGGGTCCTGCGGATCAGTGCCCTTCGCCCGCAGCCGTTCGATCGCCACGCGCACGAATCCACCGACGTCGATATGGTCGAGATCCTCCTCGTCCGGCTCGTCCAGAAGGCCATCGTCCGACAGGCGCAGATCGAAAAGGCGCGCGCGCCAGTCTGCGAGCGCCTCGTCGAGCCGCACCCGCTCGCGCAGCGACAGGCTGCCGGACAGCGTCAGGTTTAGCAGTGTCTCGCCCGGACGCGCCAATGTCGCGAGCGCTTCGTCGAGCGCGCCGATGCCGCCGTCGAGCCGCACATCCATCGACCGCCAGTCGAAACGCGCAGTGCGGACCCGTTCGATCCGCGGCGCAACGCCCGGCGCGTCGATCTCAACGATCGCGACGTGACCTGGCGCATTGGCGGGATAGCGGTCCGGCTCCGGGGTCCCGGCATAGACCGTGCGCGGCGCGATCTCGACGAAGCCATGCCAGTCGCCGAGCGCCAGATAGTCGAGCTTTGCCCTGTGGGCCCGGTCGTCGGCGATGGGATTGCCGGCTTCGGCCTTTTCCGGCAGCCGGTTGAGCACCGCGCCATGGGCAAGGCCGACGCGCACTGCATGGGAGGGCGTTGCCGCGTGATCGAACCATTCGGTGAGATCGGCCCCCTCGCGGCGGCGGATCAGCGGCGCCGGGAAGATGACGAGCGCCCCGCCCTTCAGAACCGCCGGCTCGGGGCGATCCGCGATCATGATCGTCGCCTTGGTCGTCAGCCGGCGCAGGCGCGTCCAGACCGACACGCTCAACGCGGCATCATGATTGCCGGGCAACATCACCCATGGACCCCGGAAACCGGCCATGGCGTCAAGCGTGCGGTTCAGGTCGCGATCGCTGGCGTCATTGTTGTCGAAGGCGTCGCCGGCGACGAGCACCGCGTCGCAACCGCGCTCCTCGGCCAGCGCGGCGATGCGCGCGACGGCGGCGAAACGCTCGGCGCGCAGTTCACCCCGGCGGTCGGGCTCGAACGTGCCGAACGGCTTGCCGATCTGCCAGTCGGCGGTGTGAAGGATCCGGATCAAGGGCGGTGCCTTGGCTGATTCATCGATGGTCCCTGCTTAACCGCGCGCATGCCCTTGGCAAGAGGGGACGAAACGCGCCCCCGATTTTTCAGGTCCTCGGGACGCCTGCCGGGCGGCGCGGGAATGCTGACTGCTCGCCGGAACGAGTCGGGCCTTCACGCCGTTCTGTCTCCCGTAGCGGCAGTCATCATGTCCGGAGTTAAAAAAATGGCGCCACGCCCCGTTTGGAAAGGGCAGATACGTCTGTCGCTTGTCTCGATCCCCGTCGAAATGTTCTCGGCCACCCAGACCGGTGCGTCGATCAGCTTCCGCCAGATCCACCGCGAGAGCGGCAAGCGCATTCATTACGACAAGGTCGTGGACGGGATCGGTCCGATCGACAAGGACGACATCGTCAAAGGCTACGAGATCGCCAAGGACGAATATGTTCTCCTGACCGACGAGGAGATCGAGGACGTCAAGCTGGAGACGAAAAAGACGCTGGAGCTCGTCCAGTTCGTTGATACCTGCTCCATCCCGCCGCTCTATTTCAACAAACCCTATTACGTCGTACCGCAGGACGAACTCGCCGAGGATGCGTTCCGGGTGGTGCGTGACGCGCTACGCCAGTCGCAGAAGACCGGGCTCGGCCAACTCTCGTTGCGCGGCAAGGAGTACCTCATCGCCCTTCGCCCGTGCGGCAACGGCCTCCTGCTCGAGACGCTGCACTACGAGGACGAGGTCCGCAAATCCGATTCCATCTTTTCCGACATTTCCGACGCGGAGACGGATGAAGACCTGCTCGACGTCGCCGCCCAGCTGATCGCCAAGAAATCCGCGCCCTTCGACGCATCCGCTTTCAAGAACCACTACACCGACGCGCTGAAGAAGCTGATCGCCGAAAAGCGGAAAAAAGGCGGCAAGGCGACGATCGCGATCGAGGAAGACGAGCCGGCGCCGTCCAACAAGGGCAGCAACGTCGTCGACCTGATGGCGACGTTGAAAAAGAGCCTCGAGGGCGACGGTGGCTCCGCCGGGTCGAAGGCTGGCGCGGCGGAAAATCGCAAGCCATCCGCCAAGGCACGGACCACGAAGTCTCGCGCCGCCACGTCGGGCAAATCCGCGAAGAGCGCCAAGCCGGCGACCAAGGCCCCGCCCAGCCGGCGCAAGAGCGCCTGACGGTCGACGCGATGGCGGTGAAGGGCGACGATCTCCTCGGCACCTACCGCCAGAAGCGCGATTTTTCCAAGACCCGCGAGCCCGCCGGATCGTCGGCGCCGCACACCGGCGATGGCGCCTTGTTCTTCTGCGTGCAGAAGCACGACGCGACGCGGCTCCACTACGATTTCCGCATCGAATGGGACGGCGTCCTGAAAAGCTGGGCTGTGACCAAGGGGCCGAGCCTCGACCCCGCCGACAAGCGCCTGGCAGTCCGGACCGAGGATCACCCGATGGACTACGGGACCTTCGAGGGCACCATCCCCAAGGGCCAATATGGCGGCGGCACCGTCATGCTATGGGACCAGGGTTCGTGGGAGCCACTGGAGGACCCCGAAAAGGGTTTCGAGAAGGGCAGCCTGAAGATGCGCCTTGCCGGCGAGCGGATGCGGGGCAACTGGGCACTGGTGCGCATGAAGCCGCGCGGCAAGGAGACGCGGGAGAACTGGCTGCTGATAAAGGAAAAGGACGAGGCGGTGGACCGGCGCCGCAACCTTCTCAGCGCCGACAAGAGCGTCAAGACCGGCCTCACCATGGCGGCGATCGCCAAGGGTGACGAAAGCTGGGCCGAAACCCGGCGGCCCGGCGAGCCCGCCGCCAAGTCCAGCCGAACCGGGACCAAGAAGCCGGCCAAGGCAAAGGGGGGAGAAGGATCCACCGCCTCGCTGCCGCTGCCGCGTTTCCATCCCCCGCAACTGGCCACGCTGGTCGACGCCGCGCCCGAGGGCGATGGATGGCTGCACGAGATGAAATATGATGGCTACCGGGTCATCATCGCGGTCGGCAAGGGGCAGGTGCGGTGCTGGACCCGCAACGAAAAGGACTGGACCGACAAGTTCGGGCCGATCGGCGAGGCCGCGAAGGGGCTCGATTGCGGCAATGCCCTGATCGATGGGGAGATCGTCGCATTCGACGATAATGGCAAGACGGATTTCTCGACCCTGCAACGGCACCTCGGCGAGAGCGGTCCCCTCGCCTGCTTCTGCTTCGACCTGCTGCGCCTGGACGGCAAGGATCTGACCAGGCGGCCGCTCACCGAGCGCAAGGCCGCACTGAAGGCGCTGCTGGATCGTACGCCCACCGATCTGCTTCTTTATAGCGAGCACGTGTCGGGCAACGGCCCGGCGGTGTTGGAGACGATTTGCGGAGCCGGCCACGAGGGCATCGTCGCCAAGCGCGCCGACGCGCCCTACCGGTCCGGGCGCGGCAAGTCCTGGCTGAAGGTCAAATGCACGCGCCGGCAGGAATTCGTCGTCGGCGGCTGGTCGCCATCGGACAAGAAGGATCGTGCCTTCTCCTCGATCCTTGTCGGCGTCATGGAGGGCAAGACGCTGCGCTATCGCGGGCGAGTCGGCTCCGGCTTCGACCAAACCACGCTGACAGACCTTGCAGAGCGATTCGACAGCCTCTCGCGCAAGACCTCCCCCTTCGATACGCTGCCGAAGGACGTCAGGCGCGACGCCCGTTTCGTCATGCCGACGCTCGTTGCGGAGATCGACTTCGCCGAATTCACCGCCGACGGCCACATCCGCCACGGCGTGTTCAAGGGCTTGCGCGACGACAAGGAGGCCAAGGCCGTGACCGACGAGCTTCCCAGGCAGATGAAATCCGCGGGCGCGAAGCCGGCGAACGCGGAAAGGAGCACGGGAAGCCCATCCGCCTCCCGGCGCTCCGATGGCGCGCCCGTTACCGTCGCCGGTGTCCGGCTCACCAGTCCGGATCGCGTAGTCTATGACAGCCAGGGCGTGACCAAGCTCGATCTGGCGCGTTACTATGAAGCAGCAGCGGACCGCATGCTCGACCATGCCGGCAATCGCCCGGTCTCGCTGGTGCGGTGTCCGCAGGGCCGCAACAAGCACTGCTTCTTCCAGAAGCACGACACCGGCGGCTTCCCGGATGCGGTGAAGACGGTAGCGGTCCCCGAAAAGGACGGCGGCACCGCCGACTATCTGACCCTGCCAGACGCCGCCGCGCTTGTCGGCGCGGTGCAGATGGGAACGCTGGAATTCCACATCTGGGGCGCGCGCAACGATCTGCTGGAAAAGCCCGACCGGCTGGTCTTCGACCTCGACCCGGACGAAGGCCTGGGCTTTGCGGACGTGAAGGCGGCGGCTTTCGACCTTCGCGACCGGCTCGCCGGTCTCGGCCTCCAGAGCTTTGCCATGGTCACCGGCGGCAAGGGCGTGCATGTGGTCGTGCCGCTTGAACGACGGCAGGGCTGGACGGAGTTGAAGGCGTTCGCCAAGGGCTTTGCCCAGACACAGGCCAACACCGAGCCGGAGCGTTTCGTCGCCACCATGTCCAAGGCCAAGCGTAAGGGCCGGATTTTCATCGACTGGCTGCGCAACGAGCGCGGCGCGACGGCCATCGCTCCTTACTCCACACGCTCGCGCGCGGGGGCGCCCGTGGCAACACCCGTCGGCTGGGACGAACTGGAGACACTCGACGCAGCCAATGGCTTCGACATTGATGCTGTGCTGGAACGGCTGGAAGCGACCGACCCATGGGCGGACTATGGCTCCGCGCGCCAGTCCGTCACCAAAGCGATGCTTAAGGCCGTCTCCGAATGACCGATCACCGGACAGACGCTTGATTCCCATTCGGGCCTGACGCAATTTCGCCGCCGCAACCGGAGGAATTTGCTGATGCCCCTTTACGCACTCGACGGCGACCGCCCCGAAACCTCGCCCGACAGCGAGTTCTTCGTTGCGCCAGGCGCCCATGTCATCGGACGGGTGCGCCTCGGCAGAAATGCCAATATCTGGTTCGGCTCGGTGCTGCGCGGCGACAATGAATGGATGACGATCGGCGAGAACACCAACATCCAGGACAATTGTACGCTGCACAGTGACCCCGGCTTTCCGCTGACCATCGGCGCCGGCTGCACGATCGGCCACGGCGCCATCGTCCATGGCTGCACCATCGGCGAGAATTCGCTGATCGGCATGGGCGCGACGGTCCTCAACGGCGCCCGG
Organism: Aurantimonas marina; assembly: GCF_017183135.1. Classification (GTDB taxonomy): domain Bacteria; phylum Pseudomonadota; class Alphaproteobacteria; order Rhizobiales; family Rhizobiaceae; genus Aurantimonas; species Aurantimonas marina. The sequence goes on along the minus strand of NZ_JADDXW010000008.1, from coordinate 131,352 downwards.
ATCGGCAAGAACTCGATCGTCGGCGCCAACGCGTTGGTTACCGAGGGCAAGGAGTTTCCCGACAATTCCCTGATCGTCGGCGCGCCGGCCAAGGTGGCGCGCATACTCGATGACGCAGCGGTCGCCGGGCTCGAGGCCGCAGCCGAGCATTATGTCGCCAACGCACGACGCTTCGCCAAGGGGCTCGAACGCGTCGATACCGAGTGATACGAGAACGCCGCCGCAACGGACGGAGCGACAGGCGACCGCCGCGTTGAATCAAAATCACAGCGACCCCGGTAGCCAATTGATTCCGCTTTGTGCGCTTAGCCCTTGATCTGGATCGCCATGCCACTCTTCACCTCCCTCGCCCGATCGCTTCCCGCCACCGTCCCCTTCGTCGGCCCGGAGGCGATCGAGCGCCGCACCGGCGTGCCGTTCAAGGCGAGGCTCGGCGCCAACGAAAACGTCTTCGGCCCGTCGCCGAACGCGGTCGCGGCCATGGCCGAAGCGGCGCACGGGAGCTGGGCCTACGGCGACCCGGAGAACTTCGAGCTCAAACAGGCGCTCGCCGGCCATCTCGGCATCGGCTTCGAGAACGTCACGGTCGGCGAAGGCATAGACGGTCTGCTTGGCTATCTTGTGCGGCTGACCTGCGGGCCCGGCGATGTGGTCGTGACGTCGCGCGGCGCCTATCCGACCTTCAACTATCATGCCATCGGCTACGGCGCATCAGTCGACTTCGTCCCCTACCGGGCGGACGATCATGAGGATATCGACGGCCTGGTCGAGCGGGCCAAGGCGCTGCGTCCGAAGCTCGTCTATCTCGCCAACCCGGACAATCCGACCGGCTCCTGGCACGAGGCCGCTGCGGTGGAGCGCCTGATCACGGAGCTACCGGAAGAGACGATCCTCGTGCTCGACGAGGCGTATTGCGACTTCGCTCCCGCTTCATCGCTGCCCCCGGTCACGTTGATGCGACCCAATCTCCTGCGATTTCGCACCTTCTCCAAAGCCTACGGCATGGCCGGCATGCGGATTGCCTACGCGATCGGCCAGCCGGACACGGTCGGTCAGTTCGACAAGGTGCGCAACCATTTCGGCGTGTCGCGCGTGGCGCAAGCCGGGGCATTGGCGGCGTTGAAAGATCAGGATTATCTGCGGGAGGCGATTGCCAAGATCATCTCCGCGAGGGCCCGGCTGGCCGACATCGCGCTACGGGCCGGGCTTCGCCCCCTGCCCTCGGCCACCAATTTCGTCGCCATCGATTGCGGCGGCGATGGCGACTATGCGAGCACGCTGCTCGAGGCGGTGATCCGCCGCGGCGTCTTTATCCGGATGCCGGGTGTGGCTCCGCTCGATCGGATGATCCGCGTCACGGTCGGACGGGATGAGGATCTGGCACTGTTCGAGACGGCCCTTGCGGGCGCGATCGCAGAAGTCGGCGCGCCCAAGGCGGCCTGACGTCGCGGTCGATCTCGAAGCCCAGAGCATCGGACCAAAACGCGGAATCCGGCGTCGGGTCGTTCCGATGCTCAATCGCCGTATTGGCGTGTCCTTTATGCACCCGACTGGGCGCACGGCACTCTAATGCACGGTCAGCCATTCGCGGGCGGCGCGCAACGCGGCCGCGATCTCCGACTTCGACATCTGTCCGGCGATATCCTGGCGATGGAAGGCGGCATCTTCGGCGCCCTTGCGGTCGGCCAGGTTGAAATACATGTGGGCGGCGATGAAATTTACTGCGCCGTCGCGGCCCGAGGCCGCCCGCATGCCGAGGTCGAGGAGGATGTCGGCGTCGACGAACGCGGCACCGTTGACCGTCGGTTCGGAGTAGTTCTGGAAGTCGATGCGAGCCATTGTCTTTGCGTCCCTGTCGCTATTGATCGGGCTGCTGTCCGATGGCGTCAGAATGACCGGCACGACTGAAAAGGCGATTAAAGTTCGAGCTTAATTAGACTTAAACGTCGCCGACGGAAAAGCCGCCCTCATATGCGGTAACGATTTGAAATGAACGGGCAATATCGATAATCGACTCAAATCGCGCGGGCCTCGGCTTTACCGGACGCTAACCGCGTTGCCACAAGGGCCAGCGCCCGGCGCGGCTTTCCCGGCTGTTTGGGGCCCGAACATGCCACTTGCGATTTTCCGCGTTTCAATTACGCTTACGTCAAGGGAATATAGGCGGGCGACGGTCGATCGTCCGGTCGTTCCCGTGGGAGGAAGAAATGAGATGCGTATTCCTTGCGGCAGCGTGCTTCGGCCTCGCCATGGCCGGCGTCGCAAACGCCGATCCGATCGAGGGCAAATGGCGGATGCCGTCCGGCTATGACGCCAGGATCGCGCCCTGCGGCAGCGCTTTTTGCTTGACCTATACGAACGGCCCCTACAAGGGCAAAACCTTCGGCCAAATGCAGCCCAAGGGCGGCGGCCAATATGCCGGCTCGGTGACCGATTACACCAAGGGCGGCAAGCAATATTCCGGCAAGGGCAACCTTTCCGGCAACACGCTGTCGATTTCGGGCTGCGTGCTCGGCGGCCTGTTCTGCCGGTCGCAGAACCTCAACCGTCTTTGACAGCGACCGCCTGCTGGAAACTCTCACGATGCGCTCGGCGCGCCATGCGGCGCACCCAAGCCGGGCCACCGTGCTGCCCAAATCCGACCCTACTGTTCGCGCGGGGACGTCCCAGCGAACAGGAACAGAGCATGCGCCAGCTACTCCTTGCCATCACCGCTATCGCGGCCATCACGTCGCCGACGCTCTCGGCCGAGCCGATCGTCGGAAAATGGCGCGCGCCGGGGGGCGGCATCGTCAAGGTGACGTCGTGCGGCAACGCCTACTGCGCTCAGGTCATTACCGGCGAGCACAAGGGCAAGTCGGTCGGGCAGATGTCCGGGGCCGGCGTGGAATATGTCGGCACCGTCACCGATCCCCGCGAGGACCGGACCTATAACGGCAAGGCGCGCGTGGAGGGTGGACGGCTGAAGCTGACCGGCTGCGCATTGAAGATCTTCTGCAAGACGCAAATCTGGGTCCGCGTCTGAGACCGCCGGCGCGGCTTTTCGTGAACCAACCCGCCGCAGTTTGCGGGTCGAGGTTCCTGTCTGACCGAGAACAACGCGGCGCCATTGTCATCCCGCGTCAGGCGCGGGCGCGTTGACCGAACAGGACGCTCTGGGCGTTGCTGTCGGTGGCCAGGTTCATCTTCTCGCGTTCCGCCTTGCCGATGTCCAAACCCTTGGAAACCGCCGGGCGCGATTTGACGACATCGAACCAGCGCCTGAGATCGGGAAACTGTTCCAGATCCTGACCCTGGTTCTTGTAGGGCACCACCCAGCCGATCGCCGCCATGTCGGCGATCGAATAATCGGCGCCGCCGAGATAGTCGTTGTCCTTCAGGCGTCGATTCATCACCCCGTAGAGCCGGTTCACCTCGTTGGTGTAGCGGTCGATTCCGTAGGCGATCTTCTCGGGCGCGTAATTGCGAAAGTGATGGGCTTGGCCCGCCATCGGCCCGAGGCCGCCGACCTGCCAGAACAGCCATTCCTCGACCGCGACCCGGGCCCGTTCCTCGCTCGGATAGAATTTGCCGAACTTGCGGCCGAGATATTGCAGGATCGCGCCGGACTCGAACACCGAGATCGGCGCGCCATCCGGCCCCTCCGGATCGACGATCGCCGGCATCCGGTTGTTCGGCGCGATTGCCAGGAATTCCGGCTTGAACTGGTCGCCCGCGCCGATATTGACGTATTCGATATCGTAGGGGAGGCCGAGTTCCTCCAGCATGATGGAGATTTTCCAGCCGTTTGGCGTCGGCCAGTAATACAGCTTGATCGGATCGGACTGGGTCGGCATCGCAGAAATTCCTGTCATCGCGAGTTGGCGTGACCACCGACCTAGGGCCGCGAAGGCGAAGCGCAAAGCTGAATTCCATCCAACGCAGCGTTCATCATCGGCGTCCGGCCCGGCGTTTTTCGTCAGCTTCGGTTCAGGCAGCCCGTGCAAACATGGGAAAAATCGTTTAGGACGACGCCATGATGACGCGATTGACAATCATCACCGCGCTAATCGCGCTCTTTGGGGTGAGCTTCAGTTTTCTGGCCCAGAACTCCGTGAACCGCCCCGGCAGCGCCTTTGCCTCGGTGGCGGGAAGCGATTGCGGCTACCGGAACGGAATCGTCTGTCCGCTTGAACGCGATCCGGTCACAACGCGGGCGAAATTTTAAGCCCGCTCGTCTTCTCCGCGCCATGCCGGCGAGCTAAACAAGGGCATGACCAAGCCCTTTCCGTTGCCGGCCGATCCCGATTTCCAGACCCCCGAGCCCGCGCGGCAACGGCCCTTCAACGACGCGGGTGAGGCCGTGGCCGAACTGACCCGGCTTTACGACCGGTCGGTCGGGTTTCTGTCCGACACATTCGATAGCGTTTTAGAGAAGGGCCGCGGGGGCAAGCGTTACCGCGCCTACTATCCCGAAATCTCGCTGACGACGGCGACCCACGCGAGGGTCGATTCCCGGCTCGCCTTCGGCCATGTCCCGCGGCCCGGCCGCTATGCCGCGACGATCACCCGTCCCGATCTGTTCGAGCGCTATCTCGTCGAGCAGGTCGACCTTTTGATCCGCAATCACGGTCAGCCCGTCACGGTCGGCGATTCGACCACGCCGATCCCGTTGCACTTCGCCTTCAGTGAAGGCTCCTACGTCGATGGAGGGTTGGCCGAGAAACTCGATCGCCCCTTGCGCGATATCTTCGACGTGCCCGACCTGGAGGCGACCGACGACCGGATCGTCAACGGCAATTTCGAGCCGCGGGACGGCGAGGCGCTACCGCTCGCACCGTTCACCGCGCAACGGGTCGACTATTCGCTGCACCGGCTTTCGCATTATACCGCGACCAGACCGGAGCACTTTCAGAACTTCGTCCTGTTCACCAACTACCAGTTCTATGTCGACGAGTTCTGCATGCTGGCGCGCGAGATGATGGCGGAAGGTGGCGGCGGCTATACCGCCTTCGTCGAGCCCGGCAACGTCGTCACCCCGGCCGGCACGCGCGAGCCGAGCGAAGGCATGGCGCCGCTTCGGCTGCCGCAGATGCCGGCCTATCACCTGAAACGCGACGACGGCCACGGCATCACCATGGTCAATATCGGCGTCGGCCCCTCGAACGCCAAGACCATCACCGACCACATCGCGGTCTTGCGGCCGCATGCCTGGCTGATGCTCGGACACTGCGCGGGATTGCGCAACAGCCAGGAACTCGGCGACTACGTCCTTGCCCATGCCTATGTGCGTGAGGACCACGTCCTCGACGCCGATCTGCCGCTGTGGGTGCCGATCCCGGCGCTCGCCGAGGTACAGGTGGCGCTGGAGCGAGCGGTGGAGGAGGTCACCGGCCTGTCAGGCTACGAGTTGAAGAAGATCATGCGGACCGGGACTGTCGCGACCATCGACAACCGCAATTGGGAATTGCGCGATCACAAGGAACCGGTGGAACGCCTGTCGCAGTCTCGGGCCATCGCCCTCGACATGGAATCGGCGACGATCGCGGCGAACGGTTTTCGTTTCCGCGTTCCCTACGGCACCCTGCTCTGCGTCTCCGACAAGCCGCTGCATGGCGAACTGAAGCTCCCCGGTATGGCGACGGAATTCTACAAGCGGCAGGTCTCGCAGCATCTGCGGATCGGCATGCGTGCGCTCGAACTGATGTCGGAGCTGCCCTCAGAACGGGTGCATTCGCGCAAGCTGCGCTCGTTCTTCGAGACCGCGTTCCAGTAGGCGGCGCCGTGTCGAACCCCCGCCCTTCCGACCGGCGCCGCATCAGCCGCGCCTTTGCGCAGGCGCTTGCGCTCGCTGCGGCGTTGGCGTTCGCCAGCGGCTATTTCGGCGACATCGTGCCGTTCTTCGATTCGCTGGCCCACTTTCGCGCGCATCTGGCCGCGCTCTTGTTGCTCGCCGGGCTTGCGCTCCTTGTCATCCGACCTGTCACGACGGGTCTGGCGGCGATCATCCTCGGTGCGTTCGGTTTTTTTTCGGTCTATCCGGCGATGCTGCCCGCATCGTCTCCAGGCAAAGCCATCGCGGCACCGGCGCGCTACACCTTACTGCAGATGAACCTGCGCTGGAGCGCCACCGATCGCACGGCGGCGATCCGGCTCATCGGGGAACTTTCGCCCGACGTCGTGACCCTGCAGGAGGCGCGAAAAAAGTGGCGGCCGCTGCTGCAATCCCTCTCCGCGCGATATCCCTACCGGTTCGATTGCACTGGTCCTCGCGCCTATTTCGATGTCGTGATCCTGTCGCGTCGGCCCTTCGCAACCGACGAGCCGGGCGATTGCGACCGTCCCGGCACATTTGCCAGCCGAACCGTCGATTTCAACGGCCAGGCGCTCACCATTGCCACCCAACATCTGACCTGGCCCTGGCCGGGAGGGCAGTGGCGGCAGCTCGAACGGCTGCAGGATCGTCTCCGACGGCTCCGCCGGCTCGGGACGCCCGTCCTCATTGCCGGCGATTTCAACGCAGCACCCTGGAGCGCGGCGCTGAGAACCTACGCCGCCGCGAGCGGCACCGGGATCGTGCCGAATGTCGGGCCCAGCTGGTTGTTCCGGCCGCTCACCGGCTGGCTCGCGCCCTATGCCGGCCTGCCGATCGACAACGTTCTCGTCTCGCCGGGCGTGAAGATCATCAGTGTCGGGCGGCAGCCGGCGACCGGCTCGGATCATCTGCCGCTGCTGGTGACATTCGGTGTCGCGGGCAACACTTCGGGAGCCGATGCCACGTCTACAATCGTCGAACGCCAATAAGTCTCACATCACCTGATAGACCGGCCCCTCGCCGCCCTGGGGCGGGACCCAGTTGATGTTCTGGTTGGGGTCCTTGATGTCGCAGGTCTTGCAGTGGACGCAGTTCTGGGCGTTGATCACGAATTTTTCGGCGCCGTTCTCCTCCACCCATTCATAGACGCCGGCCGGACAATAGCGCTGCGACGGGCCGGCATAGACCGCCCATTCGGACGAGTGCTGCAGCGCCGGGTCCTTCACCTGAAGATGGACCGGCTGGTCCTCCTCGTGATTGGTGTTGGACAGATAGACCGAGGAGACCTTGTCGAAGGTGAGGACGCCATCGGGTTTGGGATAGGCGATCTTTTCGTGCTTGTCCGCCGGTTCCAGGCAGGCGTAATCCGGCTTGCCGTGCTTCTGCGTGCCAAACAGGGAAAAGCCGAAGAGCGAATTCGTCCACATGTCGAGACCGCCGAGCGCGATGCCGAGCATCGTGCCGTATTTCGACCAGAGCGGCTTGACGTTCCGGACCGGCTTCAGGTCCTTGCCGATCGGTGAGGTCCGCCACTCGTCCTCGTAGGCCGCCAGCCGGTCATGCGAACGGCCCGCCTTGATCGCCTCGGCCGCCTTTTCCGCCGCCAGCATGCCCGAACTCATGGCGTTGTGGGCACCCTTGATGCGCGGCACGTTGACGAAGCCGGCCGAGCAGCCGATCAGCGCGCCGCCCGGGAACACGAGCTTCGGCACCGACTGCCAGCCGCCCTCGGTGATCGCGCGGGCGCCATAGGCGATGCGCTTGCCGCCCTCGAGCAGCTTGGCCACGTCGGCGTGGGTCTTGAACTGCTGGAATTCCTCGAAGGGCGAGAGATACGGATTCTTGTAGTTCAGGTGCATGACGAAGCCGACGTAAACCTGATTGTCGCCGAGATGGTAGAGGAACGATCCGCCCCCGGTACCGCCGTCGAGCGGCCAGCCGAAGGAGTGCTGTACGCGGCCGGGCTTCGACTTCGACGGCTCGATCTCCCAGAGCTCCTTGAGACCGATGCCGAACTTTTGCGGCTCGCGTCCCTCGTCGAGCCCATAAGCCTTGATCAGCTGCTTGGCGAGCGAACCGCGGACGCCCTCGCCGATCATCACGTATTTGCCCATCAGCGCCATGCCGCGCTGATAACTCGATCCCTGTTCGCCCTCGCGTGTCACGCCCATGTCGCCGGTCGCCACGCCGATCACCGCATTCGACTCGTCATAAAGAATCTCGGAGGCGGCGAAGCCCGGATAAATCTCGACGCCGAAGGCTTCGGCTTTTTCCGCCATCCATTTGCAGACGAGGCCGAGCGAGACGACGAAATTGCCGTGATTGCCCATCAGCTTCGGCATCAGGACATTCGGCAGGCGGATCGAGCCCTGCGGGCCGTAGAAATAGAACCGATCTTCGGTCACTTCCGTCTTGATGGGCGTATCTTCCGCGCGCCATTCCGGCAGCAGGCGATCCAGTGCCGACGGATCGAGGACGTTGCCGGACAGAATGTGCGCGCCGACTTCCGCGCCCTTTTCCAGAACCACCACCGTCAGGTCGGGGTCGATCTGCTTCAGACGAATGGCCGCCGCCAGTCCCGCCGGACCGGCTCCGACGATGACCACGTCGAACTCCATCGATTCCCGTTCGGGCAGAGTTTCGGCTTCGCTCATCGTCTCATCCCTTGTCCCGGTTCCCGCCGATCGACCCGGCCGCATGGCCACGACCGCACTATTTTGCGCTACACTAGCGCTCCCGCGTGTTCGGACGAGAGTTCTATCGTGATCGACCTTAACGTCAATCCGGTGATGCGATGGCCTATCGGGCTCCGTCGCACCGCTTGACCGAAGCGCGCGGGGCGGTGCTAGACAGAGGATGTCGAGCGCGCCGGGGGGGGGCGGATTTGAATTTTCTCTATCTGAGTGTCGCGATCGTCTGCGAAATCATCGGGACGACAGCCTTGAAATCGTCCTTCGGCTTCACCCGCCTGGTGCCGTCGCTGGTGACGGTCGGCGCCTATGTGCTGGCCTTTTATTTCCTGTCGCTGCCGCTTCGCACCCTGCCGGTCGGCATCGTCTATGCCATCTGGTCCGGCACCGGAATCGTGCTCCTGGCATTCATCGACCTGTTCTGGTTTCGGCTGTCGATCGATTTCGCCGGCTTCGTCGGCGTGGCCCTGATCCTCGCGGGCATCATCGTCATCAACCTGTTTTCCCAGACCGTCGGCCATTGAAAGCACGCGCGCAAGATTCCGGGCAGCCATCGCGCCGCGTGCCGGAATGGGCTAGGAAGACGCCATGAGCGCCGAGATTCAATCGACCGCCAGCCACGCCGCCATCGCGCTACTGGAATGGTATCGCGCGGCCGGGATCGACGTCGTTCTGGAAGAGCGGCCGCGCGACCGTTTCGCCGAGACCCAAGCCGAGATCGAGGCGAGACGCGCGCGCAATGCAAGTCCATCAGCCCGGCCGGCCTCCGCCGATCCCTCGCATGCGCCCGCGCCCACCGCAAAGCCAATAGCGGGCCCGTCTGACAGCGCCGCCTTTCCGACCTCGCGCGTCGCCGTGCCGGACGACATCGCCGTTGCCGACGCTCGCGAACGCGCTCGTTCGGCGGCCAACCTCGCCGAGCTTCAGGCGGCGCTTGCGGATTTTGACGGCTGCAATCTGCGCATCACCGCGAAGTCGATCGTCTTCGGCGACGGCAGCGAAACCGCCGACGTGATGTTCGTGGGAGAAGCACCGGGACGGGAGGAGGACGCGGCGGGTGTTCCCTTCGTCGGCCGCTCAGGCCAGCTTCTCAACCGGATGCTGGCGGCGATCGGGCTGGAGCGCGAAGCCGTCCGCGTGACCAATACCGTGCCTTGGCGTCCGCCCGGAAACCGGCCGCCGACACCCGCCGAGACGCAGATCTGCCTGCCCTTCGTGCAGCGCCATATCGAGTTGGTGCGGCCGAAGCTCCTCGTCTGCCTCGGCTCGCCCGCCTCCAAGGCGATCCTCGGCTCGCAAGAAGGTATTCTGCGCATCCGCGGGCAATGGACGACCTACAGCTTCGGAATCGAAGCGGATGAGGCGATCGACGCGACGGCGATGCTGCACCCCGCCTATCTCTTACGCCAGCCGGCGCAAAAGCGCCTCGCCTGGCGCGACCTCATGGCGCTGAAGACGCGGCTCGCTGCAAAATCCGCCCCCAACTGAGCGTCGTCTGACAAATGTCGCGGCTGGTGTCGCAAATCCCTCTCGCCAAATCACTCTCAGAGGCCTAGCTGTCGCGCCGAAACATGGCACCCACAAGCTGCCCCGCCGACATCTTGAGCCAAGGCCAACCCCATGCCCGTCCAGATCCTGCCGATCGTCTCGCTGCTTCTCTCGACCTTCTTCCTGATGGCGGGAGCCGGTCTGATGGGCATCCTGCTGCCGGTTCGCGGTTCGATCGAAGGCTGGTCGAGCTATCAAATCGGCGCCTTCGGAACCAGCTACGCCATCGCCTTCACGCTGGGATGCTTTGTCATGCCGCTGATCGTGCGCCGGGCCGGACATGTGCGCTCCTTCTCGAGCCTCGCCGCCCTCCTGGCGATTTCGATCCTCTTGTGCGCCATCGTCATCAATCCTGTCGCCTGGATTTTCTTCCGGGCGCTCGCCGGCTTTGCCCTGGCCGGCACCTACATGGTCGTCGAAAGCTGGCTCAACGAACGGGTCACCAACGAGTCCCGCGGAACGATCTTTTCCGTCTACATGATCGTCACCATGGCAGCGATGATGGGCGGCCAGTACGTCATGCCGCTGAGCAAGCCAGAACTTGCCATTCCCTTCATGCTTGGCGCTATCCTCTTTGCAATGGCGGTGATCCCGACAGCGCTATCGCAGGCACCGTCACCCAAGCCGCTGACCACCGTGAAAATCGATCTGCGTCTGATCTTCCGCAATTCGCCGGTGGCCTTCTTCGGCGTGCTGCTGGCCGGCGTTCTCTCAGGCGCCTGGAACAATATGGCGCCGGTCTTCGGTCAGAAGGCTGGCCTTTCCACGACGGAGATCGCCACCCTCGTCGTCGCGGCGATGGCTGGAGGCATCGTCTTTCAGGTGCCGCTCGGACGTATCTCGGACAAGGTCGACCGGCGCTATGTCATGAGTGCCGCGGGCCTAATCGGCGTCGCGGGGGCGACGGCGGGAGTGTATCTCGCCGACGCCGGGGCCGTCGCGCTTTTCGTCGTCGCCTTCGTCCTCGGCGGCATCATCTACCCGACCTATTCGCTCGCGGTCGCCCACGCCAACGACTATGCGGCCGACGAGGACTTCGTGAAGATTTCCAGCGGTCTGTTGATCCTCTATGGCGTGGGAACGATGATCGGGCCGCTCTACGCCGCCTATCTCATGGAAACCTTCGGCCCGCGGGGCATCTTCCAGTCGATCGGAACGGCTGCGGCACTTTATGCCGCCTATGCGTTCTACCGCACGTTCCGCCGGGTCTCGCTGCCGGCCGACGAGCGGCCCGACTTCCAGACGACGCCTTTGGCGCGCACCCAGACGCCGACGAGCTTTGCGCTCGACCCCCGCGCCGACGTGACGCCGGAAGCCGAGGAAGCCGAGCTCTTGCCTTCCAACTGAATGGGGGCGGCCTCCGCGAGACGCCCCCATTCAACCTTGGCAAAGTACGCGATCAGGCGATCTTGCCGCCACCCTGCTTGGTGATGGCGATCAACGACGGGCGCACCGGCATGTCGTCCTTGAAGTCCGGCCAGCGGGTCGAGGGATCCTCGTAGTAGGACGGACGGCCGAAGCCCTCCCAATCCTCGCCGCCATCCGCCGGATGCTGGACCGCGACGAACGCGGTCTGCATGTCCGGCAGGAGCAGCGGTCCACACATCTCCGCACCGATCGGCACACGGAAGAACAGCTTGGAGGTACCGCGGGCCTCGCCCTCCGTGTCGACGGCGAAGAGGCCGTCGGTGCGCCCGGTCTTCTTCGGCGACATGCCGTCGGTCGCGACCCAGAGCCGACCGTCGCTGTCAATGGCGCAATTGTCCGGCATGCCGAACCAGCCGTTCTTGGTGGTTTCCGTGGAGAAGGTCGCGCCGACCTCGGCGACGGAGGGATCGCCGCATTTGAGAAGGATTTCCCATTTGCCCGTCGTCGCAGCGAAGTCCCCGCCGTCCTCGGCGATCTCGATGATGTGGCCGAAGGCATTGTCGACACGCGGATTGGCCGGGTTTGGCTCCTCGCGCTTGGTATTGTTGGTCAACATCACATAGACACGTCCGTTGGAGCCGTTGGGCTGAATGTCCTCCGGGCGATCCATCTTGGTCGCCTCGAGCAAATCGGCGGCCAAGCGGGTCTCGATGAGCACGTCCGCCTGGCTTTCGAAGCCGTTCTCGGCCGTGAGCGGTCCCTCGCCGAAGGTCAGCGGCAACCACTCCACCGTGCCGTCCTCGGCGAACTTCGCGACATAGAGCGTGCCCTCAGCCAACAAATCCATGTTGGCGGCGCGATCGTCGGTGTTGTAGGTGCCCGCGGTCACGAATTTGTAGACATAGTCGAAGCGCTCGTCGTCGCCGAGATAGAAGACGACGCGGCCGTCCCCATTGACGATCGACTCCGCGCCCTCGTGCTTGAAGCGCCCCATCGCGGTGCGCTTCTTCGGCACGGAATTGGGATCCTCGACGTCGACCTCGACGATCCAGCCGAAGCGGTTCGGCTCGTTCGGCTCCTTGGAGACGTCGAAGCGGTCGTGGAACTTGCCCCAGGCATATGTTCCGTCCGGCACGCCGTAGCGCTCGTAGTTCTTGGCCTCGCGGTGATCGGCTGGCAGCTCGCCCATGAAGTAGCCATGGAAGTTCTCCTCGGCCATCACGTAGGTGCCCCAGGGGGTGACGCCGCCGGCGCAGTTGTTGAACGTGCCGAATACCTTGCGGCCGGTCGGGTCGGCGTTGGTCTGCATGCGCGGATCCCCGGCCGCGGGACCGGTAAGTTCCATCTCCGTCTCGGCGGTGATCCTGCGGTTCTTGGCGCCGTCCTTCACCACCCGCCATTTGCCGTCCTCCTTGCGGATTTCGACGACGGAGCCGCCATGCGCGGCCATCTCGACATTGACCTGGTTCTCGTCGGCTTCGGCGACGACGAGCTTGTCATCCTCCACCTTGACGATCCCCGGGAACATCAGGTGATCGTTGGTGTATTCGTGATTGACGACGAGGATGCCATGCTCGGACGAGCCGTCGATCGGGACGTAGCCGACATAATCGTTGTTGTAGCCGAACTGCCGGTTCTGGGCCTCCGGCGTCTGGGCCGTCGGATCGAACTCCGGCGAGTCGGGAAAGATTCCGTCGCCCCAACGCAATAACACGTCGGCGTCGTAGCCCTCGGCGACATGGTGGGTTTCGTCGACGCCGGCCTCGACTTCGGTGAAATCGAAGCGCGATCCGGACGCGTCCTGCGCCTTTGCTTCGTCGGCGGCGACGAGCGCCAAAGGGCTCACCGTTGCGGCGATCGCGGTCGCGGCAAGCGAGCCGCGCAGGAACGTGCGCCGCGAGAAGCGCGCGGCAATGATCTCGCCCATGGTGCGGTTGTCGGTCGGGTTGTGTCCCTCGCCCGCCGCTTCCTCGAGCTGCGTGGTTCGGAAGATCGCACTATTCGTCAGATGTTCATTCATCGGATGACCCCTTTTCAGAAGGTTAAGAACAGCCCATCTTGCGCTGGTTCCGGTCTCACCTAAAGGGCCAATGTCACGGCCAGATGACGATTGTCGCCGGCGCCCTCTCAACCGCTCGGCGGCGTCACCCGCCGCGCCTTGGAGCGCTCGATCCCCAGTTGATGCTCGCGCCAGATGATGAAGATGCCGGCGGAAATCACGATGGCCGCGCCGACGAGCGTCGCCGAACTCGCGGCCTCGCCGAAGGCGAAATAGCCGATGGCGATGGCCAGCAGCATCGAGGTGTATTCAAACGGCGCGATGGTCGAGGTATCGGCGAAGCGGTAAGCCGAGGTCAGCAGCAACTGCCCGATTCCGCCGCACAGCCCCGCCAGGATCAGCAGCACCGCCTGTTCCCATGTCGGCAGCACCCATCCAAAAAAGATCGAGAAAAGCGCGATGCCGGACGACGTCAGCGAGAAATAGACAACGATCGTCGCTGTCTTCTCCGTGCGAACGAGGCGACGAATCTGGATCATCGCAACGGCCGCCACCGCAGCCGAAATGACGGCCGCGACGATGCCGATCGTTTCCGCGCCGTCGATCGCTTCACCGCCAAGGGTGAGCTTCGGCAACGTCACCACCACGATCCCGACCAGGCCAACCATTGCGGCGGTCCAGCGGTAGAGGCGCACGACCTCCTTGAGGAAGACGGCCGCGAAGACGACCGTCAACAGCGGCGCGCCGTAGGTGATGGTGATCCACTCGGGATAGGGCAGCCGGGTCAGCGCGTAAAAGCCGAGGCCCATCGACGTGACGCCAATCAGTCCCCGGCCGATATGGGCGGGCAGATTGTCGGTCTTGAGCGCGGTTTTCAGATCGCCGAGCCAGGCGAGATAGAGCACGACCGGAACCAGGGCGAAGAACGACCGGAAGAATACGATCTCGCCGGCGGGGATGCCCTCGCCGCCGGCCTTGATCGCCGTTTGCATGGCGACGAAGACCACCACTGAAAGGCATTTCAGCAAAATACCGCGCATCGGCGACTCGGTGACCGCCGGCCGGCTGTCCATCGTATCCCCTCTCCTGCCTCAACTTTCGCCGTCCAGGCGGACGCACCCGCCAGGTGTTGTGTCGCGTCCCCTTGCGGATGCCTTAGCGAACCGCCTGCAACGCCTGCCAAACCCGCAAGGGCGTCGCCGGCATGTCGATATGATCGACGCCGGCGGGCCGTAGCGCATCGGCGACGGCGTTCATTACAGCGGGAGCAGCGCCAATGGTGCCGGCCTCTCCGGCGCCCTTGATGCCGAGGGCATTCGTCGTCGACGGCACGTTGCGGGTCTTGAACGCGAAGAACGGCAGGTCCCAGGCTCGCGGCATGGCATAGTCCATGAAGCTCGCGGCGACGAGTTGCCCCTCCTCATCATAGACCGCGTTTTCGAGCAGGGCCTGGCCGATTCCCTGCGCGACGCCGCCGTGAATCTGGCCGGCGAGCAGCATCGGGTTCACCGTCACCCCGAAATCGTCGACGATCGTGTAGGCAATGATCTCCGTCGTTCCTGTCTCTGGATCGATTTCGACCTCGCAGATATGAGTGCCGTTCGGATAGGTCGCCTCGTCCTGCCTGAACTCGCCGACGGCCTTGCGGTCCTCGGGGGTGGGGGCGGCAGCGGCGATGGCGGCGAAATCGATCGAACGGTCGGTCCCGACGATCCGCGCGGTTCCGCCGTCGAGTTCGATGTCGCCGGTCGAGGCCTCCAACTCGCTCGCCGCCAGCTTCTTGATCTTGTCCGCCAGGGTCTGGCTCGCCCGCCGAACCGACACTGCGCCGAGCGGGATCGACCGCGAGCCGCCGGTGCCACCGCCGGTCGGTGTGTCGTCGGTATCGCCCTGTTTTACGTCGATCAGATCATAGTCGAGATTCAGCGCCTCGGCGACAAACTGGGCATAGGCCGTGGCATGGCCCTGCCCGTTGCTTTGTGTGCCGATCTTCAGTTCGATCCGCCCCGCCGGGGTCAATTCGGCATAGGCCGGCTCGGAGCCCGCGAAGGCGCAGGCTTCGACATAGGTTGCCATTCCGATGCCGCGAAGCTTGCCTTGTTCCTTGGCGCTCTGCCGGCGCGCTTCGAACTCCTGCCAGCCCGACTGCCGCATCGCCTCGGCCAGATGGCCCTCGAAATCGCCGGTGTCGTACATCCGGCCAACCGCCGTCGTATAGGGAAGCTGGTCGGGGCGGATGAAGTTCTTCCGCCGGATGTCCTCCCGGGTCAACCCCATGTCGAGCGCGCATTTGTCGACCAGCCGTTCAATCAGATAGGACGCCTCCGGACGCCCGGCGCCCCGATAGGCATCGATGGGAACGGTGTTGGTGAAGACCAGGTGGCAATCGACATTGACCGCCTCGACGTCGTAGAGGCCTGGCGCCATCGACATGCCCAGATAGGGAATGAACGGCCCGTTCTGCGACAGATACGCCCCCATATTGGCGTAGAGGTCGATGTCGAGAGCGAGAAAGCGCCCGTCCTCGTCCATCGCCATGCGTGCCGTAACGACATTGTCGCGGCCATGCGCGTCGGAGACGAAATGCTCGCCGCGGTCACCGGTCCATTTGACCGGACGGCCGAGGCGCTTGGCCGCCACCAGAACCAGAACGTGTTCCCGGTAGAGGAACGCCTTGGTCCCGAAACCGCCGCCGACATCCTTGGTCACGACCCGCACCTTCGACGGGTCGACCTTGAGCACGTTCTTGGCCAGCACCGCCTGGATGCCGTGCACGCCTTGGCTTCCAGTCGTCAATATCCAGCGGTCCTCGTCCTGC
Source organism: Aurantimonas marina (assembly GCF_017183135.1). GTDB lineage: Bacteria > Pseudomonadota > Alphaproteobacteria > Rhizobiales > Rhizobiaceae > Aurantimonas > Aurantimonas marina. The sequence goes on along the minus strand of NZ_JADDXW010000008.1, from coordinate 115,135 downwards.
GACCACTCTCCGAGCGCGGAGCGAAGCTCCATATAGTTGCAGACAAGACGGTTCTGGCGGAGCGTGATTTCGCTAACCTTTGGAGCGTTCGCGAACGCCTCTTCGGTCCGCTGCTTGTCCCCCGTGTTGAGATGGCCGCCGATGTTCCCGTCGCTGTCCGGCCAGACCGGCGCCGCCCCCTCCGCCGTTGCCGTCTCGATATCGGCAGCGACCGGCAGCGACTCGTAGTCGACGACGAGGAGCTCCGCGGCGTCAGCCGCCTGGATCGCCGTTTCGGCGACCACGAAGGCGACCGCATCGCCGACATGCCGAACGACATCGCGGCAGAGCACGGGAATGTCACGGGCCAAAACCTTGCTGCCGTCCGGCTGTTCCAACAACGTCTGGCAGGGCACATCGCCGAGTTCGGCGACGTCCGCATGGGTCATCACCAGAACGACACCGGGGGCCGATCGGGCGGGTTCGATATCCGTGATGGTGAAATTCGCGTGGGCATGTGGAGAGCGCACCACCGCGGCATGCAGAATGTCCGGCCGGGTTTCGTCGTCCGTGTAACACCCCTCGCCTCGGATGAAACTGTCGTCTTCCTTCCGCAGGACCGAAGCGCCTAGGCCGAATTTCGGTGTCATGAGGTTCATGGGGAATTGGCTCCTGGATGGGTATGCGCGCCACCGGACATGCTGCGGCGCGCGACCGGGACGAGGACATGACGGCTTTTCCAAGCTTCACTTATTGCGCCACACAGCTCCCGTCGAGGGTCGACGCCGATGCTTTGGAGCCCTGCCATCATCGAAAACCCTGTCAGGGACCGGTTGGCAATCGGACCGTGGGGGGCTACCTCCCGCTGCGACACGAAAGGAACCGCTCCATGCCTCGCACCGACGACGGTCAGACCATCAAGCTCGCAGACTACCGCGCCACGGACTTCGTCCTGCATTCGGTGGCGATGACGATACGACTGTTCGAGGGACGCGCCGACATCGATACGACGCTCGAGCTTGAGCGACGCAAGGGCGCCGACGCGGCCGCCCCACTGGTTCTCGACGGCGACGAATTGACGCTGACGGGACTGGCACTGGATGGCACGCCGCCGGAAGGCGACCGGTACAAAGCATCTCCCGAGCGGCTTGAAATCACCGACCTGCCGTCAGACCGGCGCTTCACGCTTGACGTCGCGACGACGCTCGTGCCGGAAAACAACACGAAACTGATGGGGCTCTATCGCTCCAACGGCATCTGGTGCACCCAGTGCGAGGCTGAGGGCTTCCGCCGGATCACCTACTTCCTCGATCGCCCGGATGTGCTGGCGCCGTACACGGTCAGAATCGAGGCCGACCGGGGGGCCGCGCCCATTTTGCTGTCGAACGGCAACCCGACGGAGACGGGCACCCTTCCCGACAATCGGCATTTCGCCGTCTGGGACGATCCGTTCAACAAGCCGTCCTATCTTTTTGCCATGGTCGCCGGCGATCTCGACTTGATCCACGAGCCCTTCACCACGGCGAGCGGCAAATCCGTCAGCCTCGCCATCTACACCGAAAAGGGCCGTTCCGCGCAGGCCCGCTACGCCTTGAATGCGTTGAAACGCTCGATGGTCTGGGACGAGCGCCGCTTCGGCCGCGAATACGATCTCGACGTGTTCAACATCGTGGCGATCGCCGATTTCAACATGGGTGCGATGGAGAACAAGGGCCTCAACATCTTCAATCACAAATATGTCCTGCTCGACCCGGAGACGGCGACGGATACCGACTATGCCGGCGTGGAAACGGTCATCGCCCACGAATATTTCCACAACTGGACCGGCAACCGGATCACCTGCCGCGACTGGTTCCAGCTCTGCCTCAAGGAAGGGCTGACGGTTTACCGCGACCAGGAATTCAGCGCGGACGAGCGCTCGGCCACGGTCCAGCGCATCAGCTCTGTTCGCCGGTTGAAGGCGCATCAGTTTCCCGAGGACCAGGGGCCTCTGCAACACCCCGTCCGGCCGACAGAATACCGCGAGATCAACAATTTCTACACGGCGACTGTCTACGACAAGGGCGCCGAGCTGGTGCGGATGATCGAGACGATCCTCGGCCGCGAAGGCTTTCGCAAGGGCATGGACCTTTATTTCGACCGCCACGACGGCGACGCCGCGACGGTCGAGGACTTTATCGCCTGTTTCGAGGTCGCGACCGGCGAGGACCTGTCACGTCTCGCGCTGTGGTACGGTCAGGCGGGAACGCCCACCCTTACCGTCACGGAGGATTACGATGCGGCCGCCGATCGCCTCACCGTCGGCTTCAAGCAGACGCTGCAGCCCGGCGCCGCCGGAACCGGCACCACGCCGATGCATATTCCGATCCGCTTCGGTCTCGTCGGGTCCAACGGCCAGGACAAGGACGCGGCACCCGTCCAGGGCGCCGGCGTCGAGGGTGCTGTTGTCCATCTCACCGAGGCGGAAGCGAGCGTCGTCTTTGAAAATCTGGGCGAGCGCCCCTACCTGTCGGTGCTTAGGGACTTTTCGGCGCCAGTGACGCTCGATCACGCCCAGAGCGAGGCCGACCGCCTTGCCCTTGCCCGTCTTGACCCGAACCTGTTCAACCGCTGGCGCATCCTCAACGATCTCGTCGGCGCGGCGCTGACAAAGGCAAGCCGACGGCCATCGTCAGCGACCCAAGCACCGCTGGCATCCGAAATCATCGATGCCATCCTCGGCTCGGCCGGAGACGAAAGCCTGGAAGCGGCATTCCGCGCCCAGGCGCTCGCCTTGCCTGGAGAGGCTGAAATCGCACGTATGCTCGCGGAGAACGTCGACCCCGACGCCGTTCACGCCGTCATCGAGACCGCACGGGGCGACGTGGGCAAGCGCGGCGCCGCCCTGTTCGCCCGCCTCCATGCCGACCGGGAATCCAGCGTGGAATTTTCACCCGATGCCGAGAGCGTCGGAAAGCGGGCTCTCGCCAACGCCGCTCTTGGTTATCTCGCCGCAGCAACCGGCGATCCCGGCCCGGCCGAAGAACAATATACGATCGCTGGAAACATGACCGACCGCCTCGCCGCCCTGACGGTCCTGGTGCATCGCTTTCCCGACACGCCAGCCTCTACGTCCGCGCTGAACGATTTCTACGACCGCTTCGAACGTGATGGTCTCGTCATCGACAAATGGTTCGCGATCCAGGCGACGATTCCAAGTCCGAAGGCCGTCGAGATCGTTGCCGGCCTCGCCACGCATCCGAAGTTCTCCCTGAAGAACCCGAACCGCGTCCGGGCGCTTGTCGGTACATTCGCCGCGGCGAACCAACTGGCGTTTCACCGGGCCGACGGCGCAGGCTACCGCTGGGTCGCGGAGCGACTGGTGGAAATCGACCGGCTGAACCCGCAGGTCTCGGCACGAGTTGCGACCACCTTCCGCTCCTGGCGGAGCCTGGAGCCAGCTCGCCGCGACAAGGCAAGTGCGACATTACGGCAACTAATTGAACTTAAAGACATCTCGGCCGACCTGCGAGATATCTTGGGACGATCTCTGCGATAAGCGATCTGTTCATTGACTCCTTAATCTTGTCGTAATTCAACTCTGGACAAGGTGATTCGCCTCTGATCAATTGGCGGTGATTCGGATGTGCGGCATGCCGAATCGTTGAGATGCGGTTACGAGGGGTTAGGCATGAGAGCGGACGCGTCAAACGCGCCGGCAGGGGGACTATTGTCCCGATTCGAGGCATTACTAACCGCCAAGACAGAGATCGCCGGACACGCCAAGATGTTGGCGGGTCCGACCTACCAGAGGCTCCTGCGCTCCGAGAAGGCGCTCCGCCGCACCATTCCCATCCTGATCATTCTGTTTCTCGCGATTGCCGCGATCGCACGCTTCGCGGCGCTCGTCGAAGAGCGCTTCGCCCTTGAAGAGAGCGCGTCGCGCGAACTCCAGATCGCGACGAAGCTGATGCGGACGGAAAGCCAGCTCGCCTACGCGTCCGATCCGAAGGTGGCAGACGCGAACGCGCTGCTGACGAGCGCCATTCCGGCCGCGCTGATCCGGCAGGGGCGCTTTGCCGTCGTCAGCAATGCCGGCGGGCTGATCACCGCGGTCATGCCGGGCTATGAGCACCTTCTCGGCGACGATCTGATGCTCTTGCTGGACGAGTCGCAGGCGCTGCTTATGTTCGGGCAGCGCGCTGGGGTTCAGCGTACGCGGTTCCAAGGCGAAGCCGCCTTTGTCGCAAGCGCCAATCTGGCTGGCGATCAGGGCACCGTCACCTTCATCCAGCCCGATGCCGACCTGCTTGCCGAATGGCGCAAATCGGTCTCGCTGAACGTTACCCTGTTTGCCTTCACCAGCATCATCATGCTGGTCATTCTCTACGCATATTTCCGTCAGGCGACGCGTGCCCAGGACGCCGACGCGCTGTATCTTGAGACTCATCGGAAGGTCGACACGGCCTTGTCGCGCGGCCAGTGCGGCCTTTGGGATTGGGACATCGCCCGCGGGCGAATGTACTGGTCGCGCTCGATGTACGAGATGCTCGGCCTGCAACCGACGGACAGCGTTCTTGCCTTCGGCGATGTCGCGCCCCTGCTCCACCCCGACGACGGCAACCTCCTGGATGTCGCCCGGAGCGTCGCCGCCGGCAAGATCACCAGCCTTGATCACAATTTCCGCATGCGCAGGAACGACGGCGCCTATGTCTGGCTCCGCGCGCGAGCCCAGGTAACGCGCACCGGCGAAAACGAAGTTCATCTGATCGGCATCGCGCTCGATGTCAGCGAGCAACAGGAACTCGCCCGCCTCAGCGACGAGGCCAACAAGCAGCTCAACAGTGCGATCGAGAATATCTCCGAAACCTTCGTCCTTTGCGACAATCGCAATCGCCTTGTCCTCTGTAATTCCAAATACCGCCAGACCTTCGGCCTCACCGAGGCGGACGTCGCTCGCGGGACCCCGCTCGACGTGGTTATGGCCAAGGCCCGCAAGCCGATTGATAGCCACACGGTCACCAGCCCGGCGTTCGCCGAAGGCGAACGCGCCTCGGAGGCTCTGCTCGCCGACGGTCGCTGGCTGCTTCTGTCGGAACGGCGCACCGCCGATGGTGGTTTTGTCTCCATCGGCACCGACGTAACGCAGCTCAAACTGCACCAGGCACGCCTGTCGGACTCCGAGCGGCGCCTGATGGCGGTCATTGACGATCTGTCCGTGGCGCGACGCGATGCGGAGAAGAAGGCCGTTCAACTGACCCAGCTGAACCGAAATTACGCCGTCGAGAAGGAGCGTGCAGAGGGCGCCTCGCGCGCCAAGACGACCTTCCTGGCCAACATGTCACATGAGCTGCGCACGCCGCTCAACGCCATTCTCGGCTTCTCGGAGATCATGCGTCAGGGCACATTCGGTCCGATCGGTTGCGAGAAATACGGGGAATACACCGAAGACATCCATCAAAGCGGCCACTATCTGTTGCGGCTCATCGACGACATCCTCGACATGGCCAAGATAGAGGCTGGGCGCCTCGTCCTCTCCCCGGAGCAACTCGACCTCACCCAGATCGTCGCGGAGGCCACCAAGATCATCGAGGTCCAGGCCGAACAGAAGACGATCCGCTTCGAGGGAAGCGCCCCGGACCAATTGTCGTTCCAGTCCGATCGCCGGGCGACCAAGCAGATCCTTCTCAATCTCCTGTCCAACGCCGTCAAATTCACCGACCCGGGCGGCACGGTTCGGCTGCGCGTGCGGGCCGTGGGCGAGACCGCCCTGATTACGATCTCCGACACCGGCATGGGCATTCCCCAGGCCGCGCTGGCCAGCCTCTGTCGTCCGTTCGAGCAGATCGAGAACGAATTGACCCGCAGCAACAAGGGGACGGGGCTCGGCCTCGCCATCGCCCGCTCGTTGGTCGAGCTGCAAGGCGGCCGCATGCGGATCAGTTCGTGCATCGATGTCGGAACCGTCGTCGCGATCCGCCTGCCGATCGCCCCGGCGCATTCATCCCATGCGCCGGCCAGGCAAGTCGAAGCGGCCGAGGCGCCCGCCGCCTGACCGGATCTGAGGCTCAGGCCCGGTGAAGCGCCGAGGCGGCTGCCTCGGTCTGCGCCTCTTTCGAAGTCGCGCCGGGCAGCAGCACATCGAACACGGTCCGGACGGCGGCCGCCGTCTCCGCCAGAAGCGGCTCCAGCCCGTCTGTCCCCTCAACCTCCAGCGCCCGAACCAGGCGGTCGGCGAGACCGGGCGGCAGATCCTTCACCCTCTGAACATCGCCTGGCCCAAGCCGCAGGATTTGAATGACGCAAGTGTAGCGGCGCATGGCTGCCGCCAGATCGCACCTTGCTTCGATACCGGCGGCAAGATCGGCCGCATCGAGAACGTCCGCGGTCGGCGCACCGACGAGGTCGAGATCGGCACGACCGGTCAGCAGCGCCCACTGTGCCAGGAATTCCAGATCGACCAGACCGCCGGATCGCAGCTTGAGATCGAGCGGCCCCTTGGCCGGCTTGTCGCGCTCGATGCGTCGGCGCATGTCGCCGACATCACGGGTCGTGGTCGCTTCCTCACGCGGTTGCGAAAGAATATCACGAACGGTCCGGGTCACCTCCGCGCAAAGCTCCGGATCACCGGCGATCGACCGCGAGCGCGTCAGCGCCATCCGTTCCCAGGTCCAGGCCTCGTCCAGCTGATAGCGGCGGAACGAATCGATGCGGGTTGCTAGCGGCCCCATATTGCCCGAGGGGCGCAGCCGGAAATCGACCTCGTAAAGCACACCCTCGCGCATCGGGATCGTCAGCGCCGCAATCAGGCGTTGCGTGAGGCGCGCAAAATAAAGACCGGACGATAAAGGCTTTTCCCCATCCGACTCCTCGACCGCTTCATCATGGTCATAAAGCAGGATCAGGTCGACATCGGAGCCAGCCGTCAGCTCGCGACTGCCGAGTCGACCCATGCCGAGCAGGGCGATTCGCGCGTCGGCGACATGACCATGCCGCATGGCAAAGGCTTCCGTGACGGCGTCCAGTGTCGCATCGAGCACGACGTCGGCAATGTTCGAGAAAGCCAGTCCCGCTTCGCCGACATCGACCACGCCGCTCAGCAACCGCGCCCCGACCAAGAACCGCTGTTCCGACGCGAAGATGCGCAGTCGGGCCAGCACGTCCTCGTAGCCATCGGCCTCGGTCAGGAACATCGCCAGACGTTCCGACATCAGGTCGCGGTCCGGCACCTCGTCGAAAAAGGCCGGATCGAGAAGCGCGTCGAAGACGTGCGGGCGCGCGGCGATCGTGTCGCGCAGCGCCGGCGCCGACGTGAGGATCAGGGCGAGAAGGTCGAGCACGCGAGGGTTGGAGGCGATCAGGGAAAAGAACTGAATCCCCGACGGTAGCCCCGCCAGAAACGTGTCGAAGGCGGCGACGGCTCCGTCGGGATCCTTCGCACCCGAAAACGCCTTCAGCAGCATCGGCAGAACCTTGGCGAGGCGTTCCCGCGCGGTCTCCGAACGGGTGGCGCGATAGCGTCCGTAACCCCATGAACGCACGATCCGAGCGACGTCCTCAGGACGGGAAAACCCGAGATTGCTCAGCCGGGCGAGTGCTTCCGGATCGTCCTCGCTGGCCAGCAATCCCTTGAATTCGGTTTCCTCGATCGCACTTGTCTCGCGGTCGCGTCCGTCGCTGAACAGCCACGTGTAGCGCCGGTCTACTCGGTTGAGCCGCTCCAGCAGAGCCTTCGAGAACGCCGCGCGATCCTCAAATCCGGCGAGGCGGGCGATGCGCTCGACCCCCTCTTCGTCCTCCGGCAAGGTATGGCTTTGCTCGTCTGCGACCATCTGGATGCAGTGCTCGATGCGGCGAAGAAACCAGTAGTCGGAGACGAGCTCGGCTTCGGTCCCGACCTCGATCCACCCCCCGGCGGCGAGTTCGGCGAGCGCCTTGTCGGTGCGGCGTTGGCGCAGCGCGGGCGCGCGCCCACCCGCGATCAGTTGCTGGGCCTGAACGAAGAATTCGACCTCGCGGATACCGCCACGCCCAAGCTTCACATTGTGCCCCGCAACGCCGACGTCGTCGAAGCCGCGATGTCGATCGATGCGGGTCTTCATCGCCTGGATGTCGGCGATCGCGGCGAAGTCGAGATATTTTCGCCAGACGAAGGGGGTCAATTCCTGAAGGAACGCTTCTCCCGCGGCGCGGTCACCCGCGATCGGTCGCGCCTTGATCATCGCGGCGCGTTCCCAATTGCGTCCGCTGCCCTCGTAATAGGTAAGCGCGGTGTCGACCGAGATCGCCAGCGGCATCGCGCCCGGATCCGGCCGCAGCCGCAGGTCGGTGCGAAACACATAGCCGTCGGCCGTGCTCTCGCCGACGATCCGCACCAGCCGGCGCACCAATTTGGACAATGTGTCCACCGCTTCCACCGGGTCGGCACAGATGCCGGCCGATTCCTCGAAGAAGACGATGAGGTCGACGTCGCTTGAATAGTTGAGCTCGCCTCCGCCCAGCTTGCCCATGCCGAGAACGAACAGCCCGCAATCCGTCTCCGGATCTTCCGGGTGCGGCAACACCAGCTTGCCGGAGCGATGGGCCTCGGCAAGACAGAACCGCACCGCGGCGCCGATCGCGGCCTCCGCGAGTTCGGACATGTCGGCGGTGATCTCGGCCGGTGTCGCGGCCCCGAACAGATCCCGCAGGGCAATCAGCAGCGACACCTCGCGCTTGATCAGCCGAAGCTCTTTCATCAGAGCGCTTTCGCTCTGATCCGTCGCGGGCCGTTTTCGCAACATTGCGATCCGATCGGCGATCCGCTCGTTCGCGTCTTGGCCGAACAACGCCTCCAGCCACTCGGGATGCTGCTGCATCTGGCTGTTGAGATACGATGAGAGGTCGAGCACAGCCCCGAGCTGTTCGGTCTCCGCGCCGCCTTCCGCGAGGAACGTCGCGAGCCTTGGGCACTCCCCTGCCTCGGCCGCCGCCTTCAGATCGGCGAGCCACGCCGCCGCCTTGTCCGGCTCCAGCGGCGCCAATCGGTGACCACCGCCAATCCCGAGACCTCTTGCCTCATCCTTCGCCATCCAGGAGCGTCTTTCCGTCCAGAGGAAACTCCAGGATCACTGTAAGGCCCGGAGCGGCATCCTCAAGCGTCAACGTCCCTCCATGCACGCGGGCGATCGCCTGAACCAGCGAAAGGCCGAGACCGGAGCCGGGCAGCGAGCGGCTCTGGTCAAGACGATAGAAGCGCTCCAGCACCCGATCGCGCTGCTCGGAGGGGATGCCGGGGCCATTATCCGAAACCGCCAGCCGGCAAAGACCGCCATTTTCGGTCAGGTGGATCGCGATCACTGTGCTGCCGTCGCCGGTGGCGTATTTCAGCGCGTTGTCGAGAAGATTGGACAGCGCCTGGGCTATCAGTTCCCGGCTGACCGAGGCGATCACCGGCGCGGGCGCGTCGACGACGAGGCGGGCGCCGGCCTCCTCGGCTAGGGGCTCGTAGAGTTCCGCGACGTCCGCAACGATAGTGGCGATATCGGCTCGATCCTTGATGACGGGATGCGAGCCGGCCTCGACCCGCGAGATCATCAAGAGCGCGTCGAAGGTGCGGATCATCTGGTCCGCCTCGGCGATCGTGCCTTCCAGCGCCTCGCGCGGATCGCCCTCCCCGGAGGCCGTCGTCAGCGCCGCCTCGGCGCGATTGCGCAACCGTGTCAGAGGGGTCTTGAGATCGTGCGCGATATTGTCGGAGACCTGCCGAAGCCCCTCCTGCAGAAGGGCGACCCGCGCCAGCAGGGTGTTGAGGTTTTCCGACAGACGATCGAACTCATCGCCCGCACCGGTCACCGGAAGCCGCTGGGTCAGATCGCCCGCAAGGATGCGGGCACTCGACACGGACATGCGGTCGAGACGCTGCAGGGCGCGGCGGCCGACCAGCAGCCACGCGAACAGTGCACCTGCGCCCATCAATGCGAGCGCCAGGATCAGCGCACTGCGTACGATCTGTCGAAAGCGTTCCTGTTCGGTCTGGTCGCGCCCGACGAGTACGCGCATGCCGTTCGGCAGGCTCACGACCTCGGCGAGCGCGAGATGGTAGCGATCGCCGGCATTCTCGGCGAAACGCTCATAGGCGAAGACATTATTGGTGAAACCCGGTTCGTCGAGAACGCCGGCCTGCAGGTTCTCGACATTACCGGCGATGATGCGGCCGGTCGCGTCGGTGACGAGATAGAGCGAAGCGCCGGGTTGGCGGGCACGGCGGTCGACCGTGCGCACGAGGCCGATGATCCCGTTGGTGCGGTAGACCTGCGCGAGGTCGCTGAGCTCCTCTGAAATCGCCGTGCGGCTCTGGCTCTCCAGTATTCCCGACGCCGTGGCGGTGACATAGAAGACGAGGACGATGGCGAATATGGCGAAAAGCAGCAGATAAACGGCCGACATGCGAACGGCCGTCATGCGCATCAGCGCCTTCAGTCGCTCCATGCCCCGAAACCTCTTATACCAACCCGCGGTGATAGGAATTCATTCGACCGCGATGATCGCCGATGCGTGGCGAGGAGCGGACGACGCACGATGCGGCGCATCGGGCGAGGCCCGCGACGAAGCCAGGCGCGGCGAGCGCCCGGCCTGCGGTGGGCTGAACGGTCTCGCCGGACGGCGTCGCACCGCTTGCCCAATGCCGCTCCCGGCCGGGCAAGCTCGTTCAGTTCCATCGAATAGGTCCCTATCACCGCAGCTTGATATTCCTGTCCTATTCGCCGGCACGCATGATGTAGCCGGAACCGCGAACGGTATGCAGCAGCGGCGAATCGAAGTCCCGTTCGATCTTCGAGCGCAGTCGCGAGATATGGACGTCGATGACGTTGGTCTGCGGGTCAAAATGATAGTCCCAGACATTTTCCAGGAGCATGGTGCGGGTGACGACCTGGTTGGCGTGTTTCATCAGATATTCGAGCAGGCGAAATTCGCGCGGCTGGAGCACAACCGTCTTGCCGGCGCGCCGGACTTCATGGGACAGGCGGTCAAGTTCGAGATCGCCGACACGGTAGCTGGTCTCCACGTCCTTGCCGCCGCGGCGCCGGCCGAGCACCTCAACCCGGGCCAGCAATTCTGAAAAGGCGAAGGGCTTGGCCAGATAATCGTCGCCCCCGGCCCTCAGTCCGGTAACCCGGTCATCGACCTGACCCAGCGCCGAGAGGATCAGCGCAGGCGTCCCGTCGCCCTTCTCGCGCAGACCCGATATCACCGAGAGGCCGTCACGCTCCGGCAACATGCGATCGACGATCAACACGTCGTAGGACCGGCTGTCGGCCATGTGGAAGCCGGTTTCGCCGTCGCCGGCGTGGTCTGCCACATGACCGGCCTCCCGCAGCGCCTTGACCAGATACGCCGCCGCCTCGCGGTCATCTTCGATGATCAGGATGCGCATGGATTCCGTCGATGCTTCAAGGGCCGTGGAAGAGGACATGATCGGCTCCCTTATCTGATCGATCTTGGGCAAAAGAAAAGCGGCGAAGGTGCAAAGGCAGCTCATTGCGAGCTGTCCGCCCCTCCGCCGCGCATCTGGAACGGGCCGGAAACCGGGGAAGGCCACCGACCCGCAGTAGGGATCAGCCCTTGTCGATCGGCAAAGCCACAAAGCGGTTCTGGTCGCCGTTCTTCAGCTGGAAGAGCGCGGCTTTCCGTCCGTTTTTGGAGGCATCCTCGATCGCCGCCTGAACGTCCTTCTGATTCAAGACGGGCTTGCCGTTGACGGTGACGATGACGTCACCCGCTTCGACGCCCTTGTCGGCAGCCGAGGAGTCCGGATCGACGTCAGTCACGACGAGCCCCTTGCCGTCCTCTGAAGGCACCAGCGTCAGGCCGTAGCCGGAAAGCGACGACGGATCGGCGGGCATCTGGCGGTTGCTGGAATTTTCGATCGACGAAGCCTCGTCAAGGCTTGCCAGATCGCCGAGTTTGACCGAGATGTCCTGGCTCTTTCCATCACGCCAGACAGTGATGTCCACGTCGCTGCCGGGCTTGTAGTTGCCGATTTTCCGGGCCAGTTCGCGTGGGCTGTCGACCGTCTGACCATCAACCGCGGTGATCACGTCGCCGGTTTCGATTCCGGCCTTCGACGCCGGCGTCTCGTTGTCCGGCAGCGTGACGATCGCGCCCTTGTCGCCGGCGAGACCCACCGCCTCAGCGATGTCATTGGTCACCGAAGCGATCTGGACACCCAGCCAGCCGCGCTCGACGTTGCCATCGTCGCGCAGCGACTGAATGACACTTTTGGCGACCGAGGCGGGAATGGCGAAGGCGATGCCGACATTGCCGCCGGACGGCGAGAAGATCGCCGTATTGACGCCGATGACCTTGCCGTCGAGGCCGAAAGCCGGACCGCCGGAATTGCCGCGGTTCACCGCCGCGTCGATCTGCAGGAAATCGTCATAGGGACCGGCACCGATATCGCGGCCGCGCGCCGAAACGATACCCGCCGTGACCGAGCCGCCCAGGCCGAACGGATTGCCGACGGCAACGACCCAATCGCCGATGCGAACCGCGTCGTCATCCCCGAACTCGACATAGGTGAATGTCTTGTCCTTGCGATCGACCTTGAGAAGCGCCAGGTCGGTCCGCTTGTCGGTGCCGATCAGCCGGGCGTCGTACTCCGTGCCGTCGTCCATGACGACGGTGTATTTGCTGCCGTCACCGACGACGTGGTTATTCGTGACCAGATAGCCGTCGTCGGAAATGAAGAAGCCGGACCCCTGACCCATCGCCTGGCGCGGCTGCCGGCGCGGACGCATGCCCTCGGGCATGCCGTTCTGGCCGGGGATGTCGAAGAAGCGGCGGAGCGGATGGTCTTCGGGCAGATTGTCGAAGGGGCTGGCCATATCCTGTTCGCTGGATGTCGTCGGCGAGATGTCCTGCGTCACGCGCACCGACACCACCGCCGGGGAGACCTTCTCGACCACATCGGCGAAGCCGAAGTTCTGGGCCGGCGCCTCGACCTGTACCGGCTGGGCGAATACCGGAACGGTGTTGGTGACAACACCTCCGGAAAAGGCCAGTCCGGCCACGCCGGCGGCCAGCGCACCGGCGATCAAACCGCCGCGCTTGGTCTTGCTTTTCGTCTCGTTCCGCATCGGAAACCCTTTCGCTAGGTCGTCTGAATCCCCGGCGAGCCGGCGTTCAAGCCGATCTCACCTTCGATGCGACCACAGATAGGGTGCTTGAGGTTACAGGAGCTTTTCGAGGGCGTGAAATCTTCGTAAGGTAGTCACGAGACGAGGAGCGCAGTCGCGCGCGCGCCCCGTTCCGGTGTCTCGTGCCTACCGCTCAGCCTTGACGACCTCGGCGATGGCGGCTTCCTCTTCGGCCGAAAGCTGCGGCGTGCCGCTTTCGCTCCGGCGATTGCGCAAGGCTGTCAAAGCGAATCCGATGCCGCCGAGCAGCAGGATGATCGGCGCGCCCCATAGCGCCAAGGTCGCCCAGTCGAAGCGCGGCTTGAGCAGCACGAATTCGCCGTAACGTGACACCAGATAATCAAGGACTTCCTCGTCGGTGTCACCGGCGACAAGACGCTCGCGGACCAGAAGCCGCAGGTCTTTGGCGAGATCGGCGTTGGAATCGTCGATCGACTGGTTCTGGCAGACCAGGCAGCGCAGACCCGCCGAAAGCTCCCGCGCCCGGGCCTCGAGCACCGGATCGCTCAACACCTCGTCGGGATTGACGGCGAAAGCCGGCCCGACTGTCAGCCCACCCGGCAGCAGAATGGCGAGCAGGGCTAAGACCGAAAGGAGACGCCGAACGTACCGGATCATGGCTCAGACCCTCGCCATCGCGGCCGTCCGCTTCCGGCTGCGCGCCGGCGCGCCGACCCGCAGCCGCCGGTCGGCCAGCGAGATCACCCCGCCCAGAGCCATCAGAACCGCACCGATCCAGATCAGTGTGATGAACGGCTTGTACCAGATGCGCACGACGGTCGAGCTGCCGTCTTCGGCCGGGTCGCCGAGCGCGATGTAGAGTTGAGAAAACCAACGGGTGTGGATTCCGGCTTCGGTCGTCGGCGCCTGCCGGGCCGGGTAGAAGCGCTTGGCGCTTTCCAGCACCCCGGCGTCGCGACCGTCGCGACTCAGCGCGAACGTGCCGAGCTGTTCCTCGTAATTTGGCCCCTGGCGTGGAGCGATGCCTTCGTATTGCAGCGTATAGCCGCCGGCTTCGACACGGTCGCCAGGCGCCATCGAAAGCACGTCCTCGGTCTCGAAGGCCGACACGGTGACAACGCCGAGCACCAGAACGCCGACGCCGAAATGGGCAAGAACCGTGCCGTAGGCCGACCGAGGCAAACCCTTCAGGCGTGACAGCCCCTTGCGCCAGCCTGCCTTGGCGAAGTTGGCTCGACTGTACAGATCCGTCAGGCTGCCGACCAGGAGCCAGACCGCAAGGCCGAAACCGAGTGACGCCAGAATCTTCGTGCCGGAGGTCACCGCGACAGCCACGATAACCGTGAACATGACCGCGCCGATGGCGAAATAAAGCCGCTGCGCAGCGGCGAGAAGATCGCCCCGCTTCCAGGCCAGCAGGGGCCCGAACGGCAGCGCGAACAGGAGCGGCACCATCAACGGCCCGAAGGTCAGATCGAAGAACGGCGCGCCGACCGAGATTTTTTCGCCGGTGATGACCTCCAACACCAACGGATAGAGCGTGCCGATCAAAACGGTCGCCGCCGCCGTGGTGAGAAACAGGTTGTTGAAGACCAGCGCGCCCTCGCGGCTGATCGGTGCGAACAACCCGCCCGACTCCAGCGTCGAAGCGCGCATCGCGAACAACGCCAGCGAGCCACCGATGAACAGGCAAAGGATCATCAGGATGAAGATGCCGCGCTCCGGGTCCGTCGCGAAGGCATGCACCGACGTCAGAACGCCCGAGCGCACCAGGAAGGTGCCGAGTAGCGACAGCGAGAAGGTCAGGATCGCCAAGAGGATGGTCCAGATTTTCAGCGCCGAGCGCTTCTCCATGACCACCGCGGAATGCAGCAGCGCCGTGCCCGACAGCCAGGGCATGAAAGAGGCGTTCTCAACCGGGTCCCAGAACCACCAGCCGCCCCAGCCAAGTTCGTAATAGGCCCAGTAGGAGCCCATCGCGATGCCCGCGGTCAGAAAAATCCAGGCGACCAGCGTCCAGGGCCGCACCCAGCGCGCCCAGGCCGCGTCGATCCGCCCGTCGATCAGCGCCGCGACGGCGAAGGAGAAGGCGATCGAGAAACCGACATAACCGAGATACAGAAGCGGCGGATGGATGGCGAGGCCGACATCCTGAAGAATCGGGTTGAGATCCCGCCCCTCCATCGGAGCCGGCGCAAGGCGAGCGAAGGGGTTGGAGGTGAACAAAATGAACAGGAGGAAGGCGCTGGAGATCCAAGCCTGCACGGAGAGGACGTTCGCCTTGAGGCTGGCCGGCAGGTCCCGACCGAACAGGGCGACGAGCGCACCGAAGAACGCCAGGATCATCACCCAGAGCAGCATCGAGCCTTCGTGATTGCCCCACACGCCGGTGACCTTGTAGAGCATCGGCTTCAGGGAATGGGAATTCTCGAAGACGTTGGCGACCGAGAAGTCCGAGGTCACATAGGCCGCCGTCAGGGCCGAAAATGAAATGGCGAGGAGCACGAAACCGCCGGTCGCGGTGACGGTCCCCGTCTCCATCAGCCGCGCGTCTCCCGTCCGCGCGCCGATGACCGGCAGCAGCGACTGGACCAGAGAGAGAGACAGAGCCAAAATCAACGCATACAGGCCAATCTCGACGATCATGAGCTCGCTCCGCTTTCCGTCTGCACGGGCGCAGGCTGCGGGTCGGACTTGACCATGCCCTTGCCTTCTTCCCACAAGCCACGCGCCTTCAGGTCGTCGACGACTTCCTTCGGCATGTAGTTCTCGTCGTGCTTGGCGAGCACGGTGTCGGCGACGAAGACGTTGTCTGGTCCGAGCGTGCCTTCGGTGACGACGCCCTGCCCTTCGCGGAAAAGGTCCGGCAGAAGCCCGGTATAGGTCACCGGCACGCTCTCGATCGTGTCCGTGACCCGGAATGTCACCTTTTGCGAACCGCCGCGCACGACCGAACCCTGTTCGACGAGGCCGCCGAGCCGGATGCGCTGCGAGGGCGCCGGTGCTTTGGCGACGATGTCACTGGGTGAATTGAAGAACGCCACCGAATCCGACAGTGCGGTCAGGACGAGGCCGGCAGCCGCGCCGATGACGATGACGATGGCTCCGATCGAATAAAGGCGTTTCGTTTTCCGTGTCATTGGGTCTGTGTCGCCTCCGCGTCCGTCAAGCCGAGTTCTTCTCCGAGAGCGGCGATTTCCCGGCCCGCGGCGGTGTCCGCCCCGAAATGCTGAAACGCCGTCCGCAGCGCGTCGCTCGCCTTCTCGCTCTGACCCAGAACCTTATAGGACCGAATCAGCCGCTTCCACCCTTCCACGTCCCGCGGGTTGGATTCCAGCCGGCTCGCCAGTTGCGAAACCATTCCCTGGATCATGGCCTGACGGTCGTCGGCAGACATCGCGGACGCTGCGGCCACGTCCGCCTCGCTCGGCTGAGGCGGCGCGGATAGCGTCGTCTGCGCCGGCGTCAGACCCAATGCCTCGCCGAGCGCGGCGATCTCCTGACCGGCCGCGGAACCGCGCGTGAAGGCGCCGGAGGCGGTCGCTAAAGCCGCACTCGCCTTCTCGCTGTCTCCCATAACCGCGTAGGACCGGATCAACCGCTTCCATCCGGCGAGATCATCCGGGTTTGCTTCCAGCCGGGCTGCCAGTTGCGAGACCATTCCCTGAATCATCGCCTGACGGTCGTCGGCAGACATTTCGGAGGCGGCAGCCATGTCGGCTTCGCTCGGCCCGTTCGCCTTCGGCTGGGCGTTCTGCGCGAGGCTGGCCGGTGGCGGAGCGGCGCCGGTCTTCTGGCGCGCGTCGGCGAGAGCCGCGTCGGCGATCTGCATCCAGGGCGCGTCTTTGGGGCTGATGTCGATAAGTTTCGCCCACGCGGCCTCGGCCTGCGCGTAATCACCTTCCTGGGACAGATCGAGCGCCAGGAAGAAATGCGCCGGCAGGTAATCGCCGTTGATCGTGAGCGCCTGCTCGAACGCCGCCTTCGCATCGTCCGTCACTTCACCGTCGGCGGCCCGCGTCAAGGCCTCGCCGAGGCCGCTCAGGCGAGATGCCGTGGGCTCGATAAGGCGAATGGCGTTCCCGAATGCGGTGGCGGCGTCGTCCGGACGGTCCAGTCGCAGATAGATCGGCGCGAGCACGTCCCAGCCGCGACCATCGTTTGGATTGGAACGAAGCTGTGCCTCCGCGGTGGCCACCAGGCTCTCGACATCCTGGCCCGGTAGCTGTGGCGGCGTTTGCCGCGTGGCGAGCGGCATGTCCGGCAGGCCGGGCACCCCGAATGTCATGTAAAGAGCCGCCGAGCCAAGCGGCACGGCGATCGCGATGAAGCCGATCGCGGCGATGACGCCCGGGCGCCTCCAGCCTGCAGCGCCGCCATCGCCGCCACCCTTCACGCGGCCCGCCGCCTTCAACAATCGCCGTCCGATCTCGGCCCGCGCGGTTTCCGCTTCACCGGCGGCAATGGTGCCACGCTCGACATCGGCATCCAGTTCGCGAAGCTGCGCGGCATAGACCTCCACATCGTGGTCGGCACGCGTGGCCGCCTCATCCGGGGAGGCGCGAAACAAGGGCCAAAGAGCCACCAAAGTCGCGGCAACGGTCATGCCAGCTGCGATAAACCAGAACGCCATGACATCCTTACACAGATCGCCGGGTATCGAAGCAAATGCCACGAATGGCCGACCGTCTCAAACCAGTTTCCGTCCGACGAGCCGTCTAGCAGACATCGGCCGATTTGCCCATTCACTTCGTCAGGAAGCGAATGCGATGGGATCAGGCGACCGGCTTCCAAAGCCCATTCGTGGTCTTGCAGGCGGTCCCAACGGCCTTGACCGGCTGAGCCTTGCCCTTGAACATATGGGAGTAGCCCCGACAATCCTGCGACCCGACACGGTAGAGCTGGGTCGGCACGACCTCGCCGCTATAGCCGCCCGCGGACCAGGGCACCGCCTGCCCCGGCAAGCCGTATTGCAACGCCTGGAATTCGGCCTCCAACGCTTTGGCGCGTGCGGCATCAGACAAGGATTTCGCCGCGTCGCTCTGGCCGATCAAGCCGCCGTCGAGCGCCTGGACGCCGGCTGAACCCGGAGCAAGCGATGCGCCACCGAGCCCGGCACTGAGACAGCCCGCCAAAGGCAGGATCAGGAAGGGAAAGACGAGCTTCAACACGATGCGCATGACGTTTTCATCCGAGTGCGGCAGCCCGATGGGACTGAAACGACAGGGTGCGGTGTTCGGAGCAATCCGCGTGCCGCAGTTCGTCGGTTCGGCCGTTGATGTCAAGCCGCACCGCCGCCCAAAGCGCGTGGCAGCACTATCGTCACCCGCAGGCCGCCGAGATCGGAGCGGCTGAATTCCAGCGACCCGCGATACTCGGCCACCATGTCGGAGACGATCGACAAGCCAAGTCCGCTGCCCGGCGTTGCCTCGTCGAGACGGCGGCCACGCTTTTTCGCCTCGATGATCTGTGCCTCGGTCAGCCCCGGCCCGTCATCTTCGATGATGGTCGCGAAGCGGTCCTCAGAAACCGCTTTGCCGGTCACTATGATCCGCCGCGCCGCCCATTTGCCAGCGTTCTCGAGCAGATTGCCGACGATCTCCTCGAAATCCTGACGCTCGCCGGCAAAGACCAGGTCCGCGGCCGAGACCGGATCGAATTCGAGATCCCGCGCTGGATTGAGCTTGGCGATCACCCGCACCAGCCGTTCCAGGGCCGGCCCGACCGGCGCGCGGAACACGGTCGCTTCGGTCTGGGCGGCGACCCGCGCACGATCGAGATAGTGCTGCACCTGTTGGCGCATCCGCTCCGCCTGATGGGCGACGACCTGTCCCTGCCGCCCCCCCAGCGAAGCGGCCTCGTTGACGAGCACCGCGATCGGCGTCTTCAGCGAATGCGCCAGATTGCCGACTTGCATCCGCGAACGCTCGACGATGCGTCGGTTGTTGTCGATCAGAGCGTTCATCTCGACGGCCAGCGGCTCGATTTCGGCGGGAAACTGTCCTTCCAGCCGTTCCGCCTTTCCCGTGCGCACATTGGCCAGCGAGCGGCGGACGGCGCCCAGGGGACTAAGACCGGCAAGAATGGCCAACACGTTCACGATGATCGTCCCCAGGCCGACCGCGCCGAGATAATAGACGAGCGTGCGATCGAAGTCTGCGACGTCGGCGGCGACGACGCTAGCATTGCCCATCACGCGAAAACGCGCGGCGTGGTTCTGCGCGTCGAGCACGACTTCCGTCTCGATGACTTTCAATTGCTCGCCGTCGAGGCCGCTGGCGTCATAGCTTCGGCGGTAGGCGGAATCGAAGGGAATATCCGAGGAGGGTTTGGAGGGAACCTCAAGAATCCCGAGGGAACTGGAGATCAATCGTCCCTTGGTGTTGTCGCTCGCGGGAAGCACCTCCCAGTACCATCCTGAAAGCGGCTGGGAATAGCGCAGATCGCCAAGATCGGGCGAGCCGGACAGATAGCCGGCGTCGCTGACCGTGACGCTGTTGACGAGGTTATAGAGCTGCGCCGAGAGCAGGTCTTCAAAGCCCCTCGTCGCGGTTCGCTCGTAAAGTGTGGAGATCAGGCCGCCGACGACGATCAGGGCCAGGACGGCCCACAGACTCGACAGGACGATGACCCGGACGGTGAGGGAGTTAGCGGCCCGAATGGCCATCGCTCATCCTGTAACCCTGCCCCCGGACGGTCTCGATCACATCGATGCCGAGCTTCTTGCGCAATCGTCCAACGAACACCTCGATCGTATTGGAATCGCGGTCGAAATCCTGATCGTACAGATGCTCGATAAGCTCCGTCCGGGAAACGATCTGGTCCTGATGATGCATCAAATAGTCGAGCAGCCGGTATTCGTGCGAAGTCAGTTTCAACGGCGTCCCGTCGAGCGACACCCGCGACGCCCGCGTGTCGAGACGGACCGGACCGCAGTGGATTTCGGACGAGGCATGGCCGGCCGTGCGGCGGATCAACGCGCGCATGCGGGCCAGCACTTCCTCGACGTGAAAGGGTTTGGTGACGTAGTCGTCGGCGCCTGCGTCGATCCCGGTGACCTTGTCGCTCCAGCGGTCGCGGGCGGTCAGGATCAGCACCGGCATGGTCCGGCCATCGCGACGCCAACGCTCCAGAACGCTGATGCCGTCCATGACCGGCAGACCGACATCGAGAATGACCGCGTCATAGGGTTCCGTGTCGCCGAGGAAGT
The DNA here is from genome assembly GCF_017183135.1 of Aurantimonas marina. GTDB lineage: Bacteria > Pseudomonadota > Alphaproteobacteria > Rhizobiales > Rhizobiaceae > Aurantimonas > Aurantimonas marina. The sequence continues at coordinate 94,828 of NZ_JADDXW010000008.1, read as the reverse complement.
GCCCCTCCTCGCCATCAAAGGCGCGGTCGACGACATACTCGGCGCCGGTCAGTGCCTCGGTCAGTTGCCGATTGAGGGTCTGATCGTCCTCGACCACTAGGATACGCATGCCGGGCCTCGTCTTCTCGCTCTCGTCTTATCCTGTCGAATCGCGGCGAACGCGCTCGAAGTCAACGCCTCCCCTCGCTCCGACAATACGGCAATCAGGGCCGTATCGTTACCGTCGTCTTGCGTGGCCTGCCACCCTCCTTGCCGGGGACAAGGAGCGTCACCACACAAACGGTCTGGCCGCCCTGCTCACGGCTGGAAACCGAAAGGACCTGTCCACCTGTCTGCGCGGCCGCTTGCTCTGCGGCTCCAGAGCAGCTCGCGGCGGCGGTTTCGAAAGCGCCCCCGCCGTTTCGACGTGGGCCCGGCTCCAACCTCAATCCTGGCCCCGGGGAGACATCCAGACCAAAACCCGAACCAACGGGGCGACCGGAAAAAGGGCTACCCAGGAGTTGAGCGGCAGCCGGCGCGGCCGCCGCCAGGGGAGCAGACCCGATGATCAGGATCGTCACTAGGCTGGCGAGGAGAGTGCGAAATATTGTCATTTCGGGTCCGGCTGGAGAATGGCGGCGCCGCCAATTCGAAATGGCGACCCCTGCCGTCCTAATGCATTGTCGCTGAACGACGAATGAATGGCGGACGACCGCGTCGGGCCGTCCGTCGCTTTTCGCGCCGTACCTAGCGGAGCGTCTTCTGCGCGGCCAGTCGCCCCAGGATCGCGACGACGGCGCCGATCGCCGCCGCGCCGTTGGTCAGCGATAGCGCTAGCATTTCGTGCGTGGCCGCGTCGATGTCCACGCCGAGGAGTCCGGCCATCGCCGCCCCAAACGCTACGAGCCCACCCCAGACGGTTCGCGACTGATACCACGGCTTTGCCTCGTTCATGCTCTGGTCCTTTCCTTGCGGTTGCGCCGGCGCTCACGCCGGTCGGGAAAAAATCGTCTGCCGGGCCGTCCCCGCGCCCCAGACCGGGCTGACCTGGGCAATGGTGACGACAAGCTCGGCGGGCAAAGCGCCGAAGGCGGCAGCCTGCTCCTCAGCGGTGAGCACCACCGCAGGCGTGCCGGGCTCGCGCTCCAGAACGGCACCCGATCCGTCGCCGATCTCGATGCGGTAGAGTTCCTGTTCCTCGCCGAGCGGCACGTCGGGGCCATCCCAATTGTCGCCACCGAGGCGGGTTCGCCGGATCCAGGACAGGGCCACCGCGCCCCCAGCATCGAAGCCGGCTTTCAGATGCACCGGGGACAGAGGCTTGACCGAGCGCTGGCCGAGCGTGGCGGTAAGTGTGGTCGTCGCGGGATCGTCCAGAGAGCGGCCGAGCGGCGAGACGCGAAAATCCATCTCGCGGCCGACATCCGATGTCGTCAGTCCGAGCGGCTCGCAGGCCGCGTCGAGCAAGACGAACGTGGACCCGGCTGGCGCACCCGCAGCCATCGCATCCTCGGTGCCGCCTTGGGCGCGCAGCAGATCCCGCAATTCGAAGACGCCCGGCGCGATCTCCGCCGCCGTCCCGAATTGCAGCACTTCCCATTCGCCTGAGGCACCCTGGACGGCGCAGAGATTGCCGCCGTCCAGAAGTTCCTCCCGGGAAATCGCGTAGACAGCGCCCCTGTCGAGCCGCAGCGTGATCGTGTTCCCGCGATCCAGACGTCCTTCCGGTCCCACCCTGAGCGCCTCGAGTAGTTCGCCCGTGATCGCCGGGCGGGTCGCCGTCGCTCGCTCCAGGAAAGCGCCGCCCTGCCGCGATGTCGCGATCGAATAGCCCGGCCAGGGCTTCGCCTGCACCGCGAACCGCACACCAGCGATGTCCTGCCCTCCATCGGGAAGCGGCAGGTCGAGGAGATGCACCAGTGGTCGCGAGGCAATCGCGGGAGCCGGCGGCCGCGGCGAAGGTGGAGGCTCCCCCTGATCGACCAGGGATCCCCGGCGCTCGGGCAGCCGCCGTGCCTCGATCCTTCGCGAAGCGCCCGTCTCGATACGGTTCACCAGCCAGGCGCCGGGGTGCTCCGCCAGATCCACCACATCCCCTGCCTCGAGGGACAGGAGCGAGGGCGCGACGGCGAATCGCGCCGTCTCGACCGCGCCGCCCGCCTCACGCAGCATCGCCGCGGCCAGGTCCTTCGCATGGGCCTCGTCGAGCACCACCGGAAGCTGGATGATATCCTTGCGGGGATGAGCAGCGCTGGCGCGTACCGCTTCGGCCGAACCGGGCTGGTAAGCCCGCGCCGGATCAAGGAACCCCAGCGTGATCTCCTCGGGTCGCTCGCTCGCCTCGCCGCGCCGCAGCTCGACATAGGGGCCGTCCTCGTCGGCGAAAATCCCGATCTCGCGGCTCGACCGCAGCGACGCAAGGGATCGGAAGATCAGTCGCCCGGCCGCGACATGCACGACGGTGCCGGTCAGTCGCAGCAGATCCTCGAGCATTTCGCGCGCTGTGCCGGGACCGGCGGCGACGTAACCGGTCACACAGGAATCGACGGCCGAGACGTCATAATCGGCAATGCCGTGGTCCTCCAATAGGGCCGCGATCAAGGCATCCGCCGGCGCGTTGGCCAGACGGCCGCTCAGCCAGTGGCCACGACGCCAATTGCCGCCGTCGCTCCACAGGTCGCCGCGCGTCGGAAATGCCGGATAGGGTCGCGCGTCCCAGGTCCACACATGGATCGCGGCCGGATCGACCATCCGGCCACCGTAGACCGGTGAAATCGGATTGGCGGCGGCCGAAAAGTCCGGCGATGCCGGGTCCCAATAAGCCAGCTGCGCTTCGAGAAACCGCCGCTGGGCGAGGTCGTCGCGGCCACCGGCGGAAAAATGCGGGACGAAGCTTTCCGACGATTTCGGGTCGATGAAGACATTGGGCTGGTTCGCGCCCTTGTCGATCGCCGGGCAGCCGAGTTCGGTGAACCACACCGGCTTCGACATCGGCACCCATGCTGATGTTCCGGCGATTTCGACCCCGGCGCGGCGCTCGACATGCGGGTTCGACCACCAGCCCGTCACGTCCTTGGCGCGGTAGACCCAAGGCTTGTCGGCCGCGCCGTCGGTGATCGGCGTGCGGATGCGGGCCGCCCGATCGGCGTCGCTGGCATAGGACCAGTCGTAATATTCACCGCCGCCGATCCCGGCCCGCAGTCCGTCCCGGTTATATTGCGAGGATGGTTCCGCCGGGTCCGCGTCGATGTCCCCGTCCCGCCAGTCGGCCAGCGGCAAATAATTGTCGATGCCGACGACGTCGATCGATGGTGCGGCCCAGAGCGGATCGAGATTGTAGAAGACGTCGCCGGAGCCATCCGCCGGCTGGTAGCCAAAATATTCGCTCCAGTCGGCTGCGTAGGTGACGATGGCTGTCGGCATCATTGCCTTGATCTCGCCCGCGATGGCGATCAGCCCTTCGACGAAGGGAAAACGACCGTCCTGATCGCGGATTCGCGTCAACCCGCGCATTTCGGAGCCGATGACGAAGGCGTCGACGCCTGCCGCTGCCGCGAGCGTCGCCTGATGCAGGATCATCCGCCGATAGGACCATTCGTCGGGGCCGGAATAGTCGACACCAGATGCCGTCAACGCGAAATGCGCTGGAGCAGCGGTTCCCAGGAAGGCCGCGGTATCGGCCCTTGCCGCCGCCGTGCCGTCGGCCGAGCCGGCGCGATCGGTGGCGATGTCGAGCGTCATCCGCCCGCGCCAAGGAAACGCCGCCTGCTCCGCGCCTCCATAGGGATCGGCACGTCCGTTGCCGGGTGGCACATCCATCAGGATAAAGGGGTAATAGGTCACCTTCAGCCCACGCGCCTTCAGGTCCGCGATCGCCCGCAGCACGCCCTGGTCGCTGGGCGTGCCGCCGAAGGCCGGTTCGCCATCGATGGAACTGACCAGATGCGCGCCAGCCCGGTCGACCGTGCCGGCGCGCCAGACCTCGGTTTCGTCGCGTTGGACGATCTCGACGCCTGCCCTAAGACGACAACGGCCAGCGCGCAGATCGTCGCCGAACCAGGACACCACCAGCGCGGCGCGCTCAAGCGACGGACAGAGCGCGCCGAGTTCATCGAGCGAGGCGGTCCAGTCGCTCGAACCGTGGAGGACGTTGCGGTTGACGACCCGATCCTCGCCCGCGCCGAGCCGTTCGCGCACCGGGACGGGATCGAGGCCGTGCTCACTGGCGCCGGGAATGATGGTGATGGCGCGAAGATCGGTTTCGAGGCCCCCGACCGGACGCAGGATCTCGCAGGAGATCTGCGGCAGGCGGTTGCCCCAGCGCTCCAGCGGCAGCCGCTCGAACACGATATAGGCAAGCCCGCGATAGGCGAGCGCGTTGCCGGCCCCTTGCCTGGCCTCGATCAGCGGATCGGCCTCTTGCGTTTCGTCGCCACGATAAACGCGGTGGACGGTGTCGGTAAGATCGAGCTCCTCGCCATCCGCCCACACCCGCCGGATGCCGGCGATCGGCCCTTCGCAAAGCCCGACCGCGACATTGCCATAGTAGCTGTAGGTGGTCGTTTCGATACGCGGGCCGCCGCCCTTGCCGCCCCGCCGTTCGGTCCTCGCGACCTCCTCGAAGCGCGTCGTCCAGATCACCTGACCGGCGACCCGCGCCGTACCGTAGACCCTGGCGATACCGGCGCCCTCGTCCGCCTCCATGATCCGGCTGTTGCCGAGCCTTGGCCCCTCGCTGCGGCGCGTGCCGCCGAACAGCGAGGCGTCGAGCGATGCCCCCGCCAGCGCGCCGGCCGCGCGACCGAGAACGGCGCCGAGCGGGCCGCCCAAGGCGCCACCGACAAGGCCGCCGGCCGCCTGCAGAAGAATCGTGGCCATGACCTACTCCGGAAAACGAAAGGCACCGGCGATCCGGCGGGTCCAGGCCTGCGGCATCGGCGAGGAAACCACCGCCGCGCCTTCATAGGCGTGGATCACCCGGCCGCCCTCGTCGAGGATGCCACAATGGGCCGACGGCGCGCCGATGCGCCAGCAAAACAGCACGACATCGCCCGGCCGGGCATCGGCGAGATCGACCGCGATCAGGTGCCGCCGCGCGGCCTCCAGCAGCCGGTCCGGGCCGCTCCGGATCGACCAGTCGACTCCGTAGGGACCGGGGTCCTCCGGCTCGGCCCCATAGAGTGCACGCCAGACGCCGCGCAACAGGCCGAGACAGTCGCAGCCGACGCCCTGCCGGCTGCCCTGATGACGATAGGGAGTGCCGAGAAAGGTGCGAGCCACTGCGAGCGCGCGAGACGGCGCAAGCTCGCTCATGGCACCACCGGCGAGCCGTCATGGACGCCGTCCGCCTTGGCCACCGCCAGCGCGGCGTCGCTACCAGGCATATGCGGAAAACCGCGAAAATTCGCGGAATTGGCGAAGCGGTCGCGGCAAGTAGAAAAGCGCTTGTCGCAGCCCTGGGTCAGCCGCAACCGGTCGCCCGGCGCGAAGCTCGCGTCGATCGACTCGGCGAGGGAAAGGCGAACCGTGCCGAGTCCGGTCTCGCTCGCAGCAACGATATCGGCCGCGAGCCCCACTGCGGCACCGTCGCGAAACGCCAGTCGACCGTGATTGAAGCCCTCCGGCGAGCCGCCGAGATCGCCGTCGACCAGGATCGTTCCCCCCTCCCCGCCATTGACTACGGTTTCGACGGAATAGGGCGGATCGGACGCTGGAAACCGGCAGCGGGCATCGCCGAACACCGCATCGCAGCGGCGCCGGTAGATGCGTCCGCGCACCCGGTCGAGCTGCGCCGCAACGCCGCGCAATTCGGCGGCGAACCCGGTCTCGCCATGCTTGACCTCGCCGAGTTCGGCGACATCCATCAGCACGAAGTCGGCGGGATTCTGCCAATCGACCACGAAGGTCTCGACCCGCGCCGCGTCGAAGCGGCCGGCGCGAATGTCAGCCTCGCCGATCGCCGCCGAAGACAGCGCGCCCTCGACCTCGCGCGTCGACGCGGCCAGCCCCAGCGTCTCTTCGGCCTCCCCACCGGTCAATCCGGTTGCCGCCTCGAAACGCGTCCCCGCAAAGGTCAGCGCCTCGTCATGATCGGTGAAGCCGAGAACCACGCCGTCGCGCCGCGTCAGGCGCCAGCAATGGGCCAGCGTCGTCGCCGGGCTCTCCAGACGACTCTCCAGCCCTGAGGGGATCTGCCTCATGGCCGCACCTCGATCAACGGAATGGACGGGATGTCGCCGGCCTCGAAGGCCGCGACATTGACGGCGAGCTGGTCCATGTCGAAGCGCACCGGCACGTCGAATTCGAAGCCGGCGGTGATCGACAGGCCGGCGGCCGGCGCCAAAGCCAGGGTCACCGCGCCGCTGGCAGTATCGACGTTGAAGTCCGTACCGGCGGCGAGTTCGGTGCCGTCGACGGCGATCCGAACGGTCCCCCGCACCGGTTTTTCGATCGGCCGGCTGTAGGCCGCGTCTCCGGTTCCGTAGACTTTCAGCAGCGGAAAGACCGTCGTCACACCGTCACCGGTTCCGATCATCTGATCGAAGGCGGTCGCCGCCTGCCCGTATTGCGACGAGCGCCAGTCGAGCGGGTCGCGGAACCGGAACCCGGTGAGCTTGCCGCGCCGCGCCTCGAAGAAGGTGAGCACGGCGGCAAGGTCGGCAAGGCTCCTGACGCCGGAGCCGGCATCGTAGCGCCGCGCCGAATGGCGATGGCGCTGGTTGCGGTGCTCGTAGCCGGTCGAAAGGCGCACGATCTCGGTCCGGCGCTCCGGCCCGCCGCTGGTGCCGAACGAGACGCGCAGCGGAAACCGTTCTTCGCTGAAGGCTTCGATGGCCATTTCCTACAACCCCCGCCGGCCACGGCTCGCGGCGCGCGCGAGCATCGCCTGGATCTGCGCCTCCGAGCGCTTGAAGCTGGCCGCGTCCGGCGTCGTCACATTGAAAACGATCGACGGTCCGGCACCCGCTGCCGGTGTCGCGACGCCGAGGGTTCCGTCGGCGCCGCGCTTCAGCGGCAGGATCGCCTCTGCCCCGGCCTCGCCCATCAGGCCAAGCTTGCCGCCGGTCGGAAAATAGCTTGGCGCCGCGACGACGCCGCCCTTGGCGAAGGGCAGAACGCCCGTCGGGACTGGCGCGGTCAGGGCACCGGTCAATCCGCCGACCGCCTTGCCGATGAAGCCCGACGCCATGTTGGTCAGCGGCCGCAGCGCCGCATCCAGCGCGATGGCGGAAATGCGCTGCCCGATCTGGCGCAGCACGCTGTCGAAGGATCGGCCGCCGGTGACGGCGCCCTTCAGCGCAGACGTGATCGCCGAGCCGAAGGCGTTCGCCCGCTGCGTCAGATCGCCCATCGCCCGCTCGAAGCCGCTTGTGTCGGCGACGATCGCGACGTTCAACGTCTCGTCCGGTTCCATCGGTTCACCTCTGTGCCTGTGATGTGCCCCGGTCGGGGAAGCGCCGCATCAGCGCGGCCAGATCGGCCCGTTGCGGCGGTATCGCGCCGCCGGCCGCGTTGAGGGGCGCCAGCGCGGCGACCAGCTCGCGCGGCGTCATCGCCCAGAAGGCCCGGGGCGAAAGCCGCAACAACCCGAGACCCGCGCCCATCGCTTCCTGCCAGGGGAAAGCCATGCCGGAGGCCCCTTGCGTTTCCGGCACGGCACTCAAGGGTTTGCGGGTGCCTCGATCGCCTCCTCCGGCTGTCCGAAGGCGGCCGAAAGCAAAGCCGCCGCAACCGCCGCCGCCCCGGCGGCCCCGCCATCGATCCGCATGGCCGCTACATCGGCTTCGCTGGCGTCCGTTCCGGCCCCGCGCAATCCGGCGGCAAGAATGCGCATCAGGTCGCGCGCCGACAGCCGTCCGCCGCCGAAGCGTTCGGCCAGCGCCGCCAGATTGTCGCTCGCAAAAGCGTCCTCGAGTTCGGCGAGCGCGCCGAGGGTCAGGCAGAGCGTGTGCTCACGCCCATCGATGATTGCGGAGACTTCGCCCCGCCGCCGGTTGACCGCCATCCTCACAGCACCGCGAAGGTCAGCGCGCCGGCGGACTCCAGCGTCGCTTCGAAAGTGACCTCGCCATTGTGCTCGCCGGCATATTCCAGCGCCGTCACCTGGAACGGACCGGTGATCGTGCCGAAATCCGGAATCACTGCCTGAAAAGGTGTAACGCGGCCGTCGAAGAAGATCTGCCTCAGCACCGCGTCGGAGGCTGCATCCTTGAAGATTCCCGCCCCCGATAGCGCGGCGCGCTGCACCCCGGCTCCGCCGAGCAGCTCGCGCCAGCGCCCGGCGCTTTCGGTGTCGGTGATGTCGACGCTCTCGGCATTGAACGCGATCCGCCGGGTTCTCAGCCCCGCCACCGCCGTGAAGCTGCCATCGCCATTGTCGTCGACCTTGAGCAGCAGGTCCTTGCCTTTCTGGGCGGCCATGTCGCGTTGTCCTTTCCCGCGCGGCCGGCGCACCGGCCAACAAAAAGGGCGGTCCCGAAGGACCGCCCAAAATCACATTTCACGCATAACGAACGCCGCGACGCGGACGCCCGTTGCTCAGTTTGCCGGCGATCAGGCCAGCGGTTCGGTCACCGCCCGAAACCGCAGGATGCCGTGATAGGTCGGCGCGTCCGGCTCCTGCCGGGCCTCTGCGAACTGGAGCTGGAGGTTGACCAGATGGTGCCCCTCCAGCGGCAAGGTCGCGTCGTTCAGCTTGCTCGCGACCTTGTCCATGATTTCATAGGTCTCGCGCTTGCCGCCGCCCTTCGCCCAGACATGCAGGGTCAGGATGTGCTCCGCCCCGTCCTCCGTCCCGGTCGACCAATCGACGACCGCCGTTCGGCCGAACGTCAAATAGGGAAAACTCGCTCGTTCCGGACGACGATCGAACACTTTTGGCCCGCCGAGCAAGGTCGTCAGGGCCGGGTCCGACGTCAGCGTCTGGAAGATCGTCGTCTGCAATTCAGCGCTGGGATGTGCCATGGCCAGTAATCCTCGCTCACCTTTCCTGACAGATTGATATATGGAGTGTAGCACCATCCCGTCAGGGGTACTCGTAGCGTTTTGGTTTAAATTTTCGCAACGTCGTCGTGAGTCGTTAACGGAGTGTCTCCGTCGGTGTTCCCGTCTTTCGCGTCCGGCTGGACACTTCGGCGTGTAGCATCGACCATGCCTCGGGAATGTTAAGGATTCGCGATGTCGAGGGTAGTGGCTGCACCAACGACGCGCCCTGGGCCCGCCTCCCCTCGTCCAGGGCCGCGCTGATCACGCGATGGGTGGCCGCGCCGAGGCGTAGGCGCTTGAGCCGCACGTCGATGCGCATCAGCGTTGCTCCTCGCAGCGGCACACGAGAAAGCGCCCGGTCTCGTCCGGATCATGCACCGAAAGAATGGCAAGGCGGCGCGGGCCCAGGCGGAATGCGCGGCCGCGCTCGACGTCGGTTGTCCAGCGGCAGATCACCCGATGGGTCACTACCGCCTCGTGCCGGTCGAAGCGCTCGCGAGCGACCACCGAGACCGGCTCGACATGCACCGAAAGCTCGCGCAGCTCCCGCCATGTGGCCGACGCCCCGCCCGCGCCATCGGGCGTGAGATCGGCGGCTTCCAGCACCGCGCGCTTGCGCAGCAGCGCCGGGTCGAGAAACAGCGGCGCCATCAGATCCGGACCCTGCGATACGGAGCAAGCAGCGACCGGGCCAGCGTGGGAAGGACTGCCGGCTGTTGGGAGAGATCGACGGCGGCCCGCAGTTCATACGACGCCGCCACGATGGTGCGCAGCGCCAGAAGCAGGTTCTCGGGAACCATACCGACCGCGAAGCCCGCCTCGAACTCGACTTCCACGCCGTTCGCCGCCGCCATCCGCACCGCTGGCGACAGCCGGATCGCCTCGATCCCGAGAACGCGCTCGACGATCGCCTCGCCCGGATCGAAAATGATCGGCGTGCCGTCCGCTCCATAGGCGGTGATCGACGTCACGCCGACGATCGGGCTCAGCCGGACTTCGGCCCATCCGTCGCCGGGAACCGGGTCGAGCGCCAGCCGAAACGTCCGCCGCGCCAGAACGAGACCGGTCGTCGCCTCGATGGTTTCGCGGGCGGCGCGGATCAGATTTGCGATCAGACCGTCCTCGTCGTCGCGGTCGATCCTGGCCCAGATCTTGATATCGGCGGCCGTCATCGGCTCGACGCCACCGCCAAGGTCGATCGTCGTCATCATTGTCTCCGGAAAGAGAACCGGCCGGGCAAGAACCCTGCCCGGCCGGTGCTGTCGGGGGATACTTAGAGAGAGAAGTCGAGGAACTTGGCTGCGTCGAAGTCCTGCACGCCGCCGCCGACGCGCTTGGTCGTATAGAAGAGGACGTAGGGCTTGGCCGAGTAGGGATCGCGCAGCACCCTCACCCCCTGCCGGTCGACGACGAGATAGAACCGGCCGAAATCGCCGAAGGCGATCGCCTTCGCTCCGGCGGCGATATCCGGCATGTCCTCGGCCTCGACCATCGGGAAGCCCATCAGCGTCGCCCGCGCGCCGGCTCCGGTCGGCGGCTGCCACAGATAGTTGCCGTCCGCGTCCTTCAGCTTGCGCACGGCCGCCTGCGTGCGCCGGTTCATGACGAAGCTGGCGTTCTGCCGATAGCCGGCCTTCAGCGCATAAACGAGATCGAGCACCGCGTCGGCGGCGGTACCCGCGGCGAAACCGCCCGCCGCACCGGTGGCGACGGTGCCGATCGAGCCCCACGCCCAGGCGCTTTCATCGACCGTCGGATAGGTCATGAAGCCCTTCGGTTTGGCGATGCCGTCGCCATTGACGAAGGCGGTGCCTTCCTGGGCCGCGAAAGCCTGTTCGACCTCCTCGCCGATCCACCGGTCGATATTGACCGCCGCATCGTCGAGCAGCGCGTTCGTCGCCGCCGGCATGGCGTAGAGTTCCATCGTCGGAAAGGTGAGTTCGGCGAGCTGCGGCGCCGTCGTCTGCGGCCGGGCGTCGGCTTCGCCCACCCAGCCGGTCTGCGCCCCGGAGATCGCGAAGGGCTTCTTCAGGACCGCGGCGGAGACGGTGCGAACCGTGGCGATGGAACGGACCGGCGAAATCGCTGCGAGGCGCCGGCCGATCTCGGTCTCCGTCTCGTCGGGAACCAAAAAGCCGCCGTCCGCCCCGGTCAGGCTCGACATCGCCTTTTCCTCGATCCGGCGCATGTCACGCTCGTCGCCGGCGCGGACATAGCGCTCGAAAGCCTGCTTGTGCTCGCTCGGACCGGCGTTCTGCCGACGCTCCGAACCGCCGAGCGCGGGGCGGGTCTCCTTCAGCACCAGCCGCTCGAAGCGCCGCTCCTGCTCTTCGAGCGCTTTGTTGATGCGATCGACCTTTTCCTCGGTGATGACGTCGGCGCTCATGCGCTTCTCGATATCGCCGAGACGCTCGTCATTGGCTTCCCGGAAGCTCTCGAAAGCCTCCATGAAGTCATGGAAAGCCGAACCGGCCTCGGGGCCGTGCGCCTTCGTCTCCGGCGCGGCGTTGGAAATGTCGCTCATGCGGTTCTCCGTTCTGCTTGGGATGGATGGTCAGCGGACTATTGCGTCGCGGTCGGCGCTCAGGCCGGGACGGCCCGCCGTTTCTGGCGGGGATAGCCTGATGCCGGCAGCCGCTCGTCCCGGCGGCGGGCGAGACCGGCCCGGCCGATGAGCCGCGCCCGTTCCTGCATCGGAAAGGTCACCAGCGAGATCTCCCACAGATCGATCGTGACGAGGCGTCTTCGGATCGGTCCGACCGCCCGCCGCGCCAGCTTGGTCTTGAAGCCGATCGACAGCCCATCCAGCGCCCCGGCCGCGATCAGCTCGGCCGCCTCGTGGCCGGCTTGCGTGCGAAGCGCGAGCCGGCCTTCGACATAGAGCCCCGTCCGGTCTTCGCGGATCAGCGTCCAGGTTCCGACGGGGCGGCCGGGATCGTGCTGCCAGAGCATGCGAATGCCGGACGCGCCGCGCGTTACGACGGATGCGGTGAAGGCGCCGGGCTCGATGACGTCGCCCGCAAGGTCCGCGTCGCCGAAGATCGCGGCGTAGCCCCGCAACCGGCCGGAGGCGTCGGGCCTGGCGAAGTCGAACGCCGAAGGTCCGGAGCTCATCGGTTCCTCCAAGGCGCCTTGTCACCGACGCTGAACAGCCCCTCCGCGAGGCGCGCGAGAATGCCGAGCGCCCACCAGGCGCAAAGGCTGGCTGAGGCCGACCCCATCAGCGCGAGCTCCATCGAGCTCAAGGTCGCGTTGAGCCCCAGATGCTCGGCGAGCACCAGGCCGGCCGGCGGGCCGAAGACCACACCGGTCACAATCCCTATGAGAAACCGCGACGCCGCCTCGCGCCGCCCCCGCGGCAACAAATAGGCCACCGAGATGGCTGACCCGGCGACGGCGCCGGCGATCTTTGCGACCCAAAGCGCCAGGGCCGACAGCGGCTCGGCGCTCATCGCAGCCGCCTTGCGCCGCGAGGGCCGCCACAAGGCTTCGTCCTGACAATCGCATAAGATGGCTGCATCGTTCGGTCACCCTGAAATATCGTGGTGAAACAAGGTCTTGGAGCGGAACCGATTGGTTGCCGCTCTTTTCTGGCGTTGATCCCCGGTTTACTCCTCGACGCCGTAGCCGACCGCCACGCGCTTTTCCGAACGCGACAGGAAGTCCGCCGCGCCGACCCGCGCCCAGAGCGCCTCACGCTCGGCGCTCAGGCCGTCCACCTGGTCGAGATCCACGCCGAGCCGAAGTTCGGGCGCCGCGAAATGGCCGCCGAGCCAATCGCCGATCGCTCCGCTCAACCGGCTGATCAGGGGCAGCACGGTCAGCCGGAAAAAGGCACGGTTCGCTTCGGCATAGTTCGCGTAGGTCAGATCGCCCGGTATGCCGAGCAGCATCGGCGGCACGCCGAAGGCAAGCGCGATGTCGCGCGCCGCGCCGTTGCGGGCCTCGATGAAGTCCATGTCCTTCGGCGATAGCGCCATCGCCTTCCAGTCCAGCCCTCCTTCGAGCAGCATCGGACGCCCGGCGCGCGCTGATCCGGCATAGCCGCTTTCGAGCTCAGCCTTGAGGCGGTCGAATTGCTCCGGCGCGAGATTGCCGCCGTCGGCCGGCTGGTAGACCAGCGCCCCGGATGGGCGCGCGGAATTGTCCAGCAGCGCCTTGTTCCAGCGCGATGCCGCATTGTGCAGGTCGAGCGCCGTCTGCGCTGCCGCGAGCGGCGAATAGCCGGCCATCTCCGCCAAAGGATGGAACAGGCGCACATGCAGGAGCGTGCTTGGCCGGCCGTCGCTGCCGTCTGCGGCGATGCGGCGGACCGAATGGCCGGCCCTGTACTCGTAGCCGACCGGCCATCCGTCGCGTCCTTCGATGATCCGCATCCGATCCGGGCGCAGCGAGTACAGCGCTTTGACCTCGCTCTCGAAGTTGGCCGCCTCGAGATAGGCGTTGCCTGACAGAAGCAGATGGCCGCACAACGTCTCGACGAGGCTCGGCCCATCCGTCCCGCTGTTCGGCCTGCGCATCAGATCGAGGATCGGATGCCGGACGACCTCATTGGGACCGTCATGAAGAACGAAGGGAATGGCCGCCGCGGTCTCCGCGATCAGTCGCACCGAACGGTAGACGATCGGGTTTTGCATGAAACCGAACCGCGCCAGCGCCTCATAGGACGGTTCGCTCCAGGCGCCGGGGTCGGCGGCGCCCGTGAACACCAGCGCGCCGCCGGCATAGCCGGCGCCCTTGCTTTCTCGTCCCGTGGCATTCCCACCCACGGGCGCGCGCGTCTCAGCACCGCCGAGCCAGCCGGCGATCGTCGTCATCAGTCCCATCGATGTCTCCAGATTGTCGTCTTCGGCGGCCGTTCGATGCTTTAGAAGCCACGAACCCGCGGTTCCCGCGTCGTTCCCATCAGGGCCGTTACCGCCCAGACCAGCGCGTCGAGCCGGTCGGGCGAGCGGCCGCCGGTCAGGCCATCGGGGCCGAAATCGGCCATTTCATCCTCGAGCTCGGGAAACCGTCCCGCATGGCGCACGCGGCCCTGTTCGTAAAGCGCCGCCACCGGCTCCGCCCGCACCCATTTGCCGCGGCTTGCCCGCACGGCCCGGAACGGCACATGCGGTGCGCAGGTCCGGATCACCGCCTCGACCATGTCGCCGCCCTGATTGACCTCGGCGATGATCCGGTCGGCCGCCAGCCGCTCGTAAAGCGCCACCGCCGCTCTCGCCCACTCATGCGGCTTGGAACCTCGCCGCGAGGCATCCGCGAGGACGTAGACGGTGCCGTCGGCGGAACTCCCGACCGCGACGATGCCACAGGCATCGGAGCGCGCCGTCGCCGTCGCCGGCGGGTCGATCGCCACCACGATACGCCGCAATTCCGGCGCCGCCCTGACCCGCGCGCGCTCGATCGCTTCCAGATCGAACAGCGCGTCCTCCCGCGCGTCGATCATCAGGCCTTCCAGTTCCTGCCGCCCGAGCCGGGAGCCGCCATAGCGGGTCTCCATCGCGGCCAGGAAGCCAGGCGCGAGATTGCGGACATTCTCCGCCGTTCGCATGTGGCTCGTCACCGTCGCCGGATCGGCGATCAGCCGCTTCAAGAGCGGGATCGGCCGCGGCGTCGTCGTGAACAGTGCCCGTGGCTGCTCGCCAAGGCGTAACCCGAACTGCAAATTGTCGAAACAGGCCTCCCCATGGGCCCATTTGGCAAACTCGTCGCCCCAGGCCGCGTCGAATTGGTAGCCGCGAAGCGCGTCCGGGTCCTCGGACGAAAAGATCTGCGCGATCGCGCCATTCGCGAAGACCAGCCGGCGCCGGCTCACCTCGAAAACCGGTCTCGGCCCAGTCGAGACAGCCATGAGGCCACTTTCCCCGTCGACCATCACCTCACGCGCATCGCCAAGCGTTTCGGCGATCAACGCGATCCGGCCGTGTGGCCGGCTGGCGAATGGCGCGTCGCCCGCCGCCATCGCCCGCACCCACTCCGCGCCAGCCCTGGTCTTGCCCGATCCGCGGCCGCCGATCAGCAGCCATTGCCGCCACGCGCCGGGCGGTGGCAATTGGGCAGGCCGCGCATAGGACGGCCACACCGGCATCGTCGCCCTGAGGACCGATGCACGGGTTTGCCGAAGAGCAACGCCTGTCCGATGCCAGAACTCGGGGTCCAATAGGTGTTGCTCGTCCTCTTCCGCGCCCTCTGCCCCCGTCTCGCCTTCGCGCTCCACAGCGGCCGTCATCCGGTCTCTGCCACTGCGCCGGCCTGTTCGCCGGCATCCCGCGTCTCCGACGTCGGGGCCGCCACATCCCTCCGCAAGACCGCCGCGTCGCCGGCGAACGCGCCCGTAGCGGTGTCGAACAAGGCCGGCCCCGCCCGCCGCCGCGCATCGAGGCTGCGCAACCGGTTCAACAATTCCTCGCGGAGTTGGGCCGTCTCGGCCTCGTCCTCCGCACCGCCCTGGGCGGCGAGCACTTCGAGCCGTCGCAATTCCAGAAGCTTTTCCAACGTGCGGGTCATTTGGACGAGGAGGTCGATGCGTTCCTTGGCCGCCGCGAATTCCCGCGTCCTGTCCGTTCCCGCGCCGGCGGCGCGTTTCGGGCGTCCGACCGCGGCCTGTGCGGGCGTCTCCTTTGCCGGTTTATTTTCCTTTATCGCGATTTCGAAGACGTCGATCTCGAGCATGAGCAGAGCCAGGAGCCGATCCGATGGCAGCTTCACCATGTCTCATCCCCTGTCGGTAGAGCACGAAATTCCTCTCCCTGAAGAGGATTCCGCATAGAAAAAGCGGCTGGGGTGAAGACCCCGCCGCCCGCAATTTCTCGACTGTATCTAAAAGCTAACAAAGCAGCGTGACGGTGTCAAGGAATATTTTCATATTTTCGCTCGAACCCGATCAAGCCGCATCGTCCATCGGGTTTTCCCCAGGCCACTCCGCCACGTACTCTTCGTAGTCCTCTAATTCCATTCCGACTTCGCTCACGGTGCGGTCGCGCACCGATATACCGGCGTCGTGTACGGTCTCTCGATCGCCGGAGACCAGATGATGCCACCAGTACAGATCGCGCCCCTCACCCACCAGGCGATAGGCGCAGGTCGGAGGCAGCCAGGTCAGTTCGCGTACTTTTGCCGCGTCGAGCGCGACGCAATCGGGCACGGTGGCTTGCCGGTTCTCGTAGTCGCGGCACCGGCATGCGTGCCCGTCGAGCAGCTGACATCCCACATTCGTCCACGCGATCTCGCCGCTATCCCAGTCTTCCAGCTTGTTCAGGCAGCAGCGTCCGCAGCCGTCGCACAGTGATTCCCACTCCTGCGAATTCATCGCGGCAAGCGGCTTCTCACGCCAAAAAGGCTTGTTGCTGAAATCACGCATGGGCGAAATGTCTGACCTTTCTCGCGACTTTTTCATGTGGTCTACGTATATGGGAACAACAGGGTTTTCTAAAGGGACGTGGGGAACCGGGGATCGTCGGCGACAGGCTTTGTCGTCGCGGCGATTGGCCGCCGGGTCCAGCCGATAGTGACAGGTTGAAGTTGCAGAACTCGTCGAACAGAACTCCCCGGCGCCGGCAGCCGTCGCGATTGATCGAGATCGATGCCTGGATCGATTCCAGCCTGTGGCGGTTTTTCCGCGCCTTTGCCGCATGGTGGGAAACGATCACGATCGTCTCGCGCAAGTTTCGCGCACGCGGCTTCAACCGATTCGTCTTCGAGGTCGCCGGAGAAGGCATGACATTGGGCCTGGCGGGCTTCGTCCTCCTTCTGGCGCTCGCACAACCGGCGATGGAGGTCACGGCCAAAGGACTGCCGCAGGAGACGGACTTCTCGGTCCTGTTCCTCGACCGCCACGGGGACGAAATTGGGCGACGCGGCGTGCTCCGGTCGGCGGCGGTGCCGATCGACGAGTTGCCCGACACGTTCGTCAAGGCAGTTCTGGCGACGGAAGATCGGCGATTTTTCGAGCACTGGGGCATCGATCTTTTCGGGCTCGGTCGGGCCCTATCGGAAAACGCCCGCGCTGGAGGAGTTGTGCAGGGCGGCTCCACGCTCACCCAGCAGCTCGCCAAGAACCTGTTTTTGTCGAATGAGCGGACCCTCGACCGCAAGATCAAGGAAGCGTTCATTTCCCTGTGGCTGGAAGCCAATCTGAGCAAGCGCGAGATCCTAGCGATGTATCTCGACCGCGCCTATATGGGCGGCGGCAGCTTCGGAGCCGCGGCTGCGGCGGAGTTCTATTTCGACAAGAACATACGTGACGTGTCGATGGCCGAGGCGGCGATGCTTGCGGGCCTCTTCAAGGCGCCCGCCAAATACGCTCCGCACATCAACCTGCCGGCCGCTCGCGCCCGCGCGAACGAGGTTCTGACCAACATGGTCCAGGCCAATTTCGTCACCGAGGGTCAGGTCGTGGCAGCGCGCCGGCAGCCCGCCGTCGCCGTCGACCGTTCCGTGACGCAGTCGCCCGACTATTTCCTCGATTACGCCTTCGAGGAGGTCCAGCGGCTCGCCCGCGACAGCGGCCTGAAGCAGCGCAATTTCGTTGCCCGCACCACGATCGACCTCCGGCTTCAGCAACTCGCGGACGAGGCGGTCGAATACCATCTGCGGCAGTTCGGCACGAAATACGCCGTGGAGGAAGCTGCGATGGTCGTGCTCGGCGACGATGGCGGCGTGCGCGCCGTGGTCGGCGGAAGGGACTACGGCATCTCGCAGTTCAACCGCGCGACGAGAGCCCTGCGGCAGCCGGGTTCCTCCTTCAAGGTCTTCATCTATGCCGCAGCGATGCAGGCCGGGATGAAGCCGGAAGACACCATCGTCGACAGCCCCGTCACCATCGGCAATTGGTCGCCGCAGAATTACGGCCGATCGTTTTCCGGCCGTGTGACGCTGGCTAATGCTCTCGCCCGCTCACTGAACGTGCCAGCCGTCAAGCTCAGCCAGAAAGTCGGCATGGATGCCGTCACCGCGACGGCGAAGGCCATGGGGGTCGAATCCCCCTTGCGCGGCGATAAGACGATGGCGCTCGGAACGAGCGAAGTCACCGTCCTCGATCAGGCCACCGCCTACGGCGTCTTCGTCAATGGCGGCATGGACTCTCGTCGTCATGCGATTACGCAGCTTTCGGCTGCCTCCGGGAAGACGCTCTGGGACGCCCGGAAAGATTTGCCGCCGCGCCGCCGTATCCTCAGCGAGGAAGCAACCAGGTCGATGAATGAGATGCTGGTGGGGGTCACCGAGCGCGGCACGGCCAGGCGAGCGCAGCTTTCGATGACTCGCGTGGGCGGCAAGACCGGCACGACGCAGAGTTACCGGGACGCCTGGTTTGTCGGCTACACCGGCAATTTCACGGCTGCCGTCTGGTTCGGCAATGACAGTTTCAAGACGACCAACAATTTGACGGGGGGCTCGCTGCCGGCAATGACCTGGCAGCGCTTTATGGAAGCCGCCCATCAAAACATCGAGTTGAAGCCGATCCCCTACATCGACAATCCCTTCCCCGAAGAAAAACGCGAGGTTGCCGCGATCGACGGCGACGCGCCGCCAGCCCGGGGCCCACAGACACTGAGGAAAGCCGCGGAGGACGTCCTGGCCGATATCGCCGAGCGGCTCGAAACCTTGTCGCAGCTTAAGCCCGAGCAACTCGCATCGGCGCGATCGGCGGCCGATGCGGCGCCGGCGCAGCAATAAGCCTCCCGTAGCCTAGACCTGTCGGACCGGATAATCGGCTTATGCGTTTCACTCTCCTCGTCCTGATTGCCCTCGCGATCGCGCTTGGCCTCGGTGGATGGTCAGCAAACCGGGCGCTTGAGGAATCTGCGGAGATCGGGACCGTCGCCGTGGGCCCCTGGGCCGCCAATCCGTTCGCGGGCTCTCCCGACGCCGATCCCTACGCCAAGGCGCGGCTGGCGCGCTTGGGCAATCTGACGCTGGGGATCGGCGAAGGGATTTTGTTCACGGCTGACCGCGATAGTTCGGATGCGCCGCTGCGCCGCCAGTGCCAATATCGAATCGCCGGACATACTCCACCGACCCGCATCTGGACGCTCGCTCCGTATACGCCGGAGGGTCGCCTGATCCAGCCCGGTGCCGGAAGGGCCGGTTGGCTGACATCCCACAATCTGATGCGGGCCGAGGACAATTCCTTCGCGGTCGCGATCGGCCCTATGGCGAGGGCTGGCAACTGGCTTGCAACCTCCGGCCGGGGACCGCTCGTCCTTGCGCTGGCGCTGTATGATACACCCGCCAGCGCGTCCAGCGGCGTCGACAGCCTGTCGTTACCCGATATCGAGTTGGAGACCTGCTTCGATGGGTAAGCTGCTTCTGGCCGTTATGATTGGTCTGGTGGGCGCCGTCATCGTCCACATCGCCGTGATCTTCGCCATGCCGCTCGTGGCCGGAAACAATGCATGGGCACGCTTCTCCAACCTTGGCCCGATGTACCAGATCGTCAGCGTGGAGCCCCTACGCAGCGCCGGATCGGACGCGATCGCGCCCGCGCTGGGATCCGACCGGCAGGATTTCGCCTTCGTCGACCCCGCTTTCGTGACCGCAAGCTGCCGCTTCTCGGTCGCGAAAGGGCCGGTTCGCATCCTTGCCAACTATGACGAGAGCCCCTTCTGGTCAGCCTCGATCTACGACAGGCGCGGCGACAATCTCTACAGCATCAACGATCGGTCGGCCGTTGACGGCATGTTCAATCTCCTCGTCGGGAGCAGGGAACAGATCGTCGAGTTTAACGCCGATCTCGGCCCGGACACCGAGGAGATCACGATCCCGGTAGAGCTCGACCTGAGCGAAGGATACATGACCATTCGTGTCCTGGTCGATGAGGAAAGCAAGCGCCCCTCTGCAAGAGCCTTCGTCAACTCACTGCAGTGCGAACCGATCGAACCGGCGGTGGCGAGCCGCCCGGACAATCGCGACAGCTAACCGGACTACCCTGTCCGGCCGCTCATGAAGCGATCATCACGATGGATGCTCTCTTATCGGGGTAGCATGGCTTGCCGGTCGAGGCATTGTTTCGCCGGTTCGAGCAATTCACGACGAATACAGGGCAAAAGGACGATCTTGCCCTTCGATTCCCGTGGGCGGATCTCGTTCCGCCAGCGAGCCGGGATCGGGCTACGCGGCACAAATTTTAGAATGACTGTCACGGTCCGATTCCCTTCTGACCGGCCGATTTCACCGGCACCGACGCGTTGCTCGCCGGTCTCCTTGCATGAGCAGACCCCAGGAGGGTTAACAGCTTGCTAAGAAATCTTGCGTAATTCTTCGCGGCGAGGAAACCATTGATCAACCATCCGGGAGTCCCATGAAGGAGGTCGTGCCGAGCATATTTCGATCGCTCGAAAAGGAGGCCGGCCAAGGCGGTTTCGACACGATCGTGACTGCCGCCGTCGCCAGCTTCGCGGCCCATCGCAACCCGAGCGAGCGGCAGGCGCACGAATTTGGTCGGCTGGTTGCCCCGGCCTGGGACAAGATCGACACCAAGACGAAACGCGCTCTCGCGGCGGCACTCTCCCAGTCACCGCGTGTACCGCGAACCATTGTCGAAAAGCTCCTCGCCGCCCCGATCGACACCGCGGCGCCCTTCTTGGTGGCGAGCCCCTGCCTGACCGCGGACGATATCGAGGTGCTCGCGAGAAGGTCGAGCCCGAAGCTGCAACGAATCCTGGGCCGTCGGCGAAAATCCGGAGAAGCGACGGACCGGCCGTCCGCCGAAGCAGCCGCCCCGGCCGCTGTGCCTGCCCCCACGATGTCCCCCTCTGGCGCGACGAAGAAGGCGGCAGCGAAGGCCGTCGTAGCCATCAAAAACAACGCACCGAGGCCACACACGGCCGAGCCGGCGAACGTCAGCGAGGCGCGCGCCGTGCTGCTTCGCCTGGCGGAACCCGGAAAGCATCTCGCCAAGCCGGCGGCCAGCGCCCCGACCACAGTCGTCGGTATCGTCGAAATGGCCCGGGCGGGATGCACGAATTTGGCATATGACGGCCTCGCGCTCATGCTGAAGGTCCCGGATTCTCGCATGCGGGAGATGTTCGACGATCCGACCGGCGAGATCCTCGCGGCGGCCTTGAAGGCAATCAACACGGGTCCCGCCGACGCCTTGACGATCATCATGCTGCTGAAACCGCGGGTCGGCCGGGACATTGCGGCCTTCAACGCGATGAAGTTCGCCTATCGCGACCTCGACGTCGATGAGTGTCGCGGTCGCTTCGGGCTTTCCTCAGCGCCCCCCGCACGCAATCCGGTCCTCCACCAACGCCAGTATGCGGACCTTGAACCACGAATCGAAGCCTCGGCCCCTCGCCCGGTCTTCGGCCGCCGTCGCGTGCTGCCGTCGCGAACCGCGCAAATCGGCGCCAAACGCTGACGCCTGACGGCTGCAAGATCGGCTGACGATCTCCGGGCACTGTTTTCGCGCCGGCGACCTGCCCGCAGCGACAGGCGGGTCCACCGATAAGGATCAACCCTCGACGATCTGGAGAAAGCTCGGCGCGTCATCCGTTTCGATTTCAACCACCCAGAAATCCGGGTCGAACCTGGCCTCACGCGCGAATCGGGCTTCAAGTGCCGCCTCGTCATCCACCGGTTCCGGCATGAACTGCCGGGTGCCGCTGTCGTCGCTGAGGCTTTGCACAGCCGGACTGAAGAGCTGGATCTCCCCGGCGCGGTTCCGCGTCACCACGAAGATCGCGCCGGCCGCACCGGCCCCCTTGCGGACCACGACGGCAAATCCGCCAGCGGCGAATAGGCGCCGGACGAGCTGCGCCACAAAGAGTTCGCTGGTTATGCGCATCGTTACGGCGCGGGCCTCAATCGACTGCGCCAATCTCGATCAGACGCTCGAGAATCCGAGGGTCCGGCGAACCGGTGACCTCCAGCCCCTCCAGAGCCTCGAAAGTGCGGATGGCTGCCCGTGTCCGCTCCCCGGGGATCCCGTCGGACGAGAGTTCGGCAACCTGCGCCGCCGTTAGACCGGCCTGGATGCGGCGGACGAGTTCGTCCTCGCTGAGCGCGGCAAGTCCGGATTCAGCCAACCCCTCGGGGATTTCCGCCAAACTATCGGTCATACCGGAGCTGCCACCCATCCGCTCATCGAGGCTGGCAAATTCGTCCGGTCGCCGCGACGGGTTGGGTGCATCCGCCGAAGCCTGTCTGATCTGCGCGAGCAGCAGCGGCGTTGCCGCGCCGTCTTTCGTCAGCCCATGCGCCCTCTGAAAGTCGCGGATCGCGGCTTCCGTCGCGGGGCCCGGCTTTCCATCGACAGGCGCGCGGTAGTGGCCGATTGCCGCGAGTCCGGCCTGAACTTCCCGAACGAGCGGGACCGGCATTAGCCCATGCGTGTTCGCCAAATGCGGACGCTCTGCACTCTCGCCATCGCCCCGCGTCGCCAGGATCGGGCTGGGATGCGGGCCGGCCTGGCCATAGATCGCATTGCTGGCCATTCCGGCGAACAACACGCCGAAGGCGGTTAGCCCGACAGAAAGCGCCGGACGCCGCCACATACTGGCTGCGGTCGCCATCACGCCTTTTTTTCCCAGCGCTAGAACACACCCGCCGAAGCTAGGCCGTGCGCCGCGTCGCGGGGGTTTTCGGTTGGGTTGTCGTTTTTGTACGGGCATCACTGAGTGCTACAATATTTTCCTTGAGAGTCTGTGACTTGTCCGCTTGTCGGGTGCAGTCGGTCGGCAGGCGCACGGTCACCATGGTGCCGATCCCGGGCTGGCTGCGAATGGTCATCGAGCCACCATGCAATTCCACCAGCCCTTTCACGAGGGAAAGCCCGAGCCCTGTGCCTTGGTAGCGACGTGCCGGCCCGGAAGACAGCTGGGTAAAGGGTCGGCCGAGCCGCTCGATATCCGCTGCGGCGATCCCGATGCCGGTGTCGCTCACCGAAAGCTCGATCGCTCCGGCATCGATCTGGCTCTCGAGCGTGATGACGCCCGAATCCGTGAACTTCACCGCGTTCGACAAGAGGTTCAGAAGTATTTGGTGACAGGCACGCTGGTCGGCGACGATCGTCTCGCCCTGGCAACTGGATCGCACGTCCAGCCGCAAGCCCTTGCGCCGGACTTCCTCGCGCACGACGCCGGCGGCGGTGATGACGGCTTCGTCCATCGAAAACGGTTCGGGCGCCAGTTCGTATCGACCAGCCTCGATCTTGGAGACGTCGAGCAGCGAGTTCACGACCGATAGCAGGTGCTGGCCCGATTGGCGGATGAGGCCGACATATTCCTTCTGCCGTTCGCTCTCGAACCCGCCGAAGAATTCTTGATCCAGAATATCGGAGAAACCGATGATAGCGTTGAGAGGCGTGCGAAGCTCGTGACTGACGGCCGCCAGGAACTGGCTCTTGGCGGCGGAGGATTGGTGCGCGGCTTCGAGCGCCGTCTGCAGTCCCTGGGTAACCTTGCCTTCTTCGACAGCGAGCGTCATCGCGATATGGACGAGAGGCACCGGATCATCGACCGCCGTGGCGACAAGGAACCGCATGACGGCCGGCACATATTGCCCGTCCGGACGCCGAAGCCGCGCTTCGACGCAGGAGCCGCGGCCGTCCGACTTGGCGTCGGCCATCGCCTTCAAAAAGGCGATACGATCGGCCACCAACACGCTGTCGAGGAGCTGCTGCCCTTCAAGATTCCCGTCATTTTCCGAAAACTGGGTACGCGCGCCCTTCGAGGCAAAGACGATCCTGCCCTCAAGGTCGAGGCTTAGCATCGCCGCACCGAATAGCTCGGCGGCATCGGCCATTGAATGAACGGATATGGGCGGATGCCCCCCCTGTACCGGGCGCTTCGCCCTCCTGCGGGCCACAATCGCAACATAGGCTAGGAGGAGCACGGCCGACGCGAGATCCGCAGGCTGGATCGTCGGTGCGTTCTCGGCCAAGAACACCGCCGTGCCGACAACGGTGGCCGCCGAGCCGGCGAGGCCAAGAGCCAGTTTGCGCCGTCCCCCGATGGCTGCCTCCCCCGGCGCGATCGCCAGCACCAGAAGCCATGCCGCGAGCGGGGCTTCGACCGCGTAGGCGACGAGCCCCAATGTTATGGAGAGAAGTGAGCCGGCAAGCCAGGCCACATGGTCCAGCGCGCCGGTTGCCGAGAGATAGGCGGCGGCGGCCAGAGAAAGGCTCGCGATGATCATCGGCGTCGCGACGGCGAGAGCACCGGCCTGAAGCACGGCGAGCACTGGCGAAGCCATCGCCATGAGGAGACCGGCGACAATGAGCGCGCCGATCGCTCGTCCCTGGAGCTGGCGCTCGCCTGGAACGAGGACCTTGGCCGCGACGAGCTCTTCCAGCCGTTCGCGAAGCTGTGACACGGCGCCGGCCGATGCCGCCACTGCCCGACCGTTGTTCGACGCCTCTGTCATACACGCACTCGCATTCGCCTCGCCGCGCGGGTCGACCATCATGAAAATGCCGGACCCAGTGGCTTGATCGCGATAATGCGGACCACCGTTTAAGGAAGCCATAAACCATGCCGCCCTCGGCGCCGCCTGCGGCCAAGATTACCGGCCCGCAGGCAGATTCGGACCTTGATGTTTGCCGTTATGGTTAACGCTTCGCGACTGGACCGTCGCGCTCGGCCTGAACAACCGCGATTGTAGGGCGAGCATCATCCGAAAGAAGCTGTGGACAAGCAGCGGGAGCGGCGACCCGTAAAGTTTGAATCAAACATGTCTCGCAGTTTGAACGCAGCCTTTGTCCCCCGCCGGCATTATGCCTTCACGAAACGCAACCGACCGGGCCGAGAGATCCGGCCCTCACCGGAAAGCGTCCAGAGGCAAATCGATGATCCGTTTCGTTCTGAAATCAGCGTTCTTCTTAGGCATCGTGGCGATGCTTCTCCCAGGCGACGGCCAGGTCGAAGAGACCCGCGAAAGCCAGATCGACATCTTTTCCACCTTTGCGGGCGCCCAGGCGGCGATCGCCGATCTGTCGAACTTTTGCGACCGGGCACCGGCAGCGTGCGATGCCGGTGGCGATCTCGCCCGGTTCGCTGGGGAGCGGATCGGAGACGGAATTGCCCTCGCCTACAATTTCATCGAGACCGAGCAAGATGGCAGTCCCGCCTCCGGGAATTCGGCGACGATCCCGCCCTCACCCTATCCGGACGCGATAGTCACCGGCGCGGTCGGCCGCGCCCTGTCGTCAGCATCGTCGCGCACAACGGCGGCGACGAGCCAGCCTGTCGCCATGCCGCGCCTCAATGGGCCGGCGAACGCGCGGCATACCTTGCTCCCCCCCGGCTCGATTCCCGGACCCGGGCCGCTGTCGCGTCTGCCGGTCCCGCGTTCGGCCCCCCGCACCTGACATCGGCATCCCGTAGCCTTATATCGAGTGTGCCGCCCGACAAGGACGGTACTTAAGGCCGATCGGGAGAAAGCATGCCGACGATCGAAGACATCACCGCCGATTTCGAGTTTCTCGACGATTGGGAAGATCGGTACCGGTATCTGATCGAACTCGGGCGATCGTTGCCGGCGATGCCGGAGACTGAGATCAACGACGCCAATAAGGTCCGCGGCTGCGTCAGTCAGGTCTGGCTGATCAGCCGCACCGACGAGGCGAGCCCGCCGCATCTGACGTTTCTCGGCGAATCAGACGCCCATATCGTTCGCGGACTCGTCGCCGTGGCCCTTGCGCTTTTCTCCGGTCGCACCGCGCCCGAGATCTTGGAGGCCGATGCCGAGGCGACGTTCGCGCGTCTGGGGCTGCAGGACCATTTGACGCCGCAACGCTCCAACGGCCTCCGTTCGATGGTCGCCCGAATCAAGGACGATGCGCGGCAGGCTCTCGCCGCCGCCTGAACCGCGCCGCTGTTCGTTTCGCTGGGCGCGGATAGTCACCGGCCATTGATCGATGGGCGGTAATCCTCCGTTCCCCATCGCCGGATGCGCGAAGAAGCGGACCGGGCGGCCCCGGCCAGCCCGTAATGGCGAGCCAGGACGCCAAGGCCTGCTTTCAGCAGAAGTTTGGCGGAGCGCGCTGGCCATTGCCGTTCCCGCTCGACGGTTTCCAGTCCCTTCAGGAAGCAGCAAATGTCGAGGAGAACGCCCGCGAGTTCCGGCCCGACGGCCTTGATCGCCGCATCGACCCGTTGCCGCGCGTCGATCGCCGAATCCGACAAATCGTCCGCGCCGCGCCGGCTCCCCTTTTCCCGGGGCTGGGCATCCCAACGTTGCGTGATTCCGGGCAGTAACTGACCGCGCGTGAAATCGACCCGCAGCCGTTCCCCGGCCAGCGTCTCCGCTTCGGCCAGGAACGGTTCGCCGCCCTTGCCGCGTCGCTGGGCCAGCCGGGCCAAAGGGGACTCGTTCGGATTGTGGCTTGCAAACGCCGCCATCAGGTGACTCCCCGCACACATCCGTGCTCGCATGCGTTGAGCGCCGCACGGACCGCGTGCGCGAGGCCCTCCAAGCGTTCGACGGCGGCATCGAACGCCTGATCGTCGCGTCGATCCTCGATGCGGCGAACGGCATAGGCGATTGTCGTGCGGTCACGCCCGAACCCCTCGGCCATCGCGGAGAGTGGAATCTGGAAGACAACATGGACCAGATACATGGCGACGTGCCGGGCCTCGCAGACGCTGGCGATCGCCCGGCCGGGCTGCTCGATTTCCCGGACGGGGATGGCGAAGAAGGCACCGGCGATTTCCCTTGCCAGCCGGCAGGTCCGCGCAACTGCCTGGCGATCGGTCTCGATGATGGGGCCTGCCTCGGCTTCCACCGGGTCGGCCTCGCCGCACGCGACGGGTGCCCAGTGGCCCGGTCGGGCGGAAACCCGGTCTGGGGATATGGATTGCATCGCGTTTCACCTCCTCCTGCTGGCCATGACCATCCGTCTTAAGCCACGGCTATCGATAGGGGAAATAATTCCTATTTTATTTCGCAATGACGCTCAAAATTGCTGTATTCAGAGCGTCCACAAACGATTTCACTAACTCCATTTAAAGGATTTTATCCCCCATACGCATAACTGCCGGACTCTTTGCGGACCACTCACCGGAGCGTCCGCATGGCCAGACATCTCGACCTTTCCCCTCTCACGGCGGCGCTCGAACAAGCCGCCCGCCGCCATGCCGAGGCTCGGCGGCGAGAGGCGCAGCGCGATCTTTCCCGGCTTGAACTCGCGATGCTGCTGCGCCGGTTCGGCCTCAAGCGGAAGTCTCTGTCCGACGCCGTGGCCATGGATGACGCCGCCAGTCTCCCCGAAGCGGAATCGGCTTCCTTGCGCGTCAGGCTCCGCGGCGAACTCGGCCTGCTGGCGCGCCTCGCCCGTCGTCGCGATCCGCGCTACGATATCAACCGGCACATGGCGGTCATGCGCCTTGCGCAATGGCTGGAGGGCAGCCGCCCCTGGCACGCGCGAGAAGAGATGTCCCCCGGGTCCGGCCGTTCCAGAAATCAACGCTTCCGCCGCGCGTCCGCCCGCGAATCAGGCAACCGACCACCGCGACAGCTCCAACGCCCAGCCTGCTCTTGATCTACGACGAACGGCTTAGATGACGGCCATCGGCATTCCTTGACAGGGCTCCTCTCGCTGCTTCACAACGACATCCAACCGCAAGGTCAGGTTATTGCTGCCGGCTCCGCCTCCGGCTGGCCTGATTGTTTGCGTTTTATGTGGGAGGATTATCGAAATGCGCATGATGAAATTGCTGCTTGCAGGCTCCGTCGCAGCCGCCGCGCTTGTGCCGGCCAGTGTGGGCGCGCAGGAAATCTCCAATGACGTGGTGAAGATCGGCATCCTGAACGACCAGTCCGGCGTCTATGCCGATTTCGGCGGTCAATCGTCGGTCACGGCGGCAAAGATGGCCATCGAGGATTTCGGTGGCGAGGTTCTCGGCAAGCCGATCGAACTCATCTCGGCCGACCATCAGAATAAAGCCGACATCGCCTCCAACATCGCCCGCGAATGGTACGACGTGCAGAATGTCGACGCCATCATGGAGCTGACGACGTCGTCGGTCGCCCTCGCCGTCCAGGGGCTGTCGCGCGAGAAGCAGAAGATCACCATTACAACCGGCGCGGCGACCACCGAACTGACCGGCAAGCAGTGCAGCCCTTACGGGTTCCAC
Organism: Aurantimonas marina; assembly: GCF_017183135.1. Taxonomy (GTDB): domain Bacteria; phylum Pseudomonadota; class Alphaproteobacteria; order Rhizobiales; family Rhizobiaceae; genus Aurantimonas; species Aurantimonas marina. The sequence continues at coordinate 66,788 of NZ_JADDXW010000008.1, read as the reverse complement.
TGGGTATACGACACTCACGCCCTGGCCGTCGGGACCGGCGGCGCGCTGGTTAAGGCTGGCGGCGACAGCTGGTTCTTCCTCACCGCCGACTACGCCTTCGGCTACTCGCTGGAGGAGCAGACCGGAAACTTCGTCAAGGAAAATGGCGGCGAAGTCCTCGGCGCTGTTCGTCACCCGCTCGGCACCACCGACTTCTCCTCCTTCCTCCTCCAGGCCCAGAGTTCGGGTGCCAAGGTCATTGGCCTTGCCAATGCCGGCCTTGATACGGCCAATGCCATCAAGGGTGCCGCGGAGTTCGGTATCGTGCAGGCCGGGCAGAAGCTCGCTGGCCTGCTCTTCACGCTGGCCGAGGTCCATGGCCTCGGGCTCGAGGCCTCCCAGGGACTGAACCTCACCGAAGGTTGGTATTGGGATCAGAGCGACGAGAACCGCGAATTCGCTGATCGCTTCATGGAACAGACCCAGCGTCGTCCGAACATGGTCCAGGCCGGCACGTATTCGGCCGTGACCCAGTATCTCAAGGCGGTCGAGGCCGCTGGCACCGACGCCACCGATGCGGTCGCGGCGAAGTTGCATGAAATGCCCGTCGAGGATGTCTTCGCCAAGTCCGGCAAGGTGCAGGAAAATGGCCGGATGGTCTATGACATGTACCTCTTCGAGGTAAAGGCACCGGCCGATTCCAAGGGCGAATGGGATTACTACAAGGAAGTCTCCACCGTCCCCGGTAGCGACGCCTTCCTGTCAGTCGAAGACTCCGGCTGCGACGTCGCTAGCTTCAAGAACTGAGGCATTTGGTGCGGCCGGCGAGGCAAGGCTTCGGCACTTTGCTTCCCGGCCGCGCCGGCTTGGGCGCCGTGACTGCCCAGATCTATGTGAAATAGGCAAAGTTTGGGCTTGAAGTCCGGCGCATCGACCGATCCAATGGCACATGCGCATCGGACGCGCCGGGGAGGTGGCGACCGCGCTTTTGTTCATTGGGAGGACCGATCCATGACGACCAAGCGCCCCGTCGCGACAGCATTCGCCGCCAGCCTCGCTGCGGCTGTCGCCTGGCCGGCAACAGCCCAAGACGTGTCGGACGACGTCGTCAAGATCGGCATCCTCAATGATATGTCGGGCGTCTACGCCGACACGGCTGGCCAGGGCTCCGTGGCCGCGGCTGAGCTCGCTATCGAGGATTTCGGCGACACCGTCCTCGGCAAGCCGGTCGAACTCATTTCGGCCGATCACCAGAACAAGGCCGATGTCGGATCGAACATCGCCCGCGAGTGGTATGACGTGCAGAACGTCGACGCCATCATGGACCTGACGACATCCTCGGTCGCGCTCGCCGTCCAGGGTCTGTCGCGCGAGAAGAAGAAGATCACCATCACCACCGGCGGCGGCTCCACCGAGATCACCGGCGGACAGTGCAGTCCCTACGGTTTTCACTGGGCCTACAACACCCGCGCCTTGTCGCAAGGCACCGCCGGCTCGCTGGTCAGGGGCGGCGACGACAGCTGGTTCTTCGTCACTGCCGATTACACCTTCGGCGATTCCCTGCAGGGTGAGGCCACCAAGGTCATCGAGGCGAATGGCGGCCAGGTCCTCGGCGCCATCCGCCATCCCTTGTCGACCACTGACTTCTCCTCCTTCATGCTGCAGGCGCAGAGTTCCGGTGCCAAGGTCATCGGGCTCGCCAATGCCGGTCTCGACACGGCGAACGCGGTCAAGGCGGCGACCGAGTTCGGCCTCGTTCAGGCGGGACAGAAGCTCGCCGCCCTGCTGTTCACTTTGTCCGAAGTCCATGGGCTCGGCGCGGAGGCGGCCCAGGGCCTCAACCTCACCGAAGGATGGTATTGGGACCAGAGTGAAGAGAACCGCGCCTTCGCCAAGCGCTACATGGACAAATTCGGCAAGATGCCGAACATGATCCATGTCGGCACGTACTCGGCCGTTCTGCAATATCTGAAAGCCGTCAAGGAAGCCGGCACCGACGAGACCGAGGCAGTGGCCAGGAAACTTCACGAGATGCCGGTCGAGGATCTGTTCGCCAAGAAGGGCAAGGTCCTCGCCAACGGCCGCATGGTCTACGACATGTATCTCTTCCAGGTGAAGACGCCGGATGAATCAACTGGCCCTTGGGATTTGTACAAGGAGGTTGCGACCGTACCGGGAGACGTCGCCTTCGGAACGGTCGAGGATAGCGGCTGCGACCTTGCGAGCTTCGCCGCCAAATAGTTCGTCGACGGGGAGTTCGGCGACGCCGGCTCCCTCCCACCAGTATCCCGACCCCGACAGGAGATGAATGCGCCGATGAGCGTTTCCCCGCAGGAGGCGATTCTTTCCGCCCGCGGCCTCACGAAGGAGTTCTTCGGCTTCAAGGCCGTGAACGGCGTCGATCTCGACGTCCGCGAAAATACCATCCACGCCCTGATCGGCCCCAATGGTGCCGGCAAGACCACCGTCTTCAACCTCTTGACCAAGTTCCTGACCCCGACCGAAGGCAAAATCACCTTTCGCGGCAAGGACATCACCGGCCTCAAGCCCGCCGATGTGGCGCGGCTGGGGTTGGTGCGCTCGTTCCAGATCTCGGCGGTGTTTCCGCATCTGACGGTCCTCGACAATGTCCGCGTCGCGCTGCAGCGCAAGGCCCATCTCGGCACGCAGTTCTGGCGTTCCAGCAGCGCGCTCGACCGGCTCAACGACCGTGCCCATGAGCTGATCGCGGCCGTCGGGCTGGACGAATATGCCGAGCTCGACGCGGCGGAGCTTTCCTATGGCCGCAAGCGGGCGCTCGAGATCGCGACCACGCTTGCCCTCGACCCGCCGGTGCTTCTGTTCGACGAGCCGATGGCCGGCATGGGCGTCGAGGACATCGGCCGCATCTCCGACCTGATCCGACGCATCGCCACGGACCGCACGGTCCTGATGGTCGAGCACAATCTCAACGTCGTCGCCGACCTCTGCGATCGCGTCACGGTGCTGGCGCGCGGCGAAACCCTCGCCGAGGGCGACTACGAGGCAGTCAGTTCCGACCCGCGCGTGCGCGAAGCCTATATGGGAACCGAAGATGAGTGAGCCGTCCGGCGCCTCCCCCCTGCTCGAGGTCGAAAACCTCCACGGCTGGTACGGTGAAAGCCATGTCCTGCATGGCGTCTCTCTCGATCTCCACCAAGGCGAGACGATCACGTTGCTCGGCCGTAACGGCGCCGGCAAGACCACCACGCTGCGCGCGATCATGAACCTTCTGCCGAAGCGGGAAGGCACGATCCGCATCGCCGGCAAGGACATGATGAAGGTGTCGGTTCACAAGACCGCCTATGCCGGCATCGGTTACGTCCCGGAGGAACGCGGCATCTTTGCGACCCTGTCGGTCTCGGAAAACCTCATGCTGCCTCCGCGCGTCGCCGACGGCGGCATGAGTGTCGAAGAGATCTACGAGATCTTTCCCAATCTCGCCGAACGGCGCAATTCTCCCGGCACCAAGCTGTCGGGCGGCGAGCAGCAGATGCTCGCGATCGCCCGCATCCTGCGTACCGGCGTGAGGATCATTCTTCTCGACGAACCGACCGAGGGTCTGGCGCCGGTTATCATCCAGCGCATCGGAGACGTCCTCATGGAACTGAAGAAGCAGGGCATGACGCTGCTTCTGGTCGAGCAGAATTTCCGCTTTGCCAGGAAGGTCGCCGACCGCTTCTTTCTGATGGAGGACGGCCATATCCTCGAGAGTTTCCCGACGTCGGAACTCGATTCCAAGATGGACCGGCTGCATGAAGTGGTGGGGGTATAACGCCAAATGACCATGATCTTCGGCATTGCGCTCCCAGCCTTGCTCGGCCAGCTCCTGATCGGCTTCATCAACGGCTCGTTCTACGCCCTGCTCAGCCTCGGCCTCGCGGTGATCTTCGGGCTGCTGCGGGTCATCAACTTCGCCCATGGCGCCCAGTACATGCTCGGCGCCTTCACCGCCTATCTGATCCTGTTCTACACCGGCCTCGGCTTCTGGCCGGCGTTGATCCTGGCGCCGCTGATCGTCGCGCTGCTCTCGGCCATCGTCGAGCGCACCATGCTGTCGCGCCTTTATGATCTCGACCATCTCTACGGCCTGCTCTTCACCTTCGGCCTCGCGCTGATCATCGAAGGCACTTTCCGTTATTATTTCGGCGCGGCGGGCCAGCCCTACGCGACGCCGGCACTGCTGTCCGGCGGCACCAATCTCGGCTTCATGTTCCTGCCGAACTATCGCGGCTTCGTCGTCGTCGCCTCGCTGGTCATCTGCATCACTACCTGGCTGTTGATCGAAAAGACCAAGCTTGGCGCCTATCTGAGGGCCGCGACGGAAAACCCCCAGCTCGTCCAGGCGTTCGGCGTCAACGTGCCGCTGCTCTTGACGTTGACCTACGCCCTCGGGGCGGGCCTCGCCGGTCTGGCCGGTGTCCTCGCCGCGCCGGTCTATCAGGTCAGCCCGCTGATGGGCTCGAACCTGATCATCATCGTCTTCGCCGTCGTCGTCATCGGCGGCATGGGGTCGATCCTCGGGGCGATCGTTTCCGGCTATCTCCTCGGCATTCTCGAGGGCCTGACCAAGGTCTTCTATCCCGAGGCCTCGAACATCGTCGTCTTCGTCATCATGGCGATCGTGTTGATGGTCCGCCCGGCCGGGTTATTCGGGAAGGAAGCCTGATATGACCAATTCGCAAGTCACCAGCGTTGAAGCCAACGCGATCCGCGACGGCGAAGGCTCGGCTGAGGGGTCACCGGCACGCCGGGCTGGACAGCGCGACCTGTCGACCGTCGGCCTGATCGTCGCCGCCATTGCCCTTGCCGGGCTGATTGCCGCGCCGTTCTTCGTCTATCCCGTATTCCTCATGAGCGTCTTGTGCTTCGCGCTCTTCGCCACCGCCTTCAACCTCCTGCTCGGCTATGTCGGCCTTTTGTCCTTCGGCCACGCCGCCTTCTTCGGCGGCGCCGCCTATTTCACCGCCCATGCCGCCAAAGTCTGGGGCTGGGAGCCCCTGTCGGCGATCCTGCTCGGCGCCGTCGGCGCTGGTGTGATCGGCCTCATCGTCGGCTTCCTCGCCATCCGCAGGCAGGGAATCTATTTCGCCATGGTGACGCTGGCGCTGTCGCAGATGATCTTCTTCATCTTCCTGCAGGCGCCCTTCACCCACGGCGAGGATGGCATCCAGGGCGTGCCGCGCGGCCATCTCCTCGGCCTGATCGACCTCAACGACCCCTTGAACATCTACTATTTCGTGCTGGCGATCTTCCTGTTCGGCTTCTTCGCCGTCTGGCGCATCGTCAACTCGCCCTTTGGCCACATCCTCAAGGCGATCCGCGAAAACGAGAACCGCGCGATCTCCCTCGGCTATCGGGTGGATCGCTACAAGCTCGGCGCCTTTGTCATGTCGGCGGCGATTGCCGGGCTGGCCGGCTCGACCAAGGCCATCGTCTTCCAGATCGCAACACTCACCGACGTCGCCTGGCAGATGTCCGGCGAGGTCGTGCTGATGACGCTGCTCGGCGGCATGGGAACGATCTTCGGCCCGACCATCGGCGCGGCGCTCGTCGTCACCATGCAGAACTACTTCGCCACCTCTGATTTCCCGGTCACCGTCATCATTGGGATCATCTTCGTGCTCTGCGTCCTCCTGTTCCGGCGCGGCATCATCGGCGAGGCGATCCGGCTGCTGCGACGGTAAAGCAGCAAGCTCCCAAGCCGGAGCACTCGGCGAGGCGGGCTATTCCACGAACACCTGGCTGTGCGCGGCGGCACCCGCCGCGTCCACCACGGCGATATCGACGAAACCGAGCTCGTTTGCCCGCCAGTTCGACTGGCGCTCAAGCGCGTGGCGGATGACCGGGCGCCCGTCGACATACCAGGTGAAGGGCGGCTTGCCGTTGCGCACCTTGAGGAACAGGTCTCCGCCCTGCCCGCGGCCGAGACCGATTTCGACCCGCGCCGCGTTCGGCGGAAACACGATCTCCGGCTGCAGTCCGGCTTGCGCCAGTTCGGCCGCGCGCCCGACCCGCCGCATCGGCGGCGGCAGCCCGCCGCCGGCCGAGGCGAGAATGCCTGGCGGCGGACCCAGCAGCCGCGTCACCGGCCCGAGCCGGGCGAAGACGTCGCGCATCACCGGCGCGGCGCTGTCCTGGCCGACCAGCCCCGCCACCGGCGCCCCGTCCGGCCGGCCGAGCCACACCCCGACCACATGCTTCTCGTCATAGCCGACCGTCCAGGCGTCGCGGTAACCGTAGGACGTACCGGTCTTGTAGGCCACCTCGCCGGGGGAGCCCTTGGTCGTCGTCGTCGCACCGGCGAGGATCGATGTCACATACCACGCCGCCTGCGGCGACAGGATGCGCTTGCCCTGCCCGACCACCGCGTCTTGCTCGATATGCAGCGGCATCGCCACACCGCCATTGGCGATTGCGCCATAGATCCGCACCAGATCCTCCAGCGTCAGTCCCAGCCCGCCGAGCCCGATGGCGAGGCCCGGCAGCGAGCGATCGCCGAGTTCCGGCCGCGCGCCAGCCCGCTTCATGCGATGAACGAGCCGGGCCGGGCCGACTGCGCTGAGCAGTTCGACAGCCGGCAGGTTGCGCGACAATTGCAGCGCCCGCCGCGCCGTGATGACCCCCTCGAAGACGCGGTCGAAATTCTGCGGCGTATAGCCCGCAAAGCCGCCCGGCGAATCGTCCACGAGACTCTCGGGATGTGCCAGTCCGCGCTCGAAGGCGAGCCCGTAGATCAGTGGCTTCAGGGTCGAGCCCGGCGAGCGAAGCGCGCGTGTCAGATCCACGAAGCCCTGCCGCTCGCGGTCGAAGAGATCGGGTGAGCCGACCTGCGCCAGCACCTCGCCCGTCGCCGGATCGGAGACCAGAATCGCAAGGCTGACCGGTTTTTTCAGCGTCTTCGCCTTGTCCCGCGCATAGGCTTCCAGCCGCTCCTGCACGCCCTTGTCGATGGTCAGGCGAATGCGCGGCCTCTCCGGCTCTTCGCCATACAGACGCACCGCCGCGTGCGCGGCGAGCATCGGCAGGGCGCGCCGCCCGACCGGCATCGCCTCGTGCTCCGCCCTGGCTGTCTCCCTTGCGTCGAGAACCCCGAGCGTCTCCATCCGGTTCAGCACACGGTCGCGCGCCGCTTTCGCCCGCTCGGGATAACGATCCGGCCGGTAACGCTCGGGCGATTGCGGCAGCGCCACGAGCAGCGCCGCCTCCGCCGCCGTCAGCCGCTTCGGCTCCTTGCCGAAGAAGGACAGACTCGCCGCCCGCACGCCTTCCAGATTGCCGCCATAGGGCGCGAGTTGCAGATAGAGCGACAGGATCTCCGCCTTGCTCCGCGTCCGTTCCAGCGCGACCGCGACGAGCACCTGCTCGCCCTTGGCCGCGAGACTTCCCGTCGGCAGGCGGCCGAGCATCCGCGCGACCTGCATGGTCAGGGTGGAGCCGCCAGAGACGACGTGGCGATGGATCAGCGTTTCCCATGCCGCCCGGAGGAAGGCACGCGGATCAACCCCGCCATGGTCGGCGAAGCGCTTGTCCTCCCAAGCGAGCAACATGGCGAGATAGCGCGGATCGACATCGTCGGCCCCCGCTTCGAGCCGCCACCTTCCGTCGTCACTCGCGAATGCGCGCAGCAGGGCGCCGTTCCGGTCGACCACCTCGACTCCGGTTTGCGGCGCCGCGAAGGCCGCGATCCGCGCCGCGACCGCGCGTTCGAAAGCCGCGAGACCCCAGCCGATCGCGACGATCGCGCATAGCAAGAGAATGATCCCGGTCTGCGCCAAGCGGCGTTGCGGCGACATTGCTCAGCCTCCGGGCAGCGCCAAGGCCATCACCGTAGTGGGCCGACGACGGAAACCCGGCCTTCGTCGGTCCGGCCGCGCCGGCTGGGATCGTACATGTTCTGGATGAGGGCGGCGGGGTGGACGAAGGTTCCCGGCGAAACCGCGCGCACGACATAGGCGAAGCGCTGAGTCGCGGTATCGCCGCCGCGCTGATCGACCGCCGCGAGGAAGCGGTCGGCGCGGAACTCGGTATGGGCCGCCTCGCCGGTCAGTTCCAGCCAGTCGAGCGCCGCCACATCGCCGCCCCGCAGGATCGCCGGGTTGTCGATCTCGAAGCCGGCCGGAAGCGGATCGTCGATCATCAGCCGCGCCGGACCGCCGTCGATCGGTGTCATCTCCACGACTGCAACGAACCGTTCCCCCTGGGCGATTTCGGCAATATCCAACGGCTCGCCGTCCAGCGTGTAGTAGCTGCGAGCAATGGCGTAGCCGTCGGTGGACGCGGGCGGCGCGATCTTCGGCACCCCGCGCAATGTGATGTCAGCCTCAGCCGGCGCCATGCCGCGGTTGGCGACATCCAGACCCGACCCCAAGTCCTTGGCGTCGAAGACGGCGGAATAGGGTCCATCCACATTGCGGCCGGCGACCGTCAGCTTCGGCGGATTGCTGGCCAGCAGCGCGTGCGCGGCAAGCAGCGACCAGGCGTCCTCTTGGGTGCTGGTGTAGCCCTGGCGCTGGCGCGCGGCGTTGACCTGTTGCACGAGATCGTCGAACGACAGCCCCTCCACGTCGGTCTCCAGCCCCAGCGTCAGGACTGCGGCATCATCCCGTAATTGCGTCCCGTAGTCGGTGCGGCCAGAATTCACGGCAAGTCCCGCGAGCGCGTCTGTAATCGCCGCGCGGAACACCCGCTCCGCCCGCACCCGGTCGCCATAGAGCGCCAGCGCCGCCGCGATTTGCCCCTTGGCTAGCGGCGTCGGGAAATTCGACAGCTCGTTGTCCGAATAGTAGCGCAGGTCGCCGATCGCGGCCCGGCCGTTGCGCGCCAGCACGTAGGTGGCATAGGCGACCGGCCCCCAGTCCGGTGCGTCCGGCAGATAGGCGAGGCTGTTGCGCAGATTGTCGATCGCCTGCGCAAAGCGCTCCTCCGGCACCGTATAGCCGGCCTCGCGGGCGCGGGTCAGGAAATCGGTGACATAGGCGTCGAGCCACAGATCCCCGTAGTCCGGCCGCCACAGGCCGAAGCCGCCGTTCGACGATTGGTTGGCGAGGACGCCGGCGATCGCGTCGTCGACGCGCTTTGTAATGTCTTCCGTGCCGGTGAAACCGGCAAGGCCGGCGGCTAGGATGGTCCGATCCAGATAAACCAGCGGCATCGCGCGGCTGGTGATCTGCTCGGTGCAGCCATAGGGGTAGAGGTCGAGCGCCCGCACCACTCCGGCCACGTCGAAGCGCGCCGCGCCGGTGACGCTGACGGTCGCGGCCGCAGTGCCCGGAAGGAAGTCGTCGAAGAGATTCGCGCCGAGATCGAGCCGGCCGCCGCTGGCCGCCAGCGTCACGGTGCTCTTGTCGACGGTTTCCGGCGCGATCGAGCGAACCGGCAGCGCGAAGCTTTTCGCCAGGATCTCGCCCCCCGGCAGGGTCAAGGCAAGCTCGAGGCTGGCGTCGCCCACGGCTTCGGCCGTGACCGGCACCAGAAGCCGCTCCCTTGCGCCCTCGGCAAGATCGAAGCGCTCGCTCGCCTCTTCGCCGAGCGAGATGATGCCGCCTCCACCGGACAGAACCAGCGTCACTTCCCCGGTCGTCCCTTCCACATGCGTCACGTCGATCGCGACGCGGGAGCTATCGCCCGGCGCGAGGAAGCGCGGCTGGCTGACCGCCAGGACGACCGGATCGCGCACCACTATCTCGGCATTCGCCTCGCCGACGCCGGTCTTCGTCCAGGCCAGCGCCATCAGCTTCAGCGTGCCGTTGAAGTCGGGAACGTCGAGCGTGATCGTCGTCTTGCCGCCGTCTTCGACGGCCACGAGGCCGGAGAACAGCGCCACCAAGTCCTCCATTGGCGGCGGGCTCTGATAGCTCGCGCCCGCGTCGCCGCCCGAGCGCACGGTGCCGGGCGCGCCCTGCATGCGGTCGATGAGCTTGGAATAAAGATCGCGGATTTCGACGCCGAGCCGGCGCTTGCCGAAGTAATGGCCCGACAGTGACGGCGGCTCGAAACCGGTGATGTTGAGAATGCCGGCGTCGACCGCGGCCAGCGTCACATAGGCCGTCTCGCCCGGCTCGACGCCGTCGACCGCAATCGAAACGTCGACGCTTTGGCGCGGCCTGATCTTGTCCGGCGCCTCTAGCGAGACCGTCAGAGCACGATTGCCCGGATCGACGCTGGCATGGGCAAGGCCGATCGCTCGGCCGGGCATCCGCTTGGCGTCGATATCCATCGGCCGGTAGACGATGGCGGCGATATAGGCGCCTGGCCCCCATTCACGGGTGACTTCGAGCGTCACCTCGCCGCCATCGGCGTCGATTTCAGCGGTCTTGGTGGCGATGACGCGCTCGTCCATCACCAGCACTTCAGCCGTTCCGGCAAAGCGCGGTTCGATATGAACGGTCGCCGTGTCGCCGATGCGATAACGCGGCTTGTCGAGCGAGATCTTGGCCATGTCTGGCGTGTCGAGCGACGACGCCGCGACATACCAGCCCGCCTCGAAGGTAACGCTCGCCGGAACCGCCGCTCTGGCGGGATCGCGCAGGACAAACTCGTATTCGCCCCATTCCACCGGCAGCGACAATGCCGCTGGCTTTTCCGCCCCGATGTCGATCGACCCGCTGGCGACCCGCGCCAAGGTCCGCACCGGCTCGTAATTCCAGCTACCGCTGCTCGCATACCACTGGAACCGCGTCGTGACCTTGTTGAGCACCCACTCAGCGCCGGCAAGCGGCGTCCGCGCCCGGTCCGCATTGATCGCGATCAGGTCGAATCCCGCGTCGCCTCCCTCGCCGACCGACCGGTCGAAGCGCGGCTTGATGCCAAGACGCGGCTGCGCCCCGGCTAGCGGCAAGGTCAGCGTCCGCTCGACGGGACGGCCGCTGGTATCGACGACGCGAACCTGCAGCGAGGCCTCGAGCGGCTTCGTGGTCGCCGGCGGCGCGAAGGGGGCGAGCGCGATCGTGGCATTTCCGTCGGCGTCTGTCGTGGCGCCGTCGAAGGGCTGGCGCATGGCCGTCGTGTCGTCCTCGGCGAGGCCGAACCGATAACCATCGAAGCCCACGATACTTGTCCCGGCACTCAGCACCGCCTCGCCATTGACCTCCAATTCGCCGGCCAGCGCGCCGAACAGATAGCGCGCCGCGACGTCGATCGCCGGCGGCGCGGCAGGGTCGAGAATTTCGGCGGACGCGGTCAGCGCGAAGTCGATCTTCTCTGGCTCGAAATCCTCGACAATAAGGCTTTCTTCCGCGAGCGCCGGCTGCTTGGGATCGGTATGCAGCGCCACCTTCCAGATCCCGCGCATGGCGTTCCCGGGCAACTCGAGCCCGAAGGCGAACCCGCCCGCGCCTTCGTCAGCGACCTGCCGGCGACGGTATTCGACGCCATCCGGGCGGGTGACGATTTCCGTGAGCGTCAGCTCCGTGACGGCCTCGCCTTTGGCGTCACGCACCAGTCCGGTAAAGAATGCGGTCTCGCCGGTCCGGTAGATGCCGCGCTCGGATGTCAGGAACACATCGAGCGGACCGGCAGGCGGCCGGCCATCGACGCCTCGGTCTGTCAGATCGAAAGGCGACTGGGTGAGATCGAGAAAGACGAAGTCGGAACTGCCGTTTTCCGCGGTCAGCACCGCCGGTCGGTCGCCGCCGGTACCACGCAACAGCCCCGCCGGCAGCCGCGCATGGCCGGCCGCATCGGTTTTGGCGGAGCCGAGAATCTGATTGTTCGCGGCGACGAGCTCGAGTTCGACGCCGTCGATCGGTTCGGCGCTTCCGAGGGAGCGGGCGAAGACGTGAAAACCGTCAGCCGCGGCGAAGCTGGTCAGCCCGATGTCGCTGACCACGAACCACTGGGTGGCGAAACTGTCCTGATATTGCGGGCCGTTCTTCGCCTTGGCGGACAAGATGTAGACACCCGGCTTGATATCGGGCGCGATCGCCGACACCGGGATTGCCGTCGTCACTTCCTGGTTCGTCTCGCGGGCAACCGTCACGGTTCCCGTCCAGACGTCCTCGCCGCTGCTGCTTGCGACCTCGTCGATCTGCCAGTCGGAGAGCTGGCGCAGGAAGCGTTCGTCGCGGATCGCCCGCGACAAGGCCCGGTCGCCGATCCGCTGCAGCCGCGCCTCGATTTCGTCGGTGTTGATCGTCGTCACCGGTATCGTCGCCTCGCCGCCCGCCGGCAGAACGTAGGCGTTGGTGGCAAAGCGCACCGACGGATCGCGATCACGCACATAGACGACGGTTTCGACCGATTTGGTCAGCGCCTCGCCATCGGCCGAACGGATCCCCGGACGCGCGACGATGCGATAGCGTTCCCCATGCTTCACCCCGTCGACACAGATCTGCGAGCCGCTCGCCGATACCGGCAGCGTCTCGCCATTCTCCACGCGCACATAATCGCCGACATTCTCCGAGCTCGTCAGCGCGGCCGACAGGGCATCGGAGAAATTCAGGCAGATCCGCGGGTTGGCGGCATCGTTGTCGACGGCATTGTCGACGATCCGGAAGCCATGCTCCGCCACAACGGCATCGAGACGGGTACGGGCAGCGCTTGTTTCCCCGGCATCGAGGCTCCGCCGGTAGGTCTTGATCGAAAGTTTCCAGTTCTCCGCCGCCTCATAGGCTTGGCCGAGCGCTCGCAGCGCCTCCGCCCGTTCGTCATCGCTCGCCGCCGTCAAATAGGCGTTGATTGCGCCGAACTCGCGCAGCCGGTCATTGGTCGGCCGATCGCCATATTGTTCCGGACTATAGGCCAGCGCCGCCTCGGCGATACCCTGCCAGGCGCGATAGGCGAGCGGCTCGCGCCTCAGCGCCTCGCGCCAAAGACGAATGGCTTCGGGATAGGTCAGCGCCGCCCTGGCGCTTCTGGCGAGATCGTCGACCGTTTGATCGTCATAGGCCGCATCGCGTTCCTCGTCAGCGAGTTCGAGGCGCAGACGCTTCGCCTCGTCGATCGCCGCGCGCGGCAGGAAATCCAGCCCCGCGGCGCGTTGCTCGAGGCTGTTCTCGTCGGGCACGGCCGCGACGACCACCTTACCGGAAACGGCGCCCGCGACGGTCCTGAGTTCGCCGATCTCCTCTTTCAGGAAGCACCACTGGCTCTTGGTATTCAGCGTGAACGCCTTGCAGCGATCGTCGCCGAGACAAGCAGCCGTGCAACGGTCGAGATCGACATCCTTCAATATGTCGTAGTCGCGGCCGAAATAATCGGCGCCTTCGGTCGTGATGATGCGGCGCTCACCACTATCCTGGGCGAGCGCTGGCTGCGCCAGGAGGGCGATCACACTCAACGTGGTCGCAGCGAAAAATCCCTGAAGAATGCCGGCCATGCGCATGGTTTGGCTCCGCTCCGCAATGCTCCGACACGAAGCTTATGACGGAGCGGGGCGCCTTGCCAGAGGATTCCGCAGGGGCAGCCTCCCTCAACCTCGCAGCGCCGCGATAAGCCGCCGGGCTTCCGCGACCTCGCCCATGTTGATCGCGTGTCCGGGCTCCGGATAGAGCTTTGCCGTGACCTTGGCACGCCGGCTGCGTAGATGCTCCGCCGTCTCCCTGTCGAAGCCGGCCTCGGCGAGTGCGGCGAGGATCGTGCCGATCCGGTCAAGCGCGGCCGACAGAAACGGCTCGTTCGCCGCGATCGGCTCCATGAACGGGCGCGGATACCAGGCACCGCCCTCAGCCTGAGGCGCAAGATAGGCAATGCCCGGCAGGGCGATCGCCTCGCCGAGGCTGAGGATGTCCTCGGCGGTGGCGCCGCGCCCGTGCAGGCACAGCATGGCGCGCGTCGCTTCGGCGAGGGACGCGCCGGTATGTTTGAGCCCGTGTTCGGCGAGAAGCGCCGGTTCGTCCCGTTCTGTCATGGCCGGTTCCCTCTCCTGGCTCAGCCGAGCGGCTTCAAATTGGCCTCGATCTGCTCCCGCCTCGGCTCCAGGAATGGCGGCAGCGACAGGCTTTGCCCGAGGCTTTCCATCGGCTCGTCCACCGCGAAGCCCGGCCCGTCCGTCGCGATCTCGAAGAGGATGCCGTTCGGCTCGCGGAAATAGAGCGAGCGGAAATAATAGCGCTCGACCTCGCCGCTCGACGGCACGCGGAATCCCTGCACCCGTTCGGTCCATTCGTGCAACTCCTCGATATCGGCCGCCCGGAACGCCACGTGATGCACGCCGCCGGCGCCCTGCCCGGCCCGTGACAGGTTCGGCTCGACCGCGACATGCAGCTCCGCCGCCGGACCGCCCTCGCCCATCTCGAAGGCATGGACGCTTGCGCCGTCCGCCTCGTAGGTCCGCGTTTTGCGCATGTTCATGATCTCGGTGAGGATCGGTTCCGTCCGGCCGAGATCGGGAACCGACATGACGATCGGGCCGAGGCCGCGGATCTGGTGCGCCTCGGGCACGCTGCTGCCATCGCACGGGTTGGCGTCGCCCTTGCCGCCATCGTCGATGAGCCGCAGGCGCTGGCCTTCCGGGTCCTCGAAGTCGAGCGAGGCCCGGCCATCGAGTTCACGGGTGTCGCCCACGGCGACGCCCGCCTCGGTCAGGCGATCACGCCAGAATTCGAGGCTGTCGCGGCCGGCGACGCGCAGTCCGGTGCGCGAAATCGCATTGGTGCCGCGCCGCTCCGGCGCCGCCGGAAAATCGAAGAAGGTGATGTCGGTGCCCGGACTGGCCTTTCCGTCGGCATAGAACAGATGGTAGGCGCTGGTGTCGTCTTGGTTCACCGTCTTCTTGACCAGACGCAGCCCGAGCACGTCGGTATAAAAGCGCAGATTGCCGGGGGCGTCGGCGGTAATGGCGGTCAGATGGTGGATGCCCTTCAACGCGATGCTCATGGCCGTTGCTCCGTGCGGTTCAAATTCCTCGACGAAATAAGCGGCTTCACGCCCCCGATGAAAAGAGCCCGGTTCGTAACGAATCGTCTTCATATAGTGAACGGCCGTTTTCACATCCCGAACGAATAGCGGAGCGACGACGTGACTTCCTCCGATTGCACCACCCCCGGAGATCCGAAGCCGATCACGCCGGATGCTCTCGCGGACGTGATCGCGGCACGGCAAAAGCCCGGCCGCCTGATCGTCGCCATTGCCGGCTCGCCCGGCTCGGGCAAGAGCACTTTTGCCGAACGGCTTCGCGACCGCCTGAACGCCGCATCGCCGGGGTCGACCGACATTCTGCCGATGGACGGCTTCCATTTCGACGACGCCGTTCTCGCGGCGCGCGGCGACCGGCCGCGCAAGGGCGCGCCGCACACTTTCGATGTCGATGGGCTGGCCGTCATGCTCGACCGGCTGCGGGCCGGCGACGGCCGCGACGTCGCGGTCCCGGTGTTCGACCGGTCGATCGAGATCGCTCGCGCCGGGGCGCGGATCATCGCCGCGTCCACGCCCATCATCCTCGTCGAGGGCAATTATCTTCTCCTCGACGATCCCGCCTGGGCACCGCTGCGGCAGCGCTTAGACATGACGGTGATGCTCGCCGTGCCGGAGGCGGTTCTGGAAGCCCGCCTGGCCGAGCGCTGGGGTGGTTATGGCCTCGAAGGCGCCGCGCTTCGCGACAAGCTCAACGGCAACGACCTGCCCAACATGCGGCTGGTACTGGAGAAAAGCGTGTCGGCGGATTTCGTGGTGGCGAATTTTTAGGGCTGGTTGCGGTCGGGGCCTCATGTTGGCGAACGGCGCAGGCCGGATCGTGGGACATCAGGCATTCGGCATCTTATCGGAGCGTCTCAATCCGACCCATGTCTGCCATAAGCGTTGGTGTTGGACACTCCCGAAACCAGACCTTGTAAAGTGCCACGGGAATCAGAGATGCCTGTCGCTAAATCAGGATGATAGCGGCGTCAGAGTGCTGCCACGCGAAAATGCAGTGTCAGATTGCAGGAGTTAGACCGTGTCCAAGACGTCGCCATTGGAACTTGATCTAAAGCAGATATCGCAAGCAATCATCAACAGGCAGTGGAGTGCCCGCGAAGTTGTCGAGGCCTCGATATCTCGTGTAGAAGCGGTTGATCGCGATCTGCATGCCTTTTGTACACTGGATGATACGGCCATCGAACAGGCAGAAGAGACCGATCGCCGCCTCGCCGATGGGTTGCCCGTAGGCCCCTTGGCCGGCGTTCCCGTTGCCGTGAAAGACCTGATTTCCACTCGGGGCTTGCGAACGACTTTCGGTTCGCGCCTCTACGCCGACTTTGTTCCCGAGCAAGACGACATCGTGGTCGAGCGTCTCAAGGCGGCGGGAGCAATCATTGTTGGCAAGACGAACACGTCAGAGTTCGGCTACGGCGGCATCGGTCACAACCACGTTTTTCCCACGACGCGGAATCCCTGGAATACGGCACTGACGCCTGGCGGCTCCAGTGCGGGTTCGGCAGTTGCGGTCGCAGCGCGGATGGTTCCTCTGGCCTTGGGAAGCGACGGTGGCGGGTCGATACGCATCCCAGCGTCCTTATCTGGCGTATTCGGAATGAAGCCGTCCTGGGGACGTGTCCCACTGTTTCCGGGGTGCAGGGACGAACAGTATCCCGGTCAGTCTGGCTGGGAGTCGCTTGAACATGTTGGCCCGCTTACACGCACGGCCGCCGACGCGGCGTTTGCCCTCTCAGTCCTCAGCGGCCCATCTTCTCTCGACAGGCATTCAATTCCGTCTCAGGCTGAGGATTGGATTTTGAAAGAGCTCGGGGCGATGCAGGGCGCTCGCATTGCCTATTCCAGCGATCTTGGCTTTGCCGTCGTCGATCTCGAGATACTCGGTGCATTCGAGGATGCCATCGCGCAATTGAAGTCAGTGATAGGCTCTGTTGAATGCGCCTATCCCGCCGTTGGTAATACCGAAGGCCTTCTCGACACGCTCGTTGCTCTCGAAACGGACCGCGCCGGACTGAAGGGCATGGAATCTGATCGAGGTATCAAACTGGATGGCTGGATCGGAAGTATTCTCGACCGCACCTGGAGTGCAGATCAGTTCACTGCGGCGCTCATGGAGAGGAAGCGCGTCGCCAACATTACCGCTCAGTTCATGGGCGAGTTCGACTTCCTCCTGACCCCCACTACCGCCATTGCCGCTTTCGCCGCGGACACATACGGCCCTGCGGAAATTGCGGGGCAATCGCTTCCGCCGTCCGCATGGGTTCCTTTTTCGGCCCTCGCAAACTTCACTGGCCTCCCGGCTGCCTCGGTTCCCATTGGCTTTACCGCCGATGGCCGCCCAATCGGGCTCCAGATCATGGGACGACATCTGGACGACAGGGGAGTGCTTTCCTTGTCTGCTGTGATCGAGACGCTCTTTCAGCATGACCGCTGGCCTGGCCCACCTCTGTGAGCCTGCCGTAGTCAGGATAACCTTTGCAAAACGGCCGCTATGCGGCCTGTTGGCTGGAAAGCCGTCCGGCTGGTTTCCACCCAAAGCCGTAATTCAAAGCGGACACCTGTATACCAAAAGCCGACCCTTAACCCCCTAAAACTCGATCCCGACCTGCGCCTTCACGCCGGATCGGAACGGGTGCTTGATCATCTCCATCTCGGTGACCAGATCGGCGATCTCGATCAGTTCGTCCTTGGCGTTGCGGCCAGTGACGACGACATGCTTCATCGCCGGCTTGCCCTTGAGGAAGTCCACCACCTCGGCGATGTCGAGATAGTCGTAGCGCAGGACGATGTTGAGCTCGTCGAGCAGCACCAGCTGGTGTTCGTCGTCCATGATCAGCGCCTTCGCCCGCTCCCACGCGGCCTTGGCGGCGGCAATGTCGCGCTGGCGGTCCTGGGTCTCCCAGGTGAAGCCGTCGCCCATCGCGGTCATCGTCACCTGGTCGGGAAAATGCTCCAGCACCTTGCGCTCGCCGGTCTCCCACTTGCCCTTGACGAACTGCACGATGGCCACCTTCATGCCGTTGCCGAGCGCCCGGAAGACGAGGCCGAAGGCGGCCGTCGACTTGCCCTTGCCCTTGCCGGTGTGGACGATCAGCAGGCCCTTCTCGATCGTCTTGGTGGCGAGGATCTTGTCGCGCGCCGCCTTCTTCTTCTTCATTTTCTCGGCATGGCGGGCGTCGAGATCGTCCTCCGACATTCCGTCCGTGATTTTGGCCTTGTCCGTCATTTCCCCATCCCATCGTCTGCCATCGGCGACCCCGCCAATTTCTTTGCGTAAAAGATCCGTTCTTCGCCCGCCGGATAGTTCGGCAGCCGACCGAACGGACGATAGCCCATCGCCTCGTAGAACCCCGGCGACTGGAAGGAATAGGTATCCACCCAGGCGCTGTGGCAACCCTCCGCCAGCGCGATCGTCTCGGCCTGTTCCAGCAGTCGCCGGCCCAGCCCCCGCCCCCGCCAGCGCTCGGGCACGGCAACGGTCTCGATCGACAGCCAGTCCCAGTAGAGCTTGCCGATCAGGCCGCCGTCGACGCCCTCATCATCGCTGAGCGCCAGCATGACGAAGCGCGGCGCGTAAGCGAATTTGCCCCGCGTCGCGGGTTCGGCGAGCGGCGCCACGATCCGGCTGTGCGCGTCCGTATCCGACATTTCGATGCGCTCGATCGTCACCACGCCGGTCATGGCGAGCGTCCGTCGATGCCACCGAGATGGGCACGGGCCGAGTTGGAGCGGGGCGACCACAAGCCGCGGTCGATCGCCTCGGCGAGCCGGTCGCTCATCTCGCGATAGGCGTTCGGGTTGTTCTCCAGCATGAAGGCGCGCAAATCGTCATCGGCGACGAAGGCCTGATAGACCGCATCGAAGTGATGATCGCGCACCGCCCCCGTCGTCGCCGAGAAGGCGAAGAGATAGTCGACCGTCGCGGCGATCTCGAAAGCACCCTTGTAGCCGTGCCGCATGATCCCGGCGATCCATTTCGGGTTGACGACACGGGCTCGGACGACCCGGCCGATTTCTTCCTCCAGCGTCCGCACGACCGGCCGCTCGGGCCGCGAGTGATCGTTGTGGTAGACGACCGGCCGTGTGCCGGAGACATGCTCCACCGCCGCCGTCATTCCGCCCTCGAACTGGTAGTAGTCGTCGGAATCCAGAAGGTCGTGCTCGCGATTGTCCTGATTCTGGACCACCGCCTCGATGCCGGCAAGCCGCGTCTCGAAACTCGTGCGCTCGGCCTCGCCTTCGGCATCCGCCCCGTAGGCATAAGAGCCCCAGACGAGATAGCTTTCCGCCAGATCAGCTTGTGTCTCCCAGCCCTTTTCGTCGATCAGCGCCTGCAGCCCCGCCCCGTAGGCACCGGGCTTCGATCCGAAAATCCGGAAGCCGGCGCGCTTGTCCGCCTCCTCCGGCGACTGCCCCTCCGCCACGAACGCCCGCCGCTCGGCCGCCATCCGCGCGGCAATCGGGTTGTCGCCGGCCTCCTCCTCCAGCGCGCCGATTGCCCGGACCGCCCGGTCGAACAGCGCGATCTGGTCCGGAAAAGCGTCGCGGAAGAAACCGGAAATGCGCAGCGTCACGTCGACCCGTGGCCGGCCGAGTTCGGCCAGCGTCACGATCTCGTAGCCGGTGACGCGCCGGGAGGCCCGGTCCCATACCGGCTTCGCCCCGACCAAGGCCAGCGCCTGCGCGATGTCGTCGCCGCCGGTGCGCATGTTGGACGTGCCCCAGGCGGTGAGCCCGATCGAACGCGGCCAGTCGCCATGGTCCTGGAGGTGACGGATCACCAGGAGTTCGGCCGATTTGCTTCCGAGATACCAGGCGGCCTCGGTCGGCACCGCGCGGGTATCGACGGAAAAGAAGTTACGGCCGGTCGGCAAAACGTCCGCCCGTCCCCGCGTCGGCGCGCCGGACGGCCCCGGCGGCACGAAGCGGCCGGAAAGCCCGGCCAGCAGCCCGGCGATCTCGGCCGGCCCCGAGCCCGTCACCGCAGGCTTCAGCCGCGCCGTCACATCCGCCATCACCGCGCCTGTGGAGTGCCATTCCGGGTGCGGCGCGATCTCGCCCCCGGCGAGCTGTGTCGCCAGCAGTTCGATGCGCTCCACCGTGTCGCCCTGCGTCCGCCAGGAGTCTGTGGACAGGCTGTGGAGAACCTGTGGACATGGTCCCTCCCACGGCGCCGCCATGTCGCAGTCGAGCGGGTCGAACGGCGCCGAACCCGCTCCCAGCAGATCCGCCGCGATCGCCCGGTGCAGCGACGCATCGCCCGGCTCCGTCCCGCGCGGCAGCCGCGCCAGCGCCACGACGAGATCGGTCAACAGCCGTCCCTCCGGCGCCTGGCCGAAGACGTGCAACCCGTCGCGGATCTGCATTTCCTTCAGGTCGCAGAGATAGGCGTCGAGCTTTTCCAGCGCCGTCTCCTCGGCGTCCGTCGCGCCGATCCCCGCGTCGCGGTCGAGGCCGATGTCGCGTACGAGATCGAGGATGCGCCCTTTCAAGAGCGTCAGACGCCGGGGGTCGGTGCCGGCCGCCTCGTAATATTCGTCGACCAGCGCCTCCAGATCCCGCAGCGGCCCGTAGGTTTCCGCCCGGGTCAGCGGCGGCGTCAGATGATCGATGATGACGGCGCTGGTCCGCCGCTTGGCCTGGGTGCCCTCGCCCGGATCGTTGACGATGAACGGGTAGAGATGCGGCAACGGCCCGAACACCGCCTCGGGAAAGCAGGTCTCCGACAACGCCAGCGCCTTGCCCGGCAGCCATTCGAGATTGCCGTGCTTGCCCATATGGACGACTGCATCCACCTCATATGCGGACCTGAGATAGGCGTAGAGCGCCAGGTAGTTGTGCGGCGGCACAAGGTCGGGCGAGTGGTAGGTTTCCTTCGGATCGATGTTGTAGCCGCGCGCCGGCTGGATGCCGATCAGCGTCTCGCCGAACCGCGCCAGCGGCAGTGCGAAGGCCGCCTCGCCGCGATGCGTCACCACGAATGGATCGCCCTCCGGCGCACCCCAGCGTTCCGTCACCGCCGACCGCACGGCCTCGGGCAGTCCCGCGAAAAACCGTCGATAGGCCGCAATCGACAGCGTCTCGCGCACCTCCCGCATCGCGGTTCCGGCATTGGTCGGCCCGGCCATCAGATGATCGATCAGCGCGTTGCCGCTCTCAGGAATATCCGCCACCGGATAGCCCGCCGCCGCCATCGCCTCGAGTACCTCGATCGTCCCGGCCGGCGTGTCGAGCCCCACCCCGTTGCCGAGCCGCCCGTCCCGGTTGGGATAGTTGGCGAGCAGGATCGCCACACGCTTTTCCGAAACAGGTTTCCGCCGCAGCCGCGCCCAACGGGCCGCGAGCTCGGCGACGAACGCCACGCGGTCGGCCATCGAGCGGTGCGCGACGATATCCGTCTCGGTTAGCGCATCCCATTCGCCAGCCGATTTGAAGGCAATGGCGCGCGACAACACCCGCCCGTCAACCTCCGGCAACGCAACGCTCATCGCCAGATCACGGGCCGACAACCCTTGCGCGGATGTCTTCCAGCTTTCCGCCGACCCGCTCGCCAAGACTGCCTGCAAGACGACGGCGCCCTGTTCCTCCAGCACCGTCGGAACGCGGTCTCCGCCCGGCGAGGACACCGCGAAGCCGGTCAGATTGACGACGACGTCGGGAGCCCGGTCCGCGAACAATGCCCGCACCGTCTCGATCGACACCGGGTCCTTCAGGCTGGAAACGAACACCGGCAGCACATCCAGCCCCCGCTCCGCCATTTCCTGCGTCAGCGCCTCCACCGGCTCGGTCTGCCCGCTCTGCACCAGCGCCCGGTAGAACACGATCGCCGCGAGAGGCTTTCCCTCCGCTTCGTCATCCCGGCCTTGAGCCGAAATCCATTCCGAGCCGTCTTCGCTGCCGTCGCGGTCCAGATGCGTATCCACATTTTGAGGCACGGGTCCCAGCTCAAGGCCGAGATGACCAAGGGATGGCGCCTTCGGGAACGAATGGTCGGAAAAGCGGGATACGCCGGCACCAACCTCCAGCACGCCGGCCTTCAGCAGCGGCTGCGCCTCGGCCGGCCACTCGCCGCCGCCAAGGATTGCGCCGCAACCCTCCAGGAACTTCCCGGCATTCGCCGCCCCGCCCTCGACCAGATAGCGCCAGAGCCGGTCGCGCTCGGCGAGCGGGATCGTGGTGTAGTGGTCGAGCCCCTGATCCGGCTTGTCGTCGCCGGGCAGCACCACGAGCTTGGCTCCCGCCGCCTGCGCGTTGGCAAGCAGCGCGTCCAGCCCGTAGGGCCAGTACGCCGCGCCGCCGAGCAACCGCACCACGACGAGCCTGGCGTGGCGCAACGTTCGCTCGACATAGGCGTCGACCGACATCGGGTGCTTGAGGCGCAGCAGGTTGGCGAGGCGCAGCGTCGGCGCCGCATCGCCGAGGCGCCGGGCCGCCGCCGCAAGGCTGGCGATCTCCGTGTCGGCCGCCGACAGCACCACAATATCGGCCGGCGACTGGCCGAGGTCGACCGCTTCGCCGCCGTCGTCGATCGTGCCTTTCTGGGCGAGAAGAAGATGCAAGGAAAGCGCCCGCTACTCGGCGGCTTCTTTTGCCGCGCTCTCAGCCAACGCCCGAATCTCGGCCTCGATCCGCACCGCGTCGAGGCCGTCGTGAAGCCCGATGACGACAAGACGCGTGGCCCGGGTTTCGCCGGGTGCCCAGGCGCGGTCGAAATAGGTGTCGATCCGTTGGCCGACCGCCTGCACGACCAGCCGCATTGGCTTGCCCGGCACGTCGGCAAAACCCTTCAGCCGCAGAATGTCATGGGCCGCGATCAGTCTGGACAGTCCCTTCGCGAAGGTCGCTGGGTCGGGGACGGCGCCGGCATCGACGACGAAGCTCTCGAACTCGTCGTGGTCGTGCGCCTCGCCCGCATGCTCCTGCTCGTGATGCGACTTGCGCGCGGCGATGAGGTCTTCCGTGCCGGCCGCGATGCCGAGCAGCACGTCCGCCGGCAGCTTGCCACCCTCCGCGGTCACGATCTTCACCCCGCGCGCGCTCTTTTGCCGGATCTCGCGCCGCACCCGCTCCAGTGTCGGAGCGTCAACCAGATCGGCCTTGTTGAGGACGATGAGGTCGGCTGCCGCGATCTGGTCCTCGAACAGCTCCTCCAACGGATTATCGTGGTCGAGGCTCTCATCCGCCACCCGCTGGGCCGCGACTTTTTCCTCGTCGTCGGCAAAGCGGCCGTCGGCGACGGCCGCCGTATCGATGACCGTGACGACCCCGTCGACGGTCACCCGCGTCTTCACCTCCGGCCAGTTGAAGGCCGCGACCAGCGGCTGCGGCAAGGCGAGACCCGAGGTTTCGATGACGATGTGATCGGGCACGCGATCGCGCTCCAAAAGCTTGGTCATGGTCGGAATGAAGTCGTCGGCGACGGTGCAACAGATGCAGCCATTGGTCAGTTCGACAACGTCGTCCTCGCTGCAGGTCTCGATCCCGCAGCCCTTGAGGATGTCGCCATCGACGCCGAGATCACCGAACTCGTTGATGACCAATGCGATTTTCCGACCCCCGGCATTCTGCAGGAGGTTGCGAACGAGCGTCGTCTTGCCCGCACCGAGAAAGCCGGTGATGACGGTGGCGGGAATTTTCTGGCCCTGCATGGGTGCCTCCATTGTCGCGATCATCTCATTCTTGGCGGTCGGCGATCAGCCCTTCAATATCATCGGCAGGCCGGCGGCGACGAAGATGACCTTTGCCGCGACCGCCGCAACTGTTTGGTGCAACCGGCCCGCGTGATCTCGAAAATCACGGGCCATCTCGTTCTCCGGCACGATCCCGAGCCCGACCTCGTTGGAAACGAGGATCACCGGACCTGGAAGCATCGCGGCGAGGCAGTCGACCAGCGCCTGACATTCCACCGCGACCGCCCGTCCCTCCATCATGAGGTTGGTCAGCCACAGCGTCAGGCAATCGACGAGGAGCACCCGCTCCGGCCCGGCTTCGCACCGGATCGCGGTCACCAGATCGAGCGGCACTTCAACCGTTCGCCAGCCGTTGCCCCGCCGTACCCGGTGCTGGCTGATGCGCGCCTCCATCTCGGCGTCGAAAGCCCTGCCCGTCGCGAGATAGACGGGAGCAAGACTGCTTTCTTCGGCCAGCCGCTCGGCAAGGGCGCTTTTGCCGGAGCGGGCTCCGCCAATAATGAGAGTGACACCATCGCCGAGCGCTATACTCA
This sequence comes from Aurantimonas marina, assembly GCF_017183135.1. Lineage (GTDB taxonomy): Bacteria > Pseudomonadota > Alphaproteobacteria > Rhizobiales > Rhizobiaceae > Aurantimonas > Aurantimonas marina. The sequence goes on along the minus strand of NZ_JADDXW010000008.1, from coordinate 42,715 downwards.
CACCGCGCGAGTCCCGAATCGGTCCATCACGAAGCCGACGCTGAGCCCCAGCAGAACCCAGAACGCCGCCGTAGTGGCCAGCGAAATGACCGCGAACTCCGCCGCAAGCGTTGGCGGAACCGGGCTCGCAAGGTCAAGCGGGTGCGGCGCGCCGACCACATGCGGCACGGCAAGCATCACGATCGCGGCCAATGTTGCCCATAGCTCGCGTCTAAACACCAGAAGGTAAAGCGCTCCTGCGGTCAACGTAACGACTGCGGCCCACCAGACTTGCCGCTCGAACAGATCGGCGGCCGGCATCGCCGGCAGTTCCGGCGGCAGTCCGAGCGCGGGCGCCAGACCCACGGTCGCAAAGCCGGCCAAACCCCATAGAACGCCATTCGACCGGGCGATTGCGCGGCCGGTGAGCAGGCTGACCGCCGCCAGGATCAGCGCGAAGCCACCACCCGCCACGATATTCGCTGACAGCGTGCCAAATAGGCGGTTGCCGTCGAACGAAGATGCGCCCGCCTCTTCGCTGCTCGCCCCGACTGCCGGCTCGTGGTAATTGGCGAGCACCAATTCGCCGCCGAACAACGCCGACATTTGCCGGCGTTCCGCCGAACCGCCGAGATCGGGACTAACCGCCTCGTGTCCCGGGGCACCGCTCTCATATTCCTCGGCTTGGAGAATTAGCGGGACCACGCCGGCATATTGAACCGGGGTCATCACGACACCGACGAAAAGGCCAGCAACCAGCGCGGCCAACAGGAATCTGACAATCATAGCGGTATCCCTTCCGCGCCGAGGTGCTCGGGCGGCTTCGATCAATACGACAAAGCAAAAGCCCGGTCCGCGCCATGGCGGCCGGGCAAACAAAGCTTAGTGGCAGGGGAATCCGTAGGAATGCCGCACATCGTGCGCCGTGTCATGCACCGCCGCCGAATGGGCGAAACCGATGCCGAAGACGAAAAACACTCCGAGAACCAGCGCCGCGAGTCCGGTCGCGATACGCGTCGGTGCATCGGTATGCGCGATGCTGTGGGTAGTGGTAGTCATATCAACCTCCGTGACGGCCGCGAAATGCGGCGGGTTACAAGGCCGGCAGGTCTCCTGGCTCACGGGTCGTCGGTCGTCGCCTCGCCTTCCCGAAGCCTAAGCTTCAGTGGCTTTCCGATTCGTTCCTCGATGCGCATGGCATTTTCAGCACGAATCGGCGGTGAAGACCTCGCCGCTCTACAGTCGCGGGGTCGGCTGCGATGAGGGCCCCCTGCTTGGGTCGGCCCGTCGCATTCCCTCTTCGCCCCAGCCGCTTGGCAGCCGGGGAACCGTCCTTCGACCGGATCGGGCGTTTCTCGCGCCCTCCCGATCAATTTGTCACAGTAGCGATCGGCGTCTATGGCGCAAGCGATTTCGCGTCCGCCCGAACAGGGTCTCCGAAACGCATTGCCGCCCGGCCGCGCAATGCGAAGCCGGACCGCTCGATCGTGTTCGACCGAAGGAAGCCTGGCGTCAGCGCGCGGCGGCCTGCTCGCAGGCTTCGACGTGCTTGGCCAACGCCTCGGTCGAGAGAATGGCGCTGATCGTGCGAATGTCGCGGTTCTGGAACTTCGGCGTCTGCTGCAGTTCCTTCAACCGCTCCAGGAGGGTTACTCGGCTCATGCTGGTCTCCTTTTCCTGTCGGGAGTCGCCGCGATCAGGGGCGGCGGACTCATTGGGCGAGATGCCGTCAGGCCGCCCGCACGCTTGCGGTCGTGGGGATCTCGATGTCGACCTCGAGGGTCGAGACCTGTTCGCCACGATCCATCTTGACGCTCACCATGTCGCCGTCGAGCTGCACATGTTTTGCGATGACGGCGAGAATTTCCTCCCGAAGCTGGGCGACGAGATCGGAGTGCCCGACCGACGCCCGCTCATGCGCAAGCAGGACCTGCAGTCGTTCGCGCGCCATCGGCGCCGATGTCTGTTTGCTGAAGAAACTGAAAAGACTCATGCCGCCCTCCGCCCGAAGAGTTTGCCGAACAGGCCACGCCTTTCGCCCGGTACCGTCATCGGCACCTGTTCGCCGGCAAGGCGGCGAGCGGCGTCTCTGTAGGCGAGAGCCGGCGCGCTGTGATTTTCGCCGAGTGTCACCGGCGTTCCGAGATTCGACGCCCGCAACACGTCCATGCTCTCGGGGATGATACCGAGGAGCGGGATCGACAGGATGTCGAGAACGTCCTCGACCTTCAGCATGTCGCCACGCTCGGCACGGGCGGGGTCGTAGCGGGTCAAAAGCAGATGTTTCTCAATCCGCTCGCCACGCTCCGCCTTGGCGGTCTTGGAATCGAGCAGCCCGATGATCCGGTCCGAGTCACGCACCGACGACACTTCCGGATTGGTGACGACGACCGCGACGTCGGCATGACGCATGGCGAGCGTTGCGCCCCGCTCGATGCCGGCCGGGCTGTCGCAGATCACCCAGTCGAAGGTCTTTTTCAACTCTTCCATCACCTGCTCGACGCCTTCGGCCGTGAGGTTATCCTTGTCGCGCGTCTGCGAGGCCGGCAGCAGGTAGAGCGTCTCGAGTCGCTTGTCGCGGATCAGCGCCTGCGTCAGCTTGGCGTCGCCCTGGACAACGTTGATGAGGTCGTAGACCACACGCCGCTCGGCTCCCATGACGAGATCGAGATTGCGCAGGCCAACATCGAAATCGACGACCACCGTCTTCTCGCCACGCTGCGCCAACGCCGCGCCCAGCGCGGCGGTGGAAGTCGTCTTGCCGACGCCTCCCTTGCCAGAGGTCACCACGATTACTTTCGCCATCTCGCTCTCCTGCTTCCCGGCCGCTTGCAGCCTCAGCCCAGAATTTCCGCCTTGATCGTATCGCCTTCGAGCCAGACCTGGACGGCCTGGCCACGGTACTTCGGCTCCATGTCCTCGGCCGTTTTGTAGAGGCCGTCGATCGCCACCAGCTCAGCTTCGAGCTTGCGGCAAAAGATCCGCGCCGAACCGTTGCCGACGGATCCCGCCATCGCCCTGCCCCGAAGTGTTCCGTAGACGTGGATCGAACCGCCGGCGACAACCTCCGACCCCGACGCCACCGATCCCAGAATGGTGACGTCGCCCTCGGGAAAGATCACCGACTGGCCGGAACGCACCGGTTCCGTGATAATGATCGAAGGCATCGCCTTGGCCGGCTGCGGTTCAGCGGTCTGCGCGGTTGCCGGTTTGCTCGCCGCCTTGGATTTCGTCGATTCCGTCTTTTTCGGCGCGGACTCTGCCACCGGTGGTTCGAAATCAGCAGCGGGCCTGCCGCCCTTCATCGCAGGCGGCATGCCGAAGCCAAGCAGTGACGCGCGCGCCCCCTCGATTCCCATAATCCGCACACTGCGCTCGCCGAGTTCGCCGATCAGTTCCTTCAACTGCGCCTGGTCGATATCGAGCCCCTCGACGTCGAGCACGATCGGCCGCCCCAGAAAAAAGCCGGTGGAGCGGGCCGCAAGATCGTCGAGCCGGGCCAACCAGGCGTCGAACGGAAGTTCCGGCGCGAGAACGAGGGCGAGGAACGAGCGGCCCTTCAGGCGAATCGGACGGGTGTCAGTCAGGGTCTTGGTCATCTCGGTTAATTTTCGGTTGCTACGGCGATCTAAGCGGGATGGGGTTAACCAGTGCTTAACGCGCGGAGCCTGCGCAGGGCTGACCCGGGCCGCCCGTCGTGGAGACCAAATGTGTCGATCACGAGATCGCTACATGGCCTAGCCGAAGCATGCAGCTGGAGTGCGCGCCACGACCGGCACCTTCCTCGCGACGGCCACCTTGCCTAATCTGCCAGCTTATTTCGCGCCGTGAGGCCGAAGCGCGCGCTCTGATGCTCGCCGAGCTTCGGCGCCGGCCGGCCCAAGGAAAGATCGGCGTTCCCAAAAACAATCGGAGTGCGAACACCGGCAACGCCTTGTGGCGCGACCTTCATGTTTCGATGCAGGATTTGCGGGTCGGCGAAAACGTCCGCGACATCGTTGATCGGTCCGGCCGGCACCCCGACCGCCTCGAGTTTCGCCAGGAGGTCGTCGCGCGTCCACGCGCCGATCGCCGCCGTCAGGATCAGCGTGAGCGCGTCGCGGTTCGCGACCCGCGCCTCGTTGGTCCGATAGCGTTCGTCCGTGGCCAGATCGCCCAATCCGAGCACGCCGCAGAACCGATCGAACTGGCGGTCATTGCCGCAGGCGACGATGAGGTGGCCGTCGGCGACCGGAAAGACCTGGTAGGGCACGATATTAGGATGGGCGTTGCCGAGCCGCCGCGGCGCGACCCCGGTCGCGAAGTAGTTCAGCGCCTGGTTGGCGAGGACTCCGGCCATGCAGTCATAGAGCGCCATGTCGACGAACTGGCCGCGGCCGGTCCGCTCGCGAGCGGCCAGCGCCGCCTGGATCGCGATCGTCCCGTACAGCCCGGTAAAGATGTCGGCGAAGGCGACGCCGATCTTCTGCGGCTCGCCGTCCGGCGCTCCGGTCAGGCTCATGATTCCGCCCATGCCCTGGATCATGAAATCGTAGCCGGCCCTGCCCGCATAGGGGCCGTCCTGGCCGAATCCGGTGACCGAGCAATAGACGAGGCCCGGATTGACGGAATTGAGGCTGTCGTAGTCGAGGCCATATTTCTTCAGGCCGCCGACCTTGAAATTTTCGATCAGAACGTCCGCCTCGGACGCCAATTCGCGGACCAGCGCCCGCCCCGCCTCGGTGGAAAAATCCGCCACCACCGAGCGTTTGCCGCGGTTGCAGGCGTGGAAATAGGCCGCCGTCCGCTCGCCGTGCCGGTCGATGAAAGGAGGTCCCCAGCCACGCGTATCGTCACCCGCCGGACTCTCGACCTTGATGACGTCGGCACCAAGATCGGCCAGCGTCTGACCGATCCACGGTCCGGCCAGGATGCGCGCGAGTTCCAGGACCTTCAGGCCTGTGTGGGGAGATTGGCTCATGCAGCCGCCGTGCCTCTGCACATCTCTCCTGTCAAGCGATTGGCGTTGGCAGCCCGCGAATGTGTAGCCTCAATCGACGAAAGCGCGCTCCACGACATAGGTCGCCGGCTTGCTGTTGGCGCCTTCCTCGAAGCCGCGCGCGTCGAGCAGCTTCTCGGTATCCTTCAGCATCGCCATGGAGCCGCAGATCATCGCCCGGTCATCGGTCGGATCGAGCGGCGGAATGCCGAGTTGGTCGAACAGACGACCGGTCTCGATCAACGTGGTGATCCGGTGGCGGCGGGTTTCGCCCTCCCGCGTCGCGCTCGCATGAAACAGCAGCTTGTCGCCGATGAACTCGCTCATCAATTCGTCCGATCGGGCCGCCGCGACCAGATCCCGCCCGTAAGCCAGCTCGGCCTCGAACCGGCAGGTCTGGGTCAGGATCACCTGATCGAGCTTCTCGTAGGTTTCGGGATCGCGGACGACGCCCGCAAACGGCGCGATCCCCGTGCCGGTCGAGAACAGGAACAGCCGCTTGCCGGGCTTCAGCGCGTCGAGCACCAGCGTGCCGGTCGATTTCTTGCGCATCAGCACGGTATCGCCGACGGCAACCTTCTGCAGATGCTCGGTTAAGGGACCATCCGGCACCTTGATCGAGAAAAACTCCAGTTCCTCGTCCCAAGACGGACTGGCGATCGAATAGGCGCGAAAAACCGGCTTTTCCGCATTGGGCAGACCGATCATGACGAATTCGCCCGAGCGGAACCGGAAGCTCTGCGGCCGGGAGATGCGGAACGAGAACAAGCTGTCCGTGTAGTGCGTCACCGACGTAACGGTCTCAGCGAAGACGCCTGCCGGAATGGGAAAGGCGGTTTCCGGCGCACGTTCCATCTGGAGAGCGAGAGAACTCATCGGGTTTCGTCCTTTTCCATTCGCAATCGGCGCGTTGCACCACTCACAGCGATCCGCCCATCCGGCGTAAGCGCTCGCGCCCGTCTGCCGCCGGCTCTTCCATCCCGTTTGTCGGGAGAAACGGTTGCCGCACCGCCCGCGACCTCGCCGCCTCACTGATCGTCACGACAGTATATAGTCCCTACGATACCGTATCGCAGCGTCGTGCGTTCCAAATTCCCGCTCGCTTGTGAGAAATTTTCGCGCTGGGTACGCTGCAAAGGTGGGTTGGGTCTCCACGGCGATCGTCATGTATCCGGATTGTCCCGCCTATTCGGCCGCCTCCGCCCGCGGCGCTTCCGCCGATTTCGGAACATAGTTCAGCACCGGCGCCAGCCAGCGCTCGACCTCGCCGACGGCCATCCCCTTGCGACGGGCGTAGTCCTCGACCTGATCGCGCTCGACCTTGGCGACCCCGAAATAATACGAATCGGGATGCCCGATATAAAGGCCCGAAACCGACGATCCCGGCCACATGGCGTAGCTTTCCGTCAGCTTCACCCCGATCTTCGCTTCGGCCTCGAGCAGCCGAAACAATGTCGCCTTCTCGGTATGATCGGGCTGGGCGGGATAGCCAGGCGCCGGCCGAATCCCGGCATAGGGCTCGCCGGCTAGATCGTCCGGCGAGAACGCCTCGTCGGGCGACGTGCCCCAGAACTCCCGGCGCACCCGCTCGTGCATCAACTCCGCGAAGGCCTCGGCGAAGCGGTCGGCGAGCGCCTTGACCATGATCGAAGCATAGTCGTCATTCGCCTTGGCGAAGCGATTGGCGATTGCCTCCTCCTCGATCCCGGCGGTCACGACGAATCCGCCAATATAATCGGCCTTGCCGGTGTCTTCCGGGGCGACGAAATCCGCCAGCGCCAGATTCGGCCGGTCGCCGCGCTTGGCCAGTTGCTGGCGGAGCGTGAAGAAGGTCGCGATCTCGTCGTTGCGGTCGTCGCCGGTGTAGAGCCGGATGTCGTCGCCGACGGCATTGGCCGGCCAGAAGCCGATGACTGCTTGGGGCCGGAACCATGTCTCCGCGATGATCTGCTTGAGCATCGCCTGCGCGTCGGCAAACAGCGAACGCGCCGCTTCCCCCTGCTTTTCGTCTTTCAGGATCGCCGGATAGCGGCCCTTCAGCTCCCAGGCCTGGAAGAACGGCGTCCAGTCGATGTAGCGCGACAACTCCTCCAGATCCCAGTCGGTAAAGACCCGGGTGCCGGTGAAGGACGGCACCGTCGGCTCGAACGCCGCCCAGTCGGACCGGAAGGCGTTGGCGCGGGCCTTGGCGAGCGGCAGGCGCTGCTTGTCGCGCTCGCCCTTTTCGTGCGCCTCGGCGACCTTGCGGTATTCCGCCTGAATCCCGTCGACAAAGCCGGACTTCGCCTCCGCCGACAAAAGGTTGGAGACGACGCCGACGGCGCGCGAGGCGTCGTTGACGTGGACCGTCTGGCCGCGGTCGTAGCGCGGATCGATCTTCACCGCCGTATGCACCCGGCTGGTCGTCGCGCCGCCGATCAGCAGCGGAATATCGAAACCCTCACGCTCCATCTCGGAGGCGACATGCGCCATTTCGTCGAGCGATGGCGTAATCAGGCCGGACAGGCCGATGATGTCGACCTCTTCCCGACGCGCGGTCTCGAGGATCTTCGCCGAGGGCACCATGACACCGAGATCGATGACCTCGTAATTGTTGCAGGCGAGGACGACGCCGACGATGTTCTTGCCGATGTCGTGGACATCGCCCTTGACCGTCGCCATCAATATCTTGCCAGCGTTCTTCCGCCCCTCGCCGCCGTTCAGCCGCTTCTCCTCCTCCATGTAAGGCAGCAGAAGCGCCACCGCCTGCTTCATGACGCGCGCCGACTTGACCACCTGCGGCAGGAACATCTTGCCGGCGCCGAACAGGTCGCCGACGATGTTCATGCCGTCCATCAGCGGCCCTTCGATGACGTGCAGCGGGCGCTCGGCTGCCTGCCGCGCTTCCTCGGTGTCGGCGTCGATATATTCGGTGATGCCGTTGACCAGCGCATGGGCGAGCCGTTCGTTCACCGGCTTCTCGCGCCAGGTCAGATCCTTCGCCTTCGCCTCCTGGCCGCCTTGCCCGCGCCAGCGCTCGGCCAGATCCAGAAGCCGCTCGGTCCCGTCGTCGCTGCGGTTGAGCACGACGTCCTCGCAGGCCTCACGCAGTTCCGCATCGATGGAGTCATAGACCGCCAGTTGACCCGCATTGACGATGCCCATGTCCATCCCCGCCTGGATGGCGTGGTAGAGAAACACGGCGTGCATCGCCTCGCGCACGGCCTCGTTGCCGCGGAACGAGAAGGACAGGTTCGACACGCCGCCCGAGATGTGGACATGCGGAAGGGTCTCGCGAATCTGGCGCGTCGCCTCGATGAAGTCGACGCCGTAGCCATTGTGCTCCTCGATGCCCGTCGCGACCGCAAAGATGTTCGGATCGAAGACGATGTCCTCCGGCGGAAAGCCCGCCTCTTCGGTCAGGAGCTTGTAGGCGCGCGTACAGATCGAGACCTTGCGCTCGATCGTGTCGGCCTGACCCTTTTCGTCGAAGGCCATGACGACGACGGCCGCGCCATAGGCGCGCACCAGCCGCGCCTGTTCGAGAAACGCCGCCTCACCCTCCTTCATCGAGATCGAGTTCACCAGCGGCTTACCCTGGACGCATTTCAGCCCCGCCTCGATCACCTCGAACTTGGAGGAATCGATCATCACCGGCACCCGCGCGATGTCGGGCTCGGCGGCGACGAGATTGAGGAACTCGATCATCGCCTGCTTGGAGTCGATCAGGCCCTCGTCCATGTTGACGTCGATGATCTGGGCGCCGTTCGCCACCTGATCGCGGGCGACATCGAGCGCGGCGGCGAAATCGCCGGCTGTGATCAGCTTGCGGAATTTCGCCGAACCGGTGACGTTGGTGCGCTCGCCGACATTGACGAATGGAATCTCCGGCGTCAGCGTGAACGGCTCCAGCCCGGACAGGCGCATCAGCGGCTTGGTCTCCGGCACCTGGCGCGGCTGATAGCCGGCCACTGCCTCCGCCAACGCCTTGATGTGATCCGGCGTCGAGCCGCAGCAGCCACCGACGACGTTGACCAGCCCCTCCTCGGCAAAGACGGCGACCTCCTTGGCCATCGCCTCGGGGCTCTGATCGTATTCGCCGAACTCGTTCGGCAGACCGGCATTCGGATAGGCGCAGACGAGCGTATCCGCGACACCGGAAATTTCCGCCAGATGGTCGCGCATCGCCGCCGCGCCAAGGGCGCAGTTGAGCCCGATGGTGAAGGGCCTCGCGTGGCGCAGCGAGTGCCAGAAGGCGGTCGGCGTCTGGCCCGACAGCGTGCGGCCGGAGAGGTCGGTGATCGTGCCGGAGATCATCAGCGGCAGGCGCACGCCCTTTTCCGCGAAGATCTCCTCGCAGGCAAAGACCGCCGCCTTGGCGTTCAACGTGTCGAAGATCGTCTCGATCAGGATCAGATCGGCGCCGCCGTCGATCAGCCCGCGCAACTGCTCACCATAGGCGATACGCAGATCGTCAAACGAAACCGCACGATAGCCGGGATTGTTGACATCCGGCGACATCGACGCCGTACGGTTCGTGGGGCCGAGCGCGCCGGCGACGAAACGGCGCTTGCCGTCGGCCTGTTCGGCGCGGATGGCGGCGCGGCGAGCCAGCCGCGCGCCGTCGCGATTCAGTTCGTAGACCTCCGCCTCCATCTGATAGTCGGCCTGGGCGATGCAGGTCGAGGAGAAGGTGTTGGTTTCCAGAATGTCAGCGCCGGCGATGGCGTAGGAATAATGGATCTCCTCGATCGCCTTGGGCTGCGACAGGTTGAGCAGGTCATTATTACCCTGCAAATGACATTCGCAGGAGCCGAAGCGGTGACCGCGAAAATCATCCTCACTGAGGCCAAGCAGCTGGATTTCGGTGCCCATCGCACCGTCGAGCACGAGAATGCGTTCACCCGCCGCCTTGCGCAGCGCCTCCGCGGCCTCCGCCGGCGACCGGCCCTCGGTCAGCGGCCCGAAGAGTTGGTCGAGTGTGTCGGTCATGGCGTCGTTGATCCCGGTTTCTCGCCCCGCAGATCACATAAAGATATGCTTATGTCAACAAATCATCGCGGCCGTCCCTTCGCCTGGATCACGAAGAGCTGGCGCTGGGACCATCATGAAGAGGAGGAACGGAGAGGAGTCTTTCTGCGGCGTCTTGCAAGAGAATATATATTCCAAGCATATTTGCGGTATGACAATCGAGTGGAATCCGGAAAAGAATGCGGCGCTCAAGGCCCGCTACGGCTTTGGGTTCGAGCGTGTCTTGGTGGCGCTCAGCGAAGGGGCGCTTGTCGAAAGACGTGCCCATCCAAGCCGCACGCGCTATGCGCATCAACAGCAACTGCTGGTTCTGATCGATGACTACATATGGGTAGTGCCCTTCGTGGAGCAGGACGGCGGCATCTTTCTGAAAACGATGTTTCCGAGCCGCAAGGCAACCCGTATCTTTATGAGGAAAAAATCATGAAGCGACCCGAGCCGAAGCCGATCATCAGCGACGACGAGCGCGAGGACTACGAGGCGAGCGAAAATGGCGAGTGGGTGTCCGTTGGCGATATCGAGACACAACGGGCGTTTTGGGTCGACATGGCGCGGGCCACGCTCGACGGCAAGCGACGGCGCATTTCCATCGCCATCCCCGAGCGCGATCTCGCTCGGCTCAAGACCCGGGCGGCCGAAAAAGGCATGCCCTATCAGACGCTGATCAACTCGATCCTGCATGAGTATGTCGAGAGATAAGCGCGCGCCGACCCCGCGATGGTAGCTCGCACGGGCCGGAATGGGTACCCACCCACGGCCGGGATGACACGCGAAATGGAGGATGACGACGCGGGGAGATCGCCGGTGACCTCTCCGCGCCTCCCCTTCACAGGCTCGCCTGCAACTCGTCAAGACTGCGGCGCGTCGTCTCGACGATCATGTCGATATGCGCCGCCTCGATGATCAGCGGCGGGCAGAAGGCCAAGGCATCGCCAATGGCGCGCGAGATGACGCCGTTCTTCTGCAGGATGGCGAAGCCACGTGCTGCGAGGTCTCCCGGCGGCTGCAGCGCGGTCTTGGCCTGCTTGTCGGTCACGAGTTCGATCGCCGCGATCAGCCCGACGCCGCGAACCTCGCCGACCAGCGGGTGATCCTCCAGTTCGCGCAGCCGGCGCTGCATGAGCGTTCCCATCTCGCGGGCGTTGCCGACAAGATCGCGCTCCTCAATGATCTTGAGGTTTTCCAGAGCCACCGCCGCCGCCACCGGGTGACCGGACGCCGTAAAGCCGGTACCGAGCGTGCCGATCTCGGCCGACCGGTCGGCGATCGGCCCATAGACCTTTTCGTTGATCAGCAGCGCGGAGATCGGCAGATAGGAGGAGGACAGAGCCTTCGACAACGTCATGATGTCCGGCTCGATCCCATAGGTCTGCGAGCCGAACATCTCGCCCGTGCGGCCGAACCCGCAGATCACCTCGTCGGCGACCAGCAGGATATCGTGCCGCTTGAGCACGGCCTGGATCTTCTCCCAATAGGTGGCCGGCGGCACCACGACGCCGCCCGCGCCCATCACCGGCTCGCCGATGAAGGCGGCTATGGTCTCCGGCCCCTCCGCCTGGATCATTGCTTCGAGGTCCTCGGCGCAGCGGGTGGCGAAATCCTCTTCGCTCTCCCCGTCGCGGCCCTCGCGCCAGTAATGCGGACAGGTCGTGTGCAGTACGCCCTCGATCGGCAGGTCGAAATCGCGGTGGTTGTTGACGAGACCGGTGAGGCTGGCTGAAGCCAGCGTGACGCCGTGATAGCCGCGCATCCGGCTGATGAACTTCTTCTTCCGCGGCTGGCCGAGCGCGTTGGCTCGATAGCGCACCAGCTTCATCATCGTGTCGTTGGCTTCGGAGCCGGAATTGGTGAAATAGGCCTTCGACATCGGCACCGGCGCCATGGCCACCAGCTTCTCGGCGAGTTCGATCGCCGGCGTGTGCGATTTGTGGGTGAAGGTGTGGTAGTAGGGCAGCTTGCCCATCTGCTGCGCCGCGGCGTCGACCAGGCGCTTTTCGCCGAAGCCGACGGCGACACTCCACAGCCCTGCCATCGCCTCGATATAGCGGTTGCCGTCGGTGTCGGTGACGTAGACCCCATCGCCCTTGTCGATCACCACCGGGCCGTTCGCCTCGTGCTTGCGGGCATTGGTGTAGCTGTGCAGGTGGAATGCGATGTCGCGCGCCTCGATCGAGTTTGGCTGGACGGTCATGGGGCATCACTCCGGTTGAACAACGGTTCGTCGATGCCGGCTCTCGATCCGGCATGGGAACGCTCGTTCGCTGTGGTGCGCCGCCGCAAGGCCTTTGGTCAACCGACCATACGAAAATTCTGGGGCCACCGGTCGCAAGTCGGGATATCGGTGACCGAGCGAATGGTCAGCCTTGCGCAAGCTACGAGGGCTACCCATCTAGGAATGGTGCAACGCGTCCCTGACACTCAGGTCGATGCGCCTAAGGCCTTTAGCTTCCCGTCCGACCACGGATGTACTGGCGAGTCGGGAGGCAAGGGCCGCACAGTCTCGCAAGAGACGCGGAGCCGCCGGGAGAAATCCAGGCGGCTTTTTCGTTTGTCGCGGCTTGAGAGTCGTTCACTGCTCCGGGCTGCGCGATAACGCATTGCCGGGAGCCGCTAAGACTCTCGGCAATGCTGATGTCTCGGCCGAAGCCCGGATGCCCGGGACCGCTACTTCTGTTTGGCTTGCGTCGCGCCGGCGCTCAGCACCGGCAACGAGACGTCGACCGTACCAGCGCGCTCGAAGCTCAAGGTCACGGGGATATTCGCGCCTTCCTCGAACGGCTCGGCGACATCGAAGAACATCAGGTGGTTTCCTCCCGGCCTCAACGAAACCGCCTCTCCCGGCGCGATCGTCAAACCGTCCGTCAGGGCGCGCATTCGCATCACCTCGCCCTCCATCGCCATTTCGTGGAGCTCGACCCGGCCCGCCGCGGGTGACGACACCGAGACGAGCCGATCGACGTCCGTACCCGAATTGACGATCGTCAGATAGCCGCCAGCGACCTTGGCACCGGGCAGCATGGCGCGGGTAAAGCCGCCGTTGACGACAAGGCCGCCGACCGCCTGCGACGACGCCGACGACATGGGCTTTGCCGTCCCGGCGCTCTCCCGCATCGCCCCGTGGTCCACTCCGCCGTGCATCCCCTGCTTCGCGGCTTCGGCGGAACCGCCGGTTTCCGCGACAAGCGTCGGCGCGGGCTGGCCTGGTTCGGTAGCGGGGACCGCCGTGACGGCGACGCCGCCCCAGGCCGTGGCATCGACAGGCGCGACATCGGCATGGGCGTTGGACAATGGGAGGCAGACGACGAATGCCGCCGCCGCGAACACGCGGCTGATGAGAATGGTCATGATAGTCTCCTGAAATCAGGTGAGCGCGAGTCAACGCGCGACAAAGTGCGGATCGGCTTCAGGAGGTGGTAGGAGGACTTTGTCCGGCGCGCGCGAACAGGGCCAGCGGTCTGCGATCCGTCGCGACGGGGGAGCCCGGCAGATCGACGGAGGCGGTGTCACGGAAAACGGGATGCGCCGCGAGCGGGATCCGGGCGTCGCCGGCGATCCAGGTATGGCAGCAGGCGGCCGCGAGGCACGGACAGTCGACCATGCCGGCAGCGCCACTGGAGGAATGTCCGGCCGTCCCCTGTTCCGTACAGATGATCACGCCGGATCCAGCGCCTGGCGCCGCCATCGCACCCTGCGCCATACCGCCGACGAGCAGCTGGATCAGCAGGACCAACAGCCCGAGCGCGGCAAAACCGCTCCGCTCTCGGCGCAGCGCCCTCATGCGACCATACTGGCTGACGGGATGGACATGCTACCTGCTAACATGCTCGGGCGATGACCGTCATCCGGAAAGGTGAGGGAGACAATAGCCGATTAAGACCGTCGGGGTCGCCTTGGCCGGCCGGCATGCGAGCGCGGCGTCAAAACAGCGTCGACGGCGAGTCGTCCGCCACCGAAGACGACAAGCGCCAGAGACATCGCCGCCCAGGGCAGATGAAAATTCGCCCAACCGTCCGGGATCGTCAACTGGATGACCGCGGTCATCACCAGCAGCCCGAGTGCCGCAAAACGGGTGCCGAGACCCAGCACCAGCAGAATCGGCAGGACGATCTCGGCGAGACCGGAAAGATGGGCACTCACGTTCGGGATCGAGCGCGGCCATCACCGCGATGTCGAGCACCGGCGCTTTCGCGGTGTGATAAGCCTCCGAGACCGCGACCTCGATCCGTGTGACGGTCGGCGAGGTAAGGAACGGTGTCCGCTGGCGCGAACGAGGCGACGAATGCCGGAAATTCGCCCCCGTATTCCAGCAACACCGGCGAGCCCGGCTTCACCGCCTGAACGAACTCCGGCGCCATGCCGCGAAAAAAGTCGTCTCCGACGAGTTGCCTGGGGCCCGGGAATCGCTTGCCGAGCGCCTCGATCAGCGAAACATGCAGTTGTTGCGATAGACGGCGAAACGTCTCGCATCGGGCGCGCCCCGCGGCGTTGTCAGGCCTCAAGGCACGGATGGCGCCTGCCTCTCATTTCACCGTCACGTTGGAGGACCATCCCGGCCTCCCTGCGGAACTACCCTTCGTGGGAAGGCCTCGCCTCGCCTCCTGCTTTTCGCGCCCCTGTCATCGCGTGTTACGCGTCCTCGGCTGTCACCATGATGTGAATAGGCTTGAGAGCGGGCGGGCGAAAACTTTGCAATGCTACGAAACGTCAGCACCGTCCCATGCGAAGGACCAACACGATGCCAGTCCCGCCAGCCGATTTCGGACGACTGGACACGCTTTTGACCTCCGCGAATGCGGGTGATGAAAAAGCGTATCGCCGGTTTCTCGATGAGGCCGCGAAAATCCTGCGCGGGTTTGCCAGGCGTCAGGCACCGGCAAGTGCCAGCGGCTTCGACCCGGAGGACCTCGTGCAGGAAATCTTGATGGCCGTCCATATCAAGCGCCACACCTGGCGAGAGGGTGAACCGGTGGCTCCGTGGCTATTCGCGATCGCCCGTTACAAGGCGATCGACGCCTATCGGCGGCACGGCCGCAGGATGAATCTCGACATCGCGGACTTTGCCGACAAGCTCGAGGATCCGGCGGCCGGCCCGACCGCAAACAGGCTCGATGTCACCAAGGCTTTGCGGCTGCTCGCCGGGCGTCAGAAAGAGGTCGTCGCCGCACTGTCGCTCGAGGGACGTTCGGTCGGCGAAACCGCGAACCGGCTGGGTGTGACGGAGGGTGCGGTCCGGGTGGCATTCCATCGCGGCCTGGCATCGATCGCCGCGAAATTTGGACAGGCCTGACCATGGACACGCAGACGCTTATCGAAACACTTGCATCCGACCATAAACGCAAAGCGCGCCAGCAAGGGCCGTCGTGGTTGTTCCTTGCGGTGCTCGCGGTCGGAACGACCGGAGTCCTCTTCTTCGCCGTGATCGGATTACGTCCGGACCTGGCGCATGCATTGGAAACCGCGCGATTTCTGTCCAAATTCACCATCACCGGCACTCTGGCGGCCACTGCCTTCCTGGCCATGCGGGCGTCGGCGCGTCCAGGCGTGTCGATGCGGCGGTCGCTGGAGTGGCTGTTGCTTCCCGGCAGTCTTCTGGCGCTTTCCGTTGCGGCGGAATTGGCCGCGCTGCCGCCGAATCTGTGGGCGGCCAACCTGTTCGGAACGAATTATGTGATGTGCGTCATCGCGATCGTTTCGCTGGGTACGCCGCTACTGATCATGTTCCTGTGGGCGCTGCGCCGACAGGCACCGACACGGCCGGCCCTCGCCGGCGCGATAGGGGGGCTCGCCGCAGCCTCGGTCGCCGCCCTCTTCTATACCGCCCAGTGCCCCAACGATTCTCCGCTCTTTGTCGCGGTCTGGTATCCCTCCGCTTCGCTGATCCTCGTCACCGCCGGGACGATCGCGGGGCAACGGGTCTTGCGCTGGTGAAACCCAGAAGGACTTGGTTCTATCGCTGTAGCGCGCGCTCCGGCGGTGCGCCCTTCCCATGGTCGCCTAAGGCTTTACGATCGTATAGCCCGCCTGGTCGAGACGCATGAGTTCGGCGACCCCGGCCACCACGATATCCGCATATTCGACGATCTCCGGCCGGACGCCTTCCGCCCGCTCCAGCGAGTCCAGCGTGTTGCCGCAGGCCGCGAAGCTGACATTGGGCATGCTCTGATCGAACGCCTTCAGGCGATCGAGGACCGGGGACATTCCAGGGCGCAGCATCGTCATGCCCGGCCCGAAAACGACGATCCGGATATCGACCTCTTCCGCTTGATCCGAAAAGAAGCGGGAGACGTTGGCCGCAATGTCGAGGGCCGAGCGCATCACCGCCTCATCGCCAACGGACACCTGAAGGGCCAGTCTTTGCGTGGCGAAACTGATCTCGTCTTCCGCTCCCTGGGCCCTCGCCGGCATTGTCCAGCCGCCCGCCAGCATCGGCATCAGGGTGAGGCAGAGCCCCACCGCGATCACCTTGATGGCGGACAGGATTGGGGCGGAATACAACAGGCGGCGACAGCGCATGACGGCCTCCTCCGGCTGGGTCGGTTTCAGCCGACGATACCTCGCGATGACGATGGCCGCACCATCTATCCCTGCACCGCGAGATATTCCACGCTTGCCGCGCCCCTTGGCCGCGGCGGTCAGTCGACGTTGCCGCCGGCCGGCCCCTCGCTCTCGCCGTCGGCTGTGTCCGGCGTTACATTGAGGACCTGGGCTCGCATCGTCACTTTTGCTGGCTCCGGCTTGCAGTCGCTGACGCAAGGGTCGCTTTGCTGATAGTGCGCTTCCGCCTCACGGGTATCGGGGATGAACCCGTCCACATTCGGCATCTCGATCGTGGTGAAATTCTCGTTCGACAGCTCGAACTCTTCATCCGTGACGATGTCGTTAAGATAGAGCACATAGGCGGTCAGCGCATAAACCTCGTCGTCGCTAAGCGAACGCGCATTGCCGAACGGCATCGCCCGACGGACGTAATCATAAACCGTCGAAAGGTAGGGCCAGTAGGAGCCGACCGTCTTTTCCGGCCGTTGCCGGGTCAAGGTATCGTACCCGCCTGCGAGCACCGGCCAGCGACCGCGTCCCTCGCCAAAGTCACCGTGGCAGGACGCACATTGCTCCGTGAAGATCGGTTCGCCCTCGGCAACCGTGCCCCGACCGACAGGCAGCCCCTTACCATCGGGCCTGATGTCGATATTCCACGCGGCGACCTCCGCCTCCGTAGCCGGTCGGCCGAGGCTGAGTGGTCCGCCGGACGGCGCGGCGTCGGCGGATGCCGCCATCGCCGCCTTGTCCGCCTCGTCCCCGGCCGATTTTGTCTCCGGCTGGGCAGGCTCGGGCGTCGAAACCTCCGCCTCGGCGACAGCTTCGCCACCATCAGGATTCCCGGCATCAGCAGCTGCGGCGGTTTCGTTCGAGAACGTCGCCAGATAGGCGATCACGTTGTCGCGGTCATCTTCCTTCTTGAGGCCGGCGAAACCCATCTTGGTTCCGCTCACGAAGCCCTTGGGGTCAGCGAGAAACTCCGACAGGGTCGCTTCCTCCCAGAGGACACCGCCTTCTCCGGCCTTCGTCATCGCTGCGGAATATTTGTAGTCGGAAAGACCGCCGGCGGTCCGCCCGAACAGCTCGTTCAACTCGGGACCGATTTTGTTCGCGGCCCCCTCCCCGACGGCATGACATGCCCGGCATTTGTTGAAGACTTTCTTGCCAGCATCGGCATCGCCGGCGGCGAAGGCCGGAGCCGCCAGCACGCCAACGATTGTGCCGGCCAAAAGCAGGCGCTTAGGAAACTTCGACATTTTCGAGCGCTCCGTCGGTTTGCAGCCACCAGGTCTGGATGCCATTGTTATGATAGATCGAGTTTTCGCCGCGCGCGGAGCGCAGCTCGTCCTTGGTTGGCTGCACGAAGCCCTTCTCGTCGATCGCGCGCGACTGCAGGAACAGCTCCGAACCGTCCCAGTCGAAATCGAGATAGAACCGATGCACGGCCATCGGCAGGCTCGGCCCGTCGATCCGCGCTTCGATCCAGTTCCGACCGCCGTCGAGCGACACGTCGACACGCTTGATCCGGCCGTTCCCCGACCAGGCGAGGCCGGTCACGACGGTACGGCCTCGACCATGCGTGATCGGCGCCTGCGGGCTGGGATTGGTGATGACGGATTTCACGTCCATCGCCCAGGTAAAACGTCGCGCCTCGCCATTGGCGAGAAGGTCGGTATATTTCGAAGTTTCCTCGCGCTGCTGCCAGGGAGCATCTCCGACCTCGAGGCGGCGCAGCCACTTGACCCACATGTTGCCCTCCCAGCCGGGCACCACGAGACGAACCGGATAGCCCTGCTCGGGACGCAGCGCCTCGCCGTTCATCTTCCAGGCGACGAGGCAGTCGTCGAGCGCTTTCTCCATCGGGATCGAGCGGGTCATCCCCGAGGCGTCCGCGCCCTCCGCGAGCAGCCAGGAACCCGCGGCCTTCACCCCGGCTTCCTCCAGGAGGTAGCGGAGCGGGGTTCCCGTATACATGACGCAATGCACCATGCCGTGGGTGAATTGACAGCCATTCAACTGCGAGCCGCGCCATTCCATACCGGTATTGGCGGCGCATTCGAGGAAGTAGATCCGGTTCTCACGCGGGAAGCGCTTCAGATCCTCCATCGTGAAGACCAGCGGGCGATCGACCAGTCCGTTGATCATCAACCGATGCTCTTTGGGCGCGATCTCGGCGATGCCCGCATGGTGGCGCTCGAAGCAAAGGCCATTCGGCGTGATGATCCCGTCGAGTTCATGCAGCGGCGTGAAATTGACCGAACTCGTCGCGTCCGCCGTCAGCCACGAAACATCACGCCGCACAACCTCGGATTCGTACTGCGAAGGCATGCCGTAGGGCCGCGCATCGACGCCATCGCCGAGATACCGGTTCCAGTCCTGCACTTCGGTAATCGCTGGGTCGCCACCCTCGGCGGCAGAGGCACGACGGCCTCCGATACCAGCCAGCGCCGCAGCGCCGCCGAGCGCCAGGCTTCGCTTCAGAAAGCTTCGACGGGAGGCCCCGTCTCCTGCCCTTTCGGGACCGTCGATCATGATTTTTCTCCGAATATCGATATATTCAATAATTAGAATATATCAGCGCAGACCTTGCCTGTCGATAAGCGAGTTCAACCTTTCAGTTGAACGCTTCGGTTCGGTTCAAGCGAAACCGTGGGGTTCTTCGTCAGATAGCCCTCGACGACATCCCAGATCGGCGGACCCTCCGTTCCCTCGTTGACCGACGCCCATCCGGCGACCACGTATTCCCGGCTCGCCTCGATCGGCGTGTCGGTCTTGAGGATCGTCATGTCCGAAATGCGCGAGCCAATCTCTTTGGTCGGGTCGATGCCAAATCCCATTCCGCCGACGCGCACCATGTCGCCACCCTGCTGGTAATAGGGATCGCTGTTGAAGAGATTGTCGGCAACATCCTCGAGGATGGTCTTCAGCGTCTCGCCGGTCATATTGCTCCGGTAGACGGCGGGATAGGTCATGGCGCAGACGTTGTGGACGTCTTCCATGGTGATGTCGCTTCCAGCCGGGAGGGAGGTGCCCCACCGGAAGCCCGGCGACAGGGCGATTTCCGCATCCCGCTCCTCGAGCAGCGCCTCGCAGATCAGATCATCCCATGTGCCGTTGAAATTGCCGCGGCGGTAGAGCAGGCTTTCGGTCCTGCCGACGACGCGTTTCAGTTCCGCCTCGTAGGGCTCACGCACCGAATCGATGATGGAGGCCATCTCGAGATCTGGCGTGATGACATCCGAAAAGACCGGAATCAGGCGGTAGCGGAAATCCTTCAAGCGCCCATCCGAAATGTCCAGATCCAGGCGACTGAGGAATTTGCCGTTCGAGCCCGAGGCGATGAGCATCGTCTTGCCGACCATGAAGGGCTCCGGCAGCGCGTCATGCGTATGGCCCGTCAGGATAATGTCGATACCCTCGACGCGGGAGGCCAGCTTTCGGTCGACGTCGAAGCCGTTGTGCGACAACAGCACGACGAGATCGGCGCCCGCCGCCCTCGCCGCCGCGACGTGCTTGACGATCTCCTCGTCGCGAATGCCGAAGGACCAACCGGGAATCAGCCATGACGGATTGGCGATCGGCGTATAGGGGAAAGCCTGTCCGATGACGGCGATCTTTGACCCGCCCCGCTCGAACATCTTCCAAGCCTCGAAGGCCGGCTCGTCCCATTCATTGTCGAAAATATTCGAGCCGAGGAACGCGAACGGCAACCCCTCGATGGCGTCGTTCACCCGCTCAGTGCCATAGGTGAATTCCCAATGGCCGGTCATCGCGTCGGGCTTCAGCGCGTTCATGGCGGTGATCATGTCGGCGCCGGAGGTCTTGTTCGCTGTATAGCTGCCCTGCCAGGTATCGCCGCCGTCGAGCAGAAGAACGTTGTCCTCGCCGCGCTCGGCGCGCGCGCGCTTGACGATCGTGGCCGTGCGATCGAGTCCGCCCATCTTGCCGTAGCGCCCTGCCAGCGCCGCGAAGTCTTCCGCCGTCAGCGCATAGGCCTCGGGCGTGCTGGGATCGATATTGTAGAGCTTGAGGAAATCAGCGCCCGTAACATGCGGAGGCTGCCCCACGGCCTCGCCAACGCCGATGTTGACGGCTGGCTCGCGAAAGAACACCGGCTTGAGCTGGGCGTGAATGTCCGTGATGTGAAGGATGGTGAGATTGCCGAAATCGGGCGCCCCGAGTAGGTCGTCCTCGCTCATCAGCTGCTGCGCGGCCGCGCGGGACCAGCGGCCCGATAATCCTGAGCCGGTCAGCGCCGCCAAGGCCACCGTGGCCGTCAAAAACTCGCGTCGTGAAAACATAGCTTGTCCTCATTCCGAACCGCGCAGGCGATCCAGACTCGTCAACTCATATCGGAAAAAGAAGGCGCGAAGGGCGCCCCTTGGACGCCCCCGCTACTCTTTATTGTTACTGCCGAACCGCGGGCGTTTCGACCGATAGGCCGCTACCACGCCAGGCGGTGTAGACTTCCAGCGCCATCAGCTCGTCGGAGAACGCCTTCGGCTGCTCGGCACGGGTGTCGCGGATACAGCCGCGGAACCGGTTCTGAATGGAAACCAGATTGGACTGCTTCAAACGATAGGTCGGGAAGCCGTTGGTCTGCCCCTGGCTCAGATGGTCGGCCCGAATGTACTGGCCGCTATTGGCTTCATGGCAGGACGCGCAGGAGAGGTTCAACTGGCCCGTACGCAGATAATACCGATCCTTGCCCTTCTGCCACCAATCCATCATTTCACCGGCGGCCAGATCGATCTCGACCGGGATGCCGAGCGATTGATGCTTGATGTAAGCCGTCAGATCCTTCTGGTCCTGAACGTCGAACTTATAGGGCTCCGCCTCCATCCGCTCGGTCCGGCAGGCGTTGATCTGAAGTTCGATATCGAAGGGCTTGCCGGCGTCGGCGTTCCATTTCGGATAGTTGGCACCGACGCCCTTCATCGACTCGGCGGCATCGTCATGACAGGAGGCACACGACTTGCCGGCGGCGCCCTCAACGGTATTCCATATCTCCGCGCCCCGCTCCACATTGAGCATGCCTGGATTCTCGAAACTGTCCGATTCGACCTGACGGGTCTCAGCCTCACGATAGAGCCAGCCGGATTTCACCTGCTCGAACGGATGCCCTTCGGGCTCGGCCGGTGCCGGTGCGACAACGGTCATTTCCTTACCGTCGATACTTAGTTTCTCGTCGACCGGCTCGGCCACGGCGCCCGAGACCAACGCGAGGCTACCGAAAGAGACGACACTCATCAGTGCGATGGCAGTTTTTTTCACGCGATTCTCCTCCCGATTACAGTGATCGATGGGCGGCCGGCCGGCTTCAACAAGCCGGCCCGGTCCTTATTTGACCTCGATCTTCTGCTCGTCCGTGTAGGTCTCACCATTGTCGTCGACCCAAGTGAACTTGAACGTTCCGCTCTCCGGCACCTTGGAGGTGAACTCGAAATAGGGGTTCGCCGAGACCGCGGGCTTGATATCGGTCTCGAAGACCTTCGCTCCGTTGAATTCGGCGGTGAACTTATTGATGATCTGACGCGGGATCACGTTGCCTTCTTTGTCCTTGCGCTGGCCAGATTCCATATCATGACTGATCAGTGTCTTGATCGTTACGACCTCGCCGGCCTCGGCGCTTTTCGGGACCTTCACTCGGGGCTTTGATGCCATGTTCTCTCTCCTCCGACGCTAGCGGCTCTCTGGGTCTTCGCCCGGCCGCGCCTCGTTCGATTTCTGATTCGGTGAGTTCGCCTTATCAGGCGGTCAGCCGCCGCAACCGCCGATCGTCACCTTGACTTCCTTGCGATCGGAGTAAGTCGAGCCATCGCTCAACTTCGCAACCGCGATGATATTTTGCGTCTTGGCGAGCCGAATGCGCGTCGTCGCCACCGCCGAACCACTCATCGGCGTGAAACGGAAGGTCGCAACCTCGGGATCAGGGTTTCCGTCGGCGAAGATCGTGACGGATTCCACGTACTCGCCTTCTGTCATCGGACTCTCAACCTCAACCGAGATCGGCACGGTGTTGCCGTTCTCGGCAATTTCGGGGGCGGTCAGCGAAATCTTTCCGGTCTGCGGCTCGGTGCCGCCCGTCAGGGTCGCCAGGGCCTTTTCCGTCTCCTCGGGAGTGGCGAATGCCCGCCCGGGCGCAAACGCGACCAAACCGGCCGCCGCCGCGCCAGCGGACAGCGCGAACATGTGTCGTCTCGTAACATTCATCTTTTTCAACCTTTCACTATTCGCCGTTCAGCGTACCCAGATAGGCAACGACGTCCTCGACCTCTTGCGCCGTCAGGATCGTTTTGCCCTTAAATTTTTCAGCGACGTTCACGCCGACATCGAGCGTGTAAAAGCCCGGCATGACGGTTTGCTCGCCAAACACCTGCTTGGCATTGGCGACGATCGCCCGAATCTGTGCCGGCTCCCAGCGCGTCGCCACGCCATCCATCGCCGGACCCACGGTGCCGTGGAAAAGCTGCCCCGAAAGATCCTTGTTCGCGTGGCAGGCCAGGCAATTGCCAAGACTGCGATCCGCGAAAATCTCGCGCCCTTTCTCCGGGTCACCGGGCTGCCCGGCCAAAGATTCCGTGACCGCCATATCCGTGAAGGCCACGTCGGTGGGCGCCGTCTCTGCGGCATTGGCCAGCGGTGCGGCCGTTACGATCAAGGCGAGACTTAGCGCGAGAGAACGCGTCATGAACAAGGCTTCCTCCGATTGCCGGCCTTTCCGGCCGATCTGCTGCGATTCTGGAGATCAGCTTAGGCGATCCCGTTGGAAGAATGCAAGAATTGTTTTTTTTGAATATTTTTGCGATTGCTCAACCAGACTTGCTGCACCGCAGCAATCAATTGGCCGGCTGAGCATCGACAATGCCTTTCTCTACCAGCCTGCGTGCATGGTACTTTTGGAAGTGCTCATCGGTGTCATAGCCCTTGGTCCTAACCCACTCGAACATGTTGAGAAAGGTCTGCTTACCGAACAGGCCTGGCATTATTGCCACCGCGGCCTCGCCGGCCGTCCCCTCTTCTGGCACTTCCTCCGGCATAAAGAGAATAGTTGGCGTGAACACGACCGACCAACGGCGGCCCGCACTCTTTTCCGTCAGCGTTTCGCCGTCGAGGTCGGTCACTTCCTCGTCGCCGAACAGGTTGTACTGGACGACCTTGAAATTCGTCTTGATGTAGTCGCGGACCTCAGGGTCGGTCAGCAGCTCCTCATGCATCTTCTTGCAGTAGATGCAACCGCGCTGCTCGAAGACCAGCACAAGGCGTTTGCCCTCGTCCTTGGCGGCCTGGATGTCGTCGGCGACGTCCTTGAAGGTGAGAGAGAACCAATCCTCCTTGTGGAGACCGTCGTCACCCATCTCCACCGCGTTCGCGCTGCCGGCGAGAACACCGGCGAAGACGCCGATGATAAGCAATTGCCTGAACATGCTATCCTCCTCTGTTAGCGGGGCCGTCGATCAACCGATCGTCGCAAAGCCCGGAAAGGTTTCCAAAAGCCAATAGGATATCGTCGACATCTGCCCCGTCGCGAACAGGATTCCTGTGAACACTAGCAGGCCTCCCATCACCTTTTCGACCGTGGCCATGTGAGGGCGCATACGCGCGGCGAAATCCAGAAATCGCGTCGCGAACGCCGCGGCGATCAAAAACGGCACACCGATCCCGACCGAATAGGTCGCAAGCAACGCGGCACCGCGCAGCGCGGTGTCCTGAGAACTGGCGACGAACAAGATCGCCGCGAGCACGGGGCCGACGCAGGGCGTCCAACCGAACGCGAACGCAAGGCCCATGACATAGGCCCCGATCGGCCCGGCCGGCTTCCTGGCAACCTGGACCCTCGCCTCGCGATACAGTAATCCCAGCCGGAGCACGCCGAGGAAATGCAGTCCCATCACGATGATGATCACCCCTGCGATGACGGACAGGATATCGAACCATTGCGCGACGGCTTGGCCGACGATGCTTGCGGTCGCACCAAGTGCGACGAAGACGGTCGTAAAGCCTGCGACGAAGGCGGTGGATGCCAGCATGATCTGGCGCGCCACTGCCGGCTCGGCGCCGCGTTCGCGCACCTGATCGAAGCTGAGACCCGCCAGATACGCAAGATAAGGGGGAACGATCGGCAGCACGCAGGGCGAGATAAAGGACAGGAGCCCCGCCAAGAGGGCTGCGCTGAATCCGACATCGAGCATTTGGGCGTTTCCAAGGACGATCGTATGTTCGGGTATCCGAAGGCGGTCGTCTGCGCCATATTTGGAACCTTATTTATAGATAGAAGGATGCATATGTTTCCATCTGTTGTAAATGTCCCTTTCGGCTTGTGGCTTCGGCGGCTGCCGCTTGTCGCCGGAATTGTTCTCGCCTTGCTTGGCTCGGCGACGATCGGCGGTCAGGCCGCCACGCTCTTGATGTTGGAGCAACCCGGATGCGTCTGGTGCAAGCGCTTCAACGAGGAGATCGCTCCGGCCTATGCCAAGACCGCGGAAGGTCAACGCGCGCCGCTCCGCCGCATCGACATCACCGAGGATTGGCCGGACGACTTGAAGAACATTCGCTCGGAGCGTCTGACCCCGACCTTTATTCTCCTCGACAACGGGGTGGAGATTGATCGCATGGTCGGGTATCCCGGGGATGTGTTCTTCTGGGGGCTCTTGAACGACATGCTGGCAAAGCTGCCCGATGACGACATGGCTGCGTCTGTACAATAACCGAGGCGGACGACTGAATTGGTCGAGATAACGAGCTGGGCCGTACCGGGCTTCGACAACCAGACGTCGAGCGAGGAGACCGACGCCTTCTTCGAGCAGGCCAAGAAGGCCAGCGACCTTTTGAAGGCGATGTCGCACGAAACCCGCCTGATGATTCTGTGCCTGCTCGCGGAAGGCGAACGCTCCGTCGGTGACATCGAGGCGATCTTGTCGATGCCGCAGGCGGCGGTTTCGCAACAATTGGCGCGGCTCCGTCTCGACCGGCTGGTAACGACGCGTCGCGAAGGTCGCACGATCTATTACAACCTCGCCGATGACGAGGTTATGCCGCTGATCGGAACGCTTTACGACCTGTTTTGCGCCCGCGTCCGCGGGAAAACACGATAAGTTGCCGCCGGCGTGAAGTCCGCACCTTCGTGAACAGGGGACGCTTGCGGGTGGGCATGGTAAGCCTTAGCCTTTGACGCGGAAGCGCATCGGATGCGCATTGGGAGAGCACAGACATGCTCGTGGAAAGCGGCTTCGCGCTGCCGCTGGCGGGATTGATCGCCGGTACGGCGATGGGCTACGTCGCGAGGCGCTATCATTTCTGTACGATGTCGGCGCTCGAACGGCGCTGGTATGCTGGTGACGACAATGGATTGCGCGCCTGGGGCTTGGCGATTCTGGTAGCGATCGTGCTGAGCCAGGCTCTTGCCGTCGCCGGTGTCTTCGAGCCGAGCCACAGCTTTTACATGAGCCCCGCTTTCGGCTGGACGGGCGCGATCCTCGGCGGCGTCGCCTTCGGCTTCGGAATGGCACTCGTCGGCACATGTGGCTTCGGTGCCTTGGTGAGGCTTGGCGGCGGTTCGCTGCGCGGCCTCATCGTGGTCGTCATTTTGGGGCTTTCGGCTCTCGCTGCGCAGCGAGGTCTCGTCGCGGCCGGTCGCGTCGCCCTGGTCGATTCCCAAGCTTACGATCTGTCCGCGTTGGGAGCACCCGACCAGTCGCTCGGCTCGCTCGTCAGCGCCCTCACCGGCCGTGATATGACGCTGCCGGTGACGGCCCTGGTGGTCGCATTGCTCGGTCACTGGATTTTCAGATCGTCCGCGTTTCGCTACGATCATGGTAAGATCATCGCCGGCGTGGGGATCGGCACGGTTGTCGCGTTCGGCTGGGCGGCGACCTCCTGGATCGCGGCCCGGTCATTTGATCCCGTGCAGATCGAAAGCGCATCCTTCGTGGTGCCGCCGGGCGATCTCATCCTGCAGATCATCGCCGTGACAGGCAGCCTGCCGGACTATGGCGTCGGCCTCGTCCTCGGAGTTGTGGTGGGTGCCGCGGCCGCCGCAGTGCAACGTCGCGACGTGCGCTGGGAAGCCTGCGACGATGCGCGGGAACTCTCGCGGCATCTGGCTGGGGCTGCGCTGATGGGCGTCGGCGGTGTGTTCTCGCTCGGCTGCACGATCGGCCAAGGCATTTCGGCCGCTTCGCTTCTGACGATTTCGGCGCCGGTCGTGCTGATCTCGATCGCGATCGGCGCGCGGCTGGGTCTTGCCTACATCCTGGAAGGTTCCATCCGCTATGCGTTCATGCCCATCGAGCGCGGGCCGGCGGAGTGAATTAGACCGCCGGAACGAACCGGAAGGCTGCCCCGTCCACCTCGACACGTCCGATCCCGCCGTCGGGCAGATGGAAGCCGACGAATTGCAGTTTCTCCGCCGCCAGCCGGTCGAGCAGCCTGCGCCGTGTCGACGCCCCCTCCTCTGGGTCCTGATCCGCACCCCAATGCCAGTCTGGACGGGCGAAGGACACCGGGTCGTTCGAGATGGCATCGCCGACGACCACTGCCGGCTCGTCGAGAGCGTGAATCACGAAGGCCGTGTGCCCAGGTGTATGGCCGGGCGTCCCCATCGCCTCGATTCCCGGGATGATTTCCGTGCCGGGCTGGAACCGCTCGGACCGTTCCTCGATCGCGTCGAAGCGGCTGCGGGCGCCGACGACGAAGCTCTTGCGATCGTCCGGCGCGGCAGCAAGCGTTTCCTCGGCGCGCCAGAAGTCCCATTCCGTGCCGGAGATGTGAAACGCCGCCTGCGGGAAGACCACTTCGTCGAAATCGTCGACGACGCCCCAGATGTGGTCGGGATGAGCATGGGTGAAGACAACGTCGGTGATCGCACCGGGATCGAGGTCCGCGGCCGCCAGGCTTTCGATCAGGCGACCCGCCGATGGCATGAAATTCGGCCCCGACCCGGCATCGAAAAGGACGAGGCGATCCTGCAGACGCACGAGGGTCAGATTGCAGGGTGGCGTCAATTCACCGGACTGGATGAAAGCCGCTCCCTCCAAAGCCTCGAGTTCGGCCTTGGGAATATCGGGCAGGACGAAGTTGAGCGGCAGGACGAGATTGCCGTCGCTGACCGTCGTCAGCGTTCCACCGTCTGTCGACGCGAAGGCATTTCCCGCGACGGTTGGCAGCAGCGGTGCCGCGAGCCCCGCGAGCAATGCCCGATTGAAGGTTCGACGGCTGATCATTGGCTCTCTTCCACGTTTCCGATGGGCCAGGACAATGGCCGGGACCGTATATTCTCACAATCGAATATGTTTTCAAAGCCGCATTGGCGGCGCGAAACGTGCCACAGGGCAGTCTGCCCGGCTCGCGCGAGCGTCCGCCGGGCGTATTGCGGCTCGAATCTCGCGGGCGACGGGACGCGCGCGGACGGCGGGATGGTCGGACGCGATGTGAAAACGGCTCCCCCGTCGAACAATGCGACGGCTGCAACGGCATTAGGCAAGGCGCAACCGAGCGGACGCCGGTGTCCGCGAGGTGGTCAGGTGCCCTAGCCGACGGCCTCGCGCCGCGCTTCTAGCTCCTCCCGGCTCCCGTCGCGCTGCTCCAGCTTTTCCGAATGCAGCAGCTCGGCCTCGGCCTCCTCCAGCGCCAGCCGCGCGGCGTTCGTCTGGACCTTCAGATCCTTGACCGAATTGGTCAAGTTGTCGCGACGGGCTCGGGCCGCCTTGGCGAAGGTGGGATAGGCGAAGTGTTGGACGTCACTGATGCCGGCTTTCTTCTCCTCGTTGACGATCTGATTGTCGAGTTCAGCCGCCATGCGGGCGAATTCGCCCATCATCAGTTCGAGTTGCTCGAGTTGGCGGCGCTTTTCCGCGACCTTGAAACGCGCCAGTCGCACCAGGTTGTCACGCTTCATACTCAAATCCCTAGCTGACGGCTCCGCCTGACGGAACACCCATGAACAATGCACTCGACGGGTTTCAGGCAAGCCTCGGGAGCTATGCGTCTTAACCGTCTGTTTACGCGCACCGTTAATCATAGGGGTGAGGATTTAAGGCCGGGTAAACCGGAATGACCCATTTCGCGGCACCCTGCGGGGATCGCAAAAATGGGTTCACGGAAAAGACTCTGCCTCGAACCAATCCGCAGATGCACTGCGGTCCGATCCATGAAGGATCAAGAGTATTTGTTAACCATTGCCTGCCATTTTTTGGCCGAATTTAGACAACGAGAGCTTACCGAATATCCAAGTTCGGCGCGGCTGGCTGAGAGGAATTTCTGATGCGCGTTCTTTTGATCGAAGACGATAGCGCCGTCGCACAGAGCATCGAGCTCATGCTGAAATCGGAAAGCTTCAACGTCTATACAACCGACTTGGGCGAGGAGGGGGTCGATCTTGGAAAGCTCTACGATTACGATCTGATACTGCTCGATCTCAATCTTCCCGACATGTCCGGCTACGAAGTACTGCGCACGCTGCGCCTGTCCAAGGTGAAGACGCCGATCCTGATCCTGTCGGGTATGGCCGGAATCGAGGACAAGGTCCGCGGTCTCGGCTTCGGCGCCGACGACTACATGACCAAGCCCTTCCACAAGGACGAACTGGTGGCGCGGATTCACGCGATCGTCAGGCGGTCGAAGGGCCATGCCCAGTCGGTCATCCACACCGGCGACCTGACCGTCAATCTCGATGCCAAGACAGTCGAGGTGGCGGGTCAGCGGGTGCATCTGACCGGCAAGGAATACGCCATGCTGGAGCTTCTGTCCCTGCGCAAGGGCACGACGCTGACCAAGGAGATGTTCCTCAACCACCTTTATGGCGGCATGGACGAGCCCGAACTGAAGATCATCGATGTCTTCATCTGCAAGCTGCGCAAGAAGCTTGCGACCGCCACCGAGGGCAAGAACTACATCGAAACGGTGTGGGGACGCGGCTACGTACTGCGCGAGCCGGAAGAGGCACGCGGCGCGGCCTGAACGCAACGAATTCCAGTTGGCAAGCCGGACGACCCGCCCGGATCTTCCGCGGCGGGTCATTCATTATAGATGGCATCTCGCCGGCCAGCGCCCGCCTCGCGCTTTGCGCGGAATGAGGAACAGCGGGAAACGGATCGCCGCTCGCGTTCCGCGCCGAATGACGGCGATCGATCACCTTCATTAAACGGCGTCGCATCGATCCTGTGTCATCGTCATCTCATCATGCCGCTAATACTTATGCCGGCATCACGCCGCGGCAGACGACTCGAGATACGGCTCAATCCATGAATGAAGCGCATCGCGCTCGAACGGCTTGTAGATGTAGTCCGTCGCCCCGGCGCGCTTGAGACGGGTCATCAACCCGAGGTTGGCGTCGACGATCGAGGCAAGGATGACGAGATTCGTGCCCTTCGCCATCCGACGCATCTCGTCAACGAGTTCGGGGCCGGCACTGTCACTGGGACAAGCCGCGACGATGGCGATGTCCGGCAGTCCGTTCTGCTTGATCCATTCGCGCGCTTCATCGGCGTTCGCGACGCTTTCGACAGCGAGGCCGAACTGCAGGAGGATACGGGAGGCGATCTTCCGGATGACCGGCGCGTCGTCGACGATGAGACAGGTTTGCATAGCCTGACAACTCCGCTTGGCTCGCCTCGAGCGATGTGTCGAGGTCGATCGTGACGGAGTTGTAGCCCAGCGTGTTTGCCGTTTCGTTCAGAAACAAGGGTAAAAATGCATGAAGCCGATCACGCAATTTTAGGAGACGCGAAACACCACCGAGGCATCGTTCTTTTCATGGACGACCGTCAGACCCGTCTCCTTCGCCAGAAACAGCGTGTAATAGGGCTGTATCGCCTGGGCATCCACAGCCTCCTGGGCGGCATCGCCATTGAGGAGCGCGAGCAGGCGCGGCTGGATGCGAATTCGCTCGCCGGATGCGCGGACACTGGCCCGGGGCGGATCGATCGCCTCGATGTCCACCCGGACCTCGCCGCCGCGACTGATCGATGCACTGGCCAGCACCACGAGATTGAGGATGATCTTGGCGAAGTTCTTCGCCGCATATCCTCCCTCGCCTTCCCAGACGAGGGTCGCCTTCTCGTGGTCCATATATCCCATCGCCGCTGTCCTGGCTTCGTTGAGATCGATGGTCGCGGTCGGCGAACCCGCAGACCCGAAAGCAATCCGCGCGAACTGGAGTTTGGCCACGGCCGATTTGAGCGAGTGACGAACCAGCTCCATCGACTCGCGGTCGTCGGGCATGTCGTCCAAAAGTTCCAGCCCGCTCTGAATACCGAACACCGGCGAGATGATATCGTGGCAAAGCTTGCTGGACAGAAGTGCGGCGAGATCAGCGGCGGAGAGTTCTGGGAGGGTCGTCATTCAAGGTCCGTTTCGATCGAGACAGGGGGACGCGATCACGGCGAATCACCCGTCCCATTTCGATACGAAGCATGATTTCAAGCGAGACTCCCGTCAACCGATGGCGGCTCGCCAATCCGCGAAGAGAAATTTGATGGGGGCGCCTGGGCGTTAGGCAATTGAAAAGCATGTTTTGTTCAAATGCCGGGGAAGTCGCCCGCAAGGGGCGCCATGCGGACCTGGCCCACATCGCCGGGAGCACCCGCTTACTCGAAAGGAGCCGATCATGAACGGTCTTATCCGGACGGTCCGCAATTTCGTCTTCGCCACGGCCGTGGTGCTGGCGTCGGGCCTCGTTCCGGCCGCCCCCGCTCTGGCTCAGGCGAATCCGGCCGGCTACAGCATGGACGAGGTCATCCAGACCGGGCATCAATTCTTTGGCACGACGTCGGGGAGCCTTGCCCAGCTCATCGAGCGGGCCTTCCAGAGTTACGGTCTGCCCAACGGCTATATCCTTGGAGAGGAAGCGGCAGGCGCCTTTTTCGGCGGGCTGCGATTTGGCGAGGGCACGCTCTTCACCAAGAATGCCGGCCAGCACCGCATCTTCTGGCAGGGCCCCTCCCTCGGCTTCGACGTCGGCGGCGACGGCGCGCGCACGATGATGCTGGTCTACGACCTGCCGTCAGTCGAAGCGGTGTACGGCCGTTTCGGCGGAGTGTCCGGCAGCGCCTATCTGATCGGCGGACTGGGCATGACGGTACTGACGCGCGACAATATTGTGCTTGTGCCGGTCAAGACCGGTGTCGGCGCGCGGCTCGGGGTCAATCTGGGTTATCTGAAGCTGACGCCGATGCCGACCTGGAACCCGTTCTGACCGGCGCGCAGAGCATCTGTCCGAAAAGTGGATCCGATTTTTGGATCATTTCGATGCTCAATCAAAGTGTTAGAGCGTCCTTTGTGCGTCCGGATAGGCGCACGGCGCTCTAAAGTCGTTGCCTGAAGAGCATACCGGGGTGGCAAAAGCCGCCAAAAAAATCCGCGGAGGCGGCACCAATAGCGACTTCTGCGTTATAGGTTCTTTCGGCAGTTCCATGCGAAGGACCCCATGATCGCCACCGGCCTGACCTTTCTCCTCGGCTTTTTCGCCGCGACGCTGTTCGCGCTTCTCGTTGCTCCGGTGATCTGGCGTCGCGCCAAACGGCTCGCGCGGCGCGAGTTTGAGGCAACGATCCCGTCCAGCGTGAACGAAATTCGCGCCAGCTTCGATCATGTTCGTGCCGAAGCGGCGCTCCGGTCCCGGCAACGGGAGATGGATGCGCTGGCGATGCGCGACAAGGCCGCGCTGGAGCGGGCGGACGCGGGACGCGTGGCGCGCGAGAACGCGGAATTGCGCGCACGCAATCGCGGTCTCGCCGAGACGGTGGCGCAGCAAGAGGCCGACCTCAAGGAGCTCGCGGCGGCGCTGGAGTCGCGTGAGGAAGAATACGGCCGTCTGGAAGGGCAGTTGCGTGAAACGAGACTGGACCTCGAACGAAGCACGGACGAAGCGGACGATCTTGCCGAACGCTTCCGCGAACTGAGCCAGATCGCTGAAGAACGAAAGATCGACATCCTGACGCTCGACAGCAAGCTGGAGAGGGTATCCGACGATTTGCGGTCGACCGAACGGCGCGAGAGCGAAAAGCAGAGCGTCATCGAGCGGCTTCGGGGCGAGTTGAATACGCTCGAGGGCCATCTCCAAAGGGAAAAAGTCGCCGCGCGCAAACTGGAGGAAAAAGTAATCCGCCTGACGGCACGCCTGGCCGATCTGGAGGAGCAGACCTCGGCCGGCGGTCCGCGCCCGTTCGGTTTTCTCCCTGAAGTGCGCGTGATCGGCCTAGCGGCCCAGGATTCGCCGGATGCCAAGGATGGCCCCCTGAATGGGGGGCTGTCTGTCACCACCGAACCCGAAGCCCGCGAGGCGACGGTGGCTTCGTCCCAGCCGACGATCGGCCAAAACGTCCGTGATGCGCTCGATCTGCCCGAGCACCCGCTCGGCGAGGAGAATCTCGAAGAGGAGGACTTGCGCCAGCGTATCAGTGACATTGCGGCGCGCGTCGTTCATTTGACCGCCAAGGCCGAGGGAGCCGGCTCGCCGATCGACACAATTCTCGACGCCGGGAAAGTGCCGTCGTCCTCCACGGAGCCCGAAACGAAACAGGTCACACTGGCCGACCGGGTCCGCCGTCTGCGCGCCAGCGACCAAGCGACCGGATAGGCCCCGGCCACGATCGGCATCCGGGAGCCTCGGACCGAAAAGTCGAAACTGGCTTTTGGATCATTTTGATGCCAGACCAAGAATGTTGGCGCCTGTCTTGTGCGTCCGGATGGACGCACAGCGCTCTATCGTTGGCGATTGCCATACAGGCCGGACAGCACGATCGCGGCGGCGGTGGCCACGTTGAGGCTATCGACGTCAGGCTCCATTTCGATGCGGACCGTCTCCATCCTTTCCATCAGCTCCGCTGAAAGCCCCCTTCCCTCGGCACCAAGGAATAGCGCCATCGGGCCATCGGAAACGAACTCGCGAAGCGTGATCCCCTCTGCGGGCGAGAGCGCAATGGTGCGGTACCCGGCGTCACGGCATAAGCTCACGAGATCCGTGCCGGCGCCCACCCGCGACCACGGTATCGTCAACACCGTCCCGACCGAAACCCGGATCGCCTTGCGGTAGAGCGGGTGGCAAGAGGTTGTGTCGAGCAGGACGGCGCCTGCGCCGAAGGCGGCGGCGTTGCGAAAGATCGCGCCGACATTGTCGTGATTGGCGATACCGACCGCCACCACGACTGGGCGGCCAAGCGCCGCGGCGGAGGCTGCCAGCTCGGCGGGCGTTGACCTGACGCCTTCTTCCTCGCCATGGGCGAGAACGCCGCGATGCATGGGAAAGCCGGCGATCCGGTCGAGAACTTCGCGCTCCGCGACATGGATCGGAACTCCCCGCGGCACGCGTGACAAGAGGTCGCTCAGCCCGGCCAGACGGTTGCGAAGGACAAGCAGCGCGGTCGGCCGGAATTGACGCGAGCTCAAGAGCTGGTCGAGGACGACCGTGCCCTCGGCGATGAATCCGCCCCGGCCGGTCAGATCCCGATCGCGGATGTCGCGAAACACCGCGATGCGCGGATCTGCCGGGTCGTCGATCGCGATGGTCTCCGGCACCGGACCGCCTCACCCCAGCCTGGCGGCGTGCCAGCGCAGATGGTCTTCCATGAAGGTCGAGATGAAATTGTAGCTGTGATCGTAGCCGGGCTGCCGCCGCAGCGTCAGCCCGATCCCGGCCTTCGCGCAAGCTGCTTCCAGCAGTTCCGGCCGGAGCTGCTCGGTGAGGAAATTATCGGTCATGCCCTGGTCGATGAACAGTTCCTCAACCCGCGCGCCCTCCTCGATCAGCGCGACGGCATCGTGCTTGCGCCAGCCCGCGCGATCGTCGCCGAGATACATCGCCAGCGCTTTGTGGCCCCAGGGCACCTGGCTCGGCGCTCCGATCGGCGCGAAGGCCGAGACGGCCCTGTAGCGATCCGGATAGGTCAAGCCGATGGTGAGCGCGCCGTGGCCGCCCATCGAGTGCCCCATGATCGACTGCCGTGCTGGATTGGCCGGAAATTCGGCGGCGATCAGCGCTGGCAGTTCCTCCGTCACATAGCTCCACATGCGATAGTGCTTGGCGAAGGGCTCGCGCGTCGCGTCGACGTAGAAGCCCGCCCCCAGGCCCGCGTCATAGGCCCCGTCCGGGTCGTCCGGCACGTCTTCGCCGCGCGGGCTCGTGTCCGGCGCGACGAAGATCAGGCCGAGTTCCGCGCAAGCGCGGCGATACTCGCCCTTGTCCATGACATTGGCATGGGTGCAGGTCAGGCCGGACAGATACCAGACAACCGGGAGCTTCGTTCCGACCTCGTGCTCGGGCACGAAGACGGCGAAGGTCATATCTGTGCCGGTTGTCTTGGAAGCATGGCGGTAAACGCCCTGTATTCCGCCATGGGCCTTGCTCGTCGAAACGGTTTCCATGGCTCAGAACACCACGACAGAGCGGATCGACTTGCCCTCGTGCATCAGGTCGAAGCCCTTGTTGATCTCGTCGAGGCTCAGCGTATGGGTGATCATCGGATCGATCTGGATCTTGCCGTTCA
Organism: Aurantimonas marina; assembly: GCF_017183135.1. Classification (GTDB taxonomy): domain Bacteria; phylum Pseudomonadota; class Alphaproteobacteria; order Rhizobiales; family Rhizobiaceae; genus Aurantimonas; species Aurantimonas marina. The sequence continues at coordinate 7,729 of NZ_JADDXW010000008.1, read as the reverse complement.
TGTACCAGTCAACGATCTTCGGCGTATCGGTGCGGCCCCGCGCGCCACCGAATGCCGAACCCTTCCAGACCCGGCCGGTGACCAGTTGGAATGGCCGGGTCGAGATTTCCTTGCCGGATTCGGCGACGCCGATCACCACCGACACGCCCCAGCCGCGGTGACAGGCTTCGAGCGCCTGGCGCATCACCATCGTGTTGCCGGTGCAGTCGAAGGTGTAGTCGGCGCCGCCCTCGGTCAGTTCGACAAGGTGCTGAACGATATCGCCTTCGATCTCGTTCGGATTGACGAAGTGGGTCATGCCGAAGCGTGTCCCCCACTCCTTCTTGTCGTTGTTGATGTCGACGCCGATGATCTTGTCGGCGCCGACCAGCCGCGCGCCCTGGATGACGTTGAGCCCGATGCCGCCGAGGCCGAAGACGACGACGTTGGCGCCCGGCTCCACCTTCGCCGTATTGACCACGGCGCCGACGCCCGTCGTCACCCCGCAGCCGCAATAGCAGGCGGTCTTGAACGGCGCATCGTCGCGGATCTTGGCGACCGCGATCTCCGGCAGCACGGTGAAGTTGGAGAAGGTCGAGCAGCCCATGTAATGATGGATCGGCTGGCCCTTGTAGCTGAAACGTGTCGTGCCGTCCGGCATGAGGCCCTTACCCTGGGTCGCGCGGATCGCGGTACACAGATTGGTCTTGCCCGACAGGCAGGACTTACACTGGCGGCATTCCGGAGTGTAGAGCGGGATGACGTGATCGCCCGGCTTCACAGACGTCACCCCGGCGCCGACTTCCCGCACCACGCCCGCTCCCTCGTGGCCGAGAACGGACGGAAACAGCCCCTCGCTATCCAGCCCGTCCAGCGTGTAGGCATCGGTGTGGCAGATTCCCGTCGCCATGATTTCGACGAGGACTTCGCCGGCCTTCGGGCCTTCGAGATCGAGTTCGACGATTTCCAGCGGCTTTTTGGCTTCGAACGCAACGGCGGCGCGAGTTTTCATCTGCGAATCTCCAAACTGTCGGTGCCGCGTCCCTGCTAGACGTTTCGCGCCGCGATGGAAATCCGGCAGAGCCGAAAATCGCGGCTCCGCTCTTCGCGCCTTGCGCAGCGAGTATGGAGAAGCACGACCGAAGTCAGAACCGTTCGCGCCACCAGCGCGGAAAGACGCTGTGCCAGGGGTGTCCTTCATCAAACGGGCGGCAAGCCGTCACAGCCACGTCCAGGCGACCGGACCGATCAGCGCATCGCTTGGCGGAAAACGGTTCGCACCGTGTCGCATGTCTTAGCCATCTCGTCCTCCGTCAAGGTCGGATGAACAAGGAACATCAGGCTGGTTTCGCCCAGTTCGACGGCATTCGGGAGCCGTTGCGCCGGTGCCAGGCCCGCGTCGACGAACACTTTTTCCCGGTAGACTTCCGGGCAGCTTCCCGAATAGCAGGGGACCCCGGATGCGACGATGGCGTTCATGGCACGGTCGCGGGACCAATCGCTCTTCAACGCCTCAGGGCGGATAAACGAATAGAATTTGTACCACGCATGCTCGACGCCGTCGGGCACGGCGGGAGTCCGCAACGCACCGATTTCCCCGAACGCGGACGAGAGAATTTCGGCATTGCGCTTGCGGGCCGCATGCCAATCTTGCATGCGCGAAAGCTGGATGCGGCCGATCGCGGCCTGCATTTCCGTCATGCGCCAGTTCGTGCCCCAACTTTCATGCAGCCAGCGGAACCCCGGCGGGTGCTGGCGACGATGGACCGCGTCATAGCTCTTGCCATGGTCCTTGAGCGACCAGATCTTTTCCCACAACGTGTCGTCATCGACGGTGACCATGCCGCCCTCGCCGCCCGTGGTCATGATCTTGTCCTGGCAGAAGGACCACGCGTTGACGTCCCCGAACGAACCGACCGGGCGGCCGTCGATGCTGGCGCCGTGCGCCTGCGCGCAATCTTCGACCAGCGCGAGGTCGTGCGCATCGGCAAGGGCGCGGAAACCGTCCATGTCGCACGGCCAGCCGGCGAGATGAACGCACAGGATCGCCTTGGTGCGGTCGGTGATCAGCGGCGCCACTGTGTCGGGCGTGATGTTCTGCGAGTTGCGGTCGATGTCGGCGAAGACCGGCCGGGCGCCCGCCATCGCGATGGTGGAGGCGGAGGCGAGATAGGTCCGCGGCGTACAGATGACCTCGTCGCCCGCGCCGATCCCGAGTGCCGGCCAGATGGCGTCGAGCGCCAGGGTGCCGTTGGCCATGGCAACGGCATGGCTCGTCCCGGCCCAACCGGCGAATTCCCGCTCGAATTCCCGCCCCTCGTCGCCGGTCCAGTAATTGACCCGATTCGATTTGAGCACGCGGGTGACGGCGTCGGCCTCCTCGTCGGTGAAGCATGGCCAGGGAGAAAAAGGAGTGTTCAGCAATGTCCGCTATCATCCATTCGTTTGGCCAGGGCACGCGCCGGCGAACCGGCCACCGTTATATCAGCCGGAACGTCCCGAACAACCGCTGAACCGGCACCGATTATTGCGCCCGCGCCGATTCGAACGCCATTTTTCAAGGCAGACCCAATGCCCACCCACGCGCACTGTTCCACCGTGACGTTGCCTGCCAGATGTGCCCCCGGTGAGATATGCGCGCCAGCCTCGATCGCGCAGTCATGATCGATGGTCGCTCCGGTATTGAGGATCGCGGCATCACCAATTCGCGCGCCGATATTGACCACGACACCGGCCGCGGCAAAAACACCTTGCGCGATCACCGCATTGCGGCTGACGACGGCGGACGGGTGAAGGACGGAAGGTGTCTCGAAGCCGGCCTGCAGCAACCGGTGAAACAAAGCAAGGCGAACCCGGTTGTCGCCAACAGCGGCGATCGCGGCTGGCCACTCGTCCTTCGTCGATTCGAGCGCGTCCAAAGGACCGAGGACCGGGAACAGATCGGCTTGCACCGTCACCACGCGGTCGTCGAGGAAGGCGACGCGCTCGAATCCCATGACCAGCGCCGCGTCGGCCACCACACGGCCATGTCCTCCGGCGCCCAGAACGAGCAGCGTGCGATTCACTTCGAATCCCTTCCGGCCTCGCCACGGAAGAGCGGCATCGTCGCCTCGCCCGGAGCGGAAACTCCCGATCCGCCAAAGACCTTGAGCACGGTCATCCAGAGAATCCTGAGATCGAGCGGCAAGGAGCGGTGGTCGACATACCACACGTCGTATTCGAATTTCTGCTCCCAGGACAAAGCATTGCGACCGTTGACCTGCGCCCAGCCGGTAATTCCCGGCCGGACCTCATGGCGGCGCGCCTGCTCGGGCGAATACAGCGGAAGATAGGCCATCAGAAGCGGGCGGGGCCCGACGAGGCTCATCTCACCCTTCAGCACGTTCCACAGTTCCGGCAATTCGTCGAGACTCGCGGCTCGCAGAAACCGGCCAAAGGGCGTCAGCCGCTCGGCGTCGGGCAGAGCGCGCCCATCTGGTCCGACCGCGTCCAGCATCGTGCGAAACTTCACCATCTCGAACGGCTCACCGCCGAGGCCCGGCCGCATCTGCCGGAACAGGACCGGCGCACCGAGCTTCAGCCGCACGAGCAGGGCCACCAGCGCGAGGACGGGCGAAAGCATCGCCAGAGCGAGCGCCGATACCAGGATGTCGAAAAGCCGCTTCATCGTCTCTCTATCGCATTCGCCGGTGACGTATTCCGGCGGTTGTTTAACCCCTAATGGCGATTTCAAAAAGAGGTGAGTGATTTCGCTGGAGGGCATCTTTGATCTTCGTCAGATCCCGGCAATTCGACGGAACCACAACCATTCGAATTGCTCACCTCTTTTCAGGAAACGCCACTTAGGCGCATGGCGAGCCGCCCGCCATTTTCTCCCCGGTCGCGGGAGCGCGATTAGACTGATGCCGCAACGATCACGCGGGACGCCATCATGGAAAACAGCGCCAATCTCTCTTTGCCCTTCATCCTGCCTTCGCAGGCACAAAAGCACGTTACCCACAACGAGGCGCTGCGCGCCCTCGACGCGCTGGTGATGCTTGCTGTCACGAGCCGCACATTGTCCGCTCCGCCCGCCACTTCCGCCGAAGGCGAGCGCCACATCGTCGCCACCGGCGGAACCGGCGCCTGGATCGGGCGGGACGGCGCCGTCGCCGCGTTTCAGGACGGTGCCTGGGTTTTCTTCACTCCGCGCGACGGATGGCTCGCGTGGTGCGCGGACGAGGCCGATCTACTGGTTTACACGGCCGATACGTGGGTTTCGACAGGCGCCACCGCCAGCGAATTTCAGAACATCATGCTGCTGGGCGTGAACACCGAAGCAGATGCGACGAACCGGCTGGCCGTCGCCGCCGACGCGACGCTGCTGAGCCACGCCGGTGGGGACCACCGGCTGGTGATCAACAAGCAGACCGAGGCCGACACGGCCAGCCTCGTGCTTCAAACCGGCTTTTCCGGCCGGGCCGAAATCGGATTGGCGGGCGACGACCGTCTGTCCTTCAAAACGAGTGCGGACGGTCTCGCTTTCGTCGAGGCGATGAGCCTCGACGGCCTGACAGGCAAGCCCTCCTTCCCCCAGGCCAATTTTCTCGAGGACTACGCCGTCAATCTGTTGCAGGACAGCGGGCGCTTCGCCGGCAACGCGGTTTCGGCGACGACCGTCGGCGCCTTCGCCTTCCCGGCCTATCTCAGCCTTTACAACGGCGCGGCGGCGGCAGGGCTCGGCAAGTTCGTCCATAACAACACCGACTATGGCGGGCCGGCCGGCCTGCTCGCTCCGCAGGTGAAGGACCTCCTCGACATGATCCGCGATGCCGCCTATCGCCGCTACGGCGTCGAGTTCTGGGTGGCCGAGATCACCCACGGCGCGGGAACGGAGGGCTCGCTCACGGTCGGGGCGACGACCGGCTATCTCAACTGTTTCAGCGCACAGATGGCACGGCCGCCAAAATTGACTTTCCACGCCTATTTGCGGGCCGTGGACGCCGACATTCTTCTGCACCGTTTTGACGGACAGACGCTTTACAAGAACGGCGAGGCGAACACCGCGTCGATCGCCATTTCGCCAGCCGACGGCTGGGTGTCGGTGACCGTGCAGGACGCCGTCGACCCGCGCACCTCCTATGGTTACATGCCCGCGACCTTCGGCGTGTATGCTCAGGCACAGGGCAATCGCTGGCTGCTTGCCTGCCCGGCGCTGATGGGCGGAATCACCAAAATCGACGACGATGTCGGCGTTGTCGCCGCGTTCAACGCCTGGACCGCATAACCCGGTCCTACACCGCGCCGCAGCCTGCCGTTACGCAATTGGCGGCGCTAGAATACCGGTTCCACGACAAGGACATCCTCGTGACTGCATGCGGCCGCATCCGCATGCACCGAAAGAAAATCAACATCTCAACCGATATGGCGGCCCAAAGGCTCGGCATCAAAGAAGTCGACGACGGCATTTGGATCGTCAGCTTCATGCACTACGATCTCGGCTTCTTCGACAATAAGGAGGACTGCGTCGAGCCCGTCAAAAACCCATTCGCCCCGGAGAAACTGTAAACAATCTCTCCGGTATCAAATGTAAACCATCTGATGAGAATGGACCCAGAAAAGAGTGGCGCGCCCGAAAGGATTCGAACCTCTGACCCCCAGATTCGTAGTAAGGGTGTCCGGTCTTTCGGCGCACCGCTATCGTTCGATAATCGATCTTACGTTTGACATAAACACCTGATTTCTATATTATATTCGTACAATTTCGGGATTTTGCGTAGTCGACCTCGCAGACTTTCACAGCAAAGTTCCGCAGACTAATCGCAGACTAATTCTCGGTGCGGTCATGACAGAGCGGTCGATGCTGATCACGGACAAGGCGCTGGCCAAGCTGCCCTACGCCTCTTCCGGTCAATACAAAGTCAACGATACGGAGCTGAAGGGCTTTGTTCTTGTGGTTGGAAAACGCACAAAGACCTTTGCCGCCCAAGGAGCCTTTTGGCGCGATGGGATGAGGGAGTTCGCCGCCCGAAAGAAGATTGGTGAAGCAGGCGAAATCACCTCCCGAGACGCCCGCTGCAAGGCGAAGGAAATTCTGGCCAAGATCGCGCGTGGCGAACGCCCCGATGATGAGCGTTCAGTTAAGCGTGGCGCTATCGCGCTGCGAACCGCCTGGGAGCGCTATCGCGACGGACACATGATTCGTAAGGGCCGGAGCGCCGGGACGATTGAGAACTATCGCGACCACATGGAACGGCTGTTCAAGGACTGGCTGGACAAGCCGTTGGCTCGCCTCGGACGCCAACCAAATCTTGTCGCCGAACGGCACGAGAAGATCACGAAGGAACATGGCGCTTACATCGCCAACGGCGCGATGCGGAGCCTTCGGGCCGTCTATAATCACGCCTGCAAGACCAATCTCGATCTTTCGAAGGTGAACCCGGTGACGGCGGTCGACTGGAACGCCGAGCGCCGCCGCGATACCGGTATGGGCGCGGGTCCGTTGGCCGGGTGGTTTGTCGAACTCTCCAAGCTCGAAAATGCCGTCCGGCGGGAGTTTCACCTGCTGACCTTGTTGAGCGGGTCCCGTCCGACCGCTTTGAAGAGCATCAGGATTGAGCATATCGACTTGCGGCGCCGGCTCCTTCACATCCCGAAGCCCAAGGGTGGTGAAGAGAGAGCGTTCGACATCCCACTGTCACGGCCGATGATCCGTTGCGTGATCCGGGCACTGCGCGTGGGTCGGGTTGCCTACCCAGACCAGGCGGGCTTCTGGCTTTTCCCGGCCGACAGCAAGTCAGGCCACCTGGTTGAACACAAGGAGGACCGCGACGATCTTTCCAAGTGGGGCAACGAACTCCGCCAGACGTATCGGACGCTCGCGCAGGCTGCCGGCATACCGCAGCTCGACATTCATCTCCTCATGAACCACTCGTTGCCAGGAGTGAACGCCGGGTACATTACGCGTGATGGATTGCTTGGCGACCACCTGCGAAAGCAACAGGCACGAATTTCGCAAGTCATTCTCGATGCCGCGGGCAACGGGGCAGAAATCGCTTGGTTGCGCCGATCGAGACAAGAGGATGCGGTCGCTCCGGGGGGGCTCAAAGCTGCTGCCTGAACCGTCCCACGGGACCTCTGCATAGTAACACCGATTAACATCAATCCCCAGACGAGGTCGTCTCCTCAATTCGACGCCGAAATCTGCGCCAAACGTTCTGACGAGGGACAATCACAGGCATCTCGACGCCAGAATCGGAGTCGAACTTATAGTCTATCAATTTGATTTTATTGATAAATATTGCACTGCGGATAACGTCAGGTACCCGCAAAATTACCCAATCCAAAATCATACCGGCGGTTCGATTCCGTTTTCCACAGGAAATTGGATCGCATGATACAGCCCGTACCATCGTCCTGCCACCTCGCGCATCCGGCCTATCTGACGTCACCGTTTTCTCGCCTCGGCCTCCACGATACGGGATCTTCGATCCAGCGATCGATATCGGACTCCCGCCACCCGGCTCCGTTGATGCTGATCCTGATCTGGGCCGGGAACGTGCCCTCGGCGATCTTGCGGTAGATGGTTGAGCGAGACAGGCCCGTCCGGGAGAGGACGGTATTCAGGCGGACGATACGGTCTGGTGCGGGCATGGATGCAATGCCTCCGGCTGGCGGTTTCTGACGGCTCTTTGTCCAGTCAGGGCAGGCCCTTGCCGGGGCGCAAGAGGGTTCGGGGAATCGTCGCGGCGCCGGATGGAAACGGCGGCAC
>NZ_JADDXW010000007.1 GCF_017183135.1 Aurantimonas marina | reverse complement strand
GATTGTTCGGGTTTCGGATCATCTTGAGCGACGGGGCACGCATCCCGGCTATCCGGTGATCGGGGGCATGCGCGGCCCTGCAGAATTGCGCGGCGTCATGGCTGCCGTCGAGGCTCTGGAAGGGAATGGGTCAACCTTGACAGAGGAAACTCCGACGACCCAGCTCTGTCAGTCCAGGCCATGAGCGGTCAGGAAATTTGCGATCGCCCGCTCGATGACGGCATCGACATCGTCCGGGACGCGCACCCGATAGACGAACTTTCGAATACCCAGATAAACAATGCTGCCATGAAGAAGCCAGATATCTTCTAAGGAGACAGTAACGCCGGTCGACGCACGATCGTTCATCTCCGCAAGCAATGGCTCGAAAAACAGTTCCGAGATATGGTTTAGATATCTTGCGTTGAGATCGGCGCCGGCAAGACCTGCTGAAACGAATATCCGCATCCATTCGTAGGTGAAGATCGCCGCTGCATATTCCTTGTAGAACGAGGTCAACCGCGTTTGAAGCGGATGCGAGCGATCGGCGAGTCGGGGGGCCCATTTCGGCGAGACGCGGTTGAGATAGACCTCGTTGTAGACCGCCTCGATCAGTTCGGACTTGGAGTTGAAATAGTTGAAGATGAGCGATTGCGTGACCCCGAGCCGCGCCGACAACTCACGGGTGTTACCGCCGAGCCCGACCTCAGCGAAATAGGCGACCGCGCCATCGAGAATTTGCCGCCGTCTCTCGTCTGGCGATAGCCGCTTGCGTCCGGCTGGATGTTGCGTTCGATGATCCATCGCACCCTCTATCCCCGCGGAAAGCCCGCAGGACAAGCGATTTTCCGTCCGCCAGCGAACACGATCGAATACCGCTTGCATTCGTCGCCGGTATTATAGATCATTTGATCAATTAAGTCGGATTTTGTGGAGGCGAAATCCGATTGGTTCAGCAGGTTGAACTGCCGGCCGTTCAAAACGGGAGGGACTCAGTCCATGAAGGCTTCGAAGGTCGCATATGGGCGTGCCGAGACGCTCGACGACGTCTTCGGCCTCATGGACGAGGCCGGAGAGCGAGCCCGGATTCTGGCGGGCGGACAAAGTCTTGTCGCCGCGCTCAATCTGCGTCTCGACGAGGATGTCGCGCTGATCGACATCAATCGCATTCAGGAACTTTCCGGAATTGCGGATCGGGACGACACCTTGCGGATCGGCGCGCTCACCCGTCATGTCGACCTCGGCGCGTCGACGCTCATCGCTGAGCACGCTCCGCTGCTTCACCAAGCCGTGCCGCTGATTGCACATGCGGCCATTCGCTGCCGAGGCACGATCGGCGGCTCTCTCGCCAATGCGGACCCAGCCGCGGAACTCGCCGCATGCGTCGTAGCGCTCGACGCCGAGATCGTCGCGACGAGCCGGGCCGGCGAGCGGCGCATCCCCGCCTCGCGGTTCTTTACCGGTTTGTTCGACACCGCCCTTCGGCCCGGCGAACTCATCAGCGCGATCATCGTGAGGAAGGCCGAACCCGGGGAACGCCAGCGGATCCTGGAACTCGCCCGGCGCTCGGGGGACTTTGCGATCGTCGGTCTGGCCGGGGTGCGGCGCGGGCAATCGACTCGCCTGGCGTATTTCGGCGTGGGCGACACGCCGATTCTCGCCACGAATGCGATGAAGGCGCTCGACGCGGGAGCAACCCTCGACGCGGCGGTGGCGGCGCTTTCGAATGATCTTGATCCGCCTTCCGACGCCAATGGCAGCGCGCGCTATCGCATGCATCTTGCCGCGGTTCTTTTGCGGCGGATGGTCGCAGAATTGTCGTCCGGGTCGCATGTGGGAATGGCAGCATGAGCCAGATGGCGGCGAAGAGCATCGCGCGCACCGTTGAGATCGCGCTGACCGTAAACGGCGAGCGCGTCGAGGCACGTGTCGAAGCCGGCCGTCACCTCGTCGATTTCCTGCGCCTCGATCTCGGGCTGACCGGTTCCCATGCTGGCTGCGAACATGGCGTGTGCGGCGCCTGCACGCTGGAAGTCGATGGCGCCATCGTGCGCGGCTGTCTGATGCTTGCCGCGCAACTCGACGGCGCCGATGTCTGGACAATCGAAGGCGCGTCGGAGACGAACGTCATTCGCGATCTCCAAGACGCTTTCGTTGCCCGCAATGCCTTGCAGTGCGGCTTTTGCACACCCGGAATGCTGATCGCGGCAAAAGCGCTGCTCGATGAATCTCCCTCGCCGGATCGCGCCATGATCCGTGAATATCTCGGTGGCAATTACTGCCGCTGCACAGGTTACGAAGCGATCATCGACGCAATCCAGACGGTCGCCGAAGCGCGCGCCAAATCTCCAACCCCGGGAGACGCCGCATGAACATCCGTTTCGGCAATCCCGACCGGCCGAACAGCTATATCGGTCGCACCGTGCCCCGCCCCAATGCTCGCCGGCTGGTGGAAGGACGCGGCCGTTATGTGGACGATCTCGTCCTGCCGCGCATGCTGCACGTCGTCTTTTTGCGCAGCCCGCATGCCCATGCGAAGATCAACGCCATTGCGCTGAACGGCGCCGACAAGGCCAAGGGCGTAAAGCGCGTTTTTACCGGCCGCGATCTGGTGCCGCTCTGCAAGCCATGGGTTGGCGTGCTCCAACACCTGAAAGGTATGAAGTCGGCACCGCAGCATGCGCTGGCTGTCGATCGCGCGACTTGGGTCGGCGAAGCAGTCGTCGCGGTCGTTGCCGATACGCGGCTAGCCGCCGAGGATGCGATCGCTCTCATCGACGTCGATTACGCGCCGCTCGACCCGCTGGTCGATATGCGCAAGGCACTCGATCCATCGACACCTGTGCTGCACGAAAGCCTCGGCGACAATCTCACCTTTCGCCGCCTGCACGAGGCCGGCGATGTGGATGCCGTCTTCAGCTCCGACGCCACCATCGTCTCGGCAAGCTTCAAGACCGGTCGTCACACTGGCGTGACGCTCGAGCCGCGATCGATCCTGGCGGATTACGACCCTTCCGAAAACCAGTTGACGGTGCACCATTCGACCCAGGCGCCGCACATGATCCAGGTAGTGCTGGCCGAACAACTCGGCCTGCCTGAATCCCATGTGCGGGTTCAGTGCGGCGATGTCGGCGGTTCCTTCGGCATCAAGGTCCATGTCTATCCGGATGAGGTCGCGACCGCCGCGATTGCCAAGACAATGGGGCGGCCGGTGAAATTCATCGCCGACCGGGTCGAGAGCTTTTCCACCGACATCCATGCCCGCGATCACGAGATCGACGCCAGGATCGCGGTATCCAGTGACGGCAAGATCCTCGCCATCGATGTCGACGACTATACCGGCATCGGCCCCTATTCGGTCTATCCGCGCACCAGCGCGATCGAGGGCAATCAAGTCGTCAATCTCTGCGGCGGACCCTACGACTTCGCGAACTACCGCGCCCGCACCACGGTCGTCCTGCAAAACAAGACCCCGACCTGCCAGTACCGGGCGGTCGGCCACCCGATCGCAGTGACGGTCACCGAAGGGCTCGTCGATATGGCCGCCGAGGCGATCGGCATGGACCCGATCGAAATCCGCCGACGCAATCTCTACCGCGACGACGCCTACCCCGTCACCTCCGTCGCAAATCTAAGGTTCGAAGGGCTGTCCCACCATCAAAGCCTCGATAAGATCATCGAACTGATGGACTACGACGGCCTTCGGGCCGACCAAAGGGCGCACCGCAGCAAGAGCATCCATCGCGGCATCGGCATCGCCAGCTTCATTGAGCTGACAAATCCCAGCCCCTTCATGTACGGCATCGGTGGGGCGCGCATTTCCGCGCAAGACGGCTGTACCGTCCGCATGGACCCGGACGGCAGCGTCGTTGCGCTATCCGGCGTCACCGAACAGGGCCAGGGCACCGAGACGATGCTCGCCCAAATCGTCGCCGAATCCGTCGGCGTCGCGATCGGTCAGATCAAAATCGTCACCGGCGATACGCGTACAACCCCGTTCGGTGGCGGAACATGGGCGTCGCGCGGCACCGGCATCGGCGGCGAAGCAGCCTTGCAGGCCGGACGTGCGCTCAGGCAGAACATCCTCGGCGTCGCGGCGGTGATGCTCCAAGCGACGCCCGACGATCTCGACATACGCTCTGGTCAGATCGTTGATGCGGCAAGCGGAGCCGAGCGAATGACGCTCGCCGAGCTTGGCCGCGTCGTCTATTTCCGCGGCGACACGCTGCCGAAAGACCTGCCGCGCGAACTCGTCGTCACGCGCCACTACATCACTAGCGAATATCCCTTCGCCTTCACCAACGGTGTTCAGGCGAGCTATGTCGAGGTCGATACCGAAACCGGCTTCGTCAAGCTGCTCGGGCATTGGTGCGTCGAAGACTGCGGCCGGGTGATCAACCCGCAATTGGTCGATGAGCAGATCCGCGGTGGCATCGTGCAAGGTATCGGCGACGCGCTGTATGAAGAGAGCCTTTATGACGCGAGTGGTCAGCTGACCAACGCCACCATGGCCGACTATCTCGTGCCCATGTCGGCGGAAATGCCGGATATCGTCGTCGGCCATGTGGAAACACCGACTGCCGAGAGCGAGCTCGGCGCCAAGGGCGCGGGCGAGGCCGGCACCGCCGGGGCGCCGGCTGCGATCATGAATGCCATCAACGATGCCATCCGCCCCTTCGGCGGCAGGATCACCGAGATGCCGATGACGCCCGAGCGGGTGCTGACGGCGATCGGCGCGATGGCGGACTGACGACAGGCAATGCCACGCAACAAACGAGACCAACGTTCTGGGAGGAACACATGAAACACTTCACATGCCACGCCGCGGCAGCAGCGCTTCTGGCCGGTTCGATGCTCGCTTCACCGGTTGGGGCGCAGGAGATGATCACCGCTAATATCGGCTCCAGCCATCCGGAGGCCAATATCTGGGTCTGGGCGATGAAGAACGTCTTCCAGCCCGAGGTGAACCGCATCCTGAAGGAGGGCGGCAACGAATATCAGGTCGACTGGGTCGAGAATTACGGCGGTACCCTTTATAAATACACCGACACCCGCGAGGCGGTGCGCGACGGTATCGTCGATGTCGGCATGGTCGGCACGGTCTGGGAGGGCTCGGAAATGCCGCTCCAGAACGTGACCTACTTCACGCCCTTCGCCACGTCCGATCACACGATGATCATCGACATCTTCGACAAGCTCTCCGATGAGCTGCCCGAACTGCGCGACAGCTGGGCGGCCCAAAACATGGTTCACCTCTCCTCGCTGATTACCGACAGCTACGACGTCTACGCCAATTTCGAGATCGACACGCTCGCCGATCTCGCCAATCATCGCATCAATGCGCCGGGCACCTCGGCGAATTGGCTCGCCGATACCGGAGCGACGCCGCTCGATGGCGCGCTGACGACTTACTACACCGACATACAGACCGGCGTCTCCGAAGGCGCCCTGTCCTTTGCCAGCGGCATCCTGCCGACCCGCGTCTACGAAGTCGCGCCGAAGCTGACCCGCGTCGGCATCGGATCGATGTATTTCGGGGGCATCGCGGTCAACAAGGACTTCTTCGACAGCCAGCCGGAAGCGGTCCAGGCGGCATTTCGCGAGGCCGGCAAGATCACCTCGAAGCGCCACGGCGAATACGTCACCGAGAAAGCCACGACCGCGATCGACGAAATGCAGAAGGCGGGCCTTGCGATCACCGAATTGCCGGACGCTGAGAAGACAGCCTGGGTGGAAAAGCTTCCCGATATCGTCCAGCCTTGGCTCGACCAGACCGGCGAAGCGGGCAAGACCGTGCTGAAAGCCTATTTCGACGCGCTTCGCGAACGCGGAGCCAAGCCGTTGCGCGACTGGGACGCCGACCGCTGAGCCAGGTCGGACATCCGCGGTCGCCCCGGCGGCGGTCATGCCGTCGCCGCCAGGGTCACGTATGTGACATTCTCGGCCCGCGTCACGCCGCCGGGGGCCCTGTGCGCGCAATCAATTTTCAACCATGCCGTTGGAGAAAAGCGTGACGGACGAAACGCGGCCGGAACCGCCGATAGCAGAGACCCGTCGGAGCGACAGAGGGCTTTTGGGATTGATCGTCTCGGTCTTCGCCGCGATCGGCACACTCTGGATCTTCGGTTTAATGCTGCTCGTCGTCGCCGACGTGCTCGGCCGCAACTTCTTCAATCATCCGATTACCGGCGTCGCGGAGTTCTCCGCCCATTCGGTGGTTGCGATCGTCTTCCTGCAGATGTCAGCCGCGGTTCTGGCGCGCCGCATGACCCGGGCGGACTTCCTTTCCCGCATGCTGCGCACACGCTCGCCTGAGCTGGTGAAGGGGATCGACACGCTCTTTGCGCTGACCGGCGCGGCAATTTTCGGCGCGATCATCTATGCGACTTGGCCAGGGATGGTGCGCGCTTGGCAAAATGACGAGTTTTTCGGTGTTCAGGGTGTCTTCACGCTGCCGACTTTCCCATTCTGGGCGCTGATCGTCGCGGGATCGGCGATCACCTTGATCGCTTACCTGAAGGTCGCCCTCACGGAAATGCGCCGGGCGCCGGCCGGTTCCGCATGACCACCCTCACTGTTGGTTTTCTGCTCATCGGCGCGCTGATTCTGCTGGTGCTTCTCGGCATGGAGATCGCGATCGCGCTTTTCGCCGCCGGTTTCGCGGGCATTTGGATCATCCGCGAGAATTTCGAACTGGCGATGCGGCTGTTATCGCTCGCCGCCTATAGTGGTGTCTCCGATTTCCTGTTCGCCACGATTCCGCTCTTCGTTCTGATGGGGCTGATCGTCAGCGTTTCCGATGTCGGCAAGGATACTTTCCAAGTCGCCGAAACGCTTCTGCGGCGCCTGCTTGGCGGCCTTGGCATCGCGACCGTCGCAGCCAACACGGTCTTTGCCGCCGTTACCGGCGTATCGATTGCCTCGGCCGCTGTTTTTACCAAGATCGCGGTCCCCGAGATGCGGCGTCACGGTTATACTGCCGGCTTTTCCGCCGGCACCGTCGCGGGCTCGTCGATTCTAGGAATGCTGATCCCGCCGAGCCTGTTGATGATCATCTACGGTGTTTTGGCGGAAGTCTCGATTGGCGCGATGTTCATCGCCGGCATCATTCCCGGCATCCTGCTCGCGCTCGGCTTCGTCGCCGCGATCTTGTTGATGGCGAGATTCCGGCCCGCGAGCGTCTTTACCGATCCGGCCCACGCGAAGGAGCGACGCGGCGAGGCCGAGACTGTGCTCACCATTGGCGAGATGACGTTGAAGCTCGTGCCCATCCTGCTTCTCGTGGTTCTCGTCCTTGGCGGGCTTTATACCGGCTTCTTCACGCCGACCGAAGCCGGCGGCGTCGGGGCCTTCGGCGCCCTCGTCATCGCGCTTGTCCGCCGGAAACTGGACCGCACCAAGATGTGGCAGGTGTTGAAGCAAACCGGTGTCGTCTCCGTCTCGATCCTCGTCTTGCTGATCGCCGCCGGCTTCTACAGCCGCATGCTCGCCGTCGCCGGCATCCCCAATGCCATCGGCGAGCTTGTCGCAGCCGGCGGTCTTGGCGCCTGGGGCTTCATTCTACTCTACGTGATCATCGTCCTTCTGATGGGGATGATCCTCGATTCGACCTCTATCCTCTTGATCCTGGTTCCGATCGCAGCGCCGATCGCGAAAACCTTCGGATTTGACCTGATCCAGTTCGGCGTGGTCACGGTGCTCGCGGTCGAGATAGGCCTTCTGACACCGCCATTCGGGATATCGGTCTTTACGGTCCACACGACACTCGACGACGCGGATGTGGGCGTCGAGACGATCTTCCTCGGTGCCATGCCTTATATTGTTGTCATGCTGGTGACGCTTCTTGCCGTTGCAACCGTACCAGTCCTGACGCTCGCTCTCGTCTGAACCACGCCCTATCACGCCAACTCGGTCGGCCGCGAGAAGGCGCCTCGGATGCTGGCGCGGGTTCTGTGCCGACGAAAGGTTTGCACTGGTGTTCCGCGCTACCGGCTCAACCAGACCGGCTCCGCAGCATATCCTTGATCCGACCGTGAAAGCCGTGTGAAACTGCAGCCCTTTGATCTTGTCAGCAGGCCGAACGGCGAGTCGGTCGACGTGGTACTAAACAACTTTCGCCAGTGCCCTTCAAACCGCGTCGAAAAGATTAGACGACGCGGGAAACGGGGTGCATTTGAAGTTGCGCGCGTGTGCACATGATTTTGCGCGCTACACATCTCCTCCCCGACTCAGAGAGGCAGTTTTCCGTTACGGCTGGCGCTGACAGAACCCACCGATGCTTATGGGATTTTCAATGGCGGAGAGGGGATTCTACCCCGTTTTTTATCTAAACCACTGATCCGACGTAGTCCTCGGTGGAAAATCCGACCCTCCCTGTAACAGCAGGGTGACAAGTAGGATAGTTTCGCGCCGTCGAGCGTCACCCCCCGGCGCACCAAGCCGGCCTCTGAATCGAGCTGCCGACAAAAGCTTCCCGCGCGGGCCGGATCGGCATCACAATTTGTGGGCAGGTGGCCAGGACGTCGGCGGTCGCGCGATATCGGTCGTTCAGCGGCTGATCGCATCTTCTATTTGCGCCAACTGGGGCTGCAGCAACGCGGCACGCAGATTGTCCATCCGTGCCGAGGTATTCGGCATGTCGAGGCGCGCTTGACGAAAGTGATCCTCCGACGGCGCGGCGCCATGCCGGGCATAGAGCATGTAGGATCCCCACAGTATGATCGCGCGCGCCATGAAATCGGCGCCATCCGACACGAGAAACCCGCCCTCGCCCGAGTTCAGATGCTTGTAGATCTGAGAACTGAAGGCTCCGGCGAGCCCGAAGGAGCCGCTGCGCCGACCGCTCCACCTGGCGCCCATGGTACTGCGCGCAATCCTCGAACAGCGGCACATCGGCCTCCGCGCAGATGACGGTGAGCCAGTCCATGTCGCGCGGATGCCCGCGCATGTGCGAAGCCATGACCGCCGCCAGACGATGCTTGGCGATCTTCGCCGTGAAATCGTCCAGATCCATCCGCAGATCTTCGGTGATCTCGATCAGCACGGGTCTTGCCCGACCGTCACGATCGCGCCCGGCACCGGCGCCAACGTGAAGACGTTGGTCAGAACAACGTCGCCCGCGCCGATCCCCGCCGCGCGCATCGCGATGCGAAGCGCCGCCCCGCCCGAACTGCGGGCCAGCGCATATGCGCTGCCCTGCCACTCCGCCAGTTCCCGCTCCAGCGCGGACACCTGCGATTCCTCGCCGGGCACTTCGTTGTAGCGGTGACGTCGCCCCGAGCGCATCACCTCGATCGCCGCCGCGATGCCGACCTCGGGGATCGGCTCCTGCTGCGTGAAGCCTTTGGAGACGCGGGCGATCGTCATGGATCGGGCCGCCTTGGACTGGACGCGGCGATCGGAAAAGTCGAAGGCCGCATCATAGCCGCCACGGTCGCCGCCGCACCGCGTTGGAAAAGCGAGGCGAGCGCGGCGGTCACCGCGCGCACGAATTCCGGGTGGTCGCTCAGGTCACGGCCAAACACCGCCTCGACGCCGAGATAGGCGGCGGCGAGCTTCGCCGGGTCGCGCCCCGCTTCGTCGCCGATGGCGCGCAACCGTCCGGCCAGCGGGTCCTTCACGTCGATCGGTGCGCCGGTTTCGTCGATGCCGGTGGCATAGCGCATCCAGGCCGCGACGCCGAGCGCCAGCCGGTCCACCGCCTCCCCCCTTGCAAGCCGGTGGCGGATCGTTCCCAAAAGCCGCTGCGGCAGTTTCTGCGAACCGTCCATGGCGATCTGCCAAGTACGATGCTGGAGCGCCGGATTGTGGAAGCGGGCGATCAGCGCGTCGCGATAGGCGGCAAGGTCGGTGCCCGGCATCTCCAGCGTCGGCATCACCTCGTCTGTCATCAGATCCCGGACGAGCCGCTCATAGGCCGGGTCGGCCATCGTTTCGGAGACCGTCTCGTAGCCGGCGAGGTAGCCCAGATAGGCCAGCGTCGAATGGGCGCCGTTGAGCATTCTGAGCTTCATGCGCTCATAGGGCTCGACGTCGGTGACCATCTCGGCACCGACGGACGCGAAGTCGGGCCGTCCGGTGGGAAAGCGATCCTCGATCACCCATTGGCTGAACGGTTCGGTAGCGACCGGCCACGCATCCGCGACACCGAGCGCCGCGGAAATTTGGGTGATGTCGTCCTCGCTGGTCGCCGGCACGATGCGATCGACCATGGTCCCCGCAAAGGCGACGTCGCGCTCGATAAAACCGGCGAGGCCGCCGTCGCGGAGCGCGGCATATTGCGTGACGATCCGGTGCGCCGTCGGCCCGTTCTCGGGAAGATTGTCGCAGGGCATCACCGTGAACGGCACGATGCCTGCGGCCCTGCGGCGGCGCAGCGACTCGGCGAGAAGCCCCGGCGCCGATGTCGGGCGCATCGGCGCATCGAGATCGGCCGTGATGTCGGGATGGTCCGGATCGAGATCACCGGTCGCCGGATCGTGGCAATAGCCCTTTTCGGTGACGGTCAGCGAGACGATGCGGATCGCCGGATCGCACAGCGCGGCAAGCAGCGCCTCCGGATCTTCCGGCGCGACGAGGATCATCTTCAGCGAGCCGATCACCCGCAGCCGCGTCGCCTCGCCCGAGCGGATCGCCACGGTGTAGAGATTGTCCTGCGGCGCCAGCGCATCGCGCATGTCGGCCCGGCGGAGCGAGGCACCGGCGATCGCCCATTGCGGATCCCTTGCCAGCAGATCGTCGAGATAGACCGCCTGGTGGGCGCGGTGGAACGCGCCGACGCCGAGGTGGACTATGCCGGCGGTCGTGACGCGCGGATCGTAGGAGGGGCGAGCGACCGCCGGCGGCAAATTCTCCAGCGTCTTGTAGGAAAGGCGGGACATGGAGCTCACTTGAACAAGGACGGAAGCCACAGCAAAACCGCTGGGACGTAGGTGACGAGGCCCAATACCGGCACTTCGGCGCCGTAGAACGGCGAGATCGTGCCCACCGCTTGCCGGACCGAGATGCGGCCGACGGCGCAGCCGGCGAAGAGTGCGGCGCCGGTGGTCAGAGCCTGTAGGCCTCTTTGGCGAGGCGGTAGGCCAGATCGTATGCCACCTCGAACGCCTCGTCCTCGGCGAGGCGTCCGGTCGTCACCAGATCGGCAAGATACGCGCAGTCGACCCGCCGGGCGACATCGTGGCGGGCGGGAATCGAGCAGAAAGCGCGAGTGTCGTCGTTGAAACCAACGGTGTTGTAGAAGCCGGCTGTCTCAGTGGCCTGTTCGCGGAACCGCTTCATCCCCTCGGGAGAATCGTGGAACCACCAGGGCGGGCCGAGCCTCAGGCAAGGATAGACACCGGCCAGCGGCGCCAGTTCCCGCGAATAGACGGTCTCGTCGAGGGTGAAGAGGATGATCGTCAGGCCCGGCTCCAGCCCGACCGCGTCAAGCAGCGGCTTCAGCGCCGCGACGTAGTTGGTCGGCTGCGGGATGTCGAAACCCTTGTCGCGGCCGAACCGGGCGGCGATCTGGTCCGAATGATTGCGCCATGAGCCGGCATGGATCTGCATGACCATGCCGTCCTCAACCGACAGCCGCGCCATCTCGGTCAGCATCTGGGCGCGGAACAGCTCACGGTCGGCCGCCGAAGCTTGGCCGCCGCGCACACGGCCATAAAGGGCCTCGGCTTCGGCGGGTGAAAGGGTGGCCGTCAGCGCCGTCGGATGGCCGTGGTCGGTGGCGGTGGCGCCGTGCTCGCGGAAAAACGCCCGCCGGACGCGATGGGCGTCGAGATAGCCGGCGAAACACGTTGTGTCACAACGGGTGATCTCGCCGAAGCGGACGAGATTGTCGGCAAAGCCGTTGAAATCCGGGTCGACGACCGCGTCCGGACGATACGTCGTGACGACGCGGCCGGTCCAGCCGCTGTCGCGGATCGTGCGGTGCCAAGCGAGGTCGTCGAGCGCGCTCTCGGTGGTGGCCATGACCTCGATGTCGAACCGCTCGAACAGCGCGCGCGGCCGAAACTCCTTGCGCCGCAGATAGTCGGCGATGCGATCGTAATAGTGATCCGCCGTCTCCGCCGACAGCCGGATGTCGAGGTCGAACAACGTCTCGAAGGCATGGTCCAGCCACAGCCGGGTCGGCGTGCCGCGGAAGAGATGATAGTGGCCGGCGAAGCGGCGCCAGATGGCGCGCCCATCCGTCTCGACCGGCGTTCCGTCGGCCGAGGGCACGCCGAGGTCGGCGAGCGACACGCCCTGCGAGACCAGCATCCGGAAGATATAATGATCGGGCGTCACGAACAGCCGGGCGGGGTCGGGAAACGCCTCGTTCTCGGCGAACCAACGCGGATCGGTGTGACCGTGCGGACTGACGATCGGCAGCGAGCGCACCGTTTCGTAGAGCGCGCGCGCCACGGAGTGGGTTTTCTCCTCCGCCGGAAACAGCCTGTCGGGGTTCAGAAGCGCCATCGTGTCCTTCGCGCAGGGCGAGCTTGCCATAAAACTGGTATGGTAGTATCCAAAGCGAGTCAAGAGGAAGCCATGTCGCTCGAAACCGCCTTTCCGAACACACCGATGCTGCCCGCCCGCGGGACGATCGCCGAGGCAGTGTTCCATGATTTGCGTCGCGCGATCCTGGAACTACGCCTGTCACCGGGAACGCGAATTTCCGAGGCCGAGATCGCTCGTCACATGGGCGTCTCCCGCCAGCCGGTGCGCGAAGCGTTCCTCCGTCTCGGGCGGGTCGGCTACCTGAAGATCCAGCCGCAGCGTCGGACCGAAGTGGTCAAGATTTCGGTACGCGAAGTGCTCAACGCCCGCTTCATACGCGAGGCGCTCGAGGTGGCGGTCGTGAGCAAAGCCTGCGCTCGCGACACAGGCCCGCTGATCGAGCGGCTGACGGACAATCTGAAGGACCAGCGGGCGGCGCAGGTGGCCGACGACCGCCAGGAGTTTCACCGGCTGGACGATGACTTCCACAGGATCATCGCCGAGGGTGCCGGCTGCGACTTCGCCTGGGACCTGATCGACGAGAAGAAGGCGCAGATGGATCGCACCCGCTTCCTCTCGCTCGCCTTCGGCCAGCCCGCCGTTTACGAGGACCATCTGGCGATCTTCGACGCGCTGAAGGCACGCGACGCGGACGCCGCCGAATCCGCGACGCGGCTCCATCTATCGCGCATCAACGACCATCTGGTGCGGCTCAAGCACGAGTTCGACCAGTTTTTCGACGATACGGGCGATGGATCGCCAAACGGCCTGGCGCCGGACGGGGACGGATAGCAAGAGGTATATATGCAGGAAACATGGCGCTGGTTCGGGCCGGCCGACAGGATCGCTCTGAGCGAAATACGCCAGACTGGAGCGCGCGGCGTCGTCAATGCGCTGCACGAGATTTCCTATGGCGAGGTCTGGACAGTCGAAGCGATCGAGACACGCAAGGCGCTGATCGAGGCGGACACGTCGCTCGGCCTGACCTGGGAGGTCGTCGAAAGCCTGCCGGTCCACGAGCGCATCAAGCTCGGCGACGGCGATCTCGAACCGCTGTTCGAGACCTATCGCCAATCGCTGCGCCATCTCGCCGCCTGCGGCATCCGGACCGTCTGCTACAATTTCATGCCGCTGCTCGACTGGACGCGCACCGAACTCGCCGCGCCGGTTCCCGGCGGCGGCACCAGCCTGCGCTTCAACCTGCACGAATACGCCGCCTTCGACGTGTTCATGCTGGAACGGCCGGGCGCCGAGGAAGAGGTCTCGCCCGAGGTCCTGACGCGCGCCAGGGCCTGGTTCGACGCCTCGGATTCGGCCGATCACGACCGGCTCCTCGCCGCCATCATGGCTGGCCTGCCCGGCGCCTATGCGCGCTACGACGTACTGGGGCTCCGGGAGATCCTGAAGCGCTATGACGGCGTGACCCGCGACGACGTGCGCGCCAACTTCGTTCGCTTTCTCGAAGCGGTCGTCCCCACCGCAGAGGCGGCCGGCATGCGCCTTTGCGTCCATCCCGACGATCCGCCGCGATCGCTGTTCGGCCTGCCGCGCATCGTCTCCAATGCCGAGGACATCGCCTTCGTGCTCGACGCCGTCCCCTCCCCTTCCAACGGCCTGACGCTTTGCTCGGGCTCGCTGGGCGCCAATCCGGCCAACGACGTTCCGGCCATCGCCAGGCGCTTCGCCGACAAGATCCATTTTGCGCATCTGCGCAACGTCGCCAAGGATGCCGACGGCTCCTTCGAGGAGGCCGACCATCTGGCCGGCGACACCGACATGGTGGCGCTGGTACGCGTGCTGATGGCCGAGGAGCGCAGCCGCCGGTCCGAGGGGCGCGCCGACTGGCAGATTCCGATGCGGCCGGACCACGGCCACGAGCTTCTCTCCGATATCGGCCGGGGCACGCATCCCGGCTATCCGGTGGTCGGGCGGATGCGCGGGCTCGCGGAACTGCGCGGCGTCATGGCCACCATCGAAGCCCTCGAAGGGAGCGCCGCATGACCGGCATACCGATGCGCCGCGTGGTTTCGATCGGCGAATGCATGATCGAACTGGCCTCCGCCGGACAGGGCCTTTATCGTAAGGGCTTTGCCGGCGACACCTTCAACACCGCCTGGTATCTGCGCCGCCAACTCGGCGCGGACTGGCGGGTCGCCTATCTGACCGCGCTCGGCACCGACACGACATCCGAAGAGATGCTCGGCTTCTTCGCCGATGCCGGTATCGAGACCGACCGCGTGCGGCGCATCGATGGCGCCATGCCGGGTCTCTACATGATCCATCTGGACGGCGCCGAGCGCAGCTTCTCCTATTGGCGCGACACCAGCGCTGCGAAGCAGCTCGCCGCCGATCCGGAACACCTCGACGCAGCGATCGGGACCGGCGATGCCTTCTATTTTTCCGGCATTACCCTGGCGATCCTGCCCCCCGCTGACCGGGCTGCGCTGCTCGAAAGACTCGGCACGGCGAAGGCGGCCGGGAAAACCGTTGCCTTCGACCCCAATCTCCGCCCTCGCCTCTGGCCTGATCCCGCCGAAATGCACCGCGCGATCGAAGCGGCGGCCAGCGCCGCGACCATCTGCCTGCCGAGCTTTCCGGACGAGGAAGCCGCCTTCGACGACGCTTCGCCGGCCGCGACGGCGGAGCGCTATCTCGGGCTCGGAGCAGGCGAAGTCGTGGTCAAGGACGGTCGCGATCCGGCTCTCGTCGCCTATGCCGACAAACGCCAGGACGTCGCCGCCGAAACGGTCACACAGCCACTCGATACGACCGGCGCCGGCGACAGCTTCAGCGCCGCATATCTCGCCGCCCGCCTCAGCGGTCTGCCGCCGGTCGAGGCCGCGCGCAAGGGCCATGCGCTGGCCGCGCAGGTCGTACGGCACTACGGCGCCTTGATGCGATAGTGGTCGGCGAGGCTGGCGAATTCCCTCTCGCCGGACTTTTTCCTCCTCGCCTTCGCCCGACCGTCCGTTTTAGCCCAGCCAAACCGGCATTGAGCGCGGTGGCGCCGCAAGTCTCCTTGGCGGCGATCATTGATGGTGAGACCCTCAAAACCACCAAGGCGCCCGCGACGCCACAGGTTCCGATGCCGGCAAGAAGATCAACGGCCGCTGACGCCACGCGCTGATCGACGAATTTGCCGAAGCGGACTGCCCTTCTACGAAAACAGCAACCCACCATTGATATCGATACAAGCACCAGTGATGAAAGCCGCTTCGTCCGAGGCAAGATAGACCGCGAGATTGGCGACGTCCTCAGAAGAGCCTTCACGCTTGAGCGGCGTAATGCCTGCCACGTGCGTTCGCGCTTCCGGCTTGGTGAACACGTTGTGGAAATCCGTATCGATCATGCCGGGGCACAGCGCGTTCACCCGGATTTTCGGACCCAGTTCCTTTGCCATTCCACGCGTCATGGTCAGGACCGCGCCCTTGGACGCAGCATATGCAATGGCGCCGCCGCCGCCGCCATCTCTTGCGGCCTGTGATGCCATGTTGACGATGGCGCCGCCTTCCGGGATGTGCGGAAGTGCCGCCTTGATTAGCAGGAACGCCGACGTTGCGTTCAGATCCATCACTGCCTGCCAGTGATCGAGGGTCATTTCGGCAATCGCCTTGCGTGCGACGATGCCGCCGGTGATCGGCATGACGATGTCGATCTTGCCGAACTCCGCAATGGCGCGATCGACCAAAGCCTGCACATCGGCCGGCTTGGTCATGTCGCCCTGCATGGCAAAAGCCTGTCCTCCAGCCGCAACGATCTCCTTGACTGCGCTGTCAGCGCCGGCGCTGCTGCTGTGGTAGTTGATCGCCACCTGCGCGCCGGCTTCAGCCAGGCGCATCACGCAGGCCCGACCGATATCGCGCCCGCCACCTGTGACGACCGCCGTTTTTCCCTTGAGGTTCATTTTCTTGCTCCAGTTTGACATCGTGTTCACGGCTCAGGCGGACGCGATCTTGCCTTCGAAGACGCGCTTGCGGGCGTTCTCGACATGGCTGCGCATCGCGTTGCGCGCCGCGGCGGGATTCTTGTGCCGGATGGCGTCGAAAATCGCGTAGTGCTCCTTCTGCACCAGCGCCAGCCGCTCGCGCGGCTTGGTCAGCGACAGATTGCGGGTCAGGTTCATGCCCGTCAGAATGTTCGCCTTCATCGAGGTCCGCGCGACGGTGAAGTAGCGGTTGCCAGAGGCTTCGCAGACCGCGACATGAAAATCCTCGTCGGCATCGACGCCGAGTTCACCCGCCTCGATGCAGCGGTCGAGTTCCTGAAGCGCGGCATTGAGGCGCAGCATGTCCGAATCGGTCCTGCGAACCGCCGCCAGATAGGCGGCTTCACCCTCGATGGCGGCCCTGAATTCGAAGGTCCGCTGGATATCGGCGACAGAGCCCACCGGGGCAAAGTCGAGGATCGCCTTTTCCGGTCGGCGCACGACGTAGGACCCCGAGCCCTGTCGCGACACGATTACGTCGTCGGCGCGCAATTGCTTAAGCGCCTGCCGCAGCACCGGACGCGAGACCTCCAGTTCGCTGCACAGCTCGTGCTCGGACGGCATCTTGTCGCCGACCGCGATTGCGCCATCGGCGATCATCGCCAAAATCCGCTCATAGGCACGGTCGGGAAGCGTCCCGTCGCGCAAAAGGCGGCCGGACCGGCGGCCTGATGCTGGCGATGCACCGCCTATCTGCCGTTTACCTGTCGCCATGCCCTGAATTCGTCCATCGTTGTGGCTCCGGTCGGCGGGTAAAGCCCATAGCTCGACGCACCGCCCTTCACCATTTCCATTACGTAGTCTTCGAAGACCGTCATTTCCGCCGCTTCGGCGGCCACCTCGACGGTCAGGTGCGCCGGTATGCACACCACCCCTTCACTGTCGCCCACTAGCGTGTCACCGGGGAACACCGATACCCCGCCGCATGCAATAGGCTCGTTGAGCGCCACGGCATGGTGCTTGGTCAAATTGGTCGGCGCACTCGGCCTCTGGTGAAAGGCCGGCATGCCGAGGTCGGCAATCTCCGGTGAGTCGCGAAATCCACCGTCCGTCACCAGCCCCGCACAGCCGCGCGCCTGCAACCGCGCGGCGAGGATGCAGCCGGCCGATGCTGCCGACGCGTCGCCGCGCGAATCGATGACGAAGATCGCGCCGGCCGGACATTCCTCGACGCCCTTGCGCTGCGGGTTCTCGCGGTCGGCAAAGGAAGCCAGCACGTCGAGATCCTCGCGAGCGGGGATGTAGCGCAGCGTATAGGCAAAGCCGACCATGTTCGGGCCAGGCGCCAGGCGGCCAAGCCCCTGAAGGAAGACGTTTCTGAAACCGCGCTTGAATAGAGCGGTCGTCAAGGTTGCGGTACTGACGCCCATCAGGGTTCTGCGCGTTTCGCCCGACAGGTCGGTCATTTCGCTCTCCTCTTCGGTATGTTGCCGCGCTTCAGTGTCCGACTCAGAACAGCCCTGGCAGCCACATGGAAAAGCCGGGCACGTAGGTCACGAGAAGCAAGGCCCCCAGGATTGCCAGGTAGAACGGCCAGATTGTGCGGACGGCGTCCTCGATCCGCACCTTGCCGACCGCACAGCCAACGAACAGGCACGTGCCCACCGGCGGTGTGCACAGGCCAAGGCCGAGATTGATCAGCAGCATGATGCCGAAATGCTCCGGCGCCATGCCCAGGCTCTTGGCGATCGGCAGGAAGATCGGCGTGCAGATCAGGATCAGCGCCGCCATATCCATGATCATGCCGAGCAGCAGCAAGATCACGTTGATCATCAGCAAGATGACGTATTTGTTGTCCGAGATCGTGACCAGCAGGTCGCTGAGCTTGGCCGGCACCTGATAGAGAGCCAGCAGATAGGCGAAGGAACTGGCGAAGGCGATCAGGATCATCACCATGGCGGTCGTGCGCACCGAGGAGGTGACGGCGGTGATGAAGCCACGCCAGCTCAGGCTGCGGTAGTAGAAGGTGGTCAGAAGCAGCGCGTAGATCGCGCCGAAAGCGCCGGACTCGGTGACGGTGAAAACCCCCGAAAGCGTGCCCCCGACGATGATCACGGCGGTGACCAGTCCGGGCAATGCATCGAGCGCGGTGCGTGCCAGTTCGGCGCCGCCGGGAAACGGTTCGGCGGGGTATTTGTGCTTTACCGCAAGCACGTAGGCCGCAATGGCAAGACACACACACATCAGGATGCCCGGCACTACCCCGGCCAGGAACAGTTTGGAAATTGAAATGCCACCTCCGGCCGCGACCGCGAAAATGATCATGTTGTGGCTGGGCGGAATGACGATGCCGGCGATCGACGACGTCACCGTCACGTTGACGGCGTATTCGGGACGGTAACCGCGCTCCTTCATCACCGGGATCAGCAGCGATCCGAGCGCCGAGATGTCGGCGATGGCCGAGCCGGATATGCCGCCGAACAGCATGCTGGAGAAGATATTGACCATGGCCAGGCCGCCCCTGATATGGCCGACCAGCGCCGCGGCGAATCGCACTAGGCGCACGGCGATGCCGCCATGCAGCATGATCTCGCCAGCGAAGACGAAGAACGGGATGGCGAGAAGCGAAAACACCGTGACGCCGGCCATCGCCCGCTGAAACGTCATCAGGGTCGGAAAACCTTCGTAAAAGAAAGCGGAAGCCGCGGCGATGCCCATGGCGAAGGCGACGGGCATGCCGACAACCACGCCAACGGCGAATATTCCCAGCAGGATTGCGAGACCCATAATCAGGGCGCCTCGTCGGTCGCGGCCCGATCGGATCGGGGGAAATTGAGGATTCGCAGAATGGCCCGCGTGCCGGCAAACAGCACGATCAGCCCCCCGCAGAAGACTTCCGATAGCGTGCGGAAGCTCAGTGGAATGTTGAGCATCGGCAGAAGCGTGTCCCAGCCGAAGCGCATCAGGTCAATTCCGGCGAGGAACATCACCGCACCAAAGCCCGCCAACACCAGGTCGACCGCGATCGTCACGGCCGTGCGGACCGGCTCGCCCAGCGCATCCCGGAACATGGTGACGCCGAGGTGACTGTCTTCGTGGATTCCCGCTGCCGCGCCGAGGAAAGCAATGTAGCCAACCAGCACGAGGGCAAGTTGCTCCACCCAGGTCGGCGTCACGTTGAGCACATAGCGGCCGAAGACCAGCCAGCCGAATGTCGCGATCAGTACCACCAGGGCGCAGGACGCGATGAAGATGCATGCGGCGCTGATCCTGGCGAGAACGTCTTCGATACGCGTAACTGTCGATGCGTGGTGCATCTACGGATCTTTCCCTTGCGAGATGTCCCCGGCGGCCCAGCCCTCGCGGGAAGGCCGGGCTGCCGGGCAATCCGTCACTCGGCGTTGCGGATGAGGTTGACGAGGTCCGTCAGGCCGGGATTGGCCGCGAGGAACTGCTCGTAGACCGGAGCCATGGCATCCTGGAAGGGCGCCTTGTCGGCAACCTCGTTGACCTCGACACCGCCGGCGACAACCTTCTCTATGCTGGCCTGTTCACGCTCGGCCCACAGCTTACGCTGCAATTCGGCGCTGGTGCGGCCGGCTTCCTTGACGATGGCTTGCTGCTCCGACGTCAACTTGTCCCACGCGGCCTTCGACACGCACAGGCATTCCGGGATGATGAGGTGTTCGGTCAGCGAGTAGTATTTCGCTACTTCATAGTGGTTGGTCGACTCGTAGGAAGGCGGGTTGTTCTCGGCGCCGTCGACCACATTGGTCTTCAGCGACTGGAACACTTCCGCAAACGCCATCGGCGTTGCGTTGCCGCCCATCGATTCGATCATGCCGACGAAGAGGTCGTTGTTCATCACGCGGACCTTCATGCCCTGGACGTCGTCGGGCGTATTGATCGGCTTGATCGAGTTGTAGAACGAGCGCGCGCCCGCACCATACCAACCGACCGGAACCAGACCCTTGGCTTCCATGCCCTTGCCGATCGCCTCGCCGGCCTCGCCGTCCATCAGCTTGTACATTTCCGGAATGCTTTTGAAGATGAAGGGCAGCGAAACGACGTTGGTCTCGGGGATGGACTGACCCATGGGGCCGAGGCTGAATTCGCCGAAATCGATGGCGCCGAGCCGGGTCTGTTCGATGGCGTCGGGCTGATCGCCGAGCACGCCATTGTGGTAGACCTTGCCGGTGATCTCGCCGCCTGTCTTTTCGGCGATTTCCTTCATGAAGGATTCCATGCCGATGGAAACCGGATAGTCCTCGACATGGATGTTCCAGCCGCGCCATTCGATCGCGAGTGCGGGCGCCGCCGTCATGCCGAGGCTGGCCGCCAGTACCAGCGCTTTCACAAAGTTTGATGGGGTCACAAGCATGTCCTCCTCCTAATTGTTCATATTTGTGAGGATTTCCTTTTATTGCCCTTACAAATTTTTACAAGTCGAAATCGAAAAAGTCCGGTTCTTGCCTTCTGGAGCTTGTTCGCCAAGCGGCGACCCGGCCGGCAGGACAATGGCCAAGCAACAAGGAGCAACATTGCAAGGGAATCGTGCTGTCGGCGGCAGGCCGGTGCGTCCCCGGTCCCTAGCCTATCGGTTTCGTACCTGGACCTTTTCGTAGGTCGAGCCCGCCCGGATGAGGAAGCCGTCCGTTGGCGACGGCTCGCGGAGATAGTGAAGCATCGGCCGGGAAATCTCCAGCGCGTCCTCCTCGTAGAGTCCGCAGCCCCGGATCGCCTGACGGTGATCGACGCGGCGACCGAGATATTCCATCACCACACGGGCGGCCACCGGCTGGTGCGCCTCCGTCGCGGTGATACCGATCATCAGCCCGATCAGCGTTGAGACCCGATTGCGATAGGGCGGATAGAGGATCGTCTGGGACATCTCGTTGCCCACCACCGATTCATGATCAATCATGTGAATCCTGTCGCCGACCGGCAGGACCACGCCGCTGTACTTGAACAGATCGCCCGGCGCATGCCGATTGCCGGCCGGAGTCAATCGTTCGATCGTCTTGTAATAGGTCATTTCGCCGACCTGGCCGACACAGACAAGCGACCGTAGCACGAAGCTCGGCGTGGAGAACGAATAGAAGTACTTGTAGTAATAGCCGCAATATTTCGCCAGCTGCGCATGCTGGCGCGCCGCCTGCTCGGCGATACGTTTCACCGCAGGCGGCAGCAGGTCATTGGTCTCGTGCCGGACGGGCCGCAGCCGGACGATGTCCCGGAACTGGTCGTGCGGCATCAGGATCTCGTACTCGTCGACGCCGAAATAGTCGCAGATGCGGCGCAGGCTTCGGCCTGAGGGGAAGGCGCCGCCGCCGAGATACTTCATGAACTGCTGGCGGTTCATCTGCAGTTTCCGGCAGACATCCGCCATCGAGCGCTGGTAGCTGCACAGCAATCTAAGATTCGGGATAAAATCGGCGTTCATCGGCGCGGCTCCTGTCGCTGAGTGACGCTATTGAAACTTCAGACTGCTTCGGATCAAGTCGTTTCTGGTGATTGCGCCCGTGCCGGTTCTCGGCCCACACTTCAAACAAGGTCTCGTTCTGGGCACGCCTAAATCGTGGGCAGGACGGTGCCGCGAGTGCCGCACTTTCGCGCTCTCGCCAGTCAACAGGAGAGGCCATGACCAGAATCGCGAAACTGTCAGCCACGGCCCTGGTAACCCTTGCCCTCGGCACGTCCGCGGCCTGGGCTCAGGAGACCATCAAGATCGGCGGCATCGCGCCGCTCTCGCCCCCCGGCGGTGTGCAGACGGGGGAATCCCTGCGCGACGGCATGACCATCGCCGTCGAGGAGATCAACAAGAACGGCGGCCTTCTCGGTAAGCAGATCGAGCTCGTCGTCGAGGACACGTCGGGCGTTCCTGAAAAGGGCGTCGCCGCCTTCGAACGTCTGGCGTCGAGCGAGGGCGTCGTGGCGGTGACCGGTAGCGCGCACAGCGCCGTCTGCTCCGCCGTCGGTCCCGTCGCGGAGAAATACGACATCCCGTTCATCGCTGGCGAATGCTGGTCCGATGCGGTCACGGCGGCCGGCATCCCGGAAGTCTTCCGCATCACCGTAGCCAACTCGCTAGTCTATTCGGTCGCGGCGGACTGGGTGAAGGAAGCCGGGTTCAAGAACATCGCGATCATCTCCGAAAACTCCGACTGGGGTTTCGGTATCATCGACGTGTTCACCAAGAACCTTCAGGATACCGGCGCGAACGTCACCTCGTTCACCGCCGAGCGCACAGTCAGTGACTTCACGCCGCAGCTCCTGCAACTCAAGCGCGCCGATCCCCAGCCCGACCTGATCGTGGCCGGCTTCACGGGCTCGAACCTGCTTCTCATGCTGCGCCAAGCCTATGACCTGGGCCTCGCCCCCTCCAAGGATACGGCGATCTTCGCCGCCGGCGCCGACGTCCTCGAGCCGGAATTCTGGAACGTCATGGGCGATGCAGGAAAATACGTGATCGGCAATCCTGCCGGGCTTCCTGGAAAGCCGGATACGGAGCTGTCCCGCTCATTCTCGGAAGCCTATCAGACCGAGTTCGACCGCCCTGCAAACGCTGTCGCCATGGAAGGTTATGACGGCGTCATGGTCATCGCGGAAGCTATCAAGGCGGCCGGAATCACTGACGGACCCGCGCTGCAGGAAGCGCTGCGCCAGCTTCGTTGGAACGGCACGCGCGGCGAGATCTACTTCCCACAGGACAAGGACCCGGCCTGGAAGTTCCAGCAGTGGCCGGACGTGCCGATCTTCGTGATCCAGTACACCGAGGCGAACCAGACCCCGTCGGACTCCGCCATCCTGTGGCCGCGGGCTGAGGCGACCACCGACGAGATCGTCCTCAAGCCGTAACCGGCGACAGTCCGCCCCGACACAGAAAACCCCGCCGGTGCAGACCGGCGGGGTTTTCGTTTGGCAGGAGCTGATGGCGGAAACGCAGGCCGGACGGACGGCGCTTCGTCAGAACAGCCAGTCTGCAATCGTGTCGCGGTAAGTCTCGTCGAAGTGCGCCTTGCTGCCCTCGATCTTGTTCGCGCCGAGTTCCAGGACGTAGATGTAGTCGGCAACGTCGGTGCCCGCGATGACGTTCTGGTCGACCATCAGGACCGTCCGCCCCCCCTCTCCGACCAGCCTCCGCAGATGATCGTAGATCACCCCTGCCCGCTTCGGATCGAGGCCGACGGTCGGCTCGTCGATCAGCATCAGCTCCGGATCGCTCATCAGCGCCAGCTCCAGCTGCATGAGCCGCTGCTGCCCCCCCGACATCAGGCCGGCCCGGCGCTGGCGAAATTCCTTCAGATACGGCGCCCGCTCGAACACGCGTTCGGTCGCGGCGCGACAGCGCGGCCGGTCGGACCGGAACGACCACGTAGCGATCTCGATGTTTTCCACCACCGTCATGTCCTTGAACAGCGCATGACCTTGGGGAACATAGGCGATCCCCATGCGCACCAGATTGCGCGTCGCGACACCTGACAGATCTTTTTCGCCGTAATGGATCGATCCGGCATGCGGCCGCAACTGCCCGATGATGGTCTTGAGCAGCGTCGACTTTCCAACGCCATTGGCGCCGATGATCGTCGTCAGCTGCCGCGGCCGGGCGATGACGCTGACGCCGCTGAGGATGTCGATGTCCCGGCTGTAGCCGGCGCGCAAATTCGAGACCTCAAGCTGCGTCATGACGGTCCCCCAGATAGGCCTCCAGAACGGCTGGATTGGCGCGCGTTTCGTCGGGCGTGCCGTCGCAGATGATGTCTCCGTAGCTCAGGGTGACCACCCGTCGGCAGAGGCCGAAGATGGAGCCCATGTCGTGACTGATTAGGATGATCGTCACGCCATTCGCATTCCACTCACGGATGCGTTCGTACATGAAGCGCTTGAGCTCCGGATGAACGCCGCCGAACGGCTCGTCCAGGAGGACGATTTTCGGCTGGAGCATCATGATCCGGGCAAATTCCAGTAGCTTGGCCTGCCCACCGGACAGATTGCCCGCCCGTTCGTGGGCGAGACGGGTCAGGTTGAGGTCTGCGAGCACTTCCATGGCGCGTTCGGTTGCGGCAGCCCGGCTCTCGCTCCAGTCCGACAGGCCCGACACGAGCATGTTCTCCAGGACGGTCAAGCGGCGGAAGACCTTGGTGATCTGGAAGGAGCGGCCGATGCCGATCCGCGCCAGACGATGCGGCGACAGACCGGCGACGGGCTTCCCGTCGTAGTCGATCGTGCCGCCGTCGGCATCGTAATAGCCGCTGACGATGTTCAGGAGCGTTGTCTTGCCGGAGCCGTTCGGCCCGATCAGGCCGACCAGTTCGCCCGCTTCCACCAACAGATCGATGGCGTTCAGCGCGACGACACCGCCGAACCGCTTGCTCAGTTCCCGTATGACGAGTTGTTCAGGCATCCCGCTTCCTCCGGCTTGCGAAGGCGTCGACGAGCGTGCCGAAGATACCGTTCGGCGCGAAGCGCAGCATCAGGATGGCGACGAGGCCGAACACCACCAGCCGCCATTGCTCCACCTCACGCAGCATCTCGAGCAGGACCTGCAGCAGCATCCCGCCGAGGGCGGCGTATAGAATGTTGTGAAATCCGCCGATGACGGCCATCGCCAGGACGATTCCCATCTCCTGTAGCGACATCATTGACGGCGTGATGAGCTGCACGAAATGCGCGTAAAGCCCGCCGGCAAGGCCCGCAAACGCGCTGGACACGGCGAAGGCGACGCATTTCCACAGGGTCACGTCGACGCCGAGACTGGCGGACCCGTCCTCGTCCTCGCGGATCGACTGGAAGAACAGGCCGATCCGCGAACGCAGGAGCAGCCCCATGGCGACGAGGCAGACGACCGTCACCACCAGGAAGAAATAGTAGTAGTCGAACCGGCTGCCGCCCGGGATGAGCGCCGGTACCCGCAGCCCCAGGCTACCCTCGGTGATGCCGTGCTCGGCAGTGACAGTAATGCGCAGGATTTCGCCGAAGGCGATCGTGGTCAGGCCGAGATAGGCGCCGTGCAGCCGAAGCGTCAGCCAGCCCAGCGCGAAGCCGACGCCTGCCGCCACGACGACGCCCGTGACGAGGCCGAGGCCGACCGGCAGCCCTAGATGGATGACGCTAAGCGCCGAGGCGTAGCCGCCGAGACCGCTCATTGCCGCCTGGGCGAAACTGATCCGACCGACATAGCCGACGAGCAGCGACCAGCTTGCGGCCAGAAGCGCGTAGTAGAAGCCGATCGTGACCGTATAGATCCAGTAGTCGGAAAGCCCGGCGAAGGGCAGCACGGCGAAGCCGAGGGCAAGAGACGCGAAACCGGCGAGTTTCGGCGATGCGTACCCGCTCACGCCCGGCGCTCCGCGCGACCGAAGAGGCCCTGCGGACGCAAAAGCAGCACCGCGACCAGCACGAGAAGCCCGTAGGCGTCCTTGTAGGCGAGCGCCCGGCTCGGGTCGGGGATCAGGATCGTGGCGAAGCTTTCCACCTGTCCGAGGATCACCGCCCCGATGATCGCGCCGGGCACAGATCCGAGCCCGCCGAGAACGACGATGATATAGGCCTTGATGACGGGCACCACGCCCATCGGCGGCGTGACGTTGAAGACCGGGCCGATCAGCGCGCCGGCAAGCCCTGCCAGAGCGGCGCCGACACCGAAGGCGATCAGCCCCGCCCGCTGCACACTGATGCCATAGATCTCTGCGGCCATGCGGTCCTGGCTGACGGCGCGGACGGCTTTACCGGCCCAGGTATAGCGCAGCGCGATGATGACGGCAGTCATGAGGATGACCGCGGCTGCGGCGGCAGCGAGTCGGTCACCGCTGATGATCAACTCGCCAATCTCGACGCGGCCGCGCATCAGGGGCTCCGGTCGCTGGGGCCAGGGGCCGAAGACGCTGTTGGCGAGATTCAGGAGAAAGATCGACAGGGCGAAGGTGATCATGATGGCATATTCTTCGGGCCGGTCGATCTTGCCAGTATGGATCGGACGGATCAGCAGCCATTCGATCGCGGCCCCCACGGCAAACAAAGCCACCGCCGCGACCAGAAGCGCGAAGAGCGGCGGCAGGCCAAGCGCGCTGATCGCCAGGTAATAGGCATACCCGCCAAGCATGTAGAGTTCGCCATGGGCGAAGTTCACGATCCTGAGGACGCCGAAGATGACCGCCAACCCCAGCGCGGTAAGCGCGTAGAAGGAACTGATGATCAGGCCGTTGATCGCCTGTTCGGAGATCGCCAGGAGGCTCATGCTGGTGCTCTTCGGTTCTGCGGGGAAACGGCAGGGCAGCGGGAACGATGGACGCTTTCCGCAAACGGGACAATGGGTTTGCAGCGCGGCAACTGTCGCAAGGGGGCTCGCTTGGAGCGACACTTCGCGACAGTTTAAGGGCAGGCGCGAAAGCACGGATCGGATATGACTCGGGTCCACACCCCCTTCACGGCGAACCACGCCGGAGAATTCCGCCATGCTGCAGACAGATATCGTTGCATTGCCCTTTGCGGAACTCGCGCGCCGCATAGCGGCGGGAGAGCTGACCAGCGAGGCGCTGGTCACGGAATGCCTGACCCGGATCGAGGCGCAGGACGGTACGCTACACGCCTTCGTGGCGGTCTATCCCGAAGCCGCACTCGCCGCTGCCCGCCGGCTGGATACCGAGCGCGCCGAGGGACGGGTGCGCGGTCCTCTGCACGGCATTCCCATCGCGGTGAAGGACCTCGCCGACATGAAGGGCCGGGTCACCGGATTTGGTTCGCGCGCCTATGGCACGATGCCCGCAACCACGACCGCGCCGTTCCTGCGCCGGCTGGAAGACGCCGGCATGGTGCTAATCGGCAAGACCCAGATGGTGGAGTTTGCCTTCGGCAGCTGGGGCACCAACGCGGCACTTGGCTCGCCGCGCAACCCGCGGGTCGCAGAGGACCATTACGTGGCCGGCGGATCCAGCAGCGGCTCGGCGGTGGCCGTCGCGGCCAACATGGTGCCGGCGGCGATCGGCTCCGATACGAGCGGCTCGGTCCGCATTCCGGCCGCGCTCTGCGGGACGATCGGCCTGAAGACCAGCCACGGCGCGGTCCCCACTATGGGCGTCGCGCCGCTGTCGCCGGCCTTCGACACGATCGGCCCCCTCACCCACCACATCGACGATGCGCGGCTCATCTTCGAGGCGATGCGCGAGCCGCAGGCCCGCCCCTCGGTTCCGCGCACATCAACCGGCATCGTCAGGACGCCGTCGCGTGCGGAACTGGACCCGCTCGACCCGAGCGTGGCTGCCGCGTTTCTCGCCAGCATCTCCGCATTGTCCGAGACGGGCGTGTCGGTGCAGTCTCTCATCCTGCCGCGTGCATTCGTCGACTATCAGGCCGATACCGGGGCGATCATGGCGAAGGAGGCCTATGGCGCGCTCAGCCATCTCGTCGACGATCCCGACATGCCGCTCGACCCGGCC
Organism: Aurantimonas marina; assembly: GCF_017183135.1. Classification (GTDB taxonomy): domain Bacteria; phylum Pseudomonadota; class Alphaproteobacteria; order Rhizobiales; family Rhizobiaceae; genus Aurantimonas; species Aurantimonas marina. The sequence continues at coordinate 163,702 of NZ_JADDXW010000007.1, read as the reverse complement.
GCGCGCAGCCGCGTCCGGCAGGGAGCCGTCATAGACGACGCAGCCCATGCCACGCGGGTCGCTGCGCGGCACGAGGCGCTCGGCGCACTCGACGACGTTCTCGGCGCCGGCGAGGTCATCCTGCTGCCGACGACGCCCTTCCCCGCCTGCTCCCTAAGCGATGTCGACGAGGCGGTCTTCCCCATGTCGCGGCTGACGCGACTGGCGAACTATCTCGATCTCTGCGCAATCTCTGTGCCGGTGGCCACGACCGCGGACGGCCTGCCGATCGGCATGCAGATCTGCGCGCGACACGGCCGTGAGGATCTCGCCATGGCCGTGGCGGCGACACTGCAGGCTGCCATGCAAGAGCGCAATCGCCTCGCCGAAGACCGGCCGTGAACCGGCAGAGGCGCAGCGGCGCCGGTGCGATTCAATCGGCATGATGCCCGGCGATGATTACAAGACGTTGGGCGCGCGACGAAGCGCTTCGATGATGCGTCCTATGCCCGTTTCAAAATCGATCTCCGGCCGAAATCCTAAGGATTGCGCGGTGCGGGTCTGGTCGAAGCCGCTCGGCCGCACAACCGTCGGCTCTGTGCCGCTGAACTCCACCTGCAGGTTCGGTAGGACCGTACGGATCGCCGCAACGACATCCGCAAGCGGCTTCCCCCTGCCCGTGGTCACATTACAGACCGGCCATCCGACCGATCCGGCCGTGGCAGCGCAGAGGAGACCGCCCACGGCGTCATCTAGGAAGAGGTAATGGGTCACGTCCTGCGGCCGTCCGCCGAAAACCGTCGGCCGGCCGCCGAGCGCGTTTCGCAGGAGGCGTTCGAGATCGGTCGGGGTGCGGCGGCCCGGACCGTAGATCCACGACAGGCGGATCGCGGCTGCGTCGAGGCCATGTTCCCGGCGGTAGCCGATCACCGCCTGCTCGGCCGCCAGCTTGCTGGCCCCATAGACATTGTCGGGCTCGGGCCGGGTTTGCTCATCGACAACCCCTTCGTTGCGGCTGCCATAAACCTCGCTCGTCGAGCAGACGATTACACGGCCGACCCCTTGTCGCCGGGCTGCTTCCAGCACATGCGCAGTGCCCAAGACATTGATGCGCCAGATATCCAAGGGCCGGTCGGCCATGACCATCGGGCCGGAGACCGCGCCACAATGGATGATCGTGTTGGGCGCGCTGCCTCCAACCATCGCGGCGACGGCATCGCCGTCGGTGATGTCGCACGGCACGAGGCCCGCCGCGCTAGGCGCCCCGACATCGGAGGCTATCACCACGATACCGTCGGCGCGCAGGGTCTCGACCAGGGCTGCACCGACGAAGCCGGCGGCGCCGGTGATCAGCACCCGCCCGAGGTCGCGCCGTTCCATCAGGCTTCCGCCCTCAGTTCGGCTAGAAGCTCGTCCGTCGTGCGCTGGCGGCAATAGCCGGCGATCGCCTTCACCGAGGCCTGCTGGCGTTCCTCGGTAAAGGTGGCGCAGGCGTCCGGCACAAGGGTCACGAGATAGCCCAGATCACAGGCGTCGCGGACCGCTGATTCGACACACTGGTCGGACACGACCCCGCACAGGATCAGTTGCTTCACACCGAGATTGCGCAGTACGTAATCGATGTTCGTGGAGATGAAAACGCTGGAGGAGGTCTTCGGAAGAACGATCTCGTCCGGCCCCGGCGCGATGGCTTCGGCGACCTTTGCGTCCCAGGAGCCCTTCGGTACGTCGATGCCGGAGATCTTGTAGTCGAGGCTGCGGTCGCGGCCGTCGGCGGTGAGATTTTCGATCAGCGTGTAGAGGACTTCGACGCCGCCCGCCCGACAGGCCGCTTGAAGCCGCTGCATATTCGGCAGCGCGAGGTTTTCCATCCGGTCGAAATAATAGGCCCGCTCGGCCTCGCTCGGCCCGCCGGAGCCCTTGAACTCGCCGCCATTCCGGTCGGCCGTATAGTTCTGCACGTCGATGAACAGCAGTGCCGTCTGTTCCCGCACCACCGGAATTTCTCGACTGTAGTTCGCCATCCCCACTCCTCCGATCACAGGCCGCCGCGACATTTGCCTTCGTGTCGGGCAAGCTTTTTTAGTGCACAAGCCGGCTTGTAACAAATGAAATATGCGTGCTAGCTTTCTAACAAATGGAAGATAGCTGGACCGTAACGGCCTGCATACGAACTTGGCGGGGCACATCTCCTCAATGGCATCGGCATCCGGAGCCCTCCTGACGGTCGACGACCTCCGCAAGAATTTCGGAGGCGTGAAAGCGCTCGACGGCGTGACCTTCTCGCTGGCCGAGGGCGAACTGGCTGGGCTGATCGGCCCGAACGGATCCGGCAAGACCACCGCCTTCAATCTTCTCACCGGGGTGCTCAAGCCGAGTTCGGGCGCAATCCGCTTTCGCGGCGAGGCGGTCGGCGGCAATCCGCCGGAACGCAACGCATGGCTCGGCATGGCGCGCACCTTTCAGAACATCCGGCTGTTCCGCGAACTGCCGGTGATCGACAATGTCATGGTCGGCGTTCACATGCGCCACGGGTCGGGCTTCGTGCCCACCGTTTTGCGCCTACCCTCGGCGCAGAAGGCCGAGCGCGACATCCGGGAGCGCGCCATGGCGGCCCTAGAGGTACTCGGTCTCGCCCGCCGCGCGGAAGAGATCGTCGGCAGCCTGCCCTATGGCGACCAGCGCAAGGTCGAGTTCGCCCGCGCGCTCGCAACCGAGCCGAGCCTCCTGCTTCTCGATGAGCCGACCGCCGGCATGAATCCGCAGGAAACTACCGATCTCGGCGAGACCATCCGCCGCCTCCACGGCGAACTCGGCATCACCACGCTTCTCGTCGAGCACGACATGAAGATGGTGATGGGGCTTTGCCGGCACATCATCGTCGTCAACCAGGGCATAGTGCTGGCTTCGGGGACGCCCGAGCTGATCCAGAGCAATCCGAAGGTGATCGAGGCCTATCTCGGCCGTCGCAGGAAGGGTGCCGATGCTGCGGCTTGAGGATCTCAACGTCAGACGTGGGGGCACCCACGCGTTGCGCGGCATCGACCTCACCGTCGAGAAGAGCGAGATCGTCGCATTGATCGGCGCCAACGGGGCCGGCAAGACGACGACGCTGGCCGCGATCTCCGGCCTGCTGCGCCCCGAGAGCGGACGGATCCTGTTCACGCCCGAACCGAGCGCCGAACCGCTCGATCTCGGCCGGATGAAGGCCGACCAGATCGTCGCTGCCGGCATTTCCCATTGTCCGGAGGGGCGTCAGGTCTTCGCCAATCTCACGGTCACGGAAAACCTGCGGATCGGCGCCTATCTGCGCAAGGACAAGGCCGCGATCGAGCAGGAAATCCGGGACATCCAGGGGGTGTTTCCGATCCTGAAGACGCGCGGGTCCGTTCCCGGCGATCGGCTCTCCGGCGGCGAGCAGATGATGCTGGTGATCGGCCGTGCGCTGATGAGCCGGCCGAAGCTGCTGCTGCTCGACGAGCCCTCCCTCGGCCTTGCCCCCCAGCTCGTCGAGCAGATCTTCGATATCCTCGAGCGGATCCGCAGCGAGGGCGTTACCGTCCTCCTCGTCGAGCAGAACGCCGCCATGGCCCTCGACATCGCAGACCGCGCCTACGTCCTAGAGGCTGGTTCCCTCGTCCTGTCGGGCACCGGCAGGGAACTCGCGCAGGACGCCGACGTCCGACGCGCCTATCTCGGGGCGGCCTGATGACCGGTTCCTACATTCTCGCCCAGCTCGTCAACGGCCTGATCCTCGGCTCGATGTACGCGCTGATCGCGATCGGCTTCTCGATGATCTACGGCATCGTCCGGCTGATCAATTTCGCTCATGGCGACATCTTCACCATCGGCGCCTTCGCCACACTGGCGAGCCTCGCCGTGGCGCATGCGCCCTTCCCTGTCGCGGTGGCGATCGTTCTTGCAGCCGGGGCGCTGGCCGGCGTCATCATCGAGCGGGCGGCGTTCCGGCCGATGCGCGGCGCCCCGCAGGTGACCGGCTTCATCGCCTCGCTCGCCGTTGCGATCATCCTGGAGAACCTCGCAGTCATCACGATCAGTGCCCAGCCGCGCACCTTCGTGGTGCCGGCCTATCTCGGCCAGCTGCTGACCCTCGGAACGCTCAGCTTCCGGGTCATCGACGTCGTCATCGTCATTCTGGCCATCGTGCTGATGATCGCCCTGGTCTGCTTCGTTCGCTTCACCAAGGTCGGCGTCGCCATGCGCGCCACGGCCGAGAACTATGACGTCGCGCGGCTGATGGGCATCAATATCGACCGCATGATCACCATGGCTTTTGCCATCGGCAGCGCCCTCGCCGCCACGGCCGGGCTGATGTGGGGCAGCAAATACGGCCAGATCAGCCCGTTGATGGGGCTGCTGCCCGGCCTGAAGGCCTTCGTCGCGGCGGTGATCGGCGGCGTCGGCTCGATCCCCGGCGCGATGCTCGGCGGCTATGTTCTGGGCCTGTCGGAGGTGCTGTTCGTCGGGTTGCTGCCGCCGGAATTCTCCGGCTATCGCAACGCGTTCGTGTTCGGGGCGCTGATCCTCGTCCTCCTGGTGATGCCGAACGGCTTTCTCGGTCGCAACACGGAGGGCCGGGCATGAGTAGGCGCGACACCTTCCTGCCCCGCTTTGCCACGATGGCGGCCATCGGCGCGGTGCTGGTCTGGGCGGCCAGGGCCAATTTCGATCCGTACATCCTATCGATCATCCAGTTCGCCGGGCTCAACGTCATCCTGGCGGTGAGCCTCAATGTCACCAACGGCTTCGTTGGCCTGTTCTCCCTTGGCCATCCCGCCTTCATGACCATCGGTGGCTACGTCACTGCCATCCTGGCCATGCCGTCGGCGCGCAAGGGCCTGATGCTGCCGGATCTGCCAGGGTTGCTCGTCGCACAGGAATGGGCGTTTCTACCTGCCCTCCTCGCCGGTGGCGTCGTGGCCGCCGCTGCGGCGGTGATCGTCGGCTTCCCGGTGCTGCGCCTGCGCGGCCATTATCTCGCCGTCGCCACCCTCGGCCTGATCTTCATCGTCCAGAGCTTCGCTGTGAATCTGCGCGGCATCACCCGCGGCGCCCTCGGCCTCAGCGGACTGCCGGCCGAGACCACGCTCTGGTGGGTATTCCTGTTCGTGCTGGTGACAATCTATGTCTGCTGGCAGGTGAAGCATTCATCCCTCGGGCGCACCATGCTGGCGATCCGCGAGAACGAGCTCGCCGCCGCCTGCCTCGGCGTGAAGGTGGCGCGCACTCGGGTCCTCGCCTTCGCCCTCGGCGCCTTCTTCGCCGGCATCGCCGGCGGCCTCTGGGTGCATTTGGTCACCCTGATCAGCCCGTCCTCCTTCTCCTTCCTGCTCGCCTTCCAGCTCGTCGTGATGGTGGTGCTGGGCGGTACCGGCTCGATCACCGGCGCGGCCATCGCCGCCGCGGCTCTGACGCTGTTCACCGAGATCCTGCGCCCAGCCGAGGAAGCCGCCGGGATCTTCGGCGCCAGCCAGATCATCGTCGCCCTCGCCGTGCTGCTGGTGCTGATCTATCGCCCCGCCGGGCTATTCGGCACCGCCGAGCCTAATCTGTTCGCATGGATCGGGCGCCTCATGTCGCGATCCAAAACCCCCGCCGGATCAGCCGGCTAGCCAGGAGCAGTCCCATGCAGAACTGGAAATCAAGACTATCGGCGGTAGCCGTCGCCGCGATCGCGGCGGCCGCCTCTATGCCGGCCCGCGCCCAGGAGCCGATCTCCATCGCCGCGCTCTACAACGTCTCCAGCGGTGGCCTCGCCTCGCTGGACGGGCCGTCGCTGAACGGCGTGAAGCTCAAGGCGAAGATGATCAACGATGCCGGTGGGCTGCTCGACGGCAGGATGATCGATGTTAATGCCATCGACACCAAGAACGACACCGGTGAAACCGCCACCGCCGCCAAGCGCGCGTTGTCCATCGACAATCTCGCCGCCGGTATCGGCCAGAGCGACACCACCTTCGCGCTCGCTGCCGCGCCGCTGTTCCAGTCCGCCGGCGTGCCGTTCGTCACCTCCGGCGCGACCTCGCCGGACCTGCCGACCATGGTCGGCGACCAGATGTTCCTCGTGCCCTTCGGCGACGATGTGCAGGCGCACGCCATGGCCGAATATGCCTATGAGGAACTCGGCCTGCGCAACATCGCCATGTGGACCGACAACGGCATGGACTACACCACCGGCCTGTCGAAATACTTCAAGGAGCGGTTCACCGAACTCGGTGGCACGGTCTTGCTGGAAGATTCCTACATGACCAGCGACCAGGACTTCTCGGCACTGGTGGCGCGGCTGAAATCCTCCGGCGACGTCGATGGCGTCTTCGCGTCCTCCGGTCCCGACACCGCCGGGATCATCGTGAAGCAGATCCGCGAGGCTGGGATCGCGGCGCCGATCCTGGCCGGTGACGGCTTCGACACCGACCTGCTGACCAGCGTTCCGGGGCCGAAGCTCTCCACCGACGTCTACTTCACCACCCATGCCTATACCGGCATCGACAGCGGACCGGCCGACGAGTTCCGCAAGGCCTACACGGCAGAATACGGCAATGCGCCGGAGAACGCCTTCGCAGCCCTCGGCTACGACGCGATGGGTCTCGTCGCCGACGCGATCACGCGGGCTGGTTCAGCCGAGCCGGCAGAGGTGACCAAGGCGCTTGCCAGCACCGACGGCTACGAAGCCGTGACCGGCACCATCGCCTACAAGGACGGCAGCCGCGTGCCCTCCAAGCCGGTGGCCATCATGAAGGTCGTCGACGGCGAGGTAGCCTTCGACACGACCGTCACCCCGAAAGGCTGACGCAAGCAGCGGATCCGGGGCCTTTCGCCAGACTTCGGGTTCGCCGACCGCGGCAATGAGGAGGCCGGAACGTGAGCACCATCGATACATTGCTGCAGAGCGGCGACCCGATCCCGGCCGGCGTGGAGAACCCGCACGGCGCGTCGCCGATCCTGTTCGTCTCCGACCATGCCGGCGTCGCCATCCCAGTAGCCCTCGGCACGCTCGGCCTCGATGCGACGCAGCTCGCCCGCCACATCGCCTACGACATCGGCATCTACGGCGTGACCACCGAACTGGCGCGCGACCTCGACGCCGCCTACGTCTTCCAGCCCTATTCGCGCCTCGTCATCGACTGCAACCGGCGCCCAGGCACGACCCAATCGATCATGGCTGAGAGCGACGGCACCTTAGTTCCCGGCAATCACAACCTTTCCAATGCGGCGATTGCCGCACGGCAGAACGAAATCCTAGCACCCTATCACGACGAGATCCTGGCCACCCTCGCCGCTCGCGAGGCGCGCGGGTTGCCCACGGTCCTCTTCGCCATGCACAGCTGCACGCCGGTCTTCGGCGGTGAACCGGAACCGCGCCCTTGGGATATCGGCATTCTCGCAGACAAGGACTGGCGCATCGGCGATCCGCTGATCGCGCTGCTGGAAGACGAGACCGACCTGTGCGTCGGCCGCAACCAGCCCTACAGCGTCAATGCCGAATCCGACTACACCATACCGATGCACGCGGAGGGCCGCGGCCTGCCCTACGTCGAGATCGAGATCCGCCAGGATCTCATCGGCGACGCGGCCGGCCAGCGCCGATGGGCGAAGCTTCTCGCGGACATCTTTCCACGCGCGGTCGCCGCTTCCGGAGTGCTCGCCGCGTGACGACGGATCGCCCTGGCCCTCCGGCGGAGGTCGCCCCCGAGGTCTCGATTCAGGAACGGGTGCGCCGCGACCTGCCGAACTTCACCGATGCGGAGGGTCGGGTCGCCCATGCCCTACTCGGCGAATATCCGGTGGCCGGGCTGGAGACGGTCGCCCGGCTCGCGAAGCGCGCCGGGACCAGCGGCCCGACTATCCTTCGCTTCGTCGGGCGGCTCGGCTTCACCAGCTACGCCGCCTTCCAGGAGGCGCTACGCGACGAGATCCATGTCAGGCTGCAGGGGCCGCTGACGCGCTATTCGGCGCTGCCGCGCGGCGACGAGGCTGATCTGACGGAGCAGGTCTCCGAGGCCCTGCGCAGCAATATCGAGGGCGCCGCCCGCAACCTCTCGCGCGAGGATCTGGCGACGATCGTGGCGCAGCTCAGCGACCTCGACCGCAACATCTTCTTCCTCGGCGGCCGGTTCAGTTGGATGCTCGCCTCCTATTTCCACCACTACATGCGCGAACTGCGGCCTGGCGCCCGCATCATCCGCGACTCCAACGCCGCCTGGGCCGATTACCTCCTCGACGTGCGGTCCGGCGATGTGCTCGTCGTCTTCGACTTCCGCCGCTATCAGGACGACGTGCTCGACTTCGCCAAGGGCGCGGCGGCGCTGGGCGCCTCGATCGTGCTGATCACCGACGTCTGGTATTCGCCGGTCGCCGCCTATGCCGATTTCTGCATCGCCTGTCCGGTCGGCATTCCAAGCGCCTTCGACAGCGGCGCCAGTGGGCTGGCGATGGTCGAGATCCTGGTGGCCGGCGTCGTCGAAACGCTCGGCGAAACGGCCAAGGACCGGATCGCCGGGCTCGAGCAGCTCCGCAAATCCTACAACTTCGGAGGCTGACCGTGGCTGACCGCACATTGCCCCCGCCAGACAGAAGGACCCCGCCATGCTGCGCGAGCCGCTGACCATGTTCTGCTATACGGATCTGTCCGGCGCGGTCCGCGGCAAGGGCTTTCCTTCGCGGCTACTCGAGAAGCGGCTGAAGGGCGGCATCGGCTGGACGCCGACGAATCTGATGTTCACCGCCCTCGGCACCATCGCCGAATCCGTCTGGGGCTCCTTCGGCGACCTGACGCTGATGCCCGACCCCGACACAAGGGTCGAAGTCGAGTTCGGCGACGGCACGCCGGCCGAGCGCTTCTACCTCTGCGATGTCCACGACACCGACGGCACGCCGTGGAACTGCTGTCCGCGCACGCTGCTGAAGGAGGCGGTCGCCGCGCTCAAGGCCCGGACCGGTTTGACCCTGCGCGCCACCTTCGAGCACGAATTCGTCTATGCCGGCGCGCATGCCCGGACCGCCGACAATTATGCCCTCGACGCCGTTAGGCGGCACGGCGCGTTCGGCGAGACCTTCCTCGCCGCGCTCACCGCCGCCGGTGTCCCGGTGGACAGCTATCTATCGGAATTCGCTCCCGGCCAGTTCGAGGTGACGGTCCCACCGCTGGAGCCGCTCGCCGCCTGCGACGCGGCCGTCACCCTGAAGGAGATGGCGCGGGCCACCGCCTGGCGCCTCGATTCCAGCGTCAGCTTTTCGCCGCGCCTGTCGCCGGACGGCCTCGGCAGCGGCGTGCATATCCATTTCAGCCTGTGGGACGAGGCCGGCGATCCCGTCAGTCACGCGGCCTCCGGCCCCCACGGCGTCAGCGCCCGGGCCGGCAGCTTCCTCGCCGGCATCGTGCGGCACATGCCAGCGCTGCTCGCCTTCACCGCGCCCTCCCCGGTGTCTTACCTGCGGCTCGTGCCCCATGCCTGGACCGGCATCTGGTCGAATATCGGCGTGCGCGACCGCGAGGCCGGCATCCGCATCTGCCCGACCTTCGGCCAATCAGAGGAAGCCACGGCGCGGCAGTTCAATTTCGAGTTCCGGGCCGCCGACGCGACCGCCAATCCCTATCTCGCCCTCGCCGTGATCATTCGCGCCGGACTCGCCGGGCTCGACGAGAATCTGACTATGCCGGACCCGACGGTCGGCGAGGATCCGGAAGCCATGACGCCCGCCACGCGCGAAGCCCGCAGCATCGCCCGCCTGCCCTCCTCCGTCGACGCGGCGATGGCGGCCCTTGCAGCTGACGCCACGGTGCAGGGCTTCCTGCCGAAGCCGCTGCTGGAAGCTTATCGCGTCAATAAGGCGGGGGAATTTGCGATCGCGCGGGATTGGGCGCCCGAGGAAATCTGTCGGCGCTACGCCGAGATCTACTGACCACAGTGCCTCAGGCACGATGAGAGGAGTGACAGGCTTGGGCAAACTGGATGGCAGGATCGCCGTCGTCACCGGCGCGGCGACCGGGCTGGGACGCGGCATCGCCGAACTCTATGCGCGCGAGGGCGCCGATGTCGCGATCGTCGACCGCAATGGCAACGGGGCCCGCGCCGTCGCCGCTGGAATCCGCGCGACGGGACGGCGCAGTCTCGCGGTCGAGGCCGATGTCGGCGACGAGCCATCGGTCGAGAAGGCCTTCGCCACCATCGCCGAAGAGTTGGGCGCAGCAGACATCCTCGTCAACAATGCCGGCATCGTCACCGTGTCGCTGCTGGCGGACATGACGACCGCGACCTTCGACGAGATGCTTCGCATCGATCTGAAGAGCGTCTTCCTGTGCACCCGCGCGGCGCTGCCGGCGATGCGCGGGAAGGGCTACGGCCGGATCATCAACATCTCCTCGCAGATCGCCTACAAGGGCGCCGAGGGCATGACCCATTATGCCGCCGCGAAGGCCGGCATTCTCGGTTTCTCGCGCTCCCTCGCCTACGAGGTCACCCGTGAGGGCATCACCGTCAACACGATCTGCCCCGGCCCGCTCGACACCGACATGAAGCTACCGTCGGAATGGGCGGCGAGAAAACAGTCCGAGCTGGTGATCGGCCGCCAGGGCCGAGTGGCGGAGGTGGCGCCCACCGCCCTTCTCCTCGCCTGCGAGGACTCGGCCTTCTATGTCGGCGCGACGTTCCATCCGAACGGCGGCGACATCATGGTCTGAGCCGGTGCCCGGCACCGCCGCGTAGCCGCATCCCGCGCTCCACCCATTCCCTCACCGAGGACAGTGCATGACCAATCGCAGCACCATCGCTGAACGACTGCAGCGCATTCCCACGACGCTCGCCGCCGACCTCCTGAAGGATCGCGACATGTTCGAGCGTAGCGCGGCCGGCTTTCGCCCGATGACGCGCGGCATAACCGCCTTCGCCGGGCCGGTCCGCACCATCGCCTTCCTGCCTGGCCGCCCGGAATTGCGGACGCGTCCGGCCCCGCCGCTGCATTTCACTGAGATCGACACGCTGGAACCGGGCGAGGTTCTGGTCCTGGCGGCCGGCGGATCGCTGCACGGCGCCCTGTTCGGCGATGTGCTGGCGACGCGTGCCAAGACACGCGGGGCCTCCGGTGCGATCGTCGACGGCGCGGCGCGCGATGTCGCCGGCATGGACGAGGCAGGGCTGCCGGTGCTGGCGCGCGGCATCGCCCCGATGGCCGCCCATGCGACGCTCATCCCGGTGGCCAGCCGCTGCCCGGTCCGCCTCGGCGACGTCACCGTCCTGCCGGACGACTGGATTCTCGTGGACGAGGACGGTGTCTTGGTGCTGCCGCGCCCGCTGGTCGATCTAGTGATCGCGCGCCACGAGGCCGGTGCGGTGAAGGAGCGATTTTCGCGCCAGCTGCTTCTCGCCGGCTTCGCGCTCACCGAGGTGTTTCCCTTGCCGGATTCGCTGGAGCCATGCCTCGAACGCTTTGCCGCGACCGCCGAGATGCCCGACCCGGCCACCGTGCGGCAGGCGCTGGGCGCACAGACACCACCCCGTGCCGTGAGGCCGGACGCATGACAGCGGATGTCGACAGGCACAGCCTGCGCGAGATCGGCCGGCAGCTGGCGGACGGCTCGTCGTCGGCCGTCGCACTCTGCGAAGCGACGCAGGCGCGGCACGATCCTGCGCTGAATGCCTACAAATGCTGGGCGCCGGAGTTTGCCCTGCGGCAGGCCGAGGCGGCCGACGCGGCCTTTTCCGCCGGTATCCGCACCGGGCCGCTGCAGGGCGTCCCGACATCGATCAAGGATCTCTGCGGCGTCACCGGGCTGCCGATCTTCGCCGGCTCGCCGCGGGAACTGCCGGCCGCATGGCGCCGCGAAGGCCCCGTGGTGCAACGCCTCCGCCGACAGCTGGCCGTCGTTACCGGCAAGACCCACACGGTCGAGTTCGCCTTTGGCGGGCTGGGCACCAGCGGGCACTGGCCCGTGCCCTGGAACCCGCACGACCGGACGATGCATCGGGCCCCCGGCGGGTCGAGCAGCGGCGCCGGCGTATCGCTGGGCGAGGGCACGGCGCTGCTGGCCGTCGGAACCGACACCGGCGGCTCGGTCCGAATCCCCGCTAGCGTCACCGGCACGGTCGGGCTGAAGACCACCTGGGGCCGGTGGTCGCTGGACGGGATCGTGCCGCTCAGCCCCAGCTTCGACACGCCCGGCATCCTGACCCGCAGCGTCGATGACGCTGCCTTTGCTTTCGAGGCGCTCGACGGCGAGAATGTGCCGGAGGTCAACAGCCTCGCCGGACTGCGCATCGGGATAGCCGAATCCTTCTTCTTCGACACGGCGTCTCCCGGAATCACGGAACGGATCGGGGACGCGTCGCGGGCGCTCGAAGCCGCCGGCGCGATACTGGGGCCACTGGCCCTGCCTGGCTGCGCCGAGCTTTTCGACCTCTACCACCAAGGTGGCATCGTGGCGCCGGAGCTCTGCCGCTTCCTTACCTGCGACCTGCCGGAATGGCTGCCGACCCTTGATCCACGGGTCCGCACGCGCATGGACGCTGGCGGCGCATTGCCGGCCTGGGAGTATCTGCAGCGCAAGGCCCGCTACGCCGCGCTCGGCGCGGGAGCGGTCGACGCGCTTGGCGCCGTCGACGTCCTGCTCGCGCCGACGACGCCGATCACCCCGCCGCCGATTGCCGAGTTGGCTGACGACGCGACCTATGGGCGGCTGAACATGCTGGCGCTGCGCAACACCTGCGTCGTGAGCTTCCTCGGCCTATGCGCCCTGACCCTCCCGGCGGGCTTCGATGCGGCCGGCATGCCGGTCGGGCTGCAGTTGATCGGGCCGCCGCGTAGCGAGGCCCGGCTGCTCGCCCTCGGCCAGGCATTCGAGCGCCTGTTCGCGGCGCACGACATCTGGCATCCGCCGATCGCCATCTGACATTCCCTCCCAATGAAAGGCCCGTTCATGCAACGCCCCGAAGACGCCGCCCTCTCCCGCCATCGCCCGTTCGACCCGAAGCGAACCTGCCTGCTGCTCATCGACACGCAAAACTATGTCTGGAACGACACGGTCGCCGCTGCGCTGCCGGAATTCGACGCGACGGTGCGCCACGTAGTCATGCCCAATCTGCAGCGCCTCGTGACCACGTTCCGCGAGGCCGGCGCTGAGGTCATGTATACGGTGATGGAGAACATGACCCGCGACGGCCGCGACCGCAGTCTCGACTACAAGCTGTCGCAATTCTTCATCGGCAAGGGGTCGTGGGAAGCCAGGGTGCTCGACGGCGTCGCACCCGGCGACGACGACATCGTGCTGCCGAAGACCTCGTCCGGCGTCTTCAACTCGACCAATATCGAGTATCTGCTGCGCAATATCGGCATCGACACACTGGTGCTGACCGGCTTTCTCACCGACCAGTGCGTCGATCACACGGTGCGGGACGCGGCCGATCGGGGCTTTTATCCGATCTGCGTTTCCGATTCCTGCGCCACCCACTCCCAAGAGAGGCACGACAATGCCCTGGCCGCTTTCGCCGGCTATTGCCGCACCATGTCCACGCAGGAATTCGTAATGTATGCGAACTCGTAGTGGAGCACTCGACTTCGCCGTGAAGCGGCGGCCCGGACTGTGAATAAGCGCCGAAGCGGGACCCCGTCAGGGCAGAATTCTATGAGCTGAATTAAGAGATTAGGCCGCTTCGAACCGGGGGCGGTCTCTGCGCTTATTCACACTGATGATTATTCTCGGGTCACTCCGGTTCCAGCCCCTCAAGACCGTCGACCTCGGTATAGTTCTCCTTCCTTGAGGTCGGAGCGAGACGAGACCGGTTACGGCCTACGGAGCTGAAGCTCAGAAGAATCGAGCGAGAATCCTTCGTCAGCCCTGCGGAGATCGACGACTGCATCCCCGAGGTTCCCTCCATTCCAGCGAATCCTCCGCGACATGGTACATCGTCTATAGCAATCCCGCAAAAAATGTGGGGTGGAACGTGGGCTGTGTAAGCGGTAATCGGCAGATAAGCCCACAGAATGGGGGGGCAGGGGGCGTATCTGGCGGAGAGGGGGGGATTCGAACCCCCGATACGCTTGCACGTATGCCGCATTTCGAGTGCGGTGCATTCGACCACTCTGCCACCTCTCCGGCCGAAACCCCGAATCGATCGAGGCATCTTATCGAAGGCAAGGCGGCAACAAATGTTCATCTCGTTGCGCTTCCGAGCCCGCATTCTTGTGAACCGAGGCATGGTCGGCGCTTCATCAGCGCGCGGCTCTCTTATCAAAGGCTTGGGCGCCGACACAAGAGCAAAGGCGCCGACTTCGTCACTTCATCGCCCGCCGACGGTCTCGCAGGCGAGTCCTGTTGGCTGGAACCAGATCGAAAAGCGCCGGCACCGGTGGCCAGACAAGCTCGGCTCGCGGCGCGAGGAGCTCCAGCAGCGCGCCGAGCAGGGTCCAGGCCGCCTCGTCGTGCTGCAGATGATGGCTGAGCAGGCCGATCGGCTCGCCGGCGCCGCCGCCATTCAGGCGATGGTTGATTTCGGCGGCCAGAAGCCGGTCGGCCTCGGCCGGTGTCAGCCCCCTCGCCTCGCGCCAGTTCATCAGGTCGAGATGGGTGTTCAGCCGGTGCGGCTCGGTCGGCGCGGCGCGGCCGAAGGTGGACAGGCCTTGCAGTCCCGCCTCGACGAGCCGGGTGCGGACCCCCTCCCCGATCCGGTTCCAGGGTGGCACGAACGCCGGCAGGAAGCGGCCGGGAAACAGACTGGCCAGCGCCGCGCGACCCGCCGCCGCTTCGTCGCGCATTGCGCCGGTCGGCCGGTGATCGCCGAACTCGGCGCGTTTTTGTCCCTCCGGCGCGTGGTTGGCGTGGCGCCAGCCATGCAGAAGAACGGTCACCGCACCCTCGTCGGCGAGCGTTTCGGCCAGTTCCACCTCGACGCCATCGGGGATCACCGCGAGCGCCAGCGGCACACCGGCGGCGCGGCGCAAGGCCAGAAGACGGGCGAGCGGCTCGGTCGGCCGGCGCGCATCGTCGTCCCGCCACCAGAACGCGATCGTCCGGCCATCATCGCGGGCCGGTTCCAGCGCCGCGCGGGCAAGGGGAAACAGGGCGGCGCTCACGCGGCGGCGCGCTCGGCCGCCTCGGTCAACAGCCGCGCGACACGATCGATGCCGGGCTCCGGCGAAAACTGCCGGCGAACCTTGACCTCGCCGGCCCGGCCGAGACGATCGGCGAGCTGCGGATCGTCCATCAGCCGCCCCATCGCTGCGGCCAGCGCCTTTGGGTCGCGCTCGGCGACAAGCAGTCCCGTCCGTTCGTCCTCGATGAGTTCCGGAATCGCCGAGACCCGCGTCGAGACAACCGGCAGCCGGTGCGCCTGCGCTTCCATCAGCACGTTGGGCAGGCCGTCGCGATCGCCGGATTTGGCGATGCGGGACGGCAGCACGAACAGGTCGGCGCCCGCCAGCAGGGCAAATACATGCTCGCGCTCGCGGCTGCCATGCCAGACGATGCGCTCGCCAATGCCGGCCTTGTCGGCCTGTGCCTGGAGCTTTGCCGTCAATGGCCCGCCGCCGACATGCTCGAAGCTCCAGTCTCGGTCCTTCAGCCGAGCCAGCGCGCGGATGAGGTCGCCATAGCCCTTCTTCTCGACGGTGCGGCCGACCGAGACGATGCGGAACGGACCGCTTCGCCGGATATTTCGGTCGACCGGCCGGATCTCGGAGAGATCGAGGCCATGATAGACGAGTTCGACCGCGCGCGGTGTCGCCGCAAGCGAGCGCAGATAGTCGAGATTGACCTTGGTGCAAGTGACGCCGAAAGCCGCCGATGCGAGCTTTTCGGTCAGTTCCCACGGCTGCGTCGTCCAAATGTCCTTGGCGTGCGCCGAGAACGACCAGCCAAGGCCGCGAATCGCCGCCGCATAGCGGGCGACGGAGGCCGGGGTGTGCAGATAGTGGGTATGCAGCCAGTCGATGTCGGCCGGAAGCTCGCGGGCGAGGACGCAGGCCTGGCCGAAACGGCGATAGCGGTTGGCCGTCGGGTCGCGCTCAAGATCGGCCTCGAACAGGCGCCGCGCCAAGGCATAGCCCGGCTGACGCTCGGCGAAATCGCGACCGGCGCTAACCCGGGGCGGATCGTCCTTGAGATACTCGGGAAGATAAAGGACGTCCGCCTTGATGCGGCGATGGACGGGATGAACCCGCGCTTCCGCCGGCTGGCGCAGCGAGACGATCAGCTGTGTGACGCCGCGATCCTCCAGCCCCGCGATTTCCTGGGCGATGAAGGTCTCCGACAGACGCGGATAGCCTTTGACGAGTGTGGCGATACGCAGAGGCATCGAATCGCTGATTCTCCGGTTCGCCGGCGGCGGCATCGCGACATCGCTCGCGAGACGGGACATCGCGGCATCTAGGCGACGAACCGCCAGCCTGCAAGGCGAAGCGCCTCGCGGCCGCCGGCGATCAAACCGTCATTTGACAAAACTTCGGCGCTCGAACCTTACTGATAGCGACGACGCCATGAGGACGCATCGATGGACCGACCGACAGCGCGACGATGGATTGGCTCGCGGAGCATTTTCGCGGCAGTCGTGGCCCTGTCGATCGACATGACGGGCGGCTCTGCCACCCCACTCCACGCCCAGACCCTCGCCGCGGAACCGGCCTCCCTCGCCGCCAAGGTCGCGGACGGCACGTTGCCGCCGGTGACGGAGCGTCTGCCGCAAACGCCACTCGCCCTGCCGGTCGACAGCGCCTGCCCGGCCGATCGCCCCGGCGGTACGCTGCGGATGCTCGGCGCCAGCGCCAAGGATACGCGGATCCTGTCGGTCTTCGGCTATGCGCGCCTCGTCGGCTACGACGAGAGCTACGAGATCGTGCCGGATATCGCCGAGAGCTACGACGTCGAAGAAGGGCGCATCTTCACCTTCCGGCTGCGGCCCGGCATGAAATGGTCGGACGGTGCGCCGTTCACCTCGGAGGACTTTCGCTATTTCTGGGAGGACATGGCGAAGAATCGGGACATCGCCAAGTTCGGCGTCCCCGCGGAGCTGCTGGTCGATGGAGAGGAACCGGAGGTCACCTTTCCCGGCCCTTACGAGGTCCGCTATGCCTGGACGGGACCCAATCCGAACTTCCTCGCCTCGCTTGCCGCGGCTCTCCCCTTCGAGATCTTCCGGCCCGCCCATTATCTCAAGAAGTATCACGAGAAATATGCCGACCCGGAAAAGCTGAAGGCCAAGATCGAGGCCGCCGGCCAGCGCAACTGGGCCGCGCTGCACTTCAAGAAGGATCGCAGCCATCGCAACGACAATCCGGATTTGCCAACCGTACAGCCCTGGGTGCTGGCGACGAAACCACCGGCCGAGCGGCTGACCTTCGAGCGCAATCCCTATTTTTACCGTGTCGATCTGAAAGGCCGGCAACTTCCCTATATCGACCGCGTCACCCTGACGATCTCCAATTCCGATCTGATACCGGCCAAGGTCGCCAACGGCGAGGCCGATCTCCAGGCCGCCTATCTCAGCTTCCCCAACTACCCGTTCCTGAAACGCGGCGAGAAACGCAGCGGGTACGAGGTCCGGCGCTGGGAATCGGGACGCGGCTCCCATGTCGCGCTTTATCCCAATCTCAATGTGACGGACCCGGTCTGGCGCGAGGTGATCCGCGACGCCGAGTTCCGCCGGGCCCTCTCGCTCGCCATCAACCGGGCCGACATCAACAAGGCAATCTTCTATGGCCTCGCCGAGCCGGGCGCCAATACGGTGCTTCCAAACTCCCCGCTGTTCGCTCCGGAACTGGGTTCCCGCTGGGCCGCCTACGACCCCGACAAGGCGAACCTGCTTCTGGACAACCTCGGCCTAAAGCCCGCCACCCATGGCGGCCTGCGGCGACTGCCGGATGGGCGCGAGATCCGCATCGTCGTCGAGACGGCGGGAGAAAGCAGCGAACAGTCCGACGTCCTGCAGCTCGTCCGCGACGATTGGCGCAAGATCGGGATCGATCTTTTGATACGCGAATCCCAGCGGGAAATCTTCCGCAACCGCATCAAGGCCGGCTCGACCCTGATGTCGGTCTGGACGGGGCTCGATAATGGGCTGCCCACCCCGGCCACGGACCCGGCTGAACTGGCGCCCTCCACGGCCGAACAGATGCAATGGCCCGGCTTCGGTATGTGGGTCGAAACCGGCGGCACCGGCGGCGAGGCGCCCGGCGACGGCCCGGACCTGGCCGGCATCCGCCGCCTCATCGAACTTCGCCGGCAATGGATGCGGACGACCGACACCGCGGAGCTCGCGGCGATCTGGGACAAGATGCTGCAGATCTCGGCCGATGAGGTCTACACGATCGGCATTGTCGCAGGCGTCGATCAGATCGTTGTCGTTTCGGACGCGCTGCGGAATGTGCCGGAGCGTGGCGTCTACAACTATAATCCCGGCGCCTATTTCGGCGTCTACCATCCCGATACGTTCTGGTTCGATTGCCAGTCGAACGTGGCTGCAGGTTCGCCCTCGTGATCCGCTATTTCGCCAGCCGTCTCGTCACCATGGCCTGGACGCTGCTCGCGATCAGCGTTCTGATCTTCATTATCATCCAGCTGCCCCCCGGCGACTACCTGACCAGCTACATCGCCGAAATCCAGGCCCAGGGCGAAAACGTCACCGCCGACAAGATCGCGTTCCTGCGCGAGCAATACGGCTTGGACAAGCCGCTCTGGCAGCAATATGTGGTCTGGGTGACCGGCCTCGTGCAGGGCGATCTCGGCTATTCCTTCGAATACAATCAGCCGGTCGCGGACGTCGTCGGCGACCGGATGCCGATGACCATCCTGCTCAATGTGGCGACAGTCATCTTCGTTTATCTCGTCTCGTTTCCGATAGGCATCTATTCGGCCACGCACCAATACAGCTGGGGCGACCACGGGCTCAGCGTCCTGGGATTCCTCGGCCTGGCAACGCCGAACTTCTTGCTCGCGCTGATCCTGCTTTATCTCGCCAATATCTGGTTCGGCACCTCGATCGGCGGACTGATGGCGCCGGAATATATCGACGCGCCGTGGTCGCTCGCCAAGGTCGGCTCGGTCCTGTCGCATCTGTGGGTGCCGGTGCTGGTGATCGGCACGGCGGGTACGGCCGGCATGATCCGGCGGCTACGGGCCAACCTCCTCGACGAGCTCAACCGGCAATATGTCGTCACCGCCCGCGCCAAGGGGCTGCCGGAGCGCCGGCTTCTGCTCAAATACCCGCTGCGGATGGCGCTCAACCCGTTCATCGCCGATCTCGGCAGCCTGCTGCCGCAGATCGTCTCCGGCTCGGTGATCATTTCAGCGGTGATGTCACTGCCGACCACCGGGCCGATGCTGCTCTCCTCGCTGCGCAGTCAGGACATGTATCTGGCCGGCTCGTTCCTGATGTTCCTGGCGCTCTTGACGGTGGTCGGCATGTTCGTCTCCGACATCCTGCTGGCGATACTCGATCCGCGTATTCGCCTCGGCCGGAGTACGGCGCGATGAGCCCCACCCCCCATTTCGTCTCGCGCGAACCGTTCGATCCGGAGGCGACGGTCGCCGCAGGCTCGACGGTCTCCCAGGCCTATATGGAGGCCTCCCAGACGAAGCTGATCTGGTGGCGCTTCCTGCGCCACCGCGTGGCGGTCGTCTCGCTCGCCTTCCTTCTGTTCAGCTACGCCGCGATCGTCATCATCGAGATGATCGCGCCCTACGAACTCCAGACCCGCAACACCGACTTTATCTTCGCTCCGCCGCAGCCGCTGCATCTCATCCACGAAGGCCAGTTCGTCGGCCCCTTCGTCTATCGCCTCGACTACAATCTCAATCTGGAGACGCTGAAGCGCGAATACAGCGAAGACACATCCCGGCCGCTGCCGCTGCGGTTCTTCTGCCAGGGCGACCCTTATGAATTCTGGGGCATGGCGAAAGCCCGGTTCCATTTTATCTGCCCTCCCGAGGAAGGCACATTCTTCCTGATGGGCACCGACCGTCTCGGCCGGGACATGTTTTCGCGCATTTCCTACGGCGCGCGCATATCGCTGACCGTCGGCCTCGTCGGCGTGACGCTGAGCTTTCTTCTGGGCATTACCATCGGCGGTCTCGCAGGCTATTTCGGCGGCTGGGTCGACTCCGTCGTGCAGCGGACGACGGAAATCCTGCGGTCGATCCCGGAACTGCCGCTCTGGCTCGCCCTTTCGGCGGCGCTCCCGGTCACATGGAGCCCGCTGCTGATCTATTTCGGCATTACCCTGATCCTGGCGCTGCTCGACTGGCCGGGGCTGGCGCGCGCGGTGCGCTCGAAGCTTTTCGCGCTGCGCGAGGAGGATTTCGTCGTCGCTGCCGAAATGCTCGGCGCGAGCCCGCGGCGGATCATCTTCCGGCACCTCCTGCCTAATTTCATGAGCCATCTGATCGCCTCGGCGTCGCTGTCGATCCCGACGATGATTCTCGCCGAGACGGCTCTGAGCTTCCTCGGGCTGGGTCTCCGTCCGCCGATCACCAGTTGGGGCGTCCTGTTGTCGGAAGCGCAGAACATCGAGGCGGTGGCGCTCTATCCCTGGCTGCTCTTGCCGATGCTGCCGGTCGTCCTGACCGTGCTCGCTTTCAGCTTCGTCGGCGATGGGTTGCGCGACGCGGTCGACCCGCATCATTAGCGCATCGATTATTCACCCGCGCCGGCAGCGCGGAGCGGCACGGCCTCCGCCAGACGCGGCGTGAATAGCTCCATACGCCGCTCGATGCCGTTGAGGGCATGGACGCCGACCGAATCCCAGCGTTCGGGCAAGAGCGCGGCGACCTCGGCGCTGGCGAGGACGCTGAGCTCCATCGTCTTGGTCAGTTTTTCGATGCGCTCGACCTCGGTGACCGTCGGTCCGATCACGGTGAAGGCCAGGCGCTCGGGCACGCCGATATTGCCGAAGACGACGTTGCCGATATTGAGGCCGATGCCGAAATCCATGACCTCCAGGCCGCGTTCGCGCCGGGCGGCGTTGGCCTCCTCGCGCATCTTGAACGATTCACCGACCGCCTCCAACACCTTGACGCTAAGGGCCGAGGCATCCGCCACGTCGTCCAGCGGAAAGATCACCAGCACGGCATCGCCGATGAAGGCCAGGACCTCGCCGCCGGCCCGGATCGCCGGACGCGCGGCGCATTCGAAATAGTCGTTGAGAAGCCGCAAGAATGCGGCGCTCTCGAGCCGACCGGTTAGCCTGGTGGAGTCGCGCAGATCAGAATACCAGACCAGGGCCCTCGTCGTCGCCCCGTCGCCGAGGCGGATATTGCCGCTGAGCACGCTATGGCCAGCCTGACGTCCAAGATAGGTCTCGACGATGTTGGTCGTGATCCGCGACTGAATGATCGTCTTGGACACGAGAGCGAAGGTCTGCTGGATCGCCTGCAGAACGCCAATGTCCTCGTCGGTGAACCCGGAAGAACGATCGCTCGCCCAAATGACGAAGATTCCGGCCGTGGGCATATCCATGAATGTCGTGGGTTGCGAAAATTCGGTCGAAAGCGCGATGTAGTCGGTGTAGCCCTCGGCCGCGAGTTCCTCGAACAGCGGGAAGTCGAGAAGCTGGCCCGGTCCGGTCAACCGCCGCCGAAGAACGGGAAGGTCCGCTTCCAGCATGTAGCGCAGCGGGCTTCTCTGCCAGGCCTCGGTGTTGGCGTCCTGATGATGGAAATGCTCGAGAACCGCATCCTCGTCCCGGTGCCATTTGATCATTTCGGCTCGAAACAGCGGATGCAGGGTTGGCCAGTTCAGCCGGGCCCTGGTGATCGGGATTCCGATGCCGCTCAGCCTCAGGCAAAGCTGATGGAAGAGCTCCTCCAGATTGGGATTGCCGAGTGCCTCGCGGATCAGCCAGTCGTCAACCTGCTTTGCCAGGCCCATCTCAGCCGCCTTCCGGGATTCGCACGCCTTCACCGATGTCCAGAGTGAGGCCCGTGCGCGCCACGATCGCTCCGGGGAACGCCTCCCGCGCTGTTATTGCGAGAGCCTCCAGCCAAGCGTCGGTTCGCGATATATCATGATGGAAGATGACGAGATTTGCCACGCCGGCCGCGCGGCAAAGCCGTGCACCCTCCTGCCAGGTCGAGTGGCCGAAGCCTTGGAACGTGGGAAATTCCTCGTCCGTATACATACAATCGTAGATCATCAGATCCGAGCCAGCGATGAAATTCAGGATCGCGGCGTCCGGCTTGCCGGATTCGTGCTCCGTATCGGTGATGTAGCAGAACGACCGCCCCCCATACTCGATCCGATACCCGACGGCGCCGTTCGGATGGTTGAGCCGGACCGTGCGGACATGGATGTCGTCGGCGAGTTCCAGAACCTCTGGCGGACGAAAGTCGCGATAGTCGATGCGCGCGGTGAACTGCTTCGGCGTTACCGGAAAATAGGGTGGGCGCATGAAACGCTCGACCATGCGGCGGCAGGTGGTTTCATCGAGGAAGTGCCCGGCGTGAAGCCGCACCACGGCCTCCTCCGTGTACAGCGGAGTCATGAACGGCAGGCCCATTATATGGTCGAAGTGGCAGTGGGTGAAAAGAATGTCGAGGTCCCGCACGCCCTCATAGCAGAGCTTGCGGCCGCAGCCGACGACCCCCGTTCCCGCATCGAGCACCAGAACATGGTCGCCGCAGCGGACCTCGATACAGCTCGTGTCGCTGCCGAAGCGGGTGTTGGCGGCGGCGGGCGCGGGAATGCTGCCGCGCGCGCCCCAGATCGTCAGCTGGAAGCGGGTCAAGCGTCGTCATCCCGTGACGCTGCCAGATTGCGCGCCCGGACGAGTTCCTCGTTGGTGTGGGTCAGGCGTTCAGCCAGGGTGCGCATCACCTCCGCCGCGATCTCCGGGAACTGGCGCAGAAGCTGCAGGAACGAATCCTTGCGCACCCTCAGCGCCGACACGTCGGTGCTGGCGGTCACCGTGGCCGTTCGCGGAGAATCGCAAAGGATCGATATCTCGCCCACGACATCGCCGGATCCGAGTGTCGCGACCACATAGTCACCGGATTCCGTCTCCACCGACACCTCCGCCTCACCCTCCACCAGCACATAAGCCGCGTCTCCCGGCTGCCCCTGCCGGACCAGCACCTGTCCGGCGCGGTAGGCGATCGAATCGGCGGTAAAGGCAATCAGCTTCAACCGGCTCGGCTCGATGCCGGCGAAGATCGGGACCGACCGCAGAAGATCCATTTCGGATTTCAGAAGCGTCACGTCGTCCCTCTGCCCGCAATCGTCCGAATCATCGTTACCCGTATCCCCTCAGGCCGGCTCGTCGATCGCGCGACTGACCTTGCGCTGCGAGGTCGTCATCCGGCCGTCCCGGAATTCGACCGTCCGATCGAACAGTTCCGCATGCTCGGCATGACTCAAGACCCAGAAAATCGTCTGCCGTTCAGCACCGAGAGTCTCGCGCGATGCAAGGACCCGCTCAATTGTCGCCCGCTGGCTGTCGCCGTCAAGGGTGGAAATCGGCCGGTTGAGGACGAACAGGTCGGCGCGCTTGAGCAGCGCTCTAGCCAACGCCAGCTTCTGCTGCTGGCCGGAGGACAGACGCTTGGCGCCACTACCCATGTCGAAATCGAGCCCGATCTCGAATACCACGTCGGACAGACCGGTCTCGCGCAGCGTCTCCAGCAGCACTTCGTTGATCCGCGTCGAAGCTTCGGCGTAGCGGTCGACGACGCGGCCGAACAGAACGTTGTCCTGGAAGCTCGCCGCGTGGTTGACCGATTCGGGCGAATGGAGGGAGACAGCCTGGGCCAGGTCCGGATCGAGGCCTTCACGGAACCGGTCCCGGCCGCGAAGAACCACCGCCTTGATGTCCTCGTCGAGGAGGCCCATGCGATGGCGCGGTTCGATATAGCCGAAGGCGAGTTCCTGCAGGGCGCAGCGGTCCTCGTCCGACACCTGGCCGCCCCCAGCGACACGGCGAAGCGTGGAACGGTAAAGATCGACGTCGTCGGGCGAGATCAGGTCGACACTGTCCATCAGCGGATTGTCGGGAGAAAGGTCCCCGAAAATCTCGATAAGGGTCTCGGCGATCTGCCGGCCCATGTCGAACAGTGTCCGATCGAGCCCAGTTTGCTTGAGAACCGCTCGCATCTGCGGCCGCGCGGCAAGCGGGGTCCCCTCTATGGCCTCGGAGAGGGCAATTCCGAAGACGAGATTTTCGAACAGCGTGGCGTAGTCGGAATAGCGCTCCGCGTGGAAAGACTCGAAATACTCCTCGTCGCCGCCCTCCGAGAGACAGGCGCGAAAATGCTGCCGCGCATGGAGGATACGCTTGGTCACCTCATCCGGCAGGTCGGACGGCAGCCGGTTGCGCAGTCCGAGCCGCGAGATGTCGAGCCCCAGCCCGGCAATCTCCAGCACCTCGGCAAGACGCTGCGTCAACGCCTCCGGCCCATCGACACCCGCCGCCTTGTAGTCGATCCAGTCGTCCCGGATATCGAGGTCGATATTGCCGGACTTTCGCGCCTCCTCGAGCCGGATCGCCTCCTCGCGTCCGCGCCGTTTCTCGCGGATCAGCGGGGCGTGGCGCAGGCCGTAGACCAGCGCCTCGCGAACCGACATTCTGGGAAAGTAGAGGCCGGCCTCCGCATAGGCGATGCGGCGCCCGACGAAGGAATCCGGCAAGCCATCCAGGGCATGCCCGTCGATACTGATGCGTCCTCCGGCAACATCCACCAGCCGGACCAGCGCCTCGGCGAGGTATTCGCCGCCGCCTCCGACCGGTCCGACGACGGCAAGCGCCTCGCCCGCTGAAACTCGCAAGCTCGTCGGCTCCAACAGGTCGTTGCCCGCATCGTCGGCGATCCGCAAACCGACGATGGAGATATCACCGCCGATTCGCGGTGGTTCCTCATAAGATACCGCATGGATTGTCGGCGAGAGCAGATTTCCCAGCGCGAACTGCTCGCGGATTTGCGAATATTTGGACTGAACGTCGACGCGGAATTGATCCCAGGTAATCAGTTCCTTGAGCGGTCCGGGCAAATCCTTGTAGGCCGCGATCACCGCGACGAGCTGCCCGATGTCGAGCCGTCCGACAATGACGAAATAACCGCCAACGAGATAGAAGATGAAGGGCGTGATCTGGGCGAGCAAATTGTTGACGAAGTTGGTGAGGAACTTCCACCGAAAGAAATCATAGCGAATCCAGAGGATCTTGCCGAGGCGGCTGCCGAGTTCGGCGCGCTCCCAGTTGGAAGTATCGTTGGTGCGGATCGAGGGAATGCTTTCGACGATCTCGCCGATTCGGCCAGACAGCAGCCGCGCCGTCAACTGGCGTGCGCGGGCGAGAACGATGAGGCGGCGGCGCATCTGAGGGATCAGGATAAGCTGGACGAGCACGATGGCGCCCGCCACCATGCCCAACCAGATGTTTTGCAGATAGATGAAAACGAGAGCCGTCAGCGCCTGACTGAGCAGGAGCGCCGGATCGGCGAACGCGCTACCGCCGAAACCGCCGACTGGCTCGGTCTCGTCCTTGATCATCGACGCGATCTCGGGCCCGCGGATTTGCTTGAAGCGGCCGGTCGGAAACCGCAGCACCCGATCGACCAGTTGATAGCGCAGGCGGCGGAGCAGCCGCTCGCCGAGCTGGCCCTTGTAGTTCGACAGATAGAACTTGAAGAGCCCGTTCACGACGACGAAAAACAGGAAAGTCAGGCTGAGGCTGACGAGAACGCCGAACCGGTCGAATTCGACCCCGTCGAACAGGGCGACTGTCCCGCCGCCGAGAAAGTCCGGAACCGGCAGGATTACCTCGAAGATCGTTTCGGTCTTGCCTGGCTGCCATTCGCCCTGGATCGGGCCGTTGACGATGCGTTTCGGCAGATCGAGCGTCAGATAATAGAACGGCAGCGAGACCAGCAGAACGAAGAACAGCCAGAGCTGTTGCCGGCGCGTGTGCCGCCAGACGTAGCGGAAGACGCTTTCGTCGAGGCTGTCGTGCACCGCCATCTCAGCCTGCCGTTGGCGGGGCGGCGGACATGGCGGTCAGGAATTCGAGATTGGCCGCACGCACGAAATGATCCGGCCGGGCCTCCAGCAGCGGCCGTTCGATCCCCTCGACAACGGTGAACGGCTCCGGCCATTCGCGCCGGCCGGACTCGCCGGCCGAGGGGATACGGGCGAAGTCGAGCGGCCGCGAGGGATCCGCATGCGGCACCGCTTGCATGAGCATCTGCGTGTAGGGATGCAGCGGCGCACGAAACAACTCCCGGCGCGGCGCGAGCTCGACGATCTCGCCGTCGCACATCACTGCGATACGATCGGCGACGTAATTCACGACCGCCAGATTGTGGGAGATGAACAGGTAGGTGAGCCCACAGAGGCGCTGCAGGTCCTTCAACAGGTTGAGAATCTGCGCCTGAACCGAAACGTCGAGAGCGGCTACCGGTTCGTCGCAGATGAGCAATTCCGGTTGCAAAGCTAGGGCCCGCGCGATGCCGATCCGCTGGCGCTGGCCGCCGGAGAAGCTGTGCGGATAGCGATTGGCGTATTGCGCTTCCAGTCCCACCGCTGCCAACAGCCGCTCGATCCGCGCCTGCTTCTCGGACCCGCCGCTCTTGCGATGGATCTCGAACGGTTCGGCCAGGATCGCGCCGACGGTCATGCGCGGATCGAGCGAGGAGAACGGATCCTGGAAGACATATTGCAGGCAGTTGCGAACCGCGAAAAGTTCAGCGCGGTCGGCGTTAACGAGGTCGACAGGCCCGGACTGGGTGTTGAACACCATCGAACCGGAATCCACCGTCACGGCACGCATGATGGCGCGCGCCAGCGTCGTCTTGCCGGAACCGGATTCGCCGACGAGACCGAGACACTCGCCGCGGCGAACGGTCAAGGACACATCCTTGAGCGCATGCACACCCGGCGTTGGCGCCCGCGAGAAAAGACGTTTGTCGCCACGCCGGGAAAAGCTCTTGCCGAGCCCCTTGAGTTCAAGCAGCGCTTCGCCGGGCACGCCCACCGATTCCCGCGTGAACAGTGCCTCGGCATCGACCTTGATCTCGCGGATCGGCTTGAGGCGTGGCGCCTCTTCCCGGTCGAGATCGGGAACCGCCTTCATCAGCGAAATCAGATAGGGGTGCTGCGGGCGCGCGAAAATCGCCGTCGCGGAACCGGACTCCATGACCTTGCCGTGGTGCATGACGACCACTTCCTCGGCAAGATTGGCGACCACGCCGAGATCGTGGGTGATCAGCAAAACGGCCATGCCGAGTTCGGCCTGCATGTCGCGCAGGAGCTTGAGAATCTGGGCCTGCAAGGTGACGTCGAGGGCGGTCGTAGGCTCGTCGGCGATCAGCAGCGCCGGCTTGCAGATCAGCGCCATCGCGATCATCGCCCGTTGCCGTAGCCCGCCCGACAATTCGAACGGGTAGGATTTCAGCGCCCGCTCCGGTTCGGGAAACCGCACCAGCCGTAGCGTCTCGATCGTGCGCTCGCGGACTTCCGCGCCGCTGCCGCGCCCGTGCACTTCGAGCACTTCGCCGATCTGGTCGCCGAGCGTATGGAGCGGCGAGAAGGAGGTCATCGGCTCCTGAAAGACGATGGAGATGGATTGGCCGCGGATCGCCCGAAAGCGAGAACTCCTCGGCGATAGGCCCGCGAGATCGACGACGCCCTGCAGAGGGTCGCGGAATAGGATCTGGCCGCCGGTGATCAGGGCGCCCTTCGGCAAGATTCCAAGGATCGCCTGCGAGGTTACGGTCTTGCCGGAACCGGATTCCCCGACCAGCGCGACGGTTTGCCCGGCGCCAATCGTCATCGACAGGCCGTTGACCGCCCTTACCATGCCGGCCATCGAACGGAACTCGACCGACAGGGATTCGATTGACAGAAGCGCGGAGGCGTCGCACGGGCTGGTTTCCAGACTATCCGACATGGGGCGTTCCAGTATCGCCGTCTCGCTCGCCACGCCCATCCTCCTATGCGCCTCCCGCCACTTCCCGGCGGGAGGCAGAGTGGCCATCGAATCGATTGCACCATGATCCCGCAGCCGAAGTCATGCAATTTCTCGATCGCATGGAGGCCATCTACCGGGTCATCCCGCTGCGATCATCGCCTTTGCCAAGCGCCTCGATCATCCGTGCCGCATGCTCCGCGCCATCGAGATCGATCGACGGACGTTTGGCGGCTGGTCGCTCCAGCGCCTCGGCGATCGCCGCCGCCATCGTCGGCGGGGAGAGTTCGGACGCCTTGACGACGGACAGGAACCCCATGTCCCGCATGCGCTGCGAGCGGTGCCATTGCTCGGTCTCCTCGCCCTCGTCATAGGGCACCACCACGGCGGGCGCCTCGGCCCGCAGGAGATTCATCACCGTGTTGTAGCCGGCCTGCGAAATCGACAGGGCGCAGCCGTCGAGCAGTTCCTGGAAATTCGGCGCGAAACGAGCGACGACGGTCCGCTCGTCCGCCATCGCGGACAATTCCTCGAAGGCCTCGGCGGGAAAGCGCGGCCCGGTGAAGAAACGCCAGACCCGGTCGGCAAGGGGCGTCAACGGACGGGCAGCCATGGCGGCCCGCATCAGGCCACCGGCGGCCGCTCCGCCACCGGCCGAGACGATCACTTCGCCATTCGAGGCTCCGGGAACCCGCTCGGCCGGCTCGGTCACGTAGCCGGTATAGCCAATGAGATCGGCGAGTTCCTCCGCATGCGGATAGGTCTCCTCGAAGGCGAAGAGCGTGGGATCGGAATGGACGAGCACGGCGTCCAGATGCGCGCGCGCGATCGCCGCGCCCTTCTCGGCCCGTTCGGGATGCTTGGTCGCGACCAATATATCGCGCACCGAGGTGACGCATTTGACCCGCGGCTTGTCGCGGGCGGCGCGTTCGAGCAGCGGCAGGAGCTCGAAACCGAAGCGCCAGCGCCCAAAGGGATACATCTCCAGGAGGACGATATCGGGCCGGATTTCTTCGTAAAGATGCAACAGCGCGTCACGCCGCGCCACGCGCCAGGCATCCGTCACCGGCTTGCCGTCGGCGTCGTAGAGCACCTTGAAATCGGCGCCCTTCAGCTTGGTCGCAGGCAGTTGCACGACATCGGCGCCAGCAAAGGGCATTTCGGGCACCGGCATGCCGCCGAGCGCGATGGTCACCGCCATGCCGCGCCCGGCCATGGCGTTGGCGAGAAGCTCGCCGCGCCGCAGATGCCCGACGCCCAGAAGATGCTGCACGTGAAAGAGAACCCGCATCACATCATCTTTCGTAAGGGCCCGGGCCGGTTGCGGGCGAGCGTTTCTCCCAGCGCGTCATCGAGCGTCTTCGACGCCACGGCGAGGTCGTGGTGCGCGAGCATGCGCTGCCGAGCGGCGCGGCCCATTCGCTCTCGCACGGCTGGATCGAGCAGACGCCGAACGCCGTCGGCAAAGCCAGAGGCGTCCCCTTCCGGGGCGATGCATCCGGTCACTCCGTCCGCGACAACGCCTGGAACGCCGCCGCTGCGGCCGGCGACAACGGGCACGCCCGCAGCCTGTGCCTCAAGAAAGGCCATGCTCCAGGATTCCTTGATGGCCGGCCAGACATAGAGGTCGGCCGCGGCATAAAGGGCCGGCATCTCGGCAGGGTCGGCCGCGCCGTGAAAGGTGACACGGGAACCGAGCGCGGCGAAGGCCTCGCGCACTTGTTCCTCCGCCGGTCCGGCACCGACGACGATCAGATGAAACTGGGCATCGCCGGGCGATTGCAGAGCCTTGGCGAGCAAGCGGTACGAGACGAGCTTCTGGTCCTGGCGCATCATCGCGACGGTGAGCAGCCAGGGACGGTCGCCGGCGAGGCCGTGGCGCGCTGCGAGCCGCGCCCGCGTGGTCTCCCGGTTCGCCACTGCCTCGGCATAGGGCCTGATATCGAGGAATGGCGCGAGCTCCAGATAGCGCGCCTCCGGCCGCATCCGGGACAGCACGCCGGGCCGATCGGTCGCATTGAGACCGACAACGAGGTCGGCTCGCGCCAGCGCCACAAGGCTCGCCTCATACCCCCTGTGCCAGGCCCCGCCCTTGCGCTTCTCGGCCACCGACGCCTCGGCGACCGCATAGGGAATGCCGAGATCCGTGGCGACGCGTGGCCCCAGCCAGTCCGGGGCCTTGTGATAGAGATGGTAGGTGAACCAGAAGTCGATCGGCGCGCGGCCGTCATTCCGACGCATGACTCGGTCGCCGAGCCGCCGGCCGAGCCGTTCGATGCGGGCCTGCCGCAACGGGTCGCCCCGATCGTAGCTGCGAAAATCGGAAGGCACCACGACATCGTGTCCGGCAAGCCGCAACGCCTCGACGAGGCCACGCGCCACGGTGCGATCCCCGGATGGATGCGAATCGCGCGGTGATTTCATCGGCGCATAGAATGCGATCCTCATGCCATCCCGGCCTTGGAGATCGGACGCAGCCTCGCACCCTTCCAGTCGTAGGCGTCGTCCTTCTCCGTCCGACCGGCGGCGATATACGCGTCGGCCCTCTCGCAGACCGTTTTCAGCCCGTCGAGAATGCCGGGAATTGCCGCGGATTTTGGCCTGGCCTGTCCCGGCAGCGCCCGGATGGCGTCCGCCATCGCCGACGCGTCGTCGAGGCGGTCGTCGAGCAGCATCGTCAACAGGCCCAGATTCTCGGCCTGGGAAGCACGGATATATTGCTCGAGCCGCGGCTGCCGGCGCGGCACGACGACGGCCGGTTTGTCGAAGGACAGAATCTCGCAAAAGGTGTTGTAGCCGCCCATGGCGACGACGCCTTCGGCCCGCTCGAACAGCGGCTCGATACTGGCCGCGAAGGTGATCACGTCGACGCTGTGGAGCTTTGCCGCCCGACGCTGGAAATCCGCCTGGAAGCCCGGCTCCATGAAGGGGCCGAGGACGATCTTGGCACGAACCCCGATCGCGGGGTCGCTTTCATAGGCGCGCAGGACCCAGTCGACCAGCATCGTCCCGTCGCCGCCGCCGCCGGTGGTGACGAGGACAAAGGGTCTCTCGCCGATCCGGATACGATCGGGCAGGGCGCCGGACGGCTCGTCCGCCCTGTGCAGATAGCCGGTGAATACCGCCTTCTGACGCACCCTTTCCGACACGCCGATGCCCTCCAGCGGATCGCAGATCTGCGGCAGACCATAGATCCAGATGTCGTCGTAGAACTCCTCGAGAGCGACGAAGGCATCCTTGCGGGTCCATTCCTCGACCAGCCGGGACGGCTCGTCCATGATGTCGCGCAAGCCGAGGACGAGGCGCGCGCCGGTGGCTTTCAGATGGCGTAGCGAAGCCTCCACCTCGCCGCGCATGCCCAGCGGCTCCTTGTCCACCAGAAAGATGTCGGGGTCGAAAATCTCCGCCGTCTTCTTGATGACGGCGCTGCGGATTTCGGTGAGATCCTCGATCGACAGGCCGGGATTGGAGGGCGCGTAATTGTCCGCGCCGAGCTTGACGACCCCCGGCACGCGGATGAAATCCACCTGCGGCGGAAAGCTGAACGAGCCGACCACCGGGGAACCGGCGACGAGCAGGATGGCGATATCGGGACGGTGGGCAACCAGCGCCTGCGCGATGACGCGGCAGCGGCGCAGATGCCCCAGCCCATACGTGTCGTGACTATAGATGAGGACGCGCGGAGGCCGGGCTTTCATGAACTACTCCTGGCGCTCGTGCCGTGCTCTCTGCACGCCACACTGGCGACTTTCCTTTTGAGGCGCAAGATCGCACTATCCCTCGCACATTCCAGCCCGGCGTGGCACCGCCCAATTGATGGGCCAACGGCGACATAGGAAGGCGACGGACCGTTCACGGGCGGGCCGATTCGATCGCGGGTATGAGCAAACGCGCCAAACTCGTATCCCCCTTTGCGGGGCGTCGGACCGCCGCCGCGATTCCGGACCGGGTGCAGGAGGTCGTCGCGGAGTTCGAGGCCGTCAGCGAGCGACTGATCGGGTGGGTGCAGTTCGCCATCGGCGTTTTCATCACGCTTCTCTATCTCATCTCCCCGCGTCCGAGCGACGCCTTGATGCAACAGCCGGTGCCGGTCAGTCTGGCGATCTATCTCGCCTTCACCGCGCTCCGCCTGTTTCTGTCCTATCGGATCCGGTTGCCCGGCTGGTTCCTGGTCGTGTCGATGCTGGTCGACATCGCGCTGCTGTACGGACTGATCTGGTATTTTCACATCCAGTACGGCCAAAGCGCCGGCTTCTCCCTGCAAGCGCCGACGGTGATGTACGTCTTTATCTTCATCGCCATCCGCGCGTTGCGATTCGATCCAATCTGGGTGATCTCGATCGGCGCCATCGCCGCCCTCGGGTGGGTCGGCATGACGTTCTACGCCATACACGCGGCGGGGATGCAGGCGATAACCCGCAGTTTCGTCGAGTATATCCAAAGCGATCGCATCCTCGTCGGCGCGGAAATCGACAAGATCGTCGCTATCCTCGTCCTGACCATCGTTCTCGCGCTGGCGCTGACGCGCGCCAAGCGATTGCTTGCGGCGGCGGTGCTCGAGCATGTCGAACGTGAGGAAATCCGCCGCTTTCTTCCCGCCGACGTCGAGCGGGCCATCACCAAGTCGCCGGTGGCGGTGGTCGCGGGCGACGCGGAAGAACGGGACGCGGCGATCATCGTTCTCGACATTCGCGGGTTCACCAGATTCGTCGAGGCCAACGAACCGAAGCGGGTGGTCGCGGCCCTGGTCGGCCTGCACGCGCTGATCGTCCCAATCATCCAGCGCCATGGCGGGATCGTCGACAAATATCTCGGCGACGGCCTGCTCGCGACTTTCGGCGCGACCTCGCCTTCGCATACGGCGGCGGCCGACGCGCTGCGCGCCCTCGTCGAGATCATGGACGTGGCGCGGCAGTGGTCGCGGCGAATGAGCGCAGAACACGGTGACGGCTCGCTGCGGGTCAACGGCGCAGCCACCGCCGGCCCGGTTGTCTTCGCCGCGCTCGGCGACGAGTTCCGCCTGGAATACACCGTCATCGGCGATGCCGTGAACCTTGCGGCGAAGCTGGAGAAACACAACAAGGCGGAGGCGACGTCCGCCCTCACCACCCGATCGACCTACGATCTGGCATGCATTCAGGGTTTCTCCGCCGCCGAGCAGGTTACGCAACGCGTAGGCTGTCGCGTCGCCGGCGTCGAAAAGCCTACAGATCTCGTCGTCATGGCCGCCTGAACCAGGCCGGCCGTCAGGGTAGCTTCTGATCAAGCAGGATCACTTCGGAATAGAGGTGGTCGATGTCGCGGCGCTCGAGGTCCGGCGAGCGGTACCAGCGCGGCAGGACGATCCGCTCGATGGTGCCGGGATCGTCCGCCGGCGCAATCCAGCGCGAATCCACCGCCAATACGCCCCGCTCGCCGGTCGCGATCGTATCGGCCACGGCTTGCGCGTTCGCCGACAGAAACGCCGGATCGCTGGCGTGCAAAATTTCGTGATAGGCGATCGCCTCGCCCTTCAGCTTGCGCTGCCAGACCAGCCAGACGCCGTCGACGATCGCCTGATGCAGATCGAAACCGGCATGGCGGGCGAACATCTCCCGTTGTGGCGGCGTCAGCCGCGTGTGGATATCAGCCCTATCGCTGATACAGGGCAGCGGCGCGGAGCGCGGTTCCGCAAGGGGCCGGAACAGGCTGCGTGTATCGTCGAGAATGTCGAAACCCAACGCGCGGATCTTTCGCCCCGTCGCCCGCCGGGCGGTCATCGTGTGATAGGTCACGTCCGGTTTCGCCATCCCCGCCTGGAGCAGCGTGTCGCCGGTGCCGTCACCGCGGTAATCGGCAAGCAGATACCAGGAGGACAGGTCGCAGAAGCGACGCGTTTGCCCGGCGATGTCCCGGTCGCTGTAGATGGTCGCCATGAAGCCGACGACGACGCCGCGATCCTCGACCAGCCAGCCCCGCTCGACCCCGTCCGGCCGCCAGGGATAGTCGAGGAGCAGCCGCCAGCGTTCGGGCGGAATCTTCGCATTCATATGTTCGTGAAGAAGCCGCGCCACCGCCTCGATATCGGTCTCGACGGCCGGTCTGACGACGACGCTCATCGCCGCGCTGCTTTGGAGCCGGGCGCGGCGTTCGCGAACAGCGTGCCGGCTTCGGTCCAGCGCACCGCCGGGTGCGCGGCGAGCAAACCCAGGATCTCGTCGAGAAATGCCCAGGTCTCGGCGTCATGGTCGAGATGGTGGGTGAGAAGACCGAAGGGTTCGTCGGGATCGGTCCGGCCGCAGCGGCGATCGGCCAGCCGCTCCGCGCAAAGCCGGAGCAGCTTGTCGCGCCCGGCGAAGCGCGCTCCACCCTTCCAAGTCAGAAGGTCCAGATGAGCGTTGACCGCGAAGCTTCCGGCCCCCGCCTGGGTGGCGGCGCGGGGGCCGAAGACCGAAAGGCCACCGAAGCCCCGATCGGGAAGCGCCGTCGCGATCGCCGGCTCGATGCGATTCCACGGTGGCACCATGACCGGGCTAAATCGCGACCCGAAAGCAGCGGTCAGGCGCGCGCGGCCGGCAGCGAGCTCGTCGAGGACGGCCATTGCGGGCCGATCGCCGCCGCATTCCACTGCGCGCTCGCTCGCTGCCGCGTGGTTCTGGTGGGCGAATCCGTGCTGCAGGACGCTGACCAGCGGGTCGTCGATGGACGGAATGAGCGCATCGGACATGCGCGCCGGGATCACCGCCAGGGCCAGCGGCGCGCCGTGACGGCGCGCCGCCGCGACGAGGCGGACGAGCGCGGGAGTGGGCTGCGCCGCGTCGTCGTCGCGCCACCACAGAACCACGGTTCGGCCTTCGGCCATCCAGTGGTCGAGTTCATGGAGAAGCGCGTCGGTGCCTGACATCGCCGACGCTTAGCGGGAACATGGTTTGCGGGCAATCGGCCGGGTCGTCGGTTTCAGCACCGGGTCCGTGTCAGTATTTTTCCTCTTCCTCCGCATCCTGCTCCTCGATCGGGATGTCCTTGCCGATCAGACGCTCGCCATCCTTCTTGCCGCGAAAGGCATTGTCGGTCCGCTCCACGGCGTTGCCGAGAACGTCGCCATCGGGCGCTTGCGGCTCTTGGGTATTTTTGGGGTCCGGCATCGTCGCGCTCCTCGGTTTCCTGACGAGGAAACCGGCGAATGGCCGTATCCGTTCCCGGGCGGCCAGCCTGTCAGCAAGTGGGGCAGCATCGAACAAGGCCGATCCAGATGAGGAAAGCGCCCGATCCCGAGGGAAGCGGACGCTCTGAACCAACAGCCCGAGGGAAGCGGACGCTCTGAACCAACAGATTGATGCGGAAGGAATTGCGTCGCGGCGCGTTCACCGCCTGGCATCGGGAGGGAGTGACCTGCTCCCCTTCCCCTCGCGTTCCGACGGGCCCCATTGCTCCCGTCATCCCCAGGCCTCACCGGCCTCTATGCAGTGGCGGCGCTCGGTCGCCCCGGCGCGTCGCTCGATCAGACGACGTCGAGAGTGACCCGGGCGGTGCCCGACTGGATCATGCCGATTTTCGAGGCGGCTGCCTTGGACAGGTCGATGACGCGACCGCCGGCATAAGGGCCGCGATCATTGATGCGGACGACGACGGACTTGCCGTTGCGCTGGTTGGTGACCCGGACCTTGGTGCCGAAAGGCAACGTCTTGTGCGCCGCCGTCATCGAGTTCATGTTGAACTTTTCGCCGTTGGCGGTCGTGCGGCCGTGAAAGCGTTTGCCGTAATAGGAGGCCGCGCCCGAAGCGGCTTTGTGGACACCATGCGCGGCGACAGGCGCGACACTGGCGGTGTATCCGGTAACCAGCGTGCTGGCGAAGAGGGCGGCGGCCAGCGCGGCCTGGGGCAGAAGCTTCATGACAAGTCCTAATGTTGCGTTGCGACATTCGCGACGCCGGCCTTGTCGGTAATTGCTGTGACGAAAAATTGAACGGACCCTGGCAGCAATGGGGTCATTCCGTGATCATGGAACTTTTCTCGATTTGGCCGCAACATCCCGCCAAACCTGGGACATCGGGATGCGTCGGCCAAGTCAACGCGGCAACGGCATCGCAACTGGCCACATTCGGCGCCTGAATCACAATCGTCGGCCGCCTTTTACAGCGAGAGCAACGGCGTGCGGCCGCTGTCTTCTAGCTCCCATTGCACCGTCCAGGAGGCATCCACGAGCGTGAGAACCAAGTAGTTCCGCTCCGCGGTATAGATCGCACGCTGCGACGGCAGCGGCCGAAGGCGGATTTTCCGCTTCGGCAGCGGGCTTTCGCCGACCCGCGCCAGGAGACCGAGCATCATTGGATAAAAATCGCGCGGCGCCGGATGTGAAATGCCGGACGCGACGAGCTGGTGCAGGGTCGAGCCGTCCTTCAGCCGCATCTCGCCACGGGTGGCGAGGTGGATTTCGCCGGACACCACCGTGATACAACCGCGATGGCCCTCCTGGCGTTCGGCGATCAGGCGCAGGAAGCGCTTCCACTCCTCCCGGTGCGCGCGGCTCTGCCACTGATCGCGCAGATCGTCCTCCAGCTCGCGAATCTTGGGAACGATGTCGGCGACGGCCTCCACCCAGCTCAACCGTGGGCCGAGTGCGGGAACGCTCGACATCAACAGGATGGCCTCGCCATCGGGCGTCGCGGCCATGGCGCGTTCGAACCCGGACCAGCCGGCGTCGCCCATCACCCGGTCCGGGCGCCGCTCGCTCCTCAGATCGGGAGCAAGGATGGACAGGCCCGGATAGCGCACGGCCACGCCGAGCGTCCGTCCGCTTCTATCGAACGCGATGTCGGGCATGGCGCCCTCGTTGGCCGCGAGTTGGAACAGAAGAAACATCTCCCGCGCCGCCGCGAAGAGGCCTAGCCCGACCGGACTGTCGAGCAGGGGCTCGGGATGGCTGCCCCAGCCGTCGAAGATGTCGTGATCGTCCCACATCATGATGGAAGGAATGCGCGCCGCCAGGGTCCGCATTGCCGGACGGGCGAAGGTCGTCAGATAGCGACGAAAATAGAAGCGCCGGACCGCCTCGCGCACGTCATCGGTGAAGGCAATGTCCGCCCGCTGGCGCTTTGGCCGCTCGGACCAGCGCCGAACCACCTCGTGCGCGCTCAATACGTCGTCGGCATAGAGCTGGTCGCCACCCTGCAGCATCAGTGCGAAAGGCGCGCGCCCATGTTCTTCGACGAGACGGCTCCACATCGCGTCGCGCTCGCCGACGCCGCGGTCCAGATCGCCGTGCTCCTGGCCGTTGCAGGAGACATAGGCAATCCGAACGCCCGGATCGTCGGGCGGAGCGATTTCGAACCGCTCGCCGCCCAGCCGGTAGGCGGCGGGCCGGCCTGCCGGCAACGAGAAATCGTACCGCCAGACCACGACGCCGAACAGCGTGGCGATCGGCCGGGGCTTTATCGCCACGCCCTCTTCGCCAACGTGCAGCGGCGGCGGCTCGTCTGTCTCTGGCCGCACGACCAGCGCGGCCAGGCGGTTGCGATGACCGTCGCCGCCGCGCGCATAAAGAATCGGTCCGACCCGGTCGACGGCCGGACCATCCTTGCCCTGTTCAACGATCATCGATCCCTGCCCGGATTGCCGTCCAACGCCCGCGCATCAACCGCCCGGGAGAGCGGCGGCGGCGTTGCCTCCGGATATAAGTCTATTGGCCGAGGTTTCCGCCCACTTCGGATGCCGGATCGTTCGCCACCGCGAGAGAGGGTTCAGCCGTGGGCTCGGCCGAGACGCCCGGCAAGGCGGTCGCGCCCGAAAGCCTCGCGGACTTCCCCTGCGGGACAGCGGCTGCGGCCTGCGCCTTGGCCGGCCTTGGGACGGGCTGCCCGGCGGCCAGGCCCTGCCACAGTGCCAGAAACTGACTGTCATCCGGCGTCCGCGCCTCTGTCTTCGCGACCGCGGCCACTTGCGTCTCGGCGTCGGTCTTCTCCGTCGGCTTCCGCCGAATCCGGTTGATGGCGCCGGAGGCTCCCGTCCCGCGAATTTCCGCCTGAGAGGCAATCCTGACGTCTGGACGACGCCGGCGCGACACCTTTTCATAGAACGCGTTGCCGCCGGCAATCGCCTTGTAGTTCATGTTGTTATAGGGAAATTTCAGTCCCGCCGTATGAAAGAACTTGGCGTTCTCGACGCCGCCATGCCGCTTGCCGGAGAGTACCTCGGCGGCCGTCTGCATGGCGAGTTCCTTGCCGGCCCCCATCTGGCGGGTCATCACACCGGGGGCGAACTGGCGCGGCTGCCCGACGACCTCGCAGACATCACCGGGATAGCGGTCCGATTCCACCCGGTTCATCACCACGGTGCCGACCGCCAGCATCCCGTCGGGACTGGAGCGGTTGGATTCGAAATACATCGCCCGCGCTAAACACTCCTGGCTCGGGCCGTAGCTCATCGGCTTGATCACATCCTCAATCTCCGGCGTTCCGACGCAGGCGGCGAGAACGAAGGGGAACAGGATGGTGGATACGCTCGCGAGTCGGCGGAAAGATCGGATGCTCGTCATCCCGCATCCGTGACGGGAGAAAATGTCCGGAAATTGGACCGGCGTCGCGTTTACGACCCATCGCGGCCGTTTTGACCGTCAGTGTGACAGAGTCGCCGCACACGCGGCGTTCCCTCGCAGCGAGAAATCGACAAGCACCCGCGATCAGACGCGGCGCTCGACCATCATCTTCTTGATTTCGGCGATCGCCTTGGCGGGATTCAGCCCCTTCGGACAGGATTGGGTGCAGTTCATGATCGTGTGACAGCGATACAGCTTGAACGGATCCTCCAGATCGTCGAGCCGTTCGCCCGTCGCCTCGTCGCGGGAATCGATCAGCCAGCGATAGGCCTGAAGCAGCACCGCCGGGCCGAGATAGCGTTCGCCGTTCCACCAATAGGATGGGCACGAGGTCTGGCAGCAGAAGCACAGAATGCACTCGTAGAGGCCGTCGAGCTTCTCGCGATCCGCGTGGCTCTGGCGCCACTCCTTCTCCGGCTCCGGCGTCTCGGTCTTCAGCCAGGGCTCGATCGAGCGAAGCTGGGCGTAGGGCACTGTCAGATCCGGGATCAGATCCTTGACCACCGGCATATGCGGCAGCGGATAGACCTTCACCGGCCCGGCAATCTCGTCCATGCCCTTGGTGCAGGCGAGCGTGTTGGAACCGTCGATGTTCATGGCGCAGGAACCGCAGATGCCCTCGCGGCACGAGCGGCGCAGAGTCAGCGTGGAATCGACCCGGTTCTTGATCCACAGCAGCGCGTCGAGGACCATCGGCCCGCAGTCGTCGGTATCGACGTAGAAGGTGTCCGTGCGAGGATTCTCCCCATCATCCGGCGACCAGCGGTAGATTTTGAATTCGCGGACGTTCGTCGCCCCCGCCGGCTTGTCCCACACCTTGCCGTGGTTGATCGTGGAATTCTTCGGAAGGGCGAGTTCGACCATGACGCTTTATCCGGTGCCGGTTGGATTGGCCGCAACATAAAGCGTGCGCTGCAAAACACCAGAGACGAAACGGCGCAGGAGTGGCCCGATCGTCCGAATAGGCGCGGTGCCGATGCGAACCGGCCCCGCCGGCAGGCGACGCCCCCTTCCATGTCGCCGTGCGGCCTCTATCCAGGGCCGGCGGCCTAGCCGTCTACACGGCCCTCCTCCCGGCGCCTCTGTTCAATGGCCCCGCGAACCTCTTCGAGAACGGAGGGTCGCGCCAGCCCCGATTCGGCGGCGTGGACCGCCGCTTCCTCTAGCGTCGGCGCCACGGTGACGGCTACGCCGGCGCGCTTCAGGCTGGCAACACCCTCGTCGGCCTCCTGCGCGAGGTGCCCCGCCGTCACGTCGCGGATGTGGACAGCCAGGACGCGGTCCGGATAGCGGCGCGCCGCTTCGGCGTAGATCACGGCGTCGCGCTGACCGGAATCGCCGACCAGCACGAATGGCAGTTGCGGATGGGCTGCCATCACCCGCTCGATCATCGTCAGCTTGTGGTCGTCATGGCCGCCCGTCAGCCATTTGGTGGCGTCGAGGCCGAAATCCTTCAGAAGCATCGGACCGAGCGGAATATCGTGCAGCACCATGAAGCGCTCGAACAGATCGAACAGGTTCCAGGGGCTGGACGAGACATAGAAGATCGGATTGGTTTGCGGGCCCGCCTCGCCCTCTGCGAGCCCGCGGTAAAGGTGCGTGACGCCGGGAAAAGCGGTCCGGCTCTCGGCCGAATTCGCCGCCACCGTCCGCCAGTGCTTGAGGAAATTGGTGGCACCGGTCTTCACGATGGTGTCGTCGATATCGGAGATGACGCCGAACCGGGCTTTTGGCGAAACGATGCGGATTTCCGCTTTCGCTCCCAGCGGCCGCACGTTGTAATGCGGCACTTCGGTGAGGATCAGTTCGACGGGAAGCCAAGGGGCCGCCTCGCTCAGCGCGGGGTGTTCGATGGTCAGATCGAAATATCCCTCTTCGTCGGTCGTCACCTCGCCGGTGATGCTGCCCGTCGAATAGGCAATTCGCGCGTCCCTGACCTCGTCGGTCTCATAGCGTTTGAGACTGAGCCACATATTGCCGACGATCGACTCGGAGTGTTCGGCCGAGATCACGCCCTGATCCTCGATGACCCGGCCGCGCAGCCACAGCCCATGCGGCGTTTGAAACCCGCGATAGGCCAGAAGAATCGGCGTGCCCAGAAGGCCGGTCGCCCGCTTCGCCCGGAAGCGAGCTCTGTCCCATAGATTTTCGGCGCGGTGCGCGAGCGCGTGAATTTTGTCGTGAGCCATCGCGCAGACGATAGGGCTGCGCGATGGCTCGGCGAGAAAAAATCTTGCTGGCGGACGAAAGGCCGGTCGCTTCACAACCGGCCCCTTCCGTCGCGAGGACTATTTGGCGGGCGCCGGCGCCTCTGACTTGCCGTTCTGTGCCGGAACGAACGTTCCGGTCGCGCAGGCGTCCGACGTCGTGTTGAGGAAGGCGAAAATCGTTTTCTGATCGGATTCGCTAACGCGGCGGTCCTTGAGCATGCGGTCGGCGACCGGCGGCGCCACCACACTGGCAATCAGATAATCGCGCTGCGGGTCTGACAATTCGCTCATCGCTTCAGTCGCAAGACAGGTGCACGCGGCCGGCGTCATCTGCTTCATCTGCACGCCGCAGAGCCCCGCGATCATCTCGATCTGATTGTCGCCGCTGACGCGGGGCAGCTCGAATTTCTCGCCGACCTCGTTCGACGGCATGGCGCTGCCCTCGCTCTCCACCGTACCTGACCCGGCCGCTGACGTCGCCGAGCCCGCCGGCGAACCGGAGGCCGTCGCATCGCTCGCCTCGCCGCCCGAAGCGGCCGGTTTCTCGGGCGTTTCCGTCGCGGCTGGGTTGGTCGGCGTCGGGACTCCTTGCGCAGGTCCACCCGCTTCGGCCTCGGCAATCCCTTCACTTCGGGTCTTCGGCACCTCGGTCGTCGATTGCGCAAGGGCTGGCGCATTCATCAGAGCGAGCGCGGCAACTACCGCGAGCCCGGCGCCTGTTGATCGGTTCATGCAGTTCCTCCGAAATGACTGAATGTCGGCCGCTCAAGCGGACCGGTCACCGGTGCCCGAGAAATATCTAGGGCAATGGACGGGTTGTGGCAGACCGGTTCCCCCTTCTGTAACGGTTAGACCCGAAAATTAGGGCGCGTTTCGGAGCTTCTCGTTGTTGAGGTATTGATAGATGCGCGCCGCGTTCTCCGGAAATTTTTCAGACATTTCATCCTGAAAGAAATTAAGCATTGCCTCCTGCCGAGAGCCTTCGAATTTTCTACCCAGCACCATAAGCTGGTTGGATGCACCGATTACGCGATTGCCCCAAAATTTCAGCAGATTTTTATCAGACAATTTCCTGCCCGTATAGATTATCAATCCATCTACAAAGAAACGAAATACCTTTAAGTCCGCGTATGTT
The DNA here is from genome assembly GCF_017183135.1 of Aurantimonas marina. Lineage (GTDB taxonomy): Bacteria > Pseudomonadota > Alphaproteobacteria > Rhizobiales > Rhizobiaceae > Aurantimonas > Aurantimonas marina. The sequence goes on along the minus strand of NZ_JADDXW010000007.1, from coordinate 121,908 downwards.
TCATTGTTATAACCAAAGACAGGAATTTTCACGCGACACGGACTATGCACATGCCGCTGCCCGATTGACGTTATCAGCATCAACGAGCATGGGAAGTCCGAAAGCGACGCTTCAACTCTTCCCACAATAATGTTCGTCAGCTTTCTTTTTGCGACTGGGTCGATACGAATTTCCCTAAACTCCGACCGTCTACTAAAACTAGCCCGCCACAGGAGACTATGGCAGAATAGTCTAAGCTTTTCCGAATTAACATCATAAAGCGTTAGAATCTCAAACTCTGCGCCCGGTAGCGAATAACGCCCCGCATTTTCCGTCAATGGAAAGCTACGCCATGCCAAGCCGAGCCGATCTATTTCGTTGACCGCGTCCGAATCGATCCGAGCAAGGATGTCCTCACCTTCTTTGGTAACCAGCTTGTTGTCGAACCAGCTACTTCTCCTGACGACCGGCCTATCGGACCCACAGCCATATTCGACTCTGGTAATATGGTCCAAGACAAGGTCGGTGAAGGCTCGGGGGATGATATGGGACTTTACCAATCGCCCGTGTTTCCCGGTTAGCTTACACCTGCCAAATTCCGCCATGCCGATTGTCGATCAATACACCCGCGTTTTCGGCTCAATATAGTCGATCTCGTTCGACAGCGTATAGGCATGCACCGGCCGGTCCTCGAGTGTCACGGTCCTGGCATCGGTGTCGCAGAACGACAGCGTGTGCTTCATCCAGTTGGCGTCGTCGCGGTCGGGGAAATCCTCGCGGGCATGGGCGCCGCGCGATTCCGTCCGATTGCGCGCCGAATCCATCGTCACCACCGCCTGTGCGATCAGATTGTCGTATTCGAGCGTCTCGACGAGGTCGGTGTTCCAGATCAGCGACCGGTCGGTCACCCTGACATCTTCCGAGGCGGACCAGACCTCGTGAATCTTCTGGTGCCCCTCCTCCAGAACCTCGCCGGTGCGGAACACCGCGCAGTTCGACTGCATGGTCTGCTGCATCCGGTTACGGAGTTCGGCCGTCGGCGTCGAGCCGGCGGCATGGCGGAACCGGTCGAGGCGGGCGATCGCCTTGTCGCCGGCATCGGCCGGCAGCGGCGCGTGGCCCTCGCCGGGCGTGACGGTTTCGGCGCAGCGCAGCGCCGCGGCACGGCCGAACACGACGAGATCGATCAGCGAATTGGAGCCGAGCCGATTGGCCCCGTGGACGGAGACGCAGGCCGCCTCGCCTACCGCCATCAGCCCCGGCACGACAGTATCGGGATTACCGCCGTTCTTGGTCAGCACCTCGCCGTGATAGTTCGTCGGTATGCCGCCCATATTGTAGTGGACCGTCGGCAGCACCGGAATCGGCTCGCGGGTCACGTCGACCCCGGCGAAGATCTTTGCCGATTCCGAAATGCCGGGCAGCCGCTCGTGCAGCACCGCCGGATCGAGGTGGTCGAGGTGCAGGAAGATGTGGTCCTTCTGCTTGCCGACGCCGCGCCCCTCACGAATTTCCAGCGTCATCGCCCGGCTGACCACGTCGCGCGACGCCAGATCCTTGGCCGACGGCGCGTAGCGCTCCATGAAGCGCTCGCCCTCGGAATTGGTGAGATAGCCGCCCTCGCCGCGCGAGCCCTCGGTGATCAGGCAGCCGGCGCCGTAGATGCCGGTTGGGTGGAACTGCACGAACTCCATATCCTGCAGCGGCAGGCCCGCCCTGAGCGCCATGGCGTTGCCGTCGCCGGTGCAGGTGTGGGCCGAGGTCGCGGAGAAATAGGCGCGGCCGTAGCCGCCGGTGGCCAGGATCGTCTTCTTGGCGCGGAAGCGATGCAGCGTGCCGTCGTCGAGGCAGAGCGCGATCACGCCCCGGCAGACCCCCTCCTCGTCCATGATCAGGTCGATGGCGAAATATTCGATGAAGAACTCGGTGGAGTGGCGTAGCGACTGCCCGTAGAGGGTATGCAGCATCGCGTGCCCGGTCCGGTCGGCGGCGGCACAGGTGCGCTGGGCAGGCGGACCCTGGCCGAAATCGGTGGTCATACCGCCGAAGGGCCGCTGGTAGATCTTGCCATCCTCGGTACGCGAGAAGGGCACGCCGAAATGCTCCAGCTCATAAACCGCGGCCGGCGCCTCGCGCACCAGATATTCGATGGCGTCCTGGTCGCCCAGCCAGTCCGACCCCTTGACGGTGTCGTACATGTGCCAGCGCCAGTCGTCCTTGCCCATGTTGCCGAGCGAAGCGGCGACGCCGCCCTGCGCGGCCACGGTGTGCGAGCGCGTCGGGAACACCTTGGTGATGCAGGCGGTCTTGAGTCCGGCCTGCGCGGCGCCAAGGGTCGCGCGAAGACCGGCGCCGCCGGCCCCGACGACGACGACGTCGAAGGTGTGGTCGGTAACGGGATAGGCCTTGCCGTTCTGGGCCGGGGCGCTGCGATGCGGCTGCCCGGCTCTATTGCCGTCGGCGGTTCCATTCGTTGCCATGGTCAGACTCCGAAGCTCATCTTGACGATCGCGAACAGGCTCGCGCCGGCGACGGCGACCGCGAAGAAGGTGTTGAGGATGAGCAGCGGCACTTTCGCATCGCCGTGGACATAGTCCTCGATGATCACCTGCATGCCGATTTTCATGTGAACCGCCGCCGACACGGTCACCAGCGCCATGGCGATTCCGACGAGCGGATTAGCGAAGGCGGCTCTCACATCCGCATAGCTCTCGTTGTGAAGGGCGATGACGAGGATCACGAAGAAGCTGATCAGAAACAGGTTGGCGACGGCGGTCAGCCGCTGCTGCCAGAAATGATCGGTGCCGCCGCGCGTCGATCCGAGACCTCGGACGCGGCGCAAAGGTGTTCTCATGTCGGTCATGGCGCGCTCCCTCAACCGAAGACCAGGATGCCGACCCACAGGATCAGCGTGACGGCCAGCGATGCCACCAGCGTCGCCTGGGCCAGAAGGGTCGAGGTTTCCTTGCCAAGCCCGTGCCCCGTGTCCCAGATGAGGTGGCGGATGCCGCCGAACATGTGGTGGAGCAATGCCCAGCTGTAGCCGAACAAGATCAACCGGCCGACGATGGAGCCGAAAAACGACGAGGCATAGGAGAAGGCCTCAGGACCACTGGCCGCGGCGACCAGCCACCAGACGAAGAACAGCGTGCCGACGTAAAGCGCGCTGCCGGTGATTCGATGCAGAATCGACATCGCCATGGTGGGGCGGAATTTGTAGATGCTGAGATGCGGCGAGAGGGGCCGCGGGGGTGGGGCGTCGGACATCGGTGCTCTCTCGTCCTCGAATTTCCCTTGCGCCACGCAGCATATAGGCAAAGGCCTCACGCCGCACAGCGCGATCGGATGAACCCTAAAAGGCTTATCGCAACTGCGAAAGCAAGTCTCTCGCATCGCAGTCGGGACGGCGAGGCCAGCTTAATCGATTAGGCGCGGCAAGAGGGCGCAACTCGCCCAGACAGGTCCGGCACCTTCCTTGCTGCTTTCGAATCACGTCGGCGGGGGCTCCCGGTCGATAAAGCGGATCACGTAGCTCGACCAGTCCGCGGGATCGGCGATCTTTTCATAGAGCCGGCGCCCATTGCCCGGATTCCTCGGCGAATGCAGAACCAGTTTCGACCAGCCGCGCCCGTCCGCCTCGTCGGCAAGCAGATCGATCATCGCCTTGGCGATGCCTTTGCGGCGATGCCGATGATCCACATAGATGTGGTCGGCGAGCCCCGAGCGCATGCCGGTCCACACATCCGGGATGTCATAGAACAGAACGAAGCCGACGAGCTCGCCATCCAGCCGCGCGCCGAGCAATTCCGCTGTCCGGTCCTGCAGCAGCTGCTCGGCGTAATAGGTGTCCGGAGGCCCCGGCGCACCGCGAAAAAGCGACTGGTTGTAGGCCGAGATCAACGGTGCCAGATCGCGCGCGTCGCTGAGGCGCAGTCGCCTGATATCGATGTCGGGGGCCAGCGTTTCCATGGCAAAAGCCTTTCACGCCTGCGGGGGCCGGCGTCAAGCCTCGCGACCGGCCCTGAGGCCGATTCGCTTGCGCCATGCCCGATCAGCACGACCGCCACGCAAATCTCCAATGATGGCCGCATCCCCCTCCGTCATGCCTCTGTCACCACACCGTTTTTAAAAGCAATTTCCGGATCTAGTCAGAGCCAATACTACGATCAACTTAAGCGGTGCGTTAACTTAAGCCAGATACGATGGCTCCAAGCAACGGATCGGGGCGCCGTCACCCCGCACGGCCCCGTGGCCGTCTTTCGATTACGAGCCGCCATGAGCGAAGCAGACATTCTGGCCTGGTGCGTGCCTCTCGCTCTTGCGGCGATCTCGGGGGTCTTCCTCGTCCTCGGCGTCACCGTTCCCGGCGGGGTCTCATGGGGCATCGCATACGCGCTGGCGGCCATCGGCTATGCGACGGCGGTCTTTCCAGGCGGGGACTACGGCGCCGCAAAAGCGATCTTCGAAGATTCCCTGTTCCTGTTCGCCATGATGGCGATGGCGCGCGGCATATCCCAGCGGTTCCAGCGCCGTCCGCACGACTGCGCCGCCCTGGCCGTGGTCGCGCTGACGCTTGTCGTGGCCGGACTCGCTCTGGTCTTCTACGACAGCGTTCCGACGGAGATCGCCGCCGTGCAGACCGGATGCGCCGCCTTCGCGCTTTTCGCCGCCACACGAATGTGGGGCAATCTGCAAAAACCGGTCAACCGGGCCTTGTTCGCACTCGCCCTGCTTTTGGCAACAAACCTGCTGGCGCAGAACGTCTGGTTTCTCCTCGATCCGTCTCCCCAGCTGACAATGGCCGACTGGCGACAGTCGAGCTGGGCGTTTTTCTTCCAGCTCGGCGGCATTGCGTTCGGTCTTCTGTTCGCCTTCACCGCGCTCATCGCCATCGGTCTCGATGCCGTCGAGCGCTATCGCGTCTCCTCCGAGACGGACCTTCTATCGGGCCTCCTCAATCGCCGCGGTTTCGAGTTGCAACTACGCGCCGCCACGGAGCGCCGGGAAGCCGAGGGTGCGCTCGTCCTGATCGACGTCGACCACTTCAAGGCCGTGAACGACCGCAATGGTCATGCGGCCGGCGACATGGTGATCGCCGGCTTGGGGGCGCTTCTCGGTCTGTTCGCCGATCGCCTCGGCTTTGCCGGACGAATGGGCGGCGAGGAGTTCGCGATCTTCGTCGAAGGAGCCGATACATCGGCGGGCGCCGCGAGGGCTCTCGAAATCCGCGAGGCGCTAAAGGGCGTCGCCTGGCCGCTGCCGCTGGTCGGCATTCAGATTACGGCCAGCTTCGGGGTCGCCGCCGCCCGGCCGGGCGAGAGCTTCGAATCCGCCTATCGGCGGGCGGACGACAGGCTCTACCAGGCAAAGCAAGCCGGCCGGGACTGCGTCATCGCGGCCGCGATGACCGTCGTCGCAACCAGACAACCGGGCGCAGTCGGTTCAATCTCGCGGGTCGCCTAATCCCGTTCGCCCAAAGCCGATTGGAGCCTCGGACGACAGTCTCTATTTCCAGGTTCTGATGTCGACGAAGCGGCCGGCGATCGCCGCCGCCGCGGCCATGGCCGGCGACACCAGATGCGTGCGCCCCTTGGAGCCCTGACGGCCCTCGAAATTGCGGTTCGACGTCGAGGCGCAACGCTCATGCGGCTTCAGCCGGTCCTCGTTCATACCGAGGCACATGGAGCAGCCAGGTTCGCGCCACTCGAAGCCGGCCGCCGTGAAGATCCGGTCGAGCCCCTCTTCCTCCGCCTGCGCCTTTACCAGCCCCGAGCCGGGGACGATCATGCCGGAAACGCCCGTCGCCATACGACGCCCTTCGACCACCTTGGCGACGGCCCGAAGATCCTCGATCCGGCCGTTGGTGCAGGAGCCGATGAAGATCTTGTCGACCGCGATATCGGTGACCTTCGTGCCGGGGGTCAGTCCCATATAGTCGAGGGCGCGCTGCTTCGACTTGCGCTTGTTCTCGTCCGGGATCGCCGTCGGATCGGGCACGACGCCCTCGATCGAGACGACGTCCTCGGGCGACGAGCCCCAGGAGACGATCGGCGGTAAATTGGCTGCGTCGAGCCGCACCACCTTGTCGTAATGGGCGCCCTCGTCCGATGACAGCGTCCGCCAATAGTCGACGGCCATCTCGAAAGCCTCGCCCTTGGGCGCGCGCGGCTTGTCCTTGATATAGGCGAAGGTGGTCTCGTCCGGCGCGATGAGCCCGGCCCGCGCGCCCGCCTCGATCGACATGTTGCAGATCGTCATCCGGCCTTCCATCGAAAGCGCGCGGATCGCCTCGCCGGCATATTCGATGACATAGCCGGTGCCGCCCGCCGTGCCGATTTCGCCGATGATGGCCAGAATAATGTCCTTGGCGGTGACGCCTTCGGGAAGCTGGCCGTTCACCTCCACCAGCATGTTCTTCGCCTTGGACTGGATCAGCGTCTGGGTGGCCAGCACATGCTCGACTTCCGAGGTGCCTATGCCGTGCGCCAGCGCCCCGAAGGCGCCATGGGTCGAGGTGTGGCTGTCACCGCAGACGATGGTCATGCCCGGCAGGGTGAAGCCCTGTTCGGGACCGATGATGTGGACGATGCCCTGCCGCCGGTCGACCTCGTTAAAATATTCGATGCCGAAATCGGCGGCGTTCTTCGCCAGCGCCTCGACCTGGATGCGGCTTTCTTCGTTGGCGATGCCGTGCGAGCGATCGGTGGTCGGAACGTTGTGGTCGACGACGGCCAGCGTCTTCTCCGGCTGACGCACCTTGCGGCCGGCCAGTCGCAGACCCTCGAAGGCCTGCGGACTCGTCACCTCGTGGACGAGATGGCGATCGATATAGATCAGGCAGGTACCGCCCTCCTGTTCCTCGACCAGATGTTCGTCCCAGATCTTGTCGTAGACGGTGCGGGGTTTGGCTTCGGCGTTGCTCATGGCTCGGTCCTTGTCCGGCGGCCTCTCGGGCCACGGTCGGTAGAATGCGAAAAGAATGGATCGCGTCGCGCGCCATCGGGGCGCTCGTCGGCCGCTCTACCGGCCGTCAGCGGCGATCAGCCGGTAGAAGAATCGGCCGGGCAGGCGCGCGTGATCGGAGAGCTTGGCGAAGCCCTCGCTGGTCGGCAGAGGCGCCCGCGCCTTCCTGTTTCCAATTCTGGTCATGGGCAAGAAATAGCAACTGCGCACGACCGTGACAACGACGCGGCGGTCGCCACGAGCGGAGCAGCCCACCCTCTGGCCGAGCGGCGGTTGACGCCTATGCTTGGATGGCAGTCGATAGCCGGCACGGCGGCCCTCGACGACCGGCATGAATCGGCAGGGCGCACGGCATGAACACTCCCGACCTTTTCGTCATCGCAGCGGGAATCTTCGCATACGCGCTGTTTTCGCGAAAGAGCGAGAAGGGAAGCGTGACCGGGCCGATCGTGTTCACGCTGTTCGGGCTCCTCATCGGGTCGGCGGCGCTCAATCTTGTCGATCTTCCCGTCGAGAATGCCTTTATCAACGAGCTCGCCGAGATCACGCTCGTCCTGGCCCTGTTTGCGGATGCCTCGCGGATCGACATCAGGCGGCTCGATCGCCAACACGACGTGCCCTTGCGGCTTCTGGGCATCGGCCTGCCGTTGGCAATGCTGCTCGGGGCCGGGCTGGCTCTGCTGGTCTTTCCCTCACTCGGCCTCTGGCAGGCGGCGATCCTCGGGATCATCCTGGCGCCCACCGATGCCGCGTTGGGCCAGGCGGTGATCGCCAACGAGAAGATTCCGCTGCGGATACGGCAAGCCTTAAATGTTGAAAGCGGTCTCAATGACGGGCTCGCGTTCCCGGTTCTACTGATCGCCATTTCGCTGGCGATCGAAACACAAGGCGGACGTTCGGCGGGCGAATGGGGATTTTTCGTAGCCCAGCAGATCGTCCTTGGCCCCGTCGCCGGCCTCATTGTCGGTTTCGGAGGCGCCTATCTCGTCGAGTTTGCACACAGGCGGAGGTGGATGAACCACGTCTTCCTGCAAATCTCGGTTCTCGGCCTGGCCGTCCTCGCCTTCAGCGGAGCGGAATTGATCGAGGGCAACGGCTTCATCGCGGCCTTCGTCGCCGGCATGGTGGTGGGCACGCGGTCGCGCCGTCTGCTCGAAGCGATCGAGGATTTCGGCGAGACCGAGGGTCAACTGCTCAATCTGGTTGTCTTTATGCTGTTCGGCGCGATTCTTCTTCCGAGCATCTTCAGCGATATCGGCTGGCGGCATGTCATCTACGCAATCCTGTCGCTGACGCTGGTCCGCATGTTCGCGGTCGCGATCAGTCTCGTAGGAACGCGGCTTCTGCCAGTGACGGTCGTCTTTCTCGGATGGTTCGGTCCGCGCGGACTGGCTTCGATCCTCTATCTTCTTCTGATCATCGAGCGCGGCGAACCTGGAGGCATGAGCGATGTTGCGACCACGGTACTGCTCACGGTGCTGCTGAGCGTCTTGCTGCATGGTATTTCGGCATCGCCGGCGGCGCGGGCCTATGGCCGCCGCATCGAAGCGGCGGGGGAGGAACGTACAAACAGCGAGCGGCGAACCGTATTTCCATTCCCTATCCGCATTCGGCGCGGCGGGCGGAAAAAGCGGACGGATTCGGTGGGCGACCGGCAACGCGCGAGCCCCACCTGAGCACACCCCGCCAGCCTAGTCGGGCACGACCAGCCCCTCGATGAAGCGCGGCGTATGCCGCGCCTCGAAATCGGCCTCGCGCACCAGGCCGTCGAAATGCCGGGTCAATTCCATCACCTGCCGCCGTTCGCGAAAGGCGAGATAGAAGCGGCCGACATAGACTGCCGCTTGCAGCGGGCCGAAGATCGTCACCGGCGCGGAAAACACCTTCTTCCGGTCGAAGAGATAGAGCCGAAGCGAGGGATATAACTCTTCGGTCAAACGGGCCAACCGCTCCAGTTGCACCCGCCGCTCCGCGCTTGGCAATCCGCGCCAGTAGCCCTCGCCGGCCGCGAAGCTTTCCAGCGCGTCGATCGGCATGGCGATCTCGTAGTCGGTGTCCGGCGCCCTCAGATAGGCGAGGCGGTCGCGCATGTCGGCGATCGCCTGATCGGACGTGCGGCCGAGAAAGTCACCATATTCGAAGTGTAGCACCGCCTCGGATTTCAGCATGTCCGGCAGCGTTGCGGGGACGTGGCGGATCTTGTAGCCGCGCGCCTCCTCGTGCCAGCGATAGATCGACTTGTCGGAGGGCGCCCGCGCCGCCTCCTCGATGCGCATTGCCACCTGAAGGACATCGGCACTGCGCTCGCGCCGGTCGGTGAGCCCCAGCAGCCAGTCGCAGGAAACCCCGAGCGCGCTGGCGCATTCGGCCGCAAATTGCGCGTTGGGCAGGCGCCCCTCGTCGGATGACAGGAGCAGCGAGACGGTCGAGCGATCGGCGCCGGTGGCGCGCGCCAACGCACTCTTCGACATCGCCGCCGAGGTCATGGCAGAGGCCAGGCGCTCGCGAAAAAGGCGGGATCTTTGTCGTTTATCCATGATTAGTGATAATTATCATGATTGCAGATCGATATCTACATTTGTGAATCAAACCATGAGAATTCACAGAATTCCCGTGAAGAGCCGAGAAGCCTATGGTCGCGACATCTGCTCCCAGGGCGTCGGCTCCCCGCCCGCCTCCCAAGCCGGCGTCGGCGCCCTGGATTTCGACAAACAATCGAATCTGCCCACCGATGCGGCGCATCGCGACGGACTAATTCGCTCATGCACATGGAGATTTTCGATGGAAACCCGCAGCCGAAGCCTCGTGAAAGCCGCGTCGTGGCAGCTTCTCGGCCTCGTGACCATGTCGATCCTGGGGTTTCTGTTTACCGGCTCGCTCTCCTCCGGCGGCGCGCTGGCCGCCGCATCGGGCCTGCTCGGCTTCTTCACCTATCTCGCGCACGAGCGGGTGTGGGCCGGTGTTCGGTGGGGCTGGATTTCGGCGACCGGCACGATCCGCGAGACGGCGACTCTTGATCGCTGAATGCGCGGCGAGAGGCGCTTCTGGTCGATGCTGGAAACGCCGTCCGCCGGTGCTCCTGAAAATTTCACTGCCCAAACGCAAGAAAGCGGCCCCGCAGGACCGCCTTCTGAAATCCTGTCCGACCAAGAGGTCGGCTTATTCGGCGGCGTCCTTGGCCGCCTGCTTCTCGGCCTTGGCCTTGTCGCGCTCGGCGACGAGGATCTGGCGGGCGTCGTCGTTCAGCTTGCGGGCGCGAACATTCGTGGCCTCGACGATACGGGCCGACTTGCCGCGGCGATCGCGCAGATAATAGAGCTTAGCCCGCCGCACCTTGCCGCGCCGAACGACCTCGACCGAATCGAGCTGCGGCGAATAGAGCGGGAAGACGCGCTCGACGCCTTCGCCATAGGAAATCTTGCGGACCGTGAAGTTTTCCTGGATGCCCGCGCCCGATCGCGCGATGCAGACGCCTTCATAGGCTTGGACACGCGTGCGCGTGCCCTCGGTGACCTTGACGTTGACGCGTAGCGTATCGCCGGCGGAAAATTCCGGAATGGTACGGATCGCGTTGATCCGCTCGGCCTCGGCCGCCTCGAGTTCGGAGATGATGTTCATGGCATAGCCTCAATTCGTTTCATGCCGGAAAAGTCAGTCTCAGCCGACATGGCCGCGAGTACGGTCAAGTTATTCTGAGGAAATCGGTGTCGCCCATACACCGCTTTGCCGCCTTTGTCACTATCTCGCGCCGACTTCCGACGCGACTTTTGCAAGGCCCCAGGCACCAGCGGCATTCGCGGCGGTTCGATTATGCCCGAACGGGGCTGCGGAGTCGACCAAGCAACGTCACTCGGCGAGCAGATCCGGCCGCCTCGTCCGGGTTATGAACTCCGCCTCGGCCTGCCGCCAGCGTTCGACCGCCCCGTGGTCGCCGGAGGTCAGAACGTCGGGGATTGTCCGACCCTCCCATTCTGCCGGCCGCGTATAATGGGGATGTTCGAGCAGGCCGGTTTCGAAGCTTTCCGTCTCGCCCGAGCGGGCGTTGCCCATGACACCGGGCAGCAACCGGACTACGGCGTCGAGCAGCACCATGGCGGCCATCTCTCCGCCCGACAGGATGTAATCACCGACCGAGACCTCCTCGAGGTCGCGCGCCTCGATCACCCGCTCGTCGACCCCCTCGAAGCGCCCGCAGAGGATCACGGCGCCCGCACTGGCAGCGAGTTCGCGCACACGCACCTGGGTCAGCGGCTTGCCGCGCGGGCTCATCAGCAGTCGCGGCCGTGGGTCGCCCGCCGGCGAGGCCGAATCGATCGCGTTGGCCAGCACATCGGCGCGCATCACCATGCCGGCGCCGCCACCGGACGGCGTGTCGTCGACCGTGCGATGACGGCCGACGCCGAAGTCGCGAATCTGCACCGTCTCCAGCGCGAAATCACCGCGTGCGAGCGCCTTGCCGGCCAGCGAGACGCCGAGCGGTCCGGGAAACATCTCCGGATAGAGCGTGAGGACGGTGGCGCGAAAGCTCATGATGGGATCAGGCGAGCTGCTCGCTCTTGGCGACCTCAATGATCTTCAGATCGCGCCCGAGCACCTCGACCTTACTCAGCGCCGCGCGCCAGGCCGCGATGTGGTCGGATTTGCCATGACGCGTCAGATCGTCCCGGCTCTCCCACTCCTCGTAGATCCGCACCAGGCCCGGCTCGGTCAGATCCTGGGCAAAGGAATAGACGAGACAGCCGGGCTCGGCTCGGGTCGCGGCGATGGTGGCATTCGCGGTCTCCCGCAAAGCTTCGAGATCGGCGGGATGAAGACGCTGGGTTCCGGCGACGATGATCATGAGGCATTCCTTTCGATGGCGGCAGGGGCAGAGATACGCGCAGCGGGCAAAAAAGGGGATCGGTTACGCGCCACAAGGTGCGGAGTAAACCGCAGACGACGACGGAGCGGGGCGTCAGTCATCGTCCGCCGGTGGCTCGGTCGCACCGCCTGGCTCATCTGTTTCGGCCTCGACAAGCCCGGCGGCGAAGGGTTCGACGATCATCACGCCGCGATCCGCGTCGATCTTAGGAACCGCCGCCTCGGAAAACGGGATCATTACGGTCGGGCCTTCGGGCGGCTTGATCTCGACGATGTCGCCGGCGCCGAAATCATGGAACGCCACGACCGTTCCGACGCTTGCGCCGGACACCGTCTCCACGGCGAGGCCGACAAGGTCGCCCAGGTAGAACTCGTCCGACTCGTCCGGCTCCGGCAAGGCGGAGCGATCGATGAAGAGTTCGCGGCCGTTCAGCCGCTCGGCGTGGTTGCGATCCTCCACCTCGGCAAAGCGGACGACAACGACGTTCTTCTGAAGGCGGGCGCTCTTCACCGTGTAGCGATTGCCCTCCGCGTCAAAGAGCGGCCCATAGGCGCCAAGATCGACAGGGCTATCGGTAAACGAGCGGACGCGGCATTCGCCCTTCAGTCCGTGCGCGCCGCCGACGACGCCAAGCAGGACCGGATTTTCCGGTTTTGATGCAATTTGCGACACGAGACTTCACATCCATTGGCGCCTGACGCGCCGAACTCGACAATGGCTCCCCACGAACAGGGCATCGGGACCCGCGGTCAGGCGCCCATCTTACCGAGACCATGCGACCGGTGCACCCGGTAGCAGGTTCGGATCATCGACGAAACGTTGCTGGCGTTACGCATTGAGGGCCGGCTCGACATCCCCTTCCGCCTTGCCGCGGCGGTCGAGACCGGCTTTCAGGTAATGCAGGCGTTTCGCCTCGTACATCCGCATGTCGGCGCGCTTGACCACTTCCTCCAGCCGCTCGTCCGGGCCGGCCGTCGCCAGGCCCAGCGAAAAGGACAGATGGGCGCCCGGATAAAACTGGTTGTTGACCGCTACCAGATCCTCGATCGTCGCGATCATCTCCAGCCCTTCGGCTTCGCTGGTCGCGGGCATCAGAACGATGAACTCGTCTCCACCGATGCGGGCGGCATGACAGGGTTTGGCAACCGCCTTGTTGAGCACCTCGCCGGCGCGCCGCAGCAGGGCGTCTCCCGCGGCGTGCCCCAGATGGTCGTTGACCGGTTTCAACCCGTTGAGATCGACGACGATCAGCGTCACCGGCGTTGGCCCTTTGCGCTCCAGCCGATTGAGCTCGTCGACGAAAAATGACCGGTTGTAGAGTTTCGTCAGTACGTCGTGCTTTCCGAGATATTCCAGATACGCCTCTGCCTTCTTGCGCGCGGTGATGTCGGTGAGCGCCACCTGCACCAGCGACCAGTCCGCCTCACGCCCCGGAAAGACGGAGAACTGCATGTGAACGTGCAGTTCGTCGCTCTCGAGCGAATAATTCACCACCTCGCGCTGCTGGAACAGCTTGCCGTCCCACAGATCGATCAGTTGCTCCCGGAAATATTGCTCCATGCCATCGCGGAAAACCTCGTTGAGACGGCTGAGCAACGCGGGTTTGTCCGCCGCGCAAAACAGTTCGAGCGTATGCTGATTGACGTCGATGACGCGGATTTCGCTCATGCAGCGCGAAACGAATTCCGGATGCACGTCGACGAAGGTGCGAAAATCGACGACGCCGCGCGCCCGGACATCGTCGATCAGCGCCTTCACCGCACTGAAATCCTCAACCCAAAGGGAGATCGGCGAATGCTCGAACAGGCCCTGGGTGAACGCCTCGCTGGCGACCAGCCTGCGCCGGCCTTCCTCGCGCTCGCTCACATCCTCGGTGGCGATCAGAACGCAGCTCCAATCATCCTCGAAACCGGGCAGGATGCGAGCCTTCAGCTGGACGTCCAGCCGACGGCCGGACAGCGTGTAGTTGACCGCGTAGCTGGTAAACGCAGTCCGCCCCTCCCACAGCTGGATCAGTTCCTCGCGATGGCTGTCGAGCATGTCGCCTGAAAACACCTGGTCGAGGTTCGCGGCCAGTTCGTCGAAGCCACCCGCCTCGAACAGCGACAGGGTGCAGGCATTGACGGCGATAAGCCCGATGCGATCCGCCGCCGCCTTCACACGGCCCGGGTCTTCCTCCAGATGCTCGCGGATCGAGGTGACGCCGGCGTCACGCCATTCGTCGAACAGCGCCTTGACGCCGCTGAAATCCTCGATCCAGAGCGGGATCGGCGCGAGTTCGAACAAGCCGAGATCCCCTGTGGACACGGCCTCGTAGCGAGCGTCCATTGGGGCTTCGGCGGAACTCGGCATCGGCTGACCTCGATGACAGGCGGTCCGCATTTCGTAAGATGCGTTCCGATTGCTCGAACGGCGCCGAATGGCGCCGTTGCTCAGGTCTAACGATTACAGTGGAAACTTTCCTCACGCAAACTTACGATGCGGGTTCTTCCGTAGTCGCCTCATCTGCGGCGGGAGCCTCTTCGGCCGGCGCATTCTTGGCGGCTTCGGCATCGGCGGCTGCCTGCTCGGCCGCCGCCTTGGCGTCCTCCTCGCGCTGCACGCGCTCGGCTTCGCGCTCCTGTGCCTTCTTGCCCGGCTTGCCCTTCACCGGATTGACGCGGGCGGGACGGTTGAGAATGCCGGCCTGATCAAGGAAGCGCATGACGCGATCCGTCGGCTGTGCGCCCTCGCCGAGCCAGTGCTTGATGCGCTCTTCGTTCAACTTCACGCGCTCGGCGTCCTTCGGCAACATTGGGTTCCAGGAGCCGAGCTGCTCGACGAACCGGCCATCGCGGGGGCTCCGGGCGTCCGCGACGACGACATGGTAATAAGGCCGCTTTTTCGAGCCGGCACGGGCGAGGCGCATTTTCAGGGGCATGTGGAGTTTTCCTTCTGTTGGATGTCGGCCCGTTGTCGGATGCCGGAGTTTGCTGTTCGAGGTGTTCGCGTGGTCGCGGCTTGGCCGCTGGACCCCTATTTTTTCTTGACCGGCAGGCCGGGAAGTCCGGGAAGGCCCGGCAATCCGCCGGGCGCGCCGAGACCAGGGGGAAGCCCACCGCCCTGCGCGGCTTTCGCCATCGCTTCGATCTGCTTGGGATCCATCTTCGACAGGTCCGGCATGCCGCCGGGCATACCGCCGCCGGGACCACCCATGCCGCCAAGGCCCATTTTGCCGGCAAGGCCGCCCATCATCTTGCCCATCATGCCGCCCTTGCCCTTGCCCATCGACTTCATGACGTCGGCCATCTGTCGGTGCATCTTCAAGAGCTTGTTGATCTCGGCCGACGACGTGCCGGAGCCGGCTGCGATGCGCTTCTTGCGGCTGTGCTTGAGGATGTCGGGGCGAGCGCGCTCGGCCGGGGTCATCGACGAAATGACGGCGAGCTGGCGCTTCAGCATCTTATCGTCGAGACCGGCGGAGGCCATCTGGTCCTTCATCTTTCCCATGCCGGGCATCAGACCCATCATGCCGCCCATGCCGCCCATCTTCTGCATCTGGCGGATCTGGTCGGCAAGGTCGTTCAGGTCGAACTTCCCCGACTGCATCTTCTTGGCCATCGCCGCGGCTTTTTCCGCGTCGATGTTCTCGGCCGCCTTCTCGACAAGACTGACGATGTCGCCCATGCCCAGGATGCGGTCGGCGATGCGCGAGGGATGGAAATCCTCCAGCGCGTCCATCTTCTCGCCGGTGCCGATCAGCTTGATCGGCTTGCCGGTGACCGCGCGCATGGACAGCGCCGCGCCGCCGCGTCCGTCGCCGTCGACGCGCGTGAGGACGATGCCGGTGATGCCGACCCGTTCGTCGAAGGAACGGGCGAGATTGACCGCGTCCTGACCGGTAAGCGAGTCGGCAACGAGGAGAATCTCGTGCGGGTTCGCCCGCGCCTTGATCTCCGCCATCTCGACCATCAGCGGCTCGTCGATGTGAGTGCGGCCGGCGGTGTCGAGAATGACAACATCGTAGCCGCCGAGCTTGCCGGCCTGATGGGCCCGGACGGCGATCTCCACCGGTCCCTGCCCCGCGATGATCGGCAGCGTCGCGACACCGGTCTGCTCCCCGAGAACCCTCAACTGCTCCTGCGCGGCCGGCCGACGGGTGTCCAGCGAGGCCATCAGCACCTTCTTGCGCTGCCGCTCGGTCAGGCGCCTGGCGATCTTGCCGGTGGTCGTGGTCTTGCCCGAGCCCTGCAGGCCGACCATCATCACGACGACCGGTGCCGGCGCGTTGAGGTCGATTGGCACCTGGTCCCGACCGAGCATTTCGATCAGTTCGTCATGGACGATCTTGACGACCATCTGGCCGGGCTTGATCGACTTCAGGATTTCGGCGCCGACGGCCTTTTCGCGCACCCGGTCGGTAAAGCCCCGCACCACTTCCAGCGCGACGTCGGCTTCGAGCAGCGCCCGGCGGACCTCGCGCAGCGCCGCCCCCACATCCTTGTCGGAGAGCGCGCCGCGGCCGGTAAGACCGTTCAGGATGGACCCAAGGCGGTCCTGGAGCGAGTCGAACATCAAGCTTCCTTCCGTCCTTCCGAATTGCCCCGGAAGGTGGTGCGCATCGCCGAGGACCGCAAACCCTTCATGCCGGGAGCGGACGTTGCTCAAAGCATGAACGCATCCGCGGGCGAAACTCGCTGGCGGATGGGGACCTCCATGCGGCTCCAGGAGAAGGGGCATGGTCGGCGGGTCGCGGACGGTATGTCGCGGATTTGCCGAGCAAGAACACCAAAGCGCTCGAATTGTCAATTCGGGGGCGGGTCGGGAGGCCGGGGCAGCCGGCGGCGGTCTGCGAGCCGCTTGAAGGGATGCCGCGGCCCCCCTGCTATCAGCAGGCGCCAACCATGCGCCCTTGTCCTATGCAGCTTTGGATACAAGTGCTCGACAACGGTCGGCTTGTTCCCGGCCGTCTACGGATCACTCCAATCGCGTTGAGGTCATGACGGCTGCCCTAATTCTGACCGCACTCACGATCTTTCTTCTTTTTGCGACTGGCATTTCCTTCGCCCGCATCGCGCACGGCTTCGTCCGGGTTTTTGCCTTTCCCCGGTTGCAATTCCTTGCCCTGACGCTTGTCCTCGTGCCGCTGACAGTCTGGCTGGTCGAGTCCGCCATGTGGATGTGGAGCTTACTTGCCGGACAAGCCATCGTGCTGGCCGTGCAGGCGGTTTCGATCGCGCAGTTCACGCCGCTGCGCAAGCGCCAGTCCCAAAGCTACGAGGGCGACCCGAATGGCAAGAACACGGTGTCGGTCCTTTCCTACAACGTCAAAATGTCCAATCGCGACTATGACAGGGCAATCGCCCTCGTCCGCGAAGCCGACCCCGATATCGCGATTTTCATGGAGACCGACGAGGGTTGGGCCGATGCGATCAAGGCGCTGAGCGACGACTGGCCGCATGGGGTCTCGCATCCGCTGGAGAACTCCTATGGTATGATTCTCATGTCCCGCCACCAGTTGCGGGACACCAAAGTCCAATATCTCGTCATGGAAGACGTGCCCTCGATCATCACGACCGTCGTCCTGCCGGATGGGCAGCGCTTTCATCTCTATGGCGTCCATCCGGAGCCGCCGGTACCGCATGTGGATTCGGCCGGGCGCGATGCCGAGTTGGTCCAGGTGGCCGAACTCGTGAAGGAAGACCGCGTGCCCGCAATCGTCTGCGGCGATCTCAATGACGTCGCCTGGTCCCATACCACCCGGCTCTTTCAGCGGATATCGCGGCTTCTCGATCCACGCGTCGGGCGCGGGTTCTATAACACATTCGACACCCGCTTCTGGTTCATGCGCTGGCCGCTGGACCATCTGTTCCACGATGCCCGCTTCCAGTTGATTGCAATGAAGCGGCTGCCCGATATCGGCTCCGACCACTATCCGATGTATTTCAAGCTGGCCCTGACGGCTTCGGCCGAGGAAGCGGAACTGCCCGAGAGGGAAGACGCGGCGGATCGCGAGGAGTGTGCGGAGATCGAAAAAGACGCCCGCGCCCTCGACCGCCATGCAATTGGTACCGACTGGGAGAAATAGACGCGCGCCCGGAATCCTGGGTCCCAGGGGCAGGCAGGTGAGAGGTTCGTTGCACAATGCAGCGGTTGGTCAGGAACAATTATCAATCTGCGACATTTTGACGAGCGAAGGGCTTTCTCGTCAGGATTTAAATTTATGAAACTTCGACATATTCTCGTCACCGGCACCACCACCGCTTTGGTCGCGCTTGCCATGCCCGCATTCGCACAGACAGCCGTGAAGGCGACGACCGATCTCAACCTCCGCGCAGGACCCGGACCGAACTACGAGATCATCGGTATGATTGCGAATGAAGGTAGCGCCACGGTCGATGGGTGCATCGAAGGCGGTTCCTGGTGCAAGGTGAGCGTCGACGGCAAGGAAGGCTGGGCTTACTCAGACTATCTGACCGCCGACATGGCGGGTGAGCAGGTCGTCGTCACCACCCGCCGACAGGAACTTTCCGTTCCGGTGACGACCTACGAGAACGATGCTGGTGGCGGGCTCGCCGGCGCAACGACGGGCGCCGTCGCGGGAGCCATCGTAGGCGGCCCCGTGGGCGCTGCGATCGGCGGAGCGGCGGGTCTTGCCGCGGGCGCCGTCATAGACCCACCTGAGACCGCCGTATCCTACGTCCGCTCGAACCAGGTCGATCCTGTTTATCTCGAGGGTGAAGCCGTCGTCGGCGCCAGCCTTCCCGAGACGGTCGAACTTCGGGAGATTCCGGATTACGAGTACCGCTATGTCTATGTGAACGGACAGCCAGTCCTCGTCGAAGCCAACACACGCAAGGTCGTCTACGTCGTACGCTAACGGCTGCCGTGCATCATTGGAGCGCCGGAACACCGGCGCTCCCCCTCGCCCGGCATGCAGATCGCCGCGGCCCAACAGGAGTAAGTCACATGTCAGACCCACGCGACGTCCCCCCTCCGGTGGACAGGGTCCCTCCCGGCGAGGACCGAACCGTCATCGTCAACAACGATCGCGTCGACGGCCCGAGAGGCGGCGGCAGCGGTGGCATGATCGCCGCGGCGGTTCTCATTCTCGTTCTCCTCGTCGGCGCCTTCTTCCTGTTCGGTGACGGCCTCTCCGGCGGAGACGTGGGCGACAGCAGCACGACGAACGTTACCGTGGATACCCCCGACGCCAGCGTCGAAACGCCCGCCGCGGAAAGCGACGCGACCCCGGCGGCCTCCGAAGCGCCACCCGCGGCTCCGGAAGCTCCGGCAGACACGGCAGCACCGGAAGCTCCCGCCGCGACAGAGGCCCCGGCACCGGCCAACTAACCGATGGCAACCGGTTGGCGCGGTTCGTTGCCGTGATCGGTGGCAGCCGGAAGGTAGCAGCTTTGGCACCTCTGCCTGGTGGTCTTGGGCAAGACGCCCAAAGCCTCCGGCCGCGTGGGCGACCACGCGGCCTCCTTTCCTTTGCCACCATGATCGGCCATATAGCCGCCATGACCGAGAGCGCCGGCACCGCCGCTGAGCCCGCCATCGCCTTCGCGCGGATGAATGGGCTCGGCAACGAGATCATCGTCGCCGATCTGCGCGGCACCGACGCCCGCATATCGTCCGATAGCGCGCGTGCGCTAGCTGCCGACCCCGCGACCCGCTTCGACCAGATCATGGCGATCCACGACCCCAGAACCGCCGGCACCGACGCCTATATCCGGATCATCAATCGCGACGGCTCCGAGGCCGAGGCCTGCGGCAACGGTACGCGTTGCGTCGTCCAGGCACTTTCTGCCGAGACTGGTCGGCGCGACTTCACCTTCGAGACGCGGGCCGGCATCCTGACCGCGACCGAACGGCCGGACGGGTTGATTTCCGTCGACATGGGCCGACCGCGTTTCGGCTGGGCGGACATCCCGCTGGCCGAGGAATTCCACGATACCCGTGCCATCGAACTTCAGATCGGGCCGATCGACGCGCCGGTGTTGCATTCGCCTTCGGTCGCCTCGATGGGCAATCCCCATGCGATCTTCTGGGTCGATCGCGACGTCTGGAGCTACGATCTCGATCGCTTCGGTCCGATCCTTGAAAACCATCCGATTTTTCCCGAACGGGCGAACATCTCCATTGCTCAGGTGACAAGCCCGAGCGCGTTGACGCTTCGGACCTGGGAGCGCGGCGTCGGCCTGACCATGGCTTGCGGCTCGGCCGCTTGCGCCGCCGCCGTCTCGGCCGCGCGGACGCAGCGAACCGACCGGACGGTGACCGTCACCGTGCCGGGTGGCGATCTCCTGCTGGAATGGCGCGACGACGACCACGTCATCATGACCGGCCCCGCGACATGGGAATGGTCGGGTCGCCTCGACCCGGCGAGGGGCGCCTATGTCCGCGACAACCAGACCGCAGCGGAACCCGCCTGATGGGCGTCGATGTCGTTTCCTTCGGCTGCCGGCTGAACACCTACGAGGCCGAGGTGATGAAGCGCGAGGCGCTGGCCGCCGGCCTCGGCGAGGACGGTCCGGGCGCGATCGTCTTCAACACCTGCGCCGTCACCGCCGAGGCGGTGCGCCAGGCGCGCCAGCAAATCCGCCGGGCCCGGCGCGATAACCCGCAAGCGCGCATCGTCGTCACCGGCTGCGCGGCGCAGACCGAACCCGGCCGCTTCGCCGAAATGGCCGAAGTCGACGCCGTGATCGGCAATGACGACAAGCTAGTCGCCGCGTCCTATCGCGCCCTGCCGGATTTCGGCGTGGCGACGGAAGAGAAAATCCGCGTCAACGACATCATGAGCATCACCGAAACCGCTGGCCACATGGTCGACGCGATCGAGGGACGCGCACGCGCCATCGTCCAGGTCCAGAATGGCTGCGACCACCGCTGCACCTTCTGCATCATCCCCTTTGGCCGCGGCAATTCGCGCTCGGTGCCGATGGGCGCGGCCGTCGATCAGGTCAAGCGCCTCGTCGCCGGCGGCTACAATGAGGTGGTGCTGTCGGGCGTCGACATGACCAGTTGGGGCGCCGATCTGCCCGGCCAGCCAAGGCTCGGCGACCTCGTCCAGGCGATCCTGCGCCATGTGCCGGATCTGCGGCGTCTGCGGCTTTCCTCGATTGATTCCGTCGAGGCCGACCCGGCGCTGATCGAGGCGA
Source organism: Aurantimonas marina (assembly GCF_017183135.1). Lineage (GTDB taxonomy): Bacteria > Pseudomonadota > Alphaproteobacteria > Rhizobiales > Rhizobiaceae > Aurantimonas > Aurantimonas marina. The sequence continues at coordinate 100,959 of NZ_JADDXW010000007.1, read as the reverse complement.
TCGGCTCGGAAAAGCGGCTGATGCCGCACCTGCACCTGTCGCTGCAGGCCGGCGACGACATGATCCTGAAACGGATGAAGCGCCGCCACAACCGCGACGACGCGATCCGCTTCTGCGCGGACATGCGCGCGGCGCGGCCGGACATCGTCTATGGCGCCGACATCATCGCGGGCTTTCCGACCGAAACCCACGCCATGTTCGAAAACTCGCTGAAGCTGGTCGAGGAGTGCGGGTTGACTCACCTCCACGTCTTCCCGTTCTCGCCGCGCGAGGGCACACCGGCGGCGCGCATGCCGCAACTGTCCCGCCCTCTCGTCAAGGAACGCGCGGCGCGTCTGCGCGAGGCCGGCGACGCGGCCCATGCCGCGCACCTTGCCCGCCTCGTCGGCACGGCACAGAGCGTGCTCATCGAACGGGACGGCATTGGCCGCTGCGAGGATTTCACCCTCTGTCATGTCGACGCCGGGCTCCCCGGCCAGCTTGTCGACACTATCATCGCGCAGGAACGCGACGGGCGGCTTTCCGCCCGCGTCGTTCAGCCCCGAAAAGGGGCGAACCGGGTTTGAAGAGAAACGATCTGACACATGGCTGAACAAAAAGGTTTCTTCCGGCGCATCTTCTCCTTCGGTTCCGACCGCGAGGAAGATCGCGTTCCCGAGCATGGCGAACTGCCGCGGCCGTCCGATACCGAAGTCGGCCGCGCCGGATCGCCGGACCCGGACATGCATCCGGAGGCGGCGGCGAGTTCCGTCGCCGACGGCGAGGCCGGTGCGGCGCTCGATGAGGGAGGCGGCATCACGCCACTCGCCGAAGGCGCGGAAAAACGCCCCACGGACGACCCGGCGGACGCTTCGATCGGCCATGAAGCGAGCGCGGCTCAAAAAAAAACTCCGAAATCCTCCTAGGGCAAACGGCGGGCGAACAAGCCGAACCGGCTGAAGCCGACGACGGCGCGGATTTCTCCTGGCTGGAGGCGCCGGAGCCGATCGAATCGGCGGAAGCGACGGCGGAGAGCCCCGACTTCTCGTTTCTGGAACAGCCGATTCCTCCCGAGGATGAGACACCGCCGCCCGTCGCGGGCGAACGGCGGGAAGCCTCCGAGGCCGCGGACGCGGCGGCCCCCGCTGTGGGGCCGGCCTCCGAAGACGATCATCTGGACGGGCATGGCGAAGACCTGCCCGACGAGGAGGCGGATTTTTCCTGGCTCGACGCGGAGCTGCCGCCGGACGACGACGCCGCGCTCGAGACGTCCGGGCGGATCGTCCCCGCCTTCGACGAGACACCCGAACCCCGCACCGACGCGCCGCTCCCTTCCCCGCCCCAGCAGCCCGTCACCGCCCGCCCGCCGGTGGACCCCGAGGCCGGCTTTCGGCTTCGCGAACAGGCGACCCCGGCCGCGCCCGCCCCCGAAGTAACGGCGCCCTGGCTGCAACGCCTGCGCCAGGGGCTGTCGCGCTCGTCCAACCAGCTGTCCGGCTCGATCGGTTCGATCTTCACCAAACGGCGCCTGGACGAGGAGACGCTGCAGGATTTCGAGGACGTGCTGATCCAGGCCGATCTCGGCGTCGAGACGGCGTTGCGCATCACCGACCGCCTGTCGGAAGGCCGCTTCGGCCGCGAGATCGCCAGTCAGGAAGTCCGCTCGATCCTTGCCGGCGAAATCGAGAAAACGCTGGCGCCGGTGGCGATGCCGCTGGAGCTCGATCTGGAAAAGAAGCCGCACGTCATTCTCGTGGTCGGGGTCAACGGCACCGGCAAGACCACGACGATCGGCAAGCTGGCGGCGAAGCTCAGCCGCGCCGGGCTCAAGGTAACCCTGTGCGCCGGCGACACCTTCCGCGCCGCCGCCGTCGAGCAGTTGAAGATCTGGGGCGAGCGCACCGGCTCCGAGGTCGTCGCCAAGGCGATCGGCGCAGATGCGGCGGGGCTGGCCTTCGAGGCCTATGACCGCGCGGTCGAGAACGACTCCGATGTCCTGATCATCGACACGGCCGGGCGCCTGCAGAACAAGACCGAGCTGATGGCGGAACTGGAAAAGATCATCCGCGTCCTCGGCAAGCGTGAGCCGGACGCGCCGCACACCGTGCTGTTGACCCTCGACGCCACCACCGGCCAGAATGCCCTCAACCAGGTCGAGATCTTCCGCAATGTCGCCGGCGTCAACGGGCTGGTGATGACCAAGCTCGACGGCACGGCGCGCGGCGGCATCCTCGTCGCCATCGCCGCCAAGCACAAGCTGCCGGTCTATTTCGTCGGCGTCGGCGAGGGCATCGACGATCTCGAACCGTTCAAGGCGAAGGATTTCGCCAGTGCGATCGCGAGTGTGTCGGATTCCCCCTGATGGCTAGGCTGTCCATCAAAGATCGGTCAGATTCCGACCATATTGGCGCCGCAGCCTATCATTTGCCGCGATCCCGAACGATATGAGGGCGAACACGGAGTGCCCATGACCGACCACATCATCGAAGAAGAACCGAATTCCCCGACCCGAAAGGAGATGAACCCGCTCCTGAAATTCGCGCTGGAGCTCGGGCCGCTGCTGGTCTTCTTCTTCGCCAATGCGCGCGGCGAGCAGATCGCCAACGTCTTTCCGGTGCTGCAGGAACTGGGTGGCCCGCTGTTCGTCGCCACCGCGCTGTTCATGGCGGCGATGGCCATCTCGCTGAGCGTTTCCTGGGCGATCACCCGGACATTGCCGATCATGCCGCTGGTCTCCGGTGCGGTGGTGCTTGTGTTCGGCACGCTGACTTTGTGGCTGCAGGACGAGACCTTCATCAAGATGAAGCCGACCATCGTCAACGGCCTCTTCGCCGGCGTCCTCCTCGGCGGGCTCTTATTCGGCAAGTCGCTGCTCGGCTACGTCTTCGATCAGGCCTTCAAACTCGACGCCGAGGGCTGGCGCAAGCTGACCTTTCGCTGGGGCCTGTTCTTCATCTTCCTGGCCATCCTCAACGAGGTGGTCTGGCGTTCATTCTCGACGGATTTCTGGGTCGCCTTCAAGGTCTGGGGCACGATGCCGATCACCATCGCATTCATGATGGCGCAGTTCCCGCTGATCAAGCGTCACGCCACCGAGCCACTGGTTAAGGAGCATGTGAGCGCAAAGGATTGACGCCGGCCGGGGGGTGCCGTCCGCCATTGCGATGCCGGATCACCATCCCGATATCGGAGCCAGCAGCAACAAGGATCCGATGTCATGGATGTGCAGAAGCTTCTCGGTGAATTTCTCGGCCAAGGTGAAAGCCGCCGGCAGGGTTACGGACAAGACCGGCGCGCCGGCGCCGGGCTTGGCGGCTCGGGCGCCGGGGGCTCCGTCGTTGATCAGATCGGCGACATGCTGTCCGGCAAGGGCGGGTCGGCACTGACCGGCGTGCTCGTCGGCGGCTTGGCCTCAAGCCTGTTCCGGGGCAAGGGCGTTCGCAAGCTCGGCGGTTCGGCCTTGAAACTCGGTGGCGCGGCGCTCGTGGCCGGCCTCGCCTACAAGGCCTATCAGAATTACCAGGCGAACAACGCCGCCGCGGGCGCGCTGCCGAACGCCGCGCCGACGCCGGTTTCCGGACGGCAACCGGTCCCGGCCGGCGAAATCCCCGCCCCCGAGGGCACGGCCTTCCTCCCGGAGGGCGAAGAAGATCGACGGGCGGGCCTGATGCTCTCGGCGATGATCGCCGCGGCCAAGGCCGACGGCTATATCGACGCTGCGGAACAGCAGGCGATCTTCGGGCGCATCGACGATCTGGGGCTGGAGGCCGAGGAAAAAGGCTTTGTCATCGACGAGATGCGTCGGCCGCTTTCCGTGGACGAACTCGCCTCGCGGGCGACGAGCCCGGAGATCGCCATGGAAATTTACACCGCGTCCGTTCTCGCCATCGATCCGGACCACCCGGCCGAGCAAGCGTATCTCGATCATCTCGCCGCGCGGCTGAACCTTCCGGCGGAGCTGACGGCGGAAATTCGCCGCACTGCGCGCGAAGTGCGGGAATAGCCGTCAGAACTCGCCGGTCTTCAAGGCGCGCCCATCGGGCATGACGTTGCCGGTGGCGCCGTCGGGATTGCCGAACGGCGCCGGCGGCGCACCGGCTTCCGCCTCGCGGTCGTGGTGGAGCGCCCAGTGGACCGAGGGAAAGGCCAGTTCGTCCCACGGAATGGCGTCGAAGGCGAACATGTCCACGGCTTGGCTTTCCGGTCCCGCCGCGATGGTCGCCTCCGCAAGCCGCGCCCGGTAGATGAGTTGCACCTGGCTGATCCGCGGTACGGCGTAGACAGCCAGCAGCCGCTCGATCGTGAGCGCCGCCTCGGCTTCCTCCCGCGCCTCGCGGCGGGCGCCGTCCTCGGGCGTCTCGTTCAGTTCCAGATAGCCGGCCGGGATCGTCCAGAACCCCTTGCGCGGCTCGATCGCCCGCTTGCAGAGCAGGATCTTGCCATCGTGGCGGACCACCGAGCCGACGACGATCTTGGGGTTTTCGTAGGCGACGAAACCGCAAGTATCGCAGATCTTGCGCGGCAGGGCGTCGTCTTCGGGCGTACGGAGGGAGAAGGAGGGCTCGGTCATTTGGTCACAGATGATCTCGGCGGTCGTTCGAACCGGCAACGCACGAAAGATCAGCTCGTCGGCGCCTTCTCGGCCGGCTTTCGCGCCAGCACTTCCTCGATCGCCGGCATCAGACCGGTCTCGATGATCTCGGGCGAGAACGGTCCCGTCTGCTTGTAGACGATCTCGCCGTCCGGGGTGACGAGGAAGGTTTCCGGGATGCCGTAGACGCCCCAGTCGATCGTCGCCGTGCCCTTGGGATCGACCCCGACCGCATCGTAGGGATTGCCGAGCGATTTCAGGAATTCGAGCGCGTTTTCCGGCTTGTCCTTGTAATTGATACCGAGGAGCCGGAAGCGATCGTCCTTGGCGAGTTCCATCAACAGCGGATGCTCGACGCGGCAGGGCGCGCACCAGGAGGCGAAAACGTTGACGATGACGGGACGGCCGTCGCCAAACCCCGTCAGGTCGAGACCTGGGATCGGTTGCCCATCCTCCCCCACAAGCCCATCCAGCGGCGGCAGTGTGGTTTCCGGAGCGGTCTTGCCGATCAGCACCGACGGGATGATCTGGGCGTTCTTTCCCGAAAGCAACTGATAGAGAAAGACGGAGGCAAGCCCGCCGAACAGCAGCAGCGGCAAGAGGACCAGCCAGTTGCGCCGCGGTTTGGCGGGCCGCGATGGCTGCGTCTCGCCATCATGCGCCGCAGCCGGCGCGGTCGGGATCGTCGTCTCGGTCGGCTCCTCGATCATTGTGCCGTCCCTGTCATCTTGGAGGCGGCTGCGGGGCGACCGGCGGACCGCCGGCGAATACCCCTTGCTTCGAGTGCCTTCAAGGCGCGTCGCTGCGCCCTGGCGTCGAGGAAAACCCAGAGCGCCAGCGCCAGGAGGGCCAGCGCCGAGACCCCATAGGCCGATGCGATAAAACCGAAATAATTCATGACGTTTCCTCAGGCTTCGGCGTTGCGCGCCGCAAGCCGCGACAGCGCCGCGACGCGGCGGCGCAGCACCTCGGTGCGCATCGCCGTCAGATGCAGGGCGAAGAACAGCAGCGTAAAGCCGATCGCCGAGATCAGCAGCGGTGCCAGAAACACCGCCGGCATCGTCGGTCCATCGGGGCGCATCACGCTGGCCGGCTGGTGCAGCGTATTCCACCAATCGACCGAAAACTTGATGATCGGAATGTTGACGAAGCCGACGAGGACGAGGATCGCCGCTGCCTTGGCGCTTCTGCCCGGATCGTCCAGCGCCCGGGTTAGCGCGATCAGTCCCAGATACATGAGGAACAGGATGAAGACGGAGGTCAGACGGGCGTCCCATACCCACCAGGTGCCCCACATCGGCCGGCCCCAGAGCGAGCCAGTGATCAGCGACAGCGCGGTGAACACGGCACCGATCGGCGCGGCGGCCTTGACCGCGACGTCGGCGAGCGGATGACGCCAGACCAGGGTGCCGAGGGCCGACACGCTCATCACCGTCCAGGCCATCATCGCGATCCAGGCGAAGGGCACATGAATGAACATGATCTGCACGGTCGCGCCCTGCTGGTAATCCGGCGGCGCGGTGAAGCCGAGCGTCAGCCCCACGGCGAGCGCCAGAAGGGCCACCGAGTAGAGCCAGGGCTGAAGCTTGCCCGACAGCGCCAGGAAGCGGGTCGGATTGGCAAGGATGGTCAAGCGCGACGGCTTGGCGGCGGAAAGGTCGGTCATAGGCCTAGTCTAGAAGCTCCCAGGGCAAGCGGCAAATGGACAATCGCATGATCGGCGCCCCGCATGACTTGACCGACGCGTTCTCAATCCGCGCTGGTCTTCAGCGCAGCGCCGGCCGCGATCGGGCCGAGCGCTCCGAAGAACAATGTCAAAGCGACGAGAATGAGGAAGGGCGGCAGAAACGGATCGGGATCATTGACCGCGCCGTAGGTCGCCGAGACGCCGAAGATCAGCACCGGAATCGCCAGCGGCAGGACGAGGACCGAGACCAGCAATCCGCCGCGCGGCAGCGCGACGGCGACGGCGGCCCCGACGGCGCCAATGAAGGTGATCGCTGGCGTGCCGGCGAGAAGCGTCGCCATGACCGCCCCGATCGCCACCGGATCGAGGGCGAGGAAGAGGCCGAGAACCGGGGCGGCGAGGACCAGCGGCAGACTGGAGGCGACCCAGAGCGCCAGGCATTTGGCGAGGACGACAAGCGGCATCGGCGTCGGCCCGGCAATCAGGAGGTCGAGCGTACCGTCCTCGCGGTCAGCCTGGAACAGCCGGTCGAGGGTGAGCAGCGCCGACAGCAGCGCGCCGATCCAAAGGATCGCCGGCCCGATGCGCGACAGAAGATTGAGGTCGGGCCCAATGCCGAACGGGATCGTCGCGACCACGGCGAGAAAGAAGATCACGCCGGTCATCGCCCCGCCGCCGCCGGAAAAGGCGAGCGCCAAGTCGCGGCGGAACAGCGCGATCACAACCAGCCCTCCGCAGCCGCGATCGCCGCCTCGTCGACGCCGCCGGATCGCTCGCCAGCGGCAGGCAGGCGGCGCGACTCCAGCCGCAATTCGCGTACTGCCGCCATCCCCAGCGGCTGATGGGTCGCGGCGATAACGATGCCGCCGTCGGCCAGATGCGCATCCATCAGCGTCCCAAATCGCTCTTGCGACGCGGCATCGAGCGCCGATGTCGGCTCATCGAGAATCCACACCGGCCGCTCAACCACGAGAAGCCGGGCGAGACTTGTGCGCCGCTGCTGGCCGGCCGACAGATAGGAAAACGGCAGGTGCGCCAAATCGGGAAGGCCGACTGCCGCAAGCGCCGCCTCGATCGAACGGCCGCCACCGCCGCCGAGATAATCCCGCCAGAAGCTGAGATTGTCGCCAACACTGACGCCCGGCTTCATGGCGTTGCGGTGGCCGACATAATGCGCGATCTCGGCGACGGTCCGGGCCGGTTCGCCGTCGGCGGCGGTGGCGCCCGTGACCGCAAGGTGCCCGGCGAGCGGCCGCAGCAGCCCGGCAAGCGTCCGCAGGAACGTCGACTTGCCGGCGCCGTTCGGACCGGTCACGACCAGCGCCTCGCCCGCATGAACAGCGAAATCCAGCGGTCCCGCGACCGTTTCACGCCCGCGCCCGACCGCAAGCCCGGCGGCAGCGATCGTCAGCACGGTAAGCCGGCGCGATTCGCCGTCACGCGATGTCGGCCGAAGAGCGATCGTAATCCGCGATGCGTCGGCGCGCGACGGCCCGATACTTCTCCCTGTCTGCCCATCCCCACCATAACCGCCTTTTCTCGCCGCGCCGGAAAATCCGCCTTCGGACCTAGATGCCCTTTATAGGCGTTACAAACTTCGATATGAGGACCGCAACCACACCAGCGACCGGCGTGGAAACTTTTCAGCGCCGATCTCATGGCCCCGCCGGCACCGGTGGGCGCCGGGGCGGACAAGCGGAAATGGTCGTACCCGCATCTTCGAGCGCTTTTCCGCGGCGCTCAAGGCCGTTCGCCCTTCGGACTTCCATCCTGGTTCGAGAAGGAACGAAGCCACATGTCTCACGCATCCGACAGTTTCAAATGCCGCAAGACCCTTTCGGTCGCCGGCAAGGACTATGTCTATTATGATCTGAAGGAGGCCGAAAAGAACGGCCTCGCCGGTGCTTCGCGCCTGCCGTTCTCCATGAAGGTGCTGCTGGAAAACCTCCTGCGCAACGAGGATGGCCGCACCGTGACGGCGGACGATATCCGCGCCGTCGCCAACTGGACCGAGGACAAGGGCAAGGCCGGCCACGAAATCGCCTACCGCCCGGCGCGCGTGCTGATGCAGGACTTCACCGGCGTGCCGGCGGTGGTCGATCTCGCCGCGATGCGCGACGCGACCAGGAGTCTCGGCGCTGACCCGAAGAAGATCAATCCGATGGTTCCCGTCGACCTGGTCATCGATCACTCGGTGATGGTCGACTTCTTCGGCCGCAAGGATTCGTTCGAAAAGAACGTCGACGCCGAATACGGCCGCAACGGCGAGCGCTACACCTTCCTGCGCTGGGGCTCGGAGGCATTCGAGAACTTCCGCGTGGTGCCGCCGGGCACCGGCATCTGCCACCAGGTGAATCTGGAATATCTCTCTCAGACGGTCTGGACCCGGCAAGAGAACGGCGAGACGATCGCCTATCCGGACACGCTGGTCGGCACCGATTCCCATACGACCATGGTCAACGGCCTGTCGGTGCTCGGCTGGGGCGTCGGTGGCATCGAGGCCGAGGCGGCGATGCTCGGCCAGCCGATCTCCATGCTGATCCCCGAGGTCATCGGCTTCCGCGTCGAGGGCAAGCTGCCGGAAGGCACCACCGCGACCGACCTCGTCCTGACGGTGACCCAGATGCTGCGCGCCCATGGGGTCGTCGGCAAGTTCGTCGAGTTCTTCGGCCCGGGCCTGTCCAACCTCACCCTCGAGGATCAGGCGACGATCGGCAACATGGCGCCCGAATACGGCGCCACCTGCGGCTTCTTCCCGATCGACAAGGACACCATCGCCTATCTGGAGGCGACCGGGCGCGACAAGGACCGCATCGCCCTCGTCGAGGCCTACGCCAAGGCCCAGGGCATGTACCGCGAGGACGGCATTGCAGATCCGATCTTCACCGATACGCTCGAACTGGACCTGTCGACGGTCGTTCCCTCGCTTGCCGGACCAAAGCGCCCGCAGGATCGTGTCGCCCTCACCGAGGCGGCGGCGAAATTCCACAGCGCGCTCGCCGAGATCCATGGCGGACGCAAGACAAACGACACCCCAAGCTCCACGGGCGATTCGCGCTACATGGACGAAGGCGCGACCGGGGTGAACGACACGCCCCAGGACAACCGCCACGGCCAGACGCTACATTCCGTTGAAGGCGCCAACCACGGGCTGTCGCACGGCGATGTGGTCATCGCGGCGATCACCTCCTGCACCAACACATCCAACCCCAACGTCCTCGTCGCGGCCGGGCTTCTCGCCCGCAAAGCCCATACCAAGGGTCTGACTGTGAAGCCGTGGGTGAAGACGTCGCTGGCGCCGGGCTCCCAGGTCGTCACCGAATATCTGGAGAAGGCCGATCTCCAGAAGGATCTCGACGCGATGGGCTTCAACCTCGTTGGCTATGGCTGCACGACCTGCATCGGCAATTCCGGGCCATTGCCCGAGCCGATCTCCGACGCGATCAACGAGAACGACCTCGTCGCCTGCTCGGTGCTGTCCGGCAACCGCAACTTCGAGGGCCGGGTCAATCCGGATGTCCGGGCGAACTATCTCGCCTCGCCGCCCTTGGTCGTCGCCTATGCCATCGCCGGCTCGATGTTCGTCGACATCACCAAGGACGCGCTCGGCCAGGACCAGGACGGCAACGACGTCTTCCTCAAGGACATCTGGCCGTCGACCCAGGAGATCGCCGAGATCGTTCGCGAGACGGTGACGCGCGACATGTTCGAAAGCCGCTATGCGGACGTCTTCAAGGGCGACGAACACTGGCAGAAGATCGCCGTGTCCGGCGGCCTGACCTACGATTGGGACGACCGCTCGACCTATGTCCAGAACCCGCCCTATTTCGAGGGAATGACCCAGGAGCCGGCGGCGGTCGAGGACGTCAAGGGCGCGCGTATCCTCGGCCTGTTCAAGGATTCGATCACGACCGACCACATTTCCCCGGCCGGTTCGATCAAGAAGGACGGACCCGCCGGCGATTATCTGGTCAGCCATCAGGTGCGCCCGGTCGACTTCAATTCCTATGGCGCGCGGCGCGGCAACCACCAGGTGATGATGCGCGGCACGTTCGCCAATATCCGCATCAAGAACCAGATGGTGCCGGGCGTTGAGGGCGGCGTGACCATCCATCACCCGTCGGGTGTCGAGATGCCGATCTACGACGCGGCGATGAAGTACAAGGACGAGGGCGTGCCGCTCGTCGTCTTCGCCGGCAAGGAATACGGCACCGGCTCGTCCCGCGACTGGGCGGCAAAGGGAACCGTGCTTCTCGGCGTCAAGGCGGTGATCGCGGAAAGCTTCGAGCGCATCCACCGTTCCAACCTCGTCGGAATGGGCGTCGTTCCCTTTGTCTTCGCCGAGGCGGGAACGTCCTGGGAATCGCTCGGCCTGAAGGGCGACGAGAAGGTCACCGTAGAAGGACTCGCCGACATCAAGCCGCGTGAGATCATGGACGCGACGATCGAGGCGGCCGACGGTTCGACCCGCACGATCAAGCTGCAGGTCCGCATCGATACGCTCGATGAGCTGGAATACTACAAGAACGGCGGCATCCTGCATTACGTTCTGCGCCGGCTGGCGGCCTGATCCCAGGTGCCGGCCCGCGCGGGCTGATCACGATCATCGACGCCGCCGCGCATCCTGCCGGCGGCGTCTCTCATTTGGCCGGCCGATCAATGACTTGTCATTCGCAATTGACTGGCAGACCACGCCGTCGATCGCTACGGTACGATCGATGACGAAACCCCAAACAAAAGCACTGCAGAGTGCTGGCTGTCCGTGGCCGGTGGACACGCCTGCAGGCTTGTCCTGGGCGGTCCCGTGACCGTCCCTCGCCCGCTCGGGCGCCTTTTCGCGATCCTCGCCGTCCTGGTGTCCACCCTGACCCATAGTGAGGCCAGAGCGGGCGAGGCCGATGCCGAGCCGATCACCCAGGTTCTGGAATTGTTCACCAGCCAGGGCTGTTCATCCTGCCCGCCGGCCGATCGCCTCCTGACCAAGCTCGCCAAGGAACCGGGCGTCCTTGCCCTCGGCTATCACGTCGACTATTGGGACTATATCGGCTGGCGCGATATCTTCGGCTCCGCAGCGAATACCGAACGGCAACGAGCCTACGCACAGGCCTTCGCGACCACGACGATCTACACCCCGCAAATGGTGGTGAATGGCCGTAAGGGGGTCGTGGGGTCGCACGAGGCCAAGATCCGCAAGCTGATGCGGACGACCGCCCTGCCGGCGGGTGATGGCACGCCGAAGGTAGCGCTCAGTGTCGAGGGCGACCGGCTGCACATCACCGCCGACGTCGGCGAGCTGGATCCGGACGCACCGGCGCCGGTGCTGATGCTGGTCACCTTCGATGACGAAGCGACCACGACGATCGAGCGCGGCGAAAACAGCGGGCGCACCATCGTCAACACCCGCCCCGTCCGCGACTGGCGCCTCCTCGGCATGGCCTCGGAGGAACCGATGGATATCGATCTGCCCTTGGCATCACTGCTGAAGCGTGGCGAACCGAACGGCGGTTGCGCGGTGATCCTCCAGTCGGTGACGAGGGATGGTGTCCCGGGTCCGATTCTCGCGGCCGCCCAGATGGACTTCGACGATCCGTGACCGCCAGTCGCGTCGCGGCTGGTCAGCCACCTGGCCGGCTTTTTCCGCCAGATGGACATTCCACGTCGTCACCAGCCAGAACGGTTTTGCCCGTGGCCCGTTTTCATGCCACCATGCCCAAGAGTTGCGGCTTTGTCCGCGGCAATACATCGGACGAGGGGCGGTCTTGACGGATTTCGGATCGAATGGAGACGCCGCGACCAATCTCCTCGTCTTCCCCCGACCGAATTCCAACTGTTTTGCCATCGTGTCCTTCGACCGGCGGGAGCTGTCCGAGATCCTCAAAATCTACGGACGCATGGTCGCCGCCGGCGAATGGCGGGACTACGCGATCGACACGTTGAAGGATCGGGCGGTGTTTTCTGTGTTTCGCCGGGCCAGCGAGATGCCGCTCTATCGAGTGGAAAAAACCCCCAAGCTCACCCGCAAGCAGGGCGCCTACCAGGTCGTCGCCGCCGGCGGCCTCGTGATGAAGCGCGGCCATGACCTGACCGCCGTTCTGCGTGTCTTCGACAAGGGCCTGAAGCTGGCGGAGAACGGTTGATGCCGTCCACCGCGGGGACGGTTCGGACGGTCGATTCCATCGCCGGCTACGGAACTTTATTCCGCTTGCCGCTTACGGAGGGGATCGCCGCCTCGGTCCCGGCGTTGCTGCAGAACCGGAACGCGTGAGGGCGAATGAGCAGAACCGAAACAGAGCGGGGAGAGTCCCGAGGTGAAGGTCGGCATGCCGACGGGCCCAGTGAAATTCCCGGTACCGGCTGGAAGAGCACTTTATGGCGTGTCTACGAGGAGATCGGCGACGATCGCGTCACCTTGGTCGCCGCCGGCGTGACCTATTACCTGCTGCTCGCCATGGTTCCGGGCCTTGCGGCTTTTGTGTCGCTCTACGGTCTTTTCGCCAATCCCGCGACAGTCGGCGACCATCTGGCACAATTGAGCGCGTTCGTTCCCGGCGGCGGGATGGAGATGGTGAGGTCCCAACTGCAGCGTCTCGCCTCAAAGGACCAGACGACGCTCGGATTCTCCTTGGTCCTCTCGCTCGCGATCTCGCTCTGGAGCGCCAACGCCGGTGTCAAGTCGCTGTTTGAGGCGATGAACGTCGCTTATGACGAACGCGAGGCCCGCTCCTTCATCAGGCTGAACGCGGTCTCCCTCGCCTTCACCCTCTGCCTGATCGTTGCCGCACTGCTGCTCATCGGTCTGGTCGTGGTCCTGCCGATCCTGCTCGGCTATCTCGGGCTCGGCAAGGGATTGGAATGGCTGATCTCAGGTGTCAGCTTGCTCATGGCCATCCTCGCTCTGTCGCTTGGCATCGCCGCGCTCTATCGTTGGGGTCCCTCCCGGGCGAATGCGAAATGGCGGTGGATCACACCCGGCGCCATCCTGACTCTCGTGGTCACCGCGATCGTTTCGCTGCTGTTCTCCTGGTATACCGCGAATTTCGGCTCCTACGATGCGACCTACGGCTCCCTCGGGGCGCTGATCGGCTTCATGACCTGGATCTGGATGACGATGACCATTCTGATCGTCGGCGGCGAATTGAATTCGGAATTGGAGCATCAGACGGCGCGAGACACGACGACCGGCGCGCCACAGCCGCTGGGTCAGCGTGGCGCGGTGATGGCCGACCAGGTGGCGGGAGGGCCGTCCGGCTCCCACTCCGCCGGTCGCCGGCGCGCAGGACGGGTGCAAGGCGAGGAAAGCCCCGAGGCCCGAAGACGGCGCGAGGGATTATCGGTCGGCAAGCTTGCTGTGGCGCTGCCCGCCGCGCTCCTGCTGACCTTTCTCAAGCGCCGGTCGGAGCGAGGTGGACCGTAGACCTGACGAATGCGCTATCGGTCATATAATGTACCCGGATAGCGCGTTTCGTCGGGCAGCGTCGAACCGCCGGCGCCGAGCGGCATCTGCATCAGCACCGTGTCGATCCAGCGATCGAATTTGAAACCGGACTGCTGGAAGACACCGATCATGCGGAAGCCGGCCCGCTTATGCAGTCTGACGGACGGCGCGTTGCCGGAGTCACCGATGACGGCAATCATCTGGCGAAATCCGCTCTCGGCGGCAATCTCCATGAGGCGGGTCAATAGATCGCCGCCGACACCCTGCCCCCTGGCGGTCGGCGCGATGTAGACCGAATCCTCCACTGACCAGCGATAAGCGGGTCTGGCACGGAACGCATTGGCATAGGCGTAGCCCAAGACGACGCCGTCGGCGTCCTCGGCGACGATGAAGGGATAGCCCTGACCGGTTATCGCGGTGAAGCGCACCGCCATTTCCGCCTCGTCCGGCGGCACGATTTCGAAGGTCCCGGTGCCATGCAGCACCGCGTCCTCGTATATCGATCGGATCGCGCGGACGTCATCGATGCTGGCTGGTCGGATCGTATGAGCGCTCATGGCAAGCTGGCCCGGAAAAAGTTGCTGCGCTCGTGTCGCAGACGTGGCGACACATGAAAAGGGCGGCCCGCGAGCCGCCCTGAATCTTCGGTTCCACCCTGACGTTTAGTTGCGATTGCCGAACAGCTGCAGCAGGAACAGGAACATGTTGAGGAAGTCGAGATAGAGGCGCAACGCGCCCATGACCGCCTTGCGGCCCATCACCGCCGAGCCGTCGCCCTCATAGTACATTTCCTTGATCTGCTGGGTGTCGTAGGCGGTGAGGCCCGCGAACACCAGGACGCCGATCGCCGAGATGGCGAACTGCAGCGCCGGCGAGGCGAGGAAGATGTTGACGACCATCGCGATGACGATGCCGATCACGCCCATGAACAGGAACGAACCCCAGCCCGAAATGTCGCGCTTGGTGGTGTAGCCCCATAGCGACAGCGCGCCGAAGGAGGCTGCGGTGATGAAGAACACCTGGGTGATGGATTCCTGCGTGTAGACGAGGAAGATCGTCGAAAGCGACAGACCGACCATCGCGGCATAGGTCCAGAAGGTCGCTTGCGCAGCCTGGACGCTCATCTTGTGAACGCGGAAGGACAAGAAGAAGACCATCGCCAGCGGCGCTAGCATCAGCACCCATTTCAGCGGCGACATGAAGACCGTATAGCCGAGTTCTGTCAGATAAAGGTCGGGCCGGACCTGATAGGCCGTCGCCTCGCCCGTCACCGAGAGCGAGTACAGCACATAGGCCGCAACGCCGGTGAGAGCAAGGCCACCCGCCATCAGGTTGTAGACCTTCAGCATATAGGAGCGGAGGCCCTGGTCGATGTCCGCTCTTGTACCGGCTGCTGGCACTGTGCGTGCGCCGGCGTTCCGATATTCCGCCATGGAAGAATTCCTTTCTGCGTGTCCCGTCCGGTGTCCCCGTGCGACGGTTTCAGTCGGCACGAAGAGGCGCCGCTGGCGAGACGCCCAGCGATCCTGCGTATAATATGCGGATCGTGGCCTTCGCGCACAAGCCTCCGCCGGCCCGGAACGACAAAATGCCGCCCGATGAGGGTTAATTTTGTGTAAATTCATCCCCCGGGATCTCGGCGCGAGGCGGCTCACGCCGCTCCCGTCACAGATTGCGCAGCACCGGCGCCGCCTTCTGCCCGAGAACGCGCCATGTTCCCGCGAGTCCGATGCCGACCGTCAGCACCAAAGACACGGCCAGGGTCGTCAGCGCCACCGTCCAGTCGAAAACATAGGGAAGCTGCATGATCCGCGCGACGACGAACCACGCCGCGAGAGCGCCCGCCCCGACCGCGAAGACACCCGTCGCAAGTCCCAGCAGCATATATTCGGTCGTGAAGGCGCGAATCAGGGTCAGCCGGGTCGCGCCGAGCGTCTTCAGGACGACGGCGTCATGGATCCGGCCGCGATTGCCGGCGGCCAATGCCCCTGAGAGGACCAGGACCGAGGCGATCAGCGCTACGGCCGCGGCGACCCGGATCGCCAGTGCGAGCTGCGCGATCAGGCCGTTCACCGCGTCGAGTGCCTCTTTCACCCGCACCGTGGTCACCGCCGGATAGGCGTTGGTGACGCCGTTGATCAGGCCCTTCTCCACGGCTTCGCCATCCTGCGGCATCGACAGCGTTGCCAGCCATGAATGGGGGGCGCCTGCGAAAGCGTTGGGCGAGAACACCATGACGAAGTTGATGGACAGGGATTCCCATTCCACCGCACGGAAATTCGCGATCCGAGCAGTGATGTTGCGGCCGAGGACGTTGACGGTCAGTGTGTCGCCGATCTTTAGGCCGAGTTCGCCGGCCTCCTCCGCCGAGAACGAGACCAGCGGCTCGCCGGAATAGTCCTGTGGCCACCACTCGCCCTCAGTCAGGGTGGAATTTTCAGGAATTGTCGGTGAATAGGTCAGGCCTCGATCGCCATGCAGCACCCAGCTGCCTTCGTGGTCGGCCGCCATGGTGGAGACGTCCTGGCCATCAAGCGCGGTGATCCGGCCCCGCAGCATCGGCGCGGCATTGAGGGCCGAGCCGGGCGCCAGCGTGTCGATGGTCCGGCGAAAGCCGTCGATCTGATCGTTCTGAATGTCGACGAAAAAGAAGTCGGGCGCCCGCGAGGCCATTCCCGTGCCGATCTCCTGGCGCAGATCGTAGTCGATGGTCGCTAGCGTCACCAGCAGCGTCAGGCCGAGGCCGAGCGACAGTACCACCGACCCCGTCAGCGCGCCCGGCCGGTGAATGTTGCCGATCGCCAGTCGCAGCGGCGTCGAGCGGACCCGCGGTGCCAGCGCGGCGAACCACTGGACCGCCATCGCGACGCCGCGCAGGATCACGAAGGCAGCCGCCGTGCCCACGAGGAAGATAAGCGCCACCCGGCGGTCGCCGGCCATCACCAGCGCCAGCGCGGAAATGAGGAGGGCAAGACCGAGCGCCGTGCCGAGATAAGCCCAGCGCATCCGGTAGCCGCCGGTCGCCCCGGCTTCGCGGAACAGGGCCGTCGCGGCAACGTCGCGGGTGCGCCCGAGCGGCAGCAGCGCGAAGGCCAGCGCCGTGAGCACACCGAAAACGGCCGCTAGCGCGAGCGCGCCCGGATAGACGGACGCCTCGGCCGCTATTGGGACGACGCTTTCGAGGAAACGGGCGGTCGCGAAGGGCGCAATCGCTCCAAGGACGAGGCCGAGGATAATGCCCACACCTGCCAAGAGCATGATCTGGATCAGATAGACCGTGACAACGAAGCCGCCCCCGGCCCCCAGGCTCTTGAAGGTCGCGATCACGCCCCGCTTGGAATCGAGATAAGCATTGACCGCATTGGCGACGCCTACCCCGCCGACGATGAGCGCGGTGAGCCCGACCAGCGTCAAAAACTGCGAGAAGCGCTCGATATTGCGCTGGAGCGAGGGGGCGGCATCTGCCGATGTGCGAATGTTGAAGCCGGATTCGGGAAAGCGCTCTTTCGCCTGCGCCGCGATCCCGGCGGCATCGCCGCCATTCGGCAAACGGATCTTGTAATCGTATTCGACGAGGCTTCCAGGCTGGATCAACCCGCTCGCCGCGAGCCCGTCCAGCGACAGCATCAGCCGCGGCGCAAAGTTGAAGCGGCCGGACAAGACGTCCGGCTCGCGCTCGAGAATGCCGCGCAATTCGATCTCGGCATCGCCGAGCTTGATGGTCTCGCCGGGCTCGATACCGAGCCGGTCATACAGCTCCGATGCGGCGACCGCGCCGAACCGGCCGTCGCGCTTGGCGAGAAGATCGTCCAGCGGGGCGTCGGGCTGGGTTTCGACTGCCCCGTAGAGCGGATAGGCGCCGTCCACCGCCTTCACTTCGGCCAGCGACTGGTCGGCGCCGTCCAGGAGCCGTACCATGGAGCGCAGCGACGCCGCTTCGGCGACCGTCCCGAGACCAGCGAGATAAGCGGCCTCCTCCGCCGACGCCTGGCGCTGGACAAGGGCGAAGCGCAGATCGCCGCCAAGAATCGAGCGCCCCTGTTCGGCAATGCCGGTGGTCATCATCGTCGCAACGGAATTCACTGCGGCGATGGCCGCCACGCCGAGGGTGATGCAGGCAAGGAAGATGTAGAAGCCGGACAGGCCGCCGCGCATCTCGCGCAGCGCGAAACGCAGGGCAAGCGTCAGGTTGCCGCGTCCGTTCGTCGGCTTCGGCCGGGCGGTGGTGGCAATTCCGGCCGAGGTATCGAGTGCGCTCATCCAGTGGCACCAGCGAAGGCGGGCTCTAAGTTCGCGCCGGCGGCCTCGACCATCGTCACGCGGTCGTCATGAATGACGCCCGAGCGGACAGCGACCTCGCGGCCGCAGCGATGCGCCAGCGCCGGATCATGAGTCACGAGGACGAGCGTCATGGCCCGCCGCTCGCATTCGGCGAACAACAGATCCGCGACCTGCCGGCCGGTCTCCTGGTCGAGATTGCCGGTCGGCTCGTCGGCGATCAAAATTGCCGGTTGCGGAGCCAGAGCCCGTGCCAGCGCGACGCGCTGCTGTTCGCCGCCTGACAATTCGCCGGGATAATGGGTGACGCGGTCGGCCAAACCGACATTGGACAATTCCCGCTCGGCTCGCTCGAAGGCGTCATCATGGCCCGCGAGTTCCAGCGGCACCGCGACGTTTTCGAGCGCGGTCATGTTCGGAATCAGGTGAAACGACTGGAAGACGATGCCGATATTGCGGCCACGGAACGCCGCGAGTTCGTCCTCGCTGAGGCCGGCGAGCGACTGGCCGGCGATTTCGACGAAGCCCTCATCCGCCCGCTCCAATCCGGCAACCACCATCAGAAGCGTCGACTTGCCGGAGCCGGACGGACCGACGATGCCGACCGATTCGCCCCGGTCGACGGCAAGGCCGACATCCTTCAGAACGTGGACGGCGCTACGGCCACTTCCCAGCGTGAGATGAACGTTTCGTAACCGGATCGCTGGTTCTGCCAAGGCCGCCGGCTCCTATATGCGAGATCGGACGCCCCGTATGGGGCCTGCGCTATATGGGTGTATGATGCAACGCTTCCAACCGATCCTCGCGGCGCTAGCGCTATTGTCATGGCTGACGGTGCCGTCGGCTTCGGGCGCGCAAGGGGCTGAGCACCAGAATTCGCTTCATGTCGTCGCATTCGGCGACAGCCTCGTCGCCGGCTACGGCGTCGGCCCCGGCGAGGCGTTCCCCGAGCAGCTGCAGGCCGCCTTGCGGGATCGGGGATACGCCGTCGAGGTGACCAATGCCGGCGCCTCCGGCGACACGTCGAGCGGCGGACTGTCCCGGCTCGACTGGTCGGTGCCGGAGAACGCCGACATCGTCATCGTCGAACTCGGTGCCAATGACGCGTTGCGCGGTATCGCTCCCGAAATCACCGAAAAGAACCTCGACCAGATCCTGAGGACGCTGACCGAACGCGGCCAGGCCGTCATCCTCGCCGGCATGATCGCCCCGCCCAACATGGGCTCGGATTATGCGGCCGCCTTTAATCCGATCTTTGCCAGGCTGGCGGAAAAATACGAGGTCGCGTTCTATCCGTTCTTTCTCGATGGGGTGGCGGCTCAGCCGGGCCTGAACCAGGGCGACGCCATACACCCAAACAAGGACGGCGTCGCCGCGATCGTGGAAAAGATGCTGCCCTTGGTGAGCGAGACACTCGATTCCGTCAGTGCGCGGCAGATGTCGGACCAAAGCTCGCCACCAGACGCCGCAGCGGCTCGGTGAAGAATCGCAGGTGCCGCCCGCGCTCCTCGATCATGGCAAACACATAGGCCTCGCTCTCGTCCGCCCATTCCCGCGCGAGGCTCTTCGCGTCCGCGTAAGGCCGCACGATCTCCGCAGTCACGTCGCCGGCGATGAAACTGAGATCAGCGCCGTGCTTGGCGGCGATCGCCTGCATGCGGCGATTCTCTCGCAGGCAGGTCAGGAAAATCCGGCGAACGCCGCGATTGCGGGCTGCGGCAACCAGCCGGCCGAAAAGGCGATCCCCATGACCGTGGCCCTGGAATTCCGGCTCGATCGAGAACGCGCCTTCGGCTTCATCGCGCGACCCGGTCAGAAACCGCAATTCCGCGACACCGCGCAACTCGCCACCGACGAACAGGCCCTTCACCAGCGAGTCCGGACCGAGTGCCAGCTCGGCATAGCGTTCCAGGAACGTGTCGTTGACGGAATTACCGAAGCGCAGGCGCCGGGTTTCACCGGGAAGCCGTTGGAGATGAAGAAGGAAGAGATCAGCTTCATGGGCGTGCAGCCGGCGCACGTGAACCGGGGATATCACCCCCGCCACTGGCTCATGGCGAACGATATTTCCTCCGTCGGCAATATTGGCGGAAACGAAATCCGTGACGTTGGGCATGGATCATAGCCTTTGTCCAGCCTCCCAGCGACGCCCTCCGCGAATCAAACATAATTGTGCATCGCGTCGCAAACAACGGTGATCGGCGGCATGCAAGGCTGCCCTGTCCTTGAAACATGGCTCGCAAGGTGAGAGTCTTTTCGCGACGGCAACGACGCAGGGAAGGATATCCGATGCCCCGACTGTTCACCGCCCTCGAAATCCCCCAGGATATCGCCCTTTCGCTCTCCTTTCTTCGCGGCGGCCTGCCGTCGGCCCGCTGGATCGATCCGCAGAACTATCATCTGACCCTGCGTTTCATCGGCGATGTCGAACCTCGGCTTGCCGATGAAATCGTCGCTTCGCTCGACCGGGTCGACCGGCCGGCCTTCGCGCTTGCGTTGCGCGGAGTGGGGGCATTCGGAACACGCAAGCCGCGCTCGATCTACGCCGGCGTCGAGGCATCGTCCGAACTATGTGAACTGCAGGGTGAGATCGAGCGCATCTGCAAGCGCCTCGGCCTTCCCGCCGACCAACGCAAATTCGTGCCGCATGTGACGCTGGCACGGTTGCGGCAGCCGAAACCGACGGAAGTCGCGCATTTTCTCGCCACGCGCGGCGATTTCCGTACTCCGGCGTTCCCGGCCAAGCGATTCGGCCTCTATTCGGCGCGGGATTCGGTCGGCGGCGGCCCTTATGTGCTGGAGGAGGCGTTTTCGCTGCACACAGGAACCCCCTCGGCGGAGGGGCTCGCCCGGCCGGTTTCGGGAGACCACGCGCAACGGCTGACCAGGCCGGCGCGGCCCGCCGCGAATAACGCCATGAACCGGTCCTCTTGAGGCGGAGGCGGTCATGGACCATCTAACCTCCCGAGATTGGAGGACGCAATGGCACTCGACACCTCGAAGGTCGGCGAAATTTTATTGCCCGGTTCCAGCGAGGAACAGGCGCAACAGGAAGAGCGCGTTCGCGCATCGTTTTTCCAGACCGTCCGTCGCGCGTTGCGGTCGGTCCCGTTCATGGAAGACGTGGTCGCGGCCTATTACTGTGCGCTCGACCCGCAGACGCCGGCCGCCAGCCGCGGCATCCTGCTGGCCGCGCTGGCCTATTTTGTCCTTCCGATGGATGTGGTGCCCGATTTCATTCTCGGCCTCGGCTTTACCGATGATATCGCGGTGTTGTGGGCCGCGTTCCGGGCGGTGCGCCAGAACATCCGGCCGGAGCATTATCAGCGGGCCCGCCAGTCGCTTGGCGAAATGAACCGGTAGCACGCCTACCGGCGGGCGCGCCCTGCTTCCGCACAGCGCGCGCCTTACCATTCCGTAACAAGACCTCGACGTGACACGCCAAATTGTCGCCCAATTCGTTCCGTCATTCACACGGCTTGAGCCCGGTTTCGGTGAAACGGGACGTTCGCGCCCTGCTTGTCGCCGAATGAAGTGCCGAATCATGGAGATATTTCGATCCTTCTCCTCGGCTTTGGCTATTTGTTAACCAGCGATAAACGGCCCTGGCGCTAGCTTGTCGGGTATCATCGCTTCCGGCGCCTTGCCGGCCTCGGCCTCGACCGTGGGAAATCATACGAACACGCACCGAACGAGCGGGGAATTATGAACCTCAAGAACGTCCTGACGGCCACGGCGGCCATTCTGATCTTCTCGAGCGCCGCGGGCGCGGCCCAGACCCCGACGCGCATGAGTCAATTCAACGCCTGGGGCACGTATTCCTATGCGGGCGCAGACGGCAAGGTCTGCTATATCCTGTCGACGCCGACCAAGATGGAGCCGGCGAATGTCGATCATGGCGACATCTTCTTCCTGATTTCGCAGAAGCCGGGTCAGGGCGTCTCCTACGAGCCGCAGGCGGTGATGGGCTATCCGCTCAAGGAGGGCTCCAAGGTCAAGATCGACGTCGACGGCAAGGACTACTCGATGTTCGTCAAGGGGGAGTCGGCCTGGATGGAGAACGCCGCCGAGGAACCCCAACTGGTCGCCAATCTGCGCGCCGGCAAGGCGATGACCGTCGACGCCGTGTCGCAGCGCGGCACCCAGACCAGCTACACCTTCTCCCTGTCCGGCGTGACCGCCGCGCTGAAGTCTATCAACGACTGTAAATAATGCGCCGGCGGCTGCTTCTGGGCGCCGACATCGCCAGGAAACGCGACCGCCGGACCCGTGCTCGGCGTTTCGCGGTTCCGGGCCCGGATCTGCCTGAAACCTTGCGTCAATGGCCGGAAGGGGTCATTTGAGGGGGCAATTCCTATTCATGACCGATGATTTCGTCGGCAGCCGCTGGCCGAGGATATGATGCCCGTTTCACTCGATCTCGCCTCTGCAGCCAACCGCCCGCGCCCTCCGGAAACGGTTTCGGCGCTCGGGGACCGCGAAAAACCATCGCTCATCGGCCTCAATCGCGACGCCCTCGCCGAGGCACTGCGCGCGGTCGGCGTGCCCGAAAAGCAGTTGCGGATGCGCGTCGCCCAGCTCTGGCACTGGCTCTATGTGCGCGGGGTGGCCGATTTCGGCCAGATGGCGAACGTCGCGGGCGACCTGCGCAACGCGCTCGCCGATGCCTATTCGATCGCGCGCCCCGAAATCGTCGAGGAGCAGGTCTCGGTCGACGGCACCCGCAAATGGCTGTTCCGCTTTCCGGCGAAAGGCGCCGGCCGCCCGGTGGAGATCGAGACGGTCTACATTCCTGAAGAGGGTCGCGGCACGCTCTGCGTCTCCTCCCAGGTCGGCTGCACCCTCACCTGCACCTTCTGCCATACCGGCACCCAGCGGCTGGTCCGCAATCTGACATCCGACGAGATCGTCGGGCAGGTTCTCGTGGCCCGCGAACGGCTCGGCGACTTTCCCGATGCCGACACGCCGGCGGGCGCGATCGTCCCGACCGAGGGCCGTCTCGTCTCCAATGTCGTGATGATGGGGATGGGCGAGCCGCTGTATAATTTCGATAACGTCAAGCAGGCGCTGGCCGTCGCCACCGACGGCGAAGGACTGTCGCTGTCGCGGCGGCGTGTCACCCTGTCGACCTCGGGCGTGGTGCCGATGATCGCGAAGGCCGGCGAGGAAATGGGCGTGATGCTGGCCATCTCGCTCCATGCCGTGCGCGACGAACTGCGCGACGAACTCGTGCCGATCAACAAGAAATATCCGCTGAAGGAGTTGCTCGACGCTTGCCGCGCCTATCCGGGTGTGTCCAACGCCCGTCGCATCACCTTCGAATATGTGATGCTGAAGGGGGTCAACGATTCGATGGCGGACGCGAAGGAATTGGTCCGCATCCTCAAGGGCATTCCGGCGAAGATCAATCTGATCCCGTTCAATCCCTGGCCGGGAACGGTCTACGAATGTTCGGATTGGGACCAGATCGAGCGCTTCGCCGACTATGTGAACCAGGCCGGCTACGCTTCGCCGATCCGCACGCCGCGCGGTCGCGACATCTTCGCCGCCTGCGGCCAGCTGAAATCGGAATCCGAGCGGATGAAGAAGAGCGATCGAGTGAAGCTCGAAACGGCGCGAATCTCGGAACTCGCGGCCCACTGAGGGCCGAGCACGGCGCCGAGGCGCGCTAGCAAAGGAACCGCCTTCGTCGAATGACCGCCGTTCTCCGCTTTCTGTTCGTGATTCCGTTCGGCTTCGTCGCGGCTTGCATGACGGCGGCCTTCGCGATGCTGTGGCCGTTCCTGACCATTCCTGCCGGCATGGGAGCGAGCGACCCGATCTTCCTGTTCCACACGGTCATCGCCTTCCTCGCCCAATCGGCGCAGATCGGCTCGGTGATCCTGCTGCCGTGGGCGTTGTTCATGGTGGCAAGCGAACTCTTCGGGCTTTCGTCAATACTTCTGCATCTTGCCGCCGGCCTTTTCGGTGCGGGCGCGATCCTCGTTACCGCCTACGGCGATAATCTGCCGCATGCCAGCGTCCAGACCGCGATCGTCGTCGCGGCGCTGTCGTTCACGCTGATCTACTGGATTCTGGCCGGACATAGCGCGGGGCGGTGGCGCCGCGGCTCCGGGCGGACGACGCCGGCCGCAGAACCGACAATCAAAGGATAAGACTTCATGGCCCGACGCCCGACCAATCCCCGCGACGCCGCCGAGGCGGCCTTCAAATCCGCCACGACGCCGCCGGAGCGGATGAAGGAATCCCTCTCCGCCATCCCAACAGGCCGGGAGATGGTGTCGCTGCGCATCGATCGCGACGTGCTGGCGCAGTTCCAGGAGGACGGTCCGGGCTGGCAGGAGCGCATCAACGCCGCGTTGCGGAAATCGGCCGGGCTTTAGTTCGCCACAGGGCACGATCTTCGCGCCTTGCCTCTTGGACGTGGCGCGCAAGGTTTGCCCTATGATCACCATCCATCATCTCAACAATTCCCGCTCCCAGCGTGTCCTGTGGCTGCTTGAGGAACTCGGCGTCGCCTATGAGGTGAAGCGGTACGAGCGCACCAAGGATATGCAAGCGCCGAAGGAGCTCAAGCAGATCCATCCGCTGGGAAAGTCGCCGGTGCTGACCAAGGACGGCGGGACGATCGCCGAGACCGGCGCCATCGTCGAATATCTCCTGGCGCAATATGGCGACGGCCGGCTGATGCCGCCGGAGGGGACGGAGGACTACTGGACCGCCCGCCATTTTCTGCATTATGCTGAGGGTTCGGCGATGCCGCCGCTGTTCCTGATGCTCGTGCTCGAGATGATCCCGCGCCGGGCGCCATTCTTCACCAAGCCGATCCTGAAAGCGTCGATGGCCAAGGTGGATGCGATGCTGGTGCGCCCGCAGATCGCCCTGCATCTCGACCATTGGGAGGAGGCGATCGGCAAGAGCGGCTGGTTTGCCGGGCCGGAGCTTTCCGTCGCCGACATCATGATGAGCTTTCCGGTCGAGGCGGCCGCCCGTCGCTTCGGCTATAATGACCGCCCGAAGCTGCGCGACTTCCTGCTGCGCATCCACGACCGCCCCGCCTATCGGCGCGGCCTCAAGCGCGGCGGCCCCTACGCCTACGCCTGAGCGCGATCAGCGCCAGGCGACCAGCACCGCCCCACCCATGATGAGGACGACGCCGAGCCAGTTCGTCCACGACAGGCGCTCACCGAGAAAGGCCGCGCCGAAGACGGCGACCAGGACGACGCTCAGCTTGTCGACGGGCGCGACGGCCGAGGCCGGCCCGAGCTTCAGCGCCCGGAAATAGCACAGCCAGGACGCGCCGGTCGCCAGTCCGGACAGGGCAAGAAAGACGAGGCTGCGACGGGACAACTCGGCGCGTGGCTGCCATTGGCCGGTCAGGCTCACGATCGCCGCCAGCAGCACGACGACGACCGCCGTCCGCAGGAAGGTCGCGAGATCGGAATTGATCCCCTCGACGCCGATCTTTGCCAGAATTGCTGTGGCCGCAGCGAACATCGCGGCAAGCACCGCCCAGAACTGCCAGGATTGCGCGAGGCCGAGCGATGTCTGGTGCGACGCCATGTCACCGCCCCTGCGTCAAAAGAATGCGTACCGCGAAGGCCGAAAACACGCTGGCGAACAGCCAGTCGATCGCCCGCATCACTTTTGGGCGGCGCTTCAGCGCGGCGGCGAAGCGGTCGGCGGCGAGAATCATCGCGACGCTCATCGGCACCGCCAGAGCGATGAAGAACATGCCGAGGAAGAACAGCTTGCCGGTGACGTCGGCGTCCCGCGCGGAGACGAATTGCGGCAGGAAGGTCACGAAGAACAGGACGATCTTCGGGTTGAGCAGATTGATGCCGAGGCCGGTCAGCCAGTTCGAGGTAAGGCTATGCCGTCGCCCGGCCGGCTTGCCGTCGAGCTTGAAGGTCGAGCCGCCGCGGATCGCCTGCACGGCCAGATAGACCAGATAGCCGGCGCCGACGATCTTCAACGCGAAGAACGCCCGCGGCGAAGCGGCGATCAGCGCCGAGATGCCGAAGGCGGCCAGACTGGTATGCACGACGATGCCAGACGCCGCGCCGAGCATGGCCGCAAAGCCGGCCGCCCGCCCCTCGGACAGCGTGCGTCCGAGGAACAGCGTCATGTCCGGCCCCGGCGTGATGGTCAGCACGAAGGCCGCCAGCGTGAAGGCGAGAAGCGTCGGAAGGTCGGGCAGGAATGTCATCGGTATGCCTCGTCGCAGTGCCCCCGATCTGGAGGGAGGCGAAAACGCAAGCTGAGCTGATCGTCAATACGGAACGGGCGCGCGTCCCGCCAGCCGAGTTTTCTTCGCCTGCGGCTCACGTCGTCCAGGAAGCGGTTTCCCTACCGGCCTGCTTTGCGCTAGAGGCGTGGCAAAGCGCAAGACGAAAGAGTTCCAATGGCACCCACCCGTGACGTCAAGAAGGTCGTCCTCGCCTATTCCGGCGGGCTCGACACCTCGATCATCCTGAAATGGCTGCAGACCGAATACGGCGCGGAGGTGGTCACCTTCACCGCCGATCTCGGCCAGGGCGAGGAACTGGAGCCGGCGCGCCGCAAGGCGGAAATGCTCGGCATCCAGGAAATCTACATCGAGGATCTGCGCGAGGAGTTCTGCCGCGACTTCGTCTTCCCGATGTTCCGCGCCAACGCCGTCTACGAGGGCACCTATCTCCTGGGCACCTCCATCGCCCGGCCGCTGATCTCCAAACGCCTCGTCGAGATTGCCCACGAGACCGGCGCCGACGCCATTGCCCACGGCGCTACCGGCAAGGGTAACGACCAGGTCCGCTTCGAACTGGCCGCCTACGCCCTCGATCCGGACATCAAGGTAATCGCCCCGTGGCGCGAATGGGAGTTCAAGTCGCGCACCGACCTGATCGACTTCGCCGAGAAGAACCAGATCGTCGTGTCCAAGGACAAGCGCGGCGAGGCGCCGTTCTCGGTCGATGCCAATCTCCTGCACTCCTCCTCCGAGGGCAAGGTGCTGGAGGACCCGGCGGAGGCGCCGCCGCACTACGTCTTCCAGCGCTCGGTGAGCCCGGAGGAAGCGCCGGACAAGGCGACGACGATCGAAATCGGTTTCGCCAAGGGCGATCCGGTCTCGATCGACGGCGAGACGCTCAAGCCCCACGAGCTGCTGGCCGCGCTCAACGATCTCGGCCGCGACAACGGCATCGGCCGGCTCGATCTGGTCGAGAACCGCTTCGTCGGCATGAAAAGCCGGGGCATCTACGAGACCCCCGGCGGCACCATCCTTCTCGCCGCGCACCGGGCGATCGAATCGATCACGCTGGATCGCGGGGCGGCGCATCTGAAGGACGAACTGATGCCGCGCTATGCCGAGCTGATCTACAATGGCTTCTGGTTCTCGCCCGAGCGCGAGATGCTGCAGGCGGCGATCGACCGCAGCCAGGAATATGTCGAGGGCTCGGTGACGCTGAAGCTCTACAAGGGCAATGTCATCGTCGTCGGTCGCTCGTCGCCGCAATCGCTCTATTCCGACGAGTTGGTCACCTTCGAGGACGATCACGGCGCCTATGACCAGAAGGACGCGGCCGGCTTCATTCGCCTGAACGCCCTCAGGCTCAGGACGCTGGCCAAGCGCGACGGGCGGTAGGCAGGGGCGGAAGAACGCAGCGTTTCATTGATGTCATAGAGCGCGGCGTCCATATCGGGGTTCACCATAGACAAGGGCGCCCGCCATGATCCCCTATTCCGTTCTCGACCTGTCGCCGATCCCGCAGGGCTCGACCGCCGCCGAAGCGCTGGCGAATTCCGCCGACCTTGCCCGGCATGCGGAGTCCCTCGGCTATCTGCGCTTCTGGATGGCCGAGCACCACAACATGACCGGCATCGCCAGCGCCGCGACCGCCGTCGCGCTCGGCCATGTCGCGAGCCAGACGTCGACGATCCGGATCGGCGCCGGCGGCGTCATGCTGCCGAACCACGCGCCACTGGTCATCGCCGAGCAATTCGGCACGCTGGCGACGCTCTATCCGGGCCGGGTCGATCTCGGCCTCGGCCGCGCGCCTGGGACCGACCAGCCGACCGCGCGGGCGCTACGCCGCAGCCTCGACAATTCCGACAATTTCCCCCAGGACGTTGTCGAGTTGATGGCCTATTTCGAGGAGGCCGAGCCGAACCAGAAGATCCGGGCGGTGCCGGGCACCGGCACCCACGTTCCGGTCTGGATTCTCGGCTCTAGCCTCTATGGCGCGCAGCTCGCCGCCCATCTCGGCCTGCCCTATGCCTTCGCCTCGCATTTCGCGCCGGGCGCGCTGGATCAGGCGGTGGATGTCTATCGCGAGACCTATCGCCCGTCGGCGCGCTGGCCGAAGCCGCATTTCATGCTGGCGATCAACGTGTTTGCCGCCGCGAGCGACAAGGAAGGTCGCGTGCTGAAATCCTCGATGCAGCAGGCCTTCGTCAATCTGCGAACCGGTCAGCCGGGACCGCTGCCGCGACCGGTGGACGACTTCGATGCTCGCGTCGAACCGGCGGCGAAGGCAATGGTCGAGCAGGCGCTGGCAGTCTCGGCCACCGGCTCCCCGGAGACCGTCCGCCGCGAACTTGCGCGCTTGGTCGAAGCCTATGCGCCGGACGAGGTGATCCTCACCGGCCAGATCCACGATCACGCGGCGCGCATGCGCTCCTTCGAGATCGCGGCGCAGGCGATGCGCGCAGTCGCAGATACCCGCAGCGCAGTCGCGTAGGGTCCGACCGCTTCGCCGGCGTGATTGAGTCCCGGCGGATGGGGCAGGATGGCAACGCCCGAGGCATATCCGGACCCGACCGAGGGTATCCTTCTTCTCAACTCGCCCTCCCTGGGCTAGGCGATACGCGACCGTGATCTTGGCTTCCTTTCGATCGCGGTCAATGTGGACCCTGCCACCCGACAGCATGTCGGGCGGATCGTGGAGAAGGTATGATCGAAAAGCGGCTCGTGTTTATGTTCCCCGGTTTCGAGCCGATGCTGGCCCTGGCCCATATGGAACGGTTTCGGCGGGCGGCCGACCGCTCGGCCATCGTCTGGGAAGCCGACCTTCGGCTGGACCATGTGGAGCAATCTGCGGGCGCACCGCACGATACGCTCTTCCCGTCGCTTCACGCGACGCTTAGCAGGGCCGGCTGGCGCACGGAGACAGAACTGGTCTTCTGCGAGTGGGGCGATCTCATTCTCGCTTACGCCGCGCGCCCGGCAGTCGAACGGCTGTCCACCGGACTGGTGGCGCTGACCGACTTCCTCGTGACCGGCACGTTCTTCCGCTATTGCCGGGTGAGCTGGCGTTATGCCTTTTTCTTCGCCTTTCCGATTGCCGTCATGACGGCGGCCATCTTGATTGGTTGGCTGGTCCATGCCGTGTTGACGGCCCTATTGTCGAGCCTCGCCGGCTCCGCAATCGGTTTCGTCCTTGGCTTCGCCGCCGCGCTGGCGCTGCTGTTTCTCGCGGAGCGGCGATGGCATCTTCTGACGGCCATGGACGATTGGGCCTTGGCCCGCGACCTTTGCCGCGAGGGCAACCCGGCATTGTCGGCGCGGATCGCACGGCAGGCCGAGGAAATCGCCGCGCGGGCGGCGGCGAGTGACGCGGACGAGATCGTCGTCGCCGCCCACAGCCTCGGCGCGAGCTTCGCCGTCCTCGCCTTGGACCGAGCGTTATCGGGCGATCTGAAGACCGACCGCCGCTGGCATATTCTCACCGTCGGCTCCAGCCTGATGAAAACGGCGCTGCATCCGGCCGCCAAGACGCAACGCGCGGCCGTCCGCCGCCTCGTCACCGAGCACCGCATCGCCTGGACCGATTGCCAGGGCCTGTCCGACCCGATCAATTTCTACAATTCGAACCCCACGACCTCGCTCGGCATTCGCGAGGGCCGCATCCCGGCGGTTGTGCGGGTTCACTTCAGGCGGCTCGTCTCGCCGCAGACCTACCGGCGCATCAAGCGCGATTTCTTTCGCCTGCACCGACAGTTCGTGCTCGCCGTCGAGCGTCGCTGCCCCTATTCCTTCCACATGTTGCTGCTCGGGCCCCGCCCTGTCGCCGACTTCGCCGAAACCAGAACCGTCGATGTCCCGCCGCTTGCGCCAGCTCCGTGCGGGGGTGCCGCTCCATGAGTCCGGCCCTCGCCGGTTCGATCGCGTGGGTGCTGATGGTCGTCGGCTGGTACGCCATCCGCTATCCGTTCGAGCGCCGCGCCAAGCGGCGGCGCGTCGAACGCACCCGGCGGGGCCCGGCGGAGACGCTGCGCATGGCGATCTCGCTGACCGGTCTCGGCATTCTCCCAGCGATCTTCGTCGCGATCGGCTGGCCGGACTTCGCCCGCACCGACCCGTCCTGGGGGCGGATCGCGTTCGGCGTCGCCGCGATGGCGCTGGCGCTGGTCTTGTTCCGCAAGACCCACAAGGCGCTGGGCAAGATGTGGTCGGTCTCGCTCGACATCCGCGAGAAGCACGAATTGGTGACATCCGGCATCTACAGGCGACTGCGCCATCCCATGTATAGCGCGTTCTGGGCGATGGCGCTGGCGCAGGCGCTGCTGGTGCCCAACTGGATCGCCGGACCGGCCGGCCTGATCGGCTTCGGTATTCTCTTCGCCGCCCGGATTGGCCCGGAGGAGCGGATGATGGAAGAAACCTTCGGTGACGCCTATCGCACCTACAAGGCACGGACGGCGCGGATCATTCCGGGTATCTTCTGACGCGGGTATCCACTTCGATCGAGCGCCCCGACTGGTGTTTCGCGGATTCCGAAGCCCCATATGATGGGGCGACGCTGGTCGGCGCACATCCCGCACGCCGCCTTTGCGGCCGGCGCTGAAATGGAGAGCCGCGAATGTCCTGGTCCCTCACCCTAGGCCGGCTGTTCGGATCCGAGGTTCGGATTCACATCACCTTCCTGATCCTCCTGGCCTGGATCGGCGTCGCCGCCTATCAGAGAGGCGGTGCTGCCGCCGCCCTCGCCAGCCTCGCCTTCATCATCGCCATCTTCGCCTGCGTGGTCGCCCATGAATTCGGCCATGCCATCGCTGCGCGGCGCTATGGCATCAAGACTCCGGACATCACGCTGTTACCGATCGGCGGCATTGCCCGGCTCGAGCGGATGCCGGAACGGCCGCGTGAGGAAATCGTCGTCGCGCTGGCCGGCCCCGCCGTCAACGTCGTCATCGCCACGGTGCTGATCGTCTTTCTCGGCGCCCGCTTCGACCCCGAAAGCCTGGCATCTCTCGACAGTCCCACGGCGGGTTTCCTGGCGCGGATCGCCACCATCAACATCCTTCTAGTCCTGTTCAACCTGATCCCGGCCTTCCCGATGGACGGCGGGCGCGTCTTGCGGGCCCTGCTGGCGCTCAAATTCGACCGTCCGACGGCGACACGCTACGCCGCGCGCGCCGGCCAGTTCCTGGCCTTCGGCTTCGGATTCTGGGGCCTGTCCACCGGCAACGTCTTCCTGGTCTTTATCGCCGTCTTTGTCTATGTGGCCGCCGCCAGCGAGAGCTATCAGGTCGGCGTCGACGACGCGGCGCGTTCGGTCTCGGCCCATGAGGTAATGATCACAAGGTTCGAGAGCCTCGGGCCCACGGCGAGCCTCGCCGACGCCGCCGAGGCGCTGATCCACACCACCCAACATGAATTCCCAGTGGTCGACGGCGGCGGAAAGCTGCGCGGCGTCCTGACCCAGAAGACGCTGATCGCGGCACTGGCGCAGTCGGGACGGGAGACGCCGGTCGTCGACGTCATGATCAGGGACGTGCCGCTGGTGCGTGAGCACGCGGCGCTATCCTTCGCCATGAAGACGATGCGCGAGCGCGGCGCCGGCGTCCTCGGCGTGGTCGATCACGCCGGGCGGTTCATTGCCTACATCACCCAGGAAAACATCGCCGAATATCTGATGCTCGCGCAGGCCGGCGGCGTCGACCGGCCGAAGCCCGCCGCCCGGACCGAGATCGGCCCGTTCTGAGCCACATCGCCGCCGCCGCTCACTCCCGCTCCTCGCGCGGCATCGGCGGCGCCGATACGCGCGGTCGCGGCTCCGGCTCGGCGAGATGCGGATGGGCGCGATAGACCCCATAGGCGCCGATCGCGATGATCCCGAGGCCGGGCACGACGATCTGCGTCGCCAACACCGGCTCGCCGATCAGCGCCGCGATGACCCCGCCGACGAGGCCGGCGCCCATCTGGATGAAGCCGGCCATCGCCGCGGCGGCGCCTGCCATATGCGGAAACGGCGCCAGCGAAGCCGTGGTCATCGCCGGCATGACGAAGGCGATGCCGAAGGCATAAAGGCCGACCGGCCCCATGATCGAGAGATAGGAAACCGGCAGCGCCGCGATCGATATGGCGAGGCTGAGGCTTCCGGCGGCGATGAAGCCGAGCCCGACCGGAACGAGGCGATGGGCGCCGGTCCGTGGCATCAGGAAGCGCACGGCGAGCGAGCCGGAAAAGAACAGGCCGGACTGAGTGAGCATGCCGACACCGAACTGGGTCGGCGTCAGGCCGGCCCGATCGATGAGCACGAAGGGCAGCACCGTCGCCAATGTGTAGAGCGCGCCGACCGAGCCCGCGACGGTGAGGCTGGTCGCCATGAAGTGCCGGTTGGTGACGAGTTGCCGATAGGAGCGGACGATCGCAATGGGGCGGATGCGGGACGGATCGGGAATCACGGTCTCGCGCATGTAGCCCAGCGTTACGCCAACCACCACGAGGCCGCAGACCAGCATGCCGACGAAGATCGCCTGCCAGCCGGCGAGATCGAGCAGGACACCGCCGATCGTCGGCGACACCGCCGGACCGATGGCGAGGATGATGCCGATCGTATTCATGATCCGCGACGAGGTTTCACCGGTGAACTGATCGCGGACGATGGCGCGCGATGTCGCGACTCCGACGGACGCCCCGATCCCCTGCAGCAGGCGCGCGGCCAGAAGCGTCTCGACGTTGGGCGCGATGACCGCAAGGACCGAACCGGCCAGATAGATCGCGATGAAGCCGAGCGTGGTGATCCGGCGGCCGAAGGCGTCAGAGACCGGCCCGCAGACCAGCTGGGTGAGGGCGAAACCGGCGAAATAGACGGCGAGCGTCAGCTTGATCAGCGAGTCGGTCGTGCCGAATTCGGCGACCAGGGTCGGCATCGCCGGCGTATAAAGCGCCAGCGAGATCGGTCCGATCGCGACCAGGCAGCCGCCGATGAGGCTGGTCCGCCGCTCGGACATCAGAGGCGAGCGGGCAGAAGAGACGGTCAAGCGGGGCGATCCGTTATTGGAGGCTCAGACGGCGACGCACGGCCGCATCCAAGCGAACGGTCCGCGGCCGCTCGCGTCCTACTCCAATCCGGCGGCCTGGCAAACCCGCCCGCCAGCGCAGTCTATGCGGCGCCGCGCAGCGGCTGTTCGACCGGCGTCTCGCCCAGAACCTGCGGATCGTTGGTCAGATTGGCCCGCATCGTCTGTAGCGCGGAATCGAGGAATTTGCGCTCGTCCTCGTTCAGGCCGCTCACCGTACGCTCATAGACCGCGAGCGCTACGGGTCGGGCCTCCTCGAACACCTGCTCGGCGGCCTTTGTCGGTGCGATCACCTTGGCGCGCCGATCGGTCGGATCGACGGAGCGGGTGATCAGCCCGCGCGCCTCAAGACGGTCGAGATAGGCCGACAGGGTCATCGGCTCCACGCCCATGCGCTCGGCCAGCACCGCCTGGCGGGAGCCCTCGTAGCGTGCCACATAGGCAAGTGCGCGAATCTCTCCGGGCGTCAACGCCAGACCGGCTTCCACCACCGCCTTTTCGAAGGCTTGTCGATAAAGCCGGGCGATGTCGACCACGACGAAGCCGAGGGCGTTTCCTGGAAGAAGTTGCGACATGATGGCAAATGTCCCGTTTTTTTTCGTTTGGCGCATGCCGAAGCGTCACGTCAGGATCGGCATGTCCATCTTAGCATAATCCTCCCGCCGAAGCGGCGCGTCTATAGGCCATTCGACCAACCGGCCGAAGCGTCCGGCGGGCTTCATGTTATTGTAACAAAGGTCTTCCCATGAACGATCGCGGTATCACGGCCCGGAAAAATGATGACTTCACGATTAATTTATCGGACCAGCGTCTCGACTTCGACACAATCGGCTCGGCCGGTGTTCCCGAGAGGTTTCGGGCGGCGATGGCGGAACACCTGGCCGAGATCGCGGCGATCGCCGACAACCCGTCCGCGCCGGATTTCAGCAATACATTTGGGGCGATGGAGCGCTCCGGCCGGCGACTAGACGCCCTGGCCCGGGTATTCTTTGCGCTGGCCGGCGCCAACACCGACGCGGCCTTGCAGGCGGCCGAGCGCGAGATTTCCCCGGCGCTGTCCCGCCATGCCTCGGCGATCATGCTGAATGCCGGACTCTTCGCGCGGGTCGATGCCCTCGCCCAGAACAACGACGAAAAGTCGCGCCTGGCACCGGAAGATGCGCGGCTGCTGGAGCGCATTCACAGCGGATTTGTCCGCGGCGGCGCGAATCTTCAGGGAGCCGACCGCGAACGGCTGGCCGAGATCGACGCGGAATTGGCCTCGCTCGGCACACGCTTTTCCCAGAACATCCTTGCCGACGAGCGCGACTGGCTGCTGCCGCTCGCCACGGACGACCTCTCCGGCTTGCCGGATTTCCTCGTCTCGTCCATGGCCGGGGTCGCGGCCGAGCGCGGCACCGACGGCTATGGGTTGACCCTGTCGCGCTCCCTTGTCGTGCCGTTCCTGACCTATTCCGACCGGCGCGATCTGCGCGAGACCGCGTTCCGCGCCTGGACCAGCCGCGGCGAAAACGACGGGCCCTCCGACAACCGGCGGATCATGGCCGACATCCTGCGGCTTCGGGGCGAAAAGGCTGAGCTGCTCGGATATCAAAGCTACGCCGCCTACAAGCTCGACGACCAGATGGCCAAGACGCCGGCCGCCGTCCGGACTCTTTTGGAAGAGGTCTGGGATCACGCCAAGGCGCGTGCGGCAGAGGACGCAGAAGCGTTGCGCGCGCTCGCGGCCGCCACCGGTGACAACCATGCGCTGGAGCCCTGGGACTGGCGCTATTATGCCGAGAAACGCCGGCGCGCCGCGTTCGATCTCGATGAGGCGGAACTGAAGCCGTATTTCCAGCTCGACCGCATGATCGAGGCGGCGTTCGACGTCGCCGGCCGGCTGTTCGGCCTGACCTTCGAGCCGGCGCCCGACGTCAAGGCCTGGCACCCGGACGTGAAGGCCTGGACCGTCCGCGACCGGACCGGCGCCGAGCGCGGCCTGTTCCTCGGCGACTATTTCGCCCGGTCCTCGAAGCGTTCCGGCGCCTGGATGAGCGCGCTGCGCGGCCAGCACAAGCTGGATGGCGGCCAGACGCCAATCATCTACAATGTCTGCAATTTCGCCAAGCCGAACCAGGGCGAGCCGGCGCTGCTGTCGCTCGACGACGCCCGCACGCTGTTCCACGAATTCGGCCACGCCCTGCACGGCCTGCTCTCGGACGTGACCTGGCCGTCGCTTGCAGGAACCGCCGTCGCCCGCGATTTCGTCGAGCTGCCGTCGCAGCTCTACGAACACTGGCTGACGGTGCCCGAGATCCTGGAAAAGCACGCCCGCCATGCCGAGACCGGCGCGGCGCTGCCCCAGGCCCTGCTCGACAAGCTGATCGCGGCGCGAACCTTCGACGCCGGCTTCGACACGGTCGAATACACCGCATCGGCTCTCGTCGATCTGGGCCTGCACGAGGCCGAAGCCGTTCCGGACAAGCCGCTGGAGTCCGAACGGGCAATGCTGGAGGCCCTCGGCATGCCGCGAGCGATCGTCATGCGCCACCGCTCGCCGCATTTCGCCCACATCTTTTCCGGCGACGGCTATTCGGCCGGCTATTACTCCTATATGTGGTCGGAGGTGCTCGACGCCGATGCCTTCGAGGCGTTCGGCGAGACGGGTAATCCGTTCGATCGCGCCACGGCGGATCGGCTACTGAAGCACATCTATTCCGCCGGCAATTCGCGCGACGCGGCCGAACTCTACACCGCCTTTCGCGGCCGCATGCCGACCACCGAGGCGCTCTTGAAGAAGCGCGGCTTCGTCGCGGGTTAGGGCACGACGACCGGCGATCTGGCAAGCCGGGGCGGCAGTCCGCACTGCGGCCCTGAACGGCCGACAGTCTTGTAGCGCGGCACGGGTCGATCTGGTAAATTGACCCGTCGCAATGGGACCCATGTCGATGGCCCGACCGATCCGCCGCCTCGCCGCGATACTGTCGATGGATATGGAAGGCTTTTCCGGCCTTGTCGAAGCCGACGAAGCCGCCGCCCTCCGCGCCGTCGTGCACACCTATCGCAAGCGCGTGCTCCCGACGATCGGCGATTACGGCGGCACAGTGTTCAAGACCACCGGCGATGGCCTGCTGGCGGAATTCACCAGCGCCGTCAGCGCCGTCAAATGGACCGCTTGCTTCCAGCGCGCGATGGCCGCCGACGAACCGGACGATGCGCCGCTGCGCGTGCGCACCGGGATCGTCATCGGCGACGTGGTGGTGTCGGACGACGATCGGTTTGGCGAGGGCGTCAACATGGCAGCGCGGGTTCAAGCACTCTCGCCGGCCGGCGGCATGGCGATCTCGCGGGGGGTCTTCGAGTATCTGACAGGCAAGACCGATCTCTATTTCACCGATATCGGCGAGCAGTCTTTGAAAGGCTTTTCGGGTCGCCATCGGATCTGGGTATGGGACCCGAAGATCGTCGGCGTCAGCCGACGCAGCCCCGTCGCCGTACCCGACCCGGCGACGCACCCCTCCATCGCGGTCCTGCCCTTCGACAATCTGAGCAACAACGCCGAGCGCGACAGCTTCATCGAGGGCATGGTCGAGGAGATCACCGCCAGCCTGTCCCGGGTCAGGGAATTCCTCGTCATTGCTCGGCACTCGGCCTACGCCTATCGGGGACGGTCACTCGACGTGCGGGCCATCGCCACCGAGCTCGGCGTACGCTACCTGCTTGAAGGCAGCGTGCGGTTTGCCGGCGAGCGCATGCGCGTGTCGCTTCGCCTCGTCGACGGCGAGACCGCCATGCAGATCTGGAGCGACCGGATCGAGGCGGAGGTCGCCGACGTGTTCGAGGTGCAGGACCACATCGCCGAACTGGTCTCCGGGGCGCTGCATCCAACAATCCGCCAGGCCGAGGTCGACCGCTCACGCCGCAAGGCGCCGGAGAGTCTTGTCGCCTACGACCTCGTCATGCGGGCATTGCCGCATCTGTGGGCGCATCGGCGGGACGAGAACATCCGCGCCATCGCGCTGCTCGGCGAGGCGCTGACGCTGGAGCCCGACAACGGCCGCGCGGCGGCCATCTGTGCCTGGGCGCACGCCCAGCACATCGTCTACAACTGGTCGGAGGATTTTGCCGCCGAGCGCGCCGCCGGTCGCGCGCATCTGGAAGCCACGGCGGGACAGATCGACGATGACCCGCTGGCGCTGACCGCCGCCGCCACTGCGATCATGCTAACCGACGGCGCGCTGGACCGGGCCAACGCGCTCATCGACCGAGCCCTCGACATCGACGTCAATCATGCCTGGGCATGGACCCGCCGGGGTTTTGCGCGGGTCTATGCCGGCCGGCCGGACGAGGCGTTCGCCTGTTTCGAGCGCTCGATGCGGCTATCGCCCCGCGACCCCTTCAGCTTCAATTCGATCGTGGGAATGGGCTTGTCGCATTTTTCCGCCGGTCGGCCGGCGGAAGCGGCGCGCTGGACACGGCGCGCGCTCGTCGAAAAGCCGGGGATGACCTGGCCGCTGCGGGACCTGGCGACCTTCCTGGCGTCGGCCGGCGAGATGGACGAGGCCCGGCGTGCGCTTCTGGCCTTTCTGGCGATCCGCCCGGACGTCACCGCCGCCGCGGTCCGGGACGCCCTGCACTTCATGGAGCCGGCGCTACTCGACCGCTATGTCGGCGGACTTCTCGCAGCCGGCCTTCGCGACAACTCGGCCCCGCCGGCTTGGCTTGCCCGTGGTTGAATCGGCGGCCCAGCGGAATGCGAGGCGTGCGCGCGCCGCTTGCCTGCTTCCGCAAGATCGCTCTTTCGCAATTGCACAAAATACCCTATATGAGCCTCCAGATCAGCGCCGGGCGGACATTTGAGGTGTCGGCCGCGGCCTTAACTTGTTTCCGGTGACAATCATGAAGCTCCGCAACATCGCGATTATCGCGCACGTCGACCATGGCAAGACGACGCTCGTCGACAAGCTACTGGCCCAGTCTGGCTCGTTCCGCGAGAACCAGCGCCAGGAAGAGCGCGCGATGGACTCCAACGATCTGGAGAAGGAGCGCGGCATCACGATCCTGGCCAAGGCGACTTCGGTCGAGTGGAAGGACACCCGCATCAATATCGTCGATACGCCGGGCCACGCCGATTTCGGCGGCGAGGTGGAGCGCATTCTCAACATGGTCGACGGCGCGGTCATCCTGGTCGACGCGTCGGAAGGTCCGATGCCGCAGACGAAATTCGTGCTCGGCAAGGCGCTCAAGGTCGGATTGAAGCCGATCGTGGCGATCAACAAGATCGACCGCTCCGACGAGCGCCATCAGGAAGTGCTCAACGAGATCTTCGACCTGTTCGTCGCGCTCGACGCGACTGAAGAGCAGCTCGACTTCCCGGTGCTTTACGGTTCGGGCCGTGGCGGCTGGATGGCCGAGGAGCCGGAAGGCCCGCAGGATCAGGGCCTCACGCCGCTGTTCGACCTGATTCTGAAGCATGTGCCGGAGCCCGATACCGCCGGCAAGGACGAGCCGTTCAAGATGATCGGCACGATTCTGGAGGCGAACCCGTTCCTCGGCCGGCTGATCACCGGTCGTATCCAGTCGGGCTCGATCAAGCCGAACCAGGCGGTCAAGGTGCTGCACGGCGACGGCAAGCTGCTGGAAACCGGCCGCATCTCGAAGATCCTCGCCTTCCGGGGCCTCGAGCGCGTGCCGCTCGACTTTGCCGAGGCGGGCGACATCGTCGCCATCGCGGGCTTGTCCAAAGGCACGGTCGCCGACACCTTCTGCGACCCGGCGGTGACCGAGCCGCTGCACGCCCAGCCGATCGATCCGCCGACGGTAACGATGTCCTTCATCGTCAACGATTCTCCGCTCGCCGGCACCGAGGGCGACAAGGTGACGAGCCGCATCATCCGCGACCGTCTCCTGAAGGAGGCCGAAGGCAATGTCGCGCTGAAGATCGATGAGGCGGACGACAAGGATTCCTTCTACGTCTCCGGTCGCGGCGAGCTGCAGCTGGCCGTGCTGATCGAGACGATGCGCCGCGAGGGTTTCGAGCTGGGCATTTCGCGTCCGCGCGTCGTCATGAAAGAGGGCGAGAACGGCGAGGTCCTGGAGCCGATCGAGGAAGTCGTCATCGACGTCGACGAGGAGCATTCCGGCATCGTCGTCCAGAAGATGAGCGAGCGCAAAGCCGAGATGATCGAGCTGCGCCCCTCCGGCGGCGATCGTCAGCGCCTGGTGTTCCACGCCCCGACCCGCGGCCTCATCGGCTATCAGTCGGAGTTGTTGACCGACACCCGGGGCACGGCGATCATGAACCGCCTGTTCCACTCCTATGCGCCGTTCAAGGGTACGCTTCCGGGCCGCAACACCGGTGTCCTGATCTCCAACGACACCGGCGAAAGCGTCGCCTTCGCCATGTTCAACCTGGAAGATCGCGGCCCGATGGTCATCGATGCCGGCGTCAAGGTCTATGCCGGCATGATCATCGGCATCCACACCCGCGAGAACGATCTGGAAGTGAACGTTCTGAAGGGCAAGAAGCTGACCAACATGCGCGCGTCGGGCAAGGACGAGGCGATCAAGCTGACGCCGCCGATCCGCATGACGCTCGACCGGGCGCTGTCGTGGATTCAGGACGACGAACTGGTCGAGGTGACGCCGAAGACCATCCGGCTGCGCAAGATTTATCTCGACTCGAACGAGCGCAAGCGCTTCGACAAGAGCCGCAAGGCGGCTTGATCGCCCGGCGCTTGGGACCAGGCGACCCTCTCTGTTGACGAAAAAACGGGTGCCTGCTCTCGCGGGCACCCGTTTTTTCGTCGGCACGACTTGGGAGATCGCACGATCGAAGGTGTTACGCGGCCGCCACCTGCGAGCCGGCCGCCTCGGACGCCTCGGCGCGGTAATAATCCTGCGCCGCCGCGACGCCCGATCCCAGCTCGATTCGGGCGCCGGCGTCGACCAGCGCCATCTCGGCGATGCTCAGCGCCGTCAAGCACATCCCCGCGTTGAGATCGCCGAGATGGCCAATGCGGAACACCTTGCCGGACAATTGCGCGAGCCCGCTGCCGAACGAGGTTTCGTACCGCTCATAGGCGATTTTGAGCACCGCGTTCGCGTCGACACCTTCCGGCACGCGAATCGCCGAGACCGTGTCCGAATGCCATTGCGGCGCCACCGCCTGAAGCTTCAGCCCCATGCCGGCAACGCCGCGCCGCACGCCTTCGGCCAGGTGGTGGTGGCGCGCGAAGACATTGTCGAGCCCTTCCTCGAACAGCATGTACAACGCGACCCTCAGTCCGTGGAAGAACTGCGTCGGCGGCGTATAGGGGAAATAGCCCTGATCGTTGGTCGCGATCATGTCGGCGAAGGAGAAGTAGCACCGCTCCATCTTCGGCCGGTTGGCGCGATGCGCGGCCAAGGCCTTTTCGGAAACCGACAGGAACGACAGCCCGGCCGGCAGCATGAAGCCCTTCTGCGACCCGGCGACGGCGAGGTCGACGCCCCATTCGTCCTGGCGAAAATCGATCGAGGCGATCGACGAGACGCCGTCGACGAAGATCAGCGCGTGGTGCGAGTGGGTATCGAGCAGCTTGCGCAGCCCGGCGATGTCCGAGGCCACGCCGGTCGCCGTCTCGTTCTGGGTAGCGAACACGGCGCGGATCTCATGCGCCTTGTCGGCCGCGATGACGCGTTCGTATTCGTCCAGCGGCACGCCGGCGCCCCATTCGACATCGATCGCCGTCACGTCGAGCCCGAGACGCTGGGCCATGTCGACCCACAGATGCGAGAACTGGCCGAAGCGCGACATCAGCACCTTATCGCCACGCGCGAGCGTGTTCTGGATGGCCGCTTCCCAGGCGCCCGTCCCTGACGACGGATACATGAAGACGCGCCCGTCCCCGTTCCGGAAAACCTTCTTCAGATCGCGAAACAGCGGCAGGGTCAGCGCCGGAAAATCCGGCGAGCGCTGATCCTCCATCGGCACGTTCATGGCGCGGCGCACGCGCTCGGGAACATTGGTCGGGCCAGGGATGAACAGATGTCGGATACCGTGCTTCAAGCATACCTCCCATGGGCCGGCACGCATGCGAGCGCACCCGTTTGCGGGCACCCGCTCGCGCCGGCTTTCGCCGATCCTATAGAATCAATAGCTCCAATGCTCGCTTTCAATTTCTTTCGCTACAATAAGTATTTCTTAGGTACGCTGCCGTTTCCCCGCCGTTGCCGGCAGACCGTTCTGGACAGGGCCGGCAAGATCGGTATCCAGTCGCGCAGCAGGATTAGCGAAAGCGAGAGAGTGGGATGGGTCTTCTTTCCGGCCTCATGGGGCTGAGCAGCGACGCCGATATCGAGGCGGTGCGCTCCGACCTCGACCCTATGCTACTGGTCGACG
The DNA here is from genome assembly GCF_017183135.1 of Aurantimonas marina. Classification (GTDB taxonomy): domain Bacteria; phylum Pseudomonadota; class Alphaproteobacteria; order Rhizobiales; family Rhizobiaceae; genus Aurantimonas; species Aurantimonas marina. Next base: position 59,336 of record NZ_JADDXW010000007.1, on the reverse strand, counting down.
AAGAGGTCCACCTCGCCTTTCGGGTCGTCCGCGATCTCCTCGTCTTCACCGATCTTCGCCTGATCATCGTCGACAAGCAGGGCATGACCGGCCGCAAGCGGCACATCCAATCGATCCCTTACCGCGCGATCACCATGTTCGCGATCGAGACGGCCGGTAATTTCGATACCGATTCCGAACTCACGCTGTGGATGAGCGGGCAGCCGCCACTGTTGCGTCAATTATCGCGCCGCGCCGACATCGCCGGTATCCAGCGCGCGCTGGCGCACGGAGTCCTTGGCCGGCCGTGAGGCCGTTTCCCATCGGCATGTGGCGCAAGCGCGTTCGGCCACCGCGATAGGTCGGCCCCCTCCTCCGCCCAAACCAAAAAGCCGGGGACAACCCGGGTAACCGCGTCGGCAGGGCCGATGCGTGATTGCCGTTGGCGGACAATCAGCGGAAAAGCGAGCCGGCGAACGAGACGGATCGGTCGAGACGGTTTATGATTAACATCCAATGAACACGATTGCCGCCGAAATTCGCCTTGCCGAACCACGCGACACCGCGGCGCTGGCGGCGGTGCATGAGGCGGCATGGCGCGGCGCCTATAGCGGCTTGCTCCCCCACAACAGTCTTTCCCGGATGATCGGACGCCGTCACGAAGCCTGGTGGGTCCGGGCGATCCGCAACGGCGCGGCGATCCTGGTCGTGGAGTTTGCCGGCGAAACGATCGGCTATGCCACGCTTGGGCACAACCGGGCCGAGGCGATCAAGGCCGAGGGCGAGATCTACGAACTTTACCTCAAGCCCGAATATCAGGGGCTGGGATTTGGCGGGCGCCTGTTCAAGGCGGCCAGAGGCCTGCTGGCCGACCGCCGTTTAACCGGTCTGGTCGTGTGGGCGCTCGCGGACAATCACCAGGCCGTCGATTTCTATGCACGGCTCGGCGGCGCCGATGTCGCCGAGGGCCACGAAGTGTTCGAAGGCCGCAACTTCGGCAAGATCGCCTTCGTCTGGCCCTGATCGCGGGCCGCCATCGCGGCAGGCGCACGGGTTGTTGCACCGCCCTTCGCGAGCGGCTAGAGCATCGGGCGATCCCCAAGGCGCCCGATCGAGATTTCTCCGCGCTTTGACATGCCAATCCGGCGTTCACGCCTCGGCGCCGACGATGCGCCGACCGTCCGGAACGAGACAAGGAAGAGAACAGATCATGCGCATCGACGCGATCGCCATCGGCAATACCCCGCCCGACGATATCAACGTCATCATCGAGGTGCCGCTCGGCGGTCATCCGATCAAATACGAGATGGACAAGGAGGCCGGTTGCCTCGTCGTCGACCGGTTCCTCTACACGCCGATGACCTATCCGGGGAATTACGGCTTCGTGCCGCATACGCTGTCCGACGACGGCGATCCGATCGACGTCCTGATCTGCAATACCCGCCCTCTGTTTCCCGGCTGCGTCATCAACTGCCGGCCGATCGGCGTCCTCGTGATGGAGGACAACAAGGGCCAGGACGAGAAGATCATCGCGGTACCCTCGCCGCACATCACCCGGCGCTTCGAGATGGTCCAGGAATACAAGGACCTGCCCGAGATCACCCTGCAGCAGGTCGAGCATTTCTTCGAGCACTACAAGGATCTGGAGCCCGGCAAGTGGGTGAAGATCGGCGACTGGGGCGATAGCGACAAGGCGCGCACCCTGATCACCGAAGCCATCGAGCGCGAGAAGCAGACGAAGGCCTGAACGGGCCCTGTCAGTCGGCGCGCGAGCGCCGCCCGACCGGGGGCGATCTTCCGCGAACGAAGAGCGATCATATCATGAACGATTGAGATCCGGTAAATGGCCGGATGCCTTTGTCATGCGCAGTTTGCACACCAGATTTGCAATTCGATGCTCTCCTCTTGTGCGATGCAATATCCTATATTCGTGTGATCGCAACGCCGCTTTGGACAAGACCCATGTTTCGCCAGCTCACCAGCCGCCTGCAGGCCTACCGCCACCAGCGCAACGACATCCGCCAGCTCCAGCTCATGGACGATCGTGAACTCGCCGATATCGGCGTCGTTCGCGGCGATATCGCCCGGGCCGTGCGCTTCGGCCGGCGCTGATACCGGACCGCCGATCTTTCCAGGCCGGCGACAGAACGAGATACTGCTTCAACGCCGCCGCCGTGACCAACGGATGGGCGGCGTTTTTGCGCGCGCAGTGCGCCGGTTGCGCGGTTGGTGATGCGTCAGAGTTTGGCGAGCGCGGAGGTCAGCGCCGCCGAATCGCCCGCGATCCGCAAGGTCTTCGAGCGTGAGGTGGGACCGGCGACCACCGTAACGGCTGATTTCGGCACGCCGAGACTTTTCGCCAGCACGGCCGTCAGCGCCTTGTTCGCCTTGCCGTCCTCCGGCACCGCACGCACCCGGGCTTTGAGCTGTCCGTTGCCATCGCCATCGATGCCCGGCCCATCGATCCGGTCGACCGAGGATTTCGGCGTCAGCCTCACCTGCACGAGGACGGCGTCATCGACGACGCGCCAGAAGCGCGGGTCGGCCACCGGCTCAGACGCCGGCGCTGTAGATCGCCGGATTGACGTAATAGACCAGCAGATATTGCAGGAACATGATCCCGAACAGCACGACCAGCGGCGACAGATCGATGCCGCCGAGATCAGGAAGCACCTTGCGGATGCGCCGATAGACAGGCTCGGTCAGCTGCCACAGGAAGCGCCCGACCGAATCGACGAAAGGGTTGCCCGGATTGACGATGTTGAAGGCATAGAGCCACGACAGAATCGCCGAGGCAATGACGATCCACCAATAGAGGTTGAGCGCCTGATACAGAACATAGGTGACTGCGAGCATGAAACGGGAACCTTTCCGACGACGGCCCCGATGTAGCCATCGTCCCTTGAAATCGCAAGCCGGCGACGGCGCGGCAGGGGTGATGGTGCCGCCGATTGCCCGTTGACACCGCCGAGCCCGGCACCCTATATCGCGGTCGCAATGGTGGACGGGGCTGTAGCTCAGTTGGGAGAGCGCGTCGTTCGCAATGACGAGGTCAGCGGTTCGATCCCGCTCAGCTCCACCAACCAGTCTCATGCTTGTCCAGGACCTCCCGTAAGCCTGGTATGACGCGCCCGACGGTTCGGGCCGAGCCAGGGCAGGTGCGGTCGTGACCCAGGATGTGGAGGCCGAGATCGGATCAAAACCCGGTCCGGACGTCGCCGTCATTCCCGACGACGACCGCTTCGCCGCCTTCCGTAATCCCCGCTTCCTGCGCTATTGGTTGGCGCGCTTCTTTTCCACATTCGCCATCCAGATCGTCGTCGTCTCGGTCGGCTGGCAGATCTACGATCTGACCCGCAATCCGCTCGATCTCGGCATTATCGGCCTGTGCCAATTCCTGCCGGCGCTTCTCCTGGTTCTCGTCACCGGGGCGGCGGCCGACCGGTTTTCGCGCCGGCTGATCATGGGACTTTCGATCCTGGTGGAGGCCGCCGGCGCGCTCGCCCTCCTGCTGCTGACGTGGCATGGCCTCGCCTCGCCGCTGCCGGTCTTTGCCGTCCTCGTCGGCTTCGGCATCGCCCGCGCCTTCTTCGGCCCGTCCTCCCAGTCCCTCGTCGTCAACCTCGTGACCCGGCAGGAACTCGCCAACGCCATCGCCTGGAACTCCTCCTCCTGGCAGATCGCGGCGATCGTCGGCCCGGTCGCTGGCGGCCTGCTCTACGGCGTCTCGCCACTCGCCGCCTATGCGATCGGCCTCACGCTCTTTCTCGGCGCCGCGGCGTTGGTGCTGTCGATCCGCGCACCGGCGCGCAAGCGCGTGCCCGAGCCCGCGAGCTTTGCGACAGTCGTCGCCGGCTTCCGCTACATCTGGTCGCAAAAGGTGGTGCTCGGTGCCATCTCGCTCGACCTCTTCGCCGTGCTTCTGGGCGGCGCCGTCGCGCTGATGCCGGTCTATGCCCGCGACGTGCTGGAGGTCGGCCCCTGGGGCCTCGGCCTGTTGCGCGCCGCGCCGGGGGTGGGCGCCGTATCGATGGCGATCTGGCTCGCGGCGCATCCCATCAAGGACAAGGCCGGCGCCGTCATGCTCGCCTTTGTCGGCCTGTTCGGCGCCTTCACCCTTGTCTTCGGCCTTGCCACCGCCCCTTGGCTGGCGATTGCCGCGCTCGCGCTGGCCGGCGCGTCCGACATGATCAGCGTCTATATCCGCGAGACACTGCTGCAGCTGTGGACTCCCGACGCCGTGCGCGGCCGAGTCAACGCCGTCAACATGGTGTTCCTCGGCGCCTCCAACGAACTCGGCGAATTCCGCGCCGGCGTCATGGCGTTCTGGATCGGCGCGGTGCCGGCGGTGGTTTTGGGCGGCGCCGCCACCATGGGCGTCGCGGGTCTCTGGGCCTGGCTGTTCCCGGATCTGCGCCAGGTCCGCCATCTCGCTGGCCGCGACTGACGCCGGGCTCGGTCGTAATCGGGTCAAAGTCCTCCGATCAGGCCCGGCACCTCGCCGAGCCGCTCGATGCGGCGAAAGCGCGGCTCGTCCGCCGGCGCCTCGGCGTGCTCCATCGCCCAGATCAGATCATGCGGCACATGCACGCCGTAGCAGCCCGCGGCGAGCGCCGGCAGGACGTCCGATTTCAGCGAATTGCCGATCATCATCGCCCGCGTCGGTCCATCGCCGTGCCGGGCGAAAATCCGCTCGTAGGTCGCGGCGGACTTGTTGCTGACGATTTCGACCGCGTCGAAGAAATCGCCGAGCCCGGAGGCGGCGAGCTTCCTCTCCTGGTCGAACAGATCGCCCTTGGTGATCAGCACGAGCCGATAGCGTCCGGCCAGCGCCTCCAGCGTCTCCTCCGCCTCGGGCAGCGTCTCTACCGGATGCTCCAGCATCTCGCGGCCGGCGTCGAGGATCTCGCGCATGATCGCCGGCGAGGCAGCATCGCCGGTGACGTCGAGCGCGGTCTCAATCATCGACAGGACGAAGCCTTTGATGCCGAAACCGTAATGGCCAAGGTTGCGGCGTTCGGCCTCAAGCAGTCGGCTCGACACGACCGCGCCCTCCGCGTGGTCCGCGAGCATCTCGCGGAATCGTGCCTCGGTCAGCTGGAAAAACCGCTCATTGTGCCAGAGCGTGTCGTCGGCGTCGAAGCCGATGGTGGTGAGCGTGGTAGTGGACGGCATGCTCCAGCCTCACTCCTCCACCCGCGCCCCGAAAATCCGGGCGAGGAATTCCTCCAGCCAGCGCCGCACCGGCGCGTCGTAGATGGCCCGCCCGTCGAAATGCTGGCGCCGCCCCTGCGCGCCCGGCAGCTTCAGCCGTTCATGCCCGCGCGTCGTCCAGCGGTGCATCATGGCGAGCGTCAGTTCGGCGTGGAACTGCACGCCATAGGCGGCCTTGCCATAGCTGAACGCCTGATTCGGATACCAGTCGCCCGTCGCCAGGCGTTTCGCGCCATGCGGCAGGTCGAAGCCCTCGCGATGCCATTGATAGACCGTGTCCGGCCAGTGCGGCATCAGCATCCGGCCCTCCGGGGTCGCCCGGATCGGATAATAACCGACTTCGGCGCAGCCGTTGGGATGGCTGGCGACCGAGGCGCCGAGATGCTTGGCGAGCATCTGCGCGCCGAGGCAGATACCGAGAAACGGCCGCTCCTCGGCCAATGGCACCTTGAGCCAGTCGATCTCGCGGACGAGATGTGCGTCGGTGTCGTTGGCGCTGGGCGGCCCGCCGAAGACGATGGCGCCGCCATGCGCCTCCAGCGTTTCGGGTAGCGGGTCGCCCATCACCGGCCGGCGGATGTCGAGCGTGACGCCGTGCGCCTCGAGCATCTGCCCGACGCGGCCGGGCGTCGAGGTTTCCTGGTGCAGGACAATCAGGATCGGGCGCTCAACCGCGCCCTCGAGGCTGTAGCGATGTTCCGCCGCCGCATGACGGACCGTCTCGGCGGCGTTCCGTTCGCGCTTGTCGTAATAGGCCATCAGTCGGAAAGCCCGCTCCTGTCCGCCGCCTCCCGCTTCATCAACATGCGATCGCGAGTCGAAACCCCGAGGAGATCCGAAATGCGCCAGATCAGATTGTCCTCGAGCTCATGGACGTTGCCGTCGGCGTAGGTCACCTCCCAGAGCATCTCGACGAAACGGACTCGATGCTCGGGCTCCAGCCTCGCATTCAGCACCGAGGTGAACTGGTAGAGATCGACGGCCCCGGCATCAGCCTCACGGCCGGCGTCGGCGATCCTGTCGGCCTCGGCCGGGTCGAGCCCGAACTCCTGCGCCAGCACCGCCCGCATTTTTGTCCGTTCTTCGTCCGTGACGATGCCGTCGGCGCCGATAATGTGGAATAAAAGCGCCGCGGTCGCGACCCTCAAATCGTCCGTGCCCGCCGCATCCGGCATCGCCGCGTCTCGGCCGATCGTCTGCAGAAAATCCCGAAACGCCTCGAACATCATCTCACGCTCTGTCTGGTTGATCGGACCGACGCCGGCTCCGGTCAAGCGAAGCGGGCCTCCTTGCGGTCCTCGCTGGTGGGGCCGGCGCCACTTGCCGCCGGCTTGTCGCCATCCGGCTTATTTTTGACGCCGGCGGAGCCGTCCCCAGCCTTCCGGTCTCCCGGCGTGAACGGAGTCGGCGCACCGTTTCCAGCCAATGTCCCAGTGCTCTGAGACCCGCTGGACGGCGCGGGCGTGGGCGCGGGCGCCGGTTCGGCATCGCCATTCCCGGCCTCAACCGAACTGGCCAGCGCCTCCGCCGCCTTGTCGGTGCGCTTTGGCTCGGGCTCCGGTATCTCGGTCACCTCGATGGTCTTGGCATCGCGCGCCGTCTCGGCTTCGATGAGCGGGCCTTCGCCCGCCATATGTTCCACCGGCACTTTCCAGCGGAAGGCGTCCAGCCGCCCCGTTACCGGCGATATCGGCGCCCAGACCTTCGATACATAGCCATCGGCGGTCCACCCCGGATCGCGTTCCGCGCGAATCGCCTTGGCCAGCCACTCGCGCACCCGGCCCACCTCGCCGGTGTCTTCTTCCTCGATGTCGGCGAGCAACAGGTAACCGCTTTCGCGCGGTTCCGCCTCGACTGCCGCGAGCGCCGACTTGCGCGCAAGCTCTAAGTCACCGGCGTCGAGCGCGGCGCGGGCGAGACACATCTCCGCCTCGAAATTGCCGGGACGAAGCCCGTGCAGCTTGCGCGCCCGCTTCAGCCGGTCCTCGGCGGAGTCGCCAAGCCGCGCCCGAACATAGGTCTCGGCAATGTCGGGGTGAGGCGCGTGGGTCCAGCTCGACTCCAAGATCTTCGACCCGCGCCGTAGATCGCCCAACCTGAACAAAGCCTCGGCTGCGACCAGGGCAGCCGGGGTCAGATCCGGCGCAAGCTTCTGCGCCTCGATGCCGGCGGCCTTGGCCGCCGACGGATTGCTCTCGGCGACGGTCATCGCCTTGGCGGTCAAAAGCACCGCGCGCAGCCGCTTGGATTCGTCCCGGTCGATCAGACGGGTATTCTTCTGCGCTTCGAGAATATCGAGCGCCCCGTCCCACTCGCCGGCTAGCGACTTGGCTTCCAGAACGGCGCCGCCGGCCCAGGGCACATGCGGCGCAATTCGCACCGCACGCTCGGCATAATGGCGGGCCGCGCCTTCGTCGCCGACGCGCTCGGCCTCCAGAAACAGGCCGCGCAGCGCGAGCAAGCGTGTCTCGGGATCGCGCTCCATCTGCTCGAAGGCACCGCGCGCCCGCGCATGATCGCCCTCGATCATCGCCGTCTGGGCGTCGAGGAAGCGAATCAGCGGCTCCTTGCGCGCGTTCAGCAACTTTTCGCTGCGCTTGGTCATCCGCCGTGCCTCGATCGCGTCGCCAGCGCCGGCGGCCAGAATACCCGCCGAGAGCGCCCGATAGCCCCGGTCGCGATTCCGTGTGCTCCACCAACTGCCGATGGCGCCTGGTGTCTTGAAGAACGCCCCGACCAGCCAGACAACGACCAGAATTGCCGCGATCAGGGCGCCGAGCGCGATCAGGAACATCATCAGGCTGGTTTCGACATTCTGCCCCTGCCAGACGAAGGTCACCTGGCCGGGATTGTCCGCCAGCCAGGAAAAACCGATGCCGGCGGCCAGGACGATGAGAAAGAAGGCGAGGATTCGCAGCATGTTGGTTCCTTAGCCCTGATTGCCTTGGCCGGCCGGTTTGTCCGCCGGAGGTGCGCCGCCAGCGTCACCCGACCCTGCCGAACCCGACGGGGCAAGCGCGGAGGACAGCGCCTCGGCGACAACGCGATCAGCCGTCAGCCGCGCCGCCACGCGGCTCGCGAAGTCTTCACTGACGTCCTTCGCCGCTTGGGGCAGGGCCTGCCACTCGGACTGCCAGGCCGCCAGATCACCGCCCTTGATGGCCGCGTCGAGCCGGGCCAACGCAGCATCGGGGCCTTCGCCCGTCGCCGCTGCCTCGCCGGTGGGCCGCACTTGGACGAGCGAGCGCAACCCCGACAGGAGCTGCTCCTGCACCGGCGCGTCGGGCAATGCCGGCCGCAGGCTTTCGGCGATCTTCTCGTCGACCGCCGTCCACTCGACGGCCAATGTCTGCTTCGACGGCACGCCATCGGCCGCGAAGGCGCGCAGATCCTCAGTTGCGGCGCTCGCGCCCGTGGCCTCGGCATAGGTCTCGAGCTGGCTCATGAACGGACCACCCTGGTCGATGGCGGATTTCAGATTCGCGGCGGCCAGCGCCATGTCAGCCCGGCGATTGCTCGCTTCCATTCCGGCGACCCGGCTTTCGAACTGCGCGACGGCCTCGTCCACCTTGGCGCTCGCCTGCTCCGCCGCCTGTTGCGCAGCCATCGCGGCCTCATTGGCCTGCGTCGCCGATTGCTGCGCGGCGGTCGCGGCCTGCTGCGCTGCTTTGGCGGACTCTTGCGCGGCCGTGGCGGTCTGCTGTGCTGCTGCTGCGGTTTGCTGAGCCGCTGCCGCCGTCTCGCCGGCCTGCTGTAGACCCGCGGTCGCATCCGCTCCGGCGGTGGATGCGGTGGTTTCGAGGGTGTCGATCCGCTGACCGAGGGCCGCCAATTGTTCCGCCGCACCGTTTGCAGCGGGTGCGGCGGGCGCGCTTTGCACTTGATCGCGCAAGGCGGCGACCTCGCCGCTCAACGCATCGAGCTGTTCGGCGCTTGCAGCAACTTCACCGGTCTCCTCAACGCCGCCGAGCGCGGGCAGATAGCCGCCCGCCTGCAACGCCGCCGCGCCACCCAATACCAGGATCGCACCGATGATGCCGGCCGCCAGGGCACCGCCGAAGCCAGTCCCGGAAGAAGGGGCTGGCGCGGCACTTCTGGAAGAGCCGGCGCTCGACGCCGTCGGCCGAGCGGTCGCTGGCCCGGACTTGATGGCAGACGAGGGCGTCGTCGCGGACGAGGGTGTCGCCTTGGCGTCGGTGGGCTTGACGCTCGAACCACTGGCTGTGGCCGAACCCGGCTTGCTCGCCGCGCTCGGCGATGCGGCGGCCGCCGAGCCGCTGCCGACGACGGGCGCTGTTCCGATTGGGGTCGCGGGCACCGATCCCGGTGCGCCGCTGGCTGTGGTCGGTTTCGCGGTTGACGATGCCGATGCTCCGCCCGTCGCGGCTGCCGCTGCGGGGGCCTGGGCATCCTCTTTCGCGGGCGGAGTCGGCACGGTGACCCCCGGTGCCGACGATGCTGCGCCGGTTGGCGCCGACGAAGCTGGCTTCGTGGTGTCAGGGGAAGCCTTGGATACGTCCTTTGCGCTGGCGCTCGATACCGTAGTGGCTCCTGCCCCGGCCGTCACGGCCGGTGTGGGCGTTGCTTGCGGCGCCGCCACATCCTTGGGCGCGCCGGCGCCGCCGTCTGGTTTCGCTGCCGCCTGCGCGCCGGTCTCTGTTGTTTTGTCGCCGTCAGTCACCGTGTTCTTTTCCGCTTTGAGATCGATCGTCTGCCCACGCGTCTGCTTCGGCTTCGACCGCCGGGGACGGTTGGTCATCGCGTTTGCTCCATTCCTGCTGGCTCTGGCGCGTGGTTTCGCCAGATTCGCGCACCGCACTCAATCGAGGCGTATTGGTCCTTCATTCGTGCGGGCCGCGCAAGCATCGTCTCGTCCAAATGATCAATCTAGGTTAGTCGATGCATTCGAAAAGCGAAGCAAGCCGGGCATTTGAAGAAATTATCGCATCGCGGCGAAGCACCAGCGACAGCGCCTCGGCGATTCGCCGCGACAGGACGAGAATGGTCGGCATCGGCTGGAACAGCTTCGGCAGCCGCGCGGCAAGCTCGGAAAATGCCTCCGCCTGCCCCGTCGAAAGCAGGAGCACGGCATCCGGCGCCGCACCGCCGAGCACGGAAGCGACCGCCGCTTCGTCCGGTGCGAGGCGGGTCATTTCATAGACCTCCCAGACGACATACGGGATCGCCGCCGCGTATAGAGCTTCCTCCAGCGTGCCGGTTCGCGTCCGGCCCGCCGCGTAAAGAAGCGGGGTCGCGGCGGAAAGCTCCGCTGCATCGGCGAGCCGGGCGATGTCGAGAGCTGTGCCGCCGGCAATCCGCACATCGGCAAAGCCGGCCGCGCGCGCCGCTTCGCCGGTTCGTTCGCCAACCGCGAAGACCGGCCGCGGATCGGCGGGAAAATGCCGGGCGAGGGCCGGCACGGCGCGGGCGCTGGTGACGGCGAATCCGGCGAACGCCCCCTGCGGCGGACCCTGGTCGAGAGGCAGCGTCGCTTCCAGCGGCAGGATCAGCGGCTGGTGGCCACGCGCTTCGAGCGCTTCAGCGGTGCGCATCGCCTCGTCGCGCTCGCGCAGGATCAGGACGCGCGCCATCGCGAACCTTGCGACCGATCGCGGGTCTTCACTTCGCCCAGCCGTCGAAGAAGCCGGGTCCGGCCGCATCGAGGACGTCGCGCCCGGCCAGCCGCCCGATCGTCTCGGCGTCAGTAACGAGGCCGCTGCGCCGGGTTTCATGCATCCCGGCGCCATCCGGCGTGAGAATCATGCCGTGCAGGGTCAACGTGCCGTCTTCATGGCGTGTCGCATGGGCCGCAATCGGCGTCCGGCAGGAACCGTCGAGCTCGGCGAGGAAGGCGCGCTCGGCGGTCAGCGCGTCGGTCGTCTCGCGATGCGCGATCGCCGCGACGAGCGTCTCGATCCGGGCATCGCCGATCCGGCTTTCGATGCAGATCGCGCCCTGGCCCGGCGCCGGCGGAAATGCCTCGACGTCGAGAACATCCGTCGCGACGTGCCCCATATCCATGCGGTTGAGTCCGGCCAGCGCCAGCAGCGTCGCGTCGACCTGGCCTTCCTCGAGCTTGCGCAAGCGACTTTGGACGTTGCCGCGAAAATTGATGACCTCGAGATCCGGCCGCTGCCGCTTCAACAGCGCCTGGCGCCGCAGCGAGGCGGAGCCGACCGTCGCGCCTTCCGGCAGATCGGCGATGGTACGGCCGCTTCGCCCGATGAAGGCGTCGCGCACATCCTCGCGCGGCAGGAAGGCCGAGATCGCCAATCCATCGGGTATCGCCGTCGCCATGTCCTTGGACGAATGCACGGCGAGGTCGATCCGATCCTCCAGCAGCGCCGCCTCGATCTCCTTGGTGAACAGGCCCTTGCCGCCGACCTCCGATAGCGGGCGATCGAGAATGCGATCGCCGGAGGTGGAAATCACCGCGATCGCGAAGGCGTCCTCGGGCAGATCATGGGCGGCCATCAGCCGCGCCCGCACCTCGCTGGCCTGGGCCAGCGCCAGCTGGCTGCCCCGCGTCCCGATGCGGATGATGTCGTTCGTCCCCATAGATGCCCCTGTCGTTGCATCGCCCCGGCGTCGGCCGGCATGATCGTGCCCTTGCATAGGGGATCGGTCCCGCCGAAATCAATGGCGGCGGCGAGCCGGCGGCGGCGCTCTTCCATCTCGCGGCGAAGGCGGTAGAAGAACCGCTCGAAAGGAAGCCCATGAACGGCACGCTGATCCTCGGCATCGAGACGAGCTGCGACGAGACCGCCGCGTCCGTTGTTGGCCGCAACGCGTCGGGCGCACCGGTGATCCTTTCGAACGTCGTGCTGTCCCAGGTCGAGGAACACGCGGCGTTCGGCGGCGTCGTGCCGGAGATCGCCGCGCGCGCCCATGTCGAGGCGCTCGACGGCATCGTCCGGGCGGCAATGGCGGATGCCGGCATCGATTTCGGCGATTTGTCGGCTGTCGCCGCCACCGCCGGCCCCGGCCTCGTCGGCGGCCTGATCGTCGGCGCGATGACCGGCAAGGCGATCGCCGCGGCCGGAGGCCTGCCCTTCATCGCGGTGAATCACCTCGAGGGCCACGCCCTCACCCCGCGCCTGACCGACCGCCTCGCCTATCCCTATCTCCTGCTGCTGGTCTCGGGCGGTCACAGCCAGATCGTCCTGGTCCGGGCGCTCGGCGACTACGAGCGCTGGGGAACGACGATCGACGATGCGCTGGGCGAGGCCTTCGACAAGACGGCAAAGCTGTTGCGGCTTCCCCATCCCGGCGGCCCGAATGTCGAGCGGACGGCCGCAGGCGGCGACCCGAAGCGCTTCGCCCTGCCCCGCCCGCTGAAGGGGGAAGCCCGGCTCGACTTTTCCTTCTCGGGCCTCAAGACGGCTGTACGGCTTGCCGCCGAGGCGGCCTCGCCCCTGTCGAGCAAGGACGTCGCCGATCTCTGCGCCAGCTTCCAGGCGGCCGCCGCCGACAGTCTCGGCGACCGCATCGGTCGGGCGCTGACGCGGTTCCGCGAAAGCTTTCCAGAGCTTACCGATCCCGCCCTCGCGGTCGCTGGCGGCGTCGCGGCCAATCGCACGATCCGCGCCGCGCTGGAGGCCGAAACCGCCAAGGCGGGGGTCCGGCTGGTGGCACCGCCGCCGGCGCTGTGCACCGACAACGCCGCGATGATCGCCTATGCCGGGCTGGAGCGCTTCGAGGTCGGTCTTCTCGACGGGCTCGACGCCCCGGTGCGCTCGCGCTGGCCGCTCGATGAAAAATCGCAGCCGATGGTCGGCTTCGGCCGGCGCGGAGCCAAAGCATGACGCGGTTCGCGGTCGTCGGCGGCGGCGCCTGGGGCACGGCGCTCGGCTGTCTCTATGCCCGCGCCGGACATCACACGGTGCTCTATGCCCGGGACGCGGAGACCGTGGCTGGCATCAACCGCGATCGCCTGAACCCGCGCTATCTGCCGGATATCGACCTCCCCGCCAGCCTCTCCGCGACCAGCGACCCGGCCGAGGCCCTGGCCGGCGCCGACCTCGTGCTTGTCGTCGTCCCGGCCCAATCGCTGAGCGCCGCGACGGCCGAACTGGGTGGCCTGATTCCGCCCGATGCGCTGGCCGTGCTCTGCGCCAAGGGGATCGAGCGCGGCACCGGCCGCTTCGCCTCGCAAATCTTTTCGCAAGCCCTGCCCGCCCAGCCGCTCGCGGTGCTCTCCGGCCCGAGCTTCGCCGCCGATGTCGCGCGCGGCCTGCCGACGGCCGTCACCATCGCCGCTGGCGAGCCTGCCCTCGCCGACCGCGCGGCGCGGCTTTTGTCGACCGAGACCTTCCGTTGCTACGCCGCCAGCGACGTCGTCGGTGTGGAGGCCGGTGGCGCTCTGAAAAACGTGTTGGCGCTCGCAGCCGGCGCCGTGGTCGGCCGCGGCCTCGGCGCCTCGGCGCAGGCGGCGATCATCACTCGTGGCTTCGTCGAGCTGCGCCGCCTCGGCGCCGCGCTCGGCGGACGCCCGGAGACATTGATGGGCCTGTCCGGCCTCGGCGATCTGGTACTGACCTGTTCCAGCCCGCAATCGCGCAATTTCGCCTATGGAATGGCCCTCGGCCGGGGCGACGACCGCTCCGGGCTGAAGCTCGCCGAAGGCGTCTTCACCGCCGAGATCGCCGCCCGCCTGGCGCGCGACCTTGGCATCGATGCGCCGATCATCGCGACCGTCGCGGCGATCCTGTCGGGCGATCTCGATGTCGACGCCGCCGTGCAGTCGTTGCTCGCCCGGCCGTTGAAGCGCGAATTCGATTGAAACCGACGCCGAGACCCTTACCCTTCGCCGCGTCCGCCATCTCGGACCAACCCGACCACCGTCGATCACAGGATTTTCCATGCTCTACGCCCTTCTTTGCGACGATAAGCCGGATTCGCTGCAGCTGCGCCTCGACAACCGCCCGGCGCATCTGGAATTCCTGAACGGTCTCGGCGACGCGCTGAAATTCGCCGGTCCGTTCCTCGACGGAAATGAGAAGCCCTGCGGCAGCCTCGTCGTCATCGAGGCCGACAGTCTGGGCGCGGCCCAATCGATTGCCGCCGACGACCCTTATGCCAAGGCCGGGCTCTTGGCCAATGTCGCGGTTCGGCCCTGGAACTGGGCGATCAAGAACCCGGCGGCGGCGTGAGCGGACGGAAATCGATGCGCTATTGGCTGTTCAAATCCGAACCGAACAAATGGTCCTTCGATCATCAGAAAAAGGCCGGCGCCAAGGGCCAGGAATGGGACGGGGTCCGCAATTACCAGGCCCGCAACTTCATGCGCGAGATGGCGGTCGGCGACCGCGGCTTCTTCTACCACTCCAACGAGGGCAAGGAAGTCGTCGGCATCGTCGAGGTAATCGGCGAGGCGCACCCCGATTCCACCACCGAGGACGCCCGCTGGGAATGCGTCGACATCAAGGCCCTCATGGACATGCCGGAGCCGGTGACGCTCGACGCCATCAAGGCGGAGCCCAAGCTGAAGGACATGGTGCTGGTCAACAATTCGCGGCTCTCCGTCCAGCCGGTGGAGCCGACCGAGTTTCGACTGGTCTGCGAGATGGGCGGTCTCGATCCCGGCACCGCGATGGCGGGTTGAGCCGCGGGCGCGGGGCTCCATCATGCCGAAGCCCGACGATCGCGATTGCGAGGCCTTCGTCCTCGCCAACACGGCGGTGCTTTGCCCGCCGCATGTGCCGGAAATCCGGCTGCGGCTGGCCGATGAGGCGCATGACCTCTGGCTGAAGACCGAAGCGGAACTCGAGGCGATCGGCCTGCCGCCGCCCTTCTGGGCGTTTGCCTGGGCCGGTGGGCAGGCGCTCGCCCGCTTCGTTCTTGATCATCCGGAGCGGGTCGCCGGACGCCGCGTCGTCGACTTCGCCACCGGCTCGGGCCTCGTCGCCATCGCCGCCGCCAAGGCCGGCGCGGCCGACGTCACGGCGATCGACGTCGATCCATTCTGCGGAACGGCCGTCCGGCTCAACGCCGCGCTCAACGGCGTCGACCTTCCCTTCGATGACAGAGACCCCATCGGCAACCCGCTCGACGCGGACATCCTGCTCGCCGGGGACGTCTTCTACGATCAGGCCATGGCGGCCGCGATCACGCCCTGGTTCGATCGCCTCGTCCGCGACGGCGTGACCGCCCTCGTCGGCGATCCGGGCCGCGCCTATCTGCCGGCCGACCGCGTCGAAAACCTCGCGACCTTCGAGGTGCCGGTTACCCGCGCGCTGGAGGACGCCGAGGTCAAGCGCGCGACCGTCTGGCGGTGGCGCGCGGGCTGACGGCATCCGCTCAGCGTCGAACGACCAAACGCGTCCTTGGCGCCAGCAGCGGCGCGAGCCGCAGCATGTCCCGCGGCGCCACAGCGATGCAGCCTTCGGTCGGCGGAAAGCCTTCCCTGGCGATGTGCAGGAAGATCGCGCTGCCGCGATGGCGGGCGCGAGCGCTGATGTTCCAGTCGAGCACAACGACGAAATCATAGAGTCGATCGGCCCGGGCGAGGCTCTCGGCGCTCGCGGAAAACGGTGCGCGGACATAGCGGTTGTAGGCAGGATGGGACGGCGCGTCGCACCAGAGGTCGACGCCCGGCCGCGTGCGCCGAATCGGCAATCGCGCCGCCGGCCGCGCCATTCGCCCCGGCCGGTGCCAGGCCGACAGGAGCGCCATCGACGCCACGGGCGTCGCGCCGTCGCCCTCGCGCTTGAAGATCGTCGTGCCGGTTCGGCCGAGCGCACAAGGAATGCGCAGGGAGCCGGCCGCGAGAATGCCGCGTGTTCCCGATCCGGGGGCCCGGCGCACCGCGATCACGCCATTTTTTCGCGTCATTTGCCTTTTTTCCTGACTTTCCTTGCAATCGACCCATTTGTCGTCACGAATTGTTACAAGCTCGAACGTGCGCCGCCCTTTCTTACGGCCACCCTTGAGGCAAGAACCGAACGGCTGAATCGCATGACCGCACGCAGTATCCTCATCGTAGACGACGACGACGACCTCAGGCAGACCCTCGCCGAGCAGCTGTCGCTGCACGAGGAGTTTGCCGTCCTGCAAGAGCCGACGGCGACCAAGGGTATCAGTACAGCCAGAGCCGGACTGATCGATCTCGTGGTCATGGATGTCGGTCTGCCCGACATGGACGGACGTGAGGCGGTCAAGGTTCTGCGCAAGGGCGGCTTCAAGGCACCGATCATCATCCTGACCGGCCAGGACACCGATTCCGACACGATCCTCGGGCTCGAGGCTGGCGCCAACGACTATGTCATCAAGCCCTTCCGCTTCGCAGTGCTTTTGGCCCGCATCCGGGCGCAGCTGCGCCAGCACGAACAGAGCGAGGATGCCACCTTCCAGGTCGGCCCTTACGTCTTCAAGCCGAGCCAGAAACTGCTGCTCGATGAGAAGGGCGGCAAGATTCGCCTGACCGAGAAGGAGACGGCGATCATCCGCTATCTCTATCGCGCCGACCGCCGGGTGATCACGCGGGACGTCCTCCTGGAGGAGGTCTGGGGCTACAATTCGGGCGTCACCACCCATACGCTCGAAACCCATGTCTATCGCCTGCGCCAGAAGATCGAGCCCGATCCTTCGAACGCGCGGATACTGGTCACGGAGTCCGGCGGCTACAAGCTGGTCCCGTGAGCCTTCTCAGCGATCTCGCGATGCTCCCAGCCCGTCTACTGCGGGGCTGGGGGCATTGTCTCGCGCTGTAGGTTTGCCGATTCGCTTCGCTTTCTCTCTACCCTTCATTGAAACGCTCGGTTAACGGTGGCGCAGGAACAGCCGAGAGATCACGGCCCACCCGACCGCCGGGGAAAACCGTGCGTCGGACGCTGGATCAAGGCCATCGCGGCCGTGATGCGGGTTAGGGAAACGGTAATTCGACGAGATGAGCCTTGAAAGCGACATCGCGATCCTCAGAAACGTGCCGCTGTTCGAAAGCTTGGCGAGCGACCAGTTGCGTCTCCTCGCCTTTGGCGCCGAGCGCCGGCGCCTTTCCGCGGGGGAAATCGTCTTTCGCCAGGATGCACAGGCGGATGCCGGTTTCGTCATCGCCGTCGGCACGGTTGCGCTCGCTCGGCAAGCGGGAAACCAACAAAAGCTCGTCGGGATGTATGGACCGGGGACGCTGCTCGGCGAACTCGCTTTGATCACCGAGACCACCCGGCCCGCCAGCGCCAATGCGGAGACCGATTGCGAACTGCTCCGGATTACCCGACCGATGTTCCGCCGCATGCTGGAGGAATATCCCGAATACGCCGCCGGCCTGCACGAACGGCTGAAGGTTCAGTTCGCTGAAATGACCCGGCAGATCCTCGCGCTGGAGGACCGGTTCTCCGGATAGATGTCGCCGACCAGCCGAGACGATCGCCCGCCGCCGCATGGCGGAGCGATTGTCACGACGTGAAGGTCGCGGTCACCGGAACATGGTCCGACGGGCGCTCCCAGCCCCTCGCCTCGCTGAGCACGTCGATGGCCGTCAGCGCCGGCGCGAGATCGGATGACCCCCAGACATGGTCGAGCCGCCGGCCGCGGTTTGACGCCGCCCAATCCTTGGCACGGTAGCTCCACCAGGTGAACACCGTCTCCTCCACGGGGATGTGATGGCGCATCAGATCGATCCATTTGCCGTCGCCCTGCGCCCGCAGCAGGCCCTCGCATTCGACCGGCGTGTGGGACACCACCCTGAGGAGCTGCTTGTGCGACCACACGTCGGTCTCCAACGGCGCGATGTTGAGATCGCCGACAAGCAGCGACGAGACACCCGGCTCGGCCTCGGCGCCGATCAGCCGCATCTCCTCGATGAAGTCGAGCTTGTGGCGGAATTTCGGGTTGATCGCCGGATCTGGCTCGTCGCCGCCGGCCGGGACGTAGAAATTGTGCACCCGCACACGGCGTTCGCCGACCCTGAGCCGGGTCGACAGGTGCCGCGCGTCGCCGATGGCGCAGAAATCCTGCCGGACGATGTCGTCGAAAGGCTGTCTGGAGACGGTCGCGACGCCGTGATAGCCTTTCTGCCCGTGGATCGCGATGTGCTCGTAGCCGAGCGCCCGGAACGCCTTTTCGGGAAACTGGTCGTTCGGGCATTTGGTTTCCTGCAGGCACAAGACGTCCGGCGCGGTCTCCTTCAGGAAGCGCTCCACCAGCGGCATGCGCAGCCGCACGGAGTTGATGTTCCAGGTGGCGATCTTGAAGGGCATGGGCGGGAGGTTCCGGCTTGAAGGACGAAACCGGCATATGGGGCCGGCCGCCGGCCCGCAACCCTTTGCCGGCGCTCACCCACGAGGGATCTTTTTTCGGCGGCCGGTGCCACGGCAACAAAAGCCCGCCGCGTCGCGCTTCGCAAATTCCCCCGAACGCGCGAACGCGCCGCATCACAACGCGACACGTTCCGGTGCGTGTGCGGCGCTTGCTTCAGTTGCCGGTCTGGCCCTGCGAAATCGCCGTATAGGGAATCTTGAAGGCGGAATCCTTGATGTCGCCGCCGTTCTTGACGTCGTAGATCATCACCGTGGTGTCCTTGCCCTGCTGGTCGCGGATCGTCCACTGCTTGAGCTCGTTGGATTTCGGGTCGAACATCATGGTGATGCGCGAATTGCCGAACACCGACTTGTCACCCATGACGATGGTGGTGAGATCCGGCTCTTCCTTGACGCTCTGGATATTCGCGGCCGACAGGTCGATCCGCCGGTTCAGCAACAGCTTCAACGGCGTCTTCGATAGGGGATAGACGTCCCAGGTGTTCAGCTTCTTGTTGTTGACCGCGACGTTGGAGCCGTCGGAGATCACCCGAAGCGGCGTCCCCGAATAGTCGAAACGCACCTTGCCGGGCCGCTCGATGTAGAACTTGCCCTCGGTCTGCCGACCGTTCGGGTCAAACTGCATGAAGGTCCCGTGCATGGACGGAACACCCGAGAAATGGTCGGCGATCTTTTGTGCCGCGGCGCTCGATTGCGCCGCCGCCGGGCCTGCCGTAAGCGGCGCGACGACCGCGGCCGCGATCAAGGTCGACGCCGCGCCGCGAACGAGCGCAGAGCGGAAAGATCGATTGAGTGTATCGTTCTTGGCCATGGTGGTGGAGGCTTCCCTTGTTCCGAAGTCTGCCCTTCGTCTCGCCGACGCAGATAGGGCGAAACGCTGCTGTCGTCTCGCTCCCTCATGTCGGTTCGCATCATTCCGCTAGCAATGGGGCGCGGCAATGGCGAAAACCTAACCATTTCGTCATCGACTACATGCGGTCGTCTTCCGTCGGCACCAGGATCTCGCGCTTGCCGGCGTGGTTGGCGGCACCGACGATACCTTCCCGCTCCATCCGCTCGATGATCGAGGCGGCACGGTTGTAGCCGATCGACAGGCGGCGCTGGACATAGGAGGTCGACGCCTTGCCGTCGCGCAGAACGATCGCCACCGCCTGATCGTAGAGATCGGCGCCCTCGTCGACCTCCCCGCCCCCACCGCTCCCGGACGCGCCGCCGCCATCGCCGTCCTCGTCCTCGTCCTCCAGGATCGAGTCCAGATAGTCCGGCACGCCCTGGCTCTTCAAATGCGCGACGATCTGCTCGACCTCGCTGTCGTCGACGAACGGGCCGTGAACGCGCTTGATGCGGCCGCCGCCGGCCATGAACAGCATGTCGCCCATGCCCAGAAGCTGCTCGGCGCCCTGCTCCTGCAGGATGGTGCGACTGTCGATCTTCGAGGTCACCTGGAAGGAAATGCGGGTCGGGAAGTTCGCCTTGATCGTACCGGTGATGACGTCAACCGAGGGCCGCTGCGTCGCCATCACCACATGGATGCCGGCGGCACGGGCCATCTGCGCCAGACGCTGCACGGTGCCCTCGATGTCCTTGCCGGCGACCATCATCAGGTCGGCCATCTCGTCGATGATGACGACGATGTAGGGCAACGGCTCGAGATCGAATTCCTCGGTCTCGAAGATCGGCTCGCCGGTCTCGCGGTCGAAGCCGGTCTGGACCGTGCGGGAGATCGTTTCATCCTTCTCCAGGGCGCTTTTCACGCGGGCGTTGAAGCCGTCGATGTTCCTGACACCCACCTTCGACATCTTGCGATAGCGGTCCTCCATCTCGCGGACCGTCCATTTCAGCGCCACGACCGCCTTCTTCGGGTCGGTCACGACCGGGGCGAGCAGATGCGGAATGCCGTCATAGACCGACAGTTCCAGCATCTTCGGATCGATCATGATCATCCGGCATTCCTGCGGCGTCAGCCGGTAGAGCAGCGACAGGATCATCGTGTTGATCGACACCGACTTGCCCGAACCGGTGGTGCCGGCAACGAGAAGATGCGGCATCTTGGCGAGATCGGCGATCACCGGCTCCCCGCCGATGGTCTTGCCGAGGGCGAGCGCCAGCTTGCTCTTGTTGTGGGTAAAGGTTTCCGAACCGATCATCTCGCGGAAATAGACGGTTTCGCGGCGCTGGTTGGGTAGCTCGATGCCGATGGCGTTCTTGCCCGGAATGACCGCGACGCGCGCGGCGATGGCGCTCATCGAGCGTGCAATGTCGTCTGCAAGGCCGATGACGCGGGACGATTTGATACCAGGCGCCGGTTCGAGCTCGTAGAGCGTCACCACGGGGCCGGGGCGCACCTCGATGATCTCGCCCTTGACGCCGAAGTCCTCCAGCACGCCTTCGAGCAGGCGGGCATTTTCCTGCAGCGCTTCCGGCGACAAGGTCGAGTCGCGGCTGCGGGGCTTGGGCGGCGTCAGGAAATCGATGGAAGGCAATTCGAAGCGGACGGGATCGGCGACGGTCGTCGCCGGCTTCAGCGCGACAGCCCGGCCCGAGCCGCCACGCAGCCGCTGCTGCTCGGCTGTGACGGTCGCCTGCGGCACGACCCGCACGCCCGGATCGGCGGGCTGGTTCGGCGTCCCGCCGCCGGACCGCGTTTGCGGAGCCGGTGCCGGGCGGCCGCGGGCCCCCTCGGGAACCTCGTCCTTCGCGGGCCTGCGACCGGGAAAAGCGACGATGTTGCCGGACAGAAGGCCCCGCCAGCCACCGGCCTCGTCGGGGAGCGGCGCCGCGTTCGGAGAGACGCGGTCACCGGGTCCGATGATCATCGCGTCGTCATCGGCAAAGTCACCGCCGGCGAAATGGTGAGGCTGGTCCGCGTCCGTCTCGTCCCAGGGCATTTCGGATCCGGCATCGAGTTCCGCGCGCCCATCATCTGCATCCGCCCCGTAGTAGTTTTCCATGTGCTCGGGTTCGGAAACGCGGATCGAGCGCCGAGCGCCGCGTCCTTGCGCCGGGTGGGGCGGGAAATTCTCCTCCTCGTCCGACCAGTTAGCGAAGCCGTCGCCGAATTCCTTCGACGCGCGGGCCGCGCGGCGGGCGGCGAGGCGTCGGCCGATGGCGGATTTTGCCGAATAGGCGGTATGGGCCACAGCTCCGAAGAACAGCGCCAGACGGCCCTCGCTCTCATCCTCGTCGTCCGCTTCGACCACCGGGGCCTTGCGGCGGCCCGCAGCCGGTGCCGGGCGGGGTCGATCGATCAATCCGGCGCCATTGAGGAAGAGCCAGGTCGCCGGGGCGGCGATCATCACAGCAAGCACGATCGCGAGGAACCCTTGCGGATAGGCGCCGGTGGCCAGCGCCGGAAATTTCAACACAAGGTCGCCGGCGACGCCGCCGAGGCCGATCGGCAGCGGCCAGCCCGCGGGCGCCGGCAGACAGCCGAGTGCGGCGGCGGCCAGCACGGTCCCGGCAACCGCATACCAGGCGCGGCGCCAGATATGGTCGATCGCGTGACCAGACAACAAGATCAGGCCCCAGATCGCCGGCAGCATCACGAGAAGCGCGGCACCAAGACCGAAAATCTGCATGGCGAGATCGGCGGCGATGGCTCCGGTGGGGCCGGCCCAGTTCTCGACCATGTTCTGATTGGACTGGCTGAGCGACGGGTCGCTCACACTCCAGGTCGCGAAGGCCACGCCGAGATAGCCCGCCAGCGCGATCAAAGCCGCCCCCGCGCCGATTTCGCCCTGCCGCCGAAGGAATGACGTTTGGCTGCCGCCTGACACCGTGGTTGCCATCTGTCCCTGCCTGTCTCGTCCAACGCGGATCGTGCCTTCGAGCCGGCCCGCTGCTTGCGGCCAGATTAGGCAGCCGAGGTTAAGACCCGTTTAAGCTTAAGAGCGCCTTACGATCCGGGGCCTCTCGCCGTTCGATCGGGTTCGCTCTTGCCGAGGGCGGATCGTCCGCCAGTCTTACGGTTCAAACGGAAGGGAGCGACGATGGATATCCAGCGCGAGGACAACGGATCGAAAGGCCGGTTCACCACTGCCAAAGGCGACAGCGAGATGACCTATGTCCGGGTGGGCGAGACCACCGTCATCTTCGATCATACCTTTGTTCCGGACCAATATCGCGGCGAGGGAATCGCGGGGAAACTGGTCGCCGCCGGGGTCGAGTGGGCGCGATCGGAGAATTTGAAGGTGATTCCGCAATGCTCCTTCGCCCGGGCCGCATTCGAGCGCAAGCCGGAATATCGCGACGTTCTCAAGGAATGAGTGGCATTCGGCGGCGCCGCTCCTGAACGTCGTCGTGCCAGGCACCGCTAGGCAAAGTCTGCTCGCTTCGCTGCGACATCCGGTGGCGGTCGTGATCCCAGCTTCGGAGGTTGCGCCGTTCCCAGACAGGCGTCCTTCCGAAGTCAGTGATTGGCGAGACCGTCCAACATGGTCGTCATCTCGACTTCGGTGATTGGCGAACCCGCCCCACGCGGGCGTCATCCTCGGGCTTGACCCGAGGACCCATGCCAAGTCGCTCGAGCCGCCAATCCGTTGGCGGACAGGATGGAATAAACGTCGCGGCATGGGTCCCGGCTCAAGGCCGGGGTGACGAGGTTTGGATTCCGGCGCCCCCATCTTCCACAGCGCTTTCGCAGGGATGGCGGGGCCCGCGTGAGTGCTGGAAAGCCGACGTTGCCGCAAAATTTTCTCCCCACCCTTTTCCCCTCCCGCATACTTTGATCACCGCCGGCCCACGGAACGGGCGCGAATGATCACCGGGATCGTTCGTTGGGCCAAGGGGAGAAATCCCTGGCGGTGCGGTGTCCGCGACGGGGCTTCTTCCGGAGAAGCGCTGGCCCGGACGGCCCTTTGCTCCCGCCGGACCGTCCCCCACTGATGAGGGGTCCGTGGTCTGGGTCCACTTGAACGCCCCCGCCAGGGGCGTGAAGATCCGGCAGCGCGCGCAAGCCCATGAGAAAGGCGGGGTTCGCGTGTCGAAGGGTTGGTCAAACGCCGCGCGGGATGCCGGAGGCGGACCGTATTGACTTAAAACAGTCGGAGGGTTCGCCTCCGGCGTCCCGCCGCTCGCCTCGTCAGAGACGAGACGGCAACAGGGGCCCACCAGCGAGCCGCAAGGCAAAGCTTAAGGGTGGGACAAAGAAACTGGCCCGTCAGTGAGTGGCGAAGCCGCGACAGTTAAGGACGGGTCAAAGAATCGCTGCCCCGCCCGTAAGCTCCTCGCGGAGCTCGTCGCTGGCGGGGACCCCGAGGACAGAGAATCGAAGCGCAGCGAAAGGAGGAAGTGTCAGTGTCGGGGAATGCACACGCCGGCCGCGAACGCGGTGCGGGCGATGTCCTGCGTCCTCTCCCTCATCCTGAGGCGCGGAGCGAAGGAGCCCCGAAGGGCGAGGGAGTGTGCGCGAGGCCGCTTGCGAAAAGATCTCGTTCCTGCCCTGTCTTGCTCCGACGCCCATACGCGCCACCGCCGAATTGAAACGGGGTCGGCGATCGCTCGCCCACCCCGCTTGCCTTGCTCATCGGCCCCGTCGCGCCGCTCAGGAGTGGTAGGCCGCCTCGCCATGATAGACGAGATCGAGACCTTCGCGCTCCTGCTCCAGCGTCGGACGCAGGCCGACGATGAGATCGACGATCTTGAACAGGATCGCCGAGATCACGCCGCCCCAGACCAGCGTGATCAGCACGCCGACGATCTGGGCCCAGACCTGGGCGCCCATCGAGACGCCCTCGGCGAGGCCGACGCCGCCCAGCGACGAGGCGGTGAAGATGCCGGTGCCGACGGCGCCGATGATGCCGCCGATGCCGTGGATGCCGAAGACGTCGAGGCTGTCGTCGTACTGGAACTTGTTCTTCACCACCGAGACGAAGAAATAGCAGCCGGCGCTGGCAAGCCCGCCGAGAACGATCGCGCCCACTGGCCCGATCGTGCCGCAGGCTGGGGTGACGGCAACGAGCCCCGCGACGATGCCGGAAGCGCCGCCGAGCATCGAGGCCTTGCCCCGCATCATGGTCTCGATGACGCACCAGGTGAGCAGCGCGCCGGCCGTCGCGGTGAAGGTGTTGATCATCGCGAGAACCGCGGCGGCGGTCGATTCCAGATTGGAACCGGCGTTGAAGCCGAACCAGCCGACCCACAGGATCGAGGCGCCGACCATGGTCAGCGTCATCGAATGCGGGGCCATCATGTCCTTGCCGAGGCCGGTACGCTTGCCGACGAAGTAGCTACCGACCAGCGCCGCGATGCCGGCATTGATGTGCACGACGGTGCCGCCGGCGAAGTCGAGCGCGCCGACGCCGCCGGAGAGGGTTCCGTTGAAGATCAGGCCGGCGCCGTCCCAGACCATGTGCGCGATCGGGAAGTACGCGAAGGTCAGCCACAGCACGGTGAACAGCACCACCGCCGAGAACTTGATGCGTTCGGCGAAGGCGCCGACGATCAGCGCCGGAGTGATCATCGCGAAGGTCATCTGGAAGGCGATGAACAGATATTCGGGCAGGGCCACGCCGTCGGTGAAGGTCGCCGCCGTCGAATCGACGGTGACGCCTGCCAGGAACAGCTTGCCGAGACCGCCCCAATAGGGGCTGGTGCTGCCGCCGAAGGCGAAGGAATAGCCCCAGACCACCCAGACGATGATGCCGACGCCGGAGATGACGGTGCACTGCATCAGCACCGACAGCATGTTCTTGGCGCGCACCAGGCCGCCATAGAACAAAGCGAGGCCAGGCATGAGCATGAACAGGACGATCAGTGTGGCCGTCATCATCCACGCGACGTCGCCCTTGTCGACCGTCGGCGCCACGGCCTCGGTGGCCGCGACAGCCGCGTCGGCGGCCGGCGCGGCGGCGTCCTGGGCGAAGGCCGCCGTGGCGGCGAACCCGGCCATCAGGGAGCCGGCGAACAGAAGTTTCTTGATATTCATCGGTGGTCGGTCCCCTTAGAGTGCGTTCGTGTCGACTTCGCCCGTCCGAATGCGGACGGCCTGGTCGATGCCGAAGACGAAGATTTTGCCGTCGCCGATCTGGCCGGTCTTGGCGGCGGCCTGGATCGCCTCGACCGCCGGCTCGACCATGTCGAGCGCAACGGCTATCTCGATCTTCAGCTTGGGCAGGAAGCTCACCGCGTATTCGGTGCCGCGATAGATTTCGGTATGGCCTTTCTGACGGCCATACCCCTTCACCTCGGTGACGGTGAGGCCCTGAATGCCAATGCCGGTCAACGCCTCGCGCACTTCGTCCAGCTTGAATGGCTTGATGATCGCCATCACGATTTTCATGTTCACCTCGAACCTTGGGCGGCCGCGGGAGCGCCACCGTGTTGAGCCGTCACTCGCCCGGGCTCCATGCCCGCGGCGATGACTGACCTTCAGGAATCAAGGTTCGTGCCAAACGGACGTCGCGCCATCATTCGGTCATATTTTGCGGTGCGAAATCACAGCTTCCACCGGCGTTGCCTGCCGGTCGGGCTGGTTCATCGCCGCTCAAAGATGCGGCAAAAACTGCCAGTCTGACTGGAAATTAGGCAGGTCGGACGCGTCGCGGGCGGATCAGCCCTTCCTGTGCCACCGATGCGACCAGCGTGCCGTCACGCGAAAACAGCGAGCCACGGGTGAGGCCCCGCGCGCCCGACGAGGACGGGCTGTCCTGCGAATAGAGCATCCACTCGGACACGTTCACCGGCCGGTGGAACCACATGGCGTGATCGAGACTGGCGGCTTGGATGCGCTCGTCGAACACCGACAGCCCATGCGCGAACAGCGAGGTGTCAAGCAGCGTCATGTCGGAGAGATAGGCGAGGACCGCCGCGTTCAGATCGCGATCGCCGCCGATCGGACTGGCGCAGCGCACCCAGACCTGTTGCACCGGCTCCAGCTTGTCGCGGGTCAGATAATGATCGAAGGAGACCGGACGGAATTCGATCGGCCGCGGCCGCAGCCAGTAGCGGCGGACCGGTTCCGGTGCCCGCTTCAAGATCGTCTCCTTGAGGTCGTCGCCATGCGGCAGGTCGTCCGGGCCCGGCACGTCGGGCATCGACACCTGATGATCGTGCCCGTCCTCGTCCTTCTGGAAGGAGGCCGAGAGGGAGAAGATCGCGTGACCGTGCTGGATCGCGACGACGCGCCGGGTGGTGAAGGAGCCGCCATCGCGAATCCGGTCGACGTCGTAGATGATCGGCGCGGCGGGGTCGCCCGGCCGCATGAAATAGGAATGCAGCGAATGACAATGGCGGTCGGCGGGGACGGTACGTTGGGTGGCGACCAGCGCCTGGGCGATCACCTGGCCGCCGAAAACCCGCTGCCAGCTCTGATCCGGACTGATGCCGCGAAACAGATTTTCCTCGATGCGTTCGAGATCGAGGATATGGAGGAGCTTTTCAACGGCCTCGGTCATCCTAAACTACTCCAAAGTCGCGGGGAGCCACGCGCCCCTTCGCCTTTCGCGGCGTTGCACCAATATACCGGGCGTGGTCAACCGGTTTTCGCGATCCGCACCGACCGCGCCGCACAAGGGGCGAGAGCAAGGAGACTTGGATGTCCGACACCAGAGCCGAGACGACAACCGCCGAGCAGGCCGACATCGTCATCGCCGGAGCCGGCTATGTCGGCCTGACGACGGCGGTGGCGATCGCCGACGCCGCGCCGCATCTCAAGATCGTCCTGGTCGATGCCGCGCCCGAGGGGGTCTGGAAGAAGGATGGCCGCGCCTCCGCCGTGGCCGCCGCCGCCGTGCGGATGCTGGAGCGGCTTGGCATCTGGGAAAAGGTCAAGGACGAGGCGCAGTCGATCACCGAGATGATCGTCACCGATTCACGCACGTCCGACCCCGTCCGTCCGGTGTTTCTCACCTTCGGCGGCGAGGCCAAGTCCGGCGAGCCCTTCGCGCACATGCTACCGAATACCGCCCTCAACGGCGCCCTGCGCGAGCGCGCGAAGACGCTCGGCATCGACATAAGACAAGCGACAGCAGTCTCCGGCATCGACCGGCAGATGGCGGCGATCCGCGTCACCCTCACCGGCGGCGGGACCATCGACGCGCGGTTGCTGATCGCCTGCGACGGCGTCCGCTCGACGATCCGCGACATGGCCGGCATCCACACCGTCCACTGGGATTACGGCCAGTCCGGCATCGTCGTGACCGTCGCCCACGAGCGCCCGCACGAAGGCCGGGCGGAGGAGCATTTCCTCCCCTCGGGCCCCTTCGCTATCCTGCCGCTCAAAGGCAACCGGTCCTCGCTCGTCTGGACAGAGCCGACCCGTGAGGCCGAGCGCCTCGTCGACGCCGACGAGATGCTGTTCGAGCACGAACTCGAACAGCGCTTCGGTCACAAGCTCGGCGCGCTGACCGTCGAAGGCGGCCGCCGCGCGTTTCCATTGGGACTCACGCTGGCGCGCGATTTCGTCAAGCCGCGGATTGCGCTGGCGGGCGATGCCGCCCACGGTATCCACCCCATTGCAGGCCAGGGCCTCAACCTCGGCTTCAAGGACGCCGCGGCGCTGGCCGAGACGATCGTCGAGGCGGACCGTCTCGGCCTCGATATCGGCGCGCTCGACGTGCTGGAGACCTATCAGCGCTGGCGGCGTTTCGACACGGTCCAGATGGGCATCACCACCGATGTCCTGAACCGCCTGTTTTCCAACGACAACCCGTTGCTGCGGGCGACCCGCAGCTTCGGACTGTCGCTGGTCGACCGCGCCCCGCCGCTGAAGGACTTCTTCATCGGCCAGGCCGCCGGGCTGTCGCGCGGTCCATCGCCGCGTCTTCTCAAGGGCGAGCCGATCTAAGACCACCCGGCCACGCATCCAGGACCGATCTGGAACGATCCTGTCGCGGAGACCGTCCGGGACAGGAAATTCTTTCTCCTCGCACCGCGACAAGGCAATCGACGCCGCCGCTGACCGCCGCGATTCAGCTTATCTATCATCGACCGAACACTGGCCCGGCCCCATTGGCCCGCATGGACCAGCGACAAGGGAGATGACAATGGCGAAGGATCACCGCGCCGGATCGAAGGTCCGAGGCGACAAGCTCCCGGCGATCCTGATGGCAAACCACCTGCTGGACGGCGACGTGGTGTTCCTGTCCGATAAGGGCTGGACGCTCGACCCGTCCAAGGCCCGCATCGCCTTCGACGCCGATACCGCCGAGGCGATGGACGCCGAAGGCAAGGCCGCCTTCGCGGCGAATGAAGTGGTCGACCCCTATCTCGTGCCGGTCGATCTCAAAGGCACCGGCCTTCCGGTCGCCCGGCATTTTCGCGACGCGATGCGCCAAAAAGGTCCGTCGGTTCACCCGGATATCGGCAAGCAGGCGGACTACCGCACGCCCGCCTGAAGGCGGGAAGGCAAGCGCGAAACGGCGACAGGCTCACGTGCCCGGCGCCTTCAGCAGCACCATCAAAGGATACGATCATGTATCGCTACGACGAATTCGACGAGCGCTTCGTGCGCGAGCGGGTTGCGCAGTTCCGCAGTCAGGTGGAGCGGCGCATCAACGGCTCGCTGTCAGAAGATGAGTTCAAGCCGTTGCGCCTGAAAAACGGGCTCTATCTGCAGCTGCACGCCTATATGCTGCGGATCGCCGTCCCCTACGGCACGCTGAACGCGCGCCAGCTTCGCCAGCTCGCCCATATCGCCGACACCTACGACAAGGGTTACGGCCACTTCACCACGCGCCAGAACCTGCAGTTCCACTGGCCGAAGCTGAAGGACGTGCCGGACATCCTGGATCTGCTCGCCGACGTCGAGATGCACTGCATCCAGACCTCCGGTAACTGCATTCGTAACGTGACCGCGGATCAGTTCGCCGGGGTTGCCGCCGACGAAGTCGAAGATCCCCGCCCGACCGGTGAACTCATTCGCCAGTGGTCGAGCTTGCATCCGGAGTTCGGCTGGCTGCCGCGCAAGTTCAAGATCGCCGTCACCGGCGCCGAGCACGACCGCGCGGCGATCAAGACGCATGACATCGGCCTGAAGATCAAGCGGCACCCCGAGACCGGGGAGATCGGCTACGAAATCGTGGTCGGTGGCGGCCTCGGCCGCACGCCGATGATCGGCAAGCTGATCCGGGAGTTCCTGCCGAAGGGCGAGCTGCTCGCCTATCTGGAAGCGGTGATGCGCGTCTACAATCTCGAAGGCCGCCGCGACAACAAGTTCAAGGCGCGCGTGAAGATCCTCGTGCACGAGACCGGCGAGGAGGAATTCCGCCGCCGCGTCGAGGCCGAATACGCCAAGCTCGACGGGCCGACGGTCAACGCGCCCGAGGAGGAGGTGGCGCGGATCGCGGCGTATTTCGCGCCGCCGGCTTATGACGACCTGCCGGAGGATTCCGCAGCTTTGGCGGCGGCTCGGACAAGCGACCCCGGCCTCGAGCGTTTCGTCGCGCGGAACGGCTTTGCCCATCGCCAGCCCGGCTACATCGCCCTGACGGTCTCGCTCAAGGCCATCGGCGAGGTTCCCGGCGACATGAGCGCCGATCAGATGCGCGCCTTCGCCGATATCGCCGAGCGCTATTCCTTCGGCGAGTTGCGCGTGACCCATGGCCAGAACCTGGTTCTGCCGCATGTCAGGAAAGACGACGTTCCGGCCGTCTACGCCGCGCTGAAGGCGGAACGGCTGCATACGGCCAATGCCGGACTTGTCACCGACATCATCGCGTGCCCCGGCCTCGACTATTGCGCGCTCGCCACGGCGAAATCGATCCCGATCGCGCAGGATATCGCCAAGACTTTCGCCGATGAGGCGCGCCAGTTGGAAATCGGCCATCTGCCGATCAAGATCTCCGGCTGCATCAACGCCTGCGGCCACCACCATGTCGGCGCGATCGGCATTCTCGGGCTCGAAAAGGCCGGCAAGGAAAATTACCAGATCACCGTCGGCGGCGACGCCACCGAGAACGCCGCACTCGGCGAACGGCTTGGCCCGGGCATCGACGCCGCCGAGGTGCCGGGCGCGATCGAAGCGATCGTCACAACCTATCTCGGCGAGCGGCAGGACGGCGAAGCATTCATCGAGACCGTGCGCCGGGCCGGGTTGGAGCCGTTCAAGGCGAGCTTCACCGCCTATGTCGCCGGGCGCGAAAACCTTCGAAAGGACGCGGCATGACGCTGATCGCCGCCACCGGCGCGAAGCCGGACGCCTATACCCGCGTTGACACAGCCGAGGCGGCGACGAAAACCGAAGGTCCGGTGATCATGCCGTTGGTGCTGGCCGACGCCGCGCGCGCCGTCCTGCCGGATTTGCGCTTCGGCCTGTCGGTGCCCAACAGCGCGTCGATCGAGGAGATCGCCCCGCATCTCGACGCGGCGGACCTGATCGCGGTCGAGTTCCCGGCGTTTTCCGATGGCCGTGGCCTGTCGCTGGCCAAGCGGCTGCGCCGGGCCGACTTTAAGGGCACCCTGCGCGCGTCGGGACCGCTGATCGCCGACCAGTTCGCCGAGGCGCTGGCCTGCGGCTTCGACGAGATCGAGCTGCCCGAAACGATGGCGAACCGGCAGCCAGTCCAGCAATGGATGGCGGCCAAGGACAGCGTCACACGGCACTACCAGACCGGCTATGGCGAAGAGCGCAGCATCCTCCAGAAGCGGCTCGCCGCCCGGAGGGCCTGACGCCATGTGCGCGGAGCGTAGACATCTCGCGGGGGAGCTGAATGCTGGTTTCGTCGCGCTGACGCCGCTTGAGCGCCTGCGGACGCTGGTCAAGCGCGCCGGCGGACCGGTGGTGTTCACCACGAGCCTTGGCATCGAGGACCAGATGATCACTCATCTGATCTTTGCCAATGATCTGCCGGTGCAGGTGAAGACGCTCGATACCGGCCGGCTGTTTCCCCAAACCTACGCGCTCTGGCGCGAGACCGAGGAGAAATACGGCCGCCGCATCAAGGCGCTGTACCCGCAAGCCGAAGCGCTCGAGACGCTGGTGAACGACCAGGGCATTGATGGATTCTACTACGCGCCTGAGTTTCGCAAGAACTGCTGCGGCGTCAGAAAGGTCGAGCCGCTGGCGCGCGCGCTTGCCGGCGCCGCCGGCTGGATCACCGGCCTTCGCCGCGATCAGTCGGCCAACCGCTCCGACATGGATTTCGTCTCGTTCGACGGCGCCCGCGGTCTGATCAAGGCCAACCCGATCTTCGACTGGACCCGCGACGCGATCGTGGCGTTCACGGCCGAGCAGGGCGTTCCGGTCAACGCGCTGCATGCGAAGAACTTCCTGTCGATCGGCTGCGCCCCCTGCACCCGCGCGATCCGCCCAGGCGAGCCGGAACGGGCCGGCCGCTGGTGGTGGGAGGAAGAGACCAAGCGCGAATGCGGCCTGCATGTCGATGACGCTGGCCGCCCCGTCCGCAACGACGCCCATCGTCCCGCCAGCGCGGACGCAGCCTTCGAGAGACTGCCGCAATGAAACAGCTGACCCATCTGCAGCGGCTCGAAGCCGAGTCGATCTTCATCCTGCGCGAGGTCGCCGCGACGGCCGAAAATCCGGTGATGCTGTATTCGGTCGGCAAGGATTCGGCGGTGATGCTCCATCTCGCCATGAAGGCCTTCGCGCCCGGCAAGCCGCCCTTCCCGCTCCTGCATGTCGATACGACCTGGAAGTTCCGCGAGATGATCGAATTCCGCGACCGCCGCGCCAAGGATCTCGGTCTCGACCTCATCGTCCATATCAACCAGGAGGGCGTGCGCGCCGGCATCAACCCGTTCGATTCAGGCAGCCGCGTCCATACCGACGTGATGAAGACGGAAGGCTTGAAGCAGGCGCTCGACAAATACCGCTTCGACGCGGCCTTTGGCGGCGCGCGCCGCGACGAGGAGAAGAGCCGTGCCAAGGAGCGGATCTTCTCGCTGCGCTCGGCCGAGCATCGCTGGGACGCCAAGAACCAGCGACCGGAGCCCTGGCGGCTGTTCAACACCCGCAAGAAGAAGGGCGAGAGCTTCCGCGTCTTCCCACTGTCGAATTGGACCGAGCAGGATGTGTGGGACTACATCGCGCTCGAAAACATCCCCGTCGTGCCGCTGTATTTCGCCGCCCCCCGGCCCATCGTGAGACGGGAGGGCGCGCTGATCATGCGCGACGACGAGCGGATGGCGCTGAAGCCGGGCGAGACGATCGAGACCATGATGGTCCGCTTCCGCACCCTCGGCTGCTACCCACTGACCGGCGCGGTCGAATCGGACGCCGCGACGCTGGCCGACATCATCGCCGAAATGCGCGGATCGCGCACCTCCGAGCGCCAGGGACGGGTCATCGACCAGGATTCCGGCGCCTCGATGGAAGAAAAGAAGCAGGAAGGCTATTTCTGAGATGACCAGCGCCCTGCAACAGCGCCCCGTCGCCGAGGATACCGACGCGGTCCCTCGTCACGCCAAGCTTGCTCTCGTCGATCCCAAGGCCGGCGTCGTGCCGCTGGCGGCGCCTGCCGCCTCGCTCTTACGCTTCATCACCTGCGGCTCGGTCGACGACGGCAAGTCGACGCTGATCGGCCGGCTGCTCTACGAGACCAACGCCGTCTTCGATGATCAGCTCGAGGCGTTGCACCGCGATTCGAAGAAATTCGGCACCACCGGCGAGGATCTCGATTTCGCGCTGCTGGTCGACGGGCTGTCGGCGGAGCGCGAACAGGGCATCACCATCGATGTCGCCTATCGCTATTTCTCCACCGGCCACCGCGCCTTCATCATCGCCGACACGCCCGGCCACGAGCAATACACGCGCAACATGGCGACCGGCGCCAGCCAGGCGGAACTCGCGGTGATCCTCGTCGACGCGCGCAAGGGTATCCTGCCGCAGACCCGGCGGCATTCCTTCATCACCTCGCTGGTCGGCATCAAGAGCGTCGTCATCGCCATCAACAAGATGGATCTGATCGACTTCGCCGAGGACCGGTTCGAGGCGATCAAGCGCGATTATGAGGCGATCCTGCCAGCGCTCGGCTTCACCGACGTCTCCTTCGTTCCCGTGTCGGCGAAGAACGGCGACAACATCGCCGCGCGCTCGCCCAACCTGCCGTGGTACCGGGGCGAGACGCTGCTCGAGCGGCTGGAATCCGTCACGCCGGAGACCTTCGACGCCGGATCGGCGCCGTTCCGGATGCCGGTACAATGGGTCAACCGGCCCGATCTCGATTTCCGGGGCTTTGCCGGCACCATCGCCAGCGGCAGCATCACGGCCGGCGACCCGGTCGTCGTTCTGCCGGGGCGGCGCGAAACAAGGGTGAAGGCCGTTCGGGATCCCGACGGCGAGGTGCTGTCGGCGGCGGCCGGCGGGGCCGTCACCCTGACCCTCACCGACGAGGTCGATGTCTCGCGCGGCGACGTGCTGGCAAGGCCGGACGATATGCTGGCGGCGGTGAAATCCGTCGCCGCCGAGATTCTGTGGATGGTCGACCGGCCGCTGGTGCCCGGCGGACGCCTCGTCGCCAAACTCGGCACCGCCTCGACGCCGGCGAGCGTGCGCGGTCTCGACGCCGCGGTCGACATCCATTCCTTCGCGCCGAAACCCGCGAACGTCCTTTTGATGAACGAGATCGGCCGGGTGACGCTCGCCTTCGACCGGCCCCTGGTCGCGGCGTCCTACGAGGAAAGCCGCGAATTCGGCGCGTTCATCCTGATCGACCCGCTGACCAACGAAACGGTGGCGCTCGGCGTCGTGCGGACGGTCAACGACGACAGGGAGCCGTCGCATTCCTCCGCGAGGCCGGGCTCGACGCTGGATCATCTCAAGACGCTCTGGCTCGGCGAGGCGAGG
Organism: Aurantimonas marina; assembly: GCF_017183135.1. Taxonomy (GTDB): domain Bacteria; phylum Pseudomonadota; class Alphaproteobacteria; order Rhizobiales; family Rhizobiaceae; genus Aurantimonas; species Aurantimonas marina. The sequence continues at coordinate 25,142 of NZ_JADDXW010000007.1, read as the reverse complement.
GAGTCCACGCAACGCTGGTCGATGGTGCGGTTCCGGGCGGCGGCGGCGGTGCTGTTTGGCTTCATCGGGTTTTTGTTCGGGCTTGCTCCGGTACTGGCGGCTGCCCTCGCCCTAGTGGACTTCGCCCTTCGGCCGTTCCTTCGCCTGGCATTCGGCGCGCATCCGACCCATTCGGCAACCGAGAAAGGCGTTGCGGCGGTGGGCGACGGGGCGGGCATCTGACCGGCAAGCAGCCGGGGCCGTGGACACCGCAGCTCCGGGGGAGTGCGGCGCCGCCGGCCGCCGCTGACCGAGCTTGCTCTCCTGGCGTTATCCCTCGTCGCATGCCTGACCCTGACGGTCGGCATTTTGGGTTGACCACCCGCCTCCGGCCGCAATCGTCAAGACAACGTGGCGACGGCTTGGCCGGCTTGCCCGAAATCACCTTCCAATGATCATCGCGCGAACGTGAACCGACCACGAAGCGGCGAGAATCTCTCCCCATCGACGGATCACCAGAAGCGGTGACTCGTCGACCCTCGGAAAGATGGAGAGTTCCGATGAAAACACTGCTACTGACAGCCGCGACCCTGATGCTTGGCGTTCATATCGCCGCGGCTCAGACAGAAACCCCGGCGGAGAGCGAGACCCCCATGGCGTCAAGCTGCGCCGAGGCGCTGCCTCAGATCCAGGCGCTGGTCGACCAGGCCGAACAATCGGGGGTCGATACTGAAACGGCGAAGGGGTACGTCGCCGCCGCCGAGAATGCGCAAGGGGCAGGCGACGAGGATGGCTGCATCCGCGCGCTTCAGCTCGCGCAGAGCGAGGTTCTGTCGAAAGCCGACGGCGAGCCCGACGCGGCCGCGCAATAGATCACGAATGACATCGGAAGGCCGGGCCCGATGCCCGGTCTTCCGCCGTCGACGGCGACCAAGCGATCTCAGTCGAGCTCTCTCGCCTCTGACGGCAGCATGATCGGGATACCTTCACGAACCGGATAGGCGAGCTTCGCCGCCTTCGAGACAAGTTCGTTGTTCTCGCGATCGTAGACGAGAGACGTCTTGGTCAGGGGACAGACCAGAAGCTCGAGCAGCTTCGGATCGGGTCGTCCCATTTCGCGCCGTTGGTTCATCCATTCCGTCTTTCGTTTCGCGGTCGTCCGCCCCAGCAAACGCGCGGCGGCCGTCCGGCCCTATTGCAGCGTGTGCGAGGAGCCGTCGTCGTCGCCATCGCGCGCCAAGGCGATCTCGGTGATCGCGACCAGCGTTTCCGCCCGCGTCTTCAGGTCCGGGGCCTCGAGCAGCGCCTGTTTCTCAGCCGCGCCGTAGGGCGACATCATGCAAAGCGCGTTGACCAGTGTCTCGTTGGAAGCGCGGGTCACGCTCTCCCAATCCGCCTCGAGCTGATTGGCCTCCAGATACTGCTTGAAGGTACCCAGCAACGAGTCGCGATCGACGTCGCCGGCTCCCTGCCCCAGATCGAGATCACCGAGAAAGGCCGCCGCCCGGCACGAGCGATAGGGCGCCCGGTCGACCAACTCCTCCAGCACCCGAAATCGCACGACACCGTGCAGATTGATGATGTAGCGCCCGTCGCCGGACTCGCTGAGCGACGTGATGCGGCCGAGGCAGCCGACCTTGCAAAGCTCCGGCTCGCCATCGCTTCGCCGCGCCCCGTCGAGCGCCGGCTGGATCATGCCGATGATCCGTGTCCCGGCCATGGCGTCGTCGACCATCTGCAAATAGCGCGGCTCGAAAACATTGAGCGGCAGTTGCCCGCCCGGCAGCAGCAGCGCGCCCGCCAGTGGAAAGAGCGGGACGACACTCGGAAGGTCCGATGCGTTCCGATAGTTGAAATTGCCGGCGTGAACCAAACCATGTCTCCGTTGCCGAGACCGAATTTGGAACGCGAACACGCGATCTCAAGGGATGCGGCAACAAGCAGCGGCCGAACCGACTGGAAGGCCGAGGGCGGCGCGGGCCGATCGCCCGTGCCGCACCCGCCTGGTCGATCAGGTGAAGAGCAGCGAGGACAGCTTGCGCCGGGCCTCCTTCGTCGCCGGATCGGTCGGCCCCCAGGCCTCGAAGAATTCGAGGAGCTTTCTGCGCGCGGCATCGTCCTCGAAGGTACGATCGCGGCCGATGATCTCCAGGAGATGGCCGGCGGCCGTCGCCCGCTCGCCTTTGGCCTGGGCAATCAGTGCCAGATCGTAGCGGGCCTGATGGTCGTCCGGGTTGCCCTCGATCCGGGCCTGCAGCGCCACCGGATCGCCCAGCTGCGAAATCTCCTCGGCGAGCTTCAGCTTGGTGCGGATGGCCGCGAGCGCGGGATCCTCCGGCTTGCCGGCATCGTCGGCCGCAAATCCATCGACCAATGCCTTGGCCCGCGCCGCATCGCCGGCCGCCAGATAGCACTCCGCCAGCCCCGCAGTTGCGGCGGCATGATTGGGCTCGTGCTGGAGGATAGCGCCGAAGAGCTGCGCGGCGCCGCCCGCGTCACCGTCGGCGAGCAGTTGTCTGGCCTGTTCGAGCGCCTGGGCGACCGGATCGTCCGCGCCGCCGCCCTTGCCCTTCGGCAGGCGGTCGATGAACGCCTTGACCTCGCTCTCCGGCAGCGCGCCCATAAAGCCATCGACCGGCTGGCCGTCGACAAAGGCAAACACCGCCGGGATTGACTGGACCCCGAGCTGGCCGGCGATCGCGGGATGGTCGTCGATGTTCATCTTGACCAGCTTGACCTTGCCGCCGGCCGCCTTCACCACCCGCTCGATGATCGGGGTCAATTGCTTGCAGGGGCCGCACCAGGGCGCCCAGAAATCAACCAGGACAGGCTGCCGCCGCGACTCCTGGATCACGTCGGCGGAGAAATTAGCCGTCGTCGTATCCTTGACCAGATCGGCTTGCGCGGCGCTACCGCCCAGATCCGCAAAACCTTCCAGCCCCGGCGAGGCCGGCGCAGCCGGCGCCTGCGGCTGGGCATTGCCCACCGTCTGGCCCGCCGGACCGGTCATCTGCGCGCCGTAGCCGCCGAAGGGATTGCCGTAGGGATTGTCGCTCATGCCGCCTGCCCGTCGTCGTCTGCCGGTGCTTCGAGGCCGATGACAAGCGGCTCGTGCCCGGTGGATTGGAAGAACGCCATCAGCGCCGATGTGGCGATGGTCGTCGTCGCCGCATTCGTCAGCGGATGGCAGTTCACCATATCGTGCGCCAGGAGCCCTTCATCAAGCACCACGCAGACCTCGCCCCCGGTATCGTTGATGACGCCAAAAGCGGTGACCGAGCCCGGCTCGACGCCGAGCAGCGCACGCATCTGGTCGCCGCTGGCAAAGGACAGCCGCCCGGATGCTCCGATTCGCTTGTGCAGCCCCTTCAGGTCGACGGCGCGGGTCTCCTCCGCCACGACGAGAAAGATCCGACCCTTCTTGTCCTTCAGAAACAGGTTCTTGGTGTGACCGCCGGGAATCGTGCCGCGCAGCGCCTGGCTCTCTTCCACGGAATGAAGCGGCGGATGCTCGACGGTCTTCGTCTGAATTCCGAGCCCGGCCAGATGGTGGATGAGGTCGTCGCGTGTCTTCATCGCAGTGAGGGTTCTCCGTCCTGCTTGTCTACATCGCCTTCAATGCGAGGCTTCGGCGGTTCGGCTCCTGATAGTATCGAAACGCGGCGAATGCGACCGTTCGCTGAGCACCTCATTGATCGACATCAAGACGGCCCGCCCGCCCCGAGGGTACATAGACATGAAGAGAGATCGCCGATGAAGAGGAGATCGCCATGTACAAGAAGATCATGGTCCCGGTCGATTTGAGCCATACCGACCGCCTGGAAAAGGCGTTGATGATAGCCGCCGATCTTGCGGGACTTTATGGCAGTGCGGTCCACTATGTGGGCGTGACGACGTCCGGGCCCGGCACGGTCGCGCATACGCCCGAGGAATATACAAGCAAGCTCGACGCCTTCGGTCTCGCGCAGGCCGAGAAATACAGTCTCCCGCAGGAGACGACAGCAACCTATGTCAGCCATGATCCGTCGGTCGATCTGGATCGAACGCTGTTGAAAGCGGTCGAGGAGAGCGGTGCCGATCTGGTGGTCGTCGCCTCGCATGTGCCAGGGCTCCCCGAGCACATCTTCGCATCCAACGCCATCTATCTCGCCGCCCATGCCAAGACCTCGGTCATGGTAGTGCGCTGACGATTGCGAACCGCTATTCCGCCGGAACCACGCCCGCCTCCGACCCCAGATCGCGGACCGGGCGCGGACGGTCGACGAACTGGTCGGCAAGCGCACCGCCGACGACCATCGAGAACAAGGCGAGAAGCGCCGACACCGCCAGGACAGCGCCGCCGGTGAAGCCCGCGCCGATGGTGCAGCCAACAGCCAGGATGCCACCGAAACCCATCAGCGCGGCGCCGACGGTGTAGCGCAGGAAGGAGGGTGTGCCCGGCTCGGAGAACGTCTGGATGCGAAACTGCCGGAACAACAGCGCTGCAACGAAGGCGCCCAGCAATGCGCCGGCGAGAACGCCCTGGTCCAGGCCGGCAAAGGCGTCCGCTTCGGTGGGAAGTGCCGCCGTGGTGGCCAAAGGCCGGATGAAGGAGAGGCTTTCGGCCTGGATCGGCTCGAACACCTGCTGTGAGAGCGTGTAGGTGAAATACCAGCCGGCGACGATGGTCGCGCCAACGCCGACGCCGCCCGCCAGCCGCCAAATGGACGCCCGCGATGCCAGAGCGAGGCCGACAGCGGCGGTCGCCAGGACCACGCCGATGATCACGCCGGCTTGCTGCCCCAGACCCAGATGGGCGAGAACATCGTTGCCGCCGATCGCTGCGGTGCTCCAGAGCCCGCCGGCGCTGTCGCGCAGCGGCACCAGAACGCCGTTGTAGGTGGCAAGCCCGACAATCGCGATGATGAGCGACGTGTAGAGCGCCCGCAGATTGCCCGTGGCCGACAAGACCAGCAATCGCGAAACACAGCCGCGCGCCAGGATCATGCCGACGCCGAACAAGACGCCACCGATGATGGCGCCGGACAGGCTCTGGGCGGTCGCGAAGAAGCGCGTTTCGACGACATTCACGACATCGAACGTCAAAAGGATCTGGACGCCCAGAACGGCCGCCGCGAAGCCCGCCGCCCAGGTCGCCAGCGCGGCAAGATCGCGTTTGCGGGTGAGATCGAGAATCGCCGAGCGCGTGCAGAACGCACTGCGCTGCATGAAAAAGCCGAACAGCGCGCCGATCACGGCGCCACCGGCGAGTGCCGTCTGATTCTCGCCAATCAGATCGATCAGGGGGACGAAATCCATCGCGTTGTTTCCCGAATTGCGTGTGCCGTGAACATATGCGGGAGCCGCGATCTATTCAGGCTACGGGAGTTGCGCCGGCACTTCCTCACGAGGATGCCTTTTCTCCGAAAGTGGCGAAGCTTGGATTCTCGTTCCTGCCTCGTCGAAGCGATAGCCGATCCGGCGTCATTCCCGATTCGAGACCGCCGCCTCACCGAATGTCGCCATGCCGGAATGACATTCCGCCGCTGCCTTGACGATGCCAGCGGCGATCGCCGCCCCGGTGCCTTCGCCGAGTCGCATGCCGAGAGCCAGGAGCGGCACCTTGCCAATCGCTTCCACCGCACGGATATGGCCCGGCTCGGCCGAGACATGGCCGAACAGGCAATGGTCGAGAGCCCTCGGGTCCATGGCGTAAAGGATCGCCGCGGCAGCGGTCGAGACGAAACCGTCGACGATGACTGGCACCTTCTGCATGCGCCCCGCAAGAATCGCGCCGGCCATCGCGGCAATCTCGCGGCCGCCGAGGCGCCGCAGCACCTCCAGCGGGTCGGCGAGATGCCCCTTGTGACGCTCCAGCGCCGCGGCGACGACCCGCGCCTTCTTGTCGACGCCAGCCGCGTCATGGCCGGCGCCGGGGCCGGTCCAGTCGCGCGGGTCCCCGCCGAACAGCGCCGCGAATATGGCCGCCGCGATGGTGGTGTTGCCGATGCCCATTTCGCCGATGCACAGGAGATCGGGCTCGCCGGCCAGCACCTCCATGCCGAAGGCCATGGTGGCGGCGCACGTCCGCTCGTCCATCGCCGCGGCTTCCGTGATGTCCTCGGTCGGTATTTCGAGGGCGAGGTCGAAGACCTTGAGGCCGAGGTCATAGGCGGCGCAAATCTGGTTGATCGCAGCGCCCCCGGCCCCGAAATTCGCCACCATCTGCGCGGTCACTTCGGCGGGAAAGGGCGAGACTCCTTGCCGGGTCACACCGTGATTGCCGGCGAAGACCGCGACCAGCGGCCGGCGCACCGCCGGCTGACGGCCCTGCCAAGCGGCGAGCCACTCGGACAGGTCTTCCAGGCGCCCGAGCGCGCCCGCCGGCTTGGTCAGTTGCCCCTCGCGCTCGCGCTTCACCCTAACCGCCGCCTCGTCGGGCCCGGGCATCCGGCGGACGAGATCACGAATATCGTCGAAAGGCAGCCCGGTTGTGGACATCGCTCGCTCCTCGGGGTTTGCTTCGGCGAACAACGACGGAAAGTCGGCGGCGCCGTTACGGTCTGACTGTGGCGGGAATGGCGCAGCGACGCGCAAGGAGCAAGTCCGCAATGAGGGAATTCACCGCTTCGACGATGCGATCGCTGGCCTTTCTGACCCGGCTTCCGCCGGCGCGCCGCGCCTTTACCGGAACGCACCCGCTCGGCGAGGACGTCCATTCATTTCCGCTGGCGGGGCTAATCGCGGCGCTGCCGGCGGCGCTGATCCTGTTTCTCGGGCCGGCGGTCGGCCTGTCGGCGCTCGTCGTCGCGTCGCTGGCGGTCGCGGCACTGGTCTTCGTCACCGGCGCGCTGCACGAGGACGGGCTCGGCGATGTCGCCGACGGGCTCGGCGGCCACCATGAGCGGGATCGCGCGCTGGCGATCATGAAGGACAGCCGGGTCGGCAGCTATGGCGCCCTCGCGCTGATCCTGTCGGTCGCGCTGCGGATCGCAATCCTCGCCGAATTGATCGAAGCCGGCCCCGCAGGCGCGGCGCTCGCCATGCTCGGTGTCGCGGCGGCAAGCCGAGGCGCGATGGCCTGGCTGTGGGCGTCGCTGCCCTCCGCCTCGATCGGCGGCACGGCCGATCGGATGGGTCGGCCGGACCACAGAAACGGCCGCGCGGCCCTTCTTATCGGCGATGGCCTCTACCTCGTCGCCGGCATCCTCGCCGTCGGCTTCGGCCCGACGCTCGCGGGCTTCCTCCTCGGCGGGCTGGTGCTGTTATGGTTTCGCGGCTTCATCGAACGCCGGCTCGGCGGCCAGACCGGCGACTGCCTGGGCGCGTCGCAGCAGCTCGTGGAAATCGCCGCGCTGCTCGGCCTGGCGCTGGGCAGCGGCTGAGCGCCGCGTGTCTATACCGCCGCCGCGAGAAAAAGGAGCGCGGCGAACGCCAGAAGCAGATTCGCGGCGGTCCGGAACAGCCCGATCGCGGCGGCGATGTCGGCCGGGCGCGCCCCGCGCCGGCCTTCCCGGTTGAGCATCGGCGCCTCGACTTCGAGATTACCGTAGCGGCGCGGCCCGCCGAGCGATAGGCCGAGGGCGGCGGCCATCGCCGCCTCCGGCCAGCCGGCATTGGGCGAGCGATGCAGAGGCGCGTCCCTCCGCGCAGTCGACAGGGCGGCTTGGACTTCCGCGCGGCTGCGATGGCGCATCCCCGCCGCCAGTGCGATCAGCAGCGCCGTCAGCCGCGCCGCCGGCCAGTTCATCCAATCGTCGAGCTTCGCCGACGCCCAGCCGAAGGCGTGATAGCGCTCGTTCATGTGGCCGATCATCGAATCGGCCGTGTTGACCGCCTTGTAGGCTAGGAGGCCCGGAAGCCCCAGGACCAGATACCAGAGAAACGGCGCGACGACGCCGTCGGAGGCGTTCTCGGCAAGGCTTTCGATCGCCGCGCGGCACACGCCAGCCTCGTCCAGCGCATCGGGATCGCGGCCGACGATCATCGCGACCGCCCGGCGTCCGGCTTCCAAGCCTTGGCCGAGCGCGCGTTCGACCGCGCGGACATGATCGACGAGGCTCTTCTGGGCGAGAAAGACGGCGAGCACGGCCGCCTCCAGCAGCCAGCCGACGGGGCCGGCCATCGCAAAGAGCGTCGATAGAACGAGGCCCGACAGCACCGCCCCGCCGACAAGCAGGCAGGCGGCGAAGATCCCGTTGCGCCACCGGACCGATTCGCCGAGCCCTGGCCGGTTGAGAGTCTGGTCGAGCCGGTCGATCACCCATCCGACGAGCACCACCGGATGCGGCACGCGGCGCCAGAGCCAGTCGGGATCGCCGACAAGCCGGTCGAGGGCGGTGCCGAGAAACAGGATGGCGAAGCGCTCGGTCATCCGCCGTCGCCGATCTCGTCGAGCGCTTCCCCAAGCGCTGCCCGCAGCCGCGCGGCATCGTCGGGGCCGGCCGGATTGCCGATTCTCAGCCAATCCGGCCGCTCCGTGAAGGGCCGCGTCAGGATGCGCCGACGGCAGAGCGCGGTGAACAGCGCGCCGGCCCGCTCGTGGCGGATGGTCGCGAACAGGGCGGTGCGTCCGACCAATGGCGCCCGGCGGTCGAGCACCGCATCGAACAGCATTTCGGCCTGACGGCGGATGCGCTGGCGGGTCGCCTCGATCACCGCGCCGTCGCCGAGAAGCGCCTCGGCGCAATGAAGCGCCGGCCCGGACACCGCCCACGGCCCGAGCCGTTCCGACAATTGCCCGGCGCGGTCGCACGTGGTCAGCGCGAAGCCGAGGCGAAGCCCGGCAAGGCCGAAGAACTTGCCGAAGGAGCGATGGATCAACAGCCCCGGCCGGCCGGCTTGCGAGGCCAGACTCATGTCGGGCGTCACGTCCATGAAGGCTTCGTCGACCACGAGAAGGCCGCCGCGCGCCGCCATTCTCTTGTGAAGCGCGAACAGCTCGGCCCGCGAGAATACCCGTCCATCGGGATTGTTCGGATTGACGACGATGGCGATTTTCACGGTGGCGGCGATGTCGCCCGGCCGGTCGATCCCCGCCACCGCATGCCCCGCCGCGACAAACGCGCGCCGGTGCTCGGCATAGGTCGGCTCGACGATCGCGACCTCGGCCGGCGACAGAAGGAACGGCAGCAGCGAGATCAGCGCTTGCGAGCCCGGCGCGGCGACGATGCCGGCGTCGGCCGGCGCGCCATAAGCGCGGCGCGCGGCGTCGAGCGCCGCCCGTTCCAGGCTGGCTTCCGGCAGGCGTGAGAACGCTTCGGGCGGAAATTCCGGCAGTTCCGACGGAACCGGATTGATGCCGGTGGACAGATCCAGCCAGTCCGCGCGGCGGCCGCCATGCCGGGCGATCGCGGCGTCGAGGGCGCCGCCGTGGCGAAGGGCGGTGGCGTCGGGCTGCATCAGGGTTCCCTGTCGATAACGTGGAGAAAGGAGCCGCTGACGTTCCCCCGGCGCAGCCCGTGATGGCCGAGATCGGCGCCGCGCGCGTCCGATGCTAAGAACAGCGCCTCGCCGGGTCCTTCCGAAACGATCGACGCATAGTGGAACTCGTGCGCCCGCAGCGGGCCGGACCACGGTCCGTCGCCTAGCGGGGTGAGCCGGCGGTAGCCGAGATGCAGCTTGCGCCGGGCGAAGCTCGTTTCCAGTGGCAACAGGCCGAGCATCGGATGAGACATGCCGTCCGCGTCGGTGAGCGTGTCGCCGAGCACCATGTAGCCGCCGCACTCGCCGTAGATCAGGGCGCCTCGCTCCGCCGCCGCGCGCGTTCCGGCTAGGAAAGCCGACGCCGCCGCAAGCCGCCCGGCATGGAGCTCCGGGTAGCCGCCCGGCAGATAGATCGCGTCGGCTGCCGTGTCCGGCGCCTCATCGGCGAGCGGCGAGAAGTACGACAGCGCGGCGTCCGCCTCCCGCCAGCCGGCGAGAAGGTGCGGATAGGCGAAGGCGAAGGCGTCGTCCCGGGCCACGGCGATCGTCCGGCCGAGCGGCGCGAGCGGTGCGACGGATCCGGGGGAGGCGGCAGCCATCGGTTCCAGACCTGCACTCGCGAGCGCCGTCAACGCGGGCAGGTCGCAGCCTTCTTCGATCCAGTCCGCCGCGCGCTCGATAAAGGCCTCCAGATCGCTGTGCTCGCCGGCCTGGACCAGACCCAGATGGCGCTCGGGCAGCGCGAGATCGGGCTGGCGTGGAAGCACGCCGAGCACCGGAATGGCCAGCGGCGCCAGCGCCTCGCGCAAAAGGCTCTCATGCTGGTCGGACCCGACGCGGTTGAGGATCAGCCCGGCGATCGCGACGTCGGCGCGATGGGTGGCGAAACCACGGACGAGCGCGGCGACCGAATGGGACTGTCTGGCGCAGTCGACGACGAGGACGACGGTCAGATCCAGCATCGACGCCAGATCGGCGGCCGAACCGCTGCCGTCCGCGGCGCCGTCGAACAGACCCATCATGGCTTCGACGACAAAGGCCCCGCCTTGCTGGCGTGCCTCGCCGGCAAGGCCGGCGATCAATGCCGGGCGCATCGCCCAGGGATCGAGATTGACGCAGGGGCCGCCGCTCGCCGCCGCGTGAAAGGTCGGATCGATATAGTCGGGACCGGCCTTGGCCGAGCGGACGGCGACGCCGGAGCGCCGCAGCGCACGCAAAAGCCCCAGCGTCACCGTCGTCTTGCCGGCACCCGAATGCGGCGCCGCGATCAAGAGCCCCGTCATCGGCGGGCCTCCGGCTTTCCGTCCCGGCGGGCGACACCTATAAGCCGGGCATGGGTTTCAATCTCGGCGACGGCAAGGTGGAACAGCGCGGCGACGGCAAGCCGGCCGGCGCATTGCGTCGCGGCTGGACGACGGGCGCCTGCGCCACCGCGGCGACCAAGGCGGCGCTGACGGCGCTCTTTATCGGAGAATTTCCCGATCCGGTGGAGATCGTGCTGCCGAAGGGCGAGACACCGGCCTTCGCGCTCAACCGGACGGGGCTCGAAAGCGGCCGGGCGATGGCGGCGATCATCAAGGACGCGGGCGACGATCCGGACGTGACGCATCTCGCCGAGATCGTCGCGACTGTCCATTTCGGCGCGCCGGGTTCCGGCATCGTCTTTTCCGCCGGCCCCGGCGTCGGCACGGTGACCCGCGCCGGCCTGCCGATTCCGCCCGGCGAACCAGCGATCAACCCGGTGCCGCGCCGCATGATCAGGGGTGTGATCGACGACCTCTGCGCTCATCACGGCCGCGCGGCCGACGTCGCCATCGAGATCTCCGTCACCGACGGCGAGGCGCTGGCGCGGCAAACCTGGAACCCGCGCCTCGGCATTGTTGGCGGGCTGTCGATCCTCGGCACCACGGGGATCGTCCACCCCTTCTCCTGCTCGGCCTGGATCCATTCGATCCATCGCGGCGTCGACGTGGCGCGCGCGGCGGGGCTCACCCATGTGGTCGGCGCCACCGGCTCGGCCAGCGAGGACGCCGCCCGGGCGCTCTATCCCGAATTGCCGGAGAGCGCCTGGCTGGACATGGGCGACTTTGCCGGCGGCCTGCTCAAATATCTGCGCGTCCATCCCGTCGACCGCGTCACCATCGCCGGCGGCTTCGCCAAGCTCACCAAGCTGGCGCAGGGCGCGATGGACCTGCACTCCGGCCGCAGCCAGGTGGATTCTGCCTTTCTCGCCGACATCGCCGGCGACCTTTCGCCGGATCAGGCCGATGCGCTGCGTCCAGCGATCCTTGCCGCCAACACCGCGAAGGCGGTGCTGGAGCTTTGCGCCGGCGAGGGGATCGATCTGTCCGCCGCCATCGCCGAGCGGGCGCGGCAAAGCGCGGCCGATATCCTGCGCGGCGCGCCGGTGACGCCGCACATCGTCGTCGTCGATCGGGAGGGCGCGATCCTTGCTCGCACCGACTGAGATCATCCTCGTCCTCGGCGGGACGGCGGAGGCCAACCGGCTGGTTAGCCGGATTCGCATCATGCGACCGGATGCAAGGATCTTGCTGTCGCTCGCCGGCCGAACGGCGACGCCGGTGCTCCCCGAGGGCTGCGAGATCCGCGTCGGAGGGTTCGGCGGCGCGGATGGTCTCGCGACATTCCTCGCCCAGGAAGGCGTGACCCATCTCGTCGACGCGACGCATCCCTTCGCCGCCGGCATCTCGCGCAATGCGGTGAAAGCCGCTGAGACCGCCGGCGTGCCGCGCGTCGCGCTGGTCCGTCCCGCCTGGGAGCCGCAAACGGGCGACCGCTGGACTTGCGTCGCGTGCCTCGGCGATGCCTGCGATGCTTTGCCGGCAAAGGCGCGGCCGCTGCTGGCGCTGGGGCGGCAGCATCTGGCACCCTTCGCGCGCCGGCCCGATCTCGACATCGTGGTGCGGATGATCGAGCCACCGGACCCGCTGCCGTTTCCGGCCGAGATCGTACTGGGCCGGCCGTCTCCGGACGCCGACGAAGAGGTCGAATTGCTCGCACGTCTCGCCATCACCCATCTGGTCTGCCGCAATTCCGGCGGCGCGGCCTCATACGCCAAGGTCGAAGCCGCGCGGCGGCTCGGCCTGCCGGTGATCATGATCGAACGGCCGCCCAGCGCTCCACCGCCGGTCGCCGGTTCCCTCGACGCGGTGCTGACCCTTATCGGCATGAACCCTTCCGTCTAGATCACGAAGCGAGCGTCTTGCGCTTCGGCCGCAGCACATGGACGTGACCGGCGTCGTAAAGCTTGGAATCGATGAAATCCTCGGCGCCCAGCGCCCGTCCGACGAAGATCAGCGCGGTGCGAGTCAGTTTGGCCGCGCGCGCCTTTTTGTGTATGTCGCCGAGCGTGCCGTGGATGAAGGTCTCATCCGGCCAGCCGACCCGGTAGGCGATGACCGCCGGGCAGTTCTCGCCGTAGGCCGGCAGCGGCAGGAGCTCGCGCTGGATGTGCGGGATATTGCGCACCGACAGATGGATCGCCAGCGTCGCGCCGCTCCGGCCGAGGGTCGATAGCTCCTCGCCTTCCGGCATCTTCGACGATTTCATCGCCGTGCGGGTGAGGATCACCGTCTGGCAGATTTCCGGGACCGTCAGTTCCTTTTGCAGAGCCGCCGCCGCCGCCGCGAAGGCCGGCACGCCCGGCGTGACGTCGTAGGGAATGGCGAGCGCATCCAGCCGGCGCATCTGCTCGGCGATGGCGCCGTAGAGCGACGGGTCGCCGGAATGGACGCGGGCGACATCCTTGCCCGACTCGTGCGCCTCACGCATTTCGGCGATGATCTCGTCGAGCGTCATCGGGGCGGTATCGCGCACGCGCGCCCCCTCGGGCGCCGCCCTGACGACCTCCTCCGGCACCAGCGAGCCGGCATAAAGGCACACCGGACAGGCCTCGATCAGCCGCAGGCCGCGAACGGTGATGAGATCCGGCGCGCCGGGACCGGCGCCGATGAAATGAACGGTCATGCGGCCTCTTCGATGGACAGTTCGGCGGTGATTTTCGACCAAGGGACGCGGATCAGGCCCTTGTCGTCCCGATCGATCAAGCCAAGCTCCAGAAGCGCCGAAACATCCGAGTGGACCCCCCGATAGTCGCGTCCAAGCAGCCGGGAAAGAGCCCGGATCGACATGGGGCCGGCTTTTCGAAGCGTACGCAGCAGGGTCCAACGGTTGGGCGTCAAGGTCTTCAGCAACAGCTCGGCGGTCTCGAATCCAAGGCAAGCGGCCGGCGACGGGGTGAAATCCCCCGCATCGATACGGCGAGCGGCCAGCTTCGCCTCATCGAAGAACTCATCGAGAGACGACACCTTGACGATGACTTCATCCATCTTTCAGCTCCTTCTCGATGTCCTGCTGAAAATCATCGAGGAGCGTAGCGATATCGACGAAGACATAAGGTTCCTCACGGCCTCGATAGTGTCGGTGATCGCCTTTGCCCCTTTCATTGTCGTAGCCGATGATCCGTTTGCCCGGCCGTCCATAGAAGAGCGAATATTTAAGCCCATGCGGCCGCTCGGACGTGGGCGCCGGCAGGCGCCAGATGGTGATTTCGACGATGGCGCCGTTCCGCAAGTTCTCCTTCCGGCGGTCCAGCAACTGCGCCTTCATGATGTTCTTTATCCCATATGCTGTAATTTACATCAAGCCGCACCGATCTGCATCCCCGTTCCCGCCTTTGCCGCATAGCCGCGCGGCGTATAGGCCCATTGGCGCCCGTCGCCGGTGGTGACCAGCCTTGTCTCAGACGAGCCGACGATCACCACGGTCAGCATGTCGACATCGTCGATGTCGAGCTCGGCGAGCGGCACGAACCGAACCCGTTCGCCGTCCCGACCGAGATTGGTCGCCAGGATCACCGGCGTCGCGGCGGGGCGATGCTTCAGCAGTTCGTCGCGGGCGAAGGCCAACTGGGTGCGGCGCTTCTTCGACACGGGATTGTAGAAGGCGATGACGAAATCGGCCTCGGCCGCCGAGCGCACCCGCCGCTGGATGTCGTCCCACGGCGTCAACAGGTCGGACAGCGAGATGGTGCAGAAATCGTGGCCGAGCGGCGCGCCGGCGCGGGCGGCCGCCCCTTGCAGGGCGGAAATGCCGGGCGAGCACTGGATGGCGATCCGCCGCGCGGCGTCCGACACCCCGCCCTTGTCGATGAGTTCGAAGACCAGCGTAGCCATCGCATAGATGCCGGCGTCGCCCGAGCAGACGAGCGCAACGGTGCGGCCCTCGCCGGCCAGTTCCATCGCGTGGCGCACCCGCGCCTCTTCCTTGCCGAGGTCGAAATCGTGCCGCATCTTGCCATTCGTCAGCGGCCCGAGCAGGTCGAGATAGAGCGAATAGCCGACAAGATCGCTTGCCGTCTCGACCATGCGGCTGACTTCCGGCGAGCGCCATTCCTCGCCGCCGGGGCCGATGCCGACGACGAACAGTGTGCCGCGCGCGCGGCCGATCCGCGCCGGGGCGAGCGGCTGCGGCGCCCGGCCGAGCGCCGCCGTCACCCGCCGGCTCTTGCGCTTGGCGACGACGAGCCGGCCTTCGGCGCCAGCGGCGGCGAGCGCCGCGCCCTCGGCAACGCCGTGGCAGCCGGTCTCGGCGAAGACGATGTCGGACGGATTTTCCAGGCGCCCGGCTTCAGCTTCCAGTTCGGCGGCGGCGAAGAAGCGCGCGGGAACGCCGTAATTCTCGGCGACGGCATGGATGGCGGCCTCATCGGCCTTCAGATCGATCGAGGCGACGGCGGCGAGCGACATCGGGGTGATGCCGGCCTCGGCGAGAACGCGGTCCGCCAGTTCAATGGCCTCCGCGACCGGCGCGCCGCGTTCGCTGCCGATGCCGAGGATGTGGGTTTGTGGGCGATAAAGCAGTTCGCCGACGACCGGCGCGCGCGCCTCTTCCGTGACCGAAAGCCGAACCGTGCCGTCGGGCGCGAAAGGAAGGCGGGAGGCGGACAGCCACGCCGCCTCGCCGTCGAGCCGCGCGGTGGCGCCGGCGACGAGATCGGCCATCGCCTGCTTGGCGTCCTGGGAATTTTCCAGCCGCCAGCCGGGCGGCGGCGCGTCGAGCGCGACACCGAAGCGCAGGTCACCGGCGGTGGTGATCGCGGCAACGCCGCCCAGATCGTCGGCGATCTTGCGGGCCAGATCGTTGGCGCCGTGATGGCCGCCCAAGAGCGGCACGGCGACCGAACCGTCCTCGGCCAGCGCCACAACCGGGGGCTCCGCCTGTTTGTCCGACAGAAGCGGCGCAAGGATGCGGATCAGCGCCCCCGTCGCCATCACCGCGACAATGGGCCGACCCTCGCGGAACAGGGCGCGGAGATGCGGCCCCGCTTCATCGAAGACGATCGCGGCATCCGGGCAGCGCTTGGCCGGGCCGTGCACCGCGCCGCCGATCAGGGTCGCCACGCCGTCGGCCAGCGCGCGGGCGGATGGCGTAAGAATGACGATGGCGGCGGTCTTGCCGGTCATCGGGTCGGCTCCCGGCAAAGGGCGGCGCCCCGGATCGCCGGCTCCGTGCCGCGATAGCCGAGGATCATCGAAAAGTACGGGGCGTCGCCCGAGACGTCGCGAAGCGGCAGCAGCCGCTCCTCGGGCAGCGACACCCGTTCGGCATAGGCGCAGCGGTCGATGAGCCCCAGCGTCTCGATCAGCGCCTTGACCCGGGGAAAATGCCGGCCGAGCTTCATGATCGCGAAGGCCTCCGCCGCTTCGATCCGGGCGCGGAGCGCGCCGTCGTCGAGCGGACCGGGAATCACGGTCAGGACATCGTTGCGGGCCGCGAGCGGCCGTTTCAGCGCGGTCGAGGCGGCCATCACCGAGCTGACGCCCGGCACGATCTCGGTGGGGAAACGGCCGGCGAGGCGCTCGAAGAGATACATGAAAGAACCGTAGAAGAACGGATCGCCCTCGCACAGGACGGCGACGTCGAGGCCGCCGGCAAGACGCGCGCCGATCCGCTCCGCCGCCTCGTCGTAGATCGCGGCCGCCGGAAACCGCTCGACGCGCATCGGCACGACGATCGGCAATTCCTCCTGTTCGGCCGAAAGATAGGCCGCGACGATGGCGCGGGCAAAGCTGGTGCCGTGATCGGGCGCCGGATAGGCGACGACCGGCGCCGCCCTGAGCAGGCGCAGGGCCTTCAGCGTTATCAGTTCCGGGTCGCCCGGCCCGACGCCGAGACCGTAGAGCGTGCCGGTCGCCGCGCTCATGGAGCATCGCCCCTGGTGACGTGCCAGTGAACGACCGGCATCGCCGGCTTGAAGCCGCGATAGGGTCCCACCTTTTCGGCCCGCTCGACCCCGATCCGCATCAATTCCCCGCCCAGCCTGGCATGCAGCGCGATCAGGATCGCTTCCGATTCCAGCGTCACCGCATGGGCGACCATCCGGCCGCCCGGCTTCAGCGCGCCCCAGGCCGCGTCGAATACGCCGTCGGTGAGGCCGCCGCCGATGAACACCGCGTCGGGCTGCGCCAGCCCCGCGAAGGCGGCCGGTGCCTCGCCGCCGACGATCGCGAGTTCGGGCACGCCCAGCGCGGCGGCGTTCTCGGCGATCATTGCCCGGCGTTCGGCCACCGGCTCGATCGCGACGGCCGACATGCCGGCGCCGGAGCGCAGCCATTCGATCGAGATCGAGCCAGAGCCAGCCCCGACATCCCAGAGCAGCTGGCCCGGCAGCGGTTCGAGCGCGACGACGGCGAGCGCCCGCAACACGCGCTTGGTCATCTTGCCGTCATTGACGAAGGCGTCGTCCGAAAGCCCGGCCACCAGCGGTCGCGGCGTCGCCGCCCGGCCGGCCACGCACTCGACCGCGACGGTGTTCAGATCGGCGATGTCGGCGAGGTCGAAACCGGCGGCGGTGGTCTCGCGGACGCGTTCGCGGTCGCCGCCGAGATGCTCCAGCACGACGAGCCGACTCGGCCCGAAGCCGCGTCCGGTCAGGAGCCGCGCGATAGCCTGCGGCGACGACGCATCCTCGGAATAGATCAAAAGCCGCACCGAGGGCGCCAGATAGCGATTGACGGTCTCGACCGGCCGGCCATGCACCGTCAGGCAGCGGCAGCCGGCCAGCGGCCAGACCAGGCGGGCCGCCGCGAGCTGAAACGCCGACGGCGCCGGGATGACAAGCAGCTCCTCAGGCGAAAAATGCCGCGTCAGGGTCGCGCCGACGCCGAACCACATCGGGTCGCCGGTGGCGAGCACCACGGTCGGCGTGCCGGCGCAGGTTTTCAGCGCCGCGAGCGAATCCGCGAAGGGTTTGGCCCAGGCGACGGTCCGGGCCTGCGAATCCCCGAGCATCGCCAGATGCCGCTCGCCGCCGAAGACGGTCTCGGCCGTAGCGAGCGCGGCGCGCGATTCGTCGTTGAGCGTCGTCAGGCCGCCGTCCCCGATACCGATCACCGTCAGCCACGGCCCGGCCGTCTCCGCCATCGTCAGTCGAGACCGGTTGCCAGCGCGTTCACCGCCGCCGCCGCCATGGCGCTGCCGCCGCGCCGCCCCGTCAGCGTCACGAAGGGCACGCCGTGGACGTCGCGCGCGAGCTCGGCCTTCGATTCCGCCGCGCCGACGAAACCGACCGGCAGGCCGATGATCAGAGCCGGACGGGGCGCCCCTTCATCCAGCTTTTCCAGCAGGCGATAGAGCGCCGTCGGCGCGTTGCCGATCGCGACCACAGCCCCCTCCATCAGATCGGTCCACAGATCGACCTGCGCGGCCGAGCGCGTGGTGCCCTCGCGCTCGGCGATCCGCCTTGTGCGCGGATCGCCGAGCCGGCAGACGATCTTGTTCTGGCGCGGCAGCTTGGCGGAGATGATACCGTGCGACACCATTTCGGCATCGCACAGGATCGGCGCCCCGCTTTCGAGCGCCGCGCGTCCTGCCTCGATCGCGCCGTCGGACAGAACCAGATCGGCGAGAATGTCCGGCATGCCGCAGGCGTGGACCAGGCGGATCGCCAGATCATGACCGATCTCGGGAATGGTCGACAGATCCGCTTCCTGGCGGATCAGCCGGAAGCTTTCGGCGTAGATCGCCGCCGGGTTGCGGATGTAGGAGAGGCGCGCGCCGGGGGCGAGATAAGGGTCGGACTCTTCGGCAGCGGTCTCACCCAGCCGATGTCCGAGCCCCGCGATCCAGCCCTCCTCGGACAACACGGCGGCGGACTCGGCCTCGGAGAGATCGGCCGGCGCCGACAAAAGCTCGCCGAGGCGCCCTTCCGCGTCGAAGCGCGCGAAGATGTCGGCGAGGGTTTCGACCTGCGCCTCGTCGAGGCAGGATTTCTCGCCCTGCTCGACCGGCACCAGCCCAGGATAGATCTCCGCCAGCACGATGGTCGCGGCGAGATTTTCGGCAAAGCCTGTCTCGAACGGCCAGACGGCCAGATGCTCGGCGAATTCCGGATCACGCCTGAGATGCTCCAGCCGAGCGATGCCGGTGATCGCCTGGCTGCCGACGCTGCCGGCAAAGGCGAGCTTCCACACCGGCTGGGCCTTGACCGCCCGGCGCTCGGCGAGACGCCGCTCGGCCAGCCCGGTCGGATAGGGCTCGGGCTTGGCGACCGGCAGGCCCGGAATCTCCTGATGCATCGGGCGGCCCCAATACATCGGCGCCGTGGCCAAGGCCTCGCGGTTCAGCCGACCGGCGACTTCGAAACGGTTGGTGAAATTGTCGTCGCGATCCTTGAGCGCATCGGCGAAAAAACCCCACAGCGCCTGCCAGCCCGGCGCGCCGGCGATCGCGCCGGTGGCGCCGGCCGGATAGCCGAAGGGAAAGTCGAAGCCGGCGAAGACGCGCTTCTCCTCGGCCAAGGCGTCGCGGAAGAACTGGCGCAATTTCGCCATCGCGGCTTCCCGCGTCGACGGGTTCACCGTCTCGAGAAGGCGCGTCTCGGCCCCGTCGCGATCGGCAAAGGCGATCCAAATCGAATCCTTGCCGGTGGTCGGCGTGTTGGACGCGGACCAGTCGACGATCGCGTAGCGGTCGAATAGCGGCTTCATGGCTTGCTCACGGCCGCGCTCGGCATCGTCCCGGCTTTCATAGACCGCGGACCAAGCGGATGGTCGGCCTGCGGATAGGGGTGGTGGTGATGGCCGGCGTCGCCATGCGAATGGCCGTGGTCATGATCGTGATGATGCGCCTGCCCTCCTTCATGCGTATGGTCATGGTGGACATGCCCGGTACCGTGGGCGATTTGATGACCGTGGTCTGGCTCCTGCGCCGCCGCGCGGCAGGCACCGGTGCAGACCGTGTCGCAAAGTGTGCAGTCAGCGGAGGAGCCGACGCCCTCGACGTGATGGTGATGGCTCTCCTGGGCGAGCCCGACCTCCGCCTCGAAACCCAGCACCTGCTCGCGATATTTGCACATCTGGCAGTTCATGTTGTTGGTGCCTTCGAGGATCTCGTTCAGGCGATCGACGAAGGTTTCCACGACCAGATCATGAGCGGCGAGATAGCCGGCCTTGAGGAAGCGGATTTCGGGATGGCGGGCCGCGACATTGTCGGTCTGATCGTAGATGCGCCGCACCAGTACGCCGGTGAACAGGAAATAGGGGAAGACGACGATGCGCCGGTAGCCGAGCCGCGCGGCGTGGTCGAGACCCGGCTCCACCAGCGGGAAGGTGACGCCCGAATAGGCGGTCTCGCCCCAGCCGAAGCCGAGGCCTTCCCACAGCATCCGCATGACCTTGGAAACGTTGGAGTTGGCGTCGGGGTCGGAGGCGCCGCGCCCGACGACGACCAGCATGGTGTCATGCAGCGGCTCGCCCTCGCGCCAGCCATCGGCCCGCAGACACTCCCGGATCCGATCGCCGGCGGCCCGGATCATCTTCGGATCGATGCCCAACTCGCGGCCATATTCGATCCGAAGTCCGTTGGCGGCCGCATAGGTGTTGAGGACCGAGGGAATGTCGTTCTTGGCGTGACCGGCGGCGAACAGCATTCCCGGCAATGCCAGGACGGTGTCCGCGCCGCTTTCCCGCAGGCGGTCGAGGCCGTCGCGAATGACCGGCTTGGCGAATTCCAGATAGCCGTGTTCGACATGCCAGTCCGGCAGGCGCGCGCGGAGCTTGTCCGCCAAGCCGCCGAACTCGGTCATCGCGCCCTGGTCGCGGCTACCATGGCCGCACAGCATCAGAGCCTTCATGATCGGCCTCCGTTCATCTCGTTCCGACGCCGGAGGAGCCGCGCCCGGCGAATCCGGAGCGCGGTTCGGTCCGACAGCTCCGTCTTGGCCCCCTGCTTGGGTCGGCCGCACCGGAATGTGTTTCAGCCCGTAACCGGGCACCGTCAGTTTCGACGGAACGCGTAGACCGGGAGAGCCACACGGTCAAACGGAGTCTGCGAAAGCGGGGGTCGCCCGACGCCGGGAAATTGAAGCGGGCACCTGCGGCAAGCCTCTTATCGCGGGTGCGGACCGGAGCGATCCGCCTGCCACGGATCGATGATCTCGACGCCGAATCGTTCGAAATGGCCAATATTGCGGGTGACGACAGGGAGCTGGAGCTCCAGCGCCGTTGCCGCGATGAGCGCGTCGTTCGTGGACGCGCTGTTCGGCGTCGGAAGTGTCGCGCAGCGCCGCGCGATCGGCAGCGTCACGTCGATGACGCGGTTTTCCAGCAGCGGCAGAACCAGCGCTTCGAGCCATTCGCGCAGCAGTCGCGCGAAGTTCGCGTCCCGCCTCTCCTGGCGCAGGATGCCGAATTCGATTTCGAGGATCGTCACGACCGACACACCGAAATCCTCCGGCGCGATTGCCGCGATGAAGCCCCTGAAATGATCGTTGGTCCGCTCAGGCCGCCGGCTGTCGGAAATTACGTTGGTGTCGAACAGATAGCGCATTAGCCGAGGTCAATGTCTCGGCTCATAATGTCCACGCGTTCGGGGGAAAACGCGAAATCGGCTTCGGGGCGAGGGTCGGCCAGGAGGTCGAGAAGCGTCTGCCGCTGGCGCGACAGCCGCCGGTATTCCGCCTCGGACATCAGGACGAAGGCCGGCTCCCCGCGCTCGGTGATGCGAACGGGAGCCTTCCGCGCCGCATCCTTGACGCGGCCATGTTGCTGATTGAATTCGCGGCTGCCGAAGGTCCGCATGGCCGCCCCATCTGTATTACGTTTTCTCAAATGTAATACGGGCATCCGGGACGATCAAGCTGTGGTCGGGTACTGGACTTGGGCCGCGCGGCAGGCGAGGAGGGGAACATGCGCCAGACCGCCGCCATCATGCTGCAGGGCACCGGCTCCGATGTCGGCAAGACGGTGCTCGTCGCCGGGCTCTGCCGGCTGTTCGCCCGGCGCGGGCTCGCCGTCCGCCCGTTCAAGCCGCAGAACATGTCGAACAACGCGGCCGTTGCCGCCATTCCCGGCACGGCGGATTTCGGCGAGATCGGCCGGGCGCAATGGCTGCAGGCGCTGGCCTGCGGCACGCCGCCGACCGTCGACATGAACCCGGTTCTCCTCAAGCCGCAATCGGAGACCGGCAGCCAGATCGTGGTGCGCGGCCGCGTCGCCGGCGAGGCCAAGGGCCGCGACTACCAGCGTCTGAAACCGACCCTCCTTCAGAACGTGCTCGACAGCTTCGCGGCGCTGTCGGCCGAGGCCGATCTCGTTATCGTCGAGGGCGCCGGCTCGCCGGCCGAGATCAATCTGAGGGCCGGTGACATCGCCAATATGGGATTCGCCACAGCCGCGAAGGTGCCTGTGATCCTCGTCGGCGATATCGATCGCGGCGGCGTCATCGCCTCGCTCGTCGGCACCCATGCGATCCTTAGCGAAGACGACCGGGCGATGGTGGCGGGCTTTTTGATCAACAAGTTCCGAGGCGACGTCTCGCTGTTCGACGACGGGCTTGCCGCCATCACCCGGTTTACCGGCTGGCCGTCCTTCGGCGTCGTGCCGCATCTGAATGCGGCGGCGAAACTGCCGGCCGAGGATTCCGTCGCGCTGGAGCGCCTGTCGCGCGGCGGCCGGTCAGGCAAGCTCAAGATCGCCGTTCCCTTGCTCGGTCGGATCGCCAATTTCGACGATCTCGATCCGCTGAAGGCCGAGCCGGATATCGCGGTCGCGTTCATACGACCCGGCGAAAGCCTGCCGAACGACGCGGCGCTGGTGCTGGTTCCGGGCTCGAAATCGACCATCGCGGATCTCGCCGCCTTCCGGGCGAATGGCTGGGACCGGGACCTTGCCGAACATCACGCGCGCGGCGGCGATGTCGTCGGGCTGTGCGGCGGCTACCAGATGCTGGGGCGCCGCGTCCGCGATCCGGACGGCATCGAGGGTCCGGTGCGCGAGGCGGCGGGGCTCGGCCTCCTCGACGTCGAAACCGTGATGGAGCCGGAAAAGACCGTGCGCGAGGCCCGCGCGACGAC
Source organism: Aurantimonas marina (assembly GCF_017183135.1). Lineage (GTDB taxonomy): Bacteria > Pseudomonadota > Alphaproteobacteria > Rhizobiales > Rhizobiaceae > Aurantimonas > Aurantimonas marina. The sequence continues at coordinate 2,383 of NZ_JADDXW010000007.1, read as the reverse complement.
CCCCGACGGCGAGCCACTGGAAGGCTACGAGATCCATCTCGGACGGACGAGCGGCCCGGACTGCGCCCGGCCGGTGTGCCTCATCGAGGGGCAGCCGGACGGCGCGACATCGCCCGACGGCCGCGTCTTCGGGACCTATCTACACGGGCTGTTCGGCGCCGACGACTGGCGCCGGCGCTATCTGTCGCGCTTCGGGCTGGAGGCCGCCGGACCCGGCTACCGCGCCGGTGTCGAGGCCGCGCTGGACGAAATCGCCGACGCGCTGGAGCGGGTGGTGGATGTGGAAGGGCTGCTGACCATAGCGAAAGCCACAGCTAACCGTCCTAAGTCCCTTTCGCCCACGCCTTGAACTTCTCGGCCCAGTCCGTGTGCCAGCGCGACAGCGGCGGGCGGTTTTCGACGAGGTCGCCGGCCGCCCAGGCGATGCGCTTTTCGTCCATCTCGCGGGTCACCTCGCCATCCGGGCAAAGGATGTAGAAATCCTCGGTGCCGAGCTTTTCCAGCATGAAATCGGCGGTCTGCTCCGGGGTCCAGGCTCCCTCGGGTTTCCCGGTGCGCCCCTTTTGGGTCAGAGGGGTGAAGACGAAGCCGGGGATCATCAGGCGCGCCTCGATCCGGCAGCCCTCCCGGTTGCGCAGATCATGCTGCAGCGCTTCGGTGAACGCCTTCACCCCGGCCTTGGCGACATTGTAGGCGGGATCGCCCGGCGGCGTGGTGATGCCCTGCTTGGAGCCGGTGACGACGATCAGCCCCGGCTCGCCCTCGGCAACCATCCGCTCGCCGAAGATTTGGGCGAAATGGATGATCCCGTGCAGATTGGCGCGCAGAACCGCGTCCCAATTGGCGACCGGCCCGAAGATGTCGCTGCCGGGCTGAATTCCGGCATTGTCGAAGAGCAGATGAACCGTCCCGAAGCGCCCGAACAGGTTCTTCGCCAGCGCCTCGACCGCCGCGCGATCGCCGACGTCGGTGTGCGAGGTCAGCACGCTGCCGGACGGGCTCAGCGCCGCAACCGCTTCCTTCGCTTCGGCCAGGCGCTCGGCCGCCCGGTCGACGAGACAGACCGTCATGCCGGCTTCGGCGAAGCGCTTGGCTGCGGCCAGCCCGATACCGGAGGCGCCGCCGGTGACGACGGCGACGCGGCCTTCGGCAATGATGGGATGGGTCATCACGATCTCCTTTCGCGTGAGTTCGCGGGGAATGGCCGCGGCGTTCCACCGTCCGGGCCGTCAGGCTCGCGGCGTCATCGCAGATGGCCTGCCTGAACGCCGAGGCCGGCGCCGATTTCGCACCTCAACCGGCCGTGAAGCGGGTCAAGAGGTCCGGGAACATCGCGGTCAATCCGACGAAGATCAGGTAAAACGCGACGATGTAGCTGAGCAGCCGCGGCATGATCAGGATCAAAATGCCGGCGACCAGCGCGACGATCGGCTGGAGGGTGATGATTTCCATGGGGAGACTCCTTCTTCCGGCGAAAGAGATAGGACGCGAATCGCGTCAGGCCATGTGCCAGCCATGGCTCGGCACGATCGACTGGCCGGTCAACGCGTTCGAGGGGAAACCGGCGAGGAAGACGGCGACCGCGGCGACATCCGCCATCGTCGTGAATTCCTGGTCGACGGTCTCGCCGAGCATCACCCGGTCGACGACCTCCTGCTCGGAAATACCGAGATCGCGCGCCTGCTCGGGAATCTGCTTTTCCACCAGCGGCGTCTTCACGAAGCCTGGACAGATCGTGTTGGACCGCACCCCATGCCTGGCGCCCTCCTTGGCCATCACCCGGGAGAGCCCGAGAATGCCGTGCTTGGCCGCGACATAAGCCGACTTCAGCGCCGAGGCTTCGTGGCTGTGGACCGAGCCCATATAGATCAGCGCGCCGGATTTCCGGGGATACATGTGTTTCACGCAGGCCTTGGTCAAAAGGAACGACCCGTCTAGATGGATCGCCACCAGCTTGCGGAACTCGGAATAGGGAAAGTCCTCGATCGGGTGGACGATCTGGATGCCGGCATTGGAGACCATCGTGTCGACGCGGCCGAATCGGGCCGCGACGTCATCGACCCCGGCGTTTACGGCGCTCTCGTCGGTCACGTCCATCGTCACCGCCATCGCTTCGGCGCCGGCCGCTTCCAATTCGGCGACGGTCGCGTCGGCCCCATCTACATCGATGTCACAGACCGCGATCCTGGCACCTTTGCGCGCGAAGGCGAGGGCGATTTCCCTGCCGATACCCGAGCCGGCGCCGGTGATGACGGCGACATTGCCTTCCAGTTGCATGACCGCGCTCCTTGTTGTCCGTCCGCGGACATGGAAGGGCCGGCGAGGACTTAAAGTTCCCGCCGGCCCTTTCGACCGAATTTATTGATGCTGCGACCCGCTCTCC
>NZ_JADDXW010000066.1 GCF_017183135.1 Aurantimonas marina | reverse complement strand
ATCATGGCCGTTCGAAAACCGGCGCCGGAGCGCAAGGCCGAGATTTTGGAGGCGACGTTGCAGCTGGCGGACGAGCTCGGCCCCGACCGCCTCTCCACCGAAGCGATCGCCCGCGCGGTCGGACTGACCCAGCCAGGTATCTTCCGGCATTTCCCGACCAAACAGGCGATCTGGGAAGCGGTCGCAGCAAAGATCACCGACAAGATGGTCGCTGGCTGGCGAACCGTCCTTGATCGTGGCGGCACGCCGATCGATCGCTTGCGGGGCTTGATCGGCGTCCAATTGCGACTGATTCAGGCGACACCGGCGATCCCCGCGATCCTCTTTTCCAGAGAACTCCACATGGAAAACGATATTCTGCGCAAGTCGGTATTGGCCGTGATGAACCGGTTCCACGCGGCGATCGCAAGGGAAATTGCAAGAGCCCAGGAGGAACGGATGTTCCGGCGGGATTTTGATCCCGACGATGCCGCGTATCTGGTGCTTGGACATATCCAGGGACTGGCGGTTCGTTGGTCGCTGAGCGGACGGTCGTTTCGACTGGCCGACGAGGGCGTCAGGCTGCTTGAGGT
>NZ_JADDXW010000065.1 GCF_017183135.1 Aurantimonas marina | reverse complement strand
TTATCCCACCGCCTTGACGATCTTCTTGGCGGCGTCGTCGAGGTCGTCGGCGGCGGTGATGGCGAGGCCCGATTCGTTGAGGATCGCCTTGCCCTGGTCGACATTGGTGCCTTCGAGGCGCACCACCAGCGGCACTTTCAGCCCGACCTCCTTGACCGCGGCGACGACGCCTTCGGCGATCACGTCACAGCGCATGATGCCGCCGAAGATGTTGACCAGGATGCCTTTGACGTTCGGGTCCGAGGTGATGATCTTGAACGCCTCGGTGACCTTCTCCTTGGTGGCGCCGCCGCCGACGTCGAGGAAGTTCGCCGGCTCCTTGCCGTACAGCTTGATGATGTCCATCGTCGCCATGGCCAGCCCCGCGCCGTTGACCATGCAGCCGATGTCGCCGTCGAGCGCCACATAGGCCAGATCGTGCTTCGACGCCTCGATCTCCTTGGCGTCCTCTTCCGATTCGTCGCGCAGCGCCCTGATGTCGTCGTGGCGATAGAGCGCGTTGCCGTCGAACGAGACCTTGGCGTCGAGCACCCTCAGATGCCCGTCCTTCAGGACGATCAGCGGGTTGATCTCGAGAAGGCTCATGTCCTTCTCGGTGTA
>NZ_JADDXW010000064.1 GCF_017183135.1 Aurantimonas marina | reverse complement strand
GGACTGGAGCGCTTGCGACCGACGCAATCTCATGCTGTCGGGCGTCGATCTGACAGGGGCCAATCTCACCCGTACCGATTTCACCCTGACGGATTTGCGAAACGCGAACCTGACGTCGGCCAACCTCGAGAAGGCGACGTTGGTGCGCGTCTCCCTCGATGGGGCCGTAGCGGATAAGGCCAACTTCACGAAAGTGGAGGCCTATCGCGCGAAGCTGACGCGGTTGTCCGCAAGAGGCGCGCTTTTCATGGGATCGGAGTTCCCGCGCGCGGATTTCCGCAATGCGGATCTGTCCGGAAGCAATTTCGAAAAGGCGGAACTTGGACGCGCGTCGTTCGAAGGGGCAGATCTGACGGACACCACATTCACCTTCGCCAATCTGGCGCGCGCCAATCTTCGAAAGGTCCGGGCCGGCGGCTCGCTGGACTTCACCGGTACCCACATGTTCCTCACGCGGATCGAGGGCCTCGACCTGTCCGGCGCGAGAGGTCTTGTGCAAGAGCAGATCGACAACGCGTGTGGCGACGCGAAAACGACGCTTCCCGACGGTCTTTCCTCCCCCGCCGCATGGCCTTGCGCGTCCGAATGACCATGACGCGCACCGCCGACGCTTGAGCGCCTCGCCGGTGGCCTCGGCAAAGGC
>NZ_JADDXW010000063.1 GCF_017183135.1 Aurantimonas marina | reverse complement strand
ATGTTCATCGGCGTGTGGGTCGCGGCCCTTCTCGCCTGGCCGGACCTGACCTTCGACGCGGCCTGGGCAAGCTTCGGCCGGCTGCGGCCCGCCCATACGACGGCGGTGATCTTCGGCTTCGGCGGCAACGGCCTCATCGCCACCTCCTTCCATGTCCTGCAGCGCACGTCGCGCGCCCGGCTCGCCGGCCAGATCAGCCCCTGGTTCGTCCTGCTCGGCTACAATCTGTTCGTCGTTCTCGCGGTCACCGGCTATTTCATGGGCGTGACGCAGTCGAAGGAATACGCCGAGCCGGAATGGTACGCCGACATCTGGCTGGTCATCGTCTGGGTGACCTATCTCGTGCTGTACCTCCGCACCCTGGCGCGCCGCAAGGAGCCGCACATCTACGTGGCCAACTGGTACTTCCTGGCGTTCATCGTCGTCGTGGCGATCCTGCACATCGTCAACAACCTGGCGATTCCGCTGTCGTTTGCCCATGCCAAGAGCTATTCGGCCTTTTCCGGCGTCCAGGACGCGATGACGCAATGGTGGTACGGCCACAACGCCGTCGCCTTCTTCCTGACCGCCGGCTTCCTCGGCATGATGTATTATTATCTGCCCAAGCGGGCCGATCGACCCATCTTCTCCTACCGGCTGTCGATCATCAGCTTCTGGGGCATC
>NZ_JADDXW010000062.1 GCF_017183135.1 Aurantimonas marina | reverse complement strand
TGTCGTCGTCAACTCGGCGATCTTCATCCTGTTCGCCTTCAGCTTCTTCAAGCCGAAAACCAGACGGGACTGGCGATCGTTCGGCGCTTTCAGCGCGTTCCTGGTCGCACTCTTCACCGAGATGTACGGCTTTCCACTGACGATCTATTTCCTTTCCGGCTGGCTGCGGACCAATTACCCCGGCATCGACTGGCTTACCCATGATGCGGGCCATCTTCCTGAAATGCTGTTCGGCTGGCAGGCGAACCCACATTTCGGACCCTTTCACCTTCTGAGCTTCGTCCTGATCGGCGGCGGCTTCATCCTGATCTCCGCGGCATGGCGCGTCCTTTACAGGGCGCAGCAGCAACATGGCCTCGCGACCACCGGTCCGTACGCCCATGTCCGTCATCCGCAATATGTCGGCTTCATCCTGATCATGCTCGGCTTCCTCTTCCAGTGGCCGACATTGCTGACGCTGGCGATGTTCCCGGTTCTTGCCTGGATGTATGTTCATCTGGCCCGGCAGGAGGAGCGGGAAACGTTGGCTCAGTTTGGGCCGGTTTACGCGGACTACGCGCGGCGCGTGCCCGGCTTCGTGCCGCGCCTGCTGGGCCGCCGGGTGCGAGAGGTCGCGCGATGAGCCATTGGCAAACGCTCCAATCCCGTCCGGCCAAGTCCGATT
>NZ_JADDXW010000061.1 GCF_017183135.1 Aurantimonas marina | reverse complement strand
GGTCGTCGTCAACTCGGCGATCTTCATCCTGTTCGCCTTCAGCTTCTTCAAGCCGAAAACCAGACGGGACTGGCGATCATTCGGCGCTTTCAGCGCGTTCCTGGTCGCACTCTTCACCGAGATGTACGGCTTTCCACTGACGATCTATTTCCTTTCCGGCTGGCTGCAGACCAATTACCCCGGCATCGACTGGCTTACCCATGATGCCGGCCATCTTCCTGAAATGCTGTTCGGCTGGCAGGCGAACCCACATTTCGGGCCCTTTCACCTTCTGAGCTTCGTCCTGATCGGCGGCGGCTTCATCCTGATCTCCGCGGCATGGCGCGTCCTTTACAGGGCGCAGCAGCAACAAGGTCTCGCGACCACCGGTCCGTACGCCCATGTCCGTCATCCGCAATATGTCGGCTTCATCCTGATCATGCTCGGCTTCCTCTTCCAGTGGCCGACCTTGCTGACGCTCGCGATGTTTCCCGTTCTCGTCTGGATGTATGTTCATCTGGCCCGGCAGGAGGAGCGGGAAACGTTGGCTCAGTTTGGGCCGGTTTACGCGGACTACGCACGGCGCGTGCCCGGATACGTGCCGCGCCTGCTGGGCCGCCGGGCGCGAGAGGTCGCGCGATGAGCCATTGGCAAACGCTCCAATTCCGTCCGGCCAAGTCCGATC
>NZ_JADDXW010000060.1 GCF_017183135.1 Aurantimonas marina | reverse complement strand
GCCGTAAGGTGCCCCGACAGATGATGCCTATGACTTGCTTCACCAAAACAAGGTCGGGTCTCCTGACGGGCACGGCCGACAAAACGAAGCCGATAACCAGGCCAAAAACCTCCGCCCCTTCGCGCTTCGGACAGAGACCTGCTGGCATTGCCGGCCAAACGCAACACCGGCGAGACCATCTGGCGTCGGCTCACTTTCGCGACGATTCACCGGATGGCCGAGGACCCGGTCTACGGCGGCGCTTACACCAACGGAACGAAGGCTGACTCGCAGAGCCGTCTTTGGCGTGGCCAATTCAATGTGATTTTGCATTTTTCGCCTGGTTTTCATGTTGTCAGCATAAGCAATAAGCGGTATGAACGGTGCATCTTTAAGCAGTGCCCCTGAACGACTGGACACAAGCGACGGCGCCATGATCTCGCAACTGACACGCAACGAGCGCCAGCTTTCGCTCGTGATTCTCGCCGTTCTGGCGGCGGTGGGACTGGCGATGGCGGCGGCAGGTCGCGCCGATCCGCTCGGCATCCATGGCGCCCTCGTGCTGGCCGCGGCCGCGGCCATGATCCTGCTCCTCCTCGCCCACCACGACAGCCCCGACCCGGACGCGGGGCGTCTGTCCCGGTATTACGACGATCCCAGCAAGGTCGGCATCGTCCTGACCATGGCCTGGGCCATCTTTGGT
>NZ_JADDXW010000006.1 GCF_017183135.1 Aurantimonas marina | reverse complement strand
CGACGCGTGAAATATGCACGCGGTCGCACCCGATAGCGCGCCAATTCTCCTATTGGCAGATAGGCCCCCCCTTTTCGGGAGGAGTCGGGACCATATGTGGCAGCGTCTAGGCCGTTCCTTCGGCCAGTCGTTTGATCGCGGTCGGGGCGCGTGTGAGCCGGACGGGTGAGTTGACATTGGACGAGAGCCTTGATGCCGGGTGGTCGCGCCATTCATGATCCGCCTCCTGTCCTACAATATCCACCGGTGTATCGGGACGGATCGGCAACTGTCGCCGGAACGCATAGCGGAGGTCATTGACAGCTGCGATGCTGATATTGTCGCGCTTCAGGAAGTCGACGTCGGCCGGATGCGGACGGGCGCCGCCGACCAGGCGCAGGACATCGCGCGACATCTTGGCATGATGCCGCATTTTCATGCCGCGCTGACAATCCAGGAAGAGCAGTACGGTGATGCGATCCTCACGCGGCGTCCGTCCCGGCTGATGGGGGCCGGGCCGCTGCCCGGGCTCTCGGCACGGCCCAAACTGGAGCCGCGGGGTGCGTTATGGATCTCGGTTGAGACAGGTGGGACGGCACTGCAGGTAATCAACACGCATTTCGGTCTCAATCGCAATGAACGTCTGCGTCAGGCCGAGACAGTGCTCGGCGCTGAGTGGCTCGGGCATCCCGAATGTCGCAACCCGGTGGTGCTGGTCGGCGATTTCAACGCCGTACCCCGGTCGCGGGCCTATAGGCGACTGGCGCAGCATCTGTCGGAAGCAGCCCGATTGGCCGGGAATTCCGATCCGGGGGCGACCTATCCGAGCCGGATGCCGCTGCTACGTATCGACCACGCCTTCCTGCGCGGCGCTGTCACCGTTCGGTCCGTAACAAGCATACGCACGCCGCTGACTCGGGTCGCCTCGGATCATCTACCTCTTTTGCTCGAACTCGAACTGACACCGCTGCCCCAAGAAGACATTCAGCCGACGAAGACGGTGCGCTGCCGATGACTGAGACCGTCGACGAAGAACGGAAGCGAGCCCTGGAGCGCGAGGGAGCAAGCGGCGTCGGAACGGCTTGGCGCAAGTGGCTGGTGCGGGCGACGGTGCTCGCCGGACTGGCGTTGGCCGGCTGGCTGCTCTACCGCACGCTGGGCCGCTACAGCTTCGACGAACTCGTTCAGTCCGTCACGTCTTTCCCGCTCGGCCGATTGGCGAGCGCCGGGCTTTTCGCCGCGGCGAGCTATGTCTGTCTCACCGGCTTCGACGCGCTCGCCGTTCGCTATGTCGGCAAGCGCCTGGCTTACCCGCGCGTCGCTCTTGCTTCCTTCGTCTCTCTGTCCTTGGGCCACAGCATCGGGTTCGCCGGTCTCAGCAGCGGCGCGATCCGCTATCGCTTCTACTCGCGATGGGGCCTTTCGATCGGTGATGTGTCGAAGGTCATTCTGTTTTCCGGAATGACGGTCGGCGTCGGCTTGGCGACTCTCGGCGGCGTCTCGATCCTCTTGCGCCCGGCGTTGGCGGCCGAACTGATCGGCATTCCGCAGTCGCTCGTCCTGGCTCTGGGCCTCGGTTCGCTGGCGGCGACGGCGCTCTACCTCATTGCCGCGACCTTCGTCAAAGGCCGTCTGCGCATCCGCAAATGGACGCTGGAGATGCCCGATCCCCGCCTCGCGCTGGCCCAGGTCGCTGTCGGCAGTCTCAATTTCGCTCTGGTGGCGGGATGCCTTCATCAGGCGCTCAGCGCGGTGACCGAGATTCCCTATCTGACCGCGGTGACGGCGTTCATTCTAGCCAATATGGGCGTCCTCGTCACTCATGTACCCGGCGGCCTCGGTATTATCGAGGCCGTGATCGTCTATCTCCTGCCGCAGGTCAACGTGATCGGCGCGCTCCTGGTCTTCCGCTTTGTTTATTTCCTCGCCCCGCTCGTCATCGGCAGCATCGTGTTCGCTGTGACCGAACTGGTCTGGCGGAGCAAGGCGTCAAAAGATGTGTCGGCGGAGCGGTGACTACCGTTTGCGCGACAGCCAGCTTGACAGGTTGAAGGGCCGTTTCGGGTCAAGCAAAGTAGTAAGTGGGATCCTCCGCGACGGACCGCGGTCCGACATTGCGGCAAAGGCGCGAAGCCGTCCGGCGCCATTCAGCTTGTCGATCGCCCGCACGAGCGAGCCCTCCGTCGCGATGGTTTCGGCGACCCGCGACGGATCGATCGCAAGATGTTCGGCCAGAAGCTGGTTTCGCAGCCGTTCGATCGCTTGCCGGGTCTTCGCATCGGTTGCCTCGACGCCCAGATCGCATTCCGTGTCGAGTCCCAGCGAACGGTTATTGAGATTGGAAGAGCCGACCCGGAGAAAACGATCGTCGACGACGATCAGCTTGGCGTGGATCAGAATCTCGGCATCCGCGCGGCTGCCGTCCGATACGGGGTAATAGGCTCGCAACCGACCGAACCGGTCGGCCTTGCGCAGGCGGCGAATAAGCCGGTCGCGGTTCAGGCCCATGGCGATCTGTTCGAAGAGCCCATTAAGGGTTCGCGTCGTCAAGATCACGACTTCGGGTCCGTCGGAGCGCGCCAGCGCCTGGGCAAGGATATCCGCGACCATCGGCGCCGCGAGATACTGCGTTTCGATATAGATGCCTTGTCGGGCGGCCGACAGTGCGTCCGCGGTCAGTGCCGCCACTTCCGATACCGGCATGTGGCCGTTCCATCCGGGGAGCGTGCAGGCGACGCCCATGGGAGCATTTTCGAAGTCCGGGACGACATCGGACGGCCAGATGTCGGTCTGCACATTCAGCTCGGGAAGCTCCTCTCCGGTCGCTCTGCACCAGCGAAGCCGGGCGATGCCGGCGACCTCCGCCGCTGCCCGCGAATCAACGATCATCTGCATGTCGTGAACCGGCCTGTGGTAGTGGCCATCGCCGTCCTGCCGGGCCGGGTCGTCCGTCAGATGACCCGGGCTGTCCCAGCGTTGCACGGTCAGATCGATTCCGCCGACGAACGCGACACTGTCATCGATGCTGACGATTTTTTGATGATGCGCCGCATAGAGCGGGTGATCGGTGTCGAGGCGCACCGAGATGCGGGGATGGTTCTGCCAATCGGCGCCGAAAATCAGGTCTTTCGAGCTGCCCGGCGCGTGCGCCAGCGCCACGCTCCAGACGAGAACACGGACTTCCAGCGCCGGGTTGGCTTCCACCAGCGCGTGCAATAGGGCCCCAAGCGTATCGTGCCCGTTTCCTGCCGCATCCCGTTGCAGGTGAATGTGTCCGTCGAAATCCCAGCCGACGATGAAGATCGACCGGCGCGCCATGCGCAGACATTCCGCGAGACGTGGAAAATACGCGCTGCTGTCGACCAGGAGCGCGGCGCGTCGGGTCAGCGTGACATCGCGGCAATTGCGCCCCGCCTTGAGAATTTGCGTAGTGAGCGGCCGCTCCCGCTCGATGGCGATCGGCCGCGTCGCGTCGTCCGGATGCTGCATGGGGTCCTGTGGGTCTATTCTCTTCGACCCCTCACATAGCAGGCGGAGCGACGAGCGGCACCATGATGATGTCTTTTCTACCGGTTTCTCGACAGCGGTCATCCGATGCGCATGCAACGATGTGGTGCGGCGATCGGCTCAGCCGATAGCGGAGGGTGTGGGCCGTCGCCGGCCGCGATTGTCCTCATCCGCCGGCATCCTCGTGACTGCCGAGGCGGGCCGGCCCCGTCAGGTGAAGGATGCGCGGTCCGTCGCTACGATCTCGCGGATGAAATCGGCGACGGCGGCAATGCGGCGCACGTCGCGGACGCTCTCGTGATAGACCAGCCAGTAGGTCCGCTGGATCGTCTGGTCCGGCAGCACGCGGGCGAGCTCCGCGCGCCCCGCGGCCATGAAGCCGTGCAGGATGCCGATGCCGGCGCCGGCCGCTACCGCCTCGGTCTGACCCAGCGCGCTCGACACCTCGAAACGCGACGGCCACTCGGCGGTGATGTCGCTGTAATAGGCTAATTTGGGACTGTAGAGCAGATCCTCGACAGCGCCGACGAGACGATGGCGGGAAAGGTCTGCGAGCGTGCTCGGCTGACCCTGTTCTTCCAGATAGGCCGGGGCAGCGTAAAGCCCGAGCGCATAGTCGGTGAGCTTGGCGGCGACCAGACGCCCCGCCTCCGGCCGTTCGATGGTGATCGCGATGTCGGCCTCGCGGCGCGACATCGAAAAGGCGCGCGGCACCGGGACGAGCTGCACGGTGAGGTTCGGATGACGCTCGGTCAACCGCCAGAGCCGGGGGGCGAGGAAGGCGGTGCCGAAGCCGTCCGGCGCGCCGACGCGCACGGTGCCGGACAGCGCGATGTCGGTGCTCCCGACCGCGGCGCGGGCGGTCAGCATCGCCTCTTCCATGCGCTCGGCCTGTTCCAGAAACGCCCGACCGGTTTCGGTGAGTTCGCAGCCGTTCGGCCGGCGGATGAGCAGCCGGGCGCCGAAGGCCGTCTCCAGCGTCGTCAGCCGTCGCCCGACGGTCGCGTGATTGAGCTCCAGCCGCCGTGCCGCCGCCAGGATCTGCCCGGCCCGCGCCACCGCGAGGAACAGACGGACGTCGTCCCAATTCATGCCCATTCGCTCCGCTCCGGCCTGGTGGACGTCACTTTTCGCACAACGGATGCGCGATGCGAAGGATTGGCTTTTCGCCCGCGCCGCGCGAGATAGACGGCAAGGCAAAATCCCGAGGAGGAACCAGATGGAACAGATCGGTCATTACATCGGCGGCAAGCGCGTCGCCGGCACCAGCGGACGCACCGCCGACGTCTTCAATCCGGCGACCGGCGAGGTCCAGGCCAAGGTCGCGCTGGCGAGCGCGGAGGAGCTTCGCGCCGCCGTCGAGAACGCCAAGGCGGCCCAGCCGGCCTGGGCGGCGACCAATCCGCAGCGTCGCGCCCGGGTGATGATGAAATTCGTCGATCTGCTCAATCGCGATATGGACAAGCTTGCCGAGGCGCTGTCGCGCGAACACGGCAAGACCTTTCCGGACGCCAAGGGCGACGTGCAGCGCGGGCTCGAGGTCGTGGAGTTCTGCATCGGCGCGCCGCATCTCTTGAAAGGCGAATTCACCGAGGGTGCCGGCCCCGGCATCGACATCTATTCGATACGCCAGCCGCTCGGCGTCGTCGCCGGAATCACGCCGTTCAATTTTCCGGCGATGATCCCGATGTGGAAGTTCGCCCCGGCGATCGCCTGTGGCAACGCCTTCATCCTCAAGCCGTCCGAGCGCGATCCGTCGGTGCCGATCATGCTGGCCGAATTGATGGTAGAGGCCGGGCTGCCGGAGGGCGTTCTCAACGTTGTCAACGGCGACAAGGGCGCTGTCGACGCGATCCTCGACGACCCCGACATCCAGGCCATCGGCTTTGTCGGCTCGACCCCGATCGCCCAGTATATTTATTCGCGCGGCTGCGCCAACGGCAAGCGCGTCCAGTGCTTCGGCGGTGCCAAGAACCACATGATCATCATGCCGGACGCCGACATCGACAAGGCGGCGGACGCGCTGATCGGTGCTGGCTACGGCGCGGCTGGAGAGCGCTGCATGGCGGTCTCGGTGGCCGTACCCGTCGGCAAGGAGACCGCGGACCGGCTGGTCGAGAAGCTGATCCCGAGGGTCGAGGCGCTGAAGATCGCGCCCTATACGGCCGGCGACGACGTCGACATGGGTCCGCTGGTCACCGGCGAGGCGAAAAAGCGCGTGTTGGGTCTCATCGACAGGGGCGTCGAGGAAGGCGCCAAGCTCGTCGTCGACGGTCGCGGCTTCAAGATGCAGGGCTATGAGGACGGCTTCTTCGTCGGGGCCTGCCTGTTCGACGACGTGACCCGCGACATGGACATCTACAAGACCGAGATCTTCGGCCCCGTCCTGTCGGTGGTGCGCGCCAAGAACTATGAGGAAGCACTATCGCTGCCGATGGAGCACGAATACGGCAACGGCGTCGCGATCTACACCCGCGACGGCGACGCGGCGCGCGATTTCGCCAGCCGCATCAATATCGGCATGGTCGGTGTCAACGTGCCGATCCCGGTACCGCTCGCCTATTACACCTTCGGCGGCTGGAAGGCATCGGGCTTCGGCGACCTCAACCAGCATGGCCCCGACGCCTTCCGCTTCTACACGCGGACCAAGACGGTGACCCAGCGCTGGCCGTCGGGCATCAAGGACGGCGCCGAATTCAACTTCAAGGCCATGGGCTGATCGCGATATCCAGACCAGTCCTGTAAACGGGCGCTCCAGGCGCCCGTTTTTCTCAAGGCGCCTGACGATCGCGCCATCGCGGCCTGTGAGTTAGCGAAGTCGACGCAATTTCTGGGCGAGAATTTCGCCGACATGCGTCAGCGACCGGTCGAGCGCGACGAGATCGCCGGACGGGATGGAACTCGTCAGATCGGCTTCGAGCCGTTGCCAGATCTCGCGAATGGCGACTTGCGCCTCTTCGCCCGCCGTTGTCAGCTGAACCATGGTCTGTCGGGCGTCTCGGCTGTTGGGCGTGCGCGCAACCAGACCTCTTGCGATCAGCCTGTCGAGCATCTTCGACACCGTCGAGGGGCGGACCGACAATTGGTCGGCGAGCATCGACACGCTCGATGGATTGCTAGGGTCGAGGCTGTCCAGCAGTTGATCCTGGCCGGGATGAAGACCGATCTCGGCCAGCAGCAGCGCCTGGAAGGCGCGTGTCGATTTCGCGATCGAGAGAAGCGCGGGCAGGATGGCCAGTGACTGGTCGACACCCGTTCTCGGTTCCCAATCAAGACGGACTGTTATATTCGTATCCATACCGGCTTATTGGCCGATAGCCGGCCATCCATCTTTTAACTAGTTTATGAACGAAACTGGAATCGTAAGGGTTCCCTATCGATGCAGCACGGCTGGCCCTTGTCGCCCGAGGCTTGCCAGGTCGCGCGCGGCGGCGGTTTCAACCGAAAATGTGGACACGGGAGGAATGGGCTTATGGCGGATGTGCGGGTCATCTGCGCGATCGGTCGGAGCGGACAACTCGGCCTCGGCGGCCAACTGCCGTGGGAGGGGCGGCCGGAGCGGGTCTTCACCGAGGACGTCGAGCGCTTTTTCGAGATCACTCGCGGCCATGTGCTGATCGCCGGGCCGAAGACGGTCGCCTCCTTTCCCAGCTTTGCCAGGAACGATCGGGTTATCGTCGAAATTCGCTCGTCCGACGATCCGGAAGAAGTGCTCTCCCGATTTCCCAACCGCGTCGTTTATGTGGGGGGAGGTCCGGCGGTCTGGGATGTCTACGCGCCTTACGTCCGGCATTGGGACATCAATACGCTGCCCTATGACGGCTCGGCCGACACTTGGTTCAATCCCGCTTGGCTCGTCGCGGCGGGCAGCCGGCGTGGCTAAACCATGCGACCGAGGCGGATGCCGTCTCCGTTATTGCGGCACGACGGCTGCGCCTAGCGCGCGCGGATCGACGCCGCATTCGCCGGCGATCGCCCCGCATAGCCCTGTCATCAAGGTCGTGAGGGGACAGCCCGGCCGTCCGATGGTCGACGGGTCGAGGGTCGCGGGCGAGATCAGCCGCAGGCTGTTGGTCAGAAACACCGTCGCGCCGGCGAGATCCGCAAGCGCGAGCGAACGTTCGCGAACGGTAAAGCCGAATTCTCCGGCATGGGCCAGCACCCAGCGGCGGGTAATGCCGTCGAGGACGCCGTCGGCCAGCGGCGGGGTCGACAGTTCCCCGTCCTTGAGCACGAAGACGTTGGCGAGCGTCGAGCACGCGACGCGATCCTTGGTGTTGAGAAACAAAGCCTCGTCGGCGCCGGCCTGCCGGGCCGCGTGATTGGCGAGGACCGCATCGAGATAGGCGAGCGATTTCACCCGCGTTGTGGGCGAGGTTTCATTGCGCCGGATCGCGGACACATCCAGCCGAATTGCCGAGAACATCGCGCTTGGCGTCAGCGGTGCGGACGCGCCGAAAATAGTCGGACGCGGGTCCGGGGGGAGGGCAATGCCGCGGGGGCCAGGCCCACGGGTGACGGTGAGCCGGATCGAGCCGTTGACTTGTCGTTCCGCCAGCGCGGACATGGCGGCGTGCAGGTCATTTCGGGCTGCCGGGATTTCCAGACGTCCGGCAGCGGCGGCGAGGCGGTCGAGATGCTCCTCCATGCGAAACACCCGCCCTCCGAGAACCAGCGCGGTGTCGAAGACGCCGTCTGCGAGAAGCAGCCCCCGGTCGTTCGCGGCGATCGCGCCGTCGCACGGGGCGAAGGCGCCGTTAAGCCAGATGTCGGTCATGCCAAGCCTCAGCGAGGGTCAGGAAGTTCTTGAAGATCAGTTCGCCCTGTTCGCTCAGCACCGATTCAGGGTGAAACTGGATGCCAAAGGTCGGGTTCGCACGGTGGGACAGGGCCATGATCTCGCCTTCCGCCGAGCGCGCGTCGACGCGCAGATGCTCCAGCATCGCCGGTGTCTCCTCGACAATCAACGAATGGTAGCGCCCTACAGCTGTCGGGTTCGGCATTCCCTCGAACAGGCCCGTCCCTTGGTGATGGAGCACTGAGGCCCGCCCGTGCATCGGCTTCAGCGCCCGGGTTACGATACCGCCGAACGCTTCGCCGATGACCTGGTGGCCCAGGCAGACGCCAAGGATGGGAAGGCGGCCGGAAAATGCGCCAACCAGATCGCGCGAGATTCCCGCCTCGGCCGGCGTGCAGGGGCCGGGTGAAACGATGATGGACGTCGGCGCCAAAGCATCGATGTCGGCCAATGTCAGCGAGTCGTTGCGCACGACTCGCGTCTGTGCGCCCAGTCGGTCGAGATAGCGGGCGACGTTGAAGACGAAGCTGTCGTAGTTGTCGATAACGAGGATCATCAGGCATCGTCCTCGAACGCCGCGAGGACGCGGGTCGCCTTGGTGAAAGTCTCCTCGTATTCGGCGGCCGGGTCGGACAGGACGGTGATGCCGCCGCCGGCGGCGAGGCTTGCCTTGCCATTGGCGAAGCTGACGGTGCGGATGGCGATGCTGAGATCCATCGCGCCGTCGAAACCGAGATAGCCGATCGCTCCGCAATAGGGACCGCGCGCGGTCTTCTCCGTTTCGGAGATGATGCCCATCGCGCGGATTTTCGGAGCGCCTGTAATCGACCCGCCCGGAAACGTTGCGGCGAGGAGATCGCCCGCCGTCACGTCGTCGCGCAGACGTCCGGTGACGACCGAGACGAGGTGATGCACTGACGCGTAACTTTCCAGGCCGCAAAGCACCGGCACTTCGACCGAATCGACTTCGCAGACCCGCGAGAGGTCGTTGCGCAGAAGGTCGACGATCATCACGTTCTCGGCCCGGTCTTTCTCGGATGCCAGCAGCGCCGCCGCGAGCGCCTGGTCCTCGGTCGGATCGGCGGAGCGTTTTGCGGTTCCCTTGATCGGCCGGGTTTCGACCGTCCGTCCGTCGAGCTTCAGGAACCGTTCCGGCGACGACGAAGCGATGGCGAGATCGGAGTCGTCGAGAAAGGCGCCGAAGGGCGCGGCATTGGTGCGTCGCAGCTTGAGATAGAGCTGAAACGGATCGAAGCCGTCCGGCAATCGTGCCTCGAAGGTCTGGGCGATGTTGGCCTGATAGATATCGCCGGCAAGGATGTAGTTGCGCACCCGTTCGATCGCCGCGCGATAGTCGGTGGCGAAAAAATTCGAGCGCCAGTCGAGAGCGGGTGTGGACGAGACGACTGTCGAGGATGGTGGTGTTGGGGCCTCCAGAGTCGTCTTGAACGCCGCGACCCGCGCGTGGGCGCGGTCATCGCGCTCCGACTTGTCGGCGGGATGGCCCGATGCGATGATGAAAGCGCGATCCTCGGCGAGATCGACGGCAAGCACCGTATCGTAGAGATTGAACTGGACGCTCGGCACATCGGGAACGAAATCCGGCGGGACGGCGAACCGCTCCAGATGATGGGCGAACTCATAACCGATGTAGCCGACGGCGCCGCCCTGAAACGGCGGCAGACCGGCGATTGTCTGGGTGCCATACTGCCGCAGGACCTCGTCCAGCGCGGCCAGTGGGGCACCGTCCAGTCGGCGTCCGTCCAGCATCGCGCCGCCCGCATCGACGGTGAAACGGGCGAAAGGCGAGGCGGCGACATAGGCGTAGCGGCCCAGCGTCGCGTGCCGCATGGCGCTGTCGAGAAAGGCGAGGCCACCCAGCAGCCTCAGGCGGGCCGCCGCGACGTCCGGCGCCAGGGGATCGATCTCTTCGTAGACCATGGCGGCAATTGCCCCGAATCGCGCGCGCGCGTCAAACCGCATCGGCGCGTGGCTGCGACATCTGTCGAACGGACGTGATTCTCCGGGACATCCTTTCACGCCGCCACCGTACGAACCCGATGCCGAAGACCCGCTCCAACACGTCTGATTGATAAGACCTTGGTGCAGAGGGTGTTCCGCCCCAGATAGCGGACAGGATCAAAATCTCACGGAGCTAGCGATGCAAGCCGCGATCGTCTGCCTGGGTCTTCTCACCGGCTTAACCGGATGCACCGGCAGCACGCCTTACCCCAACCTATCGCCGATTGCCGGTGCGCGCGTCTCGGCGAATCCCAATGCAAGGGGAACGGAGGCCTTCTGCCAGCAATATGGGCGTCAAACAGGGGCCAACAGCTACGAGAACCGGATCGACCGCGGCGAGGACAGTATCGGCGCGGATCTTCTTTATCGGCAGCAGGCGCGGGATGACGGTGCGGCGGCCTATCGCCGCTGTCTGGCGGGGCGCATCAATTAGGGATTTGCAACGGAAATTTCCGCTATCCGTTCTCTTTACGATTACCATCCAGGTTGTGTGGTTCCGCACGATTGGATGTCGTTCCGGCCTTTAGCCAGATGGTTTGCGCTCGCCTCGGGGCGTGTCGTTCGGCGGCGGAAGGTCGCGGAATCGTTCGCGACAGCTTTGCCGCTTTCCGCAAAGCTTGCGGGCGAGAATGTCCCTACGTCTTGAAACTGCCACCAAAGACTGCCTACATCTCCGATATCGGAGCTATTTCGGCTTCGAATGTATGCCCGTGGAAAGGGAAAACGACACTGAGACCTGCGGCTGAAGCGAAGGATGTCTTTGAGACCTCTCCTTCTGACGCGCCCGCCACCGATCTTTCGGTCGGCCGGACCGCAATCGATCTCGTGATTTCGAGCCTGGAAGACTCGAAGGGCGAGGACATCGTTTCCATCGACATGAAGGGCAAATCGGCGTTGGCCGATCATATGGTGATCGTCTCCGGACGATCGCATCGCCATGTGACGGCGGTTGCCGATCATCTACTTCGCGATCTCAAATCCAACGGCTTCGGGATGGCGAAGGTGGAAGGCCTTCAGAACGGCGACTGGGTGCTGATCGATACGGGCGACATCATCGTCCATATCTTCCGCCCGGAGGTCCGCAGCTTCTACAATATCGAGAAGATGTGGTCCGTCGGAGACGCCGGAGACGCGACGATCCATTGATCGTCGCTTCACTGCTGAGGGGAAGGCTTCGGCCGGGAAGGGGCTCGGCCGATGCGGCTGACGATTGCGGCCATCGGCCGGATGAAGGTCGGTCCGGAACGAGTTCTCGCGGACCGCTATCTCGATCGTCTGAAGAAAACTGGCGTGCCGCTCGGGCTCGACTATCAGGGGCTTTCCGAATATCCCGAATCGCGGCTCGGCACAGCGCCCGAGCGCAAGCGTGAGGAAGCTGAGCGGCTGCGGTCCTCGCTCGCGGAGGGCTCGGCTCGACTGATTCTGGACGAGCGGGGCAAGACGCTCTCGTCGGAGGAATTCGCCGCCGCGATCGCTGCGTTCCGCGACGACGGCCGCCGCCATCTCGCATTGCTCATCGGCGGCCCGGACGGTCATGACGAGGTCCTGCGATCCGGCGCGAACCTCGTCCTGTCTCTGGGGCGGATGACATATCCTCATCAGATCGCCCGGATTCTGGTTGCCGAACAGCTCTATCGCGCGGCGACGATCCTCGCCGGGCATCCCTATCATCGCGCCTGAAGGACGGGCGCCTTCCCGACTTCAGGCGAAGGCCCGCTTCCGGGGTACGATGCGCAGATGCCCGCCGGTCTTGCCGCCGGGCAGGGCGGCGATCCGGTCGGCCGCGGCAAGCAGCTTTTCCAGGTCGAGGCCGGTGTCGATGCCGCCTTGCTGGAAGGCGAAATACAGATCCTCGGTGGCGGTGTTGCCGGTGGCGCCCGGCGCGAACGGACAGCCCCCGAGACCAGCCGCGGCGCCTTCCATGACGCGGACGCCGGCCTGATAGGCAAACAGCGCGTTGGCGACTCCCATGCCGAAGGTGTCGTGTCCGTGGAATGCCCAGCCGGTGGCTGTCGGCGCATCCGCCATGACCGCTTCGAACCGCCCCTTGACTGTCAGCGGATCGGCCCGGCCGGTCGTGTCGCACAAGGCGAATTCCGCCTCGGGCGCAATCGCGAGTGCTTTGGAGAAGGCACGACGGACGTCATCGAGCGGCACGGTGCCCGTGAACGGACAGTCGAACGATGTCGCGAGATCGACGCGCAGACGGAAGTTCGGGTCCCCGTCCATCGTCTCGACTACGGCGCGTAGCTGTGCCAGCGACTGCTCGACGCTCTGGCGGACGTTGTTCTGGTTGTGCGCTTCGGACACCGAGAACACGAAGACCAGTTCGCTGTAGCGGTTTTTCAGCGCCAGCTCCGCCCCCTTGGCGTTGGGCACCAGCACCGACAGCCGGACGCTATCCCGGCCTTGGAAATGCGCTGCGATGTCGGCCATGTCCGCCATCTGGGGAATCGCCTTCGGGCTGACGAAGGAACCGAGTTCCATCCGTTTCACCCCGGCGGAGAGCAGAGCCTCGATGATGGCGATCTTCTCTTCGGTCGGCAGCGGCTTGTCGATCGACTGGAATCCGTCGCGGGGCGCGACCTCGACGATCTCGACTGATTCCGAATTGCCGGTCATGCCGATTCTCCTTTCGTCCGCGCTGGAAGACAGCGCCTTCACCCAGTTGATCACGCCGCCCGACGAGGAAACGGCGGTCGCGGCGACGGATGGGGCGCTCGCCAGCGTTAACTGCCCGACGACGGGACGGTTGGCGATGAGCTTGCGAGCGAGACTGTCAGACATGCGGCATCGTCTCCGAGGATGTCGCCGCGGGGCCGCGCACGATATTGATCAGGAACTGCAGCCCAAGCGTGCCAAATCCGATCGGCAGCATGGCGTAGGCAAGCCACATCGGCGTGCCGAAGGCGCTCGATACGCGCTCCCCATAGGCCCATGCGTCGTACGCCATCAGGCCGCCGCGCCAGGTGATGATGGCGCAGAACACCGCGCCGACCACCCCGACGACGGTGGTCACCGGCCACCTCCCGCCGGGGCGCAGGCCATCGGCGAGAAGCGTGATTCCGATATGCTCGCCGCGCCGCTGAACCTCCGCCGCTGTCATCACCGCGAGGTAGACGACAAGGAACGAGTTGATCTCCAGGCTCCACGAGGTCGGCGCCGCGAACAGATAGCGCATCGTGGCGTCATAGGTGATCGTCAGCGCCATGAAGGCGAGGACGCCCTGACCGATGATTTCGAGAAACCGGGCGAAGGCCTCGAACAGTTTCAGCGGAACGGCGAGCATGGTTTCGGTCCTTTAAGCGTCTTTATCCATTGCGAGATCGATCGCCTTCTTGCCGACCTCCTCGCCGACTTCCCCGATCCAGGCCTCGCGAACGTTCGCGCTGACTTCGCGGAACTGCTCGAGCTCCGCCTCGGTGGGCTCGATGACCTCAAGACCCGCCTCGCGGAATGCCGGCCAGTATTTCGCTTCGAAATAGTCCTGATTGGCGACCCGCGCGCTGTTTTCGTCGAACCATTCGACACCGGCCATCATCGCGTTGCGGACCTCTTCGCTCAGCGCTTCCCAGCGATCGGTCTGGACGAAGATGCCGATGCCGAAGGCGGTGACCGGCAGCTTGTAGACCTGGGCGGCCTGCTCTTGGATCTTGCGGCCGTTGATCGTGGAGATATTGGCGACCGCCGCGTCGACGGTGCCGCGCTGCATGGCAAGATAGAGCTCGGAGGAGGGGATGCGCACGGCCGCGCCGCTGAAGTCCTCGATCGCCTTGGTCGCCTCGAAGGAAACGACGCGTAGCTTCTTGCCTTCGATGTCCCCGAGGCTGCGGATCGGCGAGTCCTTCGTGCTCCAGATATATTCCGGCTCCATGATGCCGCCGCCGAGACTCAGG
This sequence comes from Aurantimonas marina, assembly GCF_017183135.1. Lineage (GTDB taxonomy): Bacteria > Pseudomonadota > Alphaproteobacteria > Rhizobiales > Rhizobiaceae > Aurantimonas > Aurantimonas marina. The sequence goes on along the minus strand of NZ_JADDXW010000006.1, from coordinate 193,370 downwards.
ACCGTCAGCCCGTTCTTCTTCAACTCGTCCTCGACGAGCTGGAACAGCGGCGAGCCGCGCTTGAGCCGGTCGGGATTCTGGTAAAGTTCACCGACGACGCCCGGCAGACCGGTGATGCCGAGGATCGGCAGCGACCGGGTGATGTAGGAGGTGGTGTGGAACATGAAGTCGATGGTTCCCGAGCGCAGCGCCGGGAGCTGTTCGTCCGCCGACAGCAGGCGGCCGGAATCGTAGAAATCGATCGCGGCGACATCGCCATGTTTCTCGTTGACGAAGTCGACGAAGCCCTGGCTGCCATAGGCCAGATCGGCATAGGAAGGCGGCAGGTAGGTGACGCCGGTGAGCTTTTGCGCTTCCGCGTAGGCGGCGCTGGAGTGAAGACCAAGCGCCGAGCCGAGCGCCAGCGCTCCGGTGGCTGTCATGAAACCGCGTCTGTCGATGGTCATGTGATTTTCCTCCTTGGGTTTATTTCATCAGGTTTGGCAGCCAGAGGCTGATCGACGGGAACAGCACGAAGATGACGAGCATCACGAACTGCACCGCGACGAATGGAATGACGCTGCGAACGATCTCCTCGATGCGCAGCATCGGGGCGACCGCCTTCAGCGTGTAGAGATTGAGGCCGACCGGCGGCGTGATCACCGCGATCTCCAGATTCATCACCAGGATGATTCCGAACCACAGCGGGTCGTAGCCGAGCGTCTGGATCAGCGGCAGCAGGATTGGCGTGGTGACGACGATGAGCGACACCGCGTCGACGAGCATGCCGAGACCGACGAGCACCAGCATGATCAGGATGAGAATGACCTCGGGCGGCAGCTCGGTGCCGACGAGCAGGCCAGTGATCGCGTCGGGGACGCGGACCAGGTTGAGGTAGTCGCCGAAGATTCGTGCGCAGCCCATGATCAGGAGAATGGCGCCGGAAATCCGCGCGCTGGAGCCGAGCACCTGCATCGTGCCCTTGACGCCGACCGAGCGGAAGATGAAGGCGGCGATGACGAAGGCGCCGATGGCGCCGAACGCCGCGGCTTCGCTCGGTGTGGCGATGCCGGAGTAGATCGTACCGAGCACGACCGCGATCAAAAGCACCGCGTGCCAGATCCCGCCCAGTGCCTGGAGCCGGTCGCCCCAGCTGTAATGGACGTGTTCTCCTTGCGGGGCTTCCGCCGGGTTGAGCAGTACGCGGAAGTAGAGATAGACCGAGATCGCCAAGGCGAGGGCGACCCCCGGCACGATACCGCCGATGAACAGGTCGGCGACCGAAACGCTCGAGACCGCGCCGTAGATGATCAGAGGCACGCTGGGCGGGATGAGCATCGCAAGCGCGCCGGAGCTGACGACGCTGCCGGCGGCGATCGAGCGGCTGTAGCCGCGGTCCAGCATTTGCGGAATGGCGATCGAGCCGACCGCGGCGACGCCGGCGATCGAGACGCCGCTGACAGCGCCGAACACGGCCGAAGCGCCCACGGTCGCGATGGCAAGCCCGCCGCGCAGCCATTGCAGCCACAACACCGCCGCATGGAAGAGATTCTTGCCGACCGGCGTCGCCGCCAGGAAATTGCCCATCAGCACGAACAGGGGCAGCGCCAGCAACTCGAAGCTGTTCAACTGGCCGAACAGCGAGGTCGGGCCGAAGAAGAACGCCATCGAGCCGCGTGCCATGTAGAGGCCGGTCAGACCGGCCGCGCCCAAAGCCAGGAAGATTGGCGCTCCGATGGCGATGAGCGCCAGCAGGATGACGACCACGATGACAGGTTCGATCATCGCTGAGCGTCTCCGTCATGCGCGGTGTGAAGCAAGTCGCCCCTGTTCATGGCCTTCCCTCCGGCACAGCCGGGTCCGCCTGTCTTTCCTGCCACTTGCATCCCTCCCAGGATGTCGCCGCGCGTCCGTGCTGCGCTCGTGTTCAAGGCTCAAATGACGCCGTCGGCGTCCAGTCGAGCAATTTCGTCGTCGCTGTAGCCGAGCCATTGCGCGAGCACTTGTGTCGTGTCCTGGCCGAGGGCGGGGCCCGTATGGCGGATCGTTCCGGGTGAGGCCGACAGCCGCGGAAACACGTTCTGCATGGCGATCGGGCGGCCGAGTGTCGCGTCATCCACGCGCGTCACGGATTTTCGCGCCTGAAAGTGCCGATCCTCCAGCATGTCCTTCGCCCGGTAGGCCGGGCCGGCCGGGACCGCCACCGCCGCGAGTTCTTCCACCAGCTCGTTCGCCGGCTTGGTTTGCGTCCATTCGCCGATGATGGCGTCGATTTCCGCCTGATGACGCCCGCGCGCTTGGTGGTCGCGAAAGCGTTCGTCGTCGGCGAGTTCCGGCTGGCCCATGAGGGCGGTCAGGCGGCGGAACAGACTGTCCTGGTTGGCGCCGATGATGATCGTGCCGCCGTCCTTCGTCGGGTAGGCGTTGGACGGCGCGATACCCGGTAGGATGCTACCGGAGCGTTCGCGGATATGGCCGCCGCCGTCATATTCGGAGACCAGGCTTTCCATCACCGAGAGCACCGATTCGTAGATGGAGGCATCCACCATCTGCCCGTCGCCCGTGCTGTTGCGGTGCTGCAATGCCAGGAGAGCGCCCTGAAAACCGTTCTGGCCGGCCAGCGTGTCGCCGAGCGAAATGCCCATGCGCACCGGCGGCCGGTCCGGATAGCCGCTGATCTCGCGCAAGCCGCCCATCGCCTCGCAAACCGAGGCGAAGCCGGCACGGTCGCTATACGGTCCGGTCTGGCCGAAACCGGTGATGCGGACCATGATCAGGCCGGGGTTGATCTTGGACAGGACGTCATAGCCCAGCCCCCACTCCTCCATGCGGCCGGCGCGAAAATTCTCGACCAGGATATCGGTCTTGGCGACCAGCGCCTTGACGATGTCCTGGGCTCGCTTGTCGCGCAGGTTCAGGGTGAGGGATTTCTTGTTGCGGGCGATCACCGGCCACCAGAGCGTGTGGCCGTCGGCGTCCGTCCGGCCCCATTGCCGCATGGCGTCGCCGGTCTTCGGCGGCTCGATCTTGACGACCTCAGCGCCGAAATCGGCCAGCAATTGTCCGCAGAACGGGCCTGCGATCAGCTGACCCATCTCCAGGACGCGAATACCTTCCAACGGACCCATGCGGTCGGTTTCCTCCGTGCTGCTCAAACGAGACGCTTCCTTCGTCCGTCCGGACCGTGCGCCTTGCCACCAGATGGCATCGCCATGCCGCTAACCCCCATAACGCCGGTCGAACGCCCAGACGTCCTCGAAGCCGATCAGTTCGTTGAATTCGGCGAAGCTGTAGAGCTCGGTGCGATTGGTGTTGATGCCGTTCGCCTTGAGGTCCGCATAGGTTGTCCGAAGCGCAGCGGCGGCGGACAGAAAGCCGGCCGCCGGATGGATCGCGACGGCAAAGCCGAGCGCCTGCAGCTCGTCGGCCGGCAGCAAGGGCGTCCGACCGCCATTGACCATGTTGGCGATCAGCGGTCGCTCGATCTCGCGGCCGATCCGCGCCATTTCCTCGACGCTTTCCGGCGACTCGGCGAAGATCAGATCCGCGCCGGCTTCGCCGTAGGCGACGGCGCGGCGGATGGCCTCGTCCAGCCCATGCGCGGTGCGGGCGTCGGTGCGGGCGATGACCAGGAAATCGTCGTTCTGGCGGCTGTCGACGGCAACCTGGATCTTGCGGACCATCTCGTCGCTCGGCACCACCTGCCGGGTCGGCGTGTGGCCGCACTTCTTCGGAAACACCTGATCTTCGAGCTGGATCGCGCTGACGCCCGCTGCCTCGTAGCCGCGCACGGCGTGCCGGACATTCAGTAGCCCGCCATAGCCGGTATCGGCATCGGCGATAATCGGGGTCTCAGTCATCCGCGCCATTTGCGCGATCCGTCCGATCATGTCCGAATAGGTCGCGATGCCGGCGTCCGGTAACCCGAGCGAAGACGCCACCGTGCCATAGCCGGTGACGTAGAGAGCCGGAAAACCCATGCGATCGGCGATGAGCGCCGAAATGAGATCGTAGATGCCGGGCGCAAGGACGAACTCCTTGCGGGCGATAGCCGCTCTCAAGGCGGGATCGGCCATGTGATCTCCTCCCCGCGTTCTCAGGACCGGGCACCATCCCGGGTCGCCGATGATCGCCTGTCGTTGCTCGAGCGTGCACCCGGAGCCGCGCCTCCCAGCGCCCAACGAGGAATGCCGAATTGTATCCAATCTGTCAATATCGGATGCACGTTTGACGATACTGATCAGATTTTGTATCCAATGCGGCGAAGAACAGGCATCATCGCAAGGGGCGCAGCGATGGCATCGAAAAAGCAAGGGCCGAGCGAGCGCAGTGCCGACCGGGTCTACGCCGCGTTGCGGGCGGCCATCCTCCATGGCGACTACGAGAATGGCGGGCGGCTGACCGAGGAGGTGCTGGCGGAGCGCTTTCGGGTCAGTCGAACGCCGATCCGTGCGGCTTTGGCCAAGCTCGCGGGGGACGGGTTCATCGACATGATTCCGCATGCCGGCGCCGTGGTCCGCCGTCGGACGAACCGCGAGGTCAGCGAGGTCTACGCGGTTCGCGCCCTATTGGAGAGCGCCGGTGCCGGCCTTGCGGCGACGCTTCGCACCGATGTGGACGTCGTCGAGCTCGCCGCCATCTGCGACGAGATGGAGGCTCGGGCGGGCGACCGGGACGCTGTGGAGATCCTGTCAACCTTGAACAAGCAGCTGCACCACCGGATACTCGACATATCCGGTAATCAGACGCTGCGCGACACGGCCGACCGGCTGATGGATATCGGTTTTCTCATCCACAGCTACACGAAATTTCAGCCGCGCGACCTCGGACGCAGTCTCGCCGATCACCGCGATCTGGTCAGCGCCATCGCCTCGCGCGACGCCGAATGGGCGACTTCCGTCATGGGGGCGCATATCCTGGCCGCGCGGAATACGCTGCTGGAGACCATGACGGACTCGCGTGATTCCGCCGACGCCAAGGCTCTCGCATAGTCAACCTCGCGAAATTCTCACCCCGGCTTGGTCCAGCGGCTGTCATTCGCGGAGGAACGCACGGCGGCGTTGATGAAGCGCATGGCGTCGAGCCCGTCCTCGACCGTGGGGAACGTCACCTCGGGCGGGATCGTGCGACCGTCGGCAACCGCCCGGATGGCGATGGCGGCTTCGCGATAGATCGTGGCGAAGCCTTCCAGATAGCCTTCCGGATGTCCGGCCGGAATGCGGGTGACGCGCTGGGCCGCCGGGACGGCGGTCGCTCCGCCGCGGGTGATCAGCCGCTTCGGCTCGCCGAAGGGCGTGAACCAGAGTTGGTTCGGGTTCTCCTGCGCCCATTCGAGCCCACCTTTTTCGCCGTAGACGCGAAGGCGCAGGCCGTTTTCCTGGCCGGGCGCGATTTGGCTCGCCCACATCATGCCCTTCGCTCCGCCGCCAAAGCGCAGCATGAGATGGTCGTTGTCGTCGAGCCTGCGGCCGGGAACAAAGACTGAGAGATCGGCGGCGACGCTATCGAGCTTCAGCCCCGTCACGAAAGTCAGCAGGTTGAAGGCGTGGCTGCCGATGTCGCCCAGCGCGCCGCCGATGCCTGCCTTTTCCGGATCGACCCGCCACTCGGCCTGCTTGGAACCTGCCTTTTCGGCTGCCTCGGTTAGCCAATCCTGCGCGTATTCGGCCTGGACGACCCGGATCGGTCCGAGATCTCCGGCCGCGACCATCTCCCGCGCCTGACGGATCATCGGATAGCCGGTGTAATTGTGGGTCAGCACGAAGACGCGCCCCGAGGCCGCGACGACCCGTTGTAGCTCCACCGCATCCTCGAGCTTCGCCGTCAGCGGCTTTTCGCAAATCACGTGGAAGCCGGCTTCCAGAAACGCCTTGGCGGGCGCGAAATGCAGATGGTTGGGCGTGACGATCGCCACGGCTTCGATGCCGTCCGTCCGTCCGGCTTCCGCTTCGGCCATCGCCTGGAAAGTCGCATAGGCGCGGGCCGGATCGATGCCGATCTCGGCGCCGGAGGACGCCGCGCGCCCGGCGTCGGAGGAGAAGGCGCCCGCCACCAGTTCAAATTCCCCGTCGAGCCGGGCGGCAATGCGATGGACCGCGCCGATGAAGGCGCCCTGACCGCCACCCACCATGCCGAGCCGGATCGGCCGCGCCGCCGGCATCGGGTCTGCCGATGAAACCATCCTCATTCTCCCTGTCATCGTCCGCCGAGGCGCGGCGAGGCGGACGTTTCAGCGGAAAGCTTCACCCCGCATGTTGCGATGCGGCTCTACCGCCTTGATTCGACTCCCGATCATACCGCCTCCCTATGCTGCCTCGCATAGCGAATGAGTGATCCGCGCTCGACGATATGCGTCTCCAGGATGGTGCTTTCCACGTTCGGATGGCCATCCCTGAGCTGGAGCAACAGCCGCGCCGCCGCTTCTCCCATGCGTCTGTGGGGGACATGGACGGTGGTCAGTTGCGGCTGGACGACGAGCGCCAGGTCGATGTCGTCGAATCCGACGATCGACACGTCTCGCGGGATCGAAAGCCCGATTTCCCTGGCTTTTGTCATCGCGCCAACCGCCAGCACGTCGTTGCCGCAGATCACGGCGCTCGGCGGATTGTTCCGTCGCATGAGAGCCGCGAAGGCATCGCCGCCTTCCTCGAGCGAATAGGGCGCTTCGACAACCGACGTCGCTCCGGCGTCCATGCCGGCCGCCGTCACGGCGTCGCGCACCCCGGCCACCCGATCCGCCGCCCGATCGTTCCCCTGCGTCTCGCCGGCGATCATCGCGATCGCCCGATGACCATAGCCGATGACTCGTTCGGCCAGCGCGCGCGCCGCGTTCCGGTTGTCGAATCCGGCATAGCAGTTGCCGTCGTTCGCCCGGTGGCTCCAGGCGATGACATAGGGCACGCTGCGCTGGCGCAGAAAATCGTATGTCGCCTGCGGACGGGCCGTGCCGATCAGCAACAGTCCGTCGGCGCCCCGACCGACCAGGGCCTTTATCTGTTCGGCCTCCCGATCGGGATCGTAGCCGGTGCTGGCGACGAGAAGGGTGACTCCGGCGGCTGCCAGGGCTTCCTGGAACGCCTGCAGGCCGCGTGCGAAGATGGCGTTCTCCATGGTGGGAATGATCGCGCCGACGGTATTGGTCCGGTTGGAGGCGAGGGCCCAGCCACCGAAATTCGGCGTATAGCCGAGTTGCTCCACCGCCTGGATGACGCGTTGGCGGGTTTCGGGCAGTACCCGCTCAGGAGAATTGAGGCAGCGCGAGACTGTCGCCGTCGACACGCCCGCATGCTGGGCCACGTCCGCCAGGGTAGGCGCCGATCGCTCGTTCATCTCGACTCCTCTCCTGTGCCGCCGCAATATCGTGCCAAATTCCAGAATCGCAATATGTAAGCGCTTGCATCAGGTCATGAAAGCGTTTACACACGGTTATAGGCGCATCCGATCAGGGAGGAAACGATGCGTAAGGCAGGTTCCATAGCACTCGCGGCGGCCGCGGTCGTTTTCGCGGTCTTCGTCGCCAACATCGTGATTGGTACGTCGGGTGGAAGAGTCTTTCTCTCCGACGTCGGCGAGATGCTGACGCTGTTTCTGGCGTCCGTGCTTTTCGTCGTCGCCGTCCTGCAACGCGAGCAGGCCCACGTCGCCGGAGTCAACGCCCACACCTACAACAATGGCCGGGAGGAGGCCCCCAATGTCCACAATCCGTGAACGCCAAGAATTGCAGTCGGTTGCTCGTCGAAATTTTCTGCGGCTGACCGGAGCGGGTGCCTTTACCGCCGCCATGGTGGCCGGGGCCGCCGGCACGCTCTGGTCGGACGAGGCGGTCGCCCAGACCGCCAAGGAAGAGAACGAGCGTCAGAAGGCCGCCGAGCACACCATGACGATCGCAACCGCCTATGTCCTGGGCGCGTCGCGCAGCTATCCGATCATGCAGCTCGATCTGAAGGAAAACATTCAGAACGCCACCAACGGCAAGGTCTATGTGAAGCTCTCGCCGGGCGGTCAACTGGGCGCCGGCGGCGCGCTGGTGCAGAAGGTTCAGGGCGGGACGATCCAGGCCGCGCAGCACTCGCTGTCGAATTTCGCGCCCTTCGCGCCGGTCGTGGACCTGATCAACCTTCCCTATTTCTGCGGCTCGAACCAGCGGTTCACGAACCTCGTCTCGTCCGATGCATGGAAGCAGGAAGTGCATCCCAAGGTCGAGGCGCGCGGCTTCAAGCCGCTCTTCTACGTCGTCATAGATCCCCGCGTCGTCGCGGTCCGCAAGGGTGGCCCCGGCCCGGTCATGAAGCCTGAGGATCTTTCCGGCGTGAAGTTCCGTGTGCCGGGCTCGGAGATGCTGCAGCAGTACTATCGCATGGTCGGCGCCAATCCGACGCCGGTCGCTTGGGGCGAGACGCCCTCCGCGATCAAGCAGGGTGTGGCCGATGCGCTTGATCCGTCAGTCGGAGCCCTCTTCGTCTTCGGCTTCAAGGACATCCTGAGCCACGTCACCTTCACCCAGGCGGTCCCGGACAGCCAAGTCTATTCCTGCAATCTGGAATGGTACAATTCGCTTCCCCAGGACGTTCAGGACGGCATCGACTTCGCCTCGGAGGTCACCTCCCAGCAGAACCTCGCCAAGGTCCCGGCCGCACGCGCCTACGCCATGGCAGAGCTGAGGAAGTCGGGCGTGGAATTCCACACGCTCACCGACGATCAGCTCGCGGTCTGGAAGGATACGGCCGGCTATCAGCGCGAGGAGTGGGATTCCTACAAGACCGAACTCTCCGGCGACATGAAGACGTTCAAGCGGCTTGAGGAGGCCGCTGGTACGATGGGGCGCTACTACGTCCACGACGCCTGAGGCGTATTTTGCGTCGGCGGGCGCCGAGCCCGCTGACTACTCTCATTTCGTGATCACGGGGTGCGAATGATCGCGCCTTTGACGAGGTTCGGTGCGCATGCCCGGCTTGCTGTTGATATGGCAGCCGGCGTCGCTCCGCCGCGAAAGGTTGAGGCGCGTGCATATCCTGAAGCTGCTGGACCGAAACGCCGAGCGATGGGCGCTGCTTATCTTCTACACGATCCTCGTCGCGACGATGGCGATCGAGGTGATCCGCCGTGAGGTCTTCGCTTACTCGTCGATCTGGGGCGAGGAGATCGTGCGCTATTCCTTTATCTATCTTGCCTGGATCGGCGCCGCCTCGGCGGTCAAGGATCGCGCCCACATCCGCATCGACGTGCTGTTCCTTTACGTACCCGAGCGGGCCAAGGCGCTGCTCTACATCCTGGGCGATCTGGTCATGTTGGTGGTCGCCTGCCTGGCTCTCTACTGGTCCTTCGAGACCGTCGGGGTCTCCTGGAAATTCGGCTCGGTCAGCCACGGCCTGCGGGTTTCCATGGTCTGGTTCCTGATGGCCGTCCCGGTCGGATTCTCGCTCGTCGTCATTCGTCTCGTCCAGTCCCTTGTCCGGGACGCCGCCGACCTCGTGCGCGGTCGCCCGCCCTATGAGGGCGAGCGTCTGTTCGATTGAGGTTCCCATGCTTTGGCAACAACTTCAGCAGCAGACCGTGGAATTGGGATGGGATTTTTACGGCCCGGTCCTGCTCTTCCTCGGGCTCATCATTCTCGGAGTTCCGGTCTGGGCCGCGATCGGCGCCTCGGCCGTCGCGATGCTGGTCCTGTCGCAGGTGCTTCCGCTCTCTCTGTTCGGCGAATCCCTGTTCGACGGCATCGACGCCTTCGCCCTGACCGCGGTTCCGCTGTTCATCCTGACGGGCGACGTGCTGGTCCGCACCGGTCTCAGTCGAAAATTCCTCGATATCGCCGAAGCGCTGACGTGCTGGGCCAAGGGCGGTTTCGGCTCGGCCACGGTGCTGGTCTGCGGCATGTTCTCGGCGATCTCGGGTTCGGACGCGGCGGGCGCCGCGGCGGTCGGGCGCATGACCATCGACCGTCTGGTGGAATCCGGTTATCCGCGCCCTTACGCCTGCGCCCTGGTAGCCGCCGGCGCCTGTACCGGCATCCTGATCCCGCCGTCTATCGCCTATATCATCATTGGTCTGGTGCTTGGCATCTCCGCCTCGACGCTGTTTCAGGCGGCGATTATTCCGGGCATCGCCATCCTGGTCTCGATCCTCTTGACCAATATCGTCGTCAACCGGATCTACGCTTATGAAGGTGGCGGCGCGATTTCCGGACGCGAATGGCTGAGCAACGTCGGCCGGGCGCTGAAGAGCGGCTGGTATGCCTTCCTGGTCCCCGGCATCATCTTCTACGGCATTTTCTCCGGCCGCCTGACGCCGACCGAGGCGGGCGCGACGGCGGTCGTCGTGACGATCATCATGGGGTTCATCCTGGGGACGCTGAAACTCGCCGACTTCCCCTCGATGCTGGTTTCGTCCGCCAAGGTGAACGGCGTCATTGTGCCGATCATCGCCATGTCGCTGCCGCTGGCGCAGACGCTCGCGGCGCTCGGCGTGCCGCAAGGCTTCGTCTTCGCGGTGACCTCGCTCACCGACGATCCCAACATGCTGATCCTGTTGATGATCGGCATCCTGATCGCCGCCGGCTGCGTGATGGAGACGACGCCGAACATCGTCATCCTGGCGCCGATCCTGAAGCCGCTTGCCGACGAAATCGGCATGAACGAGATTCAGTTCTGCATCATGATGATCACCTCGCTCGGGGTCGGCTTCATCACCCCGCCGCTGGGATTGAACCTCTTTGTCGTCTCGGGACTGACCGGCGAATCCATCCTGCCGATCGCCCGGCGGGCGGTGCCCTTTGTCTTCTTCATGCTGCTTGTCGTTCTCTTGATCGCCTATGTGCCGGCGATCTCGACCGCGATGCTCCCCGACATCTATCGCTAGGAGAATTCCATGGCCGAGTATCTCAAGAAAGCCAGCAAAACGTCGACCTCGGACGCCGGGGACGTGCGCGAAACGGTGCAGACGATTCTCAACGAGATCGAAGCGGGCGGCGAGGCCGCGGCGCGCGCCTATGCCGAGAAGTTCGATCGCTATGACGGCAATGTCGTTCTGACCAGGGATGAGATCGCGGAAGCCGGCTCGCAGGTCTCGCAGAAGCTGAAGGACGACATCCGCTTCGCCTATGACAATGTGCGTCGCTTCGCCGAAGCACAGAAAGAGACGATCCGGGATGTCCAGATCGAGGTCGTTCCCGGACTGATCGCCGGCCAGAAGAGCATCCCCTGCCAAGCGGCGGGATGCTACGCGCCCGGCGGCCGCTACAGCCATATCGCCTCGGCCCTGATGACGGTAACCACCGCCAAGGTCGCCGGCTGCAGCCACATCACCGCTTGCTCGCCGCCCAGGCCGGATGTGGGCGTCAATCCCGCGATCATCTACACCGCTGATTTGTGCGGCGCCGACTCCATCCTGGCGATGGGTGGTGTCCAGGGCATCGCGGCTATGGCGTTCGGCCTGTTCGGGCTGCCCAAAGCCGATATTCTCGTCGGACCCGGCAACCAGTTCGTTGCCGAAGCCAAGCGGATTCTGTTCGGCCGCGTCGGCATCGACATGTTCGCGGGGCCGACCGACAGCCTGATCCTGGCGGACGAAAACGCCGATCCGGAGATCGCCGCCGTCGACCTCGTCGGGCAGGCCGAGCATGGCTACAACTCGCCGGTCTGGCTCGTCACCTCGCATCGGCCCTTGGCCGAGGCCGTGCTCGAGCGGGTGCCCGCCCTGATCGCGGCGCTGCCCGAACTGAACGGCCAGAACGCCGCCGCCGCGTGGCGCGACTATGCCGAGGTGATCGTCTGCAAGGACCGCGAGGAAATGGCCAAGGTCGCCGACGAATACGCGCCCGAGCATCTGTCGGTGCAGGCCGCCGATCCGGATTGGTGGCTCGAGCGGCTGCAATGCTATGGCTCGCTTTTCCTCGGCGAAGAGACGACGGTTGCCTTTGGCGACAAGGCGTCCGGCACCAACCATGTGCTGCCGACCTCCGGCGCCGCGCGTTACACCGGCGGCCTCTCGGTCCACAAATTCATGAAGATGGTCACCTGGCAGCGGGCCACGCGCAACGGAGCGCGGCCGGTCGCCGAGGCCACCGCACGCATATCGCGGCTCGAAGGCATGGAGGGCCATGCCCGCACCGCCGACATTCGCCTCGCCAAATACTTCCCTGGCGAGAATTTTGATCTGAGCGCGGCCGAGTGAGGCGAGCGGCCGAAATGGTCCAGTGACAAGTTGGAGATGCAAGGAGAACACGTGACCGTGGCAAGCCAGAGGCTTTTCGACATAAGCGGGCGGGTCGCCTGCGTGACCGGCGCGAGCAGCGGGCTCGGCCGGGCTGCGGCCACCATGCTCGCCGAAGCCGGCGCGGCGGTCGTCGGCGTGGCGCGGCGCGGCGACGTTCTCGACCAATGGAAAGTGGCGACCGGCGGTAAGGTCGACACGGTCGTCGCCGATCTCTCGGACCGGAGCGCGGTGGGCGGTGTGGCCGACGCCGTATCGCGGCCGTTCGGTGCGCCTGATATTTTGATCAACGCCGCCGGCCTCAACACCCGTCAGGCGGCGGACGATGTCACTCCTGAGGGCTGGGACGCGACGCTCGCGCTCAATCTGACAGTTCCGTTCTTCCTGGCGCAGGCGCTGGTGCCGGCCATGAAGACCAAGGGCTGGGGCCGCATCGTCAATTTCGCCTCGCTGCAATCGCGCCGCGCCTTTCCGGGCGGCATCGCCTATGGTGCGTCGAAGGGCGGCGTGGAGCAGTTGACGCGGGCGATGGCGGAAGCCTGGTCCGGCTCCGGCGTTCTGGCCAATGCGCTCGCGCCCGGGTTCTTCCCCACGGAGCTGACCGGCCCGGTCTTCGCCGATCAGGCCCTCGCTGAGCGCCATGCGCGCCAGACCTGCATCGGCCGCAACGGTGAACTCGCCGACCTCGCGGGGCCGCTGCTGTTCCTGTGTTCGGATGCGTCAGCCTATGTCACCGGCCAGATCCTGTTTGTCGATGGGGGGTTCACCGCCAAATGAAGGCACTCGTCTACACAGGACCCGAGCAGCTTCGTTACGACACAGTCGCGGACGCGGTGGCCCGCGCCGGCGAGGCGCTGCTGCGGGTGGATTCGGTCGGCATCTGCGGGTCCGACATGCACGCCTTTCTCGGCCATGACGAGCGACGGCCGGCTCCCCTGATCCTTGGCCACGAGGCGGCCGGAACGATCGTCGACGGCCCCGAGGCCGGCCGGCGCGTGACCGTCAATCCGCTGGTGACCTGCGGCCAGTGCGAGGCCTGCAAGGCCGACCGCAACAATGTGTGCCCCCAGCGGCAGATCATCTCGATGCCGCCGCGCGAGGGCGCGTTCGCCGAGCGCCTTTCGATGCCGCTGGAAAACCTTGTCACCATTCCCGCCGGCGTCAGCTTCGAAAAGGCTGCGCTCGCCGAACCGCTCGCCTGCGGCTGGCATGCCGTGAGACTGGCAAGGAACGCTCTCGCCAAACCGCTGGAGGAGGCGACCTGCCTCGTTATCGGCGGCGGCGCGATCGGCCTCGGCGCGGCGCTCGTGCTTGCCGCTGCGGGGGCGTCCGGCGTCGCGGTCTCCGAAACCAACAAGGCCCGGCACCCGACGCTGAGGCGCGCCGGCGATTTTCACGTGTTCGATCCCTCTCAGCCCGGCGGCCCCGCCGACGGGGCCGTCGATCTGGTCATCGACGCCGTCGGCTTTGCGGCGACCCGGGCAGCGGCGTGCCGCGCGGTGCGGCCGGGCGGCGTCATCGCCCATATCGGCCTCGGCGACGCCAATGGCGGCCTCGATATCCGGAAGATGACCTTGCAGGAGATCGCCTTCATCGGCACCTACACCTATACGCCGACGGACTTTCGCGAGACCGCCGCGGCGATCTTCGACGGGCGCCTGGGCGCGCTCGACTGGGTCGAGACCCGGCCGCTCGCGGACGGCTTCGGCGCGTTCCGCGACATCCGGAACGGCGCGGCGGCCGCGCCCAAGATCATCCTCAAACCCTGAGTGTCAGGCTCCTGGTTCGACGGATTGCATTCGTGCCGCGCTGGCAAGCGCTCGCGGACGGTCGTCACCGCTCAACGAAGATCGGATTGGTAGTGAAAACCATCGGTCACGCATCGGGATAGGCGCCACTCGACTGGCGATCCGTCGAGCGCGAAGGCGACCCGCTCGATGGACAGAACCGGATGGCCGGGCTGGCAGTTCAGCCGCGCGGCGGTGGTCGCGTCGGCGCCGGTCGCCTTGAGCTGTTCCATAGCCCGCCCGATCGTGATCGAGAAGATCTCCGAATAAAGCGCGTAGACATTGTTCGGCAGGTCGCGGATTTCCGCCAGCGAGGGGAATTTCGTCACGGGGAGGGTGATCTGCTCGGCGATGACAGCCCGGCCGCCAAGATGCCGGACCCGGTCGATCCGCCAGACGGCGTCGTTGCGCGCAAGCTGCAACGCCTTGGTGGCCGCGGCGTCAGCGCGTCCACGCACTCGCGACAGAACCTGGCTGTCGGGGAACAGGCGGGTGCCGTCGTCGGCGGCGAGCCGGAAGAACTGGAACAGGATCCGGCCTTCTTCGGGCAGCGCGACGAAGGTCCCGCGTCCTTGCCGCCGAACCAGGAGATGTTCGGCAGTCATCGCGTCGAGGGCCTTGCGAACGGTCCCCTGACTGACGCCGAGATCGGCCGCGATCTGGAATTCGCTCGGCAGCATCAGGCCCGGGGTCCACACGCCGTCGATCAGTCGGCGGACCAGGGTCTCGCGCACCTGCTGGTAGAGCGGTCGGAACGCTGGGGCCTTCTCTCCGTCCGTCATTCGTCACTGCCCAATTTTTACCAGACCAGATAAACCGCTTGACACGAACGTGTAAAGATATTTTATGTCTTATATAAGACCTGTCGATATTGATACTTGGCCACTCCGCTTGGAGCCGGCTCCGCCGGCTGTTTTTCACGCCTGCATCAACCGTAACCCTCGGAGGAATCACTCATGAGCATCCCGCAACTGCTCGTCCACGATCACAAGGACAATGTCGGTGTCGTCGTCGTGGAGGACCTCAAGGCCGGCACCGAGATGCTGTGTGTCGTGACCGCCGACAACTCCTCGTTCAAGCTGACGTGCAACGACGATGTCCCGATCGGCCACAAGGTCGCGCTGAAGGACCTTTCGGCGGGCGATACGGCGATCAAATACGGCGAGGATATCGGCCGCATGAAGGCGGACGCGAAGAAGGGCGGGCATGTCCATATCCACAATCTGAAGACCAACCGCTGGTGATCGAGCGGTGGCGCTAGCGCCGCCCGCACTCGACCCTTCGTTTATCCGTCAGTTCAGGAAAGAGATCCGACCATGCCGATCAACACCAATCGCAAATTCATGGGCTATCGCCGTGAGAACGGCCGCGTGGGCGTTCGCAATCACATCGTGATCTTGCCCGTCGACGACATCTCCAACGCCTGCTGCGAGGCGGTCGCCAACAACATCAAGGGTACGCTCGCCCTGCCGCACGCCTATGGACGGCTGCAGTTCGGCGAGGATCTCGACCTGCATTTCCGCACCATGATCGGCACCGGCGCGAATCCGAACGTCGCCGCTTGCATCGTGGTCGGAATCGAGCCGGGCTGGACCCAGAAGATCGCCGACGGCATCGCCGAGACCGGCAAGCCCGTCGCCGCCTTCTCGATCGAGCAGAACGGCGATCTGAAGACGATCATGGACGTTTCCCGCAAGGCCAAGGAATTCGTCCAGTGGGCGACCGAGCAGCAGCGTGTCGAATGCGACGTGTCCGAGCTCTGGGTCTCGACCAAATGCGGCGAGAGCGACACTACGACGGGTCTCGGCTCCTGCCCGACGGTCGGCAACATGTACGACAAGCTGATCCCCGAGGGCATCTACGGCGTCTTCGGCGAAACCTCGGAAATCACCGGGGCCGAGCACATCTGCAAGGAGCGCGCGGTCGACGCCGAGACCGGCGAGCGCTGGTACAAGATGTGGAAGGCCTATCAGGACGATGTGATCTTCGCCCACGCCACGGACGATTTGTCGGACAGCCAGCCGACCAAGGGCAATATCCTGGGCGGCCTGTCGACGATCGAGGAAAAGGCACTCGGCAATCTGGAGAAGATCGGGCGGGACTGCCGCTATATCGACATTCTCGAGCCGGCCGAGGCCCCGCAGAAGGGCAACGGCCTTTATTTCATGGATACCTCGTCGGCGGCGGCCGAATGCGTGACGCTGATGGGGGCGGCCGGCTACGTCGTCCACACCTTCCCGACCGGCCAGGGCAACGTCGTCGGCAATCCGATCGTCCCGGTGATCAAGATCACCGCCAATCCGCGCACCGTGCGCACGATGTCCGAGCATGTCGACGTCGACGTGAGCGGAATCCTGCGTCGCGACAAGACCATCGACCAGGCCGGTGACGATCTGATCGAGTGCATCATGCGCACGGCGAACGGCCGGGTCACCGCGGCCGAAGCGCTGGGGCATCGCGAATTCGTCATGACCAAGCTCTATCGCAGCGCCTGAGCTGCCTTCGCCGGACGCCTCCACGGAGCGCCCGGCGTGGTACCTGTTCGGCGGCCGTCTTGGGAAAGATGGCCGCCACGGCTTTTGTGGGAGGGGAGCCCATTGCCTGAGATTGTCATTACCGAGTTCATGGACGAGGCCGCCGTTGATCGGATCCGGGCCCGGCATGAGACCCTCTACGACCCGCAACTCGTCGATCGGCCGGACGATCTGGCCGCCGCGGTTGCCGGTGCCAGCGCCCTCGTCGTGCGCAACCGGACCAAGGTCACGGCCGCGCTGCTTGCCGCCGCCCCCGGCCTTCGCTGTGTCGGCCGGCTCGGCGTCGGTCTGGACAATATCGACCTCGACGCCTGCAAGGCGCGCGACGTGACGGTCTATCCGGCAACGGGCGCCAACGACGTCGCCGTCGCCGAATATGTCGTGACCGCGGCGCTGGCGCTGCTGCGCCGCGCCTATGACGCGACCGAGGACGTGATTGCCGGAAACTGGCCGCGCCAGCAATTGATCGGCCGGGAAGCGCAGGGCAAGCGTCTCGGGCTTGTCGGTTATGGCTCGATTGCCCGGCAAACGGCCGCACGGGCGCGGGCCTTCGGCTTTTCGGTCGCCGCCTTCGATCCGTTCCTGCCGGAGAGCGACGCCGCCTGGACCGATGCCCACCGGCTCGACCTCGACGATCTGCTTCGCGCCTCCGATGTCGTCAGCCTGCATGTGCCGCTGACCGACGCGACCCACCACATGATCGGCGTGGATGCGCTGTCGCTGATGAAGTCCGACGCCGTCCTGATCAATTCGGCGCGTGGCGGCGTCGTCGACGAGACGGCGCTGGCCGACGTGCTGCGGCAAGACAAGCTCGGCGGCGCGGCGCTCGACGTGTTCGAGACCGAGCCACTAACCGCCGAGGCCGGCCGGGTTTTCGCCGGCATCGCCAACCTCATCCTGACGCCGCACATCGCCGGCGTCACCGACGAATCGAATGTCAGGGTCAGCCGCGTGACGGCCGAGAACATCCTGCGCCATCTGGAGACGCGTTTGTGACCGAAAGACTGTCGATCGCCGAGGCTGAAACGCTCGCGTCCGACGCGCTGCAACGCGCCTCGACCGGCCCGTCGCAAGCCGCCTCGGTTGCGCGCGGGCTCGTCGCCGCGGAAGCCGCCGGCCAGAGCGGGCACGGGCTGCGGCGCCTCGTCGCCTATTGCGCGCAAGCCAAGGTCGGAAAGGTCGCCGGCGCGGCGGTTCCGCAAGCCGAGCGGACCCGGTCGGCACTGCTGCGCATCGACGCCGGCAACGGCTTTGCCTTTCCGGCACTCGATCTCGCCGTCGAACAGCTTCCGGCCATCGTTAAAGAGACAGGCGTGGCCAGCGCTGCCATTTATCGCTCGCACCACGCCGGCGTCCTCGGCCTGACGGTGGAGCGCTTCGCCGAAGCCGGCCTCGTCGCCCTGATGATGGCGAATTCGCCGGGCGCCATGGCCCCTTGGGGCGGCACCCGCGCCTTGTTCGGCACCAATCCGATCGCCTTCGCCGCGCCCTTGGGCGATCAGGAGCCGATTGTCATCGATCTGTCCCTGTCGAAGATCGCGCGCGGCAAGGTCATGGCCGCCAAGCAGAAGGGAGCGTCCATTCCCGAAGGCTGGGCGCTGGACAGTGCCGGGCAGCCGACGACCGATCCCGACGCGGCGCTCGCCGGGACCATGCTGCCGATGGGCGATGCCAAGGGCGCCGCGCTCGCCCTGGTCGTGGAAATGCTGTCGGCCGGGCTGACCGGTGCGAACTACGCCTATGAGGCAAGTTCCCTGTTCGACGACAAGGGGCCGCCGCCGGGACTGGGCCAGTGGCTTCTCGTCATCGATCCGGTGGCGATGGGCGGCGATCACGCCGTTGAGCGGCTGGCCGCGCTGGTCGGGGAAATCAGCGCCGAGTCGGGAACCCGGATACCGGGCCGCAAGGGCCGCGCGGCACGGCGCGAAGCGCTCGCAGCCGGCATCGCGGTGGACGACGATCTGCTGGCCGCGATCCGCGCGATCTAAAACGCCGAAATCAGGTCCGGCTTGCTCAGTCCAGCAGCTCCCACCTGAACAACTCATAAAGCGCCGCCTTCGCCTCGAAGCCGACGCCCGGAACATCTGGCAGGCCGACGCGGCTGTGTCGCACCTCGGTCGCGTCGGCGAAGCCGCCGAAGGGTTGGAACACGTCCGGATAGGATTCATTGCCGCCGAGATGCAGGCCGGCGGCGATGTTGAGCGACATCTGGTGTCCGCCATGCGGCACCACCCGCCGGCTCGACCAGCCGTTCTCCTTCAGCATGGCGAGCGTGCGCATGTATTCGACCAGCCCGTAGGAGAGGGCGCAATCGAATTGCAGGACGTCGCGGTCGGACCGCATGCCGCCGTGCCGGATCAGATTGCGCGCGTCCTGCATGGAAAAGAGGTTCTCGCCGGTGGCCATCCGGCCGGTGTAATGCTCGGCCAGCTCCGCCTGCAGGGCATAATCGAGCGGGTCGCCGGCTTCCTCGTACCAATAGAGATCGTAGGGCTCCAGCGCCTCGGCGTAGGCGATGGCCGTCGGAAGATCGAAGCGGCCATTGGCGTCGACGCAGAGATTTTGTCCCTCGCCGACGACGGCGAGCGCGGCCTCGACGCGCTTCAGATCCTCATTCAGCGGCGCGAGGCCGATCTTCATCTTGCAGACCGTATAACCGCGATCGCGATAGGATTGCATCTCGTCCTTTAGACCCTCGATCTCCTTGCCGGGATGGTAATAGCCGCCGGCCGCGTAGACCCAGACGCTGTCGTCGGCCTCGCCACCCCGATAGCGGTCAGCCAGAAGCCGGTAGAGCGGCTTGTCCGCGATCTTGGCGACCGCGTCCCACACCGCCATGTCTATCGTGCCGACGGCCACCGAGCGCTCGCCGTGACCGCCCGGCTTCTCGTTGGTCATCATCGCCGTCCAGATGGCGAAGGGATCGAGATTGTCGTGCTCGCGATCGACCAGCGTCTCTGGGTCGGCTTCCATCAGCCGCGGGATGAAGCGTTCGCGCATCAGCGCGCCCTGGCCGTAACGTCCGTTCGAGTTGAAGCCGAAGCCGACGATGGGCTTGCCGTCGCGCATCTGGTCGGTGACCACCGCGACGACGGAGCAGGTCATTTTGGAAAAGTCGATGAAGGCGTTGGCGATCGGGCTGGCGATCGAGACGGTCTTTTCCCGGATCTCGGTGATGCGCATGACGATGCTTTCAGAATGGAACGACGGCGGGAGGCGTGGCGGGGACAGCCGCGATCACGGACGACCCGCCCTAGAAGAAAATCCCGCGCGGCATCGGGATCAGCAGGACGTTGGCCATGATCAGGTAGAAGCCGGTCAGGATGACGATCCCCATCACGCCAAGCATGATGCCTTCGCGCGGCGTGACGCGCTCATGACTGGCGACGGCCATGATGGCGAAGAAGGCGATGAGGCTGGCGACGAAGAATCCGAGGATCGGAATCAGCGCGACCCACGCGGCCATGGCGACCAGAAAGCCGATGCGGCGCGGCATCGACCCTCGCGTCTGATCCGTCTCGCGCGCTGTTTCGTCGGCCGCCTCGACGGAGGGGCGCCGCGCCGCAATGACGAAATTGCGAAGGATCAGGATCGCCGAGAACACGATCATCGCGGCGGCGATGGTGATCGGAAACACCGAACCCATCGGCGTCATCCGGCCGGTCTGCAGGATGAGAACCACGCCGAGGCCGATGAACAGGGCGGCGGCGATCGTTCCCGGCAGGTCGTGCGGCTTCCTAAGGGCGGCCATCTCGGCTCTCCACGATGATGTCGGTCTCGGACTTGCGGGCCCGCCGCGCCCCGATCGCTCCGGCGATCAAGGGATAGAACAGCGTCAGCACCGAGAAGGCGACGATGGCAAGCGAAATTGGGCGGGCGAAGAACATGGCCAGAACGTTCCCCTGCGCATTGCCGATCAGATAGCTTTGCACGAAACCCTGCTCGGCGATCTGCCCCAGCACCAGGCCGAGAACGATGGGCGAGGGAGTGAAGCCGACCCGGTTGAGGATCCAGCCGATGACGCCAAGTCCGAGCATTACGACGACGTCGTTGAGGTTGTTGTGGATCGCGAAGCTGCCGATGACCGTCATGAAGGCGATGGTCGGAACCAGCGCCGCCTTCGGGATCGCGATGATGCCCTTGTAGGCGTAGCGCCCGACGAGGAGGCCAACCGGCAGCATCAGGATGGTGCCGATGAGCAGGCCGAAGATGAAGGTGTAGACGATCGACCCTTGCGTGGTGAACAGCGTCGGACCGATGCGGATGCCCTGGACGAGCAACGCGCCGAGGATGACGGCGTCGGGCGGCGTGCCGGGAATTCCCAGCACCAGCGTCGGAATGAAGCCGCCGCCGACGGTGCCGTTGTTGGCGGCCTCGGTGGCAATGATGCCGCCCGGCTCGCCCGTGCCGTAGCGCTCGGGATGCCTGGCGGAGCGGCGCGCCTCGGAATAGGAGACGAGGCTTGCGACCGAGCCGCCGGCGCCGGGCAGGATGCCGACGAGCGTGCCGATCACCGAGCTACGGACTAGGTTGAACTTCTCCCGCATGACGATGGCGAAGGCTTCCTTCAGCCGATAGCCGCTGGTGTCGCTCGCGACCTTGAGGTGCGGGTCCTTGGTCGCGACGAGATCGATCAGGACCGGGATGCAATAGAGCCCGATCAGCCCGGACACGATGTTGATGCCGCCGAGCAGCGCGTGACTGCCCATGGTGAAGCGCACGTCGGCGCCGATGACGGCGACGCCGATCATCGACATGAGCAGGCCGAGGCAGGCGCCGATCATGCCCTTCATGAGATTGCCGACCGATAGCGCCGAGATCAGCGTCAGGCCGAAGACCGCGAGCCAGAAATATTCCGGCGGGCCGAAGGCGAGCGCGACCCGCGCCAGCGGCGGCGCCAGGAACATCAGCATCAGCGCGCCGACGATGCCACCCGACACCGAGGCGAGGGTGGCGATGGAGATGGCCAACGCGCCGTCGCCGCGCTTGGCCATCGGAAAGCCGTCGAAGGTGGTGGCAATGGCCGAGGGGGTTCCCGGCGTGTTGACCAGAATGGCGGAATAGGAACCGCCGTAGATCGCTCCGGTATAGATGGCGCCGAGCACGATCAGGCCGGAGGCCGGGTCCATCGTGAAGGTGAACGGCACGAGCACGGCCACGGCCATCGTCGCGGACAGGCCGGGGAGAGCGCCGATGACGATGCCGGCCAGCACGCCGCCAAGGGCAAGAACGAGGTTGAACGGCGTCAAGGCCTCGGCAAGATAGACGAGCTTGTCCATGGCGATCGCTTCAATGGAATGGGGAATGGCAGGCGGAAGTGTCGACCACTCCCGCCTGGGCTCGGCCGGCGCTTATTTCTGGGCGATGCCCATCTGCTCGGCGACCGCCTGATACTGCTCGCGGCGCTCGTTCATGAATGCCTCGACTTTGTCGTAGGGGATATTGATGACGACGAAGCCGCCGTCTTCCATCTTCTTGATGAAGTCCGGGTCCTGGTTGACCTTGTCGAGGGCGTCGGAGACCTGCTTGCGGACGTCTTCCGGCGTCGAAGTTGGTACGGCCACGCCGCGATAGGCGCCGCCCACCATGTCGTAGCCGAGTTCCTTGAAGGTCGGAACGTCCGGGAAGCTCGGCACACGCTCTTCCGAGGCAACGGCAAGGACCCGCAGCGCGTCGCCCTGATTGATCGCGGATGTCGTATAGCCGAAGCTCGCCAGAACCTGGTTGCCGAGCACGGCCGCGATGGACGGGCTCGTGCCGGAAAACGGCACATAGGTCGTGGTAATGCCGGCAAGACTGTCCAATTTCGTCTTCGCGACGTGATTGGCCGAATTGGTGCCGGAGCCAGAGAAGGTCACCAGCCCTGGGTTCTCCTTGGCGTAGTTGACCAAATCCTCAAGCGTATTGAACTGGCTGTCGGCCGGCACGACGATGGCGTCCGGCGTGTACTGGAAGAAGTAGACATTGGCGATGTCGTCAGTCTTGTAGCCGACCTCCTGTGCCATCGGCTGCAGGATGATATGGGGCAGGTTGGTGCCCATCAGTGTGTAGCCGTCGCCGTCCATGCCGTTGAGCTGCGACCAGGCTTGCGCGCCGCCGGCGCCGGCCATGTACTGGATCACCATCGACTGCCCGGTGAGGCGCTCGAAGACCGGCTGCTGCAGCCGGGCGGCGATGTCGGATTCGCCGCCGGCGTTGAATGGAATGATGTAGTTGACGGGTTTTGTCGGATAGTCCTGCGCGCTCGCGGAACCGGCCGTCAGTCCGACCGCCAGGACGGCGCCTGCCATCAGTGACGTGAGTTTCATTGTATTCCTCCCAGTGGATGTCTCCCGACCGGGCGCACCTGCGTCGCGCGCACCCTCCAGGCGCGAAACGGCGGCGACCGATCTTTGCCAATCTGTGACCACCACACCGGCAATGTCAATCATGCGTCCGAAGATGCATGCAAGAAAGCGTTCGATTTGTCCGTCGAGCCGTGTAGGGTGCGGGGAAGGCTCTCGCGGCAAGAGGGGAAATCATGACGTTGAACGCCCCGACGCTCCTCAGCATTGAAAAACCGGAGCGCAAGCCGTCGCTGGTCGAAGCG
The DNA here is from genome assembly GCF_017183135.1 of Aurantimonas marina. Classification (GTDB taxonomy): domain Bacteria; phylum Pseudomonadota; class Alphaproteobacteria; order Rhizobiales; family Rhizobiaceae; genus Aurantimonas; species Aurantimonas marina. The sequence continues at coordinate 170,274 of NZ_JADDXW010000006.1, read as the reverse complement.
GCCTATGACGCCGTCAAACAGGCGATTCGCGATGGCGTCTTCCCTCCGGGCTTTCAGGGCTCCGAACAGGAAATGGCGCAACGATTGGGGATGAGCCGGACGCCGGTGCATCAGGCGATCATCCGCTTGCAGAGCGAGGGCATGGTCGAGCTGCGGTCCAAACGCGGCGTCGTCATCAGCGCGCTGTCGCCCGACGACATGAAAGAGGTCTACGACGTCATCATCGCCGTCGAAGGCATGGCGGCGCTGCTCTTGGCCGAAAAGTCGGCCGACGTTCGCGAACGTGTTTGCCGCGACATGGAACGGTTGAACGCCGAACTCGCCGAGGCGCTCGCCGGGGATGATCTTCTCGGCTGGGCCGATTCGGATGCGCGGTTCCACGCCTGCCTCGTTCGGGGTGCCGGTAACGGTCGCTTGGAGCGGATCGCGACGGTCAATATCGATCAGTCGTTCCGCGCCCGCCGCCTGACCCTGCATTTGCGGCCAAAACCAATGGGATCGATCGAAGAGCACCAGCGTATCATCGACGCGATCCGCGCCGGTGAGCCGGGCGAGGCGCGCCAGATGGCCCAGGAGCACAAGATCCGGGCGCGGGATCAGATCGTGGACCTGCTACGGCGCTATGACATGAAGCATCTGTAACGCGATTATCAGGCCCGGCCGCGCCGTTCGGTTACGTCGGAAAATCCGCCGCGACATCGCCGAGCCCGTCGATCCAGCCGCGCACCGGCGTGCCGCGTTCGATGAAGGGCATGCCGTTCAACGACCCGGTGATGACCACCTGACCGGGCTTGAGGCCGCCGCAATGCGAGCCGATCATTCTGGCAAGGGCGCAGAATGTCGCGAAGGCGTCGCCACCCGGCACGTCGGCGCGGCCATCGAGGACGGTTTGCGAGCCGAGGCTCAGGCTGGCGTTGACCATCGTAAGGTCCATGTCCTGCCAGTCGCGGCGCGGCGAGCCGACGACCAGGCCGCCATTGAGCTGATTGTCGGCCAACCGGAGAAGTGGCGGCGCCATCTCGATGTCGCTCAGCCGCGTGTCGACGATCTCCAGCGCCGCGACGGCGGAAACGCGGTCGCGCGCGCGCCTTTCGAAATCCGCATCGCTGGCATCGGGGAGGGGCCTGTCGATGACGAAGCCGACCTCCAACTCGATGCCGATCCGGTCGATCTCTGTCCGCGTGAAAATTGCCGGGCTGCTGCGCGTATCCTTCCGGAAGATCGGCGCCATGATCTGGTCCTGGTCGGGACGGCGGCCGGTCTTGAATGCCCCGATCGGCCCAACCGCCTCCACCACACGGCGCTGAATTGCGTAGGCATCACACGCGCTGGCAACGGCGTCCGCCATCCCACCCGTCGACAATTTGGGGCCGCCATTGCGGGCCGCGCTCAACCGATCGGCGAGGTCGAGGTTGTTCATCTCGACTATGCCACTGCCGAACTGCGGACGGCGCCGGAGCCGAACATATCGTCGACGGCCCCGTCGTCGTAGCCCGCTTCCAGCAGCACCTCGCGCGTATGCTCGCCGAGCAGCGGGGCGGGACGGGTCACACGACCGGGCGTCTCCGAGAATTTGATCGGCAGGCCGATCGCCTTCACCGGGCCAGCCTTCGGGTGCTCGGTCTCGACCACCATCTCGCGGAACAGCGTCTGCGGATCACGATGCATTTCGGCGACGTCGAACACAGGGCCGGCGGGAACGCCGGCCGCCTCCAGCCGCTCCAGCCAGTCCGCCGATGACTGCCGCGAGAAGTAGCCGTTCAGGATATCTTCGAGCGCGGCCAGGTTCTGCATCCGGGCATGATTGGACGAAAAGCGGTCGTCCTTGGCGAGTTCCTCGGCGCCGATGACCGCCAGCATACGCTCCCAGTTTCGCTGATTGGCCGCGCCGACGGTAATCCAGCCATCTGCCGTCCGAAAGGCCTGGTAGGGTGCGTTCAGCGGGTGAGCCGAGCCGAGCGGGCCGGGAGCGAGGCCGGTGGCGAAGGCGATCGCCGATTGCCAGTAGGTATGGGTGATGCCGGCCTCGAACAGCGAGGTGTCGACCTTCTGACCCTCGCCGGTCTGAAGTTTCCGTGCATAGGCGCTAACGCAGCCGAGCGCCGCGAGGATGCCGGCGGTGATGTCGGTGACCGGCGCGCCGGATTTCACCGGCGGCCGGCCCGGCCCCTCGCCGGTGATCGACATCAGCCCGCTCATGCCTTGCGCGATCAGGTCGAAGCCGCCGCGCGTCGCGTAAGGGCCGCTGCGGCCGAAGCCAGATATCTCGCAGTAGATCAGGCCGGGATTGGTCTTGCGCAGGTCCTCGTAGCCGAGGCCGAGCTTTTCCATCGTCCCCATGCGGTAGTTCTCGATGACGACGTCGGCGGTCTCCAGCATCCGGCGCAGCACCGCCTTGCCGTCGTCGCTCTTAAGGTCGAGCACGATGCCGCGCTTGTTGCGGTTCATCATCATGTAGGCGGCGGACTCGCCATTGATGTCGGGCGGCAGGAAGCGCCGGCTGTCGTCGCCTTCGGGCTTTTCGACCTTGATCACGTCAGCGCCCATGTCGGCGAGCATCATGCCGCAGACGGGGCCCGCCATGATATGAGCGAGCTCGATGACCTTCATGCCCTCCAGCGGGCCTTTCGCGGCGGTCGTCATTACCGGCCTTTCCACTGGGGTTTGCGTTTGCCGAGAAAGGCTTCCATGCCTTCCTTGAAGTCCTCGCTCATGTAAGCCTTGACCACGAGATCGCGATCGTCGGCGCCGGCGCCCTCGACGCGCAACCGCCGCAACGCTTCCTTGGTGGTGGCAAGGGTGATCGGCGCGTGACCGGCGAGCTGTTCGGCCAGTGCCTCGGCGCGCGCGATCAGCGCCGCGTGATCGGCCACGATCTCCGAGACGAGACCGATCGCCTGCGCCTCGTCGGCGCCCACGAGGCGCGCGGTGAAGATGACCTCCTTGGTCCGCCCCGCGCCCATCAGCGCCGACAGCCGCGACAGGTTGGCGATCGACAGACAGTTGCCGAGGGTACGGGCGATCGGAAAGCCGAAGCGCAGGTCTGCGGTCGTGATGCGGATGTCGCAGGCGGCCGCGATTCCTGCGCCGCCGCCGGTGCAGGCGCCCGATATCGCCGCGATGGTCGGCACCGGACAGCCCTCGACCGCGCCGAGGACGACGTCCATCCGGTGTTCGTAGTCGAGCGCGTCCTGATCGGTCGTAAAGCCGCGAAACTGCGTCATGTCGGTGCCGGCGGCAAACGCCTTCTCGCCGGCGCCGGTGACGACGAGGCACTTGACCGAGCCGTCGGTCGGCACGCTCCGGCAGATTTCGGCAAGGCCGTCATACATGGCGAAGGTCAGCGCGTTGCGGGCCTGCGGGCGGTTTAGCGTGATCCAGCCGGTGGTCCCGCGGACTTCGTAGAGGAGTTCGTTTTCGGACATCGGATCACCTGTAGAAATATTCGACGAGGAACATCGGTATCGCCGGCACGTAGGTGCTGATGATGAGCACGAAGAGCAGCACGGCGATCAGTGGCAGGTTCCATTTGGTCACCTCCCAGATGTTTGCCTTGGCGATCGAGCATGCTGTGATCAGCACCGAGGCGACCGGCGGCGTCTGCTGACCGATCGCAAGGTTCAGCGTCACCACCAGGCCGAAATGCACCGGATCGATTCCCGCTTGGCTGATCAGCGGCGTGATGATCGGGACGACCAGGATGATCGCCGCGGCCGAATGCAGGAAGAAGCCGATGACCAGAAAGAAGACGTTGAGGATCAGCAGGATTAGGTACTGGTTGCTGGTGAGGTCCAGGATCGCCGCCGCGATGTCCTGCGGGACGCGGGCGGTGGTCAGGAACGAGCCCATCAGGACCGAGGTGGCGACGAGCAGCATGACCACGGCCGTCTGCATGCCGCCTTCCAGCATCGCTTCCTTGAGCTGGCGCCAGTCGACCTCGCGATACCACATTCCCACCAGGATCGCCGCGACGACGGCGATTCCGGCCGCTTCCGTTGCCGTCATGAAGCCGCCGAAGATGCCGCCGAGGATGATCACCGGCAGGGCGAAGGTCGGCAGCGCCTCGACGAAGGTGGCGCGCAACGCTGGAAGATTGAAGGCGTCCTCGGTCGGCCAGTTGTATTTGACTGCGTAGTAGTAGGCGACACCCATCAGCCCGGCTGCTCCGAGCAGCCCCGGCACGACGCCCGCGACGAACAATTGTTCGATGCTGGCCCCCGACGACACACCGTAAAGGATCATCGGGATCGATGGCGGGATGATGATCGCCAGCGAGGCCGAGGACGAGGTGATCGCAGCGGCGAAGGGGGCGGGATAGCCGCGCCGCTTCATCTCGGGAATGATGATCGAGCCCATTGCCGCGACATCCGCGACCGCCGAGCCCGAGATCTCGGCGAAGAACAGCGAGACACCGACATTGACCATCGCCAGGCCGCCGCGAACGAAGCCGATGATCGCGGTGACGAAGGCGATGAGGCGCCGGGTGATGCCGGTGGCGTTCATGATCGCGCCAGCGAGCACGAACATCGGAATGGCGATCAGCGAGAAGGATTTCGCGCCCGAGTACATATCGAGCGCGATGGTCACGAGGGCGCCGGCACCGTCGGTGAGACCGATGGCAATGACCGCCGCCAGCGCCAGTGCGATGGCGATCGGCACGTTGATGCATACCATCACGACCAGCGCGATGAAGATACCGAACATGAACATCAGGCCTGGTCCTTCTCCGGCGTTTCGCCATGCGCCATGACGGCGTGCTCGACCGAGCGTCCCGCCATCACGTCCCGCCAGTAGTCGGGCAGGCTCAGAAGTTCGGCGACGATGAACAGGATGGCGCCGATCGGGATAATGGATTGGGTGAGAGACACCGGCACCCAGGTCAGACTGACCAGCGTCTCACCCTCGAGAATGCTGAGCACCTCGAGTCCCGCCCAGGCGAGCAGCGCGAAGAAGGAGATCACCAGGATCTCCGCGAGGATGACCGCCGCGGCTCGCGCCCGGCGTGGCAGCGCGAGGAGCACGTCGTCGAAGCCGATATGGCCGCGCTTGAGCGCCGCTAGCGCGGCGCCGTAATAGGTGGTCCATGCCAGGAGCACCGAGGCAACCTCGTCGTACCAGGAGAGCGAGGCTCCCAATTTGCGGAATACGACCGCCACCACGACCACGGTAGTGAGGCCGACCATGAGGGTAATGACCACCCAGGTCAGAACCTCGCCCAGAAGCTTCGCCATCAGGCGCAATTCGGCCTCCCGCGCCTTTTCGGGCGCTCCGTTTGTCGATTATCGGTAATAGAGGACGGCCGTCCGCCGGACGGGCCGTGCAGCAATGAAGGTAGGCCGGCGGCGCGGACGCCACCGGCCTTCAGTTTATGAGCTGGAGGCGAGCGACTGGATGTCCTCGATCAGCTTCTGGCCACCCTCGACCTGCTGGCCGAACTCCTCGTAGATTGGCTTGGAGGCCTCGATGAAGGCATCCTTGTCGGCCTCGTTCACCTCGACGCCGGCTTCCTTGATCTTGTCGACCAGTTCGCCGTCGAGCCGCGCCGATTCGTCATAGGCGAAGTCGCTGGCCTTGACCGCGCAATCCTGGATCGCGGTCTTCAGCTCGTCGTCCCAGCCTTCCCACTGCTTGGCGGAACTCGCCAGATAGGCCGGCGAATAGACGTGACCGGTCATCGAGAGGTACTTCTGCACCTCCTGGAACTTGCCCGAATAGATCTGGGCGAGGGGGTTTTCCTGACCGTCGATCACGCCCGTCTTCAGTGCCGTGAACACTTCCGAGAAGGCCATCGGCGTCGGGTTGGCGCCGTAGCTCTGGAACATCTTCACCCGCCACTCGCCCTTTGGCGTGCGCAGCTTGATGCCCTCCAGATCGGTCGGCACGGTAACCGCCCGGACGTTGTTGGTCACGTTGCGGAAGCCATTTTCCCAAAAGCCGATGATCTGGTAGCCCTTGCCGCTCGCCGCATCGACGAAGGTCCCGCCCATCTCGTCGCGGACCTTGCGCATGTGGTCGCGGTCCTTGATCAGATAGGGCATCTCGAAGATGCCGAAAGTCGGCGACACCGAGCTCATGATCGAAGAGGGAATCGAGAAGGCGATCTGCCCGAGCTTGAGCTTCTGCAGCATTTCCTCGTCATTGCCGAGCTGCGAGGAGCCGTAGACCTCCACCGTTGCCTTGCCGCTTGCGCCGACGCATTCGGCGAAGTTGTTGCCGGTGGATTCGTAGAGCGATCCCGGCGCGCCGACATGGCCCAGTTTCAGGACCTCCTGGGCGTTCGCCGCCGTTCCCCAAAGCGCCGCGGCCGCGACGCCCATCATCAATGTGCGAATTTTCATTGTCTTTCCTCCCAGTTGCATTCGGACGGGCGGTTTCCTCCGCCCGATTCTTACTCTGCCGCTTGTTGCGCCTGCCCCTCCGTCGCGGTGGCGAGCACCTCCATCGCCGCCTCCACGCCGCCAGACTTGTGCCGCACGTCCGCTATCCGCAAGCCCATCTCCACGCCCCCCAGCGTACCGACAAGCATGAGATCGTTGAAGTCCCCAAGATGGCCGATGCGGAAAATCTTGTCGGCCACTTTCGACAGTCCGGCACCGAGCGACATGTCGAAGCGCTCGAGGATGATCTTGCGCAAGGCGTCGGCGCCCGTCTCGCCGGGCATCACGGCGGCGGTCAGAGCGCCCGAATGCTCGGCCGGCTCGGCGCACAGAACGTCCAGCCCCCACGCCGAGACGGCCGCGCGCGTCGCCGCGCCGTGGCGCTGGTGACGGGCGAAGACGTTGTCGAGGCCTTCCTCATGCAACATCTCGATCGCCGCATCGAGGCCGTAGAGCAGATTGGTCGCCGGCGTGTACGGGAAAAATCCGTTGTCGTTGGGCGCCCGCATCTCGTCCCACGCCCAGTAGGATTTCGGCAGTGTCGATGATTTCGACGCTTCGATCGCCTTGTCGGACAGGGCGTTGAACGACAGGCCGGGAGGCAGCATCAGCCCCTTTTGCGAGCCGCCCACGGTGACGTCGACACCCCATTCGTCGTGGCGGTAGTCGATCGAACCGAGGGAGGAGATCGTATCGACCATGAGAAGGGCAGGATGGTTCGCCGCATCGATGGCCTTGCGGACATCGGCGATGGGCGACACACAGCCGGTCGCGGTCTCGTTGTGGACGACGCAGACCGCCTTGATCGCGTGGCCTTTGTCGGCCGTAAGACGCTCGCCGATTGCCGCCGGGTTGGCGCCGTGGCGCCAGTCGCCAGCGATGAATTCCGTTTTCAGACCAAGGCGTTCCGCCAGTTTCTTCCAGAGACTGGCGAAATGCCCGGTCTCGTACATCAGCACCCGGTCACCGGGCGACAGCGTGTTGACTAGCGCCGCTTCCCAGGCGCCGGTTCCGGAGGCCGGGTAAATCACGACGGGATTCTTCGTCTTGAAGATCGTGCGGATGCCCGACAACACGCGCTGGCCTAGAGCTTGGAAGTCCGGGCCGCGGTGGTCGATCGTCGGCCGGTCCATCGCCCGCAGGACGCGATCAGGAACGTTCGTCGGCCCCGGAATCTGGAGGAAATGCCGTCCCGGTTGATAGCTCACGATTAGTCCCCCCTGAGATCGTGACGCCTTGTCGCATCCGATCCCTTTCCTGCGATGCGCTCTTGCCGGCACATCTTAATTGCGGTCATATTGAATTATGAATTCATTATTTCTGTCAAGCGGCGAATGGTGCTTTCCCGGAGTGGAGATCCGAAATCGTGGGTAAGATGATCCGGCCGGGCCTGTCCCGCAGGCTATCGAAAGAAATCGCCGGGGAGGTGCTGTTCGACCGCTTTTCGCGTGGGCGTTACGCGACCGATGCGTCGATCTACCAGATCATGCCGGTCGGCGTCGTGGTGGCGCGGACGACGGACGACGTCGCCGCCGCACTCGACGCGGCTCGCGAGGAGGGACTGCCGCTGACGATGCGGGGCGGCGGCACGTCGCAATGCGGCCAGACGGTCAATTCCGGGCTCGTCGTCGACACCTCGAAATACCTCAACCGTCTGCTGGAACTGGATGTCGAAGGCCGTCGCGCGGTGGTCGAGCCGGGCATCGTGCTGGACGACCTCAACCGGCTCCTGAAGCCGCATGGCCTGTGGTTTCCGGTCGATGTTTCCACCGCTTCGCGGGCGACGATCGGCGGCATGGCCGGCAACAACTCCTGCGGCTCGCGCTCGCTGCGCTATGGCACCATGCGCGACAATGTCATCGCCATCGACGCGATCCTCGCCGATGGCACCAGGGGCCGCTTCGCCCGCCTCGACCAGGGTGCCTCGGAAGAGCCGCCACGCGATCTCGTCGCCGCCATGCTGGCGCTCGGCCGGCGCGAGGCCGCCGAGATCGAAGCGCGGTTCCCGAAGGTCCAGCGGCGGGTCGGCGGCTACAATCTGGACGCGCTGATGCCGGCGGCCGAGCCGATCAATCTCGCTCATCTCCTCGTCGGCTCGGAGGGCACGCTCGGGATTTCGACGGCCATCGAGATCGCGCTGTCGCCGCTGCCGAAAGCCACCAAACTGCTCGGCGCCTGCCATTTCCCGACCTTTAGGGCGGCGATGGAGGCGGCTCAACACATCGTCGCGCTCAGACCGACGTCCGTCGAACTCGTCGATTCGACCATGATCGCGCTCGCCCGGCGGATCGACATGTTCGTGCCGACGCTGGAAGCTTTCGTTGAAGGCGACCCGGCGGCGCTGCTCTTGGTCGAATTCGCCGACGAGGCGGACGAGAACGAACGCAGCATCGGGGCGCTGCGGGACGTCATGAACAGTCTCGGCTACGGCTTCGGCAAGGGAGGCGAACAAGAAGGCGGCGTCGTTGCGGTCAAGGACGCCAAGCTGCAGGCCGCCATCGCCGACCTGCGCGCCTCGGGCCTCAACATCATGATGTCGATGAAAGAAGCGGGAAAACCGGTTTCCTTCGTCGAGGATTGCGCGGTGCCGCTGGAACATCTCGCCGACTATACCGATCGGTTGACGGCGATCTTCGCGCGCCATGGCACGCGCGGCACCTGGTACGCCCACGCCTCCGAAGGCTGCCTGCATGTCCGTCCGGTGCTGAACGTCAAGCTGGACAAGGATGTCGCGACCATGCGGGCGATCGCCGAAGAGGCCTTCGCGATGGTGCGCGAATACAAGGGCTCGCATTCCGGCGAACATGGCGACGGCATCGTCCGCTCCGAGTTTCACGAGGCGATGTTCGGGTCGCGCATCGCGCGCGCGTTCGATGAGGTGAAGGCCGCTTTCGATCCGTCCGGGCTGCTCAATCCCGGCAAGATCGTCCACCCGCCGAAGATGGACGATCGCAGCTTGATGCGATACCCGCCGGGCTACGCGGTCGAGGACATCGCGACGGCTTTCGACTGGTCAGCCTGGCCGGGGGCGGCGGGCGGGCTGCAGGGCGCCGTCGAGATGTGCAACAACAATGGCGCCTGCCGGAAGATGGCCGGAGCCGTCATGTGCCCGAGCTACCGCGCCACCCGCGACGAGAAGCACGTGACGCGCGGCCGCGCCAATACGCTGCGCCTGGCCCTGTCGGGGCAACTCGGCCCCGATGCGTTGGCCTCGGACGAGATGGCCGAGACGCTGAAACTGTGTGTCTCCTGCAAGGCCTGCCGCCGCGAATGCCCGACCGGCGTCGACATGGCGAAGATGAAGGCGGAAGTGCTCTATCAACGAGGCAAGGGGAAGGGCTTTTCGCTGAAGGATCGGCTGATCGCCGGGTTGCCGCGCTATGCTCCGGTGGCGGCGCGGCTGACGGACTTGCTGGCGCTGCGCAACCGTGTTCCCGGACTTGCCGCGCTGTCGGAGCGCCTCTTCGGTTTCTCCCGTCGTCGGACGCTGCCGGTCTTTCGGCGCGACTGGTTCCGCGACGGGGAAGGGCGGGGCGGCGAGATTCCGGCGGAGGCTCAAGAGCGTCGCGTGGTTCTTTTCGCCGACACCTTCGGCCGCTGGTTCGACCCCGAGACCCTCCGCGCGGCCGTCAAGGTGCTCCAGGCGGGCGGCTACCACGTCGAGACCGCCAGTCTCGGCGGTGGCGAGCGGCCGCTGTGCTGTGGCCGGACCTATCTCGCGGCGGGTATGGCGGATCGTGCCAGGGAGGAGGCGCGGCGCACCATCGCCGCCTTGCTGCCGCACGTGCGGGCGGGCCGGGCCATCATCGGGCTCGAGCCGTCCTGTATCCTGACGTTGCGCGACGAATTCCTGGCATTGGTGCCGGGCGAGGACGCCGAAGCCGTTGCCGCCGGCGCGATGCTGTTCGAGGAGTTTCTCGTCAGCGAAAGTCGGGCTGGCCGCCTGTCCTTGCCGCTCGGGCCGCTGGACCGGAAGGCCTGTCTGCACGGACACTGCCACCAAAAGGCGTTCGGCGCGATGTCCGCGGTCGAAGCGGCGTTGCGTCTGATTCCGAAGCTCGACTTGGCGATCATCGAATCGTCCTGCTGCGGGATGGCCGGCGCCTTCGGCTATGATGCCGAGACGATCGACGTGTCGTTGGCGATGGGCGAATTGTCCTTGCTGCCTGCCGTGCGAAGCGCGCCGGAGGATGCGATCATCGTCGCCGACGGCACCTCGTGTCGCCACCAGATTGCCGACGGCGCTGATCGCAAGGCGGTTCACGTCGCCGAGGTTCTGGCCGGCGCGCTGGACCGGCCGGCCACGGCGGCCTAGCAGCGGCATTCCGTCCGCTGTGTGTTGCGGTGGGACCAAGATCAAGCGCGACGGCCTCTCGGCGGCTCGCCATACTGACGCAGGACAATGAGACATGAGCCTTGCTGACCTTACCCCCGACGGATTCGTAACGCGTCCCGCGCTGGCGGTCGAACTCACGGACCGAATGCGCCGGATGATCATGGAAGGCGAACTGAAGTCGGGCGAGAAGGTGCCGGAAAAAGCGCTGACCGAACGCTTCGGCGTATCGCGGACACCGGTCCGGGAAGCTCTGAAGGTTCTGGCCCACGAAGGGCTCGTTCAACTCGTTCCCAACCGTGGCGCCATCGTGTCCCGGCAGACACTGGCGGAACTCGCGGAATTGTTTCCCCTGATCGCGGCGCTGGAAGGTCTGGCCGGGGAACTCGCGGCCGAGCGGGCATCCGAGCCGGATATCGCGTCGATCGGCGATCTGACACGGCGGCTCCGTCAAACCTACGAGACTCACGACCGCCCGGCCTATTTCGAGATCAATCAGGCGATCCACGGCGCCATCCTGGCCGCCGCCGGCAATCCCACCCTCATTCAGCACCACGCCATGGTGGCGCGTAGGGTCTACCGCGCGCGCTACCAAGCCAATCTGACGCCCGAGCGATGGCTTGCCGCGACCCGGGAACATGAAGCCATCCATGCCGCGCTGGCAGCTCGAAACGCCGCGCTTCTGGGACGGTTGATGAAGGAACATCTCCAGCACAAGCTGCAGACCCTGGTGGCGATCGTCGAAAACTGAACCGGCGCAATCAACTTCCGCCGGGACGGGCGGCGCCTGTCATATGCCCGACTTGCCGGGGGGCCAAACTCCGGCCATGAAGCACGTCATGCTGATGCCCCCTGGGGTAGAAGGGACCTCGGCCTATCCCCCGGCGGATTTTTTGGATAAGAAACATTTAATTCCTTCGAATTTCCACTGTGGGTGGATGGTTGTTATGGCACGTTCAAGTCACGTCTCCCGGATGCTTTTCCTTCGAGGCATAGCTTTAGTCCATGACAGCATCATGGGGGCCGCGGCGCTGTTTCTGGCTTTGGTCCTGCGGCTGGACCTGAACAGGGTCCTTGCCAACTTGCCGGAATATGGCCTCGCGGCGATTATCTTTGGCGCGGTCGTCGGCATCGTCGGCTTCGTGCTCGGGATGAACCGGGGCGTCTGGCGCTATGCGTCGCTCCCGGATCTGGTGGCGATCATCAAGGCGGCGACCATCGCCGTTTCAATTTTCATCGTCGCTCATTTCCTGCTGGTGCGGCTGGAGGCGATCCCGCGCTCGTCCATGATTATCGCGTGGGCGTTTCTGATCGTCTTGCTGGCGGCGCCGCGCGCCGTTTATCGGGTTTACCGCAACTGGCGGGATACGCGCCGGGATGTCCGCAGAGATGGCGGCGTGGCCAAACGCGTCCTGTTGATCGGCGCGGGCGATAACAGCGAGACGTTCTTGAAGACGATCGCGGAACGAAGCGGGCAGGCCTTCGAGGTTCTGGCAATCATCGACGAACGCGGACGCCGCACCGGCCGGTTCATTCGCGGCGTTCCGGTGCTCGGCTCCCTGGAGAAACTGCCGCAGATCATCCGGCGTTTCGACCGACAGGGCCGCCGGCCGGAAGCGTTGATCCTGACGCGGACGCGCGACGACTACGAGCGCCACGCGCGAATGCAGGATCTGATCGACATCGCCAGCGAGCATCACCTCGAGATGCTGCGCTTGCCGAAGGTTCTCGACCTTCGCGAACTCGGCTCGGAGATGGATGTCCGGCCGATCAAGCTTGAAGATTTGTTGCAGCGCAAGCCGTTACAGTTAAACCTCCCGAAAATGGCGACCATGATCAAGGATCAGAAGATCCTGATAACCGGCGCGGGCGGCTCGATCGGATCGGAGCTCGTCCGCCAGATCGTCGCCCTCGAACCGGCGAGCCTGATCCTTGTGGATGCCAGCGAGTACCTGCTTTACGCGATCGATGCCGAGCTTCGCCGGAACAATCCGCAATACGACCTGTATCCGCTGTTGTGCAACGTGCGCGAAAGGGAAGGGATCGCCCGCATCATCGATATGCACCAGCCGGACGTGATCTTCCACGCGGCGGCGCTGAAGCATGTGCCGATCGTCGAAGCACAGCCGCTCGAAGGGCTGTTCACCAATGCGATCGGAACCCGCAACGTGGCGGAGGCCGCCGTGCGCGCCAAGGTGGGCGCCGTGGTCATGATCTCCACGGACAAGGCCGTCAATCCGGCGAACGTCATGGGCGCCAGCAAGCGGATGGCGGAGATGTTCTGCCAGGCGATGGACCTCAGTGCCGGCAAGACCGGGACCCGTTTCGTCACCGTCCGTTTCGGCAATGTCCTCGGCTCGGCCGGTTCCGTCGTTCCGCTGTTCGAAAAGCAGTTGAAGGCGGGCGGCCCCCTGACGGTTACCCATCCGGAGATCGAACGCTATTTTATGACGATTCCGGAAGCCTGCCTACTGGTGCTGCAATCGGCCGCCCACAGTCTGGAAGAACCCGAGGAACGCGGGAGGATTTTCGTGGTCGACATGGGCGCTCCGGTGAAGATCGCCGATCTTGCGCGGAACGTCATTCGCCTTTCCGGCTTGCGGCCGGATATCGACGTGAACATCGTCTATACCGGGTTGCGGCCCGGCGAAAAGCTCTATGAAGAGCTGTTCGACGCCCGCGAGACTTTGGGACAGACCGATATCGAGGGAATCCTCGTGGCGTTCCCGCGGGCGATCGAGTGCGGCGTCATCCTGCGTATCTTTGACGAGATGAGACGTCTGATCGATGCGCACGACCTGGCGGGAGCCTTGCGTCTGTTGAAGTCGACCGTAACCGAATTCAACCCTGGCGAGGAGGTGCTCGCCATGATGAAGGGCGGGCCGTATACGCTTCCACCCGAACTCGTCGCTCTTACGAGCGACACCGGTCACGAGAAATCCGACGCTGGCGATCATTGAGGTCGTCTGTCCCGCAGGTATCTTGCGCAGACTGGTGCGGTTACCTCTCCCGGGGCTCGACGGGATTCCTCCCGATGTCGAAATAGGCCAGGCCGGCGGCATCGGTGGCGCTTCGCTCGTACATGTTGCGGCCATCGAAGACCGCCTTGTCCTTCAGCCGGGACGCGATTTCATCGAAATCGGGGCTACGAAACTCGCGCCACTCGGTCACGATGGCGAGGGCGTCGCTTCCCTCCAACGCATCCGCGGCACTGGGGCACAAGGTTAGCCGCGAAGCATCCGCGAAAATTTGCCGCGTCTGCTTCATCGCCGCCGGATCGTAGGCCCGCACCTGGGCGCCATGGGACAGCAAGTCCTCTATTAACACGCAACTGGGGGCTTCGCGCATGTCGTCCGTATCGGGCTTGAAGGAGAGCCCCCAAAGCGCGATCGTCTTGCCGTCCAGTCCGCGCGCACCACCGTAAAATGCGGCAAGCTTTTCGAAAAGCGCGTGCTTCTGGCGTTCGTTCGCCTCTTCCACCGCATGCATGACGCGCAACGGCACCTCGCGCTCCGCGCCCATGCGTATCAGGGCGCGGGCGTCCTTGGGGAAGCAGCTGCCGCCATATCCGCTGCCGGGATAAAGGAACCGAAAGCCGATGCGGGGGTCGCTTCCGATGCCGCGCCGCACCGCCTCGATGTCCGCTCCCACGGCTTCCGAGAGATGGGCAAGCTCGTTCATGAAGCTGATGCGTGTCGCAAGCATCGCATTTGCCGCATATTTCGTCAGTTCCGCGCTCCGCGGATCCATGACGATGATCTTGTCCTGGCGACGATTGAGAGGCGCGTACAGATTCCGCATCACTTCGGTGGCCCAAGTATCGGAACTTCCGATGATGATGCGGTCCGGCCGCGTGAAGTCCTCGATCGCGGCCCCCTCCTTGAGGAATTCAGGATTGCTCACGACCGCGAACTCCACCTCGACGCCGCGAGATCGAAGCCTGTCGGCGATCACTGCCTCGACCTTTGCCGCGGTGTCCACCGGGACCGTCGATTTGTTGACGATCACCGATTTTTGCGTCAGTCGCTCGCCGATCGCCGCCGCAGCGGACAGGACGTGGCGCAAATCCGCGCTGCCATCTTCCTCGGGCGGCGTGCCGACGGCGATCAGGAAGATGGTGCTGCGGCCGACGGCGAGGTCGTAGTCGGTGGTGAATTCCAGCCGTCCGGACTGTTGGCCGCGCTGCAGCAGCGGCTCGAGACCGGGCTCGAAGATCGGCACTTGGCCTCGCCGCAACATGTCGATCTTGGCGGGGTCAGTGTCGATGCAAACGACATCGTTGCCAAGTTCGGCCAAACAGGCGCCGGCCACCAGCCCGACATAGCCGCTACCAATCACCGTGATCATCATCCGCTATGTCCAGGTCCAGAATGCAAGGCGAGTCGAAAAAGAGTATTCCGGATAAACAGTCGGAAGGTTTGAAGAGCAATAGAAAACATCCGCCGCCGCGAGCATGACATCGAGCATCGGTTTACAAAGACCAATCGTGCCGGCCCGAATAGGCAGGTCGAGCGGGCCGGATCATCAAGGCGCCACGGTCGAACGATTCCATGAGGACAAGCGCGACCGGTAGTCGTTTCCGCATTTATCCGCCGACCGGGGTTGACCTTCCCGTGGCTGGAAGGCGCAGCTTGTTGCCGCCCAGCCACGGGGATACCTGTCATGCACCAGAGTCTCCTTGAGGACTCCTCGAACAATAGTGAAATGCGCGCGACAAGTGAGCGAATTCCAAAGCCGGATGGGACCACCGCGGGGCGATTGCGGTCGCAACCGTTTGACGCGAGGACGACGGCGTGACCACAGCCTACGGCACGATCCTTTACTTTTCCCTGTGTGGCGGCGTCCTGGCCGCCCTCCTTCTGTCTCTCAATCGCTACCTCGCACCGTGTCTGCGGATCGAACCGGCGCTGGTGCCGTTCGAGAGCGGGCAGGCGCCCGACGTTCACGCCTGGCACCAGTACCACGCTCGGTTTTTCGGCTTCGCGCTGGTCTTCATCCTCTTCGATATGGAGATGGTGTTCATGTATCCATGGGCTGTCGTCTTCCTCGAAGAGGGAGTGAAGGCGTTGGCGGAGATGGGCATCTTCATCGCCATTCTCGTTATCGGCATTCTTTATGCGTGGCGTGAGAAGGCGTTCGAATGGGACTGATCGAGCGTCTTCGCAATTTTGCCTTCGCCACGCCGACAGCCTTCCCCGTCGTCGGGGCGGGCGGCGAACGGGCATGGAACCGTCTGGTTGGGGATGGGGCGGTTTCGCGGACGACGGCGCCCCACAATGGCGATATTCTTCTCCTGACCGGTCTCGTGCCGCCGAGCTGGAACGTCCCGCTGAGGGATCTGTTCGAGACCTTTGCCCTGCCGCGAGCGGTTGTCTGGCTGCGGCCGGCCGGCGCTGACCCGACGCCGACCGGGCTGCCGGTTCTCTCGTTGGACCACTGGGATGCGCAGACGGTACGCGGCGCCCTGCTCGATCCGGCGGCAGTCGGATGGAAGGCGCTCCACGACGATGTTCCGCCCGCCGAATGGCGCGGCAAGGGCGATTATGGACAGGGCGGTGAAGGCATGATGGGCGGTAAGCCCTATGGTCGCCCGATGGCCATGACGATGATGGATACCGATGGGCTGAATCTCGGCGATCTGCCGACCGGGCTCGGGCCATTCTTCCCGCATCTACCATCCGGCCTGCATATGAAGCTCCACCTGCAAGGCGCGCGGGTCCGCGAATGCGGGGAAGCACGGTTTCTGGAAGCCGACGTCCACCCAGACGACTTGCTCGCGGTCGGGGTCGCCATTGCGCCATTTCTGCGCGCGACGCGGGGTCAGCCGATGGCGATCCGGGAGCTTGAGACAGCTCGGATGCGACATCATCTGGCGCGAATTGCGGACATGCTGGCCCTGGCCGGCCTCGAAGGACTGGCCCGTCGGGCGCTCGCGGTTGCCGGAGACGTCGACGCGCCAACGGTGCGCGATGGTCTGTCGGAGATCGAGCGCGCGAACGCAGAGACGCGGTTTGCCGGCTTCGGCCTCCTCGACCGGCGGATGATCGAAAGCGCTGGCATGGCCGGCTTCGCCGCCCGGGCCGCCGGCCTGCCGCTCGACCGCCGTGATGTCTGCGAGGCCTATCGCGACCTCGGCTTCGAGCCGCTTGTCGAGGAGGCCGGCGACACGGCGGCGCGGTTCCGCCTTTTGGTGCGCGAAAGCCGGCAGTCGCTGGATCTGATCGCCCGTGCAGGTGACAAGCAATCGACGGCCGCCGAGACACCGACGGGACCGTTATCGGAAACTGCGGGAGCTTGGCGCTCCGCGACAGGCGCGCTGTTGGCGCATCTGCCGATGCTGCTTGGCGGCCGGCTTTTTTCGGAGGCGGTGATGATCGTCGCGAGCCTGTCCCTGTCGAACGAAGAGGCGATGCTTCCTTGACGGCGGCCATTGCAACCCTCGTGCTTGTGACGATTGGCGTCGCCTATCTCGCCGTCGTCGACCGGGTGGCGCGGTCGTTCGTCGCGGGCGCGCCGGTGGGTCTGGCCACGCTGGCCGCACCTTTCCGCGATGCTCTGCGCGATCTGATGAAGGAGCGCCGGCCGACCGAACGGCCGGATCCGGTGATGTGGCTCGGTGCGCCAATTCTACTGGTGACGTTGGTCTTCGCCGCTTTGACCGTGATGCCGCTGTCCGGCGAGGCGGTGGGGTCGGACCTCTCGGTCGGCGTGGTGTTCTTCACGGCCATGTTTGCGCTGATCATGGTGGCCGCTTGGGCTGCCGGTTGGGGTCCGAACTCGAAATATCCGCTGATCGCGGGCTATCGCTTCATCGGGCTGATGCTCGCCTACGAGATGCCCTTCGCCATCACCATCATAGCGGTGGCGCTGCCGGCCGAGTCGCTGGCGTTGGGAAAGATCGTCGCGTGGCAACAGGCGCATGTCTGGAATGTTATCCTCCAGCCGGTCGGCTTCCTGATCTATCTCGTTTCGGCTCTGGCGGTGGCCTTCTCCGGTCCGTTCGCGCTTCTGGCCTCGAAGGATCTGGCCGGCGGCGTTGAACTGGAGCTGTCGGGCGGACCGAGGCTGCTCTGGCGCTTCGGCCACCGGGCGCTGCTTTTGTCGACGGCCGCCTTCGCCGTACCTCTCTTTCTCGGCGGCGGCGCCGGGCCTTTCCTGCCGCCGGAGGTCTGGACCGTCCTGAAGGTGCTGTTTGTCGCGGGGACGCTGGCCCTGACGGGCCATCTGATGCCGCTCGTACGGCTCGACTGGTTCATGAAAACCGCCTGGGTCGTCCTGATCCCCCTCGCTCTGGTCAATTTGTTTCTGGTCGGAGCGGTCGCGCTGCTGTTCCCCGCATGGTTCGGGAGTGGCGGCTGATGGGGGCCTGGTTGTTGTTCGTCGTCACGGCCGTGATCGCGGTCGTCGGCGGCTATATGGTGTTCCGCTTCGACTCGATGGCTCGGGCGACTTACGCGCTGATGGGCTCGTTCCTCGCGGTCGCCGTCCTCATGCTGAATCTTCAGTCGGAGTTCCTGTTCGCCATCACCTTTCTGATGATGATCGGCGAGATGATGATCATGGTGATGTTCATGATCGCCTTCATGATGAACCCGGCCGGGCTCAATCCCATGATGATGACCCATCAGCCGAAAGCGGCCGCCGTAGCCGGAATCGCCCTGTTTGTCCTCCTGACTGCCGTGATCCTCGTCACTGACTTTCCGATCTCCGACGCCAGCCCCCCGCCGGATGTCACCGCCGCCATCGGCTTTGAGATGATGGGCGGCTCGATGCTGGTCTTCGAGACGGCGGGCGTGCTTCTCCTTACCGGCATGATCGCGGTGATCGCCCTGACTGCGCGGCGGGGGCGTTTCGGCGGCGCAATCGCGTCTCGACGGGCTGCGGGCGAGAAAGGCGAAGGCCATGGGCATCATCATGGCGGCGGCGGTCATGGTGGCGTCGGCGATCATGCCGGACATGGGCAGATGACGGAGCACAGCCCAGAAGCTGATGCCGAGACTGATGATTCCGGCCACTCGGCGCATTCCGCGCACCCCGGTCAGCCTGGCGATAGCGAAGGCGGCGAGGCGAACGACGCCTCGGCGGCTCCCGAACCCGCGCACGATCACCATGGGCATGGCAAGCACGGGGGAGGGGCATGATGATCCCGCTCGACGCCTATCTGATCCTGGCCGCTGCCCTGATGGGTATCGGCCTGTGGGGGGCGCTGTCGCAGCAGTCGATCGTCATGGTGATGATGGGCTTTGAACTGATGCTCAACGGCGTCTTGCTGAGCGTCGTCGCCTTCTGGTTCTTCGTCGCCCCCGACAGCGCCAAGGGGCAGGTCTTCGGCTTCATGGTGCTGGCGCTGATGGCCGTCGAGGCGGCCCTCGGCTTCGCCATCGTCATCGCGGTCTATCGCGCCAGCGAGGCCGACACCGTCGACGGCGTGTCGGAGCTGAAGGGATGACGCCGAAATGCTGATCGCTCTGACGCTCCTGCTCCCTGCGCTGGCGGGAGGCGCGCTGCTATGCTCCGGGCGCAGGCTGGACCGCTCGGCATCCATGATCGCGACCGTCGTGGCTGCGGTCGTCTTCGCGCTCGATCTAGTCCTGTGGCGCGATGGTTCAGACCTCGTCGTGCCGTTCCTTGCCTTCCAGGACATGGACTTTCCCTTCTATCTGTCCTCCACCAAGGAGGGCGCACCCTTCGCCACGCTTGCCGCCGGCGTCGGCCTGGCGATCTTCGCCTACTCCGGCGCATTTCTGGATCGCGATGCGGCGCGCGGGCGCTATTTCGGCTGGATGCTGGTCTTTCTGGCCGGTATAACCGGACTGTCTTTCGCCAAGGACATCTTGTCGGCGCTGATCGGCTTCGAGTTCATCGGTCTCGCCTCCTGGTCGCTGATCGGATTCTGGTATCAAGAGACGGACCGGGCGCGTGATGCCAACCGCGCCTTCATCGCGACCCGGGTCGGCGATCTCGGTCTCTACGTTGCGGCCATGGCCGCCTTCGTCGCCGTCGGCGACTTCCGCTTCGAAGGCCTGGGCGAGGCCGGGACCGCCCTGCGGCCGGTCATCGCGGCCGGGCTTGTCGTGGCGGCGCTTGGCAAGTCGGCGCAACTGCCCTTCACCGGATGGCTGTCCGGCGCGATGAGTGGGCCGTCGCCCGTCTCTGCCTACCTTCATTCCGCGACTCTGCTCGCCGCAGGACCGCTGCTTTTGACCAAGGCGGGCGGCCTGCTGCAAGCCACGCCGGCGGTCGCGGAATGGGTCCTGTGGATCGGCGTCGCGACGGCCCTGATCGCCAGTCTGATCGCGCTGCTGCAGGAGGAGGTGAAGCAGCTGCTGGCCGCCTCCAGCGCCGCCCAGTTCGGCTTCATCTTCGCGGCGATCGGCGCCGGGTCTCTTGCCGCCGGCGACGTGCATCTGTTCGAGCACGGGTTCTTCAAGGCGGCGCTGTTTCTTGTCGCCGGGCTGTTCGTGCGTCGGGGCCTGCATGCCTTCCACGAACTGGGAGGAGTAGGCCGTCGCCTGCGTCCGATCGCCGTCTTCGCGCTGATCGCGGCGGCGGCACTCGGCGGCGTTCCGCCCTTCGGCGGCTTCTTCACCAAGGACAAGATCCTCGTTGCCGTCGAGGCGGCGAGCGGCATCGCCCATTTCGTCCTGTTGGCGACTGTCGCCCTGACGGCCGCCTACGCCACGCGGTTCTGGCTTTCGATCTTCGGCGGCTCGCCGCGGACTGCCGAAGCAGAGCGGCTGGCCCGTCCGGCAATGCCGATCAGGCTGGCTATCGGCGGCCTTGCGTTCGCCAGCCTGATCTGGGGTCTCGTTGCCTTGCCACCCTTGGAAAACTGGTTTTCAGAGACTCTCGGCGCGGAAGCGATGCCTCCGTTCAAGCTGCTCGACGCAACGTATTCTGTCGTCGCGGTCGGAGCCGGTGTCGGCTGGATGTTGCTGCTGCGCTCGCAGCGACGGCTGGTTCCCTTTGCGCCGCACGGATTGCGCGTGCTGCTGAAACCGGCTGAAACGTGGTTCGGCGCGATCGTTGTCCTGGATTTCTGCGGCCGGGCGACGGTCGCGTTGGGGCGCATCCTCGACAGGGTCGACCGGATTCGTCCCGCCGATCGGATCGGTGGGTTCGTCCGGCGGCTCTCGGGGGTCGCCGCGACATCGGATGATCGCGGTCTGACGCCGGCGAGCATCGCCTGGCCGACAATGACCACCCTTGTGGGCTCCCGCCGTTCGGCGGCGTTCGATGTTGTCGGCATCGATGGAGCGATTCGCGCCCTCGACGATGCCCTGGATGAGGGAGCCGGAAAACTCCGAAGGGCACAGTCGGGCCTGCTTCACCGCTACTACGTTCTTGCCAGTGCCGGCAGCGCCGCGTTGTTTGCCGTTGCGCTGTGGGTCTTGAGGTTCTGAGATGCTGACAATCACGATTTTCCTGCCGGTGCTTGGCATGCTCGCCGTCATCCTGTCGCCGGCGGCCAGACCCGGTCTCGTCCGGACGATCGGCCTCGGCGCCAGCGGGCTGACGCTGCTCCTCGCCATCGGCCTGACGCTTACCTTCGATCCAGGATCGGGATTGCAGTTCGAGGGGCGGATCGCCTGGATCCCAGCGCTCGGCGTCGGCTATTCCGTCGGACTCGACGGCTTGTCCCTGCCGCTGTTTCTGCTCACGGCCTTCATGTTTTTCATAAGCCTGGTTTTCTCATGGCACGAGGACCGCCGGATCAAGGAGTATTTCGTCTGGTTCCTGTTTCTCGAAACGGCGGCGCTGGGGGTCTTCGCCGCGCTCGATCTCTTCCTCTTCTATGTCTTTTGGGATCTGACGCTCGTCGGCATGTATTTCATCATCGCGATCTGGGGGCATAACGACGCCAAGGCGTCGGCGCTGAAATTCTTTCTCTACACCTTCGTCGGATCGCTGGCGCTGCTGCTCGGGATCATCGGGCTCTATCTGGCGATGGATCCGCTGACCATGGATATGCCCTCCATCATCGCCGCCAATCCGCTCGCCGGCGACGGCACTTTGGCGCGGGTGGTTTTCTTCGCCCTCCTGATTGGGCTTGGGGTGAAGATCCCGGTGTTTCCGCTGCACACATGGCTGCCGCCCGCTCATGCCGACGCGCCGGCGCCCGGCTCGGCGATCCTGGCCGGTGTGCTCCTGAAGCTGGGAACCTACGGCCTGCTGCGGATCGGGCTTCCGATGCTGCCCGAGACTTTCCGAAGCTTCGCGCCGCTGCTGATCGCCATCGGTGTCGTCAGTATCTTCTGGGGTGCGCTGGTGGCGCTGGCACAGAAGGATCTGAAGCGGCTGATTGCCTATACCAGCGTCAATCACATGGGCTACATCGTCATGGCCGTCGGCGCGGTGGCAATGGCCGGGAGCACCAGCGTTCAGGCGGCGCAGGTGGCGACCAACGGCGCGATCCTGCAGATGATCAGTCACGGCCTGATCACTGGCGCGCTCTTCCTGCTCGCGGGCGTCCTTTACAAGCGTACCGGAACTTACGAGATTGCCCGCTATGGCGGTCTCGCCGCACATACGCCGCTATTTGCCGGAGCCTTCGGCCTGGCGGCTTTCGCCTCGCTCGGGCTTCCCGGCCTGTCGGGCTTTGCCGCCGAGTTCCAGATTTTCGCCGGAACCTTCGGCATCGCGCCGCTGGCGGCGATCCTAGGGGTCGTCGGTATCGTCATCACGGCCGGGCTGTTCCTGTGGACGATCCAGCGCGTGATGATGGGCGACGTCACCGAAACCGCCGCCACCGTCACCGCCATGACGAGGACCGAAAAGATCGCCATCGGGGCGCTGCTCGCCCTCGTCGTGCTGATCGGGATCATGCCACAACTCGCCATTGGCCTGAGCGACGGCTTTGCCGCTCGCCTCGCGTCCGAGATCGGGGGCGTCTGATCCGATGGAGCTGGGCGCCATCCTGCATATCCTCCTCGCGCTCGCCGGGGCGGTGCTGGCGCTGGTCGGCGGCATTTTCCTGCCGCGCCACCGCCAGACGCTGTCGGCCTGGTGGTGCATCGGAATACTGGTGATCGCGTCCGCCGTCGCGGCGATGCAGCTTTCGGCGCCGCCGGGTCTCGTCTTCGAAGACACTTTCGTGGTCGATGCCCCCTCGGCGATCGCTGCGATTCTGATTTTCCTGGGGACCGCGGCCGTGATGGTGCTGTCGATCCGCACGATCAAGGATGACGCGCGCGAGGCCGAATATTATCCGCTGATGCTGTTCTCGGCGCTCGGTGCGGTGATGCTGGCCGGGGCGGGGGATCTGATGGAGCTCTTGCTCGGCGTTCTGCTCGCTTCTGTCGGCAGCTATCCGCTGGTGGCCTATCGCCGCGCCAATCCCAGCGCGATGGAGGCTCTGCTCAAATTCTATCTGTTCGGCGCGCTCACCAATACCGCCCTGATCTTCGGCCTTGTCCTGCTCTATGGCCTGAGCGGCACGACCATCCTCTCAGACATCGGCGCACGCCTGGATCCTGGTAACTTTCCGGCGGTCGCCCTGGCGGTGACCTTCGTCCTGCTTGGCCTCGGCTTCAAGGCGGGCTTCGTCCCGGTGCATTTCTGGATACCCGATGTGTATGAGGGCACGACGCCGCCGGTTGCGGCATTTCTGTCCATCGTCCCGAAAATCGGTGCGTTGCTCGCGATCGTCCGCTTTTCAGCGGCGATTCCGGCCGACATCGCCCATGTCGGCAATCTGGTGGCCATCCTCTCGGCCGTCGCGATGACGTGGGGCAATATCGCGATGTTCCGGCAGACCGATCTTCGCCGGTTTCTAGGTTATTCCACTATCGCGCAGACCGGCTATTTCCTGTTGGCCGTGGTGGCGATGGGCGGAGCGAGCGGCGCCGTTCCGGCGCTGCTGTTCTATCTCGCCGCCTATCTGGCCGCGAATCTTACCCTGTTCGCGGTCATGACGGCGACCGGCGGCATCCGGATCGAAGCGTGGCGCGGTCTTTTGCGGCAACGCCCCTTGCTAGCCGTCGCGGCGCTCGTGTCGCTGCTGTCGCTGGTCGGCATTCCACCGCTTGCCGGTTTTGTCGGCAAGTTCGCCCTGTTCGCCGCGACCTTCGAGGCCGGCTATTTGTGGCTTCTGGTGGCGGCATTGATCAATACCGTGGTCTCGCTCTATCCCTATCTGCGGGTGGCGACGGCAGTCATCATCGCCGGCGAGGCGGCGGTCCTCGAGCACCGTGATCCGCTCGCCTCCGCTGTCGCGCTTGGGGCCGCCATCGCAACGCTGCTGCTGCCGTTGAGCGCGTATTTTCTGCCGCTTTCGACTGCAAGCCTGCAATAAGGCGCGCATGGACGAGGCCGCGCCGATATTGGGCATGGGCTTCGTCAGAGAATGGCCACTTTCCGATGAAATTCGAGCCCTTCGCACGATCCTTGGGACCGATGGCGACCCCACATGTTTGCAATGCAACATCGCCATCTCCCTCGATGTGTATTCAAGATTTCAGGATCGACAGATTCGCCTGGAATCGTTACGGGATTTGGCATGACGCCATCGACGAAACCGCCGCGAGCGACCATCAGACTGCTGACCGTGGTCCTGGTGACGATGACGGTTTTGTTGTCGCAATTCGCACCTGCAGGAGCGGCTCCGACCTACCGTCATGCCGCTTCTTGGAACGCCGTCCTCACTATTGATGGCGGTCATGGACCTGGTGTGGTCGAGGCGATCGGTTCGTTTGCCGGCGAGCATGGGGCGGCCGCCGCGGACAGTTCATGCAGTAGCGATTGTCCGGTCAAATACGTCGCTGTCGCGTTTGGTGCCGTGGCCTCCGATGCCGTTAAAGCTCGTATTCCCTCCCATGTCGCCGAATTGATCGGATCGCCGGTCGCGACGGCAGTCGGGCCGCCCCGCGCCTGACATCAAGATGCCGCGCCCGTCGCATCCGATCGATTTCGGTGGCTTTCGGTTTCCAGCCGATCGACCTGAGCGCGGTCCAGAGATGGATCCCGGGCGGCATTCCTGAACTTCCAACTATCACACTCCTTCCAGATCCGTGCGGTGCAGTCGCCGCGTGACGGCAACCCCTCGGCCATTGAGGGCCGCGATCGGAGGGACGTATCGCAAGTGAATAACGAGGAACGACCTATGTTGAACAAACTGATCATCGCCGCCGCTTTCGCATCCACGGTCATTGCCGCCCCGGTGCTTGCCGGCGGAACGCACGCCGGGGGCGACAATAAGCAAATGGCCGTCGGCAAGCCCGGTAAGGCCGACGCTGTCGACCGGACCATCGAGATCACCATGCTGGAGACCGAGGATGGCGACATGCTCTTCGAGCCTTCCAGAATCGAGGTGAAGCAGGGTCGGACGATCCGCTTCGCGATTGAGAACGACGGTGTGCTCGAGCATGAGTTCGTCATCGGCACGCCGAAGGCGAACCAGAAGCACAAGGGCGAGATGGCCATGTCTGCGGACATGAAGCATGTCGACCCCAACGCCATCCGGTTGGACGAGGGGGAGGACGGCGACTTGGTCTGGACCTTCACCAGGACCGGCAAGTTCGAGTTTGCCTGCCTGATCCCGGGGCATTACGAAATGGGCATGCACGGTCCGCTGATCGTCGCGGCGAAGTAAAGCGACATCGGGTTCCGGTCGTGCGGCTGCGAAGCCAGCTCGTCCGCAGCCCTCCAAGAAGATCCCGCAGGCCACATGGATTTTTCCGCGGGCCTGCGCTTGGGAAGGATCGCCGGCCTGCAGCGGTCACCGCAGTATCACGCGGCATTGTATGGCCGCGCCTTCAATTCGACGGGATGATGAACTAGACACCTGACATGATTCGGCTTCTGTTGACCCTCCTGTTGATCGTCCCGATGCTGTTGGCGCCCGCCCATGGCATCGCGTCGGCGTCTGCGATCGACGTCTCGATCCCAGCGGCGAGCGGCATGGCGGCGCGCGCGTGGAGCAATGCGGGCAAGCGTTGCGGCATGGCCGCGAAGGGCCAACAGTCCAGCCGCTGTGTCGTCGATCTGATCGCTATTCTCGCGTCCGCTTCGACCGGTGCTCCCTCGACCAGTGTATCCCAAAGCCAAACAGCCGACCTCGGCTGGCGATCGTTGGCGCCGCCTCCGCTGACGAAGCCGCCCCGGACCTGATTCACGCCGTCTCCGGCCAATCGTATTCGGCCGCCACGTCTATTGAATCAGGATTATCAACATGCTTACACGACGCGCTATCCTCGGCGCCGGCTTGTCCGCGACGGCACTGGCCGTCAGCGGCTGTGTCACCTCGCCGCCGCCCTTGGCCGCAGCTCCGAAACCGGAGCCGATTCCGCCATATCCCCTTTCATACGGACCGATCACCACGGAGCCTTATCCGATCCCGGCGGTCCCGCCCGGCGTGGTGGCACCCAAATACTGGCGTCAAATCGTGGACGATCCGACCGGCGAGGTTCCTGGAACCCTTGTCGTCGATCCCGGCGAATTCTTTCTCTATCTCGTTCAGGAGGGTGGCAAGGCCCTGCGCTACGGCGTCGGGGTTGGACGCGCCGGCTTTGCCTGGTCGGGCAAGGCGACGATCCAGTACAAGCGCCATTGGCCGACCTGGACGCCGCCCAAAGAAATGATCGAGCGTCAGCCGGAACTGGAAAAATACTCTGCCGCTAATGGCGGTCAGCCGCCGGGGCTCAACAATCCGCTCGGCGCGCGGGCGCTCTATCTCTTCCAGAACGGACGGGACACGCTGTATCGCATCCACGGTTCGCCGGAGGCCCATTCGATCGGTCGCGCCGTGTCTTCGGGCTGCGTCCGGCTGCTGAACCACGAGATCATCGATCTCTACGACCGCGTCCCCGACGGCACGACGGTTCTGGTGCGCGCAGCGAAGGAACCGGAAGGGCTGGTGTGATGCGGTGGGGACTCATCCTCGCCGTATTCGTCGCGGCGGGAGTCGGCCTTTGGACCGTCATGTCGCTTCTCGGCGGCGGGCAGGTGGGGCTGTTGCGCCCCGCCGACGCCGCCACCGTGGCGCAAGGGCAGTCGCTCTATGCGGCGAACTGTGCCTCCTGCCACGGCGCCGATCTGAAGGGGCAGCCGGATTGGCGCTCTCCCGGTCCCGATGGCCTGATGCCGGCGCCGCCGCACGACGTGAATGGTCATACCTGGCACCACGATGACGAGACCCTGTTCCGACTGACCAAGTTGGGGCCGGCGGCGGTCGTCGGTGGCGGGTACGAGTCGGCGATGCCGGCCTATGCGGAGATGCTGAGCGATGAGGAGATCGTCGCGGTGCTTTCCTACATCAAGTCGACCTGGCCGGAAGAAATCCGCACGCGGCACGATTCGTTGAACGCCGCGCGGGAAGAAAGTAAGTGATCGACTGCGGGCATCCCGGATCGGGGTGCCCGCGGTTCATAATCAAATGTGCCTCTCTCCGGGGGCGCAGCGCCGCTCCGGCGGATGTCTTCTGCCGCAACGGCCTGAATTCTCGAGGGTACCTATGATTTCCAGACGCCGCTTCATGCTGGGTACGGCCGCTCTCGCCGGATCGGCGCTCACGCCGGCCGCGATCCGTTCGGGATTCGCGGCCGAACCCTTGCCGGAACTGCGCGCGGCTCCTGGCGTGGCGCAGCTTCTGCCCGCCGACTCGTTCGGTCCAACGAAGGTCTGGGCCTATAACGGCGTCACGCCCGGCGAGCCGATCCGTGTCAAGGCCGGCGAGCGGGTCCAGCGCAGCCTCGTCAACGACCTGCCGCAATCGACGGCCGTGCACTGGCACGGAATTCGGATCGACAACGCCATGGACGGCGCTGCCGGCCTGACCCAGGATCCGGTTCCGGCGGGGGGCCGCTTCGACTACGACTTCATCGCGCCCGACGCCGGCACCTTCTGGTACCACAGCCATGACCGTTCTTGGGAACAGATGGCGCGGGGGCTGAGCGGTCCGCTGATCGTCGAGGAGCCGGAACCTTGGGGCGGCGCCGATCGCGAATTGACGCTGTTCCTCGACGACTGGCGCCTCACCGGCGATGGCATGATCGACGAGGACAACCTCGGCAGCCTCATGGATTGGGGGCACGGCGGGCGCATCGGCAACGTGGTGACGGTCAACGGCACCGTTGGACCTGAACTGCCGGTCAGGGCCGGCGAGCGCATCCGCCTGCGCCTGATCAACGGCGCCAACGCCCGCATCCTGGGGGTCTCGCTCGAAGGGCTTGACCCCCGCCTGATGGCCGTCGACGGCCATCCCGTTGCGCCGCGTGGCCTCAATGACGACGTGGTCGTCCTCGCCCCGGCGCAGCGTGCCGACGTTGTCATCGATTGTCAGGCAGAACCTGGGGCACGCGTCCCCATCAAGATCTATGCGGACCAGGCATGGATCGATGCCGCCGATCTCGTCTATGACGACCGGGCGGCGCTGCCCGAGAAACCGAGCGACGTACAGCCGCTGGCCGAGACCATGCGCCACGCGCTGGATATGGACAAAGTCCTCGACGTCCGGCTCGATATGGCCGGCGGCGCCATGGGCTCGATGGAGCGCGCGATGGTCGAGGGCCGCGAGCGGGGCTTCGACGAGCTGGTGGGGCTGCGGCGCGTCTGGGCCTTCAACGGCGTCGCCGGCGACATGGACGAGCCGCTGTTCCGCGCATCGGCCGGGCAGACGGTCAAGCTGACAATCTTCAACGACACCCGCTGGCCGCATGCGATGCATCTGCACGGCCACCACTTCAAGGTGCTGACCCGCGACGGCAAGGCCGATCCGAACGGTGACTGGCGCGATACCGTGCTCAACGCGCCGATGGAGACCATCGAGATCGCGCTCGAAGCGTCCAATCCGGGCAAGTGGCTTTTGCACTGTCACATGCTCGAGCATCAGGTCGCCGGCATGAAGACCTGGTTCGAGGTCGCTTAGGCGATCCGGCCCGGAAAAGACGCAGGCCGTCCTGGCGACAACGTCCAGTTCTCTTCTTCGGAAGTCGGCCTTGCGGTATGACGCGACTGGGCAACGACCGGCCGGGCGTATCGCGGCGTCTCCAGCACTTGCGGTCTGGTCAGCGTCCGAGCTTGGCGCGGGCCTTCTCTGTCACGGCAGCCGGCGTGATGTTGAAATGCTTGTAGACATCGGGTCCGGGTGCCGAGGCGCCGAAACTCCTCATGCCGACGACGTCGTCCTCGCTCTCCACATATCGCGCCCAGCCGAAGGGGCTGGCCGCTTCCACGGCGACACGCGGCGCCGAACCGAGCACCTCGTCGCGATAGGACTGCGGCTGCGCCTGGAAGAGCTCCCAAGAGGGCATCGAGACGACGGCGGCTTTGATGCCGCTTTCGGCGAGGAGAGCTTTCGCATCCACCGCGAGACCGACCTCCGAGCCGGTGGCGAGGATCGTCACGTCGCGCTTGCCGTCAGCCGCGGCGATGACATAGGCGCCCTTGGCCGAGCGGTTCTCCTTCGTCCCATCCGTCCGCAGCGTCGGCACGCCCTGGCGCGTCAGCACCAGGGTCGAGGGCGTCGCCTTCGCGGCCAGTGCTAGTTCCCAGCACTCGGCCGTCTCGACGCCATCGGCCGGGCGGAACACATTCATGTTCGGCATCGCCCGCAGCGAGGCCAGATGCTCGATCGGCTGGTGCGTCGGCCCGTCCTCACCCTGGCCGATCGAATCATGGGTCATGACGTAGATCACCGGCCGCTCCATTAGCGCCGACAGGCGAATTGCCGGGCGGGCGTAGTCGGTGAAGCAAAGAAAGGTTCCGCCGAACGGCACGAAGCCGCCGTGCAGCGACAGGCCGTTCATCAGGGCCGCCATGCCGTGCTCGCGCACGCCGTAGTAGATGTAGTTGCCGGTGTAGTCCTCGGCCGAGATCGGCTTGGCCGCGCCGGCCTTGGTCAAGTTCGATCCAGACAGATCGGCCGAGCCGCCGATCAGCTTCATCGATTGCGCGGTCAGCGCATCGATCACCGTCTGGCTGGCCTTGCGGGTGGCGACGCTCTTTTCTCCGGCAAGCTGCACCTTGACCTCGGCGAGGATTGCGGCGGCATCGCCGTCGAACCCGTCGGCCATCATGCGCTTCCAGTCGGCGGCCTTTTGCGAATCCGCCTTGGCGAGCCGGTCGGCCCAGGCGTCGGCCTCTGTCGCGCCGCGTCGACCCACTGCTTTCCAGAAATCGGTGACATCGTCGGGTAGCACGAACGGCTCATACGCCCAGGCGAGGTGCTCGCGCGCATAGGCAATGCCCTCCGCGCCGACCGGCGAGCCGTGGATGCCGGCGGTCCCGGCCTTTTTGCCGGCGCCGTAGCCGATCGTCGTTCGGCAGGCGATCATCGTCGGGCGGTCTGACCTCCGCGCCGCCTCGATCGCCTCCGCGACGGCGTCGGGATCCTGACCATCGACAGCCAGCGTCGCCCAGCCAGCGGCCTCGAAGCGCTTGTGCATGTCCTCCGACGTCGACAGGTCGGTGGAACCGTCGATGGTGATATGGTTATTGTCCCACAAGACGATCAGCTTGTTCAGCTTGAGATGACCGGCGAGCGAGATCGCCTCTTGGCTGACGCCCTCCATCAGGCAGCCATCACCGGCG
The DNA here is from genome assembly GCF_017183135.1 of Aurantimonas marina. Taxonomy (GTDB): domain Bacteria; phylum Pseudomonadota; class Alphaproteobacteria; order Rhizobiales; family Rhizobiaceae; genus Aurantimonas; species Aurantimonas marina. The sequence goes on along the minus strand of NZ_JADDXW010000006.1, from coordinate 140,037 downwards.
ATCGTGTAGGTGAAGTGCTCGCAGAAGTCGGAGCCGAAGCGGGCGTTCAGGATGCGCTCGCCGAGCGCCATGCCGACGGCGGTAGCGAGGCCCTGGCCGAGCGGCCCGGTCGTCGTCTCGATCCCGGCGCCGTGACCGTATTCGGGATGGCCGGCGGTCTTCGAGCCGATCTGGCGGAAGCGCTTCAGTTCTTCGATCGAAAAGTCCTTGTAGCCGGTCAGATGCAGAACAGAGTAAAGTAGCATCGAACCGTGGCCGGCGGAGAGGACGAAGCGGTCGCGATCCGGCCAGTCGGGGCGGGCGGGGTCGAATTTCATGAATCGGCTGAACAGCACCGTCGCGACATCCGCCATGCCCATCGGCATCCCGGGATGGCCGGATTTGGCCGCTTCCACCGCGTCCATCGACAGGAAGCGGATTCCGTTCGCCATGTGGCGGAGGGTGGTGGCGTCCGTGGCCACGGCCATCTCGGCTGAATCCTGCATCACTCTCTCCTTCGTGGAATCCGCCGAAGCGGCTTCGCGGCTCTTTCGTCAGGCCCGCGGCGCTTCCCATGCCCGCTGCGGCCTTGCTGCATCTTGCGGCGCCGGCAGGTAAGGGCGAACCGTCTGCCGGTTGCCGCCACCCTGCCTCCGCCACCAAAACACGGATGACCTAATGCACGGCCTGCCCGGGTTTTTCAATTACGTGCGAGGTAAGAATTGATCACCCGAACAGTTAGAAAACTTGTAATCGGAGGCCGAGAGTCGAATACGGGATCCCGAATGGATGATCGTGCCGCTGGGAGGCGACGCCTGGATAGTAACACGGGCACGGAAGCTGCCTTCACCGACGAAGAAAAAACCATGCCAGCCGTAGCCGGCTATATTTCTGTGAAACCGAAGACCCGCTCGCGCGTTGATACGAGCTGGCGTTCGTCTGAAGTGCGGGGTCTTTTGGACGAGGGGCGGCTGCATACATGCACGAAAGCAGTCATCACGACGGTCCGGATGTTCGGCTCTGTGGTGATCCTTCGGCTTGCCTAGGCAGTCCGGAAGCAGGAAAAAAGGGTATGCCAAGGTGCAAGGGCGCCGAGGTTCAGTGTATGAGGACCTGTAGATGAGTGGGACGGAAGCGGAAGCCAGGCGGCAGCCTTGTGCGACAGAGTATATCGCTGAATGAGACCCCCGCAATTTGAATCATTCTTCGATGCCCTTCCCAGTCCCTACATGGTGCTGGATTCGGAGTTGCGTTACGTCGCCGTCAACCGCGCCTACGAGAGTGCGGTAATGCGCCCGCGCGAGGAACTGGTGGGACGGAAGCTCTTCGACATGTTTCCTAATGAAGGGGAGAGCGGGCGCCGGCTGAAGGCCTCCCTCGATGAGGTGCTCAAGAGTGGCGAGCCCGATACGATCGCCTTCATTCCCTACGATATTCCCCGCCCGCTCTCGGCTGGCGGCGGATTTGAGCAACGCTATTGGACGGCAACGCATACGCCGGTAAGGAGCGCCGAGGACGAAGTCGAGTTCATTATCCAAAATACTGTCGACGTCACGGAGATCGCCCGTCTGAAGGAAGCCAGTTCGGTGCCGTTCCGCACGGTCCCCAGTGAACTGGCCCTGCTCAAGCACGCCCAGGACGTCGAGGAAGCCTATCAGACATCAGTCTCTCAAGCCGAGGAATTCCGTGGTTTGTTCCGCCAAGCGCCGGGCATGATCGCGGTGCTGCAGGGAGCCGACCATGTCTTTACCTTCGTCAACGATACCTATTCCCGCTTCATCGGTGGGCGCGACGCCATTGGCCGCCCGGTCCGTACCGTCATCCCGGAAATCGAAGGGCAGGGCTTCTTCGAAATGTTGGATGAGGTCTTCAGCGAAGGCCGCAGCTTTTCCGGCGAGGGCGTCAGGGTGATGATCCGGTCACAGCCGCAGGGTGAGCCCACAGAGTCCTTCATCGACTTTTCCTACAACCCGATCCGCGACGCCGCCGGAAAGATATCCGGTGTCTTCGTTCAGGGCTTCGACCGAACCGAATCGATTCGCGCGGCACAACGTCAACGGGTTTTGATCGACGAATTGAACCATCGCGTGAAGAACACGCTATCGACCGTTCAGGCGATGGCGCGGCAGAGTTTTCGCAATATCACCGATCCGGAGGAGGCCCGCTATGCCTTCGAGGCGCGGATCATGGCGTTGAGCCAGGCGCACGACGTCCTTTCGGCACGTCGCTGGGAAGCGGCGGGCCTGTCTGTGCTGCTGCGCCAGGAACTCGCTGCGTTCGACCCGGCGCGGATTCGAATGGCCGGCCCAGAGGTACACCTGACATCGAAATGGGCGATTGCGCTCGCCATGGTTTTCCATGAACTTGCCACCAATGCGGACCGTTATGGAGCGATGGCATCTTCCGCCGGCACCCTCGCCGTTGAATGGAATACGTCGCAGCATCGTGACGGCCGGCACCTCAACGTGATCTGGCGCGAGACCATGGGCGGTCCCGCCGGTCGCGGTCTGATCCCCGGTTTCGGCATCCGTATGCTGCGGCGGATTATCGAAGGCGAGCTTGCCGGTGCTCTTTCCCTTGACCTCGGCAAAACCGGGCTCATTTGTCGGTTCCAGATTGCCCTGTCCGAGGTGGACGAATTTGACAGCTCAGCCGCGTAACGGATCGCATGCCATGAAGGGTCTGAAGATCTTCGTCGTCGAGGACGAGAGCCTTGTAGCCATGCAACTGGAAGATATGCTGTTTGACCTCGGATGCGAGGTTGTGGGGCTGGCTATGCGCCTCAACGGCGCCCATGAGATGATCGACTCCGGCGTGGAGGTCGACGTCGCGATCCTGGATGTCAATGTCGGGGGAGAAAAGGTGTATCCGGTGGCGGAACGTTTCCGCAGTGCCGGGGTGCCGATCGTCTTTGCCACCGGCTATGGGCGCTCGGGCCTTGAGGAGGAATGGCAGACCTGTCCCGTGTTGCAGAAACCTTATACCGAGCAGCAGATCGAAACCTCGATTGGTTCGGCGCTGGGGTAACGTCGCAGCCTATTCGTCCTTCGAGGCGGTGAGCATCATCACCAATTGCCGCTCGCTGGTCGCAAGGCCGACGACGCAGGTGCGGGGCTCGGCATCGCGCAGGCTTGGATGCCGCGCCGGCTCGGCCATGATCAGAAGTTTCGTGTTGGCCGCGTTCAGCGCCTTCGACAGCACCGCATCGACTTCGCCCACACCGTCCAGCGCGACGACGGCGAGGGTGAAGTTGCGACGGGGCAGGCGGTCGAGTGCAACCCTCTGGCTTTCCGCGATCGTCGCGCGGGCGCCAGCCCGCTCCAGCGCCTCGGCGGTCTGCAGCGCCCGACTGGCGTCGCCATCGCAGATCAGCACGTCGCGGCCGGCCAGGAGGCTTGCCCAGGAGAAGTTGTCGAAGCTCCGAAGGCCCGTCGTCATCGCGCCACATGAGCATCGATCGCTGACGGCCGCAAGCGAACGGCGCGGACCAGTGCCGGTCGCATCGGGATTATTTCCTCCCGCGGCGGATCGTTACGCGTCGGTATTCGTTGCTTGGCGGTGAACGGGTCCGCCCCGCCGTCGAACAGGGTCCAGTCCCGGAAGCCACGGATTTGCTCATGGATGTTTTCGTCAAGACCCTGATGGACAGCCTCGGTGCCTTCGGCATCGCCCTGTTGATGTTCCTGGAGAACATTTTCCCGCCGATTCCCTCCGAACTGATCATGCCGCTGGCCGGCTACCAGGCCGCCAGCGGCCAGATGTCGATGCTCACGGTGATTTTGGCCGGCACCATTGGATCGCTCGCCGGCGTCATCCCCTGGTACTACGCCGGCAAACTGATCGGTAAACGGCGGCTGAAACGGCTCGCGGCGCGTCACGGCCGCTGGCTCACGCTGGCTCCCGACGACGTGGACTCCGCAGACAGCTGGTTCCGCCGGCATGGCTATTCTGCGGTGCTGTTCGGCCGGCTGATTCCCACCGTCCGCACGTTGATCTCCGTGCCCGCCGGCATCGCAAAGATGTCGCTACTGGTCTTTCTTGTGCTGTCGGCGATCGGCAGCGCCGTCTGGACCAGCCTGCTGGCCGGCGCTGGCTATCTGCTTGGGCAGAACTACGACGCGGTCGAGGCCTATGTCGGTCCAGTGTCGAATGTCGTTCTTGGGCTAATCGTGATCTTTTACATCTACCGGGTCATAACGTTCGAGGCAAAGGTCGAGCCGGAGGCAAGCGAACCATCGGAAGCGGAAGGGTAGCTGGTATGCGGCCGCCCGAAGTCGGGCCGTTGGGGGGAACCATGATACGAACGCGCGCGAATAAGCGGGCCGGCTGGGTTGCGGGGCTGTTTCGCACCGGCGACGGCGGCTTCGAAACGGCACCGGTCGCGTCTCTCGATCTTGGCTTCGACGGCATCGCCGGCGACCGCCATGGTGGAATCACGCGCCGGTCGGGCGGACGCGAACCGTGGTATCCGCGCGGCACCGAAATCCGCAACGAGCGCCAGCTTTCGCTGCTGGCCGCCGACGAACTCGCCGAGGCTGCCGCTCGGTTGGATGTCGCGGAGATCAGGCCGGAATGGATCGGCGGCAATCTGCTCGTCGAAGGCATTGTTGATCTCTCCTGGCTGCCGCCCCGCACGATCCTGATGTTTTCCGGTGGGGTCACCTTGCGGATCGATGGCGACAACGGTCCGTGCCGGTTGTCGGGCCGCGCCGTCGCCGGGCGGTACGAGGGGCGTGACGACATCGAACTCGGCTTCGTCACGGCGGCAAGGCACCGGCGCGGCCTCGTCGCCTGGGTGGAGAAGCCAAGCCGCATCGTGATCGGAGAACCCTTCGAGGCCCGCGTCCCGGAGCAGTGGATTTACGGATAGCGCCGCGGGGAGGCTGTCGCTGCGATGAGGCCCTGTCCGGATCAGGCGCGGCCGGTGCTCTCGTCCCCGGCTGGGGTGATCTCGGCAATACCTGCTGACGGCGGCCCATCGTCGGTATCGGCATCGAGCCGCCGCGTCCCACCCCAGCGATCGAGCACGGCGTTGATGGCATCGAGGACGAAGAAGCGGGCGGCGTCCCGGTCGTAACCCTCGTCCATCAAGGCGTCGTAATCGGTATGCGTATGCCGGATATGGGCCACGGTCGCCAGCCAGACGGCGCTCTGGGGCGACAGCGCCCGCATGTGGTGCGCACGCGCCGCCGTGCGGATCGCATCGGCGTCAAGGAAAGGCGCGCGCGGGATCGTCGCGGTCAGTGCGTGGGCAAGGCGCCTTTGACGGTCGGTTCGCATTCTTTACTCCGGCGGCGCGTCGATCGACGCCAGATACGGCTTGATGTCGATGAGCGGCGTGCCGTCGCGCACGTCGATGGCGTCGATGGTGAGAATGCCCGCCTGTTGATCGACGGTGAGCAGCCGAACGAGGTGCAGCCCGATCGGGTTCGGACGCACCGGCGAGCGCAGCATGAAGGTGCCGCGCGGGCCGTCGGCATGACGCGGCGCCTGTATGGCGAGATCCCGCTCGGCGCCGTCCAGCCAGGTCAGCAGGAACACCGAACGATCCACGCCGAGCCCGGTCAGTGCGCCGCGCCAGCGCGCGTCGATCTCGACCCGGGCGGGTTGCCCGCGCTCGCGGGCGTCGGACAGGTTTTTCGGACACTCGTCCCGGCTCGCCCAGGGCGACCGAACGCGGCCGATGAAAACCAACCCCGCATCGTCATAGTTGGGCTCGGGCCCGTCGAAGCGGACCTCGCCAGGACGAACGACCGGCGCGCGTTGGTCGGAGGCGGTCATCGCCGTTTCTCCGATCGCTGGCAGCACCGCCTGCCCTCCAACGGGTTTGGTGAAAGCACCGTGCTCATCGAAAACCGCTTGCACGGACGTCCTTCTTCATATAAAGATATCTTTATATCGTAATCGAGATGCGTCATGCTGGACATCCAGAAACTTTCCTTCGAGCCACTCGTCGACGCCCTCAAGGCAGTCGCCGAGCCGACGCGTCTTCGCCTCGTTCTGCTTCTCGCCCGCAGCGATCTGACGGTGAGCGAGCTTACGACGATTCTCGGACAATCGCAGCCGCGCATTTCGCGGCATTTGAAGCTGCTGGTGGAGTCGGGAGTGCTGGCGCGATATCAGGAAGGCGCCTGGGCCTATTTCCGTGTCAGCGACGACGCGTCGGTGGTTGGGCTGGTGCGCTCGCTTTTATCCTGGGCGGACGAGGCCGACTCAGTGGTCGAACGCGACGGTGAGCGGCTGGAAGCGGTGCGAGCCGAGCGGGCCCGTCGCGCCGCCGACTATTTCGCCCGCAATGCCGGCCGTTGGGATCGCATCCGCGCGCTGCATGCCGCCGACGCCGAGGTCGAACGGGCACTTGTCACCGCCTTGGGGACCAAGCGGATCGGAACCCTCCTCGATATTGGCACGGGTACGGGGCGAATTCTCGAGCTCCTGGCGCCGCGCTGCGAACGGGCGGTCGGCATCGACGCCTCGCGCGAGATGCTGGCGATCGCCCGCGCCAAGCTCGATGCGGCACAGATCCTCAACGCCCAGGTGCGCCAGGGCGACGCCTATCATCTGCCGGTCGAGCGCCAGGCCTTCGATCTCGTGACCATCCATCAGGTGCTGCATTATCTCGACGATCCGCAAGCCGCCATCGCGGAGGCCGCGCGGGCCGTTGCACCGGGCGGCCGTTTGGCGATCATCGATTTCGCCCCCCATGAGTTGGAATTCCTGCGGGCCGAGCACGCGCATCTGCGCCTCGGCTTTTCCGACGCAACGCTGGTCGGCTATCTGGAAGAAGCCGGTCTCGAACAGGTCAGTATCGACCATCTCGTTTCCAGTGGCGGCGAAACCGGGGAACTCACCGTGACCATCTGCATTGCGAAGGACCCGCGCCTCTTGGTCGCGGCAGCCGCCTCCGCCCGTCAAACCCTTGTCAGCTGAGAAGTGAAAGCCGTCATGAGCCGCTCCAATCCCCTTTCGACGTCCGGCATCGATGTCTCCTTTGAGTTCTTTCCGCCGAAGACCGAGAAGATGGAGGAGAATCTGTGGCGCGCGATCAAGCGGTTGGCGCCGCTCGGCCCCAGTTTCGTCTCGGTGACCTACGGCGCAGGCGGTTCGACCCGTGAGCGGACCCATCAGACGATCGAGCGCATCCTGAAGGAGACGCGGCTGACGCCGGCGGCGCATTTGACCTGTGTCGACGCCACCAAGGAGGAAGTCGACGCCGTCGTTCGGCAATATTGGCAGACCGGTGTCCGCCATTTCGTGGCGCTGCGCGGCGACAGCCAGGCCGGCGTCGGCGGCGAATATGTGGCTCACAAGGACGGCTATCGCAACGCGGTCGAGCTGGTCGCCGGGCTGAAAGCCTTCGCCGACTTCGAGATATCGGTCGCCGCCTATCCCGAAAAGCACCCCGAAAGCCCGGATTTCGCCACAGACATCGACCTGTTGAAGCGCAAGGTCGACAATGGCGCGACCCGCGCCATCACCCAGTTCTTCTTCGACAACGACACCTTCGAACGCTATGTCGAGCGCGTGCGACGCGCCGGCATCTACATTCCGATCGTGCCCGGCATCGTGCCGATCCACGACTTCACCAAGGTCGCACGCTTCTCCGCGGCCACGGGCGCCAGCATTCCGGCCTGGCTCGCGGCGCGCTTCGAGGGGCTGGAGGACGACGAGCAGACGCGCAGCCACGTCGCCGCGGCGGTCTGCGCCGATCAGGTGCTGGATTTGCAGAAGCGCGGCATCTCCGATTTCCACTTCTACACCATGAACCGCGCCGATCTGGTCTATTCGATCTGCCACATCCTCGGGCTTCGGGCCGACGATGCGTCGGCGCCGGAAAGCTCCGCCAGCGAAGCGGCCGCCGCCTGAACTGCTGGCGGCGCGGCTATCTGATCAAGACGCAAAAAAAGCCGGGGTGACCCGGCTTTTTCAAATTGGGGCCGCTTGAGGCGCGGCGTCGGATATCATTCGAATCAGGGCACGACACCCATGACCATGGCGCCGACAAAGACAAAAGCGGCCAGGATCATCACCAAATTCAGCGAACGCGTCAGTTCCATGTGCATCGCCTCCTCGTTGACGAGATGTGCCCGGAAGGTAACGAACCTGAATCGATGGTAAACCCCAATTCGTTGCTGCACCGCACTGACGTTTCGGACCAATGTCCGCAAACCGCTGCAATGACTCGGGATGCAGGCGCGAAAAGCGCTCGATATTTTTTTCTGGCGCTGGCCTTCGTGATCGAGAGCCCGCCGAAACCGCTGGGGGGAAAGACTCCGCGCTCCACAGGGCCTGCTCGGCGTTACGCCTTGAAATGTCTGGTGATCTCCACTTCCGTGCTGGGTGGAACGGCGAAACTGCGGCGTTGGCACCGCTGAGGGCATTCCAGATCGCCCCCGCCGCATTCGCGCCGCATTGGTCGGCGTCGCCTTATCCAGCTTGCAGACGATCTTCGAGCAGCTTGGCGACGGACAGTGTCGTCCGGTCGCGGCCGAAGCGGGTGACGATCGTCAAGCCAAGCGGCAGGCCCTCCGCCGTCGCCAGCCCCGGCACGTTGACGCAGGGGGTGCCGGTCAGCGTCCACAGCTTGTTGAGGGCCGGATCGCCGGTGGTGGCGAGCCCCTTCGGCGCCGGCCCGAAGGCCGAGGGTGCCAGCAGCGCGTCGCAGGTGTCGAACAGGGCAGCCGCCGCCTTCCGGCCGATCCGCGCCGTGCGCCGTCCCGCGTCGTATGCCTCGGGGGTTACCGCGGCGCCTTCGTCCAGCAGCGCCAGCACCTGCGGCCCCATCCGGCTCCGATGCATCGTCCGCTCGTGCAGGAGCGCCTGCGCCGCCTCGAAATTCTGCACGGTCCCATGGGCGTCACGCGCCGCTTCCAGCGCCGCCGGCTCGGGGATATCGATAAGCTTGGCGCCCGCCGTTTCGAGTGCCTTTGCCGCCGTCTCCCACGCCGCCGCCATCGCCGGATCGAGACGCCCCTGCGGCCCGGTGTCCATTGCCGTGCGGTAGAGCCCGATCGTCAGGCCCGATGCGTCGGCGAGCGGCGGCGCCGTCAATTCCCGCCCGCTGAGGCATTCCGCCAGCAACGCCACGTCGGCGACGCCCGCCGCGAACAGCCCGGCGGTGTCGAGCGTCCAGGAAAACACCTTCATGCCCACCGTCGGCAACAGCCGGAAGCTCGGCTTGTAGCCGGCGATGCCGCAGAACGACGCGGGACGGATCACCGAGCCACCGGTCTGCGAGCCGCAGGCTGCCGCCAGCATGCCCGCCGCGATGCCGGCCGCCGACCCCGAGGAGGAGCCGCCGGGCGTGTGCGCCAGATCATGCGGGTTGCGCGTCGCCGCCGGGTCCATCGAGGCGAATTCCGTCGTCGCGGTCTTGCCGAGGATCGCCGCGCCCAGCGAGCGGGCGATCGCCACCAGCGGCGCGTCGGCCAGCGGGTGATGGCCTTCATAGATCGGCGAGCCGTGCTCCGTCGCCATGTCGAACGTGTCGAAGATGTCCTTGACGCCGAAGGGCACGCCGCGAAGTGGCCCGGTGGCGGCCCTCGCGGCTGCAATGCTGTCCGCCGATGCCCGGCGAACGAAAGCGCCGATCACGCCGTCCAGGCTGTCGATACGCTCGTTCGCTTCCCGGATCACGGTCTCCGGCGTGGCGCGTCCGGCCTCGATGTCGGCGACGACGCGGGTCAGGCTGAGCGGCGCCAGCCGCATGGGGATGGGCGAGGGAAGGGACATGGGCGGTCGATCCTGTTGTGTCGCCCGTCTTTCTAGAAGCGCGGCGGGGGCTACGGCAACGGGGGAGGGACGGAAAAGGTGGGCGCGATCGACCGAGGCGAAACGATGCCTGCCCATTCGCGTCCGGTGCTCTAGTTGCGGACCCACAGGCCGGTCATCCGGCCGCCGGCCCAGCGGAGAGACGCCTTGCAGAGTTTTCCAACGGCGAAGGACGCCGCCCTGACGCTGCGCCCCGACGTGCCGGTCTATTGCTTCCGCCCCGATGTGCTGACCGCCGACGCGAAGCGCTTCATGGCGGCGTTTCCCGGCGACACCGCCTATGCGGTCAAGACCAATGGCGAGCCAATGGTACTCGAAACCCTGAGCAAGGCGGGCATCAGGATCTTCGACGTCGCCTCGCCCGGCGAGTTCGCCGCCGTTGCCGCCGCGCAGCCCGAGGCCGAGATGCTCTACATGCATCCGGTCAAGGCGCAGTCGGACATTCGTCTGGCGCTGGAGACCTACGGCATCCGGGTGATGTCGCTCGACCATGAGGACGAGGTCGCCAAGATCCTGCGCATCGTCCGCGCCCTTGATCTCGATCCCGCCGGCATCACCCTTTACGTGCGGCTGCAGACCAAGGGCAGCGCCGCCTACGAACTGTCGAAGAAGTTCGGCGCGGCGCCCGCCCACGCGGTCGAGCTTTTGCGGCGCTGCCACAAGATCGGCTTCAAGGTTGGATTGTGCTTTCACGTCGGCTCGCAGATCGAGGACCCCGAAACCTACGAGCGGGCGCTGGCCTCGGCCGACTGGGTGAGGAACCGCGCCGACGTGCCGCTCGCCGGGCTCGACGTTGGCGGCGGCTTTCCGGCCGAATACGGCCACGACCCGCGCCGGAAAAAGCGCGAGATGCCGGGGCAGGACGAGATCATGGCGCGGCTGCGCGCCGATCTCGCCGAATGGGCTTTCGACGATCTGCCGCTGGTCGCCGAGCCGGGGCGGGTGATCGTCGCAAGAGCCTTTTCGCTGATCGTCCGGGTGCTCCTGCGCAAGGGCAAGCGGCTCTACATCAATGACGGCATCTGGGCGTCCTTGTCGGATTCATGGACCGGCAAGATCACTTTGCCGGCGCGCTTTATCCCCGATCCGGCGAGGACGCGCCGCAATGGCGATCCGAAGAACATCCAGGCCTTCAAGGTCTGCGGCGCGACCTGCGACAGCGTCGACATCCTGTCGCGGCCGTTCTGGCTGCCGGAGACGGTCGACACCGGCGACTGGATCGAGATCGGCCATATCGGCGCCTATTCCCTGTCGCTCCGCACCCGCTTCAACGGCTTTTACCCTGACAGCTTCGTCGAAGTGACGACGCCCTTCGACGCGGGCGCGGCGGCCGAGGGCTATGCCAGCCTGGAAACGATGGCGGATTGAGGGGAGATCGCTCGGGCAATTCGTACGCGGGCGGTTGGTTGCGATGAGCGACGAGCCACCCGCCGTCCCTCCGCACCCCCTCAATTATTAATGGCGATGATTCGCCAGCAGGGCGCTGCTGCAGGCGTCGTCGTCGCAGACGGCGGACAGCCACAACTCGCCTGCGCCGAACATGACGCCGTCGCTGTTGACCATCAGGTCGGCCAGATCCTGATTGGCGACAAGCTGCTGGGTGTCCGGGGCGATCAGGCTGTCGAAATTGTCGATCAGATCCTGCGCTTCGAGGACATCGTAGACCTCGCCATTCGCCCGGACGGTCAGCGGATCGGAGCCGAATTCCGCCACCGTGGCCGCGTCGCCGTCGGCCATCGCCTGCCGCAGCACGTCGAACGCGGCGCTGAAGCCATCGGCGTCGCCATGCAGGGATTCGATCTGGCCGAGGACGTCCTCGGCCGATTGCGAGCGTGAACGCGTCACCGAGTTTGGCGACCAGCATGCTGGCGGGGTAGGCCGTGCCGCCGGGTTGACGCCGTCATTACCGGCCGGGTCGGCGAGGGCAAGGCGACCGCGATCGCGAAAAGCGATGTTTTCATGAACTGGCTCCCCTTGCTCAATCGGTGAGATTGAACTTGCTGGTCCCTGTCAGCGATAAGGACTGGCAAAGAGCCTCACTCGGGCCGCCGGCCGCCGCCGCCAGAATGAATTTGCCGCACCTACTAGACGACCGGTCTAGTCGTGCCCACATGGTGTCCATGAACGACACCCGCACCCATCTCCTGACCGTTGGTCGCGGACTGACCGCGCAACGCGGCTTCACGGCTGTGGGGCTTCAGGAACTTCTCAAGGCGGCCGAAGTGCCGAAGGGGTCATTCTACCACTACTTTCCATCCAAGGAGGCCTATGGCTGCGCGCTGCTCGAAGCCTTCGTGAAAGGCTACAAGGCCGATCTCACCGAGACACTTGATGACGGCGCACTCTCGGCAAGGGATCGACTGCTGGCTTATTTTTCGGACTGGCGGCTGAAACAATGCAGCCCCCGGACGGAGGATCGGTGCCTTGTGGTCAAGCTCTCCGCCGAGGTGGCCGACCTGTCACCCGGCATGAGCGCGATCCTGCAAGGCGGAATCGATGTGATCGTGGCCAAATTGTCGGCGGTTCTGCGCCAAGGCGCCGCCGACGGATCAATCAGCCCGACCGACGATCCGCATGCCCTCGCCACGACCCTTTATCAGATCTGGCTCGGCGCCAGCCTTATGGCCAGCCTGGCCCGGGACGACGGACCCTTTACGGTCGCCATGGCGGCGACCGAGAGGTTGATTCCTCGATCCTGAAATGTCTCGCGGGCCGGACGAACAACCGTGCCCCCCTCCCACCCGCAATCGAAAGCTGATCCATGTCCCAGACCGACAACACCAACCGCCGTATGGTTCTCGCCGAACGCCCGAAGGGCGAGCCGACCGACAGCACGCTCAAGCTCGAAACCGCCGGCATTCCGGTGCCCCAGGACGGCCAGATGCTGTTGCGCACCGAGTTTCTGTCGCTCGACCCGTATATGCGCGGCCGCATGAGCGACGCGCCGTCCTATGCCCCGCCCGTCGCGGTCGGCGAGGTCATGGTCGGCGGCACGGTGTCAGAGGTCGCGGAATCCAGGCTGAAGGGTTTCGACAAGGGCGACTGGGTGCTCAGCTTCAACGGCTGGCAGGACTACGCATTGTCGGACGGCCAAGGCGTCACCGCACTCGGCCGCGACGCCAAGCACCCTTCCTGGACGCTCGGCATCATGGGCATGCCAGGCTTCACCGCCTGGGCCGGATTGACCCAGATCGGCGCGCCGAAAGAAGGCGAGACTCTCGTCGTCGCCGCTGCCACCGGACCGGTGGGCGCTACCGTCGGCCAGATCGGCAAGCTCATGGGCTGCCGCGTCGTCGCCGTTGCGGGCGGAGCTGAAAAGTGCGCCTACGCCGTCGAAACGCTCGGCTTCGATGCCTGCATCGATCATAGATCCGAGGATTTCGCCGAACAGCTGAAAGCCGCGACGCCGGACGGCATCGACATCTATTTCGAGAATGTCGGCGGCAAGGTTCTCGATGCGGTCGTGCCCCTGCTTAATATCGGCGCCCGCATTCCGGTCTGCGGGCTGGTCTCGCAATACAACGCCACCAGCCTGCCCGAGGGGCCGGACCGGATGAACTGGCTGATGGGGCAAATCCTGCGCAAGCAGCTGACCGTGCGCGGCTTCATCATCTTCAACGACTTCGTCCACCTCTATCCCGAATTCGCCAAAGCGATGGGCGCCTGGATCGAGGCAGGAAAGATTCACTACCGTGAAGAGATCATCGACGGTCTTGAAAACGCTCCCCAGGCCCTGATCGGCCTGCTCAAGGGCGAGAACTTCGGCAAGCGGGTGATCCGCGTCGGCAGCACGAAATAATCAGTCCCAAGGAGACACGCATGAACATTCTGATGGTCCTCACCTCCCACGACACCCTCGGCGACACCGGCGAAAAAACCGGCTTCTGGCTGGAGGAGTTCGCCGCGCCCTACTACGTGCTGCGCGACGCTGGCGCCAAGATAACGCTTGCTTCGCCGAAAGGCGGCCAGCCGCCGCTTGATCCGAAAAGCGATGCCCCGGACGCCCAGACCGAAGCGACCGAACGCTTCAAGAAGGATGAGGCGGCGCAACAGGCGCTGGCAACGACCGCCAAGCTCGCCGACATCGACGCGGCGAACTTCGACGCGGTCTTTTATCCCGGCGGCCATGGCCCGCTCTGGGATCTTGCCGAAAGTGCCGACAGCAAGCGGCTGATCGAGGCCTTCGCCGCCAGCGACCGCCCGATCGGTGCGGTCTGTCACGCCCCGGCGATCTTCCGCCACACCATGGCCGCCGACGGCAAGCCACTGGTTTCCGGTCGCCGCGTGGCCGGCTTCACCAATGGTGAGGAAGACGCCGTCGGCCTCACCGACGTCGTGCCGTTCCTGGTCGAGGATATGCTCAAGGCCAATGGCGGCCGCTACGAAAAGGGCGCCGACTGGAGCTCCTACGTGGTCGTCGACGGCAAGCTGGTGACCGGCCAGAACCCGGCCTCGTCGGAGGATGCGGCGAAAGAGCTGCTGAAGCTTCTGAAATAGTCGCAACCACTGCGCATCGGGGCATAAGGTGGGTTCCGATTTTCGGGTCATTCCGATGCTCGATCAAGGTGCCAGGTCCTTCGAGCGCCGGTCACGGTGCTCGAAGGGCGGCCCGATACCGCGACGGCGGCGCTCGTCCTGCCGGTCGACCGAGATTGACCGACGCTGGTTGGCAAGGCCGCGTGTCCGTGCCTATCCTCGCGCCGTGCCGCAAACAGGAAGGCAACACCATGGCGATGCCCCGTGACTTTCCCGATCTGCCACCGGTCTGGGCGCTGGGGGCGATCCTCGCCGAATGGCTTGCCGCCTGGTGGCTGCCGCTCTGGCGCTTCGCCTCGCCGGTGACAACGGGCGTCGGCGTCGCGCTTTTCGTGGGCGGCATCGGGGTCATCGTGTGGTCGGCGCTGTGGTTCCGGCGCAAGAAGACGCCGATCGAACCGCGCGAGACGCCGAAAGCGCTGATCGTCGAGGGGCCGTATCGGCTTAACCGCAACCCGATCTACACCGGCATGACTCTGGCCGTCTTTGGCGCGGCGCTGTGGTTCGGCGCGCTGTCGCCGCTGCTTGTCGCGGCGGCCTTTCCATTCGTGATCATGCACCGCTTCATCAAGGGTGAGGAGGCGGGTCTGCATCGGACTTTCGGGGCCGAGGCGGAGGCTTATTTCCGTCGCACCCGCCGCTGGTGAGGGAGCGCCACAGGCCGGTCAGCGCGACACTGGCGTGGGATTCCCGTACGGGAGGTTACAGCCCGTCCTGTTCTGATGGTCACGTCTTGACAATTTCGCCTTTGCGCTCGCGAGTATTGAACGTAACAGTTTGAAATCGGTGAGGTGGATATGGACGCGAAGGAAGCCGCACGGTTGGCCAAGAAATACCTCACGGAACTCTTCGCCGATGAAGAAGTATTTAACCTGGGTCTTGAAGAAATTTCCTTCGACGATCGTAATGGGGCTTGGAACATAACGCTTGGGTTTTCTCGTGAATGGAACGTGCCGCGCAATATCCTGTCGCCTCTTGGCGGACCGTCTCCGTCACGGGACTACAGGATCGTGACGATCCGAGATTCCGACCAGAAGGTCTTGGCGGTCAAAATTCGGGACTTGGCGGCCTGAATTGGCTCCTCGCCAACTCCTCGTCGACTCGAATTTGGCCGTCTTGTTGATCGTAGGCTTGCTGGATAAGCGGCATATTGCGAGCCACAAGCGGCTGCAGGTTTACGACGAAAGCGACTTTGATCTGTTGGCGCGTTTCGTCGGCTCCTATTCCAGCCTCATACTCTCGCCGAATGTTCTTACCGAGACATCGAAATTGATACGGCAAGTCGGAGAGCCCAGACGTACGGACCTTTCCAACGCAATGGCACGCTTTGTGGCGCAATTCGAAGAAAGGATCGTTCCCAGTGGGATTGCAGTGGCGAGGGCCGAGCATTCTCGGCTCGGGCTGACAGATGCCGTTCTTCTCGAATTGGCTGCCGACGGGGCGACGATCCTTACGGTCGATCTAGACTTGTATCTCGCAGCTCGTCTGCCGGCTACGATCCGGTCAATTTCAACCATCTTCGTGAAGCGGCGTTCGGCCTCTGAGCTGACTGCGTGGATTTCGCCAACGTCACCCCCGCTTCGGGGTGATGTCCTTCATCCTCTCCGGGTCGATGTCGCCCGCTGCCGACAGCTCGCCCTCGCCGAAATGGTCGAGAATCACGTCGAGGTTGCGCCGGTGCGCCTTGAACACGACGTCGAAGACGTCGCCGAGGAGCGGCACCGACCCGACGGCGAAGTCGATCCCCAGATTGCCGGCCATCTTGACGAGCTTGTGCGTCGGCAGGCCTAGCCGGCGCGCCTCATTGATGATGTAGACGCCGATCAGCCCGCCGGCGGCGTCGCCGACACCGGGGACCAGCCCCATGATCGAATCGCCGCCGAAGCGGATGCCGGTGCCGGGAACGCGGATTGCCGTGTCCATCAGCCGCGCGACACGGGCGACCCGCTTCAGACGGCGGCGGTGGTCGGCGAGATGCGTCGGGTCGGCGGTCGGCATGGACGATTCCTCGATGCTAAAAGCCCTGCGTGGCTCCGGAGGCGGGCATATGGTGCGCGCAGGGGCGCGCGAACAGGTGGGCTGGGACGAGCGCGCCAATCGCGAGCCCTGCGTGGCTCCGGAGGCGGGCATATGGTGCGCGCAGGGGCGCGCGAACAGGTGGGCTGGGACGAGCGCGCCAATCGCGCCGCCCGTCGCCGGGGCAGCGTGGTCCGCCGCCACGCGGACAGTCCACTCGCCCGACAGGTGCGGTCCGTCAGATTTGGGATGTCGCCGAGGGATTCCCCGCGCCGCGACACACGCCCGCCAAGGTTGCTCTATCATTTGGGCGGCTAAGCGATTCGCCGGGAATACGAGGAGACATGCGTGGAAGAAGCCGTCGTCGATGCCCATGGCACGGGACTGACCGAGATCGCCTTCGTCATCGTCGTGGCGGTCACCGTCGGCCTCGGGCTGATGCGGTTGCGGCAGCCGCCGCTGGTCGGCTTCATTCTCGCCGGCGTGCTGCTTGGGCCGTCGGGGCTCGAAATCATTTCCACCTCGAACGAAAACGTCACCATGCTCGCCGAGATGGGCGTCTTGATGCTGCTGTTCTTCATCGGCATGGAGCTGTCGCTGAAGGCCTTCGTCGCGTCGCTGAAACCGGCGGTGCAGATCGCTGGCGGCCAGCTTCTCGCCGCGATGGCGATTTCCTTCGGGCTGATGCTGATTTCCAAGGCGACGCTCGCCGAGGCGATCATCCTCGGTTTCATCATCGCGCTGTCGTCGACCGTGGTGGCCATGAAGGTGCTGGAGGATCTCGGCGAATTGCGCGCCGAGCCGGGCCGCATCGCCGTTGCCGTGCTGATCGCCCAGGATATCGCCGTGGTGCCGATGCTGATCATCGCCTCATCGCTGGGCGGCGAGGAGGCGGTTGGCTGGGGCGCGCTGGTGATCAAGATCGCGATCGCCGTCGCTGTGCTCGCGGCGCTGTTGTGGTTTCTCGGCCGCGGTCCGAAGCTGAAGCCCTCCTTTGCCTCGGCCGTGGAGAACAATGTCGAGATCCTGGCGCTCGGCTCGCTCGCCTTTTGCTTCGCCGCTGCGTCGCTGTCGGGTCTCATCGGCCTGTCGCCCGCCTATGGCGCGTTCATCGCCGGGCTCGTCGTCGGCTCCTCGACCCTGCGCTCGCCGGTCATCCACGTGGTCGAGCCGATCCAGGCGATCTTGCTTGTCGTGTTCTTTCTGTCGATCGGGCTCCTGATCGACCTCGACTACATCGTCGAGAACTGGATTCTTGTGCTGATCGCCTCCTTTTTCGTGATCATCGCCAAGACCGTGGTCAATGTCATGCTGATCCGCATGGCGGGGCTGCCGCACAAGACCGCCGTCGAGGCCGGCCTGTCGATGGCGCAGATCGGCGAATTCTCGTTCGTGCTGGCAGCGGTCGCCTTCGCCTCGGGCGCGATCGGCGGCGACGTCTACCGCCTGGCGTTGGCGGTGACAGCGGTCTCGCTGCTGGTTTCGCCGGCCTGGATGATTGTCATGCGGCATCTCGAGGGCGAAGCGCGTTTCGGCTACGCCGAGTTCCGGCACGCCTTGGGCGAGCTCTACGGCGACCGGGTCGAGCGGGTGGAGGACTTCGGCTACTGGTTGAAGACTCGGCGGCGGGCGCTGCGGCGCGCAATGCGGCGGCGCCGGGCGGCGCGCAACACCGGGAGCGCAGCGAAGGCGAAGCCGCCGGCTGGGCAGACGTCCCCCGGCGAGTGAGGCGCCGAACTCAGACGGTTGCGCGGCCCCGCGCGCCCGTCGACTACAGCATTGAGCCGAGGTCGGCGCCGACGGACGGGTAGGCGGCGATCATCGACTTCAGGTCGCGGGTCTTCAGCCCCAGCCGCATGGCGAGGCCGCAGAAATTGACGATCTCGGCATATTCCGGTCCGAGCAGATGTGCGCCGAGGATTTCGTCATTGTCGGCGTCGATCAGGATCTTCGTGGCGGCACAGATCTCGCCGACCCGTAGATTGGAGTACCAGCCGCTGGTGTCGTTATACGCCACCCGAATGTTGCGACCTTGCTCCCGCGCTTCCGATTCCAGCATGCCGACCCGGGCGAGTTCCGGAATCGTGAAGACGACGCTCGGCACGCCGCGATAATCGGCGGTCGCATGATCGCCCTTCAGCATGTTCGAGGCAGCGACCTTGCCCTCGGCAACCGCCACCGGCGTCAGCGGCGGGCCATCCGTGTCGGCGGCGTCGCCGGCCGCGTAGACCGCCGGGTTGGAAACGCTTTTGAGATGCCGGTCGACGCGGATGCCGTCCTTGCCGGCCTCGACTCCCGCCGCCGCAAGGTCGAGCCGGTCGATGGCGGCCACGCGGCCGGCGCCGTGGACGACGAGATCGGCGGCGAATGTCGCGGGTTTGCCGTCGGTCTCGACATGGACCGTGTAGCCGTCGCCGCTCCGTTCCACCGATGTGAGGTCCGTGCGGGTCGTGACGGCGACGCCCGCCTCACGGCCGCGCGCGACCAGTCTGTCGACCAGGTCGGGGTCGAAACCCTTCAGCGGCCGCTCGCCCCGTTGGACGATCTGGACCGCGCTGCCGGCCCGGACCGCGATATGGGCGAACTCGAAGGAGATGTAGCCGCCGCCGACGAACAGGATGCGGCGCGGCAGCGCTTCCAGCTCCAGAAACGCCGTGCTGTCGATGACGTGTGCGGCACCGGTAAATTCCAGCGGTCGTGGCTTGGCACCGGTGGCTATCAGGATGTGGCGGCCCTGCAGCCGGGTCTCTCCGTCGATCTCCACCGTGTTCTCGTTCAGGAACCGCGCCGGGCCGTGAAACGTGCTGACGCCGTTCTTGTCGAGACCGCCCTCGATCTTGTCCGGCATCGCGTCGGTGAAGCTGCGCTTGAACGCCATCAGATCGGCCCAGTCGATCTTAAGATCGCCGGCCTCAATGCCCTTGCCGCGCATCAGGCGGGCGGCGTCGATGATCTCGGCGCCCCGGCGCAGCATCTTCTTCGGGTCGCAGCCGCGCAGCGCGCAGGTGCCGCCGTATGGCAGTTCGTCGACGACGGCGACCGACCAGCCGGCGGCGGCGCATTTGTTAGCGGCGCTGACGGCGGCCATGCCGACGCCGAGGACGATGAGGTCGAAATTCTGGGTCATGGGCTAACTCTAGCTCGCGCAGCAGGCGGCGGTTTCGCCGCTCGCCCGCGCTTCCTGGATCGGCGGGCAGGGGAGGCTGCCGAAAGAGCAATAGACGCAGCAATCCCCAGTATTCGGCCTGAGCAGCGCGCCGCAGCCCTTGCAGTCATAAAAGAACTGACAGGCGTCGGTCGGCATGGTTTCGGTTTCCTGGTGTCCGCATTGCGGGCAGGTGAGGGTGGAGCGAGGTTCCATCAGCAGGCGGCTTTCTTGTGGCGGTGGCGTAGCAGGAGGGCGTAGGCGGTGATGCCGACAAACAGGAACAGCAGCGGAAACAGCACGTAGTCGGCGAAGGCCAGCCAGGCGGAGACCCCGGCGAAGGCGAAGAGGATCACCAGCGCCGGAGTGAAGCAGCAGATCGCCGCGATCACCGAGCCGACAATGCCGGTCTTGAGAAGCGTCCTGTCTTTCATAACGGATCAGCTTCCGGTGATTTTGGCCGGGTAGCCGGCATTGGTCGAGGCCTTGGCGAGCTCGTCCGGCGTCACCAGCGCCGGGTCGAAGACGACGGTCGCGGTCTTGGCGTCGAGATCGACGTTGACCGAGGCGACGCCGCTAAGCCCGCTCATCGCCAGTTTGACGGTGATCGGACAGGTCGGGCAGGTCATGTTCTCGATCGTGAAGGTTCGGGTCTGAAGCGCCGGCGCGGCTTCCGTCTGCGTTTGCGCGATCGCCGCCGGGGCAATCAGGGCCGCGCCAAGTCCGGCGACGCTCAGCATCGCAGCGGCCAGGGAAAGGGTCGACAGGCGTTTCATGCGTGGTCTCCTAATAGAATAACGGCGCCCACCAGGCGTTGGTCATCGACAGGATGACCAGGACGGTGGCGATCCAAAGGGCGCTTTGCGTAATGAGCGAGGCAATGGGGCGGGCGCAGGCGGCGCCGACCGCGCAAGCCGCTTTCGGCCGGAAATAGACCTGCCAGAACCCGAGCCCGAGAAACACCAGCGTCAGGGCGACGAAGTACGGCTGGTAGGGGGTCAGCGCCGTCAGATTGCCGATCCAAGCTCCGCTGATCCCCAGGGTGACCAGAACCAGCGGCGCGATGCAGCAGGACGAGGCGAGCACCGCGCCGACGACACCGCCGCCCGCGAACCACGCCTCGCGCCGCTCCGGGGCGGCGGGTAGCGCGTCTTTTCGTCCGATCTTGGCTGCTGTGTCGCTCATATTGATTGGCCCTCGCTTTCGCGTCGAGCATCATCTACGGTCTGTAGCGACTACAGGTTCAAGAGGTTTTTTCCGCTATGGCGATCACAGCTGCGAGAGCGGTCCTCAAGCGCGGCGAACTGGCCAGGCGCATGAGCTGCAACAGCGAGACGATCCGTTACTACGAGAAAATCGGGTTGCTCGGCGTTCCGGACCGCTCAGAGGGCGGTCACCGGCTCTATGCGCCGGATGATCAGGCGCGGCTCGGCTTCATCCTGCGCGGCCGCGAACTGGGCTTTTCGATCGAGGAATTGCGGGGCCTGCTTGGCCTCGCCGATGCGCGCGACACGACGTGCGGCGAGGTTCTGGCGCTGACCCGCCGCCATATCGACGGCATCCGCGCCAAGATCGCCGACCTTGAGCGCCTGGAGCGGACGCTCGTGGCGGTCTCGGCGGAATGCGAGGGCGGCAATGTGCCCGAGTGCCCGATCCTGGATACGCTGCTGGATTCCGGCAACCGCTGATCGCCGTGCTGGCATAGGAGATAAGTGTTCGGCGAAAGGCCGGCCGCATGGTTGTACGCCCGGCCTCCTGGATTGTTTCGCGTCAAGCCGCTTCCGCGAGCGCGACGGCCTGCGGAAACATCTGTTCGAGGTTGAGGAAGCAGATCATGCCGTCCGAGTGCGCGACGATCCCCTGCGCATAGCTCTTCTCGCAAGCTCCGCTCATTTCGGGACGGGCTGGATGCTGGAATGATCGACGGTCATGATGTCGGAGAGGCGGTCGACCAAAAGGCCGAGCGTCCTGCCGTGAACCTCAACCACCACGATCGCGCTGCGTGGATTGGGGTCCGTGGCGGTCATTCCAAGTTCGCGGGCCATGCTGACCACTGGATTGATGGTGCCGCGCAGGTTGATCAAGCCCAAAATGTCCGGCGGGGAGTTCGGCAAGGGAGTCGATTACGACCACCCTCTGATTTCGCGAACCGAGATGGTCCGGACACAAAACTCCTGCTCGTTGATGCGAAAGGCGACGATTTCGAGCGGTCCGCCGTCCTCGCCGATGTCGGGAGCCATCAAAATTCCTCCCACTTGTTGGCGTCGACCGCCGCGTTGCCATTGGTCGCGAAGGCGCGGGAGACTTTCCCGACGAGCTGCCGGGCTGGAGAATCCGGCATCGTCGCGACTTTTCGGCCGGCGGGCTGTGCTTTATTCCCCTCGTCGCCGAGCTCGAAATGGCCCAACAGCTCGGTCAAGGCCGCGGCTTGCTGGCTCAGGCCGTGACAGGCCGCGGAGGACTCCTCCACCATGCTGGCGTTTTGCTGCGTGCCCTGGTCGATCGAGGCGACGGCCTTGTTGATCTCCTGAAGCCCGACCATTTGTTCGCGCGCGGCCTCGACGATCGCCGTGACGTGCTGGTCGATCTCCTTCACCTCGCTGACGATGGTCTCGAGCGCGGCACCCGTCTCGCCGACCAGCCCCACACCCAGCTTGACGTTCTCGCCTGAGGTGTTGATCAGACTCTTGATCTCCTTCGCCGCTTTCGCCGAGCGCTGGGCGAGTTCGCGCACTTCCTGGGCCACAACCGCGAAGCCCCGACCGGCTTCGCCGGCGCGCGCCGCCTCAACGCCAGCGTTGAGAGCCAGGAGATTGGTCTGGAATGCGATCTCGTCGATCACCCCGATGATGTTGACGATCTGGCCGGACGAGGCCTCGATTTCGCCCATCGCGGCGACGGCACGCCGCACGACCTCGCCGGACTTCTCCGCTTCCGCCCTGGTCTGGGCGACCCGTTGCCCGGCCCCTTCGGCGCGCTCGGTGGAACTCTTCACGGTCGCCGCCATCTCTTCGATCGCCGCGGCAGTCTCCTCGACTGACGCGGCCTGCTGTTCCGTCCGCTTCGCCAGATCGTCGGATGCTGTCTGGATTTCGACGCTGGCGCTATGGATAGCGGACGCATTGTCGCCGACCTTCTGCAGGGCCGCCTCCAAGGTGCTGACGGACTGGTTGAAGTCCTTGCGCAACTTGTCGAGCGCCGGAATGAAAGGCCGGGTGATGCGCTGTCGCACGTCGCCATCGGCCATCCGGCCGAGTCCGCTGGCGAGTTGGTTGACGGCTTCGACGCGGCCGGTGATGTCGGTCGCGAATTTGACCACCTTCATCACCTTGCCGCTTACATCGAAGATCGGGTTGTAGGTCGCCTGGATCCAGATTTCCTTGCCACCCTTGCCGATCCGCTTGTACTCGCGCGCATCGAATTCGCCGCGTCCGAGCTTAGCCCAGAACGCTTTGTATTCGGCGCTCTGGGCATAGGCCGGCTCGACGAACATCGAATGGTGCCTGCCGGCGATCTCGCTGACGTCATAGCCGACAGCGCTGCAGAAGTTCTCGTTGGCGGTGATGATCGTGCCATCCGGCCTGAACTCCATCGTTGCCAGAGACTTGCTGAGCGCCTCGAGAACGGACTTTGAATCGCCACTCCCAAATCCTGCCGGTAGAATACCCATCAAACCTGTCTCCTCACCCTCACTGCCGACTTTCCGGTCGGACCCAATAGAACTCGCGCCAATATGAAGGCGCGTCGCTCGTCGGACAGCCGGGCGCGCTTTCGCGACGCTCAGGCATACGCTTGGCATCCGGCAAGCGAGCTTAAGGGGTTGTTAGACGGCTATCTGTTAACAACTGATTTCATTCGTAAGTATTTGCATCACGCATCGGTGAGGAAGGTGCGATGTAAAAAGAGTACGGATGATAATTGTTATTGCCGGCGCACAACCCAATGGGCCCGACGGCAAACCTGAAATGCCTTTGTCGCGTTTCTCGTAACGAACTCTGAAATAACCAGAAATCGCCGCTGCCGCTTGGTTGCGACGTTAGTACCTCGGGCGAGAGCCGAGGGCGAATATCGAAGGTGCCGCCGTTAATTGGCGGCGGTCTCCGTCTCCCCTTGCGGCATTACGCCGCAGCCTTTAATTTGGCGACGTCGGGAAACATCCGGTCCAGGTTGAGGAAGCAGATCATGCCGTCGGCATGCGCGATGATGCCTTCGGTATATCTCTTATCGTAGCCGCCGGTCATTTCCGGCACCGGCTGGATGGTGGAGCCGTCGAAGGTCAGGAGGTCGGACAGACGGTCGACGAGCAGACCGAGAACCGTGTCCTGGACCTCGACGACCACGATGGCGCTGCGTGGATTCGGCGCCGCCGCAGTCATGCCGAGCTTCCGGGCCATGCTGACCACCGGAATGACCGTTCCGCGCAGATTGATCATGCCCAGGATGTCGGGCGCGGAATTCGGCAAGGGGGTCGATTGCGACCACCCCCGTATTTCGCGGACCGAAATCGTCCGGACGCAGAATTCCTGTTCGTTGACACGGAAGGCGACGACTTCGAGTGGGCCGCCCTCGTGATAGTCCTGGGTCTTCATTGCCGTTTCCCTCCACGCGTCGCGGCAAGGATCGGCCGAGCGACGGGTTCGATCCGATGACCAAACGGCATTTGGATTAATAATCTGGCGGCGGGCAGGGTTAAAATTCGATCAACGAAGCCGAGAAACTTCGCCTGGTCGCGCGCCATACGGCGCGCGTCCGAGCATTCGTGCGGTAGCCGGAACGCGGCGGACTCAACCGCCGCCGAGCCGCTCCTTCAAAAACGCCACCGTCGTCTCCCACGCGCGGTCCGCCGCTTCCTTGTCGTAGCGAGCCGCCGAGGTGTCGTTGTTGAAGGCGTGGTTGACGCCCTCATGGACGACGATCTCATGCTCGACCCCGGCCGCCTCCAGCGCCGCCTTGTAGGCGTCGATGCCGGCATTGATGCGCTCGTCGAGCCCGGCATAGTGCAGCAGCATCGGCGCCTTCATCCTGGCGACCTCCGCCGCGTCGGGCTGGCGGCCGTAATAGGCGACGCCGGCGCCGAGCTCCGGGTCGGCGACCGCGAGGCTGTTGACCAGCCCGCCGCCCCAGCAAAAGCCGACCGCGCCGACCTGGCCGCTGGTGCCGGCCTCGCTCGCCGCCCATTGGCGCGCCGCGACGGCGCTTTCCACCGTCTTGCCGGCGTCGAGCGCGCCGATCATCTCGCGCGCCTTGTCCTCGTCCGGTGGCGTGCCGCCGTCGATCGACAGGAAGTCCGGCGCGACCGCGACGAAGCCCTCCAGCGCCATGCGCCGCGCGACGTCCTGGATATGGCCGTTGAGGCCGCGGTTTTCGTGGATGACGAGGACGCCGGGAAGCGGGCCCTCGGCGTTGGCCGGCTTGGCGACATAGGCCTTCATCTCGGCGCCGCCGGCCGGGAATTGCGCCCACATCGTCGTCACCCGCTCGTCCTGCGAGTCGACGATCTGGGCGCTCGCCTTGGACGCACCGATCAGCGGCGCGATCGCGGCGGCGGCGGTGGCCGAGCCGGCGAGGCGGGTCAGCTTGGCCATGAAGCCACGCCGGTCCAGTGTCAGATGGGTGTATTCGTCATAGGCGTCGATCATCGCCTGGGTGATTTTCGGGGTCCGTGGCGTCTGGTCTGTCATTGCGCTTGCTCCCTTGCTCCATCATCGAGAATACTAATGCGGGAGCCTCTGCCCGCAAGGCGACCGCGTTCCCCTAGTGTTCCGCGCCCGAACCATTACATTGCGCGCGATGACCGATTCCCATGATCCTTCCGGCCCCGTCGCTCCCCGGGCCGGCTCCATCGCGGCCCGCGCCATGGCTGCCCGGGGTTCCCGCGCGCCCGACTATCTCGCCGGCCTCAACGAGGAACAGCGCGCCGCCGTCGAGACCACCGAGGGGCCCGTTCTGGTGCTCGCCGGCGCCGGCACCGGCAAGACGCGGGTGCTGACCACGCGCATCGCCCACATTCTGGCGACCGGGCGCGCATGGCCGTCGCAGATCCTCGCCGTCACCTTTACCAACAAGGCGGCGCGCGAGATGAAGAACCGCGTCGGCCTTCTCGTCGGCGAACAGGTCGAGGGCATGCCCTGGCTCGGCACCTTCCACTCGATCGGCGTGAAGATCCTGCGCCGCCACGCCGAGCTGGTCGGGTTGAAATCCAACTTCACCATCCTCGACACCGACGACCAGATCCGGCTGATCAAGCAGCTGATCCAGGCGGAAAATCTCGACGACAAGCGCTGGCCGGCGCGCGGCTTCGCCCAAATGCTCGACGCCTGGAAGAACAAGGGCCTGACCGCGAAGGACATTCCCGAGGGCGACGCGCGGGCCTTCGCCAACGGCAAGGGCCGCGAGCTCTACGCCGCCTATCAGGCGCGGCTGAAATCGCTCAACGCCTGCGATTTCGGCGACCTCCTGCTGCACCCGATCGCGATCTTCCGCGCTCACCCGGACGTTCTGGCCGAGTATCACAAGCGCTTCCGCTACATCCTGGTCGACGAGTATCAGGACACCAATGTCGCGCAATATCTCTGGCTGCGACTCCTGGCGCAAAGGCCGACGCGGCGGGACTCAACCGCGATCGCAGAGACACGCGCCCCGGCCGCAGGCCGCAAGGGCGACCGCCCGTCGGCCGGTGAGGCCGCGCCCGCGCAGGCCAGCGAGCGAAGCGAGCGCTCGGCCGTGAGCGAAGATCAGAGGCAGCAGATCAACATCTGCTGCGTGGGCGACGACGACCAGTCGATCTATGGCTGGCGCGGCGCCGAGGTCGACAACATCCTCAGGTTCGACAAGGACTTTCCCGGCGCCACCGTGATCCGGCTGGAGCGCAACTACCGGTCCACCGCCCACATCCTCGGCGCCGCCTCCCACCTCATCGCCCACAATGAGGACCGGCTCGGCAAGACGCTGTTCACCGACTTCTCCGACCCCGAGCACCAGAAGGTCGAGGTCAATGCCGGCTGGGATTCGGAGGAAGAGGCCCGCGCCATCGGCGAGGCGATCGAGGATCTGCAGCGCCGCGACAACCACGATTTGAACGACATGGCGATCCTGGTGCGCGCCTCCTTCCAGATGCGCACCTTCGAGGACCGCTTCGTCACCATGGGCCTCAACTACCGGGTGATCGGCGGCCCGCGCTTCTACGAGCGCATGGAGGTGCGCGACGCGCTGGCCTATTTCCGCTGCGTCGTTCAGCCCGCCGACGATCTGGCCTTCGAGCGCATCGTCAACACGCCGAAGCGTGGGCTCGGCGATGCCACCATCCGCCTGCTGCACGACTACGCCCGCTCCCGCGAAATCCCGCTGATCGCGGCCGCCGGCGAAATGGTCGAGACGGAAGAGCTGAAGCCCAAGCCGCGCAACGCGCTGCGCCGTGTCGTCACCGACCTCGTCCGTTGGGCCGGGCTGCTGGATTCCACCAAGCACACCGAGCTGGCCGAGCAGATCCTGGAGGAGTCCGGCTACACCGCGATGTGGCAGGCCGACCGCTCGGCCGAGGCGCCGGGCCGGCTGGAAAACCTGAAGGAGCTGATCCGCTCGATGGAGGAGTACGAGTCGCTCGCCTCCTTCCTCGAACATGTCGCGCTGGTCATGGACACCGAGCAGAACGCCGATCTCGATGCCGTTTCGATCATGACGCTGCACGCCGCCAAGGGGCTGGAATTCGAGACCGTGTTCCTGCCCGGCTGGGAGGAGGGGCTGTTTCCCCATCAGCGCGCTTTGGACGAGGGCGGCAGAAGCGGTTTGGAAGAAGAGCGCCGGCTCGCCTATGTCGGCATCACGCGCGCCAAGCGCCGGGCCAAGATCTGGTTCGTCTCCAACCGCCGCATTCACGGCCTGTGGCAGTCGACCATTCCCTCGCGCTTTCTCGACGAGCTGCCCGAGGCGCATGTCGAGGTGATGGAGGCCAACACCAACAATTACGGCGGCTACGGCGCCTCGCGCTGGGACGGCGCCGCGGCGTTTCAGGAAAACGCCTACCAGACGCCGGGCTGGCGCCGGGCCCAGGCCGCGAATGCCGGTTTTGCCGGGGGCAAAGGCGGCGGCGACGGCTGGTCCGGTGGCCGCGCGCGGCAGATCGACTATGGCGGTGGTGGCGGCTCGAACGCGCGCGCCGGCGCGGATGGGGGCAGGGGCCACAACCAGCCGCCGAAACAGGGGTTTGGCCTTTATGCCTCGGCCAGAAAGGGCGGTCCGCGCGAGATCGAGGGCGAGCTGGTGGCCAAATCCGTCATCGCCGAGGACAGCCGCTTTGCCAGCGGCGACCGGGTCTTCCACCAGAAATTCGGCAACGGCACCGTCGCCTCGGTCGAGGGCAACAAGCTCACCGTCGATTTCGACAAGGCTGGCCAGAAACGCGTTCTGGAAGGGTTTGTGGAGGGGGTGTGAGGGGCGCGGCGCTACACGGCCAGGGCGTACTGTGGCGGCGATGGACGAATCCGACATTGAGCGCCTGGTTCTAGACGCCCGCATCATCCGGCATCGCGGCAAGATCGTCTCGGCGATCAACAACGCCCGCCGCGCGCGCGACATCCGTGCCGAGCACGGCTCGCTTGCGGCCTTCCTGTGGGCGCACGAGCCCGGTTCCGACGAGCGTCCGTCCGCACTGACCGGCGCCTGGCTTGCCGCCAACCCGGTGACGCCGGCCTCGACGCGCCTGTCCAAGGCTCTGAAGAAGGCCGGCTTCAGCTTCGTCGGCCCGACCACGATCTATGCCTTCATGCAGTCGATGGGCTTCGTCAACGACCATGTCGAGGGCTGCTGCATACGCGACGCCTGCGCGGCCGACCGCGCCGCGTTCAAGCGGCCGAAGCGGACGTAGCGCGGCTGTCACCCTAGCCCGGGAGCCTCACTCCGGAACGAACCGTCCATCGTCGAGCATCTGAATCGCCATTCCCGCGTCGAAAGCCTGGGAGCCGGACTCCCACGCCGCGACGGCTTCCAGCGTCTCGCGCGCAAGGAGCGGTGCCACGACGAGCGTCGCATGAGCCGCGTTCAAACGGATTTGTGCGTTGGGATGTTCGAGAAGCGGGATCAGCGCCCGTCGCTGATCGCCGGTACGCCGCTTCAGTTCTTTCTCATACGCGAACTGGCGACGCGCCAGCTGATTGAACGTGCCGGTGTCGTCCACTTCTATCGCCTTGTCCTGAGCAAGGCCGATCGCGATGTACTCCCGGACGATGTCGGCGACCGCGAGTTCGGTGAATTGGGGTGCGGTCGTCATTTCAGAACCTTCGCATTTCGTAGCGTTGGCGTCGCCTCAGGCCGGTACGTAGGTTCCCCGTTCCAAAGCATTGAGCATGCTGATCGCGTCGGCGGCTTGGGGATATTCGCGCCGGGCATGGATCAGTCGAAGCGTCTCTCGCGCCTCGTCCGGCAGGAGGGCGAGTGTCGAGAGGGCCGCGTTCATACGGACTTGAACGTTCATATGATCGAACAAGGGCAGCAAGGCTCGCCGTTCGTCGCCCTGGCGTGACCGTAGCTCCGCTTCCAAGGCAAGATAGTCATCGACAAGATTGTTGTAGCGCTGGTGATTGTCGTCATCGATGGCTTTCGATTGGGCGAGGCCGACGGCGATGAAAGCCTCGATGAGCTCTGGAACCGTTAGGTTGGGTCGGATGGTTGCCATGAGCCTCACCCCGGCTTGTCGATCCCCCTATCCATAGCATAGAGCGCCATGCCGGTATGGCCTGCCTGCGGGAAGTGCCGCGAGTCTGCGATTTCCTCGATCATCCGGCGCGCGACCTGCGGAGCCACCGTTCGCGTAGCCTGAGCCGCGTTGAGCCGGACCTGCCAATTCGCGTGCCCATAGAGCGCAAGTAGCGCGCGGCGCTGGTCGCCTTCGCGGCGTTGCAGTTCGTCCTCGACGGCCTTCGCCCGGTCATAGAGCTGGTTGAACCTGCCGACGAGATTATCCAGCATTGCTTCGTCCTGTGCGGTTCCGATTTCGACATAGCGGGCGACGAGTTGCTCGATCGTGAGTTCGCCGAGCTTCGCTCGTGTCATGGCTTCAGTGCTTCCGCTTGGCCGCATCTCCCCGCGCGCCGCGAAGCCACATGCCGGCGTCCGCTGCTTGTGGGAAACGTTGGGAAGCTCTGATTTCTCCCAACAATTTAGTGGCCGCTGCGGGTGCGACTGTGCGGCATGCACGAGCAGCCTGGAGTCGCACCTGGATGTTCGGATGATCGAACAGCCCCATGAGCACACGTCTTTGATCGCCTGCGCGGCTCTCAAGTTCCGTCTCGATCGCCATCATCATGGGAAATGTCGCGTTGTAGCGGCGAGAATCCTCGACCTCGTTTGCATCGAACTGCCGCAGACACAAAGCGACGTAGGCTGCCAGAAGCTCATCAACTGCCATCCCGCCGAGATTCTTTTCCGACACAAGCGTCACGGTTTCAGAACTCCTTGTTCAACAAGCGCATCCAGGCCGACTTCGAACCGCTCGTTCCAACTTCTGCCGCGCAGATAATCGCGCGGCGACTTTCCATCGAAATCAGGATTTCGTCTCTGGTACCACCCGTTGATATCGTGGTGCTTGTAGCGAGGAATGCGCACAAGGTTATCCGGTCCCTCGATCTGAGGTGTCGTGAATCCGTCCTGATAGGCTGATTCCTTCTCGACGATATGATGGACGTCGGTCCCCTTCCTGCCTTTCTCAGCCTTCACCGCGCGCCGCAGTTTGTCGAGTGATTTCGGCTCGTCGAGATAGGTCTCGATGGGATCGAAGGCGCCCGTCAGCCAGCCGACCGCCTGGATGGCTTGCGCGACTAACCTGATTCTGGGGTCCGGCGCTCGGCTCAGCGCTGTCAGGAGCCAGCGCGCCATCCGCTTGGCGACGGCCGTGCGCCCCTTCGAAGTACCCGGGTCGCGCCTGGGCAGTTCCGGCGGGTCCTCCAGCGGCGGGCCGCCATTGTGGCCGATGCCGGGCTTCGGCAGTTTCAGGCGCGGGCTTTTCGGCGGCGTCTTGGGCGATCCGTCGGCCGCCGGTGTCTTCCTGGGGCCGGGGATATCGACTTGCAGGGGCTTGCTGCCGCCTCCCCGCCGCCAGCGGCCGGAGATGCGCCCACTGCCCTTGGGGTGACGGGCCTGGCTGGGGTCGAAGCCCGCCTTGAGGGCCAACGATTTCAGCCGCAGCACCGCGACCGAGACCCTCAGCCCAGCGATCTGCGCCCGCAAGCTGCTGAGCGGCTGGCTCGTCGCCGCACTGTCCTCTCTGGCCTCTCGTCTTTCCATGCCCATCCCTCGCCACCGACCGTCCCGATGCTACGGGACCGCCGAAAGACGGGGATAAGTTCGGCGCGAAGAGGCGGATGTCGGGGGCCTGTGCTGTCGTTCTTTGCCCGGCTCGGGCCGAGATGCCAGATCGGCGCCGGACAGGACTTCCTCTCGCGCTCCTGAGTCCGTCGAAAGGGGGAGAAAAGGCGCCGAGTTTTTATGCCGCGCGATCCTCATTCCGGGCCCTTAAGGCGGGCCTGCCAGGGCAGTGCGACGGCCGAATCTTCGCCGGAGCGGAGGCCGTCACCGAAGGGGAATGGGTCCTCGGGTCAAGCCCGAGGATGACGACCGCGTCGGGCGGCATCGCCAATCGCCTCGGCAGGTGTCCCACCATCCCCGAACGCGCGTCCTTTGCAGGCGTCCACCACCCCGAACGCGCGCCATCCCCGGCAATGCCGGAGCTTCAAGGTCGACCCCCGTTGGCCGCACTACCCAACGCGCGTCATCCTCGGGCTTGACCCGAGGACCCATTCCAAGCCGTCGCAACTGCCAAACCGTTGCAATCCGGGCCTCCCGCCGCCCTCCGCGCAAAATTTTCTCCCCACCCTTTTCCCCTCCCGCATAATCCCCTCACCGCCGGCCCACGGAACGGGCGCGAATGATCACCGGGATCGTTCGTTGGGCCAAGGGGTGCAATCCCTGGCGGTGCGGTGTCCGCGACGGGGCTTCTTCCGGAGAAGCGCTGGCCCGGACGGCCCTTTGCTCCGCCGGACCGTCCCCCACTAATGAGGGGTCTGCGGATCGGTCCGCTTGAACGCCCCGCCACGGGCGTGAAGAGCCGGCAGCGCACGCAAACTCATGAAAAGGCGAGGTTTGCGTGTCGAAGGGTTGGTCAAACGCCGCGCGGGATGCCGGAGGCGGACCGTATGACGTAAAACAGTCGGAGGGTTCGCCTCCGGCGTCCCGCCGCTCGCCTCGTCAGAGACGAGACGGCAACAGGGGCCCACCAGCGAGCCGCAAGGCAAAGCTTAAGGGTGGGACAAAGAAACTGGCCCGTCAGTGAGCGGCAAGGCGAAGCTTAAGGAGGGGACAGAGAATGCTGGCCCGCCAGCGACGAGCTTCGCGAGGAGCTTAAGGGCGGGACAGAAAATCCAACTCTTCGGCCCAATCGGGTGCGAAGGCGCTTTGGCGCGCCGGTTGTCAAGCAGATTTCCGCGCTGCGTCATCCCGGTTTTCAGCCGGGACCTTGTGTGGTTGGTGTATGAGGAGCGGAGAGGAGGCAGAGGGAATCTACCGCAATGGTCTCCACCGCGAAAGGCCAAGATGGACTACGACGCGATCATTCTCGGCGCCGGCGGCGCGGGTCTCCTGGCGGCTGCGACCGCGGGGAAGGCTGGCGCGCGGATTCTTTTGATCGATCACGCGGACGCGCCGGGGAAGAAAATCCTGATCTCGGGCGGCGGACGCTGCAATTTCACCAACCGCGAGACGGAACCCCACTGCTACCTGTCCGGGAATCCGCATTTCGCAAAATCCGCGCTCAGCCGTTACACCCAGTGGGACTTCCTCGCGCTGGTCGAACAGCACGGCATCGCCTGGCACGAAAAGACCCTCGGACAGCTGTTCTGCGACGGGTCGGCGCGGCAGATCGTCGACATGCTGCTGGCGGAATGTCACCAGGGCGGCGTCGAAATCCGGCTGTCCACGGAGATCGGCGAGATCGGCCACGCCGACGGGCGCTTCCGGGTCGCCAACGCGACGGCGCCGCAACTGGTCATTGCGACGGGCGGCCCCTCGATCCCGAAAATGGGCGCGACGGGCAAGGCCTATGAGATCGCCCGGCACTTCGGCCTTGATGTCGTCACGCCCCGCCCCGCCCTCGTGCCGTTGACCCTCGGCCCGGACGAGAGGCTGTTTCGCGAGATCTCGGGGGTGTCCTGCCCGGCCGTGGCGCGGGTCGGCGACACGGCCTTCGCGGAGGCTGCGCTGTTTACGCACAAGGGGCTTTCCGGGCCGGCCATCCTGCAGATCTCGTCCTACTGGACTCCCGGCGAGACCATCGCGCTAACAGTGGTCGCGGACGCCGCCGAGATGCTGCGAGCGGCCAAACAGCGAATGCCCCGCGCCCATGTGAAGGCGGCGCTCGCTGAACATCTTCCCAACCGCCTCGCCGAGGCGCTGGCAGCCCGCATCGGCATCACCAGGGAACTTGCCAATGTCAGCGACGCGGAACTCGCCGCCGCCGCCGAGAGCTTGACGAACCTGACGTTCCGACCGACGGGGACCGAAGGCTTTGCCAAGGCCGAAGTGACCGCGGGCGGCATCAACACCGCCGAACTGTCCTCGAAAACCATGGAGGCCCGCCGGGTTCCGGGTCTCTACGTCATCGGGGAAGCCGTCGACGTGACCGGCTGGCTGGGAGGCTACAATTTCCAGTGGGCCTGGTCCTCGGGCGTTGCAGCGGGGAGGGCGGTGGCCGCGCGCCGAGCCGGAACGGCCGTGCCCGGGGGGGGAATTGCGGCCCACGCGGAGGCATCTGCGGATCGCTAAGGCGTCGACGGCCAGCCGCCCGTCCTGCCGTCGCGTGAAGCTAGGCCGGGGAGTTTATCCTTGCGCGCCGGCCTATTCCTGCGGGCGCGCGGCGCTATAAATTGTCCGCAATGACAGGTCCACTTCGCAAACCCTTTCCCGGCATCGAGCCCTATCAGACCGGCCGCCTGGACGTTGGCGAAGGGCACCAGCTCTATTATGAGCTGTGCGGTAACCCGCACGGAATTCCGGCCGTGTTCCTGCATGGCGGACCGGGGAGCGGCGCCTCGTCGCAGCACCGCCGGCTGTTCGATCCGGCGCGCTATCGCATCATGTTGTTCGACCAGCGCGGCTGCGGCCGCTCCACGCCGCTCGGCCGTCTGGACGACAATACCACCTGGCACCTTGTCGCCGACCTCGAACGCCTGCGCGCCTTGCTTGACGTGGAACGTTGGCTGCTGTTCGGCGGCTCCTGGGGCGCGACCCTGGCGCTGGCCTATGCGGAGAGGCATCCCGAACGGGTCAGCGGCATGATCCTGCGCGGCGTCTTCACCGGCCGGCGCTCCGAACTCGACTGGTTTTACGAGCGCGGCGCCAACCGGCTTTTTCCCGATCGCTGGGAGGATCTGGTGGGACAAATCCCGGCGGCTGAGCAGGACGACCTCGTCGCCGCCTACCGCAAACGGCTCACCCATCCCGACCGCGCCGTCCGCGCGGCGGCGGCGCGCGCATGGACGAACTGGGAGTCGGCGACGGTCATGTTGCGGCAGACCCCGGCAGGTGAAAACGGCAGCGGCGGGGCGGTGTCCGACGCCACGATCGCCTTCGCCCGGATCGAGAACCACTATTTCTACCACGACCTCTGGCTCAAGGAGGGGCAGTTGATCCGCGACGCACACCGTCTGGCGGATATTCCGGGCGTCATCGTCCAGGGCCGCTACGACGTGGTGACACCGGCGGTCACAAGCTGGCAGCTGGCCCAGGCATGGCCGAAAGCCGACTATCGGATGGTGGAGGGGGCCGGCCATGCCTTCGCCGAACCAGGCATTCTCCACGAACTCATGGAGGCCACCGAGCGGTTCACGCGCTCGCCATGATCCTTCATCCGATACTGGCGCATCACCAAAACGGATCGGTGCCATCATCGAAAACCGGGTGTCGTCGCGCCCGCTGTCTGATAGACCCGCAATCATTCAACCCTTTCATCGAGCGATAGCATGCCAGCGGGCGACGCGGGATCGAACAAGGGCTTTGCCTACGCCCTGAGCGCCTTTGCGATCTGGGGACTGGTGATGCCGGTCTACATGAAGGTCCTGGATGTGGTGCCGCCGCTGGAGATCCTCGCGCACCGGGTTTTGTGGGCGATTCCCTGCGCGGCGCTGATCCTGTGGTGGCAAGGTGGGCTCGGGACAGTCTGGCGGCACTTCAGGGAATGGCGGACATTGGCTCTGGCGGCGCTGACGGCCGCGATCATCTCGATTAACTGGGGTGTCTATATTTACGCCATCGCGACCGACCGCACGGTCGAGGCGGCGCTCGGCTATTACATCAACCCGCTGGTCAACGTGCTGCTCGGGGCAATCGTCCTCGGCGAGCGGCCGAACCGACCGCAGTCCTTCGCGATAGGGCTGGCCGTCATCGCCGTCCTCATCCTGACAGTACGGGCCGGAGGGCTTCCCTGGATATCCCTGACGCTGGCCTTTTCCTTCGGCACCTATGGGCTGCTGCGCAAGATGGTGCCGGTCGGCGCGACCGAGGGCTTCTTCCTCGAGGTGATGATCCTGGCGCCGCCGTCGCTCGCTGTTCTTCTGGTTTACTCAGGCGGGAATCATTTGTTCGCCAGCGTATCGGAAGCGGCGCTGCTCATCGGCACCGGACCGGTTACCGCGATTCCTCTGATTCTGTTCGCTGCGGGCGCGCGGCTTTTGCATTATTCGACGATCGGCGTCCTGCAATATGTCGCGCCGACGCTGATCTTCCTCACCGCGGTCTTCATCTTCGGCGAACCGTTCGACGCCTGGCAGTTCGTCGCCTTCGGCTTCACCTGGGCAGCGCTGGCGCTTTACACCTTTGCGCTGTTCCAGAAGGGCCGGGCCGCGCGGCGAGCGCTGCGGCCACAGGGCCTTTGAGCGGGCGCCATTCCCTGTGCCCGCTCAGGAAACCGGTCAGCCGCCGTCTGACCATTTCGTGCGATAGAGATCGAGCCGGCGGTCGCGCAGATTGCGCACCGAGCCTTCGTAGCGGGCCCAGTTGAGCGTCGCCAGATTGAGGTCGGCGACCGTCACCATCTCGACATTCTCCGAGGCTTCCGCGGCGATGCCGTCGCGGGCGAAGGGAAAGTCGCAAGGCGTGAAGATGCCGGATTGGGCATATTCGATGTCGAGATTGTCGACATTGCCGAGATTGCCGGTCATGCCCGAGGTGACGACGTAGCACTGGTTCTCGATGGCCCGCGCCTGGCAGCAATAGCGCACGCGCAGATAGCCGTGGCGGGTGTCGGTGTTGAATGGAACGAACAGGATGCGCGCGCCCTGGTCGGTGAGCCGCCGGGCGACCTCCGGAAATTCCGAATCGTAGCAGATCATTACCCCGATCGGACCGCAGTCGGTCTCGATGGTCTCGACGCTGTCGCCACCCTTGATCTGCCAATATTGCCGCTCGTTGGGGGTCGGGTGGATCTTCTCGCGCTCATGCACCGAGCCGTCGCGAAGGAAGACGTAGGCGACGTTCTGGATTTCGTCGTCCTCTGTCTTGGTGGCGTGGCTGCCGCCGATGATGTTGATGTTGCGCCGGATCGCCATGTCGGTCAGCCGCTGAACGAAATCCGGTGTGTGCTCGGTCAGCCGCTGAATCGCGGCCTCCGGCTTCAATTCCTGCGTCTCGCAAGACAGGAGCATCAGCGTGAAGAGCTCGGGGAACACGACGAAATCGCCGCCATACTCGGACGCCACCTCGATGAAATACTCGACCGCGTCGTAGAAATCCTGCGGTTTGGAAATCTGGCGGGCCTGCATCTGCACGGTGACGATGCGAACGATGTCCGGGTTGGACCGGTTGACCGGCTGGTCCTCGCGGGCGGGGTCGTAATAGGGGTTGCGCCAGACCATCAAGACACCATAGCCACCCGATGCGGTATCACTCGGATAGTAGTTCTTGAGCAGCAGTTCCGGCTCGAAGCCGGCACTGAGATGGAAAGACGCAACCGGATCCTTGGCTTCGTTGGACTTGACGGCGTCGATATAGGCTTCGGGCGTAGCGTATTTTTTCTTGTTGCGCTGATAGCCGGGCATGCGCCCCCCGAACGCGATGCCCTTCAGTTCAAGGTCCTGGCAAAGACGTCGGCGCGCGTCGTAGAGTCGCTTGCCGATGCGCAGCCGGCGACGATCGGGATCGACGCAGATTTCCGTGCCATAGAGCCACTCGCCCTTGCGGTCGTGCATCGCCGCGTAACCGCCGCCGGTCACCTCGGCCCAAGTGTGCTGACCGAGCGCCTTCTCCTCGGACAGGATCATCGTGGCCGCGTAGCCGACGATGTCACCCTCGTAGACGACGACAAACTGGCCCTCGGGAAACGCCGACAACTGGCCGAGGATCATGCCGCGCGTGTAGGGCTTCTCATCCTTGAAGACTTTGCCGGAGAGGTCGATGATCGCGGGGACATCGCTCTTTTCGGCAATGCGGATTTCGATCTTGGGGGTCGAGCGTTTCTCGGCCATGGGCTGGCAGGTCCTTGTCTTGGAAGGGAGACGCGGCGCAGCCGCAATCGTCGCATCTAGGACGAAAGCGGATTTCCGCAACCGTGTCGTGGGACGCTGAGGCTCAAAGCCGCTCGATGATCTCCAGCCGGCCGTCGCCGTCGTCCGCCGGTGCCGCGCCCAGAAGATGCGGCACGATGTCGGTGACGTCGTCGATGACGATGGGCCGGACCTGATGGGCGCGGTGCAGGAAACCTTCCTCGCCCATATGGTCGAGCAGCCGTGACAGCGGATCCCAGAAGCCGCCGATATTGGCGATGACGATCGGTTTTTCGTGCCGGCCGAGTTGGCTCCAGGTCAGGATCTCGACCAGTTCCTCCAGCGTGCCGATGCCGCCGGGCAGGGCGACGAACGCGTCCGAGCGCTGGAACATCAAGTGCTTGCGCTCGTGCATGTCCTCGGTAACGATCAACTCGTCCAGCCGCTTCAGCTCGCGCTCGGTCGCTTCCATGTCGATGAGGAAGCGCGGGATGATGCCGGTGACACCGCCGCCGGCCGCGATGACGCCCTCGGAGACGGCACCCATGATGCCGCGGGTGCCGCCGCCATAGACGAGCCGCATGCCGGCTTCGCCGAGCGCCTCGCCGAGCTTTCGCCCGCTGTCGATATAAAGCGGATCGCGGCCCGCCGAGGAGCCGCAATAAACGCAGACGGATCGAATCGTGCTCATGGTCGCGAGAGTCGGATGGGCGGGAGAGGAGGTCAAGCGGGGAAGGATAAACCGTCCCGATGATTTCCGCAGCGGATCACCGTGAAGTTCAACCCGTCGCCCATCCTCACAGAACCCCCGGAAACGCTGTGTCGACGGCCCGCAGCGTGTGTTCCGACCAGACCGCGTCGCGCGCGTCGCGAGGCGTGTCGATCTCGTAGACGCCGCGCACGGTCGCCGGCCGCGCCGTCAGAAAGACGATGCGATCTGACAGTTGCAGCGCTTCCCTCAGATTGTGGGTGACCATCAGCGCCGTCGTCGGCCGGGCCGACCAGACGTTCATCAGGAGTTCCCGCAGGCGGTTCGCGGTCATTTCGTCGAGCGAGACGAAGGGTTCGTCGAGCAGCAGCAGCGCCGGCTCGATGGCGAAGGCGCGGGCAAGGGCGACCCGCCGGGCGAGGCCTAGCGACAGCTCGCCCGGATAGCGCGAGCGCATCTCCGCAAGACCAAGGATGGCGAAGAGATCGTCAAGGTCGGCGCCGGCCATCGCCTCGGGCAGCGCCAGCCGGACGTTCTCTTCAACCGTCCGCCAGGGCAGGAGCCGCGGCTCCTGGAAGACGGCGGCGACGCGGCCGTTCTCGTCGGGCAGGCGGACATGGCCGGAAAAGTCAGTGTCGAGGCCGAGGATGATCCGGAGCGTCGTCGTCTTGCCGCAGCCGGATGGGCCGATCAGCGTGGTGAAGCTGCCTGGGGGCGCCTGGAAGGCGATCTCCGCGATCGCGCGCACCTCACCGCCGTCGACCGCGTGGAAGGTCTTGTCGCGGACGAGGACGTCAAGCGGGCCGGATGCGCCAGCGGGTGGAATAGGCTTCGAGCGGTTGGACAAGCAGGAACTCGATCAAGAGCATGATGGCGACGAAGGCCAGCGTGTAGGCGAGAATGGCGGCCACGTCGAACAATTGGAAATAGAGATAGATCTGGAAGCCGACGCCGTTCGAGCGGCCGAGGAGTTCGACCACCAGCGCGATTTTCCAGATCAGTGCGATGCCGGAGCGGGACGCGGCGGCGAAATAGGGCTGCAACTGCGGGATCACCACATGGCGCATCGTCTTTGCCCGGCCGAAGCGGTAGACGGACGCCATCTCGCTCAGGTTCCGGTCGAGGGCGCGGGCGCCCTCGCGCATCGTCACCACGACATTGGGGATCTTGTTGACGGCGATGGCGCCGATGGCGGCGGCCTCGTTGAGGCCGAACCAGATATAGGCGAGGACGATGACGACGAGCGCCGGGATGTTGAGGAAGAGGATCACCCACGGATCGAAGAACCGGTTGGCATCGCGGTTGAGTCCCAGCGCGATTCCGATCGCCGCGCCGATCGCCATGGCGAGCACGAAGGATACGGCGACGCGAAACAGCGTCATGGCGAGGTGAAAGAACAATTCGCCGGTCTTCGCGTCGCGCCAGAAGGTGTCGAGCACGGCGGGTGGCGCCGGCAGGGCGCGGCTGTCAGCGAAGGTCGCCACGACCCACCAAAGGGCGAGCAGGCCGGCCAAAGACAACAGCGTCATCAGGGCCGGGCCAGCGCAAATGCCGCGCCGTCGCCCGTGGGCTACGGCGGGACTGTCAACCACCATCGGCGAGGCCGGTCCAATAGGTGCCATCGACCAGCTCTGTGGACGGCCCGACGAGCTTTTCCCCGCCGATCCCGACAAGCAGCCGGTAGAGCGTCCTCGCGTCGGCTTCTTCATCCGCGGCGCTGCGGGACGGAATACCCTCGCGGTAGCGATCGCGCAGGGTATGCAGCGTCTTGTCGTTCTCGGCCTTGGTCAGGCGGGCCAGTATCCGCCATTCCTCGTCGGATGATGCGAGCAGCGCTTTTGTCGCCTTGTCGGCGGCGAGGAAGCCTTTGATCGCCTTCGGGTTCTTGTCGGCGAAGCTGTCACGGAATACCCAGCCGAGCGCCGCGACCGGACCCGAGGTTCCCATCTCGATGGCCGCGTCGGTCCCCGAAATCAGCGTTCGGAAGCCTTCGGCCTCGAGGCGGGCGGCGTAGTGCCAGAAATTCAGGACAGCGTCGAGTTCACCGGACTGGGCCTTGGCCATCAGCAGCGGTGGCGCGCCGAACACCACATCGTTTTCGCTCGCCAGGTCGATCCCGTATTTCTTTTTGGCAAGCGCCTGGATCAGCAACCAGTTCTTGTCGAGCGGGCCACCGGCAACCCCGATCGTCTTGGCTTTCAGGTCGCCGAGAGCCTTCATTTCACTGTCGCCGGCGACCATCATCGAGCCGACCGATGTCGAATAGGGCGCGAAGGTCAAGTCGGCTCCGGCCGACCGCTGGCGCGAGACCCAAAGCCAGTCGGAAACGATGATATCGACGTCGCCCGCCTGGATCGCGACGGTGGAGGCATCCTCGCCGGCAAAGGGCACGATCTCAACATCGACGCCGTTCTTCTCGTCGAGCCCATTGCGGGTCATGGCGTCGAGAGCCCAGTTGACGGTGCCGTATTTGAGCACGCCGACGCGGATTTTTTCCTGCGCCATCGCCCCAGTCAAGAAAGCCGCGAGCAACAAGACGGCGGCAAGCGCCGAGCGAAGCCAAAGCATGGTGGCGATCCTCCCCATCTCCTTTTTGACAGTGCCCTGATGCAAGAGCATAGCACGCGCCGGCGCCGTCATGGGCCGGGGCGAAGGATCGGGAAAATGTCCCCAACGCGCGACAGGGCGGTCAGGAGCGCGCGTCGATCGCCTCGGCTATCTCGTCGGCCATTTTCAGCAGCCTTACGATCACCGGAACCGCGAGCGCGACGATCGAGCGCTCCTGCCCGCGCGCGCGCTGGGCCTCGCGAACCTCCTCGACGATCGCGCCGACCGCCGGGATGAAGCGGATCGCCAGGGATATTGCCAGGCTCACCTTGCCGACGTCGAATCCGAAACGGGCGAGGGGGCTGAGTGCCCGTTCGATGACCGCAACGAGGTCAGCCGTGCGTGTGGTCAGCGTGACCAGGGAGGCGGCGAGGATCAGGGCCGCGAAGCGCAGGACGAGAAGCAGAGCCGCGGAAAGGCCGGCCAGCCAGAGCTGCGCCGCGAACAGGATGGCGAGGATCCAGAGAACCGGACGGATCTGGGCGAAGGCGGTATGGGCCGGAATGCGGGCCAGCGCATAGCCGGCCAGAACCATTGCGAGCGCGGTCGCCGCGAGCCACAGCTCATCGAAGGCGAAAAGGACGGTTCCGAGACCGAGGAGCGCGACGAGCTTCACCGACGCGCGGAGGCGGTGGATGGAGCTCGAACCCGGCTGGTAGAGGCCCGCGATCACCCGATGATCCCCAGATAGGCTGCAATCGCTTCTTCCGGCGCGGCGTCGGTGACCAGCCGGCCCCCGTCGAAGACCAGGACGCGGTCGAAACCGGCGAGAAGGGCGAGATCATGAGTGACGAGGAGGACGTGCTGATCCAGCCCCAGAACGGTGTCCATGACGCGGCGGGTGTTGCGAAGATCGAGGAGCGTGGTGGGCTCGTCGAGGACCAGCCAGGCCGGTTCCAGAATCATGACCCCGGCCAGCGCCACCATCTGGCGCTCGCCACCGCTGAGCTCGTGGACGAGCCGGTCGGCGAAGCCGTTGAGACCGAAGCGGTCGAGGGCCTGGTCCACCTTGCTGTCGATCTCGGCCTTGGGAACGTCGCGCCCCTTCAGGCCAAACGCCAAATCTTCGCCAACAGTCGGATAGACGATCTGGTTGTCGGGATTCTGGAAGACGAAGCCGACGCGGCGGCGCACCTCGCCACCATCGGCGCGCGTGTCCAATCCGTCGATGGCGACACGGCCGGCGGTCGGCAGGACCAGGCCGTTGAGCAGCCGCGCGAAGGTGCTCTTGCCGGACCCGTTCGCGCCGATAACCCCGATCCGCGGGGCCGAAAGCCGCAAGTCGAGATCGGCGAGGATTTGGCGCCCGGAGCGCTCGACTGAAACGCCGGCGAGTTCGATCATCGCTCGCGGAGCTGCCGTCAGGCCCGACCCGCGCGCGACGGGATCAGCGGGTAGGACCGCTTGACGGTCGCGATCACCACGGCGGCGAAGCCGGCCTTGACCAGGTCACCGGGAATGAACGCGGCCGAGCCGGAAAGCGCGGTCCAGAGCGGGATGTCGGCGATCGCGGCGACGACCGGGATGCCGATCGCGTAGAGCACGACGATGCCGCCGAAGACCGAAATCAGGAAGGCGCCGACAAAGCCGAGACCGTGCCAGAAACGCTCGGTCAGCCGGCCAATCACATAGGCGGCGACGATCCAGCCGAACAGGAAGCCGGCGGTCGGGCCGGCGAAGACGCCAATGCCGCCGCGTCCGCCCGACAGGAGCGGCAGGCCGATGGCCACCAGCACGAGGAACAGGACCATCGCCAGCGCCCCGCGCCTGGCGCCGAGGATGCCGCCGGCGAGCATGACGCCCATCGACTGGGCGGTGATCGGCACGCCGAGCGCCGGGATCGTCAGCGGCGGAAACACCGCGAGGACGGCCATCAGGGCCGCGAAGAGGGCGATATAGACGATGTCTTTGGTGGCCATCGGGGGTTGCCTTCGCATCGGGTGGGCGCATCATGCCGCGCTAGGTGACGGCTTTCTCTGACCCGATCGGACGACAAAGGTCAATCACTCGCGAGGGCACGGGGAAATCGCGACTCCCCCTTGGGCACTCTCTGAGCAGCATCCTCGGGCGGCTGCGATACCGATATCGCGCAATCGCCCGCAGTGCTTGGTCCAGCGCGGCGCTACGTCAGCGTCCGGCGCACCGCGTCGGCCCAACCGGCGAGCTTGCGGCCGCGCGTGACCGCGTCCATGTGCGGCTCGAAGCGGCGCTCCAGGCGCCAGCGCTCGGAAAAGCCAGCCATATCCGGCCACACGCCTGCCTTTTGCCCGGCCACCCAAGCGGCGCCGAGCGCCGTCGTCTCCAGCACCACCGGCCGGTCGACCGGCGCGTCGAGAAGGTCGGCGAGACGCTGCATCGTCCAGTCCGACGCGACCATGCCACCGTCGACGCGCAGGATCGTGTCGCTCGCGCCGGTCCAGTCCTTCTTCATGGCCGAGAGCAGGTCGGCGGTCTGGAAGCAGACGGCTTCGAGCGCGGCGCGGGCGATTTCGTTCGGGCCGGTCTTGCGGGTGAGGCCGTAGATGGCGCCGCGCGCCTCCGCGTCCCACCAGGGCGCGCCGAGTCCGGTGAAGGCCGGCACCATGTAAATGTCCTGGGCCTCATCGGCCTCGGCGGCCATCGGGCCGGTGCGATCGGCGCGCTCGACGACGCCGAGGCCGTCGCGGAGCCATTGAACGGCGGCACCGGCGATGAAGATCGAGCCCTCAAGAGCGAAGGCGGTCTTGCCGGAAAGGCGATAGGCGATCGTCGTCAAAAGGCGGTTGGAGGAGGGGACCCGCGTCGCCCCGGTGTTGAGCACCGCAAAGCAGCCGGTGCCGTAGGTGGATTTCAGCATTCCCGGCGCGAAACAGGCTTGCCCGAGCGTTGCGGCGTGCTGGTCGCCGGCGATGCCGCAGACCGGAATCGCGGCGCCGAACAGTGAGGTCTCGGTCACGCCGAACTCGGCGTCGCAATCCTTCACCTCCGGCAGGAGGGCGCGGGGGACGTTCAGCAGCTTGAGCAGTTCCTCGTTCCAGGCGTTCGCCTCGATGTCGAACAGCATGGTGCGGCAGGCGTTGGTGGTGTCGGTCGCATGGACCTTGCCGC
This sequence comes from Aurantimonas marina, assembly GCF_017183135.1. Lineage (GTDB taxonomy): Bacteria > Pseudomonadota > Alphaproteobacteria > Rhizobiales > Rhizobiaceae > Aurantimonas > Aurantimonas marina. The sequence goes on along the minus strand of NZ_JADDXW010000006.1, from coordinate 96,665 downwards.
CGGTCAGCCGCCAGAGCAGGAAGGCGTCGACCGTGCCGAAGGCGAGCTTGCCGGCTTCGGCCTTGGCGCGCGCGCCCTCTACATGGTCGAGCATCCAGGCGATCTTGGTGCCGGAGAAATAGGGGTCGATGATCAGGCCGGTCTTCGCCGTGATCTGTGGCTCGGCACCCGCCTCGACGAGCTTGCGGCAGAGGTCGGCGGTACGGCGGTCCTGCCAGACGATGGCGTTGTGAATCGGTTTGCCGGTGTCGCGGTCCCAGATCAGCGCGGTCTCACGCTGATTGGTGATGCCGATCGCGGCGATGTCGGAGGCCGAGAGCGAAGCGTCGGCGAGTGCTGTGCGGACTGTCGCGACAACCGAGCGCCAGATGTCTTCGGGATCATGCTCGACCCAGCCCGAGCGCGGGAAGTGCTGCGGAAACTCCTGCTGGCTGACGCCGACGGTGCGGAAGCCGTCGTCGAAGACGATCGCGCGGCTCGATGTCGTGCCCTGATCGATGGCGAGGACGTATCCGGACATTTTGTCTCTCCCTGAGGCGTCACATCGTTTTCGAATAGCGGAAAGCCGGGACGAGCCCGGCTTTCCTTGTCGTTGTGGGTTGGCCGTTTACTGGACGGCCGGCTTCTCCGCGTCCGCATCCGCGGGTTTTTCCATCGCCGCATCGGCCGGCGCGCTGGCCGGTTCCGCTGCGGGCGCGTCGCCGCCTGAAGCGTTCGCGTCGGCCCAGCTCTTGACCAGTTCGTCATAGGAGACGGTCTGCGGCTGTTCCTTCTCGTTCTCCTTCTTCGGCTGCGGCGCGAGCGTGCCGTTGGCCTTGGCCTGTTCGACCCAATATTCCAGGTCGTGCTCCTCGTTGAGCTTCGGGCCGATGTCGCCCTGGATGCCGGCGCGTTCGAGACGCTCCAGGATCTGCTCCTGCTCGGCGCAGAGCGAATCCATCGCTTCCTGAGCGGTCTTGGCGCCCGAGGAGGCGTCACCGATCGCCTGCCACCAGAGCTGCGCCAGCTTCGGATAGTCCGGCACGTTGGTACCGGTCGGCGTCCACTGCACCCGCGCCGGCGAGCGGTAGAACTCGATCAGGCCGCCGAGCTTCGGCGCCCGCTCCGTGAAGCTGTCGTCGCGAATGGTCGACTCGCGAATGAAGGTCAGGCCCTCATGGCTCTTCTTCACGTCGACGGTCTTGGAGGTGACGAACTGGGCGTAGAGCCAGGCCGCCTTGGCCCGATCGACCGGGGTCGACTTCATCAGCGTCCAGGAGCCTGCGTCCTGGTAGCCGAGCTTCATGCCGTCGACCCAGTAGACGCCGTGCGGCGAGGGGGCCATGCGCCATTTCGGATTGCCGTCACCATCGACGACGGGAAGGCCGTCCTTCACCATGTCGGCGGTAAAGGCGGTGTACCAGAAGATCTGCTGGGCGATCTGGCCCTGGGCCGGTACGGGGCCGGATTCGGAGAAGGTCATGCCCTGGGCTTCCGGCGGCGCGTAGGCCTTCAGCCACTCGAGGTATTTCTCGATGGCATAGACGGCCGCCGGGCCGTTGGTGTCGCCGCCGCGCGCGACGCAGGAGCCGGTCGGCTGGCTCTGCTCGTTCACCCGGATCCCCCATTCGTCGACCGGTACGCCGTTCGGAATGCCCTTGTCGCCATTGCCGGCCATGGAGAGCCACGCATCGGTGAAGCGCCAGCCGAGCGAGGGGTCCTTCTTGCCATAGTCCATGTGGCCATAGACCTTCTGGCCGTCGATTTCGCGGCCGGTGAAGAACTCGGCGATGTCCTCATAGGCCGACCAGTTGACCGGTACGCCGAGGTCGTAGCCGTACTTCTCCTTGAAATCCGCCTTGTTTGTCTCGTCGTTGAACCAGTCGTAGCGGAACCAATAGAGGTTGGCGAACTGCTGGTCGGGCAGCTGGTAGAGCTTGCCGTCCGGCGCGGTGGTGAACGACTTGCCGATGAAATCGTCGATGTCGAGGCCCGGATTCGTGACGTCCTTGCCTTCGCCGTCCATCCAGTCGGTCAGGCTGCGGGCCTGCTGGTAGCGCCAGTGGGTGCCAATCAGATCGCTGTCGTTGATGTAGGCGTCGTAGATGTTCTCGCCCGACTGCATCTGTGTCTGCAGCTTCTCGACAACGTCGCCTTCGCCGATCAGGTCGTGGGTGACCTGGATGCCGGTGATCGCCGTGAAGGCCGGGGCCAGCACCTTCGATTCATACTCGTGCGTGGTGATCGTCTCGGACACGACCTTGATGTCCATTCCCTGGAAGGGCTGAGCCGCGTCGACAAACCACTGCATCTCCTTTTCCTGATCTTCGCGCGACAGCGTCGACAGGTCGCCGATCTCGGCGTCGAGGAATTGCTTGGCCGCTTCCATGTCGGCGAAGGCCGGGCCGGTGGCAAGCGCGATAGCGAGCACAGCCGCCGAGCGCATCAGATGGTGTTTCATATCGATTTACCTCCCAAAACAGGTGCCGGTCTTTTGGTATGGCGGTGCCGCGTTGACCGGTGGGACGCGGCGTGGCCTGATTCCGCCTCGCTAGACGAGGCGAAAGACGAGGATGAAGAAGACGGCGCAGACGATCAGCGCGTACCACAGCGTCAGATCGGTGGCCCAGAGCCAGCCAAGGCAGATAAAGGCGGAACCCAGCAGCGAGACGAACAGGCGGTCGCCGCGCGTGGTCTCGAAACGCAGGATGCCGACGCGGGGGCTACCGCCCGGCACGGCGTATTCCCAAACGCCCATGCCGGCGATCATGGCGAAAATCACAAGAAAGAAAATCGCGGTCGGCCAGGTCCAGGCCATCCATGAGAAATCCATCAAACCCTCCCCAGGGCGAAGCCCTTGGCGATGTAGTTGCGCACGAACCAGATGACGATCGCGCCGGGAATGATCGTCAGCGCCCCGGCGGCGGCGAGGACGCCCCAGTCGAGGCCGGAGGCGGAGACCGTACGGGTCATGATCGCCGAGATCGGCTTGGCGTCGGTCACCGTCAGCGTGCGGGCGATCAACAGTTCCACCCATGAGAACATGAAGCAGAAGAAGGCGGCGACACCGATGCCGCTCGCGATCAACGGCGTGAAGATCTTGAAGAAGAAGCGCGGAAACGAGTAGCCGTCGATATAGGCGGTCTCGTCGATCTCCTTCGGGATGCCCGACATGAAGCCTTCCAGAATCCACACCGCGAGCGGCACGTTGAAGAGCGTGTGGGCGAGCGCCACCGCGATATGGGTGTCGATCAGGCCGAAGGCCGAATAGAGCTGAAAGAAGGGCAGGGCGAACACCGCCGGGGGCGCCATCCGGTTGGTCAGCAGCCAGAAGAACAGGTGCTTGTCACCGAGGAAGCGGTAGCGCGAGAAGGCGTAGGCGGCCGGCAGCGCCACCGCCACCGAGATCACCGTATTCATGACGACGTAGATGATCGAGTTGATGTAGCCCGAATACCAGGACGGGTCGGTGAAGATTACCGCGTAATTGGCGAGCGTCGGGTTCTCAGGGAACAGCGTGACGCTCGACAGGATTTCCTGATTCGTCTTGAAGCTCATATTGATGAGCCAGTAGATCGGCAGCATCAAGAACAGGATGTAGACGATCGGTATCAGCGCCTTCCAGCGAAAGCGCTGACTCCGTGCCCGCTCACGCGTCCTGAGCGCAGTTTCCGAATGGCTCGCTGCCGGCAGGCCGCGGTGGGCCTCGTGCCCAGCGGTGGTGGCTTGATCGCTCATTCCGACACTCCCGTCAGCGGCTTGTCGGCTCCGGCGTTGGTCATCACGGTGTAGAAGACCCAGGAGAGCGCGAGGATGATCAGGAAGTAGACGAGCGACATGGCGGCCGCCTCGCCGAGGTTGAACTGGCCGATCGCGAGCTTGACGAGGTCGATCGACAGGAAGGTGGTCGAATTGCCCGGACCGCCGCCGGTGACGACGAAGGGCTCGGTGTAGATCATGAAGCTATCCATGAAGCGTAAGAGCATGGCGATCAGCAACACCCGACCCATCTTCGGCAGCTGGATGAAGCGGAACACGGCCCAGCGCGACGCGCCGTCGATCTTGGCCGCCTGATAATAGGCGTCGGGGATCGAAACGAGGCCCGCGTAGCACAGGAGAACGACGAGGCTGGTCCAGTGCCAGACGTCCATGACGATGACCGTGACCCAGGCATCGAACGGATCGCGGACGTAATTGTAGTCGATGCCGAGGGCGGCGACGGAATAGCCGAGCAGCCCGATGTCGGTGCGGCCGAAAACCTGCCAGATCGTACCGACCACGTTCCAGGGAATCAGCAGCGGCAGCGCCATCAGGACGAGGCAGACCGAAACCCAAAAGCCTTTCTTCGGCATGGACAGCGCCACGATGATGCCGAGCGGAATCTCGATCGCCAGGATGATACCCGAGAAGATCAGATTGCGGATCAGTGCGTCGTGGAAACGGGCGGAGGTGAGAATGTCCTGGAACCAGGATGTGCCGGCCCAGAAGAACTGGTTGTTGCCGAAGGTGTCCTGCACCGAATAATTCACCACCGTCATCAGCGGGACTACCGCTGAAAAGGCGACGAGCAGCAGCACCGGCAGGACCATGAACCAGGCTTTGTTGTTCCAGGTCTTTTCCATGATCTGTCTCCCTAAGCCCGCTCGACCAGCCAGGAATCGGCGTAAAGATTGAGCGCGTCGGGCGTGAAGCGGACCGCCGCGTCCGCTGGAATGCCAGCGCCTTCCGGCACGATGGCGCTCAGTCGCGTGCCTGCCAGCGTCGCGCGCACGATGCGCTCCGAGCCGACATCCTCGACCTTCTCGACGCTGACGGGGATTCCATCGTTTCGGCCAACGATCTCGACGAATTCCGGCCTTATGCCGAGTTCGGTCTTTTGACCCGAATGGAACCCGATCGGGTTGCCGGGAAGGGCGATGCGGATGTCTGAGATGACGGCCTCGCCGCCCTCCATCCGGCAGGGCAGGACGTTCATGCCGGGCGAGCCGATGAAATAGCCGACGAAAGTATGTTTTGGCCGCTCGAACAGCTCTTCCGGCGTGCCGATCTGGACGACCTCGCCATCATACATGACCACGACCTTGTCGGCGAAAGTCAACGCCTCGGTCTGGTCGTGAGTGACGTAGACCATGGTCATCTGGAACTCCCGGTGCAGCTGCTTCAGCTCCGAGCGCAACTGCCACTTCATATGCGGATCGATGACGGTCAGCGGCTCATCGAACAGGATGGCGTTGACGTCAGAACGGACCAGGCCGCGCCCAAGCGAGATCTTCTGCTTTTCGTCCGCGGTCAGGCCGCGAGCCTTGCGGTCGGCCTTCGCTTCCAGACCGATGCGGCGGATCATGTCCTCGACGCGGGTCTTGATCTCGGCGGCCGGCACTTTGCGGTTCTTCAACGGGAAGGCGAGGTTCTGGCGCACCGTCATGGTGTCGTAGATCACCGGGAACTGGAACACCTGGGCGATATTGCGCGCTTCCGGCGTCAGTTCGGTGACGTCGCGGTCGTCGAAATAGACATGCCCCTCGGAGGGCGTCAGCAGCCCGGAAATGATGTTGAGCAACGTGGTCTTGCCGCACCCGGACGGACCCAGCAGCGCATACGCGCCGCCATCCTCGAAGGCGTGATCCACCTCGCGCAGCGCGTAGATCCCTGCGTCACCGAGCGCCCGCGAATAGGCGTGGCGGATATGATCGAGACGGATGCGAGCCATGAACGCCTCCTCAAGCCGCTTGTCGCGCGGACGCGGCGGTGGCGTTGCCGTGTTCGTCGAAGATCAGGATTTTCGCCGGGTCGAAGGTCAGGCGAATATGATCGCCGGGTTCGATGCGCCGGACGCCGTGGACGAGGGCGATGATGCTGTTGTCGCCGACATCGGCGTGAACGAAGGTTTCAGAGCCGGTGACCTCGGTCAGGGCGACCCGCGCCTCGAAGCCGCCGTCCCCGCTTTCAAAAGCCAGATGATGCGGCCGGATGCCGCCGCGGTAGGCGCCGTCGGGAAGGTCGGAAAACGCGGGACCGGCATCGAAGGCGACGCCGTTCGGCGAGGCGAAGCGTGTGCCGGTCTTGACGAAATCCATGACGTTGAGCGGCGGATCGGAGAAGGTCCGCGCCGTCAGAAGGTCGTGCGGGCGGCGGTAGACTTCGGTGGTTTCGCCGAATTGCGTGACGCGACCCTTCGACATCGTGGCGGTGCGACCGCCCAGGAGCAGCGCCTCATGCGGCTCGGTCGTGGCGTAGACGAAGATCGCCCCGGTCTCGGCGAAAATCCGCGGCAGTTCCTCGCGCAGTTCCTCGCGCAGCTTGTAGTCGAGATTGGCGAGCGGCTCGTCGAGCAGCACAAGCTCGGCGTTCTTGACCAGCGCGCGGGCCAGCGCCGTGCGCTGCTGCTGGCCGCCGGAAAGATTGAGAGGGGTGCGGTCGAGAAACGGCGTAAGCTTCATCAGCTCGGCGGCCTTGTGGACCGCCGCTTCGATTTGCGCCTTGGAATGACCGGCGATCCGCATCGGCGAGGCGATGTTCTCGTAGACGGTGAAGGAGGGGTAGTTGATGAATTGCTGGTAGACCATGGCGACGTTGCGTTTGCGCACCGGAACGCCGGTCACGTCCTCGCCATCCATGACGATGCGGCCCGAGGTCGGCGCGTCGAGGCCCGCCATCAGGCGCATCAGGCTGGTCTTGCCGGCGAGTGTCGGACCGAGCAGCACGTTGAGAGAGCCACGCTCAAGGGTCAGCGACACGTCGATGATGTGTTTTTCGCCGCCAACGCTGCGGCTGACGTTTTGCAATTCGAGCAAGTTGCCCTCCCAGACGGCTGCTATTCGGCCGCTTTGCGCCAGTCAGCTTTTCGATTCTTCAAATGTTCGGCAAGCTTGGATTCCTGATCTCTGTCGAATCGCAATCCGAGCTTGGTGCGGCGCCAGAGAATGTCCTCCGCCGTCCGTGCCCACTCATTGCGGACGAGCCAATCGATCTCGGCTTCATGGAGCCCATGGCCGAAATCCTGCCCCAGCGCGCCGGGCAGCACGAACTTGCGGATGTCGGTGCCATAGCCGCGTGCCAGACGCCGCACTGTGCGATCATCGAGTTCAGGAACGGAGCGGTGCAATTCGGACTCCAGCGCCGCCAGACCCTCGACCGGAAAGTCGCCGCCGGGCAGGGGCTTGGCGCCGGTCCAGCGCGATCCCTTGGCGCCGAGGCGCCACTCGATCTTTTCCAGAACCTCCTCGGAGAGCACCCGATAGGTGGTGATCTTGCCGCCGAACCCGTTGAGAAGCGCCGGCTCGTCCTGGTCGCCCTCGACCTTCAGGACATAGTCGCGCGTGGCCTCCTGCGCCTTGGAGGCGCCGTCGTCGAAAAGCGGGCGCACGCCGGAATAGGACCAGACGATGTCGTCTGCGGCCAACGGATGTTTGAAATATTCGCTGGCGGCAGAGAGCAGGTATTGCGTCTCCGCCTCGGTGATCGCCGCGTCGGCCGGATCGCCGTCGAAATCCTGGTCGGTCGTGCCGACGAGGGTGAAGTCTTCCTCATAGGGAATCGTGAAGATGATCCGGTCGTCGGCGTTCTGGAAAATATAGGCGCGGTCGTGCTCGTAGATCTTGCGGGTGACGATGTGCGAGCCTTGGACGAGGCGAATGTTGTGGGCCTGGTTTTGCCCTATCGCTGTCTGGATGATCGCGTCGACCCAGGGGCCTCCGACATTAACGAGGAAGCGCGCCGAAACCGTGAAAGTCCGACCGTTCTCCTGATCGCTGAGTGTCACTTTCCATCGGTCGGTCTCGCGCCGTGCCCCGATCACCTTGGTGCGGACCATGATGTCGGCGCCCCGGGCCGCGGCGTCGCGGGCGTTGAGAACGACGAGCCGGGCGTCGTCGACGCGCGCGTCGGAATATTCGAAGCCCTTGTGGAATTCGTCCCTCAGTGGCGCGCCGAGCGGGCCGTCGAGATCGACCGTCGTCGTCGCCCGCAGCTTCTTGCGACCACCGAGGTGGTCGTAGAGAAACAGCCCCAGCCTCAGCAGCCAGGCCGGCCGCAACCCGGCATGGTGGGGCAGGATGAACCGCAACGGCCGGATGATGTGCGGCGCGATTCGCCACAGCACTTCGCGCTCCATCAGCGCGTGCCGTACCAGGCTGAACTCGTAGTGCTCGAGATAACGCAGGCCGCCGTGAATGAGTTTGGTCGACCAAGAGGACGTGCCGGAGGCCAGATCGTTCATCTCGGCCAGGCCGACGCTGTAGCCGCGGCCCGCGGCATCACGCGCGATACCGCAGCCGTTGATGCCGCCGCCGATGATGAAGACGTCGTAGTCCAGAAGAGCCTCCCCACGCTTCGCAGTGCAACATTTAAGTTGCGATTGCGAACATCATGAAGGCTATTACGAAACTAAACCGAAGGTCAAACGAAAATTAACGATGCCCCCTGTTTCGGTCAACTGTGGCCGGAGAGGTCTCGATCAAACGGACTTCATTGTCACGACAGATGCTGTGGATGGAGGCCGGCGCGACGTCGGTGACGAAGGTGTCCATCTGGTCGAGGTGGCCGATCCGCACCGGCGCGCTGCGCTCGAACTTCGACGAATCGGACGCCAGAATCACATGACGGGCATTGGAAATGATCGCCTGGGCGACCCGCACTTCGCGATAGTCGAAGTCGAGAAGTGACCCGTCGACATCGATTGCCGAAACGCCGATCACCGCGAAATCCACCCGGAACTGGCGGATGAAATCGACGGCCGCCTCGCCGACAATGCCGCCGTCGGAGCGACGCACGACGCCGCCGGCGATCACGACCTCCATCTCCGGATAGGGCCGCATAGCCGTGGCGACGTTGATGTTGTTGGTGATCACCATCAGTCCGGCATGGCGAAGGAGGGCGTGCGCCACGGCCTCGGTGGTCGTGCCGATATTGATGAACAGCGAGGCCCGGTCGGGAATGAGATCGGCGACAGCCTTGCCGATCGCAGCCTTCTCCTCGGCTGCAATCGTCCGCCGCGCGTCATAGCCGACATTCTCCACGCCGGAGGAGAGCACGGCGCCGCCATGCACGCGGGACAATAGCCGTTGATCGCAAAGCTCGTTCAGATCCTTGCGGATGGTCTGCACGGAAACGTCGTAGCGTCCTGCCAGTTCATCGACGGAGACGCGACCCGAGCGCTTGGCGCCCTCGAGAATCTGCATTTGGCGGTCGGACAGCATGACGTACTCCTCCAGAGGGAGGCGATCATGGATAAAACGAAACCCAAACGCAAGAAACGAAACCCGGTGGCCGCTGCCCGCTCCCGGCCGTGACGTCGCGGAGCTGCCTAGATCGCCGTGCGTTCCGCCTCGGCCAGATAAATTTCCCTTAGTCGCCGCGCTACCGGGCCGGGTGTTCCGTCGCCGAGCGTCACGCCGTCAATCTCCACCACCGGCAGCACGAAGGCGGAGGCCGAGGTGATGAAGGCCTCCTTCGCCCGCTTGGCCTCGTCTAGCGTGAAGCTGCGCTCCTCGATCCGCAAGCCGTCCTCTTCGGCCATTCGCAACACGGCGGCGCGGGTGATGCCGTGCAGAATCGCATGGGACAGGGCGCGTGTGACCAGCGCACCGTCTTCCGTGAGGATATAGGCGTTGTTGGAGGTTCCCTCTGTTACCATGCCGTCCTCGATCAACCAGGCGTCGTCGGCGCCCTTGGCTTTGGCTTCCGTCTTGGCGATGGAGGGATAGAGCAGCTGCACGGTCTTGATGTCGCGCCGGCCCCAGCGCAGATCCGGCACCGAGGCGACCTTGATGCCGGTGCGCGCCGCCGGCTTGTCGCGCAGCCCCATTGCCTGGGTGAAAAGAACCAGCGACGGTTTGGTGTCTTTCGGCGGAAACAGGAAGTCGCGATCGGCCGCGCCACGGCCTACCTGCATGTAGATCAGGCCTTCATCGATGTGATTGTGTTTCACCAACTCCCGGTGGATTGCCAGAAGCTCCGCCTCGCTGGCCGGGGCTGCCATCTTGAGCTCCGATAGCGAACGCTCGAGCCGTTTCATATGGGCGGCGAAGTCGACGAGCTTGCCCGACAGGACGCTGGTCACTTCATAGACTGCGTCGGCAAAGAGGAAGCCGCGATCGAAGACGGAGATCTTCGCGTCTTGCTCGGGAAGGTAATCGCCATTGACGTAGACGGTGCGGGACATGCCAAACTCCAGGCCGGATGTTGCTTTGCGCGCTGCATACGACAGGGCGGCGGGGCAGGGAAGGTGGCCGCTCGATATCGCTTCTGTGGCGGGGGCCCTTCATCCGGGGCTTTCGTAGGTCCAGCGACGTGCTAATTCATCGGGAATAGGGACCGACCGCGAGAGACGATCGAGTCGGCCGGCGAAACTGGGGGTGAGATTCTTGGATATTGGACAGATAACGCCGGCGATCGTGTCGGGTGCGGGATCGGGGCTCGGCCGCGGCACGGCGCGGGCACTCGCGGCGATGGGCGCGAAGGTCACCGTGCTCGACGTGAACGAGGAGGGCGGCCGGGCGGTCGCGGACGAGATTGGCGGCCTGTTCGTCAAGTGTGATGTGTCCGACCCGGGGTCGGTGGCCGATGCCCTGGCCAAGGCCGTCGAGGCGCATGGGACGCCTCGTATTCTGGTTAATTGCGCCGGTATCGCCGTCGGCCGCAAGACGGTGTCGCGCGGCGAGGCTCATGATCCGGTGCTGTTCCAGAAGGTGATTGCGGTCAATCTCATTGGCACGTTCAATCTCTCGTCCCAGGTGGCACTGAGGATGTCCGAGGTCGAGCCGCTGAACGCCGACGGCGAGCGCGGCGTCATCGTCGGCACGGCGTCGGTCGCGGCCTTCGACGGGCAGATGGGGCAGATCGCCTATGCCGCCTCCAAGGCCGGTATCGCCGGCATGACCCTGCCGATGGCGCGCGACCTCGCCAAGAGCGGTATCCGGGTGATGACCATCGCCCCCGGCATCTTCGAGACGCCGATGCTGGCCGGCATGCCGGAAGAGGTGCAGGCGTCGCTCGCCGCCTCGATCCCGTTTCCCTCGCGCCTCGGCACGGCGGAGGAATATGCCAAGCTCGCTATCCATATCGTTGAAAATCCTATGCTGAACGGCGAGACGATCCGCCTCGACGGTGCAATCCGGATGCAGCCTAAATAAGCGCCTGTGGGCTGGTCTCGAACGCGAGGCCGGCCCGCCGTCCTGTCACGCGGGCGAGCGGTCTTGCTTGTCTTGCCTCGATAAACCGGGAGACAATCCATGAGCGAAACCGACACCGTCCTGCAACGCCGCGAGGGCCGCGTCGCGATCCTCACCCTCGATCGCCCCAAGGCGCTGAACGCGCTGAATAGCGCGGTCATGCGCGAGCTTGTTCGGTTGACGGCCGAACTCGATCGCGATCCCGAGGTTGGCGCGATCCTGATCACCGGCTCGGAGAAGGCCTTCGCGGCCGGGGCCGACATAAAGGAAATGGAAGATCGCTCGGCGATGGAGATGATGCTCGCCGACTGGTTTTCCGAATGGGAGGCGCTGGAGCGGGTGCGCACGCCGATGATCGCGGCCGTCGCCGGTTTCGCGCTGGGCGGTGGTTGCGAACTGGCTATGATGTGCGATCTCATCGTCGCGGCCGACAGCGCCAAGTTCGGTCAGCCTGAGATCAAGCTCGGCATCATTCCAGGCATGGGCGGCTCGCAGCGTTTGACCCGCGCGGTCGGCAAGTACAAGGCGATGGACATGATCCTCACCGGCCGGATGATCGACGCCGAGGAGGCCGAACGCATCGGCCTCGTTTCGCGGTTGGTGCCGGCGGACAGACTGATGGAGGAGGCGCTCGGCGCGGCGACGACGATCGCGGAGTTCTCCAAGCCGGCGACGATGACCGCCAAGGAGGCGACCAACCGTTCCTTCGAGGTCGGTCTGCGCGAGGGACTTCTGCACGAACGCCGGATCTTTCACGCGCTGTTTGCCGGCGGCGACCAGAAGGAGGGCATGTCGGCCTTCCGCGAAAAACGGCAGGCGACGTTCCGGCACGGTTGATGGCGGGCCTGCGTCGCCGGTTTGCGGTCGGTCTGTGTCGCGTGCAAAACCCCACATAGGCCAGGCAAAAAAGAACCCCGGCGCTGCGCGCCGGGGTCTTGTCAAAGTCGGATGACGGAAGGCGGAGCTCGCCGATCGCCTTACTTGCTCTCGGTTTCTTCCGGCTTCTCGGCGTCTTTGGAGGGGGCGTCCATGCCTTCCTTCGACATCTCTTCCATTCCCTCTTTCATTTTTTCATCGGACATCATCGCGCCGCCGGCGTCGGCGGTTTCGACGTAGTCGTACTTGCCGTCCTTCCACTCGTAGAGAACGTAGCCAGGCAAGGTCACGTCACCCTTGTCGTCGAATTTCAGGTCTCCGATGACCGTCGAGAAATCGCTGGAATTGAGCGCCTCGACGACAGGGTCGTAGTCGGTCGAGCCGGCTTTGGTCGCGGCATCGGCCCAGGCCTGGATCGCCGCATAGGTGTAGAGCACGTAGCCCTCGGCGGTCTTGCCCTGCTTCTCGAGTTCGGCGACGACCGGAGCAGCTGCCTCGTTCTTGCGCGGGTCCGGCGAGAAGGTCATCAGCGTGCCCTGGCCGGCGTCACCGGTAATCGCCCAATACTCGTCGCTGACCAGCGCGTCACCCGACATCAGCACGGTGTCCATGCCCTGCTCGCGCATCTGACGCGCCATCAAGCCGGCTTCCGTGTGGTAGCCGCCGACATAGACGAGGCCGATCTGGGCTTCCTTCATCTTAGTGACGAGAGCCGTGTAGTCCTTCTCGCCGGCCGTGTAGGATTCGACCAGGGCCGGGGTCTTGCCAGCTGCCTCATAGGTCTTCTGGGTCTCGTCTGCGAGGCCCTTACCATAGGCGGTTTTGTCGTTGATGATCGCGACATTGGCATCCGGGAAGGTGTCGGCAATGTACTTGCCGGCGACCTCGCCCTGCTGGTCGTCACGGCCGCAGACGCGGAAAACGCCGTCACCGGGGCGCTTGTCGGTGAAGTCGGGGTTGGTCGAGGCCGGCGAGATCTGGACGATCTGCTCGTCGGCATAGACCTGGCTCGCCGGAATCGAAGAACCCGAGCAGAAATGGCCGGCGACGAAGGGGACGCCCTGCGAGGCGAACTGGTTGGCGACCGCGACCGCCTGCTTCGGGTCGCAGGCATCGTCGCCGACGGAGAGCTTTAGCATTTCGCCGTTGACGCCGCCTTTGGCGTTGATGTCGGCGACAGCCTGCTCGGCGCCGGTGCGCAGCTGCTCACCGAAGCTCGCATACTGTCCGGTCATCGGACCGGCGACGCCGATGGTGATCTCAGCATAGGCCGCGCCCGCGAAGACGAGGTTGAGCGCTGCGCCCGCCAGAAGCAATTTCTTCATGAGAATCTTCCCTGTTTATTCTTTGAGGCGGCCCGGTGGGCCACGGAGATGCAGTGTGCATCCCCTCCTGGCGGGGATTAAAGACCGGATTTGCCGGCGTTGGAATAGCGCCGGCCGAAAATTTCAATGATGCTGAATCATACGGTCGGGCTGATTATGCCTTGCCGCGCAAAACGCCGTATTGCCGGCTCATCTGCCGCGTGCGCACGAAGCTGCGCCCGGCGGCCGCGAAGGCGAACAGCACGATGTAATCGATCACCGCATAGTAGAGCGCCACGCCGAAGGTCGCCGGCGGCAGGAAGAACGTCCCGCCGAAGAGGCTGAAATGAATAAAGCGCACCGCGATGGTCAAAAGCAGGACATAGAACGCCATCAGACCCCACCCGCTCCAGGTCAAAGCCGTCGATCGGCCAATCATCCAGGCGCCGCCGCCACCGAGGATTACCGTCACGAACAGGAATTCGCCGATCGCGACTTCCCAGAGCAAGGACATTTCGGGCGCCATCAGTGCGCTCCTCCCTCGAGATAGGCGCTACGAACCTCCTCGCGGGCGAGCAGTTCCTTGCCTGTGCCGGTCATGGTGATCATACCGTTCACCATGACATAACCGCGATGGGCGAGCCGCAGGGCATGGAAGGCGTTCTGTTCGACCAGGAACACCGTCAGACCTTCATTGCGGTTGAGTTCGCGGATGACCTCGAAGATCTGCTTGACGATCAGCGGCGCGAGGCCGAGCGACGGCTCGTCCAGCAATAGCAGCTTCGGCCGGCTCATCAGCGCCCGGCCGATCGCCAGCATCTGCTGCTCGCCACCGGAGAGCGTGCCGCCGCGCTGGCCCCGACGCTCCTTGAGGCGCGGAAACAATTCGAAGACCTTGCGCAGATCGTCCTCGAAAACGGAGGCGTCCTCCAGGATCGCGCCCATCTGGAGATTTTCCATTACCGTCATGCGCCCAAACACCCGGCGTCCCTCCGGCGACTGGGCGATCGACTTGGACATGATGGAATGGGTCGGCAGATGGGTAATGTCCTCGCCGCGATAGACGATCTGGCCCTCGCGGGCGCGCGGATTGCCGCAAACCGTCATCATCAGCGTCGATTTGCCGGCGCCGTTGGCGCCGATCATGGTAACGATCTCGCCTTCGTAGACGTCGACATCGACGCCCTTGAGCGCCTGGATCTTGCCGTAGAAGGTTTGCAGGCCCCGGATCATCAGCAACGGTTCGGCCGCCGGTCCCGGTTCGACAACGGCGCTCATGTGGCGCCTCCCTGGGTGCTTTCGGGCGCGGCGTTGGCGCCGCCTTTCTTGATATGCAGATCGTCCTCGATCGCGTCGACCTCCTCGTCGTCGACGCCGAGATAGGCCGCGATCACCTTCGGGTCGTTGCGAACCTTGCCGGCCGAACCATCCGATATCTTCTTGCCGTAGTCGAGCACGATGACGTGGTCGGAAATTTCCATGACCACACCCATGTCGTGCTCGATCAGAAGGACAGACACATCGTGCTCGTCGCGGATGTATTTCAGCAGCGTGTTGAGTTCTGCCGATTCCCGCGGATTGAGGCCGGCGGCCGGCTCGTCGAGGCATAGAAGCGAGGGATCGGTACACATGGCCCGAGCGATCTCCAGACGCCGCTGGGCACCGTAGGGAAGGTCGGACGCCGGATCGTCCGCTCGATCAAGCAGTCCCGTATGACGAAGCCATTCGATCGCCTTGTCCTTGGCGGCCGCCGCCGCACGGCGGTAGCCGGGAAGGCCAATCAGGCCGCCGATGGTGAAGTGGGACGCGTCCATCAGCTTGTTGTGTTGCGCAACGAGCAGGTTCTCCAGCACCGTCATGCCACCGAACAGGCGGATGTTCTGGAAGGTTCGCGCAACGCCGGCGACTTCGGTGATCTTGAAGTCGGCCATGCGTTCCAGGAGAAAGATCGAGCCGGAATCGGCGTCGATGTACTGACGGCCACTGTCGGTCAGTTCGCGGACCTTTGCCTCCGGGATGCCGCGGCCGCGGCGCAGCGCGATGCGTCCTTCGGTCGGCTTATAGAAACCGGTGACGCAGTTGAAGACCGTGGTTTTACCGGCGCCGTTCGGACCGATTAGGGCGGTGATGTCGCCGCGTCCGACATTGAAGCTCAGATCATCGACGGCGGTCAGGCCGCCGAAGCGCATCGTCAGATGCTCGACGGTGAGAACCGGATCGATCGTCCAGCGTTCGCTTTCCTTCAACATCAGTGACCCTCGCCCTGGGCGACAAGATCGGCGCCGATCTTCTTCTTCTGCTTATAGAAGACGGACGGCGAGCGGGATGAGATCAGGCCGCGCGGCTTCCAGACCATGATGCCCACCATGGCCAGGCCGAAGATCAGCATCCGGTATTGGGTGGGATCGAAATCGCTGCCGAACACGGCCTGCAGCGCTGTCAGGTTTCGCAAGAGTTCGATGCCGCCGATCATTACCACCGAGGCGATGACCACGCCGAGCTGCGAGCCGAGACCACCCAGCACGACGATGGCGAGGATGATCGCCGATTCGATGAAGGTGAAGCTCTCGGGCGAGATGAAGCCCTGGCGCGCCGCGAAGAACGAGCCGGCGAAGCCGCCGAACATCGCGCCTGTGGCGAAGGCGGTCAGCTTGACGTTGACGGTGTTGATGCCGAGGGAGCGACAGGCGATCTCGTCCTCGCGCAGCGCTTCCCAGGCACGGCCGACGGGTAGCTTGCGCAGCCTGAGGGTGACGAAATTGGTCAGCAGCGCCAGCGCCAGGATGATGTAATAGAGGAAGATGAAGCGCTGCACCGAGCTGTATTCGAGGCCGAAGAAGTCAGAGAAGGAGCCTTCTCCGCGTGAAAACTCAAGGCCGAACAGGGTCGGTTTCGGGATACCAAGAAGGCCGTTCGGCCCGCCGGTGAATTCGTACCAGTTGAGCAGGACGATGCGGATGATCTCGCCGAAGGCCAGGGTCACGATCGCCAGATAATCGCCGCGCAGGCGCAGCACCGGGAAGCCGAGCATGACGCCCCACATTGCCGCGAACAGCCCTGCCATCGGCAGGCAGACCCAGAAGCCGAGCCCGAAATTCGTCGACAGGAGCGCGAAGGAATAGGCGCCGACGGCATAGAAGGCGACATAGCCAAGATCGAGCAGGCCGGCGAGGCCGACCACGATATTCAGACCCCAGCCCAGCATCACATAGGTGAGGATGAGAATCGCCAGATCGAGCAGATAGCGGTTCTGGCTCGGAAGAAACGTGTCGAGCAGGAACGGCAGGGTGAAAGCGACGAGGAGCAAAAGGATGCCCACGATCTGGCCAAGCGGAAGGCCGCCGGTGGTCGCCGACGCGCTCTTCGTCCGCTTGAAATAGCCCGAGATCGGCCGTTCGGCCTTGAACAGGAAGTAGGACAGCAGGAACCGCCCGACAAAGGCGATGGCGATCCAGCTGAGCCAGAGCATCGGACGGGCAAGGAGGTCGAGGCCGCCGGTCGCAATGTCGCTGCGAAAGGCGAAGAAGACGATCGTCAACCCGGCGACAATGGCCGCGGTGATGCCCGCTTCCTTCAGCGAGGCGACGAGGCGGCTGTCGCTTCGCGGTGCCTCCACGAAGGGAGTCTCGCCGCGCATCGCCTCGCGGCGTTCCTCGGATTCGCGCTCGGCGCCTTCCGGCAGGTTGGAGAGCGTTGATGACGTGGTGTTGGCCATCGTCTCAGACCTTCTCGACTTCCGGCCGGCCAAGCAGGCCGGACGGCATGAAGATCAGGACGATCGCTAGAATGGAGAAGGCCGCGACGTCCTTGTATTCTACCGAGAAATAGCCCGACCAGAACGTCTCGATCAGGCCGATGGCCAGACCGCCGAGCATGGCGCCCGGCATGGAGCCGATGCCGCCGAGTACGGCCGCGGTGAAGGCTTTCACGCCGGCGACGAAGCCGATGTAGAAGTCGATGACACCGTAATAGAGCAGGTACATCATGCCGGCGACGGCGGCGAGGGTGGCGCCCATCACGAAGGTCAGCGAGATCGTGCGGTCGACGTTGACGCCGAGCAGCGAGGCCATTTTCTGGTCCTGCTCGCAGGCGCGCTGTTGGCGCCCGAGCGATGTGCGCGAAATGACCAGCGAGAAGGCCGCCATCAGGACGATGGTCGTCGCGATGATGATGATCTGCATGTAGGAGATCTGCACGACGATGCCGCCGGGACCATCGAGCAGGGTAATCCCGCCCCGGATCTGCGGCGGCAGCGGCTTGACCCGCGCGCCTTGCGTGATCTGGACGAAGTTCTGCAGGAAAATCGACATGCCGATGGCGGTGATTAGCGGGGCCAGCCGGAACGAGCCGCGCAACGGCCGGTAGGCCACCCGCTCGATGGTCCAGCCCCAGAGCGCCGTGAGCAGCATGGCGACGGCCAGCATGATCACCAGCACCAAGGGCAGGAAGGTGATGCCGATCGCCGCGAGCAGGAGGAACACGGTCAGCGCGATGAAGGAGCCGATCATGAAGATTTCGCCGTGGGCGAAATTGATCATGCCGATGATGCCGTAGACCATCGTATAGCCGATGGCGATCAGGCCGTAGATCGACCCAAGGGTGATCCCGTTGATCAACTGCTGGAGAAAATATTCCATGGTCCGCCCGTGTTCCGGTGCTGGGTTCGCCGTGTCCGGCCGACGCGTGAGCTGTCAGGAACGCGCGTCGCAGGGCATGATCAATTCCATAGCGACGCGACGTCTGCAAGCCTCGGCGGTGCGATGGCGGCAAACTTGCCGACACCATGCACAGTCAAGATGCCGCGGCTTCGTCGGGACATTGCGGCGGCTCGTCCTCGCGATGCTCAGTTGACGGGGGCGTGCGATCGCTGCGGATCCCGATCAACGTCGTCGGCCTCCACCGTCTCGGGCGGTTCGGACTCCACCGCGCCACGCGATTCCAGCCATCTGGCGATCATCCACCAGCCGACCGCCCAGGCGGCGCCCGCCGTCCAGCCGGCCAGCACGTCGGACGGCCAGTGCACGCCAAGATAGACCCGGCTGACCCCGACGAGGACCGTCAGGAACACCGCTACGCTGATCAAAAAGGCGCGCACACGCCGCTTCGACTGGACGCGGGCGACGAGGATCGCCAAGGTCAGATAGGTGACCGCGGACATCATCGCGTGACCGCTGGGAAAACTCGCCGTGTAGACGAAGGAACCGTGCGGGACGAGCGAGGGCCGAGGGCGGTCGAAGCCGTATTTCAGGAGCTGGCTCATCAGAAAGCCGCTGCCGATCGCCGCGACGACCATCAGCATCGAACGGCGGTTTCCCTGCATCCACAGGAAGCCACCCGCGAACACCGTCACCAGAATGAGTACGCCGGTGCCGCCGAAGGCGGTCATGTCGCGGCCGAACTCCTCGGCCCAGCGCGGGCCGAGCGGGTCGGAGGCATCGGCCGGATTGCGCAGCGACAGCAGGATCTCGGCGTCGAAGCCCTTGGTGTCGCCCTCCACCACCTCGCCGGCGACCGAGACGAAGCCCCAGATCGATGCGGCGATGAGAAGCGCGGCGATGAGGGTTGTCAATTCGACCCGGGCACTGATCCAGTGCTTGATTGCGGAAAGTTCCATGCAAGCTGCTTTCGTCACAGAATTGTCGGCACGGCGGCCGTCGCACGCAGGCTCGTACTCAGCGTGGTCACCATCGACGCCGGATCACCCGTTCATCATTCGGCCGGCCCGGTCAACGTGCTGGACCCGACTCGACCACCCTTGCGAGGCGCGCACATAATTGCGCGAAAGATTGTCAGGCGCTACCGACAGAGCCAAGGGATTCACGGACCGGAGCTGAAATGGACCTGATCGAACCACGCGGAGGCGTCTGGCATGTGGCCCATGGCCGCAGTCTCGATCTTGGCGGGACCGCGCACATCATGGGCGTGCTCAACGCGACGCCCGACAGTTTTTCCGACGGGGGGCGTTACGCCAGCGTCGAGGCGGCGGTCGCGGAGTCGCTCAAGATGGTCGAGGAAGGCGCCGCCATCGTCGACATCGGCGGCGAATCGACCCGGCCCGGCGCGACGCCCATCGACGCCGCCGAGGAGCAGCGGCGGATCATGCCGGTGATCGAGGAATTGGTGCGCCGTTCTGGCTGTCTCATTTCGGTCGACACCTACCGCTCTGAAACCGCGCAGATGGCCGTGACGGCCGGCGCGCATATCGTCAACGACGTATGGGGCGCCCAGAAGGACGAGGGCATCGCAAAGGTCGCGGCGGAAACCGGCGCCGGGCTCTGCCTGATGCACACCGGCCGCGAGCGCGAGAAGCTGCCGGACGTGATCGAGGACCAGTTTCTGTTTTTGAAAAGGTCGCTGGCGATTGCCCGTAAGGCTGGCGTGGCGGATGCGGCGATCGTCCTCGATCCCGGCTTCGGCTTCGCCAAGGACGGGCCGGAGAATCTGATGGTGCTGGCCCGCCTGGACGAAATGAAGGCGCTCGGCTTCCCGCTTCTCGTCGGGACCTCGCGCAAGCGCTTCGTGCGTGGCGCGGTGGGAAGCGAGGACCCCGAGCCGGACATCGCGACGGCGGCGACCAGCGCGCTTTTGCGCGAGCGCGGCGCCGACATCTTTCGTGTTCACAACGTGCCGGCCAACCGGGACGCGCTGCGGATTACCGACGCCATGCGCCGGGCGATGAAGGGCGAACGCTGGTGACGGCGAGAGCCACTCTCGGTCTCGGCGGCAATATCGGCGATCCGGCAAGGACGATGGCGGCGGCGCTGCGCCGGATCGACGCGCGCGACGATACGCGGATCGCCGCCGTCTCGCGGCTTTATCGCACGCCGCCCTGGGGCATCACCGACCAGCCCTTCTTCTTCAACGCCTGTGCCGCGATCGAGACGACGCTGGGGCCTCGCGAGGTCCTCGATCTTTGTCTTGAGACGGAGCGGGCGTTCAAGCGCGAGCGGCGCGAGCGCTGGGGGCCGCGCACGCTGGATCTCGACGTGCTCGATTATGACGGGATGCCTTACGAGGACGCGGCGCTGACCCTGCCGCACCCGCGCGTGAGCGAGCGGGCCTTCGTCATCGTGCCGCTCGCCGACATCGCGCCGGATTTGGTCTTTGGGGAACGCACGGTGGCGGAATGGGCCGCGCGGGTCGAGCGCGAGGGGATCGAACAGGCGAGCGAGGATGGGGAGTGGTGGCGGGACGAGGGCGACGGGCGCTGAGGAAAGGAGGCCGGCGCGGGGCAAGGGCATTTCGGGCGAGGTATGTCTGAAACAGAATACTATGATTCCGTTTCAAATCCATGGGCTGATCGTGACCGCCTCCATCCACATTGCATAGACTTGACACAGACTGCTCGTAGGCATAGTGACGTCATACACAAGACATAGACATGCCGGAGAGAGCTATGGAAATCCCATTTAAACTGCCGCCGTTTCAAAAATATCATGAGGCACTAATATCTGCCGGTGTTCGCACCGCGACTGCACGAGGCTTTTGGGGGGGTGTGACCGAAGATGGTCAGATCGTCGCAACCTCTTGGATCGACGCAAATGACGGTAAGGGCCGATTTTCGATCTTTCGGCCACTCACAAACCACGGCAACCTAAAGACCCAATGGGAAGTCGGCAACATGCAGGTCGGTACGGAAATCAGGCTGATTTTGCTCCGTCAACGAGGTAACAAAATTCTCGGTGAGGGGGGGCGTGTGGTCAAAGACGCCGTTCTAATGCCGGGAAAGTGGAAGATCGTAGAGACGCTCTACAACGAGGAGCGGCACCGGCCGCAAGCGTTCATAGAACATTCCTCCGCGTAGCTGCTTCAACGTCTGAGGCTCATATCTTTGCGGGGTTAAGCCCTGCGTCCCGAAGCCTTCCCGAAATCTTCTTCATCTTAGCGAATTCAGTCCCCCACGACTTGTTGAGATCGAGGGCGGCGCAAAAGTCCTTTCCCGATGTGCCCTCCAAATCATCCGCGTATTTGAGCACTTGAAGATGAAGCTCGGCTACGTAACCATTGCGGGGAGCCGTATCGATAGCATGGCGGATCATCTTGAAAACGTCGTGTGCTGACATGGGAGCACTCCTTGTTGGTGAGACGCGCACCATGCCATAGCAATTATCTTTTTGCAATATGCTAATTGCTATGGCTGGCTGCTCCATGAAGCAGATTTAGCATTTCTATTTCATATTAGCTGATACCAAACAGTCTTCCGCAACCCCCGCCTACTTCACCAGCGCGCTCTGGCGCGTGCCGCCGGTGCGTTTCAGATTCATGCCGATCACCGGCACGAGTTCCGAGGCGACCCGCACCGAGACGGTGATCGCCATCGCGCCGGCGCCGTCGAGGCGGGCGATCATGGCGCCCTTGAGCTGCTTGCGGTCGAGGCCGACGACGATGCGGTCGCCGTCGACATTGCCTGAGACGATGTCGAGCCCCTTGCCCTTGGCGCCGTCCTGGAAGGCACCGGTGTAGCTTTTGCCGGAACGCACCACCTCGGCCCGCATCGGCTGCGAGAACATGCCGACGCGGCAGGAGCCGTCCAGTTCCATGCCGAGCTTTCTCGGATGCTGGGAGCCGGCGAAGTCGCAGACGAACTTGGTGCCCTTGTACTTGCCGGCGACGATCTCGCCGGGGCCCGACCACTGGCCGACGACCTGGCGGAAGAACGCCTCGTCCGGTTCGGCGAGGGCAGGCGTCGCCAGTGCCGAACCGGCGGCGATGGCGAAAGCGAGACCGACGGTCAGCATGCGGGACATGGGCGAGCCTTCCTGGCAGATGGGGTGCCTGTATCAGGCTGCCTTTATCGCCCGGAAGGGTTAATCAAGCCTTGCCGCGGTCTTCACGATTTGTCGCGCTGCGTGTCGTCCGAGGCCGACCGGGACGGTCGAATCGCGCCGATCGCGGTGAGATCGCCGAGGACGTCGCCGATCGAGGGCCGGCGAACCCGCAGGAAGGGCAGGGGCCGGCAGAGATCCATCGCGGCAAGGCCGACCCGGGCGGTCAAGAGCCCGTTGACGACGCCTTCGCCGAGCCGCGCCGACAGCTTTGCCGCCACCCCGTGGCCGAGCAGCTGCTGCATGACGCCGTCGCCGATCGCGATCGTTCCGGTGACCGCCAGATGCGCCACCACGTCGCGGGTCAACCGCACCAGGCCGAGCGTGCCCGGCCGGGCGCCGTAGAGCTCCGACATGTGGCGGATGAGCTTGACGGTTTCGAACAGCACATAGGCGACGTCGACCAGCGCTTTCGGGCTGACGGCGGTGACGACCGATACCCGTTTGGCCGAGACGAGAACGAGGGCGCGGGCCTTGGCGTCCAAAGGCACCACAATCTCGCGTTCAGCGAGCGCGATGAGATCGGCGCCGTCGATCACCTCGTCCTCGAGTTCGGCCATCCGCGCCCGTCCGTGGGCCGTCGCGGGCCTATCGGACAAGAGCGTGGTCAGGGTCCGGACGACCGTCTTGGCGTCGGCAGCGGAATTGGCCTCGTAGGCCGAAAGCGCGGCCTGGCGCTCCCGGTCGACGGCGGCCAGCCGCATCAGGCCGATGATTTCCCGCAGGGCCACGCCAAGCGCGCCGACGACGAGCAGGATGGCAACAACGAGCGCCGCCCATCCGAGCCACTGTGACCGGGCGAACAGATCCCGGACCAGGCTGTCGACCGCGAGGCCGACGCCGAGCGAGACGAGAATCCCGAGGGCGCCGAGGAACAATTTGCCGAAGGAGAAGCCGTGGCGCCGCCGCGCCGTCTGCTCGATCTCAAGCTCCACGATCGCCTCCTGCTCGATGGCGTCGTCCGGCTCGATGGTGATCCGCGCCAGATCATCGATCGCGCGCGGGGATCGTCCCGGCGCAGCGGTTTTTTGGTCCCGGTCGGTGCGGGGGATGCCCGCCTCTTCCAGGCGATAGGCGCCGGGACGCCGGCCGGGGCGTGGGCTCTCGTCGTTGCTCATGCCAGGCGATCTCCCAACAGGAATTCGAGGGCCCGGTCGAGCCGGATATGCGGTAGCGACAGCGTCATCCCGGCCGCGTCGCGTTCGAGTTTTGGCGGCTTGAACCGCACGAACCGGATCGGGTCCGCTGCGCCGCCGCCGCTGTCGACGAACAGCCGCGCCGGATCGGCGGGCAGATCGCCGGGAAAAATCGCCGTTTCGGTCTTGCCGTCGAAGGTTTCGTCGCCGATCGTCTCGCCGGCCGCGGGGGTGCCGACGATAACGGGCAGCGTGTCGCCGCGGTCGTCGACGCTCGCTTCGCGGGTCGCCCGGATCGCGGCAAGGGCGAGAACATCGGTTCGGGCGCCGGAGAAATTGGCGCGCGCGATGGCGTCGTCGAGCATTCGGCGAACGATCGACTCGAGCCTGCGATGGCTGTCGCGGTGGAGATGGTCGGCCTTGGTCGCGGCAACGAGGATGCGATCGATCCGCCTTGTCAGGAACGATCCGAGCCAACTCGAGCGGCCGGGGCGGAAGCAGGCGAGGATGTCGGCGAGGGCGCTTTCCAAGTCGCGGACGGCCTCGGGCCCGGCATTGATCGCCTGCATCACGTCGACGAGCAGGATCTGGCGGTCGAGCCGGGCGAAATGCTCGCGGAAGAAGGGTTTCACCACCACCGTCTTGTAGGCCTCGTAGCGCCGCGCCAGCAGAGTCGCGAGCGAGCCCTTCGGATAGGTGTGGCCGGGCTCGACTGGCAGCGGAGCGAAGGTAAGGGCGGGGGAGCCTTCGAGGTCGCCCGGCATCAGGAATCGCCCCGGCGGCAATGTCGACAGCGCCGTCCTGTCGGCGCGACAGGCTGTCAGATATTTGGCGAAGGTGGCGTGCAAGGCCTGGGCTATCGGCTCGGTGGCGGGCGCGGCAAGATCGGTCGTTTCCAGAAGCGCGAGATAATCCTGGGCGAGATGGCGACGCGACGGAAGCTTGGCACGCGCGATCGCCTCAGTCGAGAAGGTCGCAAAATCCTTGTCGAGCAGCGGCAGGTCGAGCAGCCATTCGCCCGGATAGTCGACGATATCGATCGATAGCCGCCCACCGGAAAACATTCGCGACCAGCCCGAGGCCGATTCATATTCGATCGTCAGTCGCAGCTCGGAAATTGCCCGGGTCGATTGCGGCCAGGCGCGGTCCTCAAGGATCGTGCGTATATGGTCCTCATACTGGAAGCGCGGCACCGCGTCGTCTGGCTGCTCCTCCAGATAGCTGCGCAGGATGCGTCCTCCGGCCTGGGCTCCGAACAGAGGCAGCCGGCCGCCATGCAGGAGGTTATGGACCAGCGCGGTGATGAAGACGGTCTTGCCGGCTCGCGACAAACCGGTGACGCCGAGACGCACGGTCGGGTGAAACAGGCCGGTCGTGCGATCGGCGAAGGTGTCGAGGACGAGGCGGGCCTCGTCGGCAAGAGAGGTCATAGGCGGGGCGGGGATCCTCTGGAGACGGGCTGTCGGCGATATAGGCGGTGACCATGCGTGTCGAAAGTGGGTCTCCTTCGTCTAACCCAGATCATGCGGATCGACGAACTCGCGCAGCCGGCCGGTGCCCGCTGCGATTCCGCTCAGCGGCCCGGAAAACTCCATGACAGCGAGGCCGCAGGTGGGGAACCCCATCCGAATGGCTTCGATGGCGGCTGGATCGCCCCCTGCGATCAGCGACAGAGTGAACTCCTCGATCATCGGGTTATGACCGACGAGCAGAACCGCATCCGCGTCGCCGTGACGTCGCGCCGCCTCATAATAGGCCTCGACGCCCAGGGCATAGAGGGCGTCCGAGGTTTCCTCGCGGCTGCCAGACGGAAGTTTGGGGCGGATCCGGTCATAGGTCTCGCTCGCTCGCTTCGCGGTCGAACACACCACCACGTCGAAGCGGTAGCCTTTCCTTGCAATGAAATCCGCGAGACGGTCGGCTTCCTTGCGCCCTCGCGCATCCAGTGGCCGGTGGTGATCGCGCTGGCCCGGAAGGGCCCATGACGAATGCGCATGACGCAGGATGTAGAGGCGGTGGCTGTGCGATAAGGCGGACATGGCGATGGACTATGCCGAAACGACGGCGTCGAGCAATCCGGTGACGGCCAAGCGGGTCGGCTTCTTACCCGGAAGGCGGTATCCAGGCTCTTTGCGCCGAAACGCGCGAACGCGCGGGGCCGCACGTGTCTCGCTTGTCATAGCCGCGTCACGGCGCGGGTCGATAAGCCTTGTCGAAAAGCGAAGGAAAACGGGATGTTAGAAACCCGTTCACTTTCAAGTTGTACTCTATGAACAACTTGTTCGCTGTCGAAAGCGTCGCTATAAGCCCGATTGCGTGAACGGAGGTGCGTGATGAGCGAAACACTCAATATCGAGGCGACCTTGTCCGAGGACGGACAGTTCATGAATGAGGGCCAGAGGGACTATTTTCGCAAGAAGCTGCTGGCTTGGAAGGCGGAGATCTTGCGCGAATCGCGTGAGACGCTTGCGGCGCTGGCCAACGACAACAGCAATCTTGCCGATGCGGCCGATCGCGCCTCGTCGGAAACCGACCGCGCCATCGAGTTGCGGGCGCGCGACCGCCATCGCAAGTTGATTGCCAAGATTGACGATGCGTTGGAGCGAATCGACGAGGGGACCTACGGCTATTGTGAAGAGACGGGTGAACCGATCAGCCTGAAGCGGCTGGACGCCCGTCCGATCGCGACGATGTCCCTGGAAGCGCAGGAGCGGCACGAGCGCCGCGAGAAGGTCTATCGGGACGATTAGGTCCCCGGACGGGTGCGTTCAGGCATCGCGATTCCGGCTGCCGCCTATAGGTTCGGCCAGCAAAACTCCGGACAGGTCCCGATTAACGGGGCGCGCATCGACGAAGGACTGAACTCCCGCCATTGCCGGTTTCCCATATCAGCCGTTTTGGCGGATGAGCTGCTCCCAGCAACCGGATTTCTCCGCAATCCTCGAACATCTCCTGCCAGATGCGCCGTTGGCAGCGCAGCGATCCGGGTCGGTATCGTGCGGCGGCACGAGTCGGCTTCAGTGTCAGGCGCACATGAGCACGAGTCCGGCGATTGCCGGACTCAGTGGGCTTTCCGATCGCTGTCGTCGCCGAAATTGAAGTCGCCCAGCAGCCGTTCCATTTCTTCTTCCAGCGTCAAAGGCACAGGAGCAGCGGCGTTGCGGGACGGCGTGTCCGGCTGAGGAGGTATGCCGTTCCCGACGGATGAGGCCGCTGGCGCCGGGGCGAGCGGGCGCGGTGCCTCGGCTGCCGTCGCCGGAACCGGCTGTGATCTGGAGGTCTCAAGCTGGGTCGCTCCGCGCGGTGCATCCGCACCCGGATCGACTTCGTCGGGTTTGTCGGCGAAGAAGGCGTCGTTGCCAAAATCCGCATCGATCTCGGCCGAAAGGAAATCTTCGAGACTCGGGTCGGCCTCCGGGACGGATGGATGTTTCGACGTCGCCTCCGTCTGGCTTGAGGACGGGGAACGCAAGCCGGTGGCCGGCGGCCCCGAAGGCTGCCGATCCCGTTGATCGGGACTGCTGTGCGACGGGTTCGCATCATTTTGCGTCGTCGTCGCGACCGGCTTGGAAGCCGGCTGCGGCATTTCCGGCGGCGCCTTGCGATTTTGTATCGCGGTGGCGAAGCTCCTGACAGACAGCGGCTGGCGCGGCGGATCCCGGCGGTCGGCGGCATCGACGGCATCCACGGCAATGGCCGGTGCGGTCGCATCCTGCACGCGATCCAGCGCAGGGGATTGGGCGCGATTCATTTGCGCGCGCAGATTGGCGCGGGGTTGCTCGGCCTCGGAGTTCGTCAGTGCCGGTCGTGGCTCCGGCACTGCCAGTGACGGCTCGCGGCGGCCGGAATCGGACGGCGCGGGGAATGCCATATCCGGTTCGGAGGTGGGCAACTCCGGCGAGACGTTGCGGGCTTCCGTCGTCGACCGGCTCTGCCGCAGGTTGAGCGTTGGCGTGGCGATCGAACGTGGAGGAAGGCTCCGCGCGGACGGTGGCGCAGAACGATCGGCCTCTATCTTTGGGATCGGTGTGGCGGTGTATGGTGGCGTTTTGGCCGGTTCCGTCTCGGTGGCGGCGGTTGGAGCCGGCGGCACCGGCAAGGGCGCCATTACCGGTGCGGGGCGGGACTTGCTTTCGGCCAAAGGCCGCGAGGCGACCGTTTCCTGCTGGCGCGGTTCAGGGCGTGAAGCCACCGGCTTCGCTTCGGGAACGGGAATCGGCGCGACATCTCGGTCGGAAGCCGGTTCCGGCGAAACATCGTCCTTGAACGCCGGGAAATTGCCGCTTGGTTCTTCGCGGCGAGTTCCGGTGGCGGCACGAACTCTCAAGATGTTGCCCTCGAGCAGCACGTCGTTCTGCCCCCCGACCAGTACGAGATGTTCGACCTCGTCACGTCGCACCAGGATGAGTCGGCGTTTCTCGTCGATTCGGGCGACATCCATCACCGCCAATCGCGGAGCGCTTGCCTTGAACCCGGTGCCAATTCGTCCACCGAAGGCCTTTTTCGCCAAGACGATCATCAGCATCGCCAACAGGCACACGGCGATCGCGACGATCGCCACCCAGACGATTGGCGCGAGACTTTCGCCTACTAAGTCGACAATCCATTGGGGCATGGGCGCGATTTCCTCCTGCGGGGCCGGAGACCGGCGGATATTCCTTCTGTCGCCCGGCCCGGTTGACCGATCCTTCGGTCCGGGGCAAGGGCAACGTCAGCTTGGCTGTTCATAATGCCTGAACAGCGGCGCGCGAAGTCGGCATGGGCATTTTTCGTGGTCGAGGTGGAATAAAGGCCTGGCGCGAACTCTCGCCACGGATTCGCTTTTGATTCATAGTTGCGGCAAGCAGGGGCGAATCGAAATGGATGGAGCGGCGATGGGCGCGGCCGAAAAGCCTTTGATCGACCGGGCCGCGGCCGCATCCGGTGTGCGGCGCCTGCTCATTCTGGGCGGCTTGCTGATCGTCCTGGCAGCATCGCTGGCACTGTTCGGCCACGCCTATGGCGGCGTCGCGCTGCTGGTGATCTTCGGCGGGCTCGCCGTGGCCGGGATCGCCGCGATCTTCGCCGCCGCCCTCGGATTCGTGCGGTTCACCGGCCGAATCGCTGAAGGCGCAATCGCCAAGGACTTCCTCGACACCGCCCGCAACGGGACACTGATCGTCGATCGCAAAGGGCGGATCATCTACGCCAACAGCGCCTATGGCGAGACGACCGGCGCGACGACGGCCGCCGCCGTGAAAACGCTGGAACGGCTGCTGGCGCGTGAACCGGAGGCTTCCGAGGCGATCTACTACCTCGCCAACCTGGCGCGTGAAAACCGTTCCGGCCAGCGGGAGTTTCGTCTGCCGCGCAGCCTCTCCGCGGTGTCGGCCGGCAATGGCGTGCCGCATTGGTATCGGGCCTCGGTGCGTCCGCTCGCGACATCGAGTGGTATACTGCAAGCTTGGCAGATTCTCGACATCACTGCTGACCGCCAGCTGCAGGAGCGTTCGTTCCAGGATCTCCAGCACGCGATCGACTATCTCGACCGGGCGCCGGCGGGTTTCGTGGCGACGGACGCCGAGCTGAAGATCGCCTATCTCAACGCAACGCTGGCCGGGTGGCTCGGCGTCGATCTGGTCGAATTCAAGCCAGGCGACTTGTCACTTCTCGATTTCGTGCCGGAGGCGTCCCACGCGCTGCTGGCGCCCAATGCCAGCGACGACGACGCAGATGGAACCAGCGTCGTCGATCTCGACCTCATGACCCGCGATGGGCAGAGTCTTCCGGTGCGGCTCCTGCGCAAGCCGGTGGCCGATGACGCCGCGGCGCCGGGCATCATGCGAACGCTCGTTCTCAGCCGCAGCAGAAAAAGCGAGGCGGCCGATACAGCGGAAATCGCCGAGGCGCGGTTCACCCGCTTTTTCAATTCCTCCCCCATGGCGATCGCGGCGCTCGACCAGCAGGGGCGCGCGATCCGTTCCAACGCAGCCTTCCGACAGGTCTTCGGCCTGGATGCATCCAGCGGCACCGCCGAGATCGGCAGCAGCATCCGCGAAAGCGATCGTGACGGGTTGCGGCAGGCGCTTGCCGCCGCTGTCCGCGGCCAAGCCGGCATTGCGCCCGTCGATGCCGAGGTTCTAGGCGAGAGGCCACGGTCCGTACGGCTTTATATCAGCGCGATTCCGAAGGCGGGCCCGGACACGCACGAAGCGGCGATCCTCTACGGCGTCGAGATCACCGAGCAGCGGGCGCTGGAGGAGCAATTCGCAAAAAGCCAGAAGATGCAGGCGATCGGCAACTTGGCCGGCGGTATCGCCCACGATTTCAACAATGTCCTGACGATCATCACCGCGTCGGTCGACTTCCTCCTGCTCAACCATCGCACCGGAGACCCGTCGTTCCAGGATCTCTTGCTGATCAAGCAGAGCGCCAACCGTGCCGCCTCGCTGGTGCGTCAGCTGCTGGCTTATTCGCGCCGGCAGACGATGCGGCCGAAGATGCTCAACCTCACCGACGTCGTCGCTGACATGCATTTGCTGCTGAAGCGCGTCAGCGGCGATCACGCCAAACTAGAGCGCCATCACGCCCGTGACCTGTGGCCGGTGATGGCCGATATCGGCCAATTCGAGCAGGTGATCACCAATCTCGTGCAGAATGCTCGCGACGCCATGCCCGACGGCGGGACGATCACCATCTCCACCCGCAATGTCGAGGCCGCCGAAGCCCGTGGCTTCGGATATGCTGAGCTGATCGAGGGCGATTATGTCCTGGTCGAGGTCGCGGACACCGGAACCGGGATTCCGCCAGACCTGGCCGAACGCATTTTCGAGCCGTTCTTCACTACCAAGGAGATCGGCAAGGGCACCGGCCTCGGCCTGTCGATGGTCTATGGCATCGTCAAGCAGTCGAGCGGCTTCATTTTCGTCGATTCCAAGGCCGGCGAGGGCACGGTCTTTCGAATCTTCCTGCCGCGGCACATCCCCGATCAGATCGCGGCACCGAAAATTGAGGCGGGTGCGATCGCTCCCTCCAACGCCAAACTCGACCTTTCGGGAACGGCATCGATCCTGCTCGTCGAGGACGAGGATCACGTGCGGGCCGGCAATGTCCGCGCTCTTAAAATGCGCGGCTACGATGTGCACGAAGCCGCGTCCGGCATCGAGGCGCTGGAAGTGATGGAAGAACTTGACGGTCAGATCGAGCTCGTGGTCTCCGACGTGGTCATGCCGGAAATGGACGGGCCGTCTCTGCTTCGCGAAATGCGCAAGAAGCGGCCGGATCTGAAATTCATCTTCGTGTCGGGCTACGCCGAGGACGCGTTCGCCAAGAACTTGCCGGAGGGCGAAAAGTTCGGCTTCCTCGCCAAGCCGTTCTCGCTTCGCGAACTGGCCGTTGCGGTCAAAACCATGATCGACGAATAGGCGCGAACAGCTCGTGTTTTCCCGCTCACGCGGCTCTGGTAAGGGCAACGGCGATGCGTGCGGCCAGCCGTGCGTTGGCTTCGACCAGCGCGATATTGGCGGCCAGCGAACGCCCCGCGCTCAAATGATACATGCGATCGAGCAAAAATGGCGTCACGGCCTTGCCGCTGATCCCTTGGGCTCTTGCGTCGCCAAGCGCCTGTTCGATCCAACCCTCGACCATGGCGCGCGGCACCGCCTGATCCTCGGGAACCGGATTGGCGACCAGCATCCCCCCGCCAATCGAAAGGGAGACCCGGGCCCTTTGAAAGGCGGCGATCTCGTCCGCCGTATCGAGCCGAATCGGGGCGGGCAGGCCGGATTCGCGCGACCAGAAGGCAGGGAGTTCATTGGTGCCGTAGCCGATGACCGGAACACCTTTTGTCTCCAGGACTTCCAGGGTTTTGTTGAGATCGAGGATCGCCTTCGCGCCGGCACAGACCACGATGACCGGCGTTTTCGCAAGCTCCTCCAGATCGGCGGACATGTCGAAGCTCCTCTCGGCGCCGCGGTGGACACCGCCGATACCACCGGTGGCGAAGACGCCAATTCCGGCGAGATCGGCCGCGATCGTGGTCGCGGCGACCGTGGTCGCGCCGGTCCGCCCCGCGGCAACGGCATAGGCAAGGTCGGCTCGCGATAGCTTCATCGCGTCCCCGGTTGTCGCGAGCGCGTCCAGTTCCTGGTCGTCGAGCCCGACCACGAGTTGTCCGCTCAGAACCGCGATGGTTGCCGGGACGGCGCCTTGCTCCCGTATGATCGCTTCCACATTGCGGGCCATGTCGCGGTTCTGCGGATAGGGCATGCCGTGGGTGATGATGGTCGATTCCAGCGCCACCACCGGCCGCCGGCTGCCAATCGCATCAGTGACCTCGGCACAGGACCTGAACGGGAGTGTCACGGACATCACAGGGACCTTTCCGGGAAGTGGGGATCAGGCAGAACCGCGGCGCCCTCCTGGATCAGCCGAGGGAAGTCGCGCGGCGGGAACGGATCGACCGAGATTCGGAGCGACGACCCCACTAGGCCGGCGCGCACGCAATCGACCCATGCATGCCCCTCGCAAAGGGCGACCAGCGCCGCAGCGGCGAGCGTGTCGCCGGCGCCGGTGACGTCCAGCGGAACGACGGCGGGGGGCTCCTGAAAGGCGATCGCTTCGCCGTCGATCACGACGACCTCCCCCGGTCCATCGGTAATGACGGCGCGCCGCGCGCCCAACTCGATCAGGAACTCGGCGAGCAGGCGCGAACTCGTCCCGGCGCTTGCCTCGACCAGACTCGTCGCCTCGGCATGGGACAGAAACAGCGCCGAAAGGGAGCGGATCGCCCCCTGGAGACGGCGAACCTTGGCCGGCGAGACGCCGATCGCCGCGATGGGACGCCCGCCCGCGGCCTTCGCCAGTGCGTCGATCGATCCGCTCGGCAGGTTGGCGTCGACCAGCAAGGCATCGGCCTCGTCGATCGCCGCCCTGACATGCCGCCGTGTGAACACGCGTGGAACGAGAAGATCGTAGAGACCCATGTCCGCGATGCCGGCAACGAGTTCGCTCCGGTCGTCCAATATGGCTGTATAGGTCGGAGTCGCGCGGTCGATCCAGGTGATGGAGAAATCCGTGAATTTGTGAGCGGCGATCGCCTCGGCGATACGGTAACCGTCCGAATCGCCGCCCCTGGCGCTTTGCAGCACCACCGCGCAACCGAGCGCGTCGAGGGTCACGGCAGCATTGAATGCGGCACCGCCAGGCATGTCGAAGAAGCGGCCGGGATTCGACGCGGCCGGACGGTACGGTGCATCGGCCTTGGCGCGCCGGTCGATATGGGCCGCACCGACAACGAAGACGGAGAGGACATCAGACGGGCTACCGGACGTCTTCATACAACTTTAACGGACGGTAAGGATGGCGCGCGATTCGCCTTGTGGTGAAAAACCGGAACAAACCATGAATACGGGCTTGCCCGTTTGGAACAAAAAGTGTACATGTTCGGTTCAGGCCGCATCATTGCACCCCCGTCCAACGCGTGGAATAAGGTCCCGTCTCCATGGCACAGAACACACTCCGTCTCGTCGAGGAAAATTCGTTGGACAAGAACAAGGCTCTCGATGCCGCGCTTTCGCAGATAGAGCGGGCGTTCGGCAAGGGCTCGATCATGCGGCTCGGCGCGAACGAGCAGATCGTCGAGATCGAAACCGTGTCGACAGGCTCGCTCGGACTCGACATTGCGCTCGGTATCGGCGGGCTGCCGAAAGGCCGGGTCGTCGAGATCTATGGGCCAGAAAGCTCGGGCAAGACGACGCTCGCCCTACACACGATCGCCGAGGCCCAGAAGAAGGGCGGGATCTGCGCCTTCGTCGATGCCGAACACGCGCTGGACCCGGTCTATGCCAGGAAGCTCGGCGTCGACCTGGAAAACCTCCTGATCTCGCAGCCCGATACCGGCGAGCAGGCGCTGGAGATCACCGACACACTGGTTCGCTCGGGCGCGATCGACGTTTTGGTTGTCGATTCGGTCGCGGCGTTGACGCCGCGGGCAGAAATCGAGGGCGAGATGGGCGATTCGCTGCCGGGTATGCAGGCGCGACTGATGAGTCAGGCGCTGCGCAAGCTGACTGGCTCGATTTCCCGCTCGAAATGCATGGTCGTCTTCATCAACCAGATCCGCATGAAGATCGGCGTGATGTTCGGCTCACCGGAGACGACGACCGGCGGCAACGCCTTGAAGTTCTATGCCTCGGTTCGTCTCGACATCCGCCGGATCGGCGCGATCAAGGATCGAGACGAAGTGACCGGCAACCAGACCAAGGTGAAGGTGGTCAAGAACAAGCTGGCGCCGCCGTTCAAGCAGGTCGAATTCGATATCATGTATGGCGAAGGCGTCTCGAAGACCGGAGAGTTGATCGATCTCGGCGTCAAATCAGGGATCGTCGAAAAATCCGGCGCCTGGTTCTCCTACAACAGTCAAAGACTGGGGCAGGGACGTGAGAATTCGAAGAACTTCCTGCGCGACAATCCCAGTGTCGCCAATGAGATTGAGGCCCTGATCCGCCAGAACGCCGGTCTGATCGCCGAGCAGCTGCTCGTCGATCCGGGCGGCGATAGTGCTGGCGAGGACTGAACTGCTCCTGGCCGACGCTGGCTGTTGCCGGATGTGCCGCGGCAAAGCGGAGCTTGATGGACAGTGCTTCCGGGCCTCTGTACAAAGCGCCTTCGATAGGGATCGGAGGCGCTTCTTTGCGTGTTCCGACCGTGTTTTTCCGTCAGTTTTCCGAAGGTCGCATTCATGAGTGGCGTCAACGAAATCCGGTCCGCGTTTCTCGATTATTTCGCGAAGAACGACCACGAGCCGGTCGCGTCCTCGCCGCTGGTTCCGCGCAACGACCCGACGCTGATGTTCACCAACGCGGGCATGGTGCAATTCAAGAATGTCTTTACCGGCGTCGAGAAGCGCCCTTACTCCCGCGCCGTCACCTCGCAGAAATGCGTGCGCGCCGGCGGCAAGCACAACGACCTCGACAATGTCGGCTACACCGCACGCCATCACACCTTCTTCGAGATGCTGGGGAATTTCTCCTTCGGCGATTATTTCAAGGATCGGGCGATCGAACTCGCCTGGAACCTGATCACCAAGGAGTTCGATCTGCCTGCGGACCGGCTGCTGGTGACCGTCTTTTCCGAGGATGAGGAGGCGGCCACGCTCTGGCGCAAGATCGCCGGACTTTCCGATGACCGCATCATCCGCATCGCCACGTCGGACAATTTCTGGTCGATGGGCGAGACCGGACCGTGCGGCCCATGTTCGGAGATCTTTTTCGACCATGGCGAGGGCATTCCCGGCGGGCCTCCGGGAAGCCCGGACGAGGATGGCGACCGGTTCATCGAGATCTGGAACCTCGTCTTCATGCAGTTCGAGCAGATTTCAGCCGACGAGCGCATGGATCTGCCGCGTCCGTCGATCGACACCGGCATGGGGCTGGAGCGGATCGCCGCCGTCCTCCAGGGCGTCCACGACAATTACGATATTGATCTGTTCAAGGCGCTGATCGAGTCGGTCGAGGCGGCGGTCGGTTCGCGGGCGGAAGGCGACAAGGTGGCCAGCCACCGGGTCATCGCCGACCATTTGCGCGCGACCGCGTTTCTCATCGCGGACGGGGTGCTGCCGTCGAACGAGGGCCGCGGCTATGTGTTGCGGCGGATCATGCGGCGCGCCATGCGCCACGCCAAGCTGCTTGGGGCGCGTGAGCCAGTGTTGTTCAAGGTCCTGCCGACGCTGGTCGCCGAGATGGGCCGCGCCTTTCCAGAACTTGTTCGGGCCGAGGCGTTGATTTCGGAAACGCTGAAGCTTGAGGAGAAGCGGTTCCTGCAAACCCTCGATCGCGGTCTGACGCTGCTGACGGATGCGACGGAAGGCATGGGGGCCGGCCAGAAGCTCTCAGGGGAGACGGCGTTCAAGCTCTACGACACGTATGGTTTTCCGCTCGATCTGACGCAGGACGCGTTGCGCCCGCGCGGCATCGCGGTCGATCTCGACGCGTTCAATACTGCGATGGCGCGCCAGAAGGCCGAGGCACGGGCCAGTTGGTCTGGCTCCGGAGAGGCGGCATCCGAAAATATCTGGTATCCGATCCGCGAGCGCGCTGGCGCGACGGAGTTCCTCGGCTACGATACCGAACGGGCCGAGGGCGTCGTCACGGCGCTGGTCAAGGACGGGCAGGAGATCGACTGCGCGGAGACGGGCGAGGAAATCTTCGTCGTCCTCAACCAGACGCCCTTCTACGGCGAGTCGGGTGGCCAGCTCGGCGATGCCGGGACGATGCGCGGCGACAACGTCGAGATCGATGTCATCGATACCCAGAAAGTGGCGGACGGTTTGTTCATTCACCGGGGTACCGTCAAGACGGGCGCGGTTCGCAACGGCATGCCGCTCGACCTTTCGGTCGATCATTCGCGGCGGTCGTGCATCCGGCTCAATCATTCGGCCACCCATCTTCTCCATGAAGCCTTGCGCCAGGTGTTGGGGACGCATGTGGGCCAGAAGGGCTCGATGGTGGCGCCGGGACGTCTGCGCTTCGACTTCTCCCACCCCAAGCCGTTGGACGCGCGCGAGATCGCCGAAGTCGAGCGGTTGGCCAACCGGATTGTGCTTCAGAACGCTCCGGTGGAAACGCGGCTGATGGCAGTGGACGACGCGATGGCGGCCGGAGCGATGGCGCTGTTCGGCGAGAAATATGGCGATGAGGTCCGGGTGGTCTCGATGGGAACGGCCGAGGGGGGCAAAAAGACCGGCGAACCCTTCTCGATCGAACTCTGCGGTGGCACGCATGTTGCCGCGACCGGCAACATCGGGCTGATCCATATCGTCGGCGAGAGCGCTGTCGGTGCCGGCGTGCGGCGTATCGAGGCGCTCACGGGCGAGGCGGCCCGGGCCTATTTCGTCGAACAGGACGAGCGCGTGCGACGCATGGCGTCGACGCTGAAGGTTGCGCCGGCCGAGGTGGCGGACAGGCTGGAGGCGGTCGTGGAGGAACGGCGGCGGCTGGAGCGCGAACTCGCCGAAGCCAAGAAACGGCTCGCGCTCGCCGGTGACGGTGCCGGACAGGGTTCGTCAGCAGCACCGAAGGATGTCGGCGGCGTCAGCTTCATGGGACGGGTGCTCGAGGGTGTCGCCGGCAAGGACCTCAAAGGCCTCGTCGACGAAGCCAAGGCCGGGCTCGGGTCGGGCGTCGTCGTCTTCGTGAGCGTCGCCGACGGCAAGGCTAGCGTTGTCGTCGGGGTTACCCCGGATTTGACAGAGCGGTTCGACGCGGTGTCGCTGGTGCGGCAGGCCAGCGCGGCGATCGGCGGCAGGGGCGGCGGCGGGCGGCCAGACATGGCGCAGGCCGGTGGGCCGGATGCGGACAAGGCCAATGACGCCGTCTCGGCAGTCGAGGCTGCGCTCGCAGCCTGACCGCCGCGGTCAGCGGGATAGGCTTGGCAAGTCTCGAAGCAGGCGTCTTCCGCGCGCTGCCTGATTCGGGGATCCTGGTTGCGTCGGCATTGCCTCAGCGATGGCGCCAACGAGCGGACGATATGAAAAAGGGGGCGACCCGGTCGCTCCCCTTTTGTTTTTCATTTCGAAATGAGACCGACGATCAGGCCATCGCCTTCTGCAGGTTCTCGTCGATCTTGTCGAGGAACCCCGTGGTCGACAGCCAAGGCTGGTCCGGGCCGATGAGCAACGCCAGATCCTTGGTCATGAAGCCGCTTTCGACGGTGGAGATGCAGACCTTTTCCAGCGTGTCGGCGAAGCGCTTGAGCTCGGCGTTGTCGTCGAGCTTGGCCCGGTGGGCGAGGCCGCGCGTCCAGGCGAAGATCGAGGCGATCGAGTTCGTCGAGGTCTCCTGGCCCTTTTGATGCTGGCGATAGTGGCGCGTCACCGTGCCGTGCGCGGCCTCGGCTTCGACGGTCTTGCCGTCGGGGGTCATCAGCACGGAGGTCATCAGGCCGAGCGAGCCGAAGCCCTGCGCCACCGTGTCCGACTGCACGTCGCCGTCGTAGTTCTTGCAGGCCCAGACATAGCCGCCGGACCACTTCATCGCCGAGGCCACCATGTCGTCGATCAGGCGATGCTCGTAGACGATGCCTTTGGCGTCGAATTCCGTCTTGAACTCGGCGTCGAAGATCTCCTGGAAGATATCCTTGAAGCGGCCGTCATACTGCTTGAGGATCGTGTCCTTGGTGGACAGATAGACCGGGTAGCCGCGCATCAGGCCATAATTGAGGGAGGCGCGGGCGAAATCGCGGATCGAATCGTCGAGATTGTACATCGCCATGGCGACGCCGGAGCCTGGCGCGTCGAACACCTCGTGCTCGATCGTTTCTCCGTCTTCCCCGACGAATTTGATCGTCAGCTTGCCCTTGCCCGGAAACTTGAAGTCCGTCGCGCGATACTGGTCGCCATAGGCGTGACGACCGATAATGATCGGCTTGGTCCAGCCCGGTACCAGGCGCGGCACGTTCTTGGCGATGATCGGCTCGCGGAAGATGACGCCGCCGAGGATGTTGCGGATGGTGCCATTCGGCGAGCGCCACATCTTCTTCAGATTGAATTCGCTCACCCGCCCCTGGTCCGGGGTGATCGTGGCGCATTTCACGCCGACGCCGTACTGCTTGATCGCGTTGGCCGCGTCGACCGTCACCTGATCGTCCGTCGCGTCGCGATGCTCCACACCGAGATCGTAGTATTTCAGGTCGATGTCGAGATAGGGATGGATCAGCTTCTCCTTGATGAAATGCCAGATAATCCGGGTCATTTCGTCGCCGTCGAGTTCCACGACCGGATTGTCGACCTTGATTTTTGCCATCGGCGCCTTCCTTGAAAATAAATCGGCGGCTTGATGGACCGCACAGGTGACGACAGGGAGCGAAGCCGCTTCCCGAAGCTCAGTGCGCCCTATAGCACCGGCATCCGTCAGCGCAAAGCAGCGCCGCTTCGGCGACGCTACCGGACAGGCGGAGCTTGAAAAGCCAGGAGTCCATATGCCGAAGTCGGTTCTCGTCGAGGCGCCCTGCGGGCCGGTGCGCGGTATCGAAAAGAGCGGCATCGCCGAATTCCGCGGCATTCCCTATGGCGAGCCGCCGATTGGCCGGGCTCGCTTCGCTATCCCCAAACCGGTCCGGCGCTTCGAGGTGACTTTTCATGCGGACAGGTACGGGCCGGCCGCGCCGCAACGCGGATCGCTGCCCGAGCCGCTTGCCAAGATCGCCGGGATGAATGCCCGTTTCAGCGAGGATTGCCTGAATCTCAATGTCTGGACGCCGAGTATGGCCGGCTCGCGCCCAGTCCTCGTGTTCATCCATGGGGGCGCGTTTATCATCGGGTCCGGGTCGCAATATCCAGGCGACGATCTTGCCCGGCGTGGCGACGCCGTCGTCGTAACGATCAATTACCGCCTCGGACTGATCGGCTTCAACGCCTTCGCCGAGATCTTTCCGGGCGATGATCGTTTCGCCGCCAATGCCGGGCTGCTTGACCAGCGCCTGGCGCTTCAATGGGTGCGCGACAACATCGCGGCCTTTGGCGGCGACCCGACGCGGGTAACCATCGCCGGCGAATCAGCGGGCGCGGCCTCGGTGGCATTCCATCTTGCAGCGCCGCGTTCGCAGCCGCTCTACGCACAGGCCATTGTCCAGTCCGGCGGCTTAAACCTGTTCTACCCGCGCACGCGCGCGGTCGAGGTCAGCCGCGCGCTCCTTGGACGACTGTCGGAAAACGGCGATCCCGAACGGCTGTTTCGTTTCAGTCCGCGTGCATTCGCATCGGCCATGCGGTCGCTGAGGGGAGACTATCCCGGGATCCTCTCACGGCCCTATTTCGACGGACGAGAGATACCGCAGGCGAGCCTTTCGGAGCACTACGGTACGATCAAGTCTGTCCCGTTACTCATCGGCACGAACCGCGACGAGTTCTCGTTCTTCAGCGAGTTGCCGATCTTCCGCATCGACAGCGACAAGACCGCGCTGACCGCCTGGGTGAGGGCGGCCGCGGGTCCGGACGCGGCGGAGAAAATTTCCAGCCTCTATTCCGACCGCCGTGCCGGGCGGGTCGCCTTCGGCACGGATCTTCTGTTTCGAATGGCGGCGATCCACCAGGCAGATGCCCATTCGGAGCGCGCCCAAACCTACATGTACCGTCTCGATTGGGAGGCGAAGGGGCTGCTGTCGCGGCTCGGCGCCACCCATTCGGTCGATCTGCCGCTTCTCTTCGAGGATTTCCTCAAGCCGCTTCGGAGCGTCTATCTCGGCGTTCTACCCGACATCCGGCGCCAGGCGCTCGCCGAGCGGATGCGCGATCACTGGATGTGCTTCGTCAATCGGGGCCGACCCGGGGACGATTGGCCAGCCTATGGTCCCGATCGTCAGACCAAGATATTTGCCATCCGCGACCAGGTGATGGCCGATCCGGAAGGCGTGCGGCGGGTCGCCTGGCAGGGGGTCGACGGTTGCGCGTTGTGAACGGTGCGGCGCGCGAACGGGTCTGACGACTTGGCGCGGCGAAACGGGCGCGCTATCAGCCGTCCGGCAAGAAGGATCGCGATGTTGACGCCTGCCTCTACATCCCCCACGTCGGCGCCCGGACCGGCGATCGTCCTCGTCGAGCCGCAACTCGGTGAGAATATCGGCATGGTGGCGCGGGCGATGGCGAATTTCGGTCTCGTCGATCTGCGGCTCGTCAAACCGCGCGATGGCTGGCCGAGCGACAAGGCAAGGGCCGCGGCGTCCCGTGCCGACCACGTCATCGACGCCGTCCGTTTGTTCGATTCGGTCGAGGCGGCTGTGGCCGATCTGACCTTCGTCCTCGCCACGACCGCGCGGGCGCGCGACAGCTTCAAGCCGGTGCGTGGGCCGGAGACGGCGGCAGGAGAATTGCGGGCGCGAATCGGCGCCGGCCAGTCCGCCGGCATCCTGTTCGGCCGGGAGCGTTTCGGACTGTCGAACGAAGAGGTCGGGCTCGCCGACGAGATCGTGACATTTCCGGTCGATCCGGCGTTTGCCTCGCTCAATATCGCCCAGGCCGTGCTGCTGATGAGCTATGCATGGCGCATGGCGGGCACGGAAGACGCGACCAAGCCGCGTTTTGCCGCGCCCGAGGCGCCGGCGGCACAAAAAGCCGACCTTTACCGCCTGTTCGAGCATCTGGAATCCTCGCTGGCCAAGGCCGGTTATTTCCACCCGCCCGAGAAGCGCGAGGTGTTTGTCCAGAACCTTCGCACCATGCTGACCAAGGCCGGCTTTTCCGAGCCCGAAGTGCGGACCCTGCGCGGCGTGATCAAGGCGTTCGATTTCGCCATCGCAAGGGGAGAGGGCGAAAAATGAGCGACCCGATTCTGGTGTTCGATTCCGGTATCGGCGGTCTGACGGTCTTGCGGGAGCTCAGAACCGTCATGCCGGATCGTCGCTTCGTCTACGTCGTCGATGACGCCGGCTTTCCCTATGGCGACTGGGAGGAGGCGCCACTGGTCCAGCGTGTTTCCGACCTTTTCGGGGAAATGATCGCGACCCACCG
Organism: Aurantimonas marina; assembly: GCF_017183135.1. Lineage (GTDB taxonomy): Bacteria > Pseudomonadota > Alphaproteobacteria > Rhizobiales > Rhizobiaceae > Aurantimonas > Aurantimonas marina. The sequence goes on along the minus strand of NZ_JADDXW010000006.1, from coordinate 55,892 downwards.
GCCGGAGGCCGCCGTCATCGCCTGCAACACCGCTTCCACGCTGCTGCTGCCGGAGCTGCGGGAGCGCTTCTCCATCCCCTTCGTCGGCACGGTGCCCGCCATCAAGCCGGCGGCCGAGCGCACCCGTTCGGGCCTCGTCAGCGTGCTCGCCACGCCAGGAACCGTGCGGCGCGACTATACGCGGGGTTTGATCGACAATTTCGCGCGCCAATGCGACGTGACCCTGGTCGGCTCGCAGAAGCTGGCCGGCATGGCGGAGAGCCACATCAGGGGACGGCCGGTCGACGGGAAAGCCCTGTGGGGGGAGATCGCCGAATGCTTTGTCGAGCGGGACGGCCGGCGTACCGACATCGTCGTCCTCGCCTGCACGCACTATCCGTTTCTCGCCAACATGTTCCGCAAGCTGGCGCCGTGGCCGGTCGATTGGCTCGACCCCGCCGAGGCGATCGCCCGGCAGGCCTTCAAGGTGACCGGCGCTGCCGTCGCCGCCGAGTTGCCGGAGGGTTTCGACCATGCGGTGTTCACCTCCGGCGCGCCGGACTACGCGACCCGGCGACTGATTCACGGCTTTGGCCTGGCGCCGTAAGACGGCCCGGTGGCTGCAATCAACCGCGCTGGAAGCTGAGGTCCGAGACCGTGACCGCCTTGCCGTCGATCTTTTCCACGACCTGCATCCGGAATGATTGTCCGCCGGGGTTCTCGATCAGCATCCGCGCCGTGTTGTCGTCGTAGATGACGCGGCCCCAGGTGACTGTGAGATCGAGCGTATCACCTTTCAGTCTGCCGACGAGGTGGGCCGGGCCGCTTGACGACCCGGTATAGGTTCCCGAGTAGGTGCCTGTCTCCGGATCGAGTCTAAGGTCCGCGCCGATCTTCCGGCTCACGACCAGCATGGCCCGACAGGTTCCGGCCAGCGAGAACGAGGTCTTGCTGCCGCGGCTGCCCGCGACCTTGCAGCTCACATTGTTCGGTCCGGGAAGCTGCTCCACCTTCACCGAGCCGCCACCGACCCAGCCACCATCGTAACGGTCGAAATAGTCGGCGGTCTGGGCCGCGGCCACCAGAGAGGAAACGGCCAGAAACGCGGCGATCGACGGGAAAAGCAAAGGCTTCATGGCATATCCGTTTTGTCTGGTTATCGCCGCAGCCTTGGCGAGCCGTTGCGGCCAATTGATGACGAGTTGCGTCGCGGGACCGTGGCCCGCGGGAACGACCTCGCGCCGCGAACGTTGGTCCGTCAACACAATCACGAAGGCTTGACCACACATGGACATCATCCGCATCATCGTCGCCATCCTGCTGCCACCGCTCGGCGTCTTTCTGCAGGTCGGCCTGGGCAAGCATTTCTGGATCAACGTCCTCCTGACGCTGTTTGGCTACATCCCGGGCATCATCCACGCTATCTGGGTCATCGCGAAGTACTGAGGCCCGTATCCGAATGGGTCGTTGACACCCATGCGGCCGGTCGTTAGGAAGCACTCATCCGGTTGGGATCCGTTCCAGCCGGTTTTTGACGTGTCCCGTGGACGGCATCGCTTCGTGCCCATGCCGTCCTGTCAGTCCGCGAAATGCGGGCAGAGGAGGGCGCGTTTCCTTGAAAGTCCGCGGACGGTCCGTCGGGCTTCGTTGTTATTGAAGGAAATGCGATGAGCAAGCGCGCATCAGCGAAGTACAAAATCGATCGCCGCATGGGCGAGAACATCTGGGGTCGTCCCAAGTCCCCGGTCAATCGCCGTCAGTACGGACCGGGCCAGCACGGCCAGCGCCGCAAGGGCAAGGTCTCCGATTTCGGCGTGCAGCTGCGCGCCAAGCAGAAGCTCAAGGGTTATTACGGCGACGTATCGGAAAAGCAGTTCCGTAAGATCTACGAAGAGGCCGCGCGCCGTCGTGGCGACACCTCCGAGAACCTGATCGGCCTCCTGGAGAGCCGGCTCGACGCCGTCGTCTACCGCTCGAAGTTCGTTGCGACGATCTTCGCGGCGCGCCAGTTCGTCAATCACGGCCATGTCAACGTCAATGGCCGGCGCACGAACATCCAGTCATACGTCTGCAAGCCGGGTGATGTGATCGAGGTGCGACCGAAGTCGAAGCAGCTGACCATCGTGCTCGAGTCGATCCAGCTCGCCGAGCGCGACGTGCCGGAATATATCGAGGTCGATCATCAGAAGATGGTCGCGACCTATCAGCGCGTGCCGGGTCTCCACGATGTGCCTTATCCGGTGCAGATGGAACCGAACCTAGTCGTCGAGTTCTACTCGCGCTGATATCGGTTCGATCCCTTACGAATGCGAAGGCCGTCCCCTCGAGGCGGCCTTTTGTTTTGGGACTTCGCCGTTTAGACGGAGGTGAAACGGGGAAGGGACGACAATGCTGGAGGAAGATCGCCTCGACCCGGCGAATCGGGCTGACGACGCCGGCGAGCCGGAGAGCGAGGCCGAGGGCGCCCATCCGCTGTTTCGCGACGTGCCGTCGTCGGTCGGCTTCAAGAAATTGCGCAAGCGCCTGCTCCGCGAAATGCGCGAAACGATCACGCAGTGCGCCATGGCGCGGCCTGGTGCCCGCTGGCTCGTCGGCATCTCGGGCGGCAAGGATTCCTACGCGCTGCTGGCGCTGCTGCACGACCTCAAATGGCGCGGGCTGCTGCCGGTCGACCTTCTGGCCTGCAATCTCGACCAGGGCCAGCCGAACTTTCCCAAGCACGTCCTGCCGGATTTCCTGACCCGTTTCGGCATCGCGCACCGGATCGAATATCGCGACACCTATTCGGTCGTGACTGAAAAGGTGCCCGAGGGCGCCACCTATTGCGCGCTGTGTTCGCGTCTGCGGCGCGGCAATCTTTATCGCATTGCGCGCGAGGAAGGCTGCGGGGCACTGGTACTCGGCCATCACCGGGATGACTGCCTGGAAACCTTCTTCATGAACCTGTTTCACGGCGGCCGGCTCTCGGCGATGCCCGGCAAGCTGCTCAACGACGAGGGCGACCTTCTCGTCCTGCGCCCGCTCATTCGGTCGGCCGAGGAGGACATCACGAAGTTTTCCGCCGCCATGGCGTTTCCGATCATTCCCTGTGATCTCTGCGGCAGCCAGGACGGGCTGCAGCGCAATGTGACCAAACAGATGCTGGCCGACCTGGAGCGGCGGTTTCCCGGCCGCAAGCAGGTGATGATGCGCGCGCTGTCGAACGTGCGGGCTGGGCATCTGCTCGATCCGGCGCTGTTCGATTTCGCTACTCTGTCCCCTTCATCCGAAAGTCAGGATTCTTGACCCGTTCCGTCGATATGGAGCGCCTGGCCGAGATCCTGCGCGAGGCGGCCAAGGCCGAAATCATGCCGCGCTTTCGCAATTTGTCCGACGCCGACATCCGCGAAAAGGCATCGGCGACCGATCTTGTGACGGAAGCAGACGAGGCGGCCGAACGCTTCATCGCGCGCGAATGCCGCGCACTCGCACCCGGCGCATTGTTCGTCGGGGAGGAGTCGGTCGCGGCCGAGCCGCACCTCCTCGATCAACTTGACTGTGCCGATCTGGCGATCGTCGTCGACCCCGTCGACGGGACGGCGAACTTCGCTGCGGGCGTTCCGCTGTTTGCGGTCATGGCGGCTGTCGTTGCGAAGGGAGATGCCGTCGGCGGCGTCATCTACGATCCATTGGGCGATGACTTCATGCTGGCGGAGAAGGGCGCGGGGGCTGTCCGCAGAACGCCTTCGGGCGATACGCAAAAGCTGACGACGGCGAAGCCTGTCGCGCTGTCCGATGCTGTCGGCTGCGTCAGCGCGACCCATTTCCCCGCCGACGAGAAGGCAGCCCTGTTGCCGCGTCTCGGAACGGTGAAGATCTTCGGCAACTACCGCTGTGCCGGCCACGAGTATCGCCTACTCGCTTCGGGCGGCACGCATTTCTCGCTCTATGCCAAGCTGATGCCGTGGGACCATCTGGCCGGTTGCCTGCTGGTCGCCGAGGCGGGCGGGCATGTCGCCAAGGCCGACGGCTCATCCTATACGCCGAGGGATCGCGGCGGCTCGCTGATCGCGGCGTGCGATCCGGGCCTCTGGCGGGATGTCAGGGACGGGCTGCTACCCGTTTAGGCTCCCCGACCTGCCTGTCTGCCTCCGACAGGTCTATTCGGCGGGGTTCTGGCGAAGCGCTTGGCTTGCGTGAGGCGCCGGTGCGTTCTTGGCCTCGAACAGCCGGCCCTCGGCCAGCCAGACCGAACCGAGTGCGGCGATCGACAAAACCGTGAAGCCGACCAGGATCGGGACCACCGTGCCATCGTAGACATAGCCGATCAGCGCGCCGAAAAGACCGCCGCCGAAGGTCTGCATGAAGCCGAGAACCGACGAGGCCGTTCCCGCTACATGGCCGAGCGGATCCATGGCAAGGGCGTTGAAATTCGTTCCGATGAAGCCGAACAGACAGAAATTGACGGTCAGCATGGGGACGAAGAACCACAGCGGGGCAGCGCCCCCCATGGCGTAGGCAACGACGAGATGGATGACCGCAAGCAGCAGGAAGCTGATCAGGGCTCCGTGGGAGAGGCGGCGCATTCCAAGCTTCTCGACCAGTCGCGCGTTGAGAAAAGATGCGAGGGCCATGAACACCGCCGTTGCGGCGAAGACGAGGGTGAAGGTCGGGCCGAGGCCATAGACCTCCGTGTAAAGCTGTTCGGCCTGGTTGAGAAAACCGAACAGCACGCCGAAGATCAGCGCCGTCGCGACCGTGTAGCCGAAGGCGACCCGGTTGGTCAGGACGATCCGAAACGCCTCGAGGATGCGCTTGGCGGTCAGTTCCCGTCGGTTCTCGGGGTGCAGCGTCTCGGGCAGGCGAAGGGCCGTCCAGACTGCGACGACCACGCCGAAGACGCCGATCGCCAGGAAGATCTCGCGCCAGTCTCCGAACAGCATGATCAACTGGCCGATGTTCGGGGCGATCACCGGCACGGCCATGAACACCATCATCACCAGCGACATGACGCTGGCCATACGCCGGCCGTTAAAACAATCGCGAACGACCGAGACTGCGATCACGCGCGTCGCCGCTGCGCCGACGCCCTGGATCGCCCGTAGCGCGAGAACTGTCTCGAAGTCTGGCGCAAAGATGGCCGCCACCGAAGCAACGACATATACGCCGAGGCCGAAAAACAGGATCGGCCGCCGCCCGAACCGGTCGGAGAGCGTGCCATAGACGATCTGAGCGCTACCAAACCCCAGGATGTAGGCGGTAATCACCAACTGGCGCTGGTTCGCGTCAGCCACGCCGAGCGCCGACCCCATCTCCTGCATCGCCGGGATGAAGATGTCGATCGCCGCCGCGTTCATCGCCATCAGGCAGGCGATCATCGTCACCAGCTCCCAATAGGGGAGCCCGCGCGTTTCGCCGTGGTTGGACGCGTTCGACATGGTTGGCCTCACGAAGGGTAGGGGAGACCTACCCTCGATCGAAGAAAATGCAAGTGGCACTTATAAAATCGTCGATCCGAAGCAGAGACAGTCCGTCAACGGCAAAGCCCCCGCGTCGGAACGCGGGGGCTGCCACGAGCTCCCGACAAAAAACGCGTCCTTCGCGGTCAGCCGTTCGCGGCGGCCGGGGCCGTCGTCGCCACACCATTCTCGCCGAAGAAGGTCTGTAGCTCACCGGCCTGGAACATCTCGCGGACGATGTCGCAGCCGCCGACGAATTCGCCCTTGACGTAGAGCTGGGGAATCGTCGGCCAATCGCCGTAGTCCTTGATACCCTGACGCAGATCGTCGGTCGAGAGGACGTTCACGCCCTTATACTCGACGCCCAGATAGTCGAGAATCTGGACGATTTGACCGGAAAATCCGCATTGCGGGAAGGCAGGCGTCCCCTTCATGAAGACGACGACGTCGTTCGTCTTCACCTCGTTGTCGATCCATTCGTTGATGGCTGTCATGGCATGTCCTGACTTATGAATGTGGAGAGGAGAGCGGCTTTTCGATATTATCCAACCGTTCCTCGTGCTTGTCGATACGCCGCGATAGAGCGAGCGCCTCGTTGAGTCGATCCAAGCTCTTGTTCTCGGAAATGATCGCGTCGCTTTTTATCTCGCCCAGATCGCGCTCGATCCGGGCGAAGCTCTCGCGATTGTCCCGATCACTGCGCTCTGCCTTCATCGCATGTCGGCTCAAGAGATCGATCATTGGAATCATCGTCTTTTCGACGCCGTCCATCCGACGCAGATGGGCGAGCGTATGGCTCGCCAAATTATCTGGAACGGTGTCGCCGATCTCGCTCATTTCGCCAACATACTACTTCGGCGCGCTGGTTTGTAGAGCCAGGGCGTGGAGTTCCCCGCCCATATTGCCCTGCAAGGCCTTGTAGACCATCTGATGCTGCTGCACCCGGGACTTGCCGCGAAAGCTCTCCGAGACGATCTCGGCGGCGTAATGGTCGCCGTCGCCGGCCAGATCACGGATCGTCACCTCGGCATCGGGAATCTTGCTCTTGATCATCCTCTCGATGTCGCTGGCGTTCATGGGCATGTCGGGTCTCCTTGGTTCGGCGTCTGGAATCGCGAACCCTGCTGGATGATAGGGATTGCGCCGGGCGCGATCAATCCAGCGGGCGCCGCCTCTCGCTCAGGCGGCGGCCGCCGGTTCGATGATCTCCCCCGACATATAGGCGGGGAACCAGGATTCGTGCGCGATCGTCAACGCCGCGATCGACATGTCGAGCCGACCGTCGATGACGAGCCTGTCCCCGCCAGCAGCACCGAGCCGGCGCAGAGGCACGCCAGCTTCCGCGGCCTCGGCCTCGATCACTTCGGCGAGGTTCGCTGCGACCGCCACGACATAGCGAGCCTGATCTTCGCCGAAGAGCAGGGCGTGGCCCGCTCCGCTGCCGGCGTCGATCCGGGCGCCGCGATCGGAGGCCATGCAGATTTCGGCGACCGCGATGGCCAACCCACCATCCGACAGATCGTGGCAGGTCGCGACACGGCCCGACCGGATCAGGTCGCGAACGAAGTCGCCGTTACGCCTTTCCTCGGCGAGGTCCACAGGCGGCGGCGCGCCTGCTTCGCGCCCCTCGATCTCACGCAGATAAATCGTCGCGCCAAGATGGGAGCCGTCCCGGCCGACGAGGAACAGGATGTCGCCCTCCTTCAGGCCGCCGACGCGGGCGGTCCTGGCGCGGTCATCGATCAGCCCGACGCCGCCGATGGTCGGCGTCGGCAAGATCGCCTCGCCATGGGTCTCGTTATAAAGCGAGACATTGCCGGAGACGATCGGGAAGGCTAGGGCCTCGCAGGCCGCGCCGATCCCCTCGACCGCCTTGACGAACTGGCCCATCAGCTCCGGTTTTTCCGGATTGCCGAAATTGAGGTTGTCGGTGGCGGCGAGCGGCTCGGCGCCGACGGCGGTTAGGTTGCGCCAGCATTCGGCGACGGCTTGGGCGCCGCCCTGGAACGGATCGGCCTCGCAATAGCGGGGCGTGACGTCGGAGGAAAAGGCGAGCGCCTTGGTCCGGTGCCCGTCGACGCGCACGACGCCGGCGTCGCCGCCGGGGCGCTGCAGCGAGTTGCCCTGGATCAGCGTGTCATATTGCTCGAACACCCAGCGGCGCGAGCACAGATCCGGCGAGCCGAGCAACGTCAGCAGGGCGGTGCCATAATTGGCGGGCTCGGAGACGTCCTTTGCGTGGATTGCTTGTGCCGGCTTCGGCTCGATCCACGGGCGGTCGTATTCCGGCGCCTCGTCGCCGAGTTCCTTGATCGGCAGATTGCCGACCTCGCGGCCCTCGAACATGATGCGGAAGCGCAGATCGTCGGTGGTGCGTCCGACGATCGCGAAATCGAGCCCCCATTTGACGAAGATCGCCTCGGCGACCTCGCGCTTGTCGGGGCTGAGCACCATCAGCATCCGCTCCTGGCTTTCCGACAGCATCATCTCGTAAGGCGTCATCGCCGCCTCGCGCACCGGCACCTTGTCGAGATCGAGCTCGATGCCAAGCCCGCCCTTGGCCCCCATCTCGACGGCCGAGCAGGTGAGGCCCGCCGCGCCCATGTCCTGGATGGCGATGACGGCGCCGGTCTGCATGAGTTCCAGACACGCCTCGAGCAGGCATTTTTCGGTGAAGGGATCGCCGACCTGCACCGTCGGCCGCTTCTCCTCGATGTTCTCGTCGAATTCGGCCGACGCCATCGTTGCGCCGCCGACGCCGTCACGGCCGGTCTTGGCGCCGAGATAGACGACCGGAAGGCCGACGCCCTTGGCTTCCGACAGGAAGATCGAATCGGTCCGGGCAAGGCCCGCCGCAAAGGCGTTGACCAGGCAATTGCCGTTGTAGCGGGGATGGAAATTGACCTCGCCGCCGACCGTCGGCACGCCGAAGGAATTGCCGTAACCGCCGACGCCGGCGACCACCCCGGCGACGAGATGACGGGTCTTGGGGTGGTCCGGCGCGCCGAAGCGGAGCGCGTTCATCGCCGCGATCGGCCGCGCGCCCATGGTGAAGACGTCGCGCAGAATGCCGCCGACGCCGGTCGCCGCCCCTTGATAGGGCTCGATGAAGGAGGGGTGGTTGTGGCTCTCCATCTTGAAGACCACCGCCATGCCGTCGCCGATATCGACGACGCCGGCATTCTCGCCCGGCCCCTGTATGACGCGCCGCCCCTTGGTCGGCAGCGTCCGCAGCCAGCGCTTGGAGGATTTGTAGGAACAATGCTCGTTCCACATGGCCGAGAAGATGCCGAGTTCGGTGATCGTCGGCTCGCGGCCGATCAACGACAGGACGCGCTCGTATTCATCCGGTTTTAGTCCGTGGGCCGCGATCAGCTCCGGGGTGATGTCGGTCTCGGCGGTCATGGCGTTTCCTGGGCGTTGGTCTGCGCTTTGGGTGATCGGCCTGTTATCATCTGCGGCGGTGTCGAAAAAGCCCGAGCTAGTCGGATGGAGGTAGCGAGCCAGGTCTGTACATCTCAACCGGAGCGGGCAGCGACATAGGTCATCGAGGTGGCGCGGCAGACACCGGTGTCCGCAGCCCGCCGCAGCACGATCGTATCGTCATCCACCTGCGAGATCGGCTCGCCGTAAAGGCGCCGGGCAATTATCACCAGCGCCACGTCGTAACCGCCCTTGGCCGCGGACGAGCGCACGCAAATCCCGTAGCCGCCGACTTCGCCCGTCGGCACGAAGGTCGTCGCGCGTTCGACGGCGCGGCGCCGATAGATCGCGGCTGCGGTGCCGTTCACATAGGCGATCTCGGCCGGAGTCAGCTGGCCGCTCGCAACGGGCGCGGCCGACGGATCGACCCGGTGGCCCATCCTGTCCGGTTCTGCATCCGCAGTGGTCGGGAACGCCGCCGCGATCGTCGCGGGCGGTGATGCCGGACTGGACGCGGTTCCGTTGGCCGCGGCGCAGGCGGGGAGGCTGCCGGCGAAAAGAAGCAGGACGCCCAAGGTACCTGGACGGCGGAGCGTGCTCATATCAGGCCGAACAGGTCTTGGCGCCGGCGCGCCAGCGGGTGATGTCGGTGTCGATGCGGCTTGCGAGAGCCTCATTCATCAGCGGCCCGTAGACGGCGACCTCCGCCGAGCCGGGCTGCGCTTCCACGACCAACAATGGCCGTGCTTCCAGCTGACCGCGCGGCACGAGCAGGAAGCGCGGCCGGCCGGAGAAGGAGGAGAGTTCCGGCGCGAGGCTGTAGCGGGCAAAGGCCGGATCGCCCGACTTGAACCAACAGCGACTGGCCGTCAGCGCCAGCCGCTCCACCCGGTCGAGGCCGGAATCGGCCTTAGCGCCTGATTTGTTCTGGTTCGCAGGACCCGCGGCACAGGCGCCGAGACCGAGCGTGACGACCAAAGCGGCAAGAGCCGACAAGCGACCGAAAGGGAGCGACCTCACGCGGCGGCACTCGTGGTCATGCCGAGCGCGCTTTCGAAGAGAGCACGCCCGTCGGTGCCGCCATGCTCCGGCTCGACGAGGTTTTCCGGATGCGGCATCATGCCGAGGACGTTGCCCGCGTCGTTGACGATCCCCGCAATGTCGCGGATCGCGCCGTTGGGGTTGGTGCCTTCGGCATAGCGGAATACGACCCGGTTCTCACCCTCGAGATGCGCAAGCGTGTCCGCATCGGCGAAATAATTGCCGTCATGATGGGCGACCGGGCAGCGGATCACCTGGCCCTGGCGATAATTGGCGGTGAAGAGCGTAGCGGCGTTGACGACTTCCAGTTTCACGTCCCGGCAGACGAAGCGCAGCGAATTGTTGCGCATCAAGGCGCCGGGCAACAGCCCTGCTTCGCAAAGGATCTGGAAGCCGTTGCAGACGCCGAGGACCGGAACGCCTTTGGCCGCGGCGTCGGCGACGGCGCGCATCACCGGCGAGCGGGCGGCGATCGCGCCGCAGCGCAGATAATCGCCGAAGGAGAACCCGCCGGGGACGACAATCAGGTCGACGTCGGGGAGCGCCGTCTCGGTCTGCCAGACCGTGAGCGGTGCCTTGCCGGTGATCGCGGTCAGCGCCGCGATCATGTCGCGGTCGCGATTGAGACCGGGGAGGAGGAGGACGGCTGTGTTCATGAATTATGATCGAATGGGCGCTGAGGTTCGGCCATCTCGCGCAACTCCAAACGCCGCTCGATCCGTTCGAAACGCTCGTCGTGGCGGCCGAGCACGCCATACATGTTGTGAATGTCGTGTTGCATCGAGAGCATGTGTCCGCGGATCGAGACCAGCTCGGACTTCACTTCTCGAATGCCCTGCTTCATTTCGCCCATCTGTTGATGCATCCGCTTCATGAGCTCGTACATCAGTTCGTTCGTGACCTCTGCCATCGTCCCGCTCCGGAGCAACCTTTACGCGATCTCGACAGTGTAGTTCTCGATGACCGTGTTGGCGAGGAGCTTGTCGCACATCTGGGAAAGCTCTGACCGCGCCGTTGCCTCGTCCTCGGCATCGACTTCGATGTCGAAGACCTTGCCCTGCCGGACGGCGCCGACGCCGGCAAAGCCGAGATGCCCGAGCGCGCCCTCGATGGCCTTGCCCTGCGGGTCGAGAACGCCGGTCTTGAGAGTGACGACGATGCGAGCCTTGATCACGATATGCGCCTGTCCCTGGAATAAACGAGTTTGAGTGCCGGTGCCGGCTGCTTGGAGGCTCTGCGCCGCCTTACTTGACCAACACCGGCCCGGAGGGGCGGGGCGGCTCGTTTTCGTTCATGATCCCGAGCCGGCGCGCGACCTCCTGATATGCCTCGACGAGACCGCCCATATCCTGGCGGAAGCGATCCTTGTCGAGCTTGTCCTGCGTCTGGACGTCCCACAGCCGGCAGGAATCGGGAGAAATCTCGTCGGCGACGATGATCCGCATCATGTCGCCCTCGAACAGCCGGCCCGTCTCGATCTTGAAGTCGACGAGCTGGATGCCGACACCGAGGAACAGGCCGGAGAGGAAATCATTGACCCGGATCGCCAGGGCCATGATGTCGTCGATCTCCTGGGGGCTCGCCCAGCCGAAGGCGGTGATGTGCTCTTCGGAAACGATCGGATCGTCGAGCGCGTCGGCCTTGTAATAGAATTCGATGATCGAGCGGGGTAGCACGGTCCCCTCCTCGATGCCGAGGCGCTTGGCCAGCGAGCCGGCGGCGATGTTGCGCACCACCACCTCGAGCGGAATGATCTCGACCTCCTTGATCAGCTGCTCGCGCATGTTGAGTCGGCGGATGAAGTGGGTCGGAATTCCCATCTTGTTCAGATGCGAGAAAATGTATTCCGAGATGCGGTTGTTGAGAACGCCCTTGCCGTCGACGATCTCATGCTTCTTCTTGTTGAACGCGGTGGCGTCGTCCTTGAAGAATTGCACCAGGGTGCCCGGCTCGGGGCCCTCATAGAGGATTTTGCCCTTGCCTTCGTAGATACGGCGGCGACGTGTCATCATGGAACTCTATCGTGATGGGGGCACCGGCCCTGGCCACGGTGCGAAGACGGCTGACGATGGTGCGGCTGAATAGACCAAACGGCCCGCCTTAACAATCGTTTCGGCAATTGCTTTGGCGCAAGTCGTGCCGCAAGCGTCGCAAATCAAGGCCCGATGACAAAGCTGGAAGCGAAATGGCGCTTCAAAATCGCCGCGCCGGACCGTATGTCAGTGGAAAGGCCAATCGATCGGACGGCCGATTCTAATCAAGGAGGAACATTATGTCCCTGAACGATCGCGAGCGCGATTTCGAGTCCCGCTATGCCCACGACCAGGAATTGCGGTTCCGGATCGAAGCGCGCCGCAACAAGTTGATCGGCCTTTGGGCCGCCGAAAAGCTTGGCAAGAGCGGCGACGATGCGAACGCCTATGCGCAAGAGGTTATCAAGGTCGACTTCCTGTTGCCCGGCGACGACGATGTGGTCCACAAGATTCGTGACGACTTTGTCGCCGCCGGCGTCGAACAGTCCGAACATCAGATTCGCAAGCACATGGCGGAGTTTCTGGCGGAAGCCGAAACCCAGATCCGTAGCGCCTGATGGCGCTCCCCAGACTGCGTGATCAACTGGGCGAAGGCGGCTTCGTCGTCTCCGCCTGGCTCGGACTGACCGATCCTGTCGTCCATGAAGCGTTTCTGCGCGCCGATTTCGATGCCGTGACCTTCGACGTCCAGCACGGTTTACATGATACGGCCAGCCTGCGTGCCGGTATCGAACGCGCGGTTCTGCTTGGCAAGCCCGCGCTGGTGCGCTTGCCGATCGAGGACCGGGCGCTTGCGGCGCGGGTTCTCGATTTCGGTGCCTCGGCCGTGATGATGCCGATGATCGAAACCGCCGATGACGCCGCCGCCTTCGTGGCGGTGGCGAAATATCCCCCGCTCGGTCAGCGGTCTTATGGTCCGACGCGTGCCGGCGAACTGCATGGCTACGTCGATCGCGCCGACTACGTCTCTGACGCCCGCAACGAGACGCTGGCCTTCGCCATGATCGAGACCGGTGCGTCGGTCGACAATCTCGACGCGATCCTGGCGGTCGAGGGACTCGACGGCGTCTTCGTCGGCCCCTCCGATCTGTCGATAGCATTGTCCCGCGACGGGACGCTCCATCCGCGCGGCGCGCAAGCCGAGGCGGCCATCAAACGGATCGCGGAGGCGAGTTCGGCAGCCGGCAAGATCGCCACGATCTATGCCGCAACGCCTGATGACGCCAGGCGTTACCGGGAGTACGGCTATCGGATGGTGTGTGTCGGCTCCGACCAGGCCGTGATCACCGCGGGAGCGCGGGCGCTCGCCGATGCCGTACGCGGCTGAATGCGGCCGGTCAGGCCGGCACGCGTAGTCCGGTCATGAACTTGCCGAAGGTGAGCAGGCCTTCGGGCCAAGGGCCATGGCCGCTCTCGGCGTTCAGATGGCCAGCCTCGCCGGCATCGATGAATAGCGATCCCCAGGCACCGGCGATGTCCTCGGCGGCCTCGAAGGACGAGAACATGTCGTTGCGGCTGGCGACGACGACGCTGGGAAACGGCAGCGGATCGCGCGGGTAGGGACCGAAGGTCCGCAGATGCTTCGGCCGGATTCCATCATTCTCTACGTCGGGCGGCGCGACGAAGAACGCGCCGGACACCGGCCGCTCAAAACGCGGGATCGCCTGCACGGCGGCGGCGACGCCGAGCGAATGGGCGACCAGGACGACCGGCCGGGCGGAGCTGTTTACAGCATCCGCCACTGCCGCCATCCAGTCGTCGCGGACCGGCTTCGACCATTCGGCCTGCGGTACACGCCGCGCCGTCGAAAGCCGTCGCTCCCAACGGGTCTGCCAGTGGTCGTCGGGAGAGCCCTTGTAACCGGGCAGGATGAGGATATCGGCTTCGGCAATGCGCATCGGCGGGACATGCGAATGCGAGCCGCGCAAGTCAAGCCGTCAGGGCACCGGTTTTCGATCCTCGCACCCTGTGATCTGGAAGAACAGATGATAGTCGCGCCGACGTCTCACCGCTACGTGGCCGGCTCCTCGGCGACCGTCGCAGGCGACAATTCGTCCTCCGTCAAGATCGCCCGATCCGGCGTCGTGGTGAAGAAGAAGAAATAAACCAGAAACGCCAGCGCCACCACGGCGATCGCGATCCAGATCATGTGCCGGCGGCTATTGGTTGCGGATCGATCCGACGTCTGAGGCATATCGATGTCCTCCATTCCAGCGCCCGTCCGATCCGAGCTCGTCTCGATCAGGCCGGGCGCATCGGTGCAGCGACGATCGCAGGCGCGGAATTCAACCGGCGTGGCCGAAAACCCGCTCGAAGATCGTGCCGACATGCTTGGTATGATAGCCGAGGTCGAACTTTTCGCGAATCTCGGCTTCCGGCAGTGCGGCCGTCACTTCCTTGTCGGCGAGGAGTTCCGTCAGGAAGTCCTTGTCCTCTTCCCACACGCGCATCGCGTTGCGCTGCACCAGCCGGTAGGAATCCTCGCGGGAAACGCCGGCTTGGGTCAGCGCCAGCAGCACCCGCTGCGAATGGACGAGGCCTTTGAACTTGTTGAGATTGGCCAGCATCCGTTCAGGGTAGACGAGCAGCTTGTCGATGACGCCGGTGAGGCGCACCAGCGCGAAGTCGAGCGTCACAGTCGCATCCGGCCCAATCATCCGCTCGACCGAGGAATGGGAAATGTCGCGCTCGTGCCAGAGCGCGACGTTCTCCATCGCCGGCAGCGCGTAGGAGCGCACCATGCGGGCGAGGCCTGTGAGGTTTTCCGTCAGCACCGGATTGCGCTTGTGGGGCATCGCCGACGAGCCCTTCTGGCCCGGCGAGAAATATTCTTCCGCTTCCAGCACCTCGGTGCGTTGCAGATGGCGGACTTCGGTGGCGAGGCGCTCGACCGATGAGGCGATGACGCCGAGCGTGGCGAAGAACATCGCGTGCCGGTCGCGGGGGATGACTTGCGTCGACACGGGCTCCGCACTCAACCCCATCGCCTTGGCGACGTGCTCCTCGACGCGCGGATCGATGTTGGCGAACGTGCCGACAGCGCCGGAGATCGCGCATGTGGCGATTTCGGCACGGGCCGCGACAAGGCGCTCCCGGCAACGCTGGAACTCGGCATAGGCGAGGGCGAGCTTGACGCCGAAGGTCGTCGGCTCGGCGTGGATGCCGTGGGAGCGCCCGATCGTGACCGTGTCACGGTGCTCGAAGGCGCGGCGTTCGAGCGCGGCGAGCAGCCCGTCGAGATCGGCCACGAGCAGGTCGGAGGCCTTGGTCAGCTGCACGTTGAAGCAGGTGTCGAGGACGTCCGAGGAGGTCATGCCCTGGTGGACGAAGCGGGCGTCCGGGCCGACAATTTCCGCAAGATGCGTCAGGAAGGCGATGACGTCGTGCTTCGTCTCACGCTCGATCGCGTCGATCCGCTCGACGTCGAACGTCGCGGCATTGCCCTTTTCCCAGATCGTCTTCGCCGCGCTTTCGGGAATGACGCCGAGCTCGGCGAGGGCGTCGCAGGCATGGGCCTCGATCTCGAACCAGATCCGGTATTTCGTCTCCTGCGACCAGACGTCGACCATCTCGGGGCGGGAATAGCGGGGGATCATGGTGCGGATTCTTTCAGCTAGACGATTGGGAAGGACGGCTGCCGTCTAACAGAGCCTTTGCCGCGCCTCAACGTTTGCCGAAGCGATCGCTCGTCAGTCCATGGGAACGGGATTGGCGATGTAGCGCAGGTCCGGTCCCTCGAAGCCGACGGATTTGACCCCGATGATTGCCACCGCCGAAAAGCCGCCGGTCGGCCGCTTGTAGACGCGGATTTCGGTCAGACGATAGTCGAGCGGGCAGCCCCGGCTTTCCGGAATCGCTGTGTCCTCGTGAATCAGCGAGGCCGAGTCGCCCGGCTCGGTGGCGATATGAACGAGCCGATAGCCGTAGGACGTGCCGAAGACTTCGCAGGCTTTGCCGCCGCTGAGCGGGATCGGCTCCAGCCGAAGTTCCACCGGCCTGTGGGGCGTCGGCTCGATGGGACGGGGCAGGAAGCGGGCGCGGTACGGGTCGGCCGACAATTCGGTTGGCGGATTGGCGACGACGAGCAAGCCAGGTTGCGCCTCGGGATCATGGGCCGCGAACAGAGCCTGCGCTGCCTCGCGAGCGCGCTCTCTGGCATCCGCGATGTCGGCGCCGTCATCCTCGATCCGGATGCGGACGGGGGAGGGGGGCAGAAAGCGGTCCTCGGCGAGATCGAGAAAGAAGATCTCCGCATAGGGAAAGCCGGAGCCGTCCTGGAGGCCGGATTGCTCGAAGGCAAAGACGTTGCCGTCCTCGGAGAACCCGAGCGGTTCGAGTGTCGCGAAATTCCCGGCGGTCGCCGGGACGGCGAGAAGCGCAGCCGAAAGCGCGGCAGAGCGGGTGAGAGATCGAAACATCACGCCTTATCCTTCCAAGTTGGTAGCCGATCGGTCGGCGTCGCCACTGCCGCGTAAATACCGCGGGCGACGGCGCGGGCCACGGTCGCCGCAGCCGCTGCGGCGAGTTCCACACGGTCGCTCGCCTCCGGCACGGTCCCGCTGCTGCCCGTCGCCAGCGCGAAGACAAGATCGCCGTCAAAATCGGTGTGCGATGGCCAGATCGCCTTGGCGAACCCGTCCTGACCGGCGATGGCGAGTCGCTTGGCAGCGGGCTTGTCGAGCACGGCGTCGGTGGCGATGATTCCGATCGTCGTGTTGGCGCCCACCCGTGCGTCGAGTTTGGTTCGTGGATCTGTCGCATCCAGCGGAAACGGATGCGGCAGGCCGAGGCCGCCGAACTCTCCGCCCAGATCGAAGGGCGCGGCCCAGAACCAGCGACCCGCGCCGATCGTCGCCGAGCCGGCGGCATTGACCGCGACCAGCGCCGCGACCGTCATGCCGTTCGAGAGCAACGTCGACGCCGAGCCGAGGCCGCCCTTCACCGTCGCCGTGGTGCAGCCGATGCCGGCGCCGACTGTGCCGATCGGAAAATCGGCCGCCGCCGAGCACGCCGCGTCGTAGCCGAACTCGCGATAGGGGGGATAGCGGCCCCAATCCTTGGTCCCGCCATTGGCGAGATCGAACAGGATCGCCGCCGGTACAATCGGCACGCGCACCTCGCCGACGGCAAAACCGCGTCCATGCTCGGCGAGCCATGCCTGGGCGCCGGATGCAGCGTCGAGCCCGAAGGCGGACCCGCCCGATAGCACCAGCGCGTCGACCGCCGTAACGGTGTTCTCCGGCGCCAACAGATCAGTTTCCCGCGTTCCCGGCGCGCCGCCCGTAATAGCCACGGAAGCGATTGATGGTGCGTCGAGCACGACGACGGTCGTGCCGCTTTTCAGCCGTTCGTCGCCGGCGTGCCCGACCCTGACCCCGGCGACGTCGCTGAGGAGATTGCGAGTGCCAGGCCGCCATGCGCTCATGTCCTTAGCCCCCGGTCTCGTCGACGAAGCCGTTACCGCGCCATTCGAAAACACGATAGAGGTCGAGGTCGGAATCGCCCTTGGCATCGAAACGGATTGCGCCGAGCGCCGTCGAGAAGGTCTCGCTGCCCAGAATGTCGGCGATCGGCCAACCGGTTTCCCGATTCTGGCCGGCGGCGGCGACGGCGATCTGCGTTGCCGCGAAAGCGGGGCCAAAATAGCCTTGTGGTCCGTCCATCGGGCCTTTGTCCGGAGCACCATCTTGAAGTTCCGGGAAGTGGGACCGCGGCGCGACCGCGACGATGCCATCCGGCAGCGGAACGTCCTTGCTGGCCTCGTCGAACAGCGCTTCGCCGCCGACAATGTCGAGGGCAAGCCCGATTTCGGTCGCGTCGCGGGCGATGGTCGCGATGTCCGGCCGGTCTCCCGCGATGAAGAATCGGCTGACCCCGGTGCGCTCCAGGCGCCTTATCAGGCCGAACTGCTTTTCTTCCGCCGGCCGGTAATTGTCGATCGTCTGTGGCTTCATGCCCTGGTCGGCGAGCAGTCGGCGGACCGAATCGGTTAGCGCCCGCGCGGCGATCGAGCCGTCCTCCAGGAGGCCGAAAGGCTGTGCTTTCCAGCGCCCCGCCAGATAGTTCGCGGCGGCGGCGGCCTCCTTGTCGGAACGCGGTGCAACGCGCCAGACGAGAAAGCCGGTCCGCTCGCGCCGGTCGGTGAGACGATTGGCCCGCACACCCACGTCGAGGGTCGGGATGCCTGCCTCCGCAAGGATTGGAAGCGCCGCCTCGATGGCGTCGGCGCACAGGAAGCCGACGACGATGGTGACATTCATGGCGACGAAGCTTTCGGCCGCCTGCTTGCCGCCATCGGCGGAACATTTGGTGTCGGCCTCCACGACCGCGACCCTCTGGCCATCGCCGAGTTTCGTAACCGCGACACGCGCACCGGCCGCGAGCTGCCGGCCAAGTATCCCGACGCTGTCGGACAGCGGGGCTGCGACCCCGAGCGTGATCGGCTCGCCGGTGCCCTGGGCCTGTGCCGGCAGGAGTGAGAACACCATCAGGCCGAAGGCGGCGAAAAACCGGAGGTGGGTAAGATAGGGACGCATCATGCCCGCGAGTCTAGTCGAGCGCCCGGACGTTGGCGAGATAGAACCGGGCCGTCATGACGACGGTATCGCGATGTCGGTTCACGCGGTACGGCCATAATCGGGAAAGCCTATTTCGACAGGGCCTGCGATGGATTGCGACGAGACCCCGTGCGAATCCGCCATCCCCGCCCTATGTTTGACGCGAACGGCTCGGGACCCGGGCGCAATGAATGGAATATGGTTTGCTGACGAC
Source organism: Aurantimonas marina (assembly GCF_017183135.1). Taxonomy (GTDB): domain Bacteria; phylum Pseudomonadota; class Alphaproteobacteria; order Rhizobiales; family Rhizobiaceae; genus Aurantimonas; species Aurantimonas marina. Next base: position 37,207 of record NZ_JADDXW010000006.1, on the reverse strand, counting down.
ATCGACGATCGACCGCGACAGCTTTCGCGACGCGATGAGCCGGTTCGCTTCGGCGGTCCACCTGGTGACGACGGACGGACCGGCCGGGCGCAGGGGCGTGACGGTCTCGTCCGCGTGCTCGGTATCCGACGAGCCGGCGACGCTGCTCGTCTGTCTCAATACATCGAGCCCTGCCAACGATCGGTTTGAAAACAACGGCAATTTCGCCGTCAATCTGCTGGCGCAAGATAGCGAGGCGATCGCCCGCGCCTTCGCCGGGGAAGGGCAGCTCGAGTCGGACGCGCGCTTCGCCAAGGGCGAATGGGAAGTGCTGCAAACCGGCGCGCCTTTGCTGGTGGGTTCGCTTGCAGGGTTCGACTGCCGGATTTTGGAAGCCAAGATCGTCGCCACGCACCGCGTGCTGATCGGCGAGGTCGTGGCGATCCGGACCGGATCGAAATCGCCGTCGTTGGTCTATCTCGACCGGACCTATCGCAGCCTCTAGGCTACAGGCCTCGCAGCGTTTCAGGGGAAGGGCATCCGTGACATCGAAACTGCCGGCGTCGATCGACGAGACCGAAGAATTGCTCGACGGTCAGAACTACGTCGCCGACCGGGCGCTGGCGACCGTCCTGTTTCTGTCGCTCAAGATGGGGCGGCCGCTGTTTCTGGAAGGCGAGGCCGGCGTCGGCAAGACCGAGATCGCCAAGGTGCTGGCCGCGGCGCTGGGCCGGCCGCTGATTCGCTTGCAGTGCTATGAGGGGCTCGACGTCTCCTCGGCGCTCTACGAATGGAACTACGCCGCGCAGATGATCGAAATCCGGCTGCGTGAGGCCTCGGGCGATACGTCCAAGGACGCGATGCGGTCCGACATCTTTTCGGAGCGCTTCCTGATCCGCCGGCCGATCCTGCAGGCGCTCGAAGGCGAGCCAGGATACGCGCCGGTGCTGCTGATCGACGAGCTCGATCGCACCGACGAGGCGTTCGAGGCGTTTCTTTTGGAAATCCTCTCCGACAATCAGGTCACCATCCCGGAACTCGGCACCGTCCGCGCCGCCGAGCCGCCGATCGTGATCATCACCACCAATCGCACGCGCGAGATCCATGACGCGCTGAAGCGGCGCTGTCTCTATCATTGGGTCGATTATCCCGCCTCGGACCGCGAACTTCAGATCGTGCTCCGTAAGGCACCAAAGGCCAATGCCGAGCTCGCGGCCGAACTCGTTGCCTTTGTGCAAAGGCTCAGAAAGATCGATTTGTTCAAGGCGCCGGGTGTCGCCGAAACCATCGACTGGGCGAACGCCTTGACCGAACTCAACGCCGTGGCGCTGGACCCCGCGCATGTCTCCGATACGCTGGGGGTGCTCTTGAAGTATCATGACGATATCCAGCGCATGGAGCGGGGCGAGAGCCGGGAGATTCTCGCTGAGGTGAAGCGCGAACTGGCCAGGGCCCCATGAGCGCCGTCGCCGATCCGCCGAAAGTGGCGGCCGATCCAGACGGCAAGCTCGCGGACAACATCGCCTATTTCGCCCGGGCGCTGCGCAAGGCTGGCGTGAAGGTCGGTCCAGCGGCGACACTCGATGCGATCGCGGCGGTCAAGGCGGCGGGGCTGACCAGCCGCGACGATTTCTACTGGACACTGCACGCGGTGCTGATCACCCGCCATGAGGACGACGCGGTGTTCGCGGAAGCGTTCCGGCTGTTCTGGCGCTCGCGCGAACTGATCGAGAAGATGATCGCCATGTTCTCGCCGAAGGCGCCGCCACGCCAATCGGAGCGGGAAAAGAAGCGGGCCGGCGAGGACCGCGCCGCCGAAGCGATGTTCGAAGGCGCCCGGGACCGGATCACCAAGCAGGAACGGCCGGAGATCGAGATCGACGCCAGTCTTACGGTGTCCGGCAACGAGGTGCTTCGCCAGAAGGATTTCGCCCAGATGTCGGCGCGCGAGATCGAGGAGGCCAAGCAGGCCATCGCCGCGCTGCGCCTGCCAGCGGACTGGATCGCGACCCGTCGGTTTCGCCCCGATCCGCGCGGCGATCGAATCGACCCGAGGGCGATGATGCGGGCCTCGATGCGGACCGGCGGCGATCTCGTCTTGCCGAAATTCCGTTCGCGCCGCGAGATTCACCCGCCGCTGGTGGTGCTCGCCGACATTTCCGGCTCGATGAGCCAGTACACGCGCGTCTTTCTCCATTTCATCCATGCCCTGACCGAGAGACGGCGCCGGGTGCATACGTTTTTGTTCGGCACGCGGCTGACCAACGTCACCCGGCAGATGCGCCACAAGGATCCCGACGAGGCGCTCGCCGGCTGTGCCGGCGCGGTGAAGGACTGGTCCGGCGGAACCCGCATCGGCGAGGCGTTGTCGAGCTTCAACCTGACCTGGTCGCGCCGGGTGCTGACCCAGGGCGCGGTAGTGATCCTGATCACCGACGGGCTGGAGCGCGATTCGGTCGACGAGCTCTCGAAACAGATGGAGCGGCTGCATAAATCCTGCAGGCGGCTGATCTGGCTGAACCCGCTGTTGCGCTTCGACGGATTTTCCGCCCGCGCCAAGGGAGTCCGCGCCATGCTGCCGCATGTGGACGAGTTCCGCTCGGTGCATTCGCTGGAGGCGATGAGCGCGCTCTGCGAGGCGTTGTCAGGTGGCGGGGGCCGGGAGACCGATCCGCGCTGGTGGATGGACGCCGCCGATCGTGCGATGGCGGCGTAAGGGCAGGCTCTGCCGACGCTGGTGCCGGGTCGGCTGCGGCGATATCGTGTGCCGCGCCTTTGAGGAGGGTCAGATCATGTCCCAGACGATGCATGAGTTCGATGTCTTGAAGACCGCCGAGGCGTGGGCCGGCGAGGGGCGGAGCCTCGCGCTCGCCACCGTCGTTGAAACCTGGGGCTCGGCGCCCCGGCCGACCGGCAGCCAGCTGGTCATCGATGCCGACGGCAATTTCGAGGGCTCGGTCTCCGGCGGTTGCGTCGAAGGCGCGGTGGTCACCGAGGCGGTCGACGTGATCGAGGCCGGCGCGCCGCGCATGCTGGAATTCGGGGTGGCCGACGAAACCGCGTGGCGGGTCGGCCTGTCCTGCGGCGGGCGTATCCGCGTCTATGTCGAACGGGTGAACTGATGAACCGCGCGCTTCTGGCCGACTTGAACGTCGAGCGCGCCGCGCGCCGGGCGGCGGTCGTCGTCACCGATCTGGCGAATGGGGTCCAGCGGCTCGTGCGTGAGGCCGAGGTTGCGGGCGATCCGCTGGCCGAGCCGATCGGGCGGGTGATCCGCTCCGGCAAATCCGGGATCGTCCAGGCCGATCACGGCGAGGTCTTCCTCAACGCTCATCTGCCGCCGCCCCGCTTGGTGGTCGTCGGCGCGGTTCATATCAGCCAGGCGCTGGGGCCGATGGCGAAGCTCGCCGGATATGATGTCGAGGTCGTCGATCCGCGAACGGCCTTTGCCACGAAGGAGCGCTTTCCGGATGTCGCGCTTGTCGCCGAATGGCCCGAGGCGGTGCTGAAGGCCCGGCCGCTGGACGCCTATACGGCGCTTTGCGTCATCACCCACGATCCGAAGATCGACGACTATCCGCTGATCGAGGCGCTCGAGGCCGGGTGCTTCTATATCGGCGCGCTGGGCAGCCGGAAGACCCATGCGCGGCGGGTCGAGCGACTGACCGAAGCCGGGATTTCCGCCCAGACGATGAACCGTATCGAAGCGCCGATCGGCGCCGATATCGGCGCGGCGACGCCCGGCGAGATCGCCGTTGCGGTTCTTGCGTCGGTCATCGAAGCGTTCCGCAAGCGCAAGATGTTTGCCGAGCGTCGGGGCGAGACCGAGGCGGCATGATTTTCGGGGAGATACCGATCGCGGAGGCGGAGGGGACGATTCTGGCGCACGCCCAAAAGCTCGGCAAACGCCGGCTGAAGAAGGGCGCACGGCTCTCGGAGGCGGACATTGCCGCGCTTCGCAACGCAGGTGTCGGCGTTGTCACGGCCGCGCGTCTCGAACCAGGCGACCTGACCGAGGACCAGGCGGCTGCGGCGATCGGCGCCGCGCTTGGTGGGGCGGGAATTCGAGCGGGCGAGGCCGGAACTGGCCGGGTCAATCTCTTTGCGGAAACAGCGGGAGTGTTCCTGCCGGATCGCGCCGCCATCGACGCGCTCAACGCCATCGACCCCGGCGTGACCCTCGCGACGCTCGGCGAATACGCCCCCGTCGAGGCCGGGCGGATGGTGGCGACGGTGAAGATCATCCCGCTTGCCGTTTCCGGCGCGGCGGTAGAGGCGGCCGTGCGGCTCTGTTCGCGCAATGCCGTGCTTCGGCTCGCGCCGTTTTCGCCGAAGCGCGTCGTGCTGATCCAGACGGAACTTCCTGGCGTCAAGCCGAGCGTTCTCGACAAGACCCGAGCCGTCACCGAAACACGGCTGTCGGCCTCCCACTCGACCATCGTCGGTGAGATCCGCTGCGCCCATGAGGTAAGTGCCCTGACCGATGCCCTGCGGCGGCGCGAGACGGCGGATCTGACGCTGATTTTCGGTGCCTCGGCTGTAATCGACGGTGGCGACGTTATCCCGGCTGCAATCGCCACGGCGGGCGGCCGGATTGACCATCTCGGCATGCCGGTGGACCCCGGCAATCTCTTGCTACTCGGCACTTTGGACGGACGGCCGGCGCTCGGGGCGCCCGGCTGCGCGCGCAGTCCCAAGGAAAACGGCTTCGACTGGGTGCTCGACCGATTGCTGGCCGATCTCCCGGTGACCGGTGACGACATTCGGAAGATGGGCGTCGGCGGGCTCTTGATGGAGATCGCCTCGCGACCGCAGCCGCGAGAGGCGGACAGCGCTGCAGAGGAGCCGGTCGTCGATATCGTCATTCTCGCCGCCGGCCGATCGAGCCGCATGGGCGGGCCGAACAAGTTGCTGTCGACCTTCGAGGGTGTCCCGCTGATCCGGCGCTCGGCCGAGACCGCGCTGGCGACGAAAAGCGCCGGGCATGTGCGTGTGGTCGTCGGGCATATGCGGGGCGAGATCGTCGCCGCTTTGGACGGCCTCGATATCGGCATCGTCGAGAACCCCGCCTTCGCCGACGGGCTCTCGACCTCGCTCAAGGCCGGGTTCGCGGCCTCGCCCGGAGCCGACGGCGTCCTTGTCATGCTGGCCGACCAGCCGTTCCTGACCTCGGTGGATCTCGACCGGCTCATCGCGGCCTTCGTGCCGTCCGGCGCCGGGTCGATCGCGGCCGCTTTCGATCGCGGTCGGCGGCGCAACCCGGTCGTGGTGTCGACGGTATATCGCCCCGAAATCATGGCGCTTTCAGGAGATGTCGGGGCGCAAGGTGTGATCGCCGACCATCCCGACGCCGTGGTCGAGGTGGAGATCGGCGCTGCCGCGAGTGTCGACGTCGATACCCAGGAAGCGGTGCGCGCCGCCGGCGGGACCATTTCGCAAAACGATCACGTAGATGGCTGGCAAAGTGAATCATCAAAGCCGGCTAAGTGATTGGCCAAGAATCGAGAATGGCTCATGCCGGTAGACGGCTGAGGGCTGGAGGGAGTACGACATGGATCTGGGACTGACAGGGAAATACGCGGTCGTCTGCGCGTCGAGCCGGGGACTTGGCCGGGGCTGCGCCACCGAGCTTGCGCGGGCCGGCTGCACGGTTGTGCTCAACGGCCGTGACGAGGCGGTGCTGAATGCGACGGCCGAGGCTATCTCACGGGAGACCGGCGCCAAAATCATTCCCGTCGTCGCGGATGTGGCGACACCGGAAGGCCAGGCTCGGCTCGTCGGCGCGGTGCCGCAGGTCGACATCCTGGTCAACAACAATGGCGGCCCGCCGCTCCGCGATTTTCGCGCGCTTGAGCGCGACGATCTCGTGGCGGGTCTCACCGGCAACATGATCACGCCCATCGAGATGGTGCAGGGTGTCATCGACGGCATGGTCGAGCGCCGCTTCGGCCGAATCGTCAACATCACCTCCAGTTCGGTCAAGGGGCCGATCCCGGGCCTCGACCTGTCCAGCGGTGCGCGCGCCGGGCTGACCGGCTTTCTGGCCGGTGTCGCCCGCACCGTCGCCGGCCAGAACGTCACGATCAATTGTCTGCTGCCAGGCGCCTTCGACACCGACCGCCTGCGCTCCAACTTCGCGGCGGCGCAAAAGCGCGAGAACCGCAGTCTCGACGATATACGCATCGACCGGGCCGCCGGCATTCCGGCAGGGCGCTTCGGCGAACCGGACGAGTTCGGAAAGGCCTGCGCGTTCCTGTGCTCCGCGCATTCGGGCTACATCACCGGCCAGAGCCTCCTGATCGACGGCGGCGCGTTTCCCGGTGTGTTCTGAGGCTCGTACGCTCTGATTGGCGTCGGTGCCCCGCGGCCGAGGTGAACAATCCCGGGAAAGTGACGAGTCCTGTGACGCGGAAGGCACTGTACGCGCTTGAACTTCGGCGCCCGGTAACACATCGTTAACTCTTAGGTCGCAGCATTTCTCCTGCCGGCCGATGCCCGGCCGGCGCAGCCAAGAGGTGCGCCGATGACCATCAAGACCGTCGATCCGCAATTCGCACGGATGCTGCGGGGTTATGGTCTGACCACGGCGGAGGTTCTGTACCGGATGCCGGACCACCCGAGCTTCCTGCAGAGCTTCGCCTGGCAGTTCGAGGATCTGGCACCGGAATATCCCCGGCTGCGGCGATTCCTCGACCATTGGGAACGCGAGATCGAGGCGGCGATCCACTCGGTGCGGATCATGCATGCGGGCCTGATCAAGCCGCGCGAACTGCGGTTGGTGAAGGATGGCGGCTATCTGCATTAGAGCGCCGTGCGTCTGTTCGGACGCACAAAGGACGCTCTAACACTTTGATTGAGCATCGGAACAATCCGAAAACCGGGTTCCACTTTTCGGTCCGATGCTCCAAGGCCGCGTTTAGATCAGCCGCAGGCCCTTGAGGCTGGCATGCCCGGCCTTGCCGATGATGATGTGGTCATGCACGGAAATACCCAAGGGTTTCGCCGTCTCGACGATGGTGCGGGTCATGTCGATGTCGGCGCGTGACGGCGTCGGATCGCCGGACGGATGGTTGTGGACGAGGATGATCGCGGTCGCCGACAATTCGAGCGCCCGCTTGACCACCTCGCGCGGATAGACCGGCGTATGGTCGACGGTGCCCGTGCCCTGCACTTCGTCGGCGATCAGGGCGTTCTTCCGGTCGAGGAACAGGATGCGGAATTGTTCCCGCGTTTCGTAGGCCATCGCCGCCTTGCAATAGTCGAGAACCGCCGCCCAGGACGACAGCACCTCGCGGCTTTTCACCGCCGAGCGCATCGCCCGCTGGTTGACCGCCGCGACGATGGCGATGTCGAGCGCCACGGCGTCCTTGACCCCCGGTACCTCCATCAGCCGGCGCGGCGGTGCGTTGAGCACCTCCGCCAGCGAACCGAACCGGGCGATCAGCGCCTTGGCGATCGGCTTGACGTCACGCCGGGGGATGGTGCGGAAGAGGATCAGTTCCAGCAGTTCGTAATCGGCCAGCGCGGTGGGGCCGGCGTCGCCGAAGCGCTCGCGCAGGCGATCACGGTGGCCGTCATGGTGTTTGGCTGCAGGTCTTGCGTGGCCGGCGCCAGCCGGCGTTTGCGGTGAAGGAGCCTCGCCAAGGCCGGGAAAATCCGGTTCGTCGTCGGAGCCGGAATGCGTCATCGCCGGCGGTTATTCCGCCGCGCCGGCGAGGGGCTCGACCGTCAGTCCCGGCGTGTCGAGCCCGGCGGGCGACAGGGTGAAGACCTCGCAACCGGTCTCGGTCACGCCGACCGTATGTTCGTACTGGGCCGACAGCGAGCGGTCGCGGGTGACCGCCGTCCAGCCATCGGAGAGGATCTTCACATGCGGCCGGCCGATATTGATCATCGGCTCGATGGTGAAAACCATGCCGGGGCGCATTTCCGGTCCTTCGCCCCGCCGGCCATAGTGCAGGATGTTCGGCGCGTCGTGGAACAGCTTGCCGACGCCGTGACCGCAGAAATCGCGCACGACCGAGCAACGCTCGGATTCGGCATAGGCCTGGATCGCCTCGCCGATATCGCCGGTATGACCGCCCGGACGTACGGCCTCGATGCCGAGCAGCAGCGAACGATAGGTGATGCCGCACAACCGCTCGGCGGCGCGCTTGACGCGGCCGACCGGGTACATGCGCGAGGAATCGCCGTGGTACCCGTCGTGAATGAACGTCACGTCGATATTGACGATGTCGCCTTCCTTCAGCGGCTTGTCGTTGGGAATGCCGTGGCAGACCACATGGTTGATCGAGGTGCAGACGCTCTTGCCGTAACCGCGATAGTTCAGCGTCGCGGGAAAGGCGTCGTTGGCCAGCGCGAAGTCCACGACATAGCGGTCGATCGTCTCGGTGGTCACGCCCGGCTCAACGATGGCCGCAAGGCCGTCGAGACAGCGTGCGGTGAGCTGGCAGGCCCGCCGCATCCCCTCGAACGCCGCGGCGTCGTAGAGGCGGATGGCGCCGGTATTGCGGGTCGGGCTCGGTTCGGCTTCGAGATAAGTGGTCATGGTCGGGGCGCGGTGTCGACGATCGGAATGGCGGTCACGGGACGGATGGCTGTTATGCTGATGTCGCATCGAACGGCATGGGCTTCAACCCCTCGCGCGCGGGCCACGGCGAATGCGGCGGCGTAGCCCGGATCAAGATCGGCGGCGAAGGCTACGCGGTCGCAGTCCGCCCGTTGCACCACGTAAAGCACGATCGCCCGCTCGCCGGCCGCGACGCGGTCGCCGAGTTCGACCAGATGCTTGGCGCCGCGCGTCGTCACGCAATCGGGAAATTCGGCGAGACCCGGCTGGCGCATCAGATGGACGTTCTTGACCTCGACATAAACCGGCTGTCCGACCGGGTCGGTATAGAGCAGGTCGACGCGGGAATTGCGACCGTATTTCACCTCGCGCCGCGCCGCTCCAAATGCTTCAAGCCGCGGCACGAGACCCGACGCGATCGCCTCTTCGGCGAGACGGTTCGGCAAGGCTGTGTTGATACCGACGAGGGCTCCGTCCGCCTCGATGATCTCCAGCGTCAGGGGAAGTTTGCGGGCCGGATTGGCCGAGCGCGACAGCCAGACCCGCGATCCTTCCGCCTTCAGCCCCAGCATTGCGCCGGGGTTCGGGCAGTGGACGGTGACGGGATCACTCTCGCCGTCGATGATGACGTCGGCGAGGAAGCGCTTGTAGCGGCGCAAAAGCCGCGCCGGCATGAGCGGAGAGGGGAAGGCGACCATCCGGGGCCGATAGCGGCGGTCGGAGGACCGCGTCAAGGCGTCTGTCCCCGTCTGGCTGCTACGCCGTCGCCTTCACATAGCTGCCCGGCGCGTCCTCGATCGGTTTCAGCTTGCGCCCCCCTGGCTTGCGGGCCTTGACGCGATTGCCAGCCTTGTCGGCGATCCATTCCTGCCAGTGCGGCCACCAGGAACCAGGCGTTTCCGCCGCGGCCAGGAGCCAGTCCTCGTAGCTGGTCGCCTCTTTCGGCGTCGGCCCGGTCCAATACTGATATTTCTTCTTGACGGGCGGGTTGACGACGCCGGCGATATGGCCGGATCCGGACAGGACGTAGGTGACATCCGAACCAAAGGCGCGGCTGCCGACGAAGACGCTGCGGGCCGGCGCGATGTGATCCTCCTTGGTCGCCAGATTGTAGATCGGGATATCGACCGTCGACAGATCGAGCCGTTTGCCGTCGATCTCCATCGTGCCGCGCGACAGCCGGTTCTCCAGATAGCAATTGCGTAGGTAGAACAGGTGGTTCGCTTTCGGCATCCGGGTCGAGTCGGCATTCCAGTAGAGCAGGTCAAACGGCATCGGCTCCTTGCCGCGGAGGTAGTTGTTGACGAAATACGGCCAGATCAGATCGCCGGACCGCAGCAGATTGAACGCCGTGGCCATCTGCGAGCCTTCGAGATAGCCCTTCTTGCCCATCGTGCGTTCCAGCGTCTGTAGCTGGGCGTCGTCGACGAACACTTTCAGGTCGCCGGCGTGGGTGAAGTCAACCTGCGTCGTCAGGAACGTTGCACTGGTGATGCGCTCATCACCGCTGGCTTTCAGATAGGCCAGCGCCGCCGCCAGAAGCGTACCACCGACGCAATAGCCGATCGTGTTGACCTCACCGACGCCGGTGGCGGTTTCGGCTGTGTCGAGGCCGAAGACGATGCCCTCCTGGATGTAATCCTTCCAGCCTTTCTCCGCCTGCTTGTCGTTCGGGTTGACCCAGGAAATGACGAAGACGGTATGGCCTTGCTCGACCAGCCATTTGATGAAGGATTTTTCCGGATTGAGATCGAGAATGTAGAACTTGTTGATCCATGGCGGCACGATCAGAATCGGACGCTTGAAGACCGTCTCGGTCTGCGGCCCATATTGGATGATCTGACAGACGTCATTCTGAGCCACGACCTTGCCCGGCGTCAGCGCCATGTCGCGGCCAACCTCGAAGGTGGAATAGTCCGACTGCCGTAGACGCAGATTACCGCCACCGGCCGCCATGTCCTCGGCGAACATCCTCATGCCGCGCACCAGGTTTTCCCCGTTGGAGGCGATTGTTTCCCTGTAGAGCTCGGGATTGGTGGCGATGAAATTGGTCGGCGACAGCGCGTTTGACACCTGCTTCATGTAGAACGCGGCCTTGTGGCGCGTATGCGGATCGAGCCCCTCGGTCTTTTCCACCAGATCGTCGGCCCATTGCGCGGTCAGGAGATAGGCCTGCTTGACGAAGTCGAAGAACAGATGGCTGTTCCATTCCTTATCGGCAAAGCGCTTGTCGCCGGCCTGCGGCTCAACGGAGCCTAGCGACGTCTCACCGGACATGCGGCGAATGGAATTGTTCCAGACGTTCATGTAGCCGGTGAACAGGCTTGTCTGCGCCTCGATCGCACGGCTGGGATCGGTCAGCCAATATTCCGAGACTTTCGAAAGCGTCTGGACCATCTCGCCCATAGAAACCGGGCCGGTGTCGAGTTCGCCCTTTTCTCGGGGCTCCACCCAGGCCGCTGCGGCCTTGCCCAATTGCTCCAGCACCCGCGCCATGTTGAGGGCGAAGGCCTGTGGGTCCTTCACCACATATTCCTCACCGGTGCCGGCCTTATCGATGCCGCCGAGTTCGTTCGCTCGCTTGCTTGTCATCGTACGCTCCTCCCTATCAATGCGACCGGTGGCGTCCAGTCTGAGCCGCCTTGCATTGCGTCTCACCGGTACATTGTGACCGCGGCTTCGATCATCGACAATCGCTTGCTGTCGTTTTGTAAATGCCGTTCCTGTAGGATATGACACATCGTGCCGTTTCCAGAAGGCCTGCTACCGACCTGCAATGATGACGCTCTCAGTTCTTCGGCCGCTTGCGGTCATTGCGGTGCTTTTGCCAGCCGCCGCATGCCAGTCGATCTTCCCGGATGAGGAGGACCCATCGCTGGCCGCCCTGCGGTCCGCGGCGGCGGCGTCGGTTGCCTCCTCGCAGCAGGTCGACAAGGACGGCTTTCCGCTGCTCGGCGCTTATCCCGGCACGGCGGCACAGCAACTGACCGACGCGGAGGTCCGTGCGCAGCAGGCGCGTCTCAATGCGCAAGCCAGCCAGCGCACATCGGCCGCGACTTCGAGCAGTTATTCCTCCGAAATTGCCCGGCTGGAAGGTGTTCGGCAGAAGCAGGCGGTAGACGTCGATGCGGCGCTGGCCGCCAAACCGACGCCCAACGCTCCGGCGCCACCGAGCCCCGAAGAAGTACTGCGGCAGATCGAGGCAGGGCAGTAGTCCCGCGCCGACTGCCGCGCCCTTCCCGCAACCAGCGCCACGCCGCGGAACGAGAATCATGGAAGAATTTCACAAAGTTCGCCGATTGCCGCCCTACGTGTTCGAGGAGGTCAACCGGCTCAAGGCGGCGGCGCGCGCCAAGGGCGCCGACATCGTCGATCTCGGCATGGGCAATCCCGACCTGGCGACGCCGAAATTTATCGTCGACAAGCTGTGCGAGGTCATTCGCGATCCGCGCACGCATCGCTATTCGGCGTCCAAGGGGATCGTCGGTCTGCGCAAAGCGCAGGCGAATTACTACGCCCGCCGTTTCGGTGTAACCCTCGACCCGAACACCCAGGTGGTCGCCACGCTCGGCTCGAAGGAAGGCTTCGCCAACATGGCGCAGGCCATCACCGCGCCGGGCGACGTGGTCTTGTGTCCCAATCCGACCTATCCGATCCACGCCTTCGGCTTCATCATGTCCGGCGGGACGATTCGAGCGATTCCAGCCAAGCCCGACGTGGACTTCATGGTCGCCATCGACCGCGCGGTCCGTCATTCGATCCCAAAGCCGATCGCGATCATCCTCAATTATCCGGCCAATCCGACCGCCTTCCAGGCGAATCTCGACTTCTACCGCGAGGTCGTCGCCTTCGCCCGCAAGCACGAGATCATCGTCCTGTCCGATCTCGCCTATGCGGAAATCTATTTCGATGGCCCGCCGCCGCCGTCCGTTCTCCAGGTTGAAGGGGCCATCGACGTCGCGGTCGAATTCACCTCGATGTCGAAGACCTTTTCGATGCCGGGATGGCGCATGGGCTTTGCCGTTGGCAACGAGCGCTTGCTGGCTGCACTGGCCCGGGTCAAATCCTATCTCGACTACGGCGCCTTTACTCCGATCCAGGTGGCCGCGACCGCGGCATTGAACGCAGGCGAGGAAGCCACCCGGGAGGTGCGCGAGATCTATCACCGGCGCCGCGATGTGCTCGTCGAATCGTTTACCAGGGCCGGCTGGCCGGTTCCCGCGCCGTCTTCGACCATGTTTGCCTGGGCGCCTTTACCGGCGGCCTATCGCGACCTCGGCTCGCTCGAATTCTCCAAGCTTTTGATCGAAAAGGCCGATGTCGCGGTCGCGCCCGGCATCGGCTTCGGCGAGCACGGCGACGAGCATGTGCGGATCGCATTGGTGGAAAACGAGCACCGCATCCGTCAGGCGGCGCGCAACATACGCCGCTTCCTTGCCAGCGGCGACGAAGCCGGGCAGAAGGTCGTCTCCCTCGACGCCAAGTCCTGACGGCTGGCGCCGGAACGACGCGAACAGTCACAAGGTGCTCATGAAAAGCCCATTGCGGCTCGGCCTTGCCGGGCTAGGAACGGTCGGCGCGAGCCTCGCGCGGCTCATCGAGACCAAGTCGGAAACCTTGGCCAACCGGGTCGGCCGGCCGATCAAGCTGGCCGGCGTTTCGGCGCGCGAGCGATCCAAGGATCGCGGTTTCGACACATCGCAACTCGCCTGGTTCGATGATCCTGTCGCGCTGGCGAAAAACGGCGACATCGACGTTTTCGTCGAGTTGATCGGCGGCGAGACGGGCCCCGCCCTGGACGCGGTGAAGGCGGCGCTCGGGCGAGGCTTGCCGGTGGTCACCGCCAACAAGGCCTTGCTCGCCCATCATGGCGTGGCGCTCGCCACGCTGGCGGCGAAAAACGAGACCGAGATCTTGTTTGAGGCAGCCGTCGCTGGCGGGATCCCGATCATCAAGACGATGCGCGAGGCGCTGTCGGGCAACGACGTCAGCCGCGTCTACGGCATTCTCAACGGAACCTGCAACTATATGCTGACCCGTATGGAGAACGAGGGCATCGCGTTCGACGATTGCCTGAAGGACGCCCAGCGGCTCGGCTACGCGGAGGCCGACCCGACCTTCGACATCGGCGGATTCGACGCCGCCCACAAGCTGGCGATCCTCACCTCGCTCGCCTTCGGTTGCGAGATCGATCTCGACAGCGTCTTCATCGAGGGTATTTCGTCGGTCACCAATGACGACATCGAAGCGGCGGCGGAACTTGGCTATCGCATCAAGCTTCTGGCGGTGGCGCAACTGACCGAGACGGGGATCGAGCAGCGGGTGCATCCGACGATGATCCCGGCGCATTCGGCGCTGGCGCAGGTGGACGGCGTGACCAATGCCGTCGCTGTCGACAGCGACCTCCTTGGTTCGATCCTGCTCGCCGGCCCTGGCGCCGGCGGCGACGCGACGGCCTCGGCGGTGCTCTCCGACATCATGGATGTCGCCGGCGGCGTTCTGCCGCCGACCCTCGGGCTGCCGCCGGCAAAGCTTGTCCCTTACAAGCGGGCGCGGATGCGCGCTCACGAGGGTGGCTATTACATTCGGCTGTCGGTCTATGACCGTGTCGGCGCCTTCGCCTCGATCGCCCGGCGCATGGCCGAAAACGAAATCTCGCTGGAATCGATCGTCCAGCGGCGGCGCGAGCACTCCGCCGACGCGACGACAGCGCCGGTCATTCTTGTCACTCACGAAACCACGGAAGCGGCCGTGCGCAAGGCGCTGGAGCTTGTCTCCAGGGATGGGCATCTCAAGGATGAACCGAAGATGATTCGGATCGAGGCTTTGGACTGATCGTCGGCCGCCTGCCGAAACTCTGCCATGGCCATCGGTCGGCGACTGACATTGCGTTTTTACAGTCGCGCGGCATATCTCGCTTGTAATCCAATGCGGGATCGAATCGGGTGGGGTTGGCCATGAAGGGAGCGGACATGACCGACAGCAGCAGCGGCGGCGAAAGGCTGGACCGGGTTCTCACTCTGGAAATCGCCCGCGTGACTGAAATGGCGGCCGTCGCCGCGGCGAATCTGCGCGGACGCGGCGACGAAAAGGCTGCGGATCAGGCGGCGGTCGACGCCATGCGCAGCGAGCTGAACGGGCTTGCCATCGACGGGCTCATCGTTATCGGGGAAGGCGAACGCGACGAGGCGCCGATGCTGTTCATCGGCGAGGAGGTCGGCACCAGGAACGGGCCGAAGGTCGACATCGCCCTCGATCCGCTCGAGGGCACGACGGTGTGTGCCAAAAACCTGCCGAACTCGCTCGCGGTGATCGCGATGGCAGTTCGCGGCAGCCTCCTGAACGCGCCCGACGTCTATATGGAGAAGATCGCCGTCGGCCCGGGTTACGCCGATGGAATCGTCGACCTGTCCAACTCGCCGGAGGAAAACCTGCGAGCCTTGGCGAAGGCCAAGGGTGTGGCGGTCTCGGAAATTACCGCCTGCATTCTCGACCGGCCGCGGCATGCGGCGTTGATTGAAGCGGTGCGCGAGGTGGGCGCCGCGATCCGGTTGATCGGCGACGGCGACGTGGCCGGCGTGATCCATACGACGGATCCGGAGGAGACCGGCATCGACATCTATATGGGCATCGGCGGCGCGCCGGAGGGCGTGCTGGCGGCGGCGGCCTTGCGTTGCACTGGGGGCCAGATGCAGGGGCGGCTGCAGCTCAACACCAACGAGAAGCGCGCGCGGGCCGAGAAAATGGGCATCGCCGATCCGTACCGGGTCTACAGCGCCGAGGAGATGGCCGCCGGCGACGTTATCTTCGCGGCGACCGGGGTGACCGACGGCAACCTTCTTGACGGCGTTCGCTTCTACAGCGACCGCATCACCACGCACACGCTCGTGATGCGGTCGCACTCGCGTACCATTCGCGAGGTGCGGGCCGAGCATCACGGCCGATCGAAGTTCGGCCTCTAAGCCAACAGCGCCGCAGGCGGGTTGCACGTCCGGCCCCGCTTCGCCAGAACAAGCTCCATGGCCACACCCGCCCGCACCTTTCTTGCCGTGGACCGCTCGATCGGTGGTCGCCGTTGGTTGAATGCCCTCGACGAGCGCGCCGAGGCTTCGGCGCTGAAGATGGCCCAGACGCTGGCGCTGCCAGATATCGTCTGCCGCGCCCTTGCCGCACGCGGAGTGGCCGAGGCCGACGCCACGGCCTTTCTCGATCCGCGCATCCGCGACCTCATGCCCGATCCCTCGACGATGACCGACATGGAGGCCGCCGCATCGCGCCTCGCCGATGCCGTGGAGCGAAAGGAGACGGTTGCAGTCTTCGGTGATTACGACGTCGACGGCGCGGCGTCCTCGGCGCTGTTGTGGCGGTATCTGAGCCATTTCGGGATCGACGCGGCGATCCGCATTCCCGATCGCATTACCGAGGGCTACGGACCGAACCCAGCCGCGATGCGGGAACTGGCGGCAGCCGGTGCGACGCTGATCGTCACCGTCGATTGTGGCACCGGCAGTTTCGAGGCGATCGAAGCTGCCCGGCAAGCTGGCGTCGACGTGGTCGTCCTCGATCACCACCAGACCGGCCCCGAACTTCCCGACGCCGTGCTCGTCAACCCGAACCGTCAGGACGATTTGTCCGGGCTCGGTCATCTCGCCGCCGCTGGCGTGGTTTTCATGACGCTGGTTGCCGTTTCACGGGAACTGCGCCATCGCAGGCGCTCGCAGGCGAGTCTGCCGGACGTCTTCGGCCTGCTCGACCTCGTGGCGCTCGCCACCGTCTGCGACGTCGTGCCGCTGGTCGGCCTCAACCGTGCTTTCGTCGTGCAGGGACTGCGGGTCATGCACGGCCAGCGCAATCCCGGTCTCGCCGCGCTGGCGCGGGCCGCTCGCCTCTCGGGGCCGGTCGAATGCCACCATCTCGGCTTTCTTCTTGGTCCCCGGATCAATGCCGGTGGGCGGATTGGCGATGCGTCGCTCGGCAGCCGCCTGCTTTGCCTCGACGATGCCGGCGAGGCGGACGATCTCGCTGCCCATCTGAGCGTGCTGAACGAAGAGCGGCAGGCGATGGAGCAGGTCATGCTCGAACAGGCCGAAGCCGAGGTCATGGCTGAAATCGGGGGCGGGGAGGGACCGGCTGTGCTGGTCGCCGGCTCGAACGACTGGCACCCAGGGATCGTCGGGTTGCTGGCGGCGCGGCTCAAGGAACGTTATCGCCGGCCGGCCTTCGCCATCGCCTTCGACCGTCCCGGGCGGGGAACCGGGTCCGGTCGCTCGATCGGCGGTTTCGATCTGGGCCGGCTGGTGCGCGAGGCGGTCTCCGCCGGCTTGCTGGAAAAGGGTGGCGGTCACGCCATGGCTGCCGGCGTGACTATCGGCAAGGATCGACTCGGCGATTTCCGCGCTTTCCTCGAAGCCGGCGCGGCAGGGGCGGTCGCGGCGCTGCGCGAGCGCGATTTCCTCAAGATCGACGGCGCCGTCAGCGCCGCGGGATTGACCCCGGATCTCTACGCCACCATCGAACGGGCCGGGCCATATGGATCGGGACATGCAGCGCCGATTTTCGCGCTCGCCCGGCACCGAATCGCGTCATCCTCGATCGTCGGCAAGGGCCATGTCCGGGCGACACTGCGTGGCGCGGATGGGGCCAACGTCCAGGCGATCGCCTTCAAGGCTGCTGAAACCGACGTGGGACAGCGGCTTCTGGCGGCACGGGATCGGCCGATCCATGCGGCCGGTACCTTGTCGCTCGATCGCTTCCGTGGTCGCGAGGATGTGCGCTTTCGCCTGATTGACCTCGCCGACGTGTTCGACTGATCGGGGGCTATGGCGAAGGGGGTATGGACGGCGGAGCGCCTCGCGGTGCTCATCGATGGCCACAATGCGCCTCGATAGGATCAACAATTGTGATCGTTTCGAGCAAATTACCGGGAGCGCCCGCAAACACGCGAGCGCCGAAGGCGACTGAAACCATTGACTGCCAAGGGCGGCAGCGGCTCGGCACGATCCTACACGATCGACGACGTGGCGGGGCCGGCGCGCCGAAAACGACTGCAAAGAGAATTTTTCAATGCTACAGCATATATAGGCCATGAATCATGGTCGAGATTTTACTCCATCATTTAGAGCACCATCTCCGGTGCGCCGTCGTCTATGCGCGCCGAGAACCGGGAACCTAGCCGTCGATGAAAACCAATAACCCCGCGTCCACGACGGGTGCTCGCGCGCCCGTCTGGCCGAAAGTCCTGTCCAACTATCGCAAGCCGCGAAGAACCCGTAGTGCGATCGAGCTTGCGATCACGCTGATTCCGTTTGCCGCGCTGTGGGCGCTGGCGTGGGCCGCCGTATCCTACGGGATCTGGTGGGGACTGATCCTGATCATCCCGGCGGCTGGTTTCCTGCTCCGGCTGTTCATCATCCAGCACGATTGCGGCCACGGATCGTTCTTCGCGAACCGCCATTTCGACAATTGGACCGGCCGTGCGCTGGGCGTCCTGACCCTGACGCCCTACGACTATTGGCGACGCATGCACGCCAAGCACCACGCCTCGACCGGCAATCTCGACGAACGCGGCGTTGGTGACATCATGACGCTGACGGTCGCGGAATATAAGGCTCTGTCGGGTTGGGGCCGGCTGCGTTATCGGCTTTACCGCCACCCGATCGTGATGTTCGGCATCGGCCCGATCTGGCTCTTCTTGTTCGAGCAACGCCTACCGGTCGGGATGATGCGCGCGGGCGCAGAGCCTTGGATCTCGACGATGGCGACGAATCTGAGCGTCGTCTTATTGGCGACGGGCTTGATCTGGCTCGGCGGTGTCGGACCGTTTTTCTTCGTCCATCTGCCGATCGTCATATTGGCGGCCTCGATCGGCGTGTGGCTGTTCTACGTGCAGCATCAATTCGAGGAGACGCACTGGTCGCAGGGTTCCGACTGGGAGTTCCAGGAGGCTGCCCTGCACGGATCGTCGCATTATGATTTGCCGGGCGTGCTGCGGTGGTTCACCGGCAATATCGGCATCCATCATGTGCATCATCTCGCCAGCCGCGTACCCTATTACCGGCTTCCGGAAATCCTGAGGGATCACCCGGAGTTGGGGGATGTCGGCCGGATCACTCTGAGGGACAGCCTTCGCAGCGTGCCGCTCGTTCTGTGGGACGAAAACAGCCGCAGGCTGATCTCCTTTCGCAAGGCAAAAGCGCTGGCTTGATGCCGGCCGAGCGTGACACTGGACATTTGTTCGCGGCATGTCCGAAGCCGCGTCGTGTTTCCATACCGCGCTATGTTTCCGCGGCCGCCGCCAACCGCGTCAGCGTCCTGACATCCATCCGGCCGTCGCACTGGCGTTCGATCGCCTGAGCGAACGGATTTTCCTCCGATTCTGCCGCCTGCGTGAACAGGGTCATGGAGGAGCAGAATTTCATGTCGTCCGGCGAGCCGAAGATGGCTCGGAGGGGGCGGTCCCGCACCGCAAGCACCGTCCGCGTGCAAAGAACCAGCCGCGATCCGAGGACTGGATGGACCAGATAGGCTCGCGCCTCGTCGAGCGAGCCGATGCCGTAGAGATGGGCCAGGGCGGAACGCCCCAGGCCGCGCAGCTGCGGGAAAACGAACCACATCCAGTGGCTGCGCTTTTGCCCGGCTTCCAGTTCGTGAACGGCTTGGTCGAAGACCGGTGCCTGAGCCCTTACGAAGCGCCCGAGATCGAAGGGGTCGGTTGTTTCCACGGGTTGCTCCCTGGTTCGGTGCCGAGGTTCCCTCGGCTCGGCCGGCGGCAATGTCTCATCGATGCGAAGTTTGGGAAAGAAGCGTCCCTGGGTGGCTGTTTCGCAGATGAGATCGACGGCGGCTCCGTTTTGCTACATTCTGCCAACAACTCGTCGCGATTGCCCCAATGCGCGGGGCACCCGAAACGCCGCGAGTGCGACGCGTAAAGGAGCCGATCATGCGCTGCTTCACGGTTCTCGGTCCGGCAGGTGCCGGGAAAACCACACTCGTCAATCGGCTCGCCGGTTTCCAAGCTGTGGGCGAGCGCTTCGAGACTCGTGACGGTCTCGGCATCGTTTCCTTCGCCTTTATGGACGAGCCGTGGTGCGCCATCGACTGCCCGGGGGATATCGAGACACTGCCGCAAGCGCGCGCGGCCTTGCTGGCCAGCGATGCGGCGGTGATCGTCGTTTCGCCCGATCCCGAGACCGCCGTGCTCACGGCGCCGTTCTTCCGGGCAGTGGAGGCATCGGGCACGCCCTGTCTCGTCTTCGTCAACCGTATCGATGATGCCCGGGCCCGACTCCGCGACGTCGTTGCCAGGCTGCAGGACTATTGCGGCCATCCGATCGTGCTTCGCCAGATCCCGATTCGCGACGACGAGCAGGTCGTCGGCGCGGTCGATCTCGTCTCCGAGCGCGCCTGGCGCTATCAGGAGGGAGGACCATCCGCCCTGGTCGAGGTTCCCAAGAGCGTCGTGGCGCGTGAGCATGAGGCGCGGGCGGAGCTGCTGGAAAACCTATCAGAGTTCGACGATTGGTTGCTCGAGGAGATCGTGGAGGACCGCGAACCGGCGACAGGCGCTCTCTATGCGGTCTGCTGCCGAGCGCTTACCGAGAACCGGGCGAACCCGGCGCTGATAGGCTCCGCCCTGCATGGTGCCGGCGTCGTCCGGCTGATGAAGCTACTGCGCCATGAGGCCCCGGCCGTCGATGGACTGCGTCAGCGGCTGGCCGGCGGATCGGGAGTGGGCGAGGCGGGGCCGATGGCCGTCACGTTTCATGCTCAATACCGGAAGCATCTCGGCAAGGAGAAAATTCTTCGGGCGCTCGTCGAAGGAGTAAGCGTCGGGTCCTCGCTCGCCGGCGGAAATCTGGGCGCGCTCGTGGAGGCGGGCACGGGCAAGCCGGCGTCGCCGCTGCCGACCGGCGGCATCGCCCTGGCGCTCAAGTCGGATCACCTTGCCGTCAGCCGGCTGCTCTTTGCCGACCGGAGCGACGATCCGCCCGCCTGGGCCCGTTCGCCCAAGCCGATGTTCGTCCGCCGCCTGGCGCCAGAGAACGATCGCGACCAGGCCAAGCTTTCCCTGGCCCTTGCCCGCATCGCCGAGGATGATCCGGGCCTGACGGTCAGCCAGGAGGGGGCGACGGGTGCGCTTGTCGTGCATCTCCAGGGACCGATGCACCTTCGTCGCGTTCTCGGCATGCTGGCGGAGGAATTTGGCGTGAAGGCTTCGGACCACGCGCCCGACGGTGTCTGGCGCGAAACGATCAGCCGACCGGCCGGCATCCACCATCGTCACCGCAAACAGACCGGCGGGGCGGGGCAATTCGCCGACGTGAAATTGACCGTACGGCCAAACCCACGAGGTAGCGGCTTCAGCTTTGACGAGACCGTGAAGGGCGGCGCCGTGCCGCGAAACTATATCCCGTCGGTCGAAGCCGGAGCGCGGGACGCTTTGGTGTCGGGGCCGCTCGGGTTTTCGGTGGTCGACATCGGAGTGACTCTGACCGATGGACAATACCACGCTGTCGACAGCTCGGACTTCGCCTTTCGGGCGGCAGGCCGGGCGGCGGTCGTGGAGGCGCTGGCGGAGGGGGCACCGATGCTGCTGCAGCCGATCCACGAAGCGGCGATCCACGCGCCGTCTCTGTATACCGGTGCGCTCGTCGCGATGATCTCGTCGCTGAAGGGCCGCGTACTGGGCTTCGAACCGAATCCGGACGCGCGCGGCTGGGACCTGCTCCGTGCACGTGTTCCCGCGGGCGCCCTCGAAGAACTGGGGCAGGCGCTCCGGTCGGCGACGCAGGGCATCGGATGGTTCGAAAGCACGTTTGACCACTATGAGGAGGTTTACGGTCGCGATGCCGACCGCATCGTTGCGATGCACTCCGGCGTGCGGGGCGACAGACAAGCCGCCCGATAGCCGCTACCGCCGTTGCAGTTCAAACCGGGGCGGGCCTCAGCTGATCCGTCCAGCTCCCGGCAGTGGTTCGCGATGAAGAAAAATGGTACGCCCAACGGGACGCCGCGCTGGATATAAATGCAGCTTAAAAAACAGTAACTTACCCCGCTCCTGTCGCGCATTGTTATACACGATGTTATGCACATGCAAGGTCGTGAAAAGGCAATTCCGGCTGCCGCAGGTTTCTGCTCCATTCGACGCAGAATCGATCGGGGGGTGCCGGCCGCGCATACGGCCCTGCAAAGCTTCTGTTTCGCGAAGTGGGGCGTCCGGAGCCAAGGTAGGGCGATTCGGAAAGCCGAAACTTCTTCCTTTCAGGAAAGAACCTATCGACGCAATTGCCCTTCCAAATAGAGACATTCGAGCGAAGCTCCCGCCGCGCCAGTGCACCCGGCAAGCACATCGCTTATCGATCCAGAGCAGACCGCTCGCACAGGCCCGTCCATTCCAGCCCGATAGTGACTCGTTCGGCTCGATTCCTGTGCCTATCAGGCAACAGAAATCGGGCCGCGAACTCGTTCACTGACCCAATGCCTTGCATATTAGAGCGATTTCCGGTTGGTAAGGTGCAATTAGAAGGAGATTCCGATGGTGCGCTTCTCGACCTGCCTGTTGCTTTCGCTTGCCATGGTCTCCGTGTCGCCGGCCTTCGCCGGGGATCTTGTCTACACGCCGATCAATCCATCCTTCGGCGGCAGCCCGTTGAACTCCTCGCATCTCTTCGCAGTGGCGAACGCCCAGCGGGAGGCGACCGCCAGCGACGCCGATGATGATCTCACCGGGGGTGGCGGACTGACGGATCCGGGGACCGCGCGCAACGACGACGCCGACCTCTTCGTGCGACAGCTCCAGGGCCGTTTGCTGTCCGCTCTTGCCGGACAGGTGACCGACGCGATCTTCGGCGACAACCCGCAGGATCAGGGAACAGTACAGTTCGGCAGCACCACCGTAACATTCTCGCGCTCGCTGGACTCCATCCGACTGACGATTTTCGATGCGATCGACGGAACCACGACGGAGATCGTCGTTCCACAGCTTGTGACAAGTTCGAACTGATCTACGGGGGCAGATCAGTTTTCGAGGGGGATTTGATGATTTCAGAGTATCCGGGGCGCGCCCGCCTCGCGCGGAGATTCGCTCTGACGCTGTGCATCGCGCCGCTCGCGGGTTGCGTGACGACGGAGTCCTACATCGACACGTTGCCTGTCGTGGCCCCCGTCAGCTACCCCAACGACGCGTTGCGCCGCCTGCCGCCCCCCGCCAAGAAGACTGCGGTCGCCGTTTATGATCTTGAAGACCTGACCGGTCAGTTCAAGGAGCGCGAAAACGTCCAGACGCTGTCGAGGGCGGTCACCCAGGGCGGTGCCGCGATCCTGATCAAGGCGCTGCAGGACGCCGGCGAGCGACGCTGGTTTATGGTCCTCGAGCGCAAGGAGCTCGACGATCTCCTCAAGGAGCGCCAGATCATCACTGAGATGCGCCGTCTGTATCGCGGCGAGGAGAAGATCAACGCGAACGTCCTGCCACCGCTGCTGCATGCCGGCATCATCGTCCAGGGCGGCATCATCGGTTACGATACCAACACCGTGACCGGGGGCGCCGGTGCCAATTTCCTCGGCATCGGCGGCGATGCCAAATACATCCAAGACGTCGTGACGGTCACCCTACGCGCGGTCTCGACCAAGACCGGCGAGGTGCTGACCAGCGTGACGACGCGTAAGGCCGTGGCGTCCTATTCGCTGCAGGGCGGCGCGTTCCGTTATGTGAAGCTCGATGAACTGTTGCAGGCCGAGGCCGGCACCACCTACAACGAGCCCAAGCAGATCGCCGTGCAATCGGCGGTGGAAAAGGCGGTCGAGGCGATGATCGTCGAGGGCGCCGAGCTGGGTGTCTGGTCCTTCGCCGACCGGGCAGCGGGCCAGGCCTATATCGCCGCCTACCGTGACGAAAAATACGGTTTCAGGCTGACCGCCGGCGCGGTCTCTCCGTCGCGACCACAAACCGCGAATGCCGGCGATGTTGTCGATACGGTGCCGGCGCGGCCGGTGCGGGTGACGCAGCGCCGCGTGGTGCAACCCAAAAGCTCAGCCGCACCGGTGACGCCTCGCGTGGTCACGCCGCCGCCCGCACAGCCGATCGTCCGAAGAGTTCCGGGTGTGAACGCTAATGGGAGCGACGCGAAACCGGCACCAGGGCAGGTTCGTGGTCAGCCGGCCCAAGAGGCGCCGCGCGATCTGCCCCCGGCGCCGGCGCCCGACGAGCCCGCGGTCGGCTCGAACGACAGTGGCGCGGAGGACGCGCCACGCACCCTGATCGGCATGCTGTTCCGCTAGGAGCGCCCGCGGCCCGACGCAATCTCGTCGCGCCGCGCTTGTGCGGCTGCGTCCGCCGCCTCTCCGCCTGCACGTGTCTGCCCCGCCCCTGTGGACGCGACGTGCGCGTCGCCCGTCCTTCCTTTCAAAAACCGACGTCCATCCCTCGCGAGAGTAGCGTCTTTGGCCGCACGCCCCAAGAGCGGAGGCGCGGCGCAGAGGCCGAACCCCTGATCGTGTCAATTTGAGACAAATCCGAGCATTAATTATCAATGCGTTAGGTAAGACAATAAGCGTCGGGGCGATTGACGCTGTGTAAGACTGAGGTATAGTTCGCACGTCTCGTTAACGGTTCGTTGACCACGGTGACGAAACCGGAGCGTGCGTGGGTGGGGGAATCTCAACCACTTCCGAGAAACTGTCCGAACACGGGCGACCGGATGCGGCGTCCGTATCGACAGGAACGTTATGCCCGCCAGTGCCGGCCGTTAAGTCCGGGCTGCCAGGGTTGCGCGGTGGGGCACCGCCTCGAAAAGCGGGTCCGGCACGGGCTGTGCCGGGCGCGGAAAATTGCGCCCGTAAAGCGGGTCAACGGGCTTCTTCCCCTCCGGGGATGAGAAGCGACTATGCAATCGCGATCTTGCCCGAGGCAGCAACCACAGAGGCAAGCGATCAACAGGGAGAATTTACAATGGCATCCGTTAAGAAAGTCCTAATGGCCGCGACCGCGCTGACGTTTATGTCGGGCGTGGCGTATGCGCAGAGCAACGAGGCCTATACGGCGCAGTCCGGAAACAACAACGATCTTGTCATCGACCAGAGCGGCGCGACCAGCTCGGAGGCGGGCGCTCCGACGAACCCGCCCGGCGCCGTCACGCAGAACGGCAGCTTCAACAGCATCGACATCGAGCAGACGGGCACCGACCAGCGTGCCGGCGTCGCTGGCGATCAGGCCGGGCGCGGGATCGACCAGATCAACAATGGTAACGAACTGACCATCACGCAGGGCAGCACCGGCACCGGCACTATATTCGAGGTGCAGCAGCGCGGCCGGTCGAGCGGTTCCGCCACCCGCAATACGGCCGACATCGACCAGAGCGGCGGAATCAATGTCGTCTCGAATGTCAAGCAGACTTTCGTGGGTGGCGGCAGTGCGTCTGCCAACATGATTGAGATCGATCAGACATCCACCCGCAACAAGATCGGCAATACGGTCAGCGGTCCGCGTAGCGATGGCTCCGGCCTGACGCAAACCGGCAACGGCAACCAGCTCACTGTGGATCAGCGGGGATATTCTAGCGTCTACGAAGCCCGGCAGGACAATCGCGGCTCCGGCAGCACCAACATCGCGAACATCACGCAAGACGGTGGTGGGAATGGTACAGAGGGTACCGGCATCCGCCTCCTCAATCAGGTGAACACCGGAGGTGGTGACAACACCGCCACCACGTTCCAGAGCAACGCTAACAACACGACGGGCAACCGAATCACCGAGCTGACGCAGATCGGCGGAGGCAACGACGCCGATGTGAGCCAGACCGGCATTGATAACACGCTGACGCTGCTGTCCCAGCGGGGCCGTGACAACGCCGCGACGACGACCCAGACCGGCACGACCAACGACATTAACATCGACGTTCGCGGCAACCGCAACGTGACGGACGTCACGCAGTCGGGCATCGGTGACTTGGCGATGATCGACATCAACAACTCCGACGACAACATGGTGAACGTCCTTCAGGACGGTGGAGCTGGCGCCAACGACGCGAGCGTCACGATCTCCAACAACGCGGATGGTAACGTCGTCGATATCGACCAGACAGATGCCAACACGGCCACCGTCGAGATCGTCCGGGGTGACGACAACATCCTCAACGTGCAGCAGGACGGTACCAACACGGCCGGCGTCACCATCACCGGAAGCCTGAACAACAACTTCGCCGTCACGGGCAACAGCTTCAACGGGACGGCGGCCGGCAGCGCACGTGACGACGCGCGGGCCGACTCCGGCAACACTGGGCTGACGGGCGTGTCCTCGTTCTCGCAGGGCGACCTCTTCCAGGAGGGGGCCGGAAACGAACTGTCGCTGACGGTCACCGGCAACCGGAGCGCCTTCGCAACGTACCAGCGCGGTGACGGCAACGCTATCGACGGGTCTATCAGCGGCAGCATGAACCAGGCCGTCGTGGCGCAGATCGGGAACAACAACGTCGCCGCCTTCACCCAGTCCGGCAGCGGCAACAGCCTCGGCATTAGCCAGTAGGCAAAAGGCTTGAGAAGCGCCGGGCCGCGAGGCCCGGTGCACCGATAAAGAGCGGCGGCACGTTCGACGGCATGCGAACGGCCGCCACCTTTCATTTAGAAGGGCATCGTCGCGATGGGCCGCCTCCTAATCCGCACGACCGCCGCGTTGCTGGCCGGCATCGCCGCATCGGCTTCGGCCTCCGCGCAATCCGCCGGAGACAACGAGGTCTTCGTCGGCCAGACCGGCGACACAAACCGGATTCGCATCGATCAAAACGGCAACGGCAATGTCGTCGGCGGCGATGCCGATACGCTGCGCTTGACCCAGGACGGGCTCGGCAATGTCATCGCCATCGACCAGACCGGCTTTGGCAACAAGGTCGCCACCAACAACCGTGACGGGGCCCGCCCCAGCCTTGGCCTGGTGATGACTGGCACCGGCCAGAGCGGCAACCGCAACCGGATCAGTATCGAGCAGATTTCGAGCTTCACGGGGGCCGCCCGCAATGTGCTGGAGGCGGTCCGACAAGTGGCGAGTCGCGCCTTGGGTCGCGCCTCGCCGTTTTTCTCCAACAGCCTCACGCTGCGTCAGGCTGTTGCTGCTGGGCCCGACGACGCCACCCAGGCGATCGGCCAGGTGATCCAGATCAACGATTCCACCACGGCTTTCGCCGGCGTGACCAACTCGGTGTCGATCTCCCAGCGGGGCGATGGTTCTCGTGCTGGCAACGTTCTCGTCACCGCTTTTCAGGAGGGCTCCGGCAACAGCCTGACGACCACGCAGTTGGGGGGCGGCAACCGGATCGAGACGTCGCGGCAGAACGGCACGTCCAACGTCGTCACCATCGGGCAGTCGCTGGGCGACCGCAACATCGTGCGTGCCGTCGATCAGGCTGGCAACCGCAACCGGGCCGATCTGACGCAGGCCGGCACGGAGAATTTCATCGAGAACGTCGTCCAGGGCAAGATCGGTGTCGCCAGCACCGGCAATCTGATCACCCTGACGCTCGCCGGCGACGGCAATGGCGGCGACGGGCGGAACGGGGCCGGGCGGCTCGCGCTGGTGCCGGGCGACCTTGGCGTCCTGCAGGCGTCGATCTCGCAGTTCGGCGACGGCAACATGATCTCCTACGTCACCGGCGCCAACAGCGACGGCAACCTCTTCGGCTTCTTGCAGGATGGCGCCGGCAACGCCATCACCGGCGTCGTCGAGGGAGCCGCCAACGAGGCGGTCGCGCGCCAGGAGGGCGAAGACAACGCGTTGGTGTTCGAGCAGTCGGGCGAGCGCAACGCGCTCGCCGCACGGTTTGACGGTCGGCGCAATGCGGCATCCCTCCGCCAGCAAGGCTCCGACAACCGCGTCCGGCTTGAGATCGACGGCGACGACAACAACACACGCCGCTCGGGCGGCTTCGGCGACGGCGTCCTCGCCGCCGCGAGCGCCGTCGCCGGACTGGCTCCCGGAAAGATCCGGCAGGAGGGCGCGTTCAACGAGGTCGACTTCATCGTCTCCGGCAACCGCAACGCCTTTGCGGCGTCGCAGTCGGGCGCCCGCAATCTGGTGACGGCGGTCGTCGCCGGCAGCGCCAACCGGTCGGTGGTCGTTCAGGATGGCAACGGCAACATCGCCGGGTTCAGCCAGACCGGCGACGGCAACCGGTTGCTGGTCCGACAATAGTCTTCAGGCGATGTTCGGGGTTCGGATCCGGCTCGCAGATTAAGACAGCAATTCGACCGATTTCGAAACGAGGATTTAAGGTGCTTCTGCGATCGTCCGGAAACCGCAACGGTTCCGGAGACATCGCATGTCCCTCGCACGCCACGCCCTTTTCGCCGCAGCCCTTCTCGCCGCATCGCCTGCGACGGCCGACAATCTGCTGGTCATTTCGGACGGCTCGGACGCCAGAAACGCCGTATCCTACCAGATTGACGGCGACGGCAATCGCCTTGAGGTGCTGCAGACGGCGAGCGCGGGCGGATCGCTGACCAACGCGATCAACCTGAAAATCGAAGGCGACGGCAATGGCGGACCATCCGGCGGCGCCTTCAGTGGGGCGCCACTCGCCACCGGCCTGTTGCCCGGCCGGCTTACCCAGCACGGCGAGGGCAACGCCATGGATGTCTCCATCACCGGCAGCTCCAACATCTTCGGCATGGCCCAACTCGGCGACGGCAACGACATGACTGTCGCCGTGACCGGCCGCTCCAATCTTTTCGCGCTGGCCCAGAACGGCGACGGCAACGCCGTCACCGCGTCGATCCGGGGGGCCGGCAATCAGGCCGCAGTTCAACAGTTCGGCAATAACAATACGGCGGTCTTTTCACAGGCGGGAAATGCGAATAGTGTGAGCATCACGCAACGTTCGTATTAGCAACGCGATTCTCGTCCAACGACGGGATGGTTCTGTGGAAAGCGATCGACATGTTCAAAGCCTTTCTTCTCTCGACGACGACGGGCTTGACGTTTGCTCTCTTGGCAGCGCAAGCCTCGGCCCAGCAGAACACGCTGACGATCGAGCAATCCGGCGACGGCAATTCGCTCTTCGTCGACCAGTCGTTGGCGTCCAATAGCCGTGTCGGAGGTCTGAAGGTCGACGGCTCCGGCGAACTGCCGAACTTGGATGCCGGGGTGCCGATTTCGCTGACCGATACGGCGGTCCAGTCGGGCGGCAACAATCGCGCGACGATTACCATCCGGAACGACGGCGGCGGCGTGTTTCTCGACCAGCGCAACAATGGCGCCGGCGTCAACGAGGCGAATGTGACCTCGAGCAATGGGGGTGTCGGCGTCGTGGCGCAGAACGGAACCGGCAACTTCGCCGAGCTCCAGGTCGACGGCAACCAACCTTCACCCTTGTCGCTACCGTTCACGCGCCCTCTGCTCGGCGGGACGACGGAGACCGGAGCGATCAATGGAGCCGTTATCCAGAATGGTGACGACAATAGTGCGAGCCTAGCGACCGGCCTTCAAACGAGTGGCGCCATCGTGCAGAACGGAAGCGGCAGCAATGCCAGCCTTGACCTCACCCTTTCAAACCCTGGCTCATCCGTCATCTACAGCCAGAACGGTAGCAACCTTCAGTCGCTCACGGATTTGCAGGTGATCACCAACGCTCTCGGCCCGGTGACGGTGACACAGACGAACTCCGCCGGCGTGACGACACGCGGCGCCGTCACCATCAACCAGACAACACCCGGACCACCATGACCTCTCCGAAGAAGAAGCGTTGGGCAGCGATTGCTGGCTTTATCTCGCTCCTGCTGGGACTCACCATGACCAATGCCGCAATGGCGCAGGGGATCGCCAAGGCCGCCGCGCTCGGCTCGATCGTGGTCACGACGAGTGAAACAGGCGTGAAACTCACAGGTCGCGCTGCCGCGCTGAGCGACGTCGAAGTCGACGCCCTGATGTCTATCGAGAAAAGCGGCGCCTCCGGACGCATGTCGACCAGCCAGGGCGGCTCGTTCTCACTGAAGGCCGGCGAGAGCGCCGACGTCGCGACGGTCGGCATCTCGCTGACGCCGGGCGACAAGCTGTCGGTGGAACTGACGCTGAAATCCAACGACAGAGAACTCTCCTCGAGCACCTTGTCGGTCGGCCAATGAGAATCATGGAACATCGGGGCGCGGAGGGTGATCTCCGGCGGACTAATGGCAATTTAAAGGATTACAGGATGCGCCGAGCGGCAATTGTCTTGTGCGTAGCACTCTCTGGCTTCGTCGGATGGAGCGGGTCGGCCCTGGCGCAGAGCGAAACTGCATTCGTAGCCGCCTTCAGCGGAACTTGGCAGACGCTGGACCCAGCCTTTTCGGGCGACGGCGCCTGCAGGATTGTGTTGTCCGGCGCTCGAAACAATGAACAGTACGCGTTGGAATCCTCGAACTGCGCCGGGCCGATGGCCTCGCTCCAAGGGTGGGCGATCGTCGACAACCAGCTCGGCCTCCTCGGCCCGGAGCGGGCCGTAATCGCTAGGCTTGGCGGCAACCAGAACCGGATGAGTGGACAGACGGCGTCGGGCTCCACGGTGGTCTTCGAGCGTATTACCGAGGAAGCGGCCGCCGCCCCGGCGCCGGTGGACGCCTCTCAGGCGACCGGCTGTGTGTTCTATGGCTATACTGCGACCTGCGCGACGCCGGAGGATCTCGCCAGGCCGACAGCCGCGAGCGAGGACGTCAAGCCGATGGCGGAGGTTCTGGTACGCCTCAACGCCCGTTCGGAGGCGCGTCCGGACGCATCGGTGGTGGCGACCATCCCGCCGAACACCTGCGTCGTCATCGACGAATGCACGACCGCCTCCGATGGCAACTGGTGCAAGGCGCGCATTTCGGATGTGTCGGGGTGGATTCGCCAACAAACCGTGCGACAGAACCGTTGGCCAATCGTCACCTACACCGGAAAATGCGGCTAAGCCTGATCTCGGGCGAAGAGACCGTTTGAGAGGGGTTGGAGGCATGGCCTAATCGCCATTGATACCGACCTGCGGTGATAGGAACCCATTGGACCGGCGCTTCCCTGCACCTTGACGCCGATGCATGGCCGAGGCCCGGCGACGAAGCAAGGCGCGGCGAGCGCCCAGCTTGCGGTGGGCCGACGGGCTTGCCGGACGGCGTCGCACCGCTTGCCGCATCGCTCCTGGCCGGACAAGCGCTTTTCAGCGCCATAGAATAGTCCCTGTCACTGATGGTTGGCTTGTCCCGCCGGGTAGCCGGCAGCGAGGCGAGTCATGCCGTTGATGCCCAATCACTGTGACGCGCATCGCGCTTGCGCTTTTCCACAGCGATCGATGTGATTCGCAGTCGTCAACCCTGTCTTTCAAATCCGTCGGCGTTAACCGCTGGAGGCTCCGCTGTGACGGCGATGCCTCACCTTTGCCTCACATGCTGCAGGTATGCCACAGACGTGCCTCATCTTATGCCACACATTTTGAGCTTCACACCCGACGCACTGAAGCTGCTCGACGGCTTACAACGGCCGATTTCCGGCTTTTGGCGCGGTCATCTGATGCGGACCGGCAGGACCCTTCAAATTTGCTTCGAGACGCTTCGAAGTGCTTCAATTTGCTCCTTTCACACCTGTGCACCTGCGGCCTGCATGGTTTCGTGCGTCGGCACCGCTCGTTCGCGCGCTATTGAGGGCTTGCTCCTCCGCGGCGCCTGCGAGTCGACCCCGGTAGCGATAGCGGCTGCACGAATGTCCTTCAGAAACGGCCAGGACAGTGTCTGGATGGCTTCGTTCAGCTTGATGATGTCAACCGGCTTGGGGGCCTTTTTGGTCCCGTAGCGGCCCGTCATGCCCGTGTCGGCATGCCCCATCAACGCCTTCTTGACCTCCTCGCCGTAGCCGGCTCGTCCGATCCGGTCCTGGAAGCCGTGTCGGAACGAATAAAGGCTCAGGCCCGGCTCCGTGATCGTCAGGTCCTTCCTCAGAATATTGCCGAAGAAGGTGGACGCGTAGTTCGAGACACGCGCCAGCGTCTTGCCGTCCTTGTCCATCTCCCGCCAGAGCCACGGCCGATCCTCAGCGCGCGCCCGCTCCACCAGATCGCGAAGACCAAGATCCAGCAGCTCGTGGCGGATGGGAACCCAGCGGCGCCGGGCCAGCGTCTTGGTGGTTCGGCCGCCGGCGTTGGTCACCGAAAAGCACAGGACATCTGGATATTCGTCGTGCGGCAGGATGGTGTCCGGCCCGAGTTGCAGGATTTCCGAGGAGATCATGCCGTGCATGCAGGCGATCAGCGGCAGCCAGAACTGCAGCTCCCCGCACGCCTTCACGGACGAAGAGCGGTAACCGCTCGTGAAAATCCGGTGCGAGAAGATCGCCGTAAGCTGCTGGTCGGTGAACGCCTCACGCGTGCCTTCGTCGCCAGGGACCCGCAAAAAGACCTTGCTGCCGATCTCGCGATCGATCCAACCGGCATTCAGTGCCGTCGATAAGAGGCTGGTGATGTAGCTGACCTTCTTGTTCACGGTCGCCGTCTTGTAGTCCGGCCGCGAATTCAATTGATCGCGGAAGGAAAGAACATGCCTGCGGGTGATCAGGCCGATGTCGCGAAGGCCGGTATGGGCCTCGAATGCCGCGACGGTCTTGCGCATGTCGCTGAGGTGATGGTCCCGAACGGCCTGCTTCGCCGATCGCCGGTTGCTCACCCACTTGTCGATGCAGTGCGTAAGCGTCTTGCCGGCCCATCCCGCCGCGGATGCCGGCGCCGTTGTCGACAGAACCACCCCGCTCTAAGCGTCGGTAGAAGCGCCACCCTGAAAGGGTGCTGCCTCATGCGGATACGACGCTCGCCGCTGCCGCCAAGGTCCTTCGATCGCATCGGGATGCGTATTGCCGATGCCGCCCTGTCGAGACTCCCGCAACCTGAACAGGTCAAGATAAGAAAGCTCCGCCGCATGGCATGCAGCCATGAAGCGAAGAAAGTTCGGATCGGATCGCGTCAGGGCCACGCCAAGCCGCCGGAGGTAGCTCCGCACGAAAGAGGCGCGCGTCTCGCCATACTCCGAAACCGACATCGACCGCAGCAGCTTCGCGCGGTCGATGTGCTCGCGTGCAGCGACATCATCGCGCCAGGGGATGCGGGAGAAATCGGCGTCCTTCGACAGCACCGGGCCGGTCATGGTCAGGAGACGGGCCTGCCAGCCCTCCTCGGCAAGGCTCGCCTCGAACCAGCCCGCGAGCGCCTCCCAATCCGGCCATGCCCATTCCTCCGTGCGGATCGAGGGCAGTTCGCCAGTATTGCTGACGAGACCTTTGCGCTCGCGCGCTTCGGCAAAGCGCCCATCCCACAGCCGGTCGAGGTCGAGGGCAACCTCCCGAGCGCGCCGTTCGACTTCGGTTCGCAGGGACTTTTGAACCCGCGTGAAAGGAAAGACGTCCCGCAAATCCTCGGGCACGCGCCGGACATACTGCCAGACGCCATTGCGTCTGGTGAGATGATTCGAGATCGCCACTTCAACCGCCATGTTGCACATGATGTTATGCAGCAGCCTGACAAGCAAGCCACATTAGCGGGTGGTAAGTGATTGTTTTTCCAGAAAACCAGCGCTCGATAGAGGGGTGCTGGTACGCCCAACGGGAATCGAACCCGTGTTTCCGCCGTGAAAGGGCGGCGTCCTAGACCGCTAGACGATGGGCGCGGCGACGGGGTGTATACGGGTGTTCGTTTGGGATCGCAAGACGTCGGAACGGGGTTTTTCGCTCTTCCAGGGAAGTCATCTGGCTCCGCCAACAGGTTGAACGAGGCCGAAGCGTCCGGGCAAGGATGACAGGTCTTGCCTCACTTGCGCCTGCAGCGCCAATTCCAGTCACGCTTGGGTCCGACATCGACGTGGATCGCCGCGGTGTGGCAGTAGGTTCCCACGCCGCCACGGCCCGGCAGCGACCGCACATACGCCGCGACAGCGAACCGATCGACATCCGGCACGATGATGTCAGCCGCCTTGCAGCCCATATGCTGCGAGCGGCGGGCGCCGTTAACGCGACGGTTATGTTTTGGGCTACGGTAGCCGGAGGTGACGACGATCTTCTTGCCGAAGCGACGCTCGACCGCCCGCAGGGTTCCGACCAATTTTGCGGGAAAGCAGTTCGTCTGCACGCTCTCGCGCCGAACGAGAAGCCCATTGGGCGCAAGCCGGGCGAGGCCGGTAAGCGAGGCGACCTGATAGCTGCCGCTGGCCTCTTCGAGGATCTCCTCGTCATCCGCCGAAGCGCGCTGGCCGATCTCGAACAGCGAGGACGGATCGACCCCGGGCAGCGCATCGTTTCCGCCCGAGCGCGGGGCGCCCTCGCGCTGCAGAACGACCCGGCGGCTCTTGCCTTTTTCGGCGTTGACGATGGGTGTCCGCGCGGCGGAGCGAGCAAAAAGCGAGGCGAAAAGCGAGCGGTCGGCCTCGCGGCCGCCCTGGGCTGAGGTCGTCCTGTCGCCTTCGCTGACGCTGCCGCCCGCGTAAGCGGCAACCGCTTTGTCGCCAGCTTCGAGCATGCTGGCCGAAGCGCGGGGAGGGGCTTCTGCCAGGCTTGCGGTCCGCGGTTCCTCGCTAGCCGTTGATGGGTCTGCCGCGACCGTTGATGGGTCTGCCGCGGCGCTCGCCGGAACCTCGCCGTCGGCGACGACAGGGTCTGTGGCGGACTGCTGATCGGCAGCCAGGATGTCTTCGGATGGCGCCGCGCCGGCAAAGCCAAACGCCGTCGTATCGTCAAGCGCCGAAACGCATGCGCCCATCAGCGGAAGGGTCGAGAGCACCGCCGCAGCCAGAATATGCCGCCGCAGCGGCCAGCGGCGCACGGTCCGGATATTCGTCGTCAAAATTATCCACCCTCTCAATGGCGGGCCGTTGGTCCGCCTTTTCGAGCCACCGCCGACGCGGCAGACGTCGCAAGCTTCGTCGTGATGTCCCCCGCCGACTGCCTGCATCAGGACGGTCAGCATCGAAGCCTGCACAGTAAAACCTATTTCGGCGCATATGGCCAGAATACGGCAGCACCATGATCGTCGGCAAACCCTGGCCGCCGCCGTCAGGTCCGGGTCATGTTACCAGCTGCCGGTGTTCTGCATCGAGGCCCACGGCTCGGCCGCTGCCTTGGCTTCGCCTTTCTGCAGAAGTTCGAACGAAATATTGTCGGGGGATTTGATGAACGCCATGTAGCCGTCGCGTGGCGGCCGGTTGATCGTCACACCCTTGTCCATCAGATCCTGGCAGGTCGCGTAAATGTCGTCGACCTCGAAGGCGAGATGGCCGAAATTGCGCCCGCCGTCGTAGGTTTCCGGGTCCCAATTATAGGTCAACTCCATCAGGGGAGCCTTGGTCTCCTTGGCGCCGGGAAGGTCGTCGGGAGCCGCGAGGAATATCAGCGTGAACCGTCCCTTTTCGTTCTCGACGCGACGGGTTTCCACCAGCCCCAGCTTGTTGCAGTAGAAATCGAGCGACCGGTCGACGTCGCTGACGCGGACCATCGTGTGCAGATAGCGCATGGGGATGTCTCCATTGATGAGGTAGGAGAGACGTTAGGGCGCGGTTCCCAACGGCCAACCCCCCGACGCCGACAAAGCGATCGTGGCGGCAAATCTCGTTTCCAGATCGGCAACTCGTGGCGCGAGCCCGGCGCCATGCCGCTCGGCGGACGCTGGTGTCGATCGGGTAGGGCCGCGCAAAGACTGGAGGAGACGTCACTTTCACCAGAACTTGCAAAACCACCTGGATCGCCGAAACCTGTGTGCAAGAAGACGCATTTTTGCACAAATGCCTTAGTTGCCCTTGCTCGAAACCGGAGGGTTAATGCTATGCTCAACTGTGCCGATTCGGTTGGCGTAAGAGGCGGGACCCCCGAATGTCGGAGAGAACCTCTGCAGACGTGCATAGCGAGGGTGAATCATTGGGCGGCGGCGACGTCCAACTTACGGTCGTGTCCGGCCATATCAAATGGTTCGACGTCGCCAAGGGGTTCGGATTCATCGTTCCCGACAATCAGGGCGCCGACATCCTGTTGCATGTGACCTGTCTGCGCCGCGACGGCTATACGACCGCCATCGAAGGAGCACGTCTCGTCTGCGAGGTGCAAAAAGGCGAGCGCGGCCTTCAGGCGTTCCGTATCCTTTCCATGGATCAATCGACGGCAGTCCACCCTTCGCAATTGCCGCCGTCGCGCACCCACGTCACCGTGGTGCCGAGCAGCGATCTTGTCCGTGCGGTGGTGAAATGGTTCAATCGCACCAAGGGCTATGGGTTCCTGACCCAGGGCGAGGGGACGGAGGACATTTTCATCCACATGGAAACCCTGCGGCGATACGGTATGATGGAGCTGCGCCCAGGACAGGAGGTGCTGGTGCGGTTCGGCGACGGTGCGAAGGGTCTGATGGCCGCCGAAATCCATCCCGGGACCGGACCTGTCCAGCCATCATCCCACTGACCGCGGGTTCTCGGCCATGATTTTTCGCAAGCCAATCATCGTGGCTGGATTCGCGGTCTTCGCTTTCCTGGCCGCGGCCTATTTTGCCATGGCGGGCGACGACCTGTCGTCAGCGACGCTGATCACCGGATCGGGTGAGCACCAGATTGATGTCGAGCTTGCGCTGACGCCGAAGGACCGCGAAATCGGCCTGATGAATCGCGAGTCCATGCCGGCGGGGCAAGGCATGCTGTTCTCCTTCGATCCGGTTCGGCCGGTGACCATGTGGATGAAGAACACGCTCATTCCCCTGGATATGCTGTTCCTCGACGAGGCTGGCACGGTCACCCATATCAAGACGAACGCGCAGCCTCTGTCGCTCGATCTGATTCCTTCCGGCGGTCCGGTCAAGTACGTGTTGGAATTGAACGGTGGGGCGGCGGCGCGCTACGGCGCGCGAGTCGGGGACCGGCTCAAGCACGAGATCATACCGGCATCGTGACCGGGCTGCGGTCTCGCGGCGTCTTGATCGGATGATTTCACGCGCGGGAGGGCGCCGGACCCCGCTGAACATGAGGATTTTTACGGATGCCGGTTGCGGCAGGCGGCGCCCGCAGCGAGGCCGGTCACGCGTTGGCCTTGACTTCGGCGGGCAAGCCCTGCAAACCCCCGTCCACAGGCGGATCATGGCATCCGGAGCGTAGCGCAGCCTGGTAGCGCATCTGGTTTGGGACCAGAGGGTCGCAGGTTCGAATCCTGCCGCTCCGACCATCACAATCCGTCCGTATTTCGACGCGAATCCCGCGCTCCCGACGAGGCCATGATGGTTGCGAGAATCTACCGTCCGTCCCGAACCGCCATGCAGTCCGGCAAGGCCAAGACCCGCGACTGGGTGCTCGTCTACGAGCCGGAAGAGCCCAAGCGCATCGAGCCGCTGATGGGCTATACGTCGTCGGGCGACATGACTTCCCAGCTCCAGCTTTCCTTCGCTACGAAAGAGCTGGCGATCGAATACGCGGAGCGCAACGATATTCCGTTCCGGGTCGAGGAGCCCCACCTCGCAAAACGGTCCAAAGTGGCTTATGCGGACAATTTCCGATACGACCGAAACCAGCCCTGGACCCATTGACGCTTCGCGTTCGTGATCGGGGCATGTGTCGGTTAGCATGATTTTTCGGTCACGCCGGCCCCGTAGCTCAGTGGATAGAGCACCGGCCTTCTAAGCCGATGGTCGCAGGTTCGAATCCTGCCGGGGTCACCAATAAATC
>NZ_JADDXW010000059.1 GCF_017183135.1 Aurantimonas marina | reverse complement strand
ATGGGGCTGTCCTAGGAGATTGAGAGTTTGATCCATGCCTCGAGGGACTTCAAGAGCATGGTGGGGGAGCCATAATTGAAGCGCCATTCGCACTCTTTGAGGAAGAGATGGAAGTGGTGGCGGGGAATGCCGTTGTAGCGACGGAGGTGACGTTTTGCCTGGCTCCAGAAGTTCTCGATACCGTTGATGTGCCGGCCCTGCCCGAGCACGAAGCTTTCTCGATGATTGATGCGATGATGGCGGAAGCCGGAGACGTCGAGCACGTCATAGGTGCCGAAAGCATCGGAATAGACGATGGAATCCAGCTCTACCTTGGCTTTGATGATGGGCATGATCGTCACCGCTCGAGCGTCCGGGATCATCTTGGTATAGACGCGGCCGCCTCGCTTCAGGATGCCGAAGACCGGGACCTTGCCGGCGGCGCCACGGCCGCGCTTGCCTTTGCGCACGCCGCCGAAATAGCACTCGTCGACCTCCACCTCACCCTGGATCGGCGACTCGTCCTCGATGCGTGCGGCGATGATCTCGCGCAGGCGATGGTAAAACAGCGCTGCCGTGTTCTTGTTGACCCCCACCAGCTCGGCCGCCGTGCGAGCCGGCGTTCCCGCAACGAAGTGTTCACACAGCCGCCTGGTTTGGATGACTGAGAGCTTCGAATGCTTTAGCCGCATGTCACCATCCTAAGAGCGTAAATCTCCTAGG
>NZ_JADDXW010000058.1 GCF_017183135.1 Aurantimonas marina | reverse complement strand
AAGAAGGGCGGCGAGATGTGGCAGGGCACGGCCGACGGCCGCGCCGTCGAACTGCCGATCTTCGCCTCGGTCGCCGAGGCCAGGGACAAGACCGGCGCCAATGCCTCCGTGATCTACGTGCCGCCGGCCGGGGCCGCCGCCGCCATCGAAGAGGCGATCGATGCGGAAATTCCGTTCATCGTCTGCATCACCGAAGGCATTCCGGTGATGGACATGGTCAGGGTCAAGGCCAGGCTCGACACATCCAAATCGCGGCTGCTCGGGCCGAACTGCCCGGGCGTCCTGACCCCGGACGAGTGCAAGATCGGGATCATGCCCGGCAACATCTTTCAAAAGGGCAATGTCGGGATCGTCTCGCGCTCCGGTACGTTGACCTATGAGGCGGTGTTCCAGACGACGCGCGAGGGGCTCGGCCAGACGACGGCGGTGGGCATCGGCGGCGACCCGGTCAAGGGTACGGAGTTCATCGACATGCTGGAGCTGTTCCTGGCCGACGACGCGACGCAGTCGATCATCATGATCGGCGAGATCGGCGGCGCGGCCGAGGAAGAGGCGGCTGAGTTCCTGAAGGACGAGGCGAAAAAGGGCCGCTCGAAGCCGACGGTCGGCTTCATCGCCGGGCGGACGGCACCGAAGGGCCGCACCATGGGCCATGCCGGCGCGGTGGTCTCCGGCGGCAAGGGCGGCGCCGAGGACAAGATCGC
>NZ_JADDXW010000057.1 GCF_017183135.1 Aurantimonas marina | reverse complement strand
TCGATCGCCTCGATCCGGTCGGGTCTTGGCGAGATCAACACGGCGTCGAACGATCTGGCGCAGCGCACCGAACAGCAGGCGGCCAATCTGGAGGAGACGGTGGCGGCGCTGGGCGAGGTGACGACGGCGGTGAATGAAACCGCCGAGGGTGCCGGCAAGGCGCAGACGGCGGCCAGTACCGCCCGCGGCAAGGCGCAGAAGGGCGGCGAGATCGTCGGCCAGGCGGTGGCGGCGATGAGCCAGATCGAAAAATCCTCCGAGCAGATCAACCAGATCATCTCGGTGATCGACGAGATCGCCTTCCAGACCAACCTGCTGGCCTTGAACGCCGGCGTGGAAGCAGCGCGGGCGGGCGAGGCCGGCAAGGGCTTTGCGGTGGTCGCCCAGGAAGTGCGCG
Source organism: Aurantimonas marina (assembly GCF_017183135.1). Taxonomy (GTDB): domain Bacteria; phylum Pseudomonadota; class Alphaproteobacteria; order Rhizobiales; family Rhizobiaceae; genus Aurantimonas; species Aurantimonas marina. The sequence continues at coordinate 313 of NZ_JADDXW010000057.1, read as the reverse complement.
GGCTGGCGCAGCGCTCGGCCGAGGCGGCCAAGGAGATCAAGACGCTGATCGCGACCTCGCGCAGCCAGGTGGAGAGCGGCGTCGAGCTGGTGACGGCCTCGGGCAAGTCGCTGGACGAGATCGTCGCCGAGGTGAGTTCGATGGCCGAGCTGATCTCGACCATCGCGGTGAGCGCCAAGGAGCAGGCGACGAGCTTGCGCGAGGTATCGGGCGCGGCCGACCAGATGGACAAGGTGACGCAGCAGAACGCGGCGATGGTGGAAGAGGCGACGGCGGCCAGCCAGACCTTGTCCAACGAGACCGAGGAACTGGC
>NZ_JADDXW010000056.1 GCF_017183135.1 Aurantimonas marina | reverse complement strand
CCGTAGACTCATTAAGGTTGGCACCAGATGCGGGTTGCGACGAGTTTCACCGCGGCGAGGTAGTTCGCCGGGTCCTTGTCGTAGCGCGTTGCGATGCCTCGGAAGTGCTTGATGCGGTTGAAGAAGCGCTCCACGAGGTTCCGCTGGCGATAGACCCAGGCGGAGAAGGCGAAGGTGCCTTTGCGGTTTGCCTTGGGCGGGATGTTTGCCCAGGCTTTTCGCTCTGCCGCCATGGCACGGATCGCGTTGCTGTCGTAGCCCTTATCGGCGAGCAGGATGTCGCCCTCGACGAGGGCGTCGAGCAGGGCCTCGGCCTCCTTGCAGTCGGCGACCTGCCCGCCGGTCAGGCGCAATGTGACGGGACGGCCCTCGGCATCGACGAGCGCGTGGATCTTGCTGGTGAGCCCGCCTCGGGAACGTCCCATGCCGCCATCGTTTCCATCCCCCTTTTTCCCGTGGCCGCGTGCTGGTGAACGCGGACACAGGACGAGTCGATCATGACGATGTCGCCGTCGTACGCCTTGGACACGGCTTCGAGAAGCCGGTCCCAGACACCTGCCTTTCGCCATCGCACGAAGCGGTTGTAGCAAGTCGTCGGCGGTCCGTACCGCTCCGGTATCTCCGCCCATGGCGAGCCCGTTCGGAACCGCCAAAGGATGCCATCAAGCACCCGACGATCATCGACACGCGGAACACCACGAGGCTTGTTGGGCAGCAGCGGAGCAATGATCGACCATTCCCGGTCGCTTAG
>NZ_JADDXW010000055.1 GCF_017183135.1 Aurantimonas marina | reverse complement strand
ACTCCCGGTTGTCCAGATGCGCAACACAGATTATGTGTGACTGTGGAGATGTATGATGGTGAAAAACATTACGCTCGCAGTCGACGAAGACGTGCTCCGACGCGTTCGTGCGATTGCCCATGATCGTGGCACGTCGCTCAACGCCCTTGTCCGTGAGCATCTGGAGCAATTGAGCCAGGCAAAGGACGATGAGCGCCGTCAGTACAAGGAAGCGCTCGCCGAGTTGCGCGAGATGAGTGCCAGATCGGGTGTCTCACTAGGGGAGGATTACAAATTCAGCCGGGAGGATGCCTATGAGGGCCGGCTTCGTTGACACGAATGTTCTCGTCTACGCTGCGACCGGAGCGGTGGACGAGCGCGTCAAGTGGCTACGGGCCCTCGAATTCCTGGAGGATGGACCGTACTCGTTGTCGGGTCAGGTTCTCGCGGAATTCTACAACATCGCCGTCAGAAAGCACCGTTTGGAGATCGCCCAAGTCGAGCGGTGGCTGACGTTTCTGGAGAATTTCACGGTTCAAGCGATCGATCGCGGCGTCGTTCTGGCGGGGATCGCTCTCTCGCAACGATACCAGATCTCCTACTGGGATGCCGCCCTCATAGCCGCTGCCAAACGCTTGGATGAAACTACCCTCTACACCGAAGACCTCAATCACGGGCAGTCCTATGAGGGCGTCCGTGTTGTGAACCCATTCATCGAGAATTGAGCCCACCTAGGAATCTCCATGTCCATCCTCGTCGACAAGAACACCAAGATCATCGTGCAGGGTCTGACCGGCAAGACCGGCTCGTTCCACACCGAGCAGGCGCTGGCCTATCACGGCACGCAGATGGTCGCCGGCACCCATCCC
>NZ_JADDXW010000054.1 GCF_017183135.1 Aurantimonas marina | reverse complement strand
CTAAGAGCCCGTCCGGAAAGGGTTGAATGGTCGGGATGGCGATGATTCCAGAGGGTGTCTTAAGCCTGATCTGGAAGAGCCATGTGGACCCCGACCACTCGCGCGCAGCATAACCGCGAGCACCTGCGCTACGAAACCGACCTGACGGACGCGGAATGGAAGATTCTGGAACCGTTGCTGCCCCGTCCGAGCGGAATGGGACGGCCGCCGAAATGGTCGATGCGCGAGATCCTCAACGCGATCTTCTATGTTCTGCGGGGCGGCGTGCCCTGGCGTTTGATCCCCAAGGATTTGCCGCCCAAGAGCACGGTCTTCGATTATTTCAGCCGCTGGCGTGACGGCGGCGTCTTCGCCAGCATCAATCATCGTCTGGTCATGGCCGATCGCGAACGGAGCGGCCGCGAGGCCTCGCCGAGCGCCGCCGTCATCGACAGTCAGAGCGTGAAGACCACGGAGAGCGGCGGACCGAAAGGCTACGACGCCGGCAAGAAGGTCGCCGGGCGCAAACGCCAGGCGATGGTCGATACGGATGGCCGAGCTCTCATCATCGACCCACAGCCTGCCAACATCCAGGATAGGGACGGCGCCGTCCCCGTCTTGCGGATCTCTCGCAAATCCTACCCGTTCGTCGAAAGAGCCTTTGCCGACATGGGCTATTGCGGCCACCGGCCGCAAAACGCCTCCCTGATCGACGTCGAGATCGTGCGAAAGCCACCCGACCAGGTCGGCTTCGCCGTTCACCCGCGGCGCTGGGTAGTCGAACGCTTCTTCGCCTGGATCAGCAGAAATCGGCGCCTGTGGAAGGATCCCGAGGCGAGCATCGCCTCAGCAACCGCCTTCCTCTACGCCGCCTCCGTCATGATCCTTGTGCGGCGTCTCGGCCGGGCCTCATGACTTCCCGGACGGACTCTAAGG
>NZ_JADDXW010000053.1 GCF_017183135.1 Aurantimonas marina | reverse complement strand
GCGGTGGTGCCGGCAAGCAGCGCGGCGACCGAGCAGGTGACCATCCAGGTTGCCACGACGCGCCAGCGTGACCCATCGAATGGCAGCTATTCGGCCGGCCGTTCTCCGACACTGAACTTCGAGCGCTTCACCGTCTCCGTTCCGAGGGATCATACGATCACGGAGATCGAATGGCCGAAAGGCGCGCCGGATCCGGACCAAAGTTTCGCGGTGACGGAACGGACCATCCTGGCGAAGCTCGAATTCCAGGCGCCGTCGCGCCGAGCCAGCGGCCTTGCAGGAAAGCGTGATGTCGTCGTCTTCGTCCACGGCTACAATTACAGCTTCGAGGAAGCGCTGTTCAGGCTGGCCCAACTCGCGGTGGACGGCAGGCTGACGGAGACGCCGGTCCTCTTCGCCTGGCCTTCGGCGGCGTCCGTCACCGGTTACGTCGCCGACAAGGACGCCGTCACCTATTCGCGCGACGATCTCGTTCGCGTGCTGACGGATGTCGCCAATGATCCGAAGGTCGGAAAGATCACCCTGTTCGGGCATAGCATGGGGGCCTGGCTCACAGCGGAGGCTCTGCGCCAGCTCCGGCTGACCGGCCAGGACGCGATCATTGATCGGTTGAACGGGGTCGTGCTTGCCGCCCCCGACATCGATGTCGATGTCTTCCGCCGCCAGATGGAGGTCATCGGCCCTCTGGACCCGCCGATGACGCTGCTGGTTTCCAAGGACGACCGCGCCTTGATGGCATCCAGCCGGATCGCCGGGTCCCGCGATCGGATCGGCACCCGCGATGTCAACGACCCGCAGGTACAGGCGCTCGCCGGCGCCAACAACATCCAGGTGATCGACATATCCGACGTTTTGGCTCTCGACGGAACCAACCACAACCGGTTCGTCGGGCTGGTGACGGTGTTTCCGCGGCTGCAGAACGGCGTGCGCACCGGCCTCGCCCGGGCCGGCGCCTTCGTGCTGGAGCCGATCAGCGCCACGCTTCTGCCACCCCG
>NZ_JADDXW010000052.1 GCF_017183135.1 Aurantimonas marina | reverse complement strand
GTGTGATAGCCGGCCAGCGTGTCATTGCCGGTCAACCAGGCTGTGAGGCCGAGGATCGGCATCACGATCAGCACCGTGTAGATGAGCGCGTGCGTCACCTTCGCCAGCCACATCGCCCAATCGGGTTCACCCTCTGAATGCGACGGACGCCCATGGATGAAAAAGCGGTCGAGCAAGCGCAGGACCGCCGCGGCGAGAACCGTCGAGCCGAGAACGATATGGGTCCAGCCGAGGATGGTCGTCGTCGATGAAACCGCCTTGCCCTCCAGGGTTCCGTCCCAAAGCGAGACCATGAACTCGCTTTCCAGATACTGGACGATGATCAAAACGACGATCAACCAATGCAGGGCGACGTTGAGCCGGCTCCAGTCAGGGGGCGATGACTTTGCTTTCATAACCGATCACTTCCGATGTCAGATGGTCGTTTCCGGCGCGCGACACTGCCACCGCCAATATAGAACCGTTCTAGATGCGCGGATCGTCAGGGGCATTTCCGGGACTATACGGTTTTGCAATCTTGGAAGGCCCGACATCTGGCGCCGACGATCGCGCCGGCGATCCGATCACACCCATGGCGGGCCTCCGCTGCGGATGCGACATCCTGGGGCGGATCGCACCACTAAAGTTGGGATGTCCGCCTTGGCTCTAAAACGAGGGGACCTCGCCGACGGCCTCGGCCAGCTGGAACCGGACGACAGACATGTCCCGGCTGTGATGACGAGGTCTGACGACATCCCTCGACACCTCTTCAAGATCGGGGCGCTGCCTGGCGGCCATCTCTTGCGACATGGTGATCTCGTCTTCGCCGGATAGAGCGCACAGCCGCGCGGCCAGATTCACCGTCCGGCCAAGGATCGTAAAGTCCGCCCGCTTGCCGGCCCCGAGCGCGGCGGCGATCACCTCGCCCCGGTAAAGACCAATGCCGGGATGGCGAACCAGCGAACCGCATGATGCGATACTTTCCACAGCCGCCGCCACGGCGCGCTCGTCAGCATCCTCACCCTCGAAGAACGCCATCATCCCGTCCCCGACGATCTTGTCGATCTCGCCATCATGCCGCGACACTGCTCCGGCGACGGCCGT
>NZ_JADDXW010000051.1 GCF_017183135.1 Aurantimonas marina | reverse complement strand
ATGGGGATGGGGATGGGGATGGGACGATGGCGCGGCGACGGATTGGGCAGGAAGAGCTGAGGTTTGCAAAGAGCGACGCACGGCGAACCGGCTCGCTGAACGAGATCGCCAACCTGGTTGACTGGGCCGAGATCGATCATCATCTGGCTCCGATCTATGCCTCGGCAAAGGGCGAGCAGGCTTGGCCGCCTCTGGCCCTGTTCAAGGCATTGCTACTGGCGGTTTGGCACGATCTTTCGGACGTGAAGCTGGCCGAGGCGCTGGATGATCGGGCAAGCTTCCGCCGGTTCTGCGGTTTTGCGGCGGACGAGCCGACCCCGGAGCGCACCACCTTCGTGCGGTTCCGGCAGGAACTGGTGGCCCGGTCGCTCGACCGGGTTCTGTTTGAGGCCGTGACGCAGCAACTCGATCGCAGGAACGTCCTGGTGAAGACGGGCACGCTGATCGACGCGACGGTGATCGCTTCGGCCAGCAAGGGCAAAGACGAAGAGGCACGCTGGGTGAAGCATCGCCGCCGGCCCGCCGTCCATGGCTACAAGGCGCATGTAGCCACAGACGCCGGTGGCGACATCGTGCGCGTCGTCGAGATCACGCCCGCCAACCTCAACGACGGCAAGATGCTGGCAGCGGTGCTGCCGGAGAGCCCTGGCGAGGTCTACGCGGACCTGGCTTATGCCAGCCATGCCAACGAGACGCTGATCCGGACTGCCGGCGGCGTATCATGCCTGCCGGGCCGCGGCGTCTGGGGCGGCGAGGAAGCCCTGCGCCGATTGGAGGCGTGGAACGCGGCGGTCGGCCATGTTCGCCGCAGGATCGAGAAGATCTTCGGAACCTGCAAGCGCAGCTATGGTCTGTCCCGGATGCGCTGGATCGGACTCGCCAAGGCCGGGCTTCAGGTGCGGCTGACCGCCATCGCCTACAACTTGCGCCGCTCGTCGGTCATTCTACGAGGCAGGCCTGCATGAGCAGGGGCGGATTCTGCCGCGAAACAAGCTAACCGGCAGTCGGGAGCATAATCCGCAGCCCAAGGCTCCACTGCGGGGCAAGATGGCTCCAAAGCCTCGGCGCCGCCGCAGATTTCGCCCTCGCACACAGGTCTCAT
>NZ_JADDXW010000050.1 GCF_017183135.1 Aurantimonas marina | reverse complement strand
CTGGCGGACCTCGTCCGTATGACGATCGTGGCGGATCTGGGTGTCGAGCACTCGGCGACGGACGACCGGAAGCCGACGGTTTGATCTCGCGCAAGGCGCGCGTCTCCACGGACAGCTAATGCTCACTGAAAAGGGTGGGACCTCGCCCGGCTCAGGGGATTGTCCCGGAGAGAACCGCGTTTTGGCGACGATCGGCCTGATCCTTGTTGTGGCCCCCGACCGTGTTTTCCGCAGATCGCTCGAATTCGCGCTCGAGGCGGAATTGTACGCGGTGGATTCGCACGCCCGGCTAACGACGGCGGTGGAATCGCCCCTGCTGGCAAGTGCCGCTTGCGCGGTCATCGATGAAAAGGCGGTTCGCGATCATGCCTATGAGTGGGACGCGCTCGACCGCCTGGGCAAGCCTGTGGTGCTGCTGGTCGACAGGTTCAGGCCTCCGGTCAGCCGCGCCAACCTGACGGTCCTGGTCAAGCCGCTGCTCGGCAACGCCCTGATTGAAAGGGTTCGGAGCATCGCCGGCCAACCGGGTGTCCATTGATGGTTACGTAGTCCTACTTAGGACACAACCGAATTTCCGACACTCTCGACTATCGCCATTGTTGTCTCCACCGGATTTAAAAAGGGGAACAACGATGCTCGCTTCCACGGTCGCCCAGGCGCGCTTGCCGACGCATCCCTTCGAGACGGGCCATCCGGCGTTGCCATCCCCCTGCGGTTCGCAACGCCCGCAACTCGTCAAATTCCTTCAGGCGGGAGAGGAAGTCTACGCGGCGGGCGACCCGGCCAAACATATCTACCGGATCGAGTTCGGCGCAATCCGTGTCTTTCGCCTGCTGGCGGACGGCCGGCGGCAGGTCAGCGCCTTTCACGTGCCCGGCGAGATTTTCGGCTTCGCGGCCGGTGTCGATCACGAGTTCTTCGCCGAAGCGATCAACGCCACCGGCATCCAACCGCTTCGCCTGTCTGCGATCGAGAACGTTTCCCGCGACCTCTTCCCCGTGGCCCTGCAAAGCCTGACGATGATGCAAAAGCATCTTCTGATTCTCGCGCGCCACGCCGCCATCGAACGGCTTGCGGCATTTCTCGTCGACATGGCCGAGCGGCAGGGCGACCTCGAACACATCCATCTGCCGATGTCGCGGATGGATATCGCTGACCATCTCGGCCTGACCATCGAGACCGTGTC
>NZ_JADDXW010000005.1 GCF_017183135.1 Aurantimonas marina | reverse complement strand
CCGGACGTTCACGAGACTGAAGGAACTGGGGTTCATCAAGCTGATCGATTCCCGCAATATCGAAATCCTGCGACAACGGGCTCTTCTGGCGATCGGTGAATGACATATGCGCTCGCGATCACGATAGCCGAATGTCAGGCTAAGGCGGTCTTCCGCGAGCCCCGTGCGCCGCTCGACAGTTGGAATTGATGGAGGTCAACCTGCTGACGTAGCGCGACCGATAAGCTGGCCAGCATGTCCAGCGTCACTCCAGTCTTCCAGATGCAGGAGGTCACCAAGGTCTATCGGACCGGCGGCGTCGAGGTATGGGCTTTGCGCGGCGTCGACGCCGAACTCCATGCCGGCGAATTCGTCGTCATGCTGGGTCCGTCCGGCTCGGGAAAGTCGACACTGCTCAACATCATGGGAGGGCTCGATCGCGCCAGCGCCGGCCGGGTGACGTTTCAGGGCGAGGACCTGACGCAAAGTTCCGACCGGGCGCTGACGCTCTACCGGCGCAACCATGTCGGCTTCGTCTTCCAGTTCTACAATCTGATCCCCAGCCTCACGGCGCGCGAGAATGTGGCGCTTGTCACCGAGATCGCGCCAAGGTCGATGAACCCCTCCGATGCGCTCGCGCTCGTCGGCCTTTCGGAACGCCAGGATCATTTTCCCGCCCAGCTGTCGGGTGGCGAGCAACAGCGCGTCGCCATCGCGCGCGCCGTCGCCAAGCAGCCGGAAGTGCTCTTGTGCGACGAACCCACTGGCGCGCTTGATTCAGCCACCGGCATCAAGGTGCTCGAGGCGCTGATTGGAATCAACGAAACGCTGGGGACGACAACGGCGATCATCACGCACAATGCCGGGATTCAGGCGATCGCCCATCGTGTCTTCCAGTTCGTCGACGGACGCATCGCCCAGGTCATCTGCAACGAGACACGCGTCGCGCCCAACCAGGTGACGTGGTGATGCGATGACCGCACTCGACCGCAAGCTTTTGCGTGATCTCGCTCGTCTCTGGGCGCAGGGATTGGCCGTGGCCCTGGTCATGGCCTGCGGGGTCATGACTATCATCATCGCCGTCGGCGCCTACCGCTCACTGCTGGCGACGCGAGAAGCCTATTACGAGCGCTACAGCTTTGCCCATGTCTTTGCCCAGGCCAACCGCGCGCCGATCGCTCTCGGCCAGTCGATCGCGGTCATCGACGGAGTCGCGGCTTTCGAATTGCGGATCAGCCGCACAATCCTTCTCGATCTTGACGGTGTCCGCGAACCGGCGACGGCACAGGTCGTTTCCATCCCCGACCGCAGGGCGTCGCGGGTCAATCGCCTGGTCATTCGCAGTGGCACCCTGCCGCAGCCCGACCGCCCCAAGGAGGTGGCGGTCAATGAGGATTTCGCCCTGGCCCACGACTTCCGTGTCGGCGATGAATTTTCCGCCATTCTCAACGGCCGCAAGGAGCGGCTCAGGATCGTCGGCACAGTACTTTCGCCGGAATTCATCTATTCATTTGGTCCAGGGGACATCGTGCCCGATCCGCGCCGCTTCGCCATTCTTTACATGACGCGGCATGTGCTCGCCCCACTGTTCGACCGGGAAAGCGCATTCAACGACGCGGTTTTGCGGCTTCTGCCCGGGGCGAACGAGGCCGTCGTCGTCGCCGCCGTCGATCGCCTTCTGCGCCCCTATGGGGGAACGGCCGCCTACGGTCGAAAGGACCATCTATCCCACGCATTCCTGGATGCGGAGCTGACGGAACTCTCGGCGATGGCGCGGATCATCCCGCCGATCTTCCTGATCGTCTCGGCCTTTCTTATCAATATCGTTCTGTCGCGGCTCATCGCGCTGGAGCGCGAGCAGATCGGGCTGCTCAAGGCGCTCGGGTATTTTAGCCACACGATCGCCTGGCACTACGCCAAGCTCGTCATCGCCATTTCAGCGGTCGGGATCGCGATCGGATCAGTTGCCGGAACCTGGCTCGGTCAAGGTCTCACAAGGCTGTATGGCAACTTCTTCTCGTTTCCCTTCCTGATCTTCCAATCCAGCCTGGACCTGTATGTTCTGGCCGCGGGCATCTCGCTCGCAGCGGCACTGATCGGGGCGATGAAGGCGATCATGTCGGTTCTCGCCCTGGAGCCGGCGATTGCCATGCAACCGCCGCAGCCGTCGCGCTACCGACACCACTTCATGGAGCAATTCGGCCTGTTGCGGATATTTTCCCGCCTGACGGTCATGGCGATCCGTCATCTTGTGCATCGCCCGCTCCGTGCGGCGGCCACGAGTTTCGGCATCGCGCTCGCCGTCGCCCTTCTGGTAACGGCGCTGTTTGCTGGCGATTCTGTGAACTTCATGATTGATACGATCTATTTTCGTTCCGATCGGCAACATGCCAGCCTGACTTTCGCCGAGGAACGGCCACCCTCGGTGATGGCAGCCGTCGGCCACCTGCCGGGTATCCTCATCGCCGAGCCATATCGGAGTCTCCCGGCCTTGCTCCGGCATGGCAGCCTGTCGCGCCGACTCGCCATCACCGGAAAGCCGCCCGGCGCGACGCTCTCGCGAGTTCTCGACGAAGACCTGGAGCCGGTGGTCCTGCCGGCAGACGGACTTGCCATCTCCGAACGGGTCGCTGCCGTTCTCGGCCTGACCCGCGGTCAGACGGTCACCGTCGAGATCCTGACCGGAAGGAGGGAGGTGGTCGACGTGAGGATCAGCGCGGTCATCCGGAATTACCTTGGCCTAGCGGTCTACATGGACATGGACGCCCTTGGACGGTTGGCGGGCGAAGGCCCCCGGGTCGGCGGCGCCCATCTGGCCATCGATACGCGGGCATTGGATCGCTTGTATTCCGCCATCAAGAACACCCCGACAATCGCGTCGATCGGCCTCCAAACCCTGTCGCGGGAAAAATTTCGCGAAACCATTCAGCGCAACATCTCCATCATGATGACGCTTTACGTGACACTCGCGGTCATCATCGCGTTCGGCGTCATCTACAATTCGGCCCGAATCCAACTGTCCGAACGGGCGCGGGAACTTGCGAGCCTGAGAGTCCTTGGCTTTACCCGCGGCGAAGTGTCGCAGGTATTGCTGGTCGAGATGGCGATCATCGTACTGGTTGCCCAACCTCTCGGCTGGGGCCTCGGGGCGGGGTTCGCCATGCTCGTCGGTCGCGGCTTCGAAAGCGACCTCTTCCAGCTTCCGATCGTTCTCGAGGCACATACATTTGCCAAGGCGAGTCTCGTCGTTTTGGCGGCCGCGGTACTCTCCGCCTTCATCATAAGGCGACGCGTTGATAGGCTCGATCTTATCCGTGTCCTCAAGACGAGAGACTGAAGATGGGCCGCTGGCTGAAAGTCTTACTCGTGTTTCTGGGCGCCGCAGCGGTCGGTTTCGCATTTTACGAGACGCTTCGCCCGAAGCCGACATCCGTTGACCTGGCGACTGTCGAGAACGGGCCATTGACGGTGACGATCGATGAGGAAGGGATGGTGGAATTCCGCGAGATCTACGCGATTTCCGCGCCGTTTCCGGCAAAGATCGAACGCAGTTCCTTGCATGTGGGTGATACGGTCATCGCCAACCGGACCCAGGTTGCGACCCTGCGTCCCTCTGATCCAACGTTTATAGACGCCCGATCCGAGTCCGAACTTCGCGCGGCGATCGACGCCGCGAACGCCGCCGTGGCGCTGGCCGAGGCCGATCTCAATCACGCCCAGGCCGATCTGCGCCAGTCGGAGTCGGAGTTGAACCGGGTCGAAACGCTGCGCAAGACCGGCACCCTCTCGGCGAAGGCGCTCGAACTGGCGGCCACCGATGTCGATCGCCAGCGTGCCCAACTGCGCGGGGCAGAGGCTCAACTGGCAATACGCCAGAGCGAACTCGCAAGCGCCAGGGCGCGGCTCCTGCAGCCGGGCGACCCGCTCGATGCCAGCAACTCCTGCCACTGCGTTCCGCTTTTCTCGCCGAGCGACGGCGTCGTCCTGTCGGTGCCGCTGGAGAGCGAAACGGTCGTACCGACCGGCACTCCCCTCGCGGAAATCGGTGATCCGACGCGGCTCGAAGTCGTGGTCGATCTGTTATCCGCCGATGCCGTCGCCGTGCGCGAGGGCGCGGATGCGTCGATCACCGGCTGGGGCGGGCCGGACCTGCAGGCCCGCATTCGCCGCATCGAACCGACCGCCTTTACCAAGGTCTCCGCCCTCGGCATCGAGGAGCAACGGGTCAATGTCCGGCTCGACATCGTTTCGCCGCTCGACGGAAAGAAGCGGCCCGGCCATCGCTACCGCGTGGTCGCCCGCATCGTGCTCTGGCACGGCGAAGATGTTCGTCGGCTGCCGCTCGGCGCCTTGTTCCGGATGGGCAATCAATGGAGCGTCTACGCCGTGGAAGACGGCCGCGCGGTTCTGACGGAAGTCACCATCGGCCATCGCGACACCGCGGCGGCGGAATTGATCGACGGGCTGAAGCCGGACGCGAAGATCATCCTGTTTCCCAGCGACACGGTCGGCGACGGGGTTGCGGTGACGCCGCGACAGAGCGGTTCCTGACGGGTCCTGCGAACGGGAGGCGATACGTCCCCGGACTGACCCGCGGCAAGCCGCTGGTCAGTCCTCAAGAACATAGCGCCCCGGCGCCGCGTCGAGAACGGGATACGCATCCGATCCCATCGGTCGTGGCGTCGTCTCGGCTCCGCTTCGTTCGCCCAGCCAGTCGGCCCAGCGAGGCCACCAGGATCCCTCCTGCTCCTTGGTTGTCGCCTCCCACTCCTCCGGTGCGCGATATGCGCCCTCGGCAGCGCGCGAGGTGATGCGGTAGCGGCGGCCGGGATGTCCGGGCTCCGATACGATCCCGGCGTTGTGGCCGCCGTTCGTCAGAACGAAGGTTAGTTCGGCATCGGCGAGAAGATGAAGCTTGTAGACCGATTTCCACGGCGCCACGTGATCGGTCTCCGTAGCGACGAGGAAGATCGGCGCGTCGATTTCCGACAGGATCACCGGCTGGTCGTCAACGCGATACCGCCCCTCGGCGAGGTCGTTGCGCAGGAACAGCTGCCGCAGATACTGCGAATGCATGCGAAACGGCAGTCGCGTCGTGTCGAGGTTCCAGGCCATCAGATCGAACATCGGTGTCGGCTTGCCAAGCAGGTAGTGCCGCACGAGGCGCGACCAGACGAGGTCCTGCGACCGCAACATCTGGAAAGCGCCGGCCATCTGTCGCGAGTCGAGGGTCCCCTGCTCCCACATCAAATCCTCGAGGAAGGCGACCTGACTATCGCTGATGAACAGCGACAGTTCGCCCGGTTCCTCGAAATCGGTCTGGGCGGCAAACAGGCTGATGGTTGCCAGCCGCGTGTCCCCTGCCCGTGCCATGGCTGCCGCGGCAATGGATAATAAGGTGCCGCCGAGGCAATAGCCCACGGCGTGGACCTCTCGGTCCGGGACGATATCGCCGACCACATCTAGCGCGGTCATGACGCCGAGGCGGCGATAGTCATCGAAAGATATCTCCCGCTGCTCCGGTCCAGGATTGCGCCAGGAGATCATGAACACCGTGAAGCCTTGGTGGGTCAGATAGCGCACGAGCGAATTGTGCCGCGACAGATCAAGGATGTAGTATTTCATGATCCAGGCCGGCACGATGAACACCGGTTCCGGCCGCACCCGATCCCCGGACGGAGCGTACTGGATCAGCTCGATCAGCTCGTTGCGATAGACGACGCGGCCTGGCGTGAGCGCCACCCCGACGCCAGGGCGAAAGGCCTCGACTTCGGGCGGCCGCGCTCCTTCCAGCTCCAGCCGTATGTCGTCGATCGCGTTGCAAAGACCGCGCACGAGATTGCGCCCGCCCTCGCGCAGTGTGGCATCAAGAACTTCAGGGTTGAGCGCCAGCATGTTCGATGGCGCGACGGTGTCGAGGATCTGGCGACTGACGAAATCCGCCACCCTCTCGTGATGTGGCGTCATGCCGCAAATACCAGTCGTGGCATGGTGCCACCATTCCTGCCGCAGCAGGAATGCCTGATGGATCGCGTTGAAAGGCCAGACCTGCCACGCACTGTCACAAAACCGCTTGTCGTTCGGCATTGACTCGACACAGGCGCATGGCCCCCTGCCATCCAGACTTTCATGCAGAGCACTGTGGTAGACGTAGTCAGCCAGCCGGCTCCATTGGCGAAACCCGAGATCAAGGAGTTCCAGCCGCTTGCCCGGTGCGGCCGTCAGATGCAGGGCCCAATCGAACCACGCCTCCGCCAAACTGGCCGGCGATATTCCGCCGGTCATCCGGGCGATGGCGGCATGGGCGCTGCGATCCAGAACCGCTGCGTAGTCAAACTGGTCGCGTGGCGGCGGCGAAGGCTGACGGGTACCCGGCTCAACGTCGCGGTATGTCTGCGCGGATGTCCGCTGCGGCGGATGGCTTCTTCCTGGGCGCCGTTCCGCCGCCTGTCGGCGCTGCCTTCTGAGTGTTCCCGACATTCGGTTGCCTCATGCCATGTCGCAAGGAGATCGCAAGCGGGGACGCGCACTGGCTGTTATATTCGTCGATGACGGAGTGACCGCCGCCGACGATCCGTTGCAGCGCTAACGTCTCCCCCGTCAGTGGGACGCTGGCACCAGCGTCTCGGCCTTGCCGTTGATCATGGCCGCTGTTTCCCTGCCGATCCCGTCCATCGTGGAGGAGGTCACCTTGGTGCCAAGCTCCACCAGTGCGCCGACCTCGTCGGAATACTCGGCAAGTGCGGTCTTGCAGAAGTCCTGAACAAGATCGACGGCTTCATCGACCGTCTTGCAGCCGGCCAATTTTTCCGACATCAGCAGATCCCGCTCCAGCCGGTTCTTAGTGAAGTCGAGCAATTCGCCATTGTATCGCGCCAGTGCGTGGAAGAGATGCGCATTCATGTGCGTCATCGCCGCGAAAGAACGCTGGCCGGCGGCGGACAACTCCTCGAGATCGAAGCCTGGCACCACCGTCCTGGCCCCATCATCAGGTCTTTTCATTCCGTCTCTCCCGGTCGTTCGATGGCGGAGGGTGCCGATCGGCTTTCGAGCCTCGACCGGCGACCATCCACCATCCGGTTTCCCGCAGAGCGTCCAGACAGCTTTACATGCGCATCCGCACGCTCCGCGTGACGTTCATCCGACCGCAGGGTCGCGTCATTGACGCAGATCAAGCGTGCAGGTGCATTTGCGAAGAACCGGATGCCGGCGGCGCTGGTCCGGCCGAAAGGCCGTCGCCCGCCAAGGAGAAATCTCCCCCGCAGCGATGTTTACTGATCCAGATCAATGCCGAGCCAGCGCCGCCCGGCAACGATGCGATCGATCCGCAATGCGGGCAGCCGTCGAAGCTTGGCTGCCCACGCGCGAGCTTTGGCTCCGTTCGGCTCGTGCCCTCGACGACACGATGGCCCGGCCTCAACCCCAGCAGGAGGTCTTTCCATGTTCAGCACCGCCAATGTCGGCACCGCCGACCGCGTCGTCCGTATCCTCCTTGGCATCGCGCTCGCCGCCTATGCCTACACGTCATTGGCATCACCGTGGTCATGGGTGGCTTATGCCGTCGCCGCGATCCTCATCCTCACCGCGCTCGTCCGGTTCTGTCCCGCCTACGCCCTGTTCGGCGCCAGCACCAGCGGCAAGTCCGGGGGCGGAAAAAGCGCCAACGCATCGACCCCGCCGTCAGATCGCCCGTCAGGCCTTCTCTGATCCGTTTGCCTTGAAGGCCGCCAGCGCGGCCTTCGGCGACGGCGCACCGCCGGACGGACCCGCCGCGGTTTGCGGCCCTCTCCGCAGAGGTGCGAACTCCTCGGCCGTCAGCGTCTCCCGTGTGAGCAACATCTCAGCTCCGGCGTCCAGATCGGAACGCTGTCCTGCGAGAATCTCCCTGGCGTGCTCTGCCGCGCTCTCGATGAGTGCAAGGACAGCCAAGTCGATCTCGCGCTCGGTGGCCTGCGAGGCCTCGAATGCGCGGGTCTGCGGCACGGCGAGAAACCCCTGCGCAGGCCGCGTATAGGTCCGTTCGCCGAGGCCCGAATCCATGCCGTAGCGCGTTACCATTTCGATGGCGATGTCGGTCGCCTTCTGGAGATCGTCCGCGGCGCCTGTCGACACGTCGCCCTCGAAGATCAGCTCTTCGGCGGCGCGCCCCCCCATCAGGACGGCGATCCGGTTCTTCAATTCGCTGGCGGCGAGCAGGAACCGATCCTCCGTCGGCCGCTGCATGGTATAGCCGAGGGCGCCGACGCCGCGTGGAATGATCGAGACCTTCTGTACCGGATCGACGCCCGGCAGATTGGCCGCGACCAGCCCATGGCCCATTTCGTGATAGGCGACGCGGCGGCGCTCGCTCTCGCTCAGAACGCGGCTTTTCTTCTCGATGCCGGCGACGATCCGCTCAATAGCGGTCGTGAAGTCGCCGAATGCAACCGAAGCCCCGTCGCGGCGGGTGGCGGCGATCGCCGCTTCGTTGATCAGATTGGCAAGGTCGGCCCCGGTGAACCCGGTGGTCAGGCCCGCGACCTTGGCCATATCGACATCGTCATCGAGGATGATCTTGCCGGCATGCACCTTGAGGATGGCAAGGCGGCCCGCCTGATCCGGCCGGTCGACCAGAACCTGGCGGTCGAAACGCCCCGCCCGCAACAGTGCGGGATCGAGGATTTCCGGCCGGTTAGTGGCGGCGAGCAGGATGACGCCGACGCTCGGATCGAATCCGTCGAGTTCGGCGAGCAGCTGGTTGAGCGTCTGCTCCTTTTCGTCGAAGCCGCCATAGCCGCCCGCCGTGCGGCTGCGGCCGAGAGCGTCGAGCTCATCGATGAAGATGATCGACGGTGCGGCCTTGCGCGCCTGTTCGAACAGATCACGGACCCGCGCCGCACCAACGCCGACGAACATTTCGACGAACTCGGACCCTGAGATCGAGAAGAACGGCACACCCGCCTCTCCCGCCACGGCGCGAGCCAGCAGCGTCTTGCCGGTGCCCGGTGGCCCGACCAGGAGGATGCCTTTCGGCACGCGGGCGCCCAGTCGGCCATAGGTCGTCGGGTCCTTGAGAAAGGAGACGACTTCCTGCAGTTCCGACTTGGCCTCGTCGACGCCGGCGACATTGGCGAAGGTCACCTTGGTGTCCTTCTCCACATAGACCTTGGCCCGCGACTTGCCGATCGACATGAGACCGCCGAGGCCCTGCCCACCGGCCATGCGACGGAACAGGAACATCCAGATCACGTAGATGACGAAGAACGGCAGCACCCAGGCGAGCAGGGTCCCCGCGAAACCGCTGGATGGCGCGCCGGTCACCGTCACTCCGTGGGCGATGAGCTTATCCGCCAGCCCGGCGTCGACACGGTTAGTGACGAAGCGCGTCTTGCCGCTCGGTAAAGCCTTCTTGAGCGTTCCCTGGACCGTATCCGCGCCGACGGTGACCTCCGCGACCCGGTCCTTCGACAAAAGCTCCTCGAATTGGCTGAACGGAATGGTCTCGATTTCCGAATAGGTCCCCCAG
Source organism: Aurantimonas marina (assembly GCF_017183135.1). Taxonomy (GTDB): domain Bacteria; phylum Pseudomonadota; class Alphaproteobacteria; order Rhizobiales; family Rhizobiaceae; genus Aurantimonas; species Aurantimonas marina. Next base: position 263,053 of record NZ_JADDXW010000005.1, on the reverse strand, counting down.
GCCCACTGCAGCAAGCTGAAGCCGAGAACCGCCGCGAGAACGTACCAGATGATGATTGTCTGCTTTTGCAGCGGCGGCGGCGGCGGCGAATCCTTGGCCATGTATGGCTCCGGTCAATCGAAAGACGCGATCTTGACGGTCAACTTCCGACTGCATCAAGACGGGCGGAAAATGCGGCAGCGGCAAGACGACGGCATGAACATAGTGGCGGCCGTCGCAGGGACACCCGGGACGACTGCTCGCCTCGGCGGACCAGCCGTCAGGCGGCCGTTACCGCGATCTTCTTTTCCTTGCTCTGCGCCTCGGCCGTCTTCGGCAGTTTCACGGTCAGCAAGCCCTTGGTGAAACTTGCCGCGATGTTATCGGTGTCGATCCCGTCGGGAACCCGGAAAGAGCGCGTGAAGGACCCGTAGCGGCGCTCGGAGAGGTAGTAGTCCTTTTCCTTCTCTTCTTTCTCCTCCTTCTTCTCGCCCTTGATGATCAGCGAGCCATTGGCGAGTCTGACTTCGACATCCTTCTCATCCAGTCCTGGCAATTCCGCCGTGATCTCGTATTCTGTCTCCCTTTCCGCGATGTCGACGGCAGGGACGGTTCCGAACGTCATCTCCCGCGGCCAGGAGAGATCAAAATCGAAAGTCGGACGGGCGAGCATCGTTCGCGAACGACCGCCGCCGAACCTGTCGAACAGGCGCTCCATCTCGTGACGGAGCGTCTCGAACGGCGCCCAAGGCCCGGACGCCGAAGTGGAGGGCGCGGCGGATTTGTCGGTCTTGACGGGGAGCCTGGTTGCTGTATCGGCCATGATATTTCTCCTATCGATGAGCGGGGCTGCCCCCTTTCATGGCGCGCGCGCCAGCGCGCCGCGAACGTCTTGCCGGCCAAGCACGTAGACTTGAGGAGGCGAAATCCGCCTGCTGTTGCCACGAAACAGGATGACCAAAGCCCGAGCATCCGGCTTCGGCATTGATCCTGATCAAGATTTCGCATCATCGTGGCGTTTGAGCGGGATCAAGTCTCGCCATCTTCGCAAGCCTCGCCATCTTCGGATGTGAAAGATTGCGGCGACGGTTGCGCGACGCGCTCTTGCCAATCCGCTCCACGCTGGGGTGACCGGAGCAGTTGCGTACGCAAATCATCCGCCGCCCGCACGAGAACGATCGGCAAATCGCCGGAAAGACCCAAGCTCAGAGTCGCGCCTGCGCGGGAAGGCTCGTTTGCGACGCGGCGGCCAACATGTGTGCCGGCGGCTCGATCGCCGCGGATCGCAAGGCGTCCTCCATCACCCTGTCGAGCGCCGTCTCACGCGAGCCGGCGGCGCAAGTCACGAAGGCGAGTTGTGCCCGGGCTCCGGAGCCAGGCGAATTCGAGCGCGGAGCGTCATGACCGGATCGAGCGTCCATCCGGCGCCGCCGACCAGCACGTCGGTCGCGCCCGGTGGATGTTCCGAATTGCCATGGCAACTCAGGAAGGCACGACGGTCGGTCTCGAGTCCGCCTGATGTCACCGCCGGGTCCTCAGCCACCAGGCGATGAGCGAGGACCGGAGGCCGGTCCGCGGGGGCTGGGGCCGGCGGGTGAATATGAACGCACCGGGCTCGGCGAGCCTTTCGCTATGGACGAAGAGTTTACTGAATGCCGGGTGCCGCTCATGGGCCGCCGGCGCGAGCACCACTTCCGCGTAGCTGGTCAAGTCGATCTCGCGGGTCCGGCCGCTTTCGTTGAGGAGAGTGACGCGGCGGATCTCCACATCGTCGCGGGGCGCGATCGCGATAATGTCCGCCTGGTCTTTGGCGGCGGCGATCGCCAGGGCATGGCGGGCATCGCCGCTCGCGATGACCCGCGTTCGCGAGCATGACTTGGAAACCGGCAACCACAACCGCACCTGCACCATGTATTGCTCGGTGACGCGCTCGTTGCGACGGCGCAGCTGATCTCGCAAGGAGCGGGCTTCCGCATACCGTTTGCCCATTGGTAGCCTCGTCGCGCCCGACGCCGCACATTTGTTCGATGCATCGACGAACGACGTGTTTTGCCCCGGGCACATGCGAGGCACGAAATTTTCAGCCCGACTTTGTCAACCCGCCGATGAGACATCTTGATCTGCGTCAATCCGTCGGATGAATGGGTCTGTCAGGGAATAGCGTGCCATGCTGGCCGCGATCAGAGCATGCCTTGATGGATGTCAAAGCGCTTGTTGTTTGCCCCCATAGGCTGGTCGCCATCTTTGGGGAGCCTGGCCGCCACGATCCACCCCTCAGCAGCCTGGCATTCGCGGATTCCCTAGGCCAGATGGCACCGCCCTCCCCGCGACAGGAGATTTCGATGGCAGATCTGCTTCCATCCGAACTGTTCCGGGCGGCAGGCGCCGACGAGACCGCCGACGCGATCCGGCACGCTTGCGACTCGCTCCCGCCTCCCGAGAAAGCCGAAGCCTTCGGTGCGATGTTCGATCGCTTTGGCGGTGCCCGCGTGATCCTTCTTGGCGAGGCGACCCATGGCAGTTCGGACTTCTATCGGGCGCGGGCCGCCATCACGCGGCAGCTTATCGAACGACATGGCTTCAACATCGTCGCGGTCGAAGCCGACTGGCCCGACGCGGCACGGATTGATCGGCATGTCCGGCACCGCGCGGCGGGGATCTATGATGAGGAGACCTTTACCCGCTTCCCGACCTGGATGTGGCGGAACGAGGAGGTCGCGACGTTCGCTGAATGGTTGCGTCAGCACAACGCCAGCCTCCCGACGGATCGTCGCGTCGAGTTTCGCGGCCTCGATGTCTATTCCATGTACGCTTCGATCACCGCGGTCCTCGATTATCTGGAGCGGGTGGATCCGCTCGCAGCGGATTCTGCAAGGCAGCGCTACGGTTGCCTGACACCCTGGCAGGCGGATCCAGCCCTTTACGGCCGGTCGGTGGTGCTTGGGCACAGCAACACCTGCGAAGACGCCGTCGTGGCGCAACTCAAGTCCATCCTGGAAAACCGCCTCGACTACATGCGCAAGGATGGCGAGGCCTATTTCGACGCCGCGCAGAACGCCCGCATCGTGCGGACGGCGGAGCGCTATTACCGCATCATGTATCGCGGCTCGACCGAGTCCTGGAACCTGCGTGACCGGCACATGTTCGATACGCTTCAAAATCTCATGAACGCACGCGGTCCCAGGGCGAAGGCGGTCGTCTGGGCGCACAACTCCCACATCGGCAATGCGGCGGCCACGGCGATGGGCTGGCAGGGCGAGTTCAACATCGGCGAACTCTGCCGGACCGCCTACCGCGACCAAGCCGTTCTGATCGGCTTCGGTACCGATCGCGGCACCGTTGCGGCCGCGGACGATTGGGGTGGGCGGATGCAGGTCAAGCGCGTGCTTCCGTCGCGGCCCGATTCCTTCGAGCGTGTCTTCCGGCAGACGGGGATCGCGCGCTCACTGACGGTCCTGCGCGATGCCAAACACGGCGAGGTGCGCGAGCTTTTGTCGAAGCCGCGTCTGGAGCGCGCCATCGGCGTCGTCTACCGTCCGGAAACGGAGATCTACAGCCATTATTTCGAGGCGGTCCTGTCCGAGCAGTTCGACGCCTATGTCTGGTTCGAAGAAACGCGCGCGATCACCCCGCTGCCCGCACCCCGGCCGAAGGGATCGCCGGACACCTATCCGTTCGGCGTTTAGCCAAGCCAAGACTGATCCAGGGACCCCCGGCCGCGAGAACGACAGGAACGCGTCTTTCCGATGAAGCAGCGAACCATGGAACCCATCGCATCGCGAGAGAAGGAAAAGCAGACAGGCGGACATAGCGGTGTCCTCGTCCTCGCCGCGGTGACGATTGCCGGTCTGGTCGTTTGCATCCTCTTGGCGGCGCCTTTTCTGGGTGCTCTGACCTGGGCATTGACCCTGGCGATCCTGTTTGCTCCGCTGCATGCGAGAATCGTCAACGTTGTGGCATGGCCCAATCTCGCCGCCATGATCTCGGTGCTGATCGTTGTCCTGGCCGTTGCCGGACCCGCCATCTTCGTGGTCGAGCGCCTCATCGAACAAGCGGCGGCGAGTGTCTCGCTCATTCAGGAGAGGCTGAGGTCCGGCGCGATACAGCAGCTTCTCGACGCCCAGCCCGGCATTGCGCCGGTCGGCAAGTGGATCGAGCAACAGATCGACCTGCCGGCAGTGATCGCAAATCTCGCCAGTTGGCTGAGCAACGCCGGCGCCGCCTTCGCGCGAAACTCCGCCGTGCAGGTCATCGAGTTCGTGTTGACCTTTTACATGTTGTTCTATTTCTTGCGCGATCAGACGACGGCAAGACGTTTTCTGACAGAACGATTGCCATTGACCACGGCTGAGACCGAACGGCTGTTCACGCGCGTGGTCGATACCATCCATGCCACGGTCTATGGAACGATCGCGGTCGCGGCGATCCAGGGCATCTTGGGTGGCCTGATCTTCTCGTTTCTCGGCTTGCCAACCCCGCTGCTCTGGGGATTGGTCATGGGCCTTTTGTCCATCGTGCCGGTGCTGGGCGCGTTCATCGTCTGGATACCCGCCGCCATTTTTCTCGCCATCAACGGTGACTTGGGCAAGGCCGCCATTCTTGCCGTCTGGGGCGCCGTAGTGGTTGGCAGTATCGACAATATTTTGCGGCCGATCTTCGTTGGAGACCGGCTCCGTCTTCATACCGTTCCCGCATTCATCTCCATCATCGGTGGCCTCGTCCTGTTCGGGATGGCCGGCCTGATTCTGGGGCCACTGGCCGTCACGATCACGATCATGCTCATCGAAATCTGGGCGGAGCGGGACCGAACAGGTTACCCGGAGACCCTCGAATAGCCGCGCAATCGTCTGCTCTCAATCAGCCTTGGGAACGCCCGCGAGATGTGCGCCGAACCATTCCACCGTGAATTCGATCGCGGTCTCGAGGGCGCCTGGTTCGGGGAAGAGATGGGTTGCCCCTGGGACGATCCGAAGAGCCTTCTTGCAGCGTAGTTGGGCAAAGGCGTCCTCGTTGAGTTTCAACACCTCGCGGTCGGCCTCCCCGACGATCAGCAGCGTCGGCGCCCTGACGTCACGCAGGAAGTCGCCGGCCAGATCCGGACGGCCGCCACGCGACACCACCGCCGCGATCCGTGTTCCGAGCCGGGCGGCCGCGACCAGCGCGGCCGCGGCGCCCGTGCTGGCGCCGAACAGACCGAGCGGCAGTTCGGACAGCCCTGACTCGCCCTCGATCCAGCGCACGGCGTCAAGCAGGCGATCGGCCAGAAGCGGTATGTCGAAGACGTTGCGCCGATCCCCCTCCTCTGCCTCGGTCAGAAGATCGAACAGTAGCGTCGCAAACCCTTGTTCGCCGAGGACCTCCGCGACGGCGACGTTGCGGGGACTGAGGCGACTGGAGCCGCTGCCGTGAGCGAACACGATCAGGCCCCCGGCGTCATCCGGCGCCCGCAAGGTCGCCGAAAGTCCAAGCGGGGAAATCGTCGTCTCAAGGCGTCTCACCGGCTTTTCTCCTCGCTTTTGTGCACTAGTGGCCTGCGCCGCCAGCATCCACCAGTTTGTCGATGCGTCATTGACCTCCGTCAAATTCGGCCAGCCCCCCGCGTCGCGGGACGATCGAAGCAACTCTCGGCAAACGCCTTGCGCCTAATCAAAGACGCCGTTTGAGGAAACTGGAATGTTTGGCCGCCAATCGGTACCGGTTCGCGGCCGAACCGACTGCGCCTTCCTTGACCAAAGGACTTCTGACAATAGCCGACGCACTCCTGCTTGCTCGAATTCTTGCGCTGCTCCTCATCGCCAACGGCGCTCCGGTCCTCGCGACCAGGCTTCTGGCGGGTCGCCTGGCTATGCCGCTCGACGGCGGATCGACATTTTTCGACGGGCGTCGCTTGTTCGGCGCGGCGAAGACGGCGCGCGGTGTCGTCGCCTCGATTCTGTGCACCAGCCTGGCGGCCAGTCTTCTGGGAATGGGCTGGGGGCTCGGCGCGATTCTCGCCGCATCAGCGCTTATGGGCGACCTGTTCGCCAGTTTCAGCAAGCGACGGCTGGGCCTGGCGGTGCATGCGCGGGCGTTCGGGCTCGATCAAATCCCCGAATCCCTCTTGCCACTCCTGGTTCTCCAGGCTCAGCTGAATCTGGGCGCTGCCGATATTTTTGTTCTGATCGCCGCCTTCATCGTCCTCGAAACGTTGCTGTCCGTCTTGCTGTATCGGCTCAATATCCGGGATCGGCCTTATTGAGGCTATGCCCGCCGCAGTCGGTGCAGGGTCACTTCGGGTGGGCAGTTCAGCCGCACATCCACGATCGAGGTGCCCGCCCCCGCCGATGTGTAGCCTGCCATGTCGTGCCAGCGCCACGATCCCTTGGCCATGGCGCGCGGGCTATCGGCATCGGTCAGGATGGGGATGCCGCCCGGCAGGCAGATCTGTCCGCCGTGAGTGTGGCCGCACAGCATGAGATCGAACCCGGCATGAGCGGCGTGCCGATAGGCCTCGGGCGTGTGCGATAAAAGAATAGAAACTGCGTTCTGGGGGATATCATGAGCGGCGCGATGATAGTTTTCCAGCCGGTAAAAATGCGCGTCATCGATGCCGGCGAGATACACCGTCTCGCCGTCGTGCGACAACCGAACCCACTCGTTGAGCAGCAACCGATAGCCCGAGTCCTCCATCGCCGGGACCATGCGGATGGTGTCATGGTTCCCGAGGATCGCGTAAACCGGGCCTGATAGATGCGGCCGCAAACGGCGGAGGTCGTCGACCGCTGCCTCCCATGGGCCGAAGGTGAGCGCGCGATAGTCGCCGGTGACGACGCAGAGATCGTAGCGAAGCGGCGCGAGCATCTCCAGGAGTGACCCAAGAAAGCCGGAGCTCATGCCGAAGTGGAGATCGGAGAGCTGCAGGACAGTGTAGCCATCGAACGCCGCAGGCAAGTCCGTCAGGCGGACCTCGTTCTGACGGACCTGGATGGCGTGAGCGTTGCGCTGGCCGCGTCGATGCAGGCCGACGAGTTTCAGCCCGCCGCGGATCAGGCCGTGGATCGAATACCAGTTCTCGATGTGGAAGAAGTGCGTGCCCCGTCGAAACACATGGGCCTCATAATCCCTCTCCAGTCCGAGCCGCTGTCGGACATGCAGATGTCCGATCCGCGACTCGAGCAAAGCGAGCGCGTCTAGCTCCTCTTCAGTCGGATCCGGTGATCTCACTGTGCCCGCCTTCTCTCGTGCTCCGCCGCGAAGAATTTTCGCCGACCCCTGGGCGCCCCTCAATACGGAAAGACCGAGGCATGCCCCGTCCCGCGAACCGCCCGCGTCCGCTGGGATTCGCAACGTGCCGGCGAAGGCGAGGCTTCGACATTGATCCGCGTCAATGCGGCGGTCTGATCGATGTCGTTGTGTCGGTAGGGCCTCCGGCGCGGTCAGTCGCAGACCGTGGGAGCACCGCACAGCTGTGCGCATCGGTCTCCGGGAGAACAGGTGCAGACATAACGGCTCAGTCTGCCGCCCTCCCGCTGAAGCAACGTGACCGGCGATGGGACTCGACCATGCCTTTGGTCATCCATGGAAGGAATCAGATCACTATGGCCGAGATAAATCTGCAAAGCCTGCTGGTTCGCTGCGCGACAACCTCCGAGGTGGACTTAGACCTGGTAACGGACATCCGTCACGCTCTCGAGGAGCACGTGCCCGCGGTGGCGGCGCCCGCTGACGCCCTCGCGTCGACGGATGGCGCGCTGGCCCTCGCGGCTCAGGCCCTGCCCGGCTGGGCGGTGACGCTAAGAGGCAGCACGCGTCCCGGCTCGCAATGGAGTTGTGTCCTGAAGGAAGACGAGTCCCAGGACGACGATCAGACGATGGCCGCGGGACGTGGCGCGTCTCCCGCAGTCGCTATTTCGGCGGCCGTTCTGCAGGTCATTTCCGGATACGAAAAAGGCTTTCAGTAGACGTTGCGGCCTCGCCTGGCAGCCTCCGACCGGCCGGGCCGAGGAGATCCAGTTCCAGTGTAGAACCAAGGGATGATCTGTCGTCGATGAAATTCGCGATCGCTTGATCGATGTCATAGCCGACTGCTGACCGGCCTTCACAATCGCCAACGACGAGAGACAGCGGGAGATACGCAATGCCCAGGAGCGGAATTCGCTGGTTCGAGGAAATCGCGCGGGGCGACGTGCCGGAGGTCGGCGGCAAGAATGCCTCGCTGGGGGAAATGGTCCAAAAACTAACCCCGGCGGGTGTGGCGGTTCCCCCTGGATTTGCCACGACGGCCGAGATGTTCCGACGTTTCGTCGCGGCGAACGGAATCGCGGCGACCATCCAGGATACGCTCGCCGAGCGCATGGCCGGCAAGATCACGCTTGCCGAAGCCGGCCGGGCTATCCGGGCGGCATTCCTGCGCGGCGACTGGCCGGACGAATCCGCCACCGCGATCACGAAGGCCTACGAGGAATTGTCGCGCCGCTCGGACGTCGGCGATGTCGATGTCGCCGTCCGCTCCAGCGCCACAGCCGAAGACCTCCCGGACGCGAGCTTCGCCGGCCAGCAGGAGACGTTTTTGAACGTCGCGGGTAGGGCGAATGTGCTGGATGCCTGTCGGCGCTGCTATGCCTCGCTCTTTACCGACCGCGCCATCAGCTATCGCGAGACGAAAGCTTTCGACCACCTCAAGGTCGCGCTGTCCGTTGGCGTTCAGCGGATGGTGCGCTCCGATCTCGGCAGTTCGGGCGTGATGTTCTCGATCGATACCGAAACCGGCTTCGACCGCGTGGTGATCATCAATGCGGCCTGGGGGCTCGGCGAAAACGTCGTGCAGGGCGCCGTCGATCCCGACGAATACCAGGTCTTCAAGCCGTTTCTCGACAATCCCCAACTCAGGCCGATCATCCAGAAGACGCTCGGTGCCAAGCAGATCAAGATGATATACGCCAAGGGCGGCGAGCGACCGGTGAAGAACGTGCCGACGTCGCGCGTCGAACAGCAAAGCCTGGTGCTGAGTGACGACGACATCCTCGCGCTGGCCCGTTGGGCGCAGGCGATCGAACGGCATTACGGCTGTCCGATGGATATCGAATGGGCAAAAGACGGCCGCGACGGGTCGCTCTTCATCGTCCAGGCGCGACCCGAGACCGTGCAGTCGCAGCGAACCGCCGGTGTACATAAACGCTACCGGCTCGGCGCCCACGGCCGAACGCTCTGCACGGGTCTTTCGATCGGACAGGCGATCGTCTCGGCGCCGGTTTGCATGATCCGCACTCCGGACGAAATCGACCGCTTCGTGGACGGCGCCATATTGGTGACGGAAACCACCGATCCCGATTGGGTGCCGATCATGAAACGCGCGAGCGCGATCGTTACCGATCACGGCGGGCGCACCTCGCATGCGGCCATCGTCAGCCGCGAACTCGGCCTGCCGGCCATCGTCGGCACTGGTGACGCGACGCAGCTGCTGCATGACGAGCAGGCGATCACAGTGTCCTGCGCGGAGGGCGACCTGGGCTTCATCTACGAAGGCGACGCGGACATCACGGTCGAGGAGAGCGATCCCGGCGAGGCGCCGTCCACCCGCACCGAGATCATGCTGAATCTCGCCAATCCGGCCGCTGCCGCGCGCTGGTGGCGGCTGCCGGCCGACGGCGTCGGCCTTGCCCGCATGGAGTTCGTCATCAACAACGCCATCAAGATCCACCCGATGGCGCTAGTCAATTTCGCTGCGATCACCGATGCGGCCGTCCGGGCCGAGATCGAGGCCATCACGCGCGGCTACGCGGACAAACCGGCCTTCTTCGTCGACCGGCTGGCCGAAGGCCTGGCCCGCATCGCCGCCCTTGCACACCCCCATCCCTGCATCGTGCGGATGAGCGACTTCAAGACCAACGAATATGCCCATCTCGTTGGCGGACAGGGCTTCGAGCCCGAGGAGGCGAATCCGATGCTCGGATTTCGCGGCGCCTCGCGCTACTACTCGCCGCGTTACCGGGAAGGCTTCGCGTTGGAGTGTCGCGCGATCCGGCGACTGCGCGAGGAGATGGGCTTCGCCAATGTGATCGTCATGATCCCGTTCTGCCGCACGCTCGGCGAGGCCGACCGGGTTCTCGAGGTCATGGCGGAGAACGGGCTGAAGCGCGATCAGGACGGGCTTCAGGTCTACGTCATGTGCGAGATCCCCGCCAACGTCATCCTCGCGCGCGGCTTTGCCGAACGTTTCGACGGGTTCTCCATCGGCTCCAACGACCTTACCCAGCTGACGCTCGGCGTCGACCGCGATTCCAGCCTATTGGCCGAGTTGTTCGACGAAGAGGACGCGGCGGTGAAATGGATGATCCGCAGCATGATCGAAGCTGCCCGCGAGGCCGGTGCGAAGGTCGGTCTCTGTGGTCAGGCCCCGAGCGACAATCCCGCCTTTGCCGCCTTCCTGGTCGAATGCGGGATCGACTCGATCTCCGTCAGCCCGGACAGCTTCGCCGCGGTCAAGCAGCATGTCGCGCGCGCCGAAGCTCGCGGATCGGCAGATTGATCTGCCGCAATGCGGATGTCGCAAACACGCCCATAAGGGGTGATCGACATATCGTCCGGAGGACAGGATCGTGACCGGCAGCGCAATTCCAGCCTTCGCCCATGGCGCCCAACAGGCGCAGCAATGGGTCAACGAACTTGCCGACGATCTGAACGAGGGCGGCGAGCGTCACGCCCTGCGCCTGCTGCGATCGGTGCTTCACGCCTTGCGCGACGCGATCTCGGTCGAGGAAGCCGCGGACCTGTCGGCGCAGTTGCCCGTCCTCATTCGCGGCATCTTCTTCGAGGGGTGGCAGCCCTCCGCGACACCGGCCTGGAACCGGACGAAAGAGGATTTCGTCGCCCGCGTCGAGAACGATCTCCGCGATGATCCGTTCGACGACACCGAGGAAGCCATCGCGGCGGTGTTCAGGCTGCTGGACAACCACATCTCCGAAGGCGAGATCACCCAGGTCCGCAACTCCATGCGCAAGGCGTTGCGGGATCTCTGGCCGACCCGCTGAAGCATGGCCCGTCGCGACCGCCGCCTCGGGCCGTGCCGATGACATCTCGGCCCGTATCTGATGCGGTGCGTCCCCATGCCGAGCGACCCGAAATCCGCTGACATCCCCGCGTCGCCGCCCGATGGCGCCGGCACAGGACCCATCGAAGCCAAGGTCCGCTTCCTCAGCGAGCCGGCCGCCTACGATCACGCCCCGGCCGATGTCCTCGTCACGGAGACCCACATGTCCTGGGTCTTTCTGGCCGGCGACCTCGTCTACAAGCTGAAAAAGCCGGTCCGCTTCCCCTTCCTGGATTTCACCACATTGGCTGCCCGCGAGGCCAATTGCCGCGAGGAAGTCCGCCTCAACCGGCGGCTCGCGCCGCAGACCTATCTGGGAACTGCTCCCCTTACCCAGGACGATTCCGGCGATCTGGCGCTGGACGGCCGCGGAACCGTGGTCGACTGGCTTGTGGTAATGCGGCGCCTGCCGGCGGATCGAATGTTCGACCGGATGCTTGACGAAGACCAGATCGGCGCGACCGAGACCAGCCGGATCGCGGACCTCTTGGCGCGGTTCTACCGCACGGCCGACCATCCGGCGCTCGATCCGGCTGCCTATGTCGACCGTCTCCTGGCACAGCAGGCGGACAATCGGGCGATCCTGACAAACCGCGCCTTCGCGGTGGACCCCGCGCGCCTTCCGGAGGTGCTGGACGAGCTCGACCAGAGAATGGCAGCAGACCGCCCGCTGATCGAGGACCGAGCGCGCACCGGTCGGATCGTCGAGGGGCACGGTGACCTGCGGCCCGAGCACATCTGCCTGACCGACCCGATCGTGGTCTTTGATTGTCTCGAATTCAGTCCGGAACTGCGCCTCGTCGATCCGTTCGACGAATTGGCCTTTCTCGGCCTGGAATGCCGGATACTGGGCGCGCCCTCCATCGGGCCAGCGCTCATCGAGCAGGTCGCGGATCAACTCGGCGACCGCCCGCCGCCGCGATTGGTCGCGTTCTACACCGCTTTTCGCGCGGTGTTGCGCGCCCGGCTCTCGCTCGCCCACCTTCTCGATGCCGCACCACGGGAACCGGCCAAATGGGAACCGCTCGCGAGCCGATACCTCGCCGTGGCGGAAGAATCCCTGCGATAGCCAGGCGGCGCTGTCGCCCGGCGGCCGGGGTGGCAACGGCGCGGTCGGATCTCGCCACATGAGAGCGAGCGGACATGATCCTTGTCAAAGCCGGGCGTCGCCAATGCGGCTACCCTGTGATCCTGGATCATCGAACGCAGGAAGTGTCACCGCCATGACCACGGTCAAAATCGCGCACCGTGCGCGGGTCCTCGTCGCCGACGGGCGCAAGGCCCTCGTGCTCATAAACGAAGGCGGCCCATTCAGTCCGAATCTAACGGTCGAGCACGTTCTCGAAGCGCCGGACAACCCGCTCACTAGCAAGCACGGAAGCGACGAGCCTGGCAGAACGCAGACCCAGGGCCGGCGCAGCGCCGTCGGGCAGACCGACTGGCATGCCGCGGCCGAAGCGGCGTTCGCGTCCGACGTGGCCGAGGAGATCGACCGGCTCTGCGCCCGGGAAAATGTACCGGCGTTGATCGTCGTGGCGCCGCCGAAGGCCTTGGCGGATTTGCGAGGCCGCTTCACCGACGCGGTTCGCAAGCTGATCGTCGCCGAAGTCGACAAGGACCTCACGAAGCATCCCGTCGACGAAATCCAGCGCCATCTGAGCTGAGGCCAGCACGCCGGCAGTCTCCGCTCGGGGCGTGATTGTCCCGACGCCTCAGGCCCGACGACGAATGCCGAACTCCGCACGACTACACTCCGTGATGGCATCGGCGAAAATGTCCGCCGTCTCCAGCACGACCAGGCGGTTTGCGACCGCGCCAGCGTCGAGCGCGGGCAGCTTCACGGTGTCCGTGATCACGACGTCATCGATCGCCGCCTCGCCCCAGAGTGCATCGGCACCACCGGTGAACAGGCCATGGGTCGCCGCGACCGAAACCCTCGTCGCGCCTTTGGCACGGCAGACCGCCGCGACCCGCGCCATCGTCGTCCCGGTGCTGATCAGATCGTCGACCACGACCACCACGCGGCCATCGACATCCCCGGCGAATAGCTCCCCCGTCACGACACCACCACTGCGCTGCTTGTCCATGAAGCCTTTCGCGACGGGACGGCCGAGCGTCGTTTCCAGCCGCTCGCGAAAGATCTCCGCCCGCTTGGCGCCGCCGAGATCGGGCGAGACGACCGCAACCGGGGCGTCCCCGACCTCCGCCGCGAAATGACCGACGAAGGCGCTATTGGCGTCGAGATGGACCGTCGGATGGCGAAAAGCGTTCTGGAAGGCGGCGAGATTATGAATTTCCATGGTCATCAGGCGATCCGTCCCCACCGCCTCGAACAGTTGGGCGACATAGCGGGTCGTGACCGGGTCGCGGCTCTTGGTCCGCCGATCCTTGCGGGCATAGCAGAGATAGGGAACGACGGCGGTGACCCGATCGGCGCCCGCGTCCCTCAGAGCGCCGATGAAGAAGAGCACCCGGCAGAGCTTGTCGTTGCTCGTGTGCCGCAGGTCGCCGGTGAGGCTGTCGATGACATAGACATCGCGGTCACGAACGCGGACAAGCGGCCGCGCCTTGTGCTCGCCGTCCTCGAAGAAACGTTCCTCGTGAGCCGCAAGCATGATGTCGAGATGTCGGGCGACACGCTCTCCGAAGGCTGCGCTGGAACCGAGCGCGAACAGCGTCGGACCGTCCGGGCGGACCACGGCACGTCGTTTAGGGCTCGATCCGTCCGCTTTCATCGGGCGAAGCGATAGCCCGCCGACAATCGCGTCGACGGTATGGCCGTCCTCGGAGAGCGGCGCCAGCAGGATCTCGGCCGCGTTCGGCTCGCCGCCCGCCTCGTCGAGCGTAAATTCCGCGAGCAAGGGTTCGCCTGCTTGTCGGACGACTTCGAACAAACGCCTGAGCCGTACCGCCCCGCGACGGCGTGGCGCGGCGGCCAAGCTCGCCCCGACCTCGCAGTGCCCGAGCACCGCATCTAACGATTTGGCGCCCGAACGAAGCGTATAATTTAGCCCCTGCTGCGGCACGCCATATACGAAAGCAAACGTGCCTTCTGGGCCGAGTTCCTCAATGTTGAGATCCCTTTCCGACGGAAATATCAGCTCGTCTCGTCGCGCTTGCCAGACCGCGAGCAGGCGCCCCAGGAAATCGTCGGTGGGAACGGGGGCGAAGTCGAGACGACGAAACAGCCGCCGGAGGGGAACGGGTGTCTGCGCGAGTGTCGTCACCGGCGTCGGCCTCCTTCGTGCTGACGATGTGCATGCAAAGCAGGCTCGCCCGGACGTCCAGCGCAGACATTGATCTCGGTCAAGAGCCGGCCTGGTCCGGGTTCCGGCGATTAGCGTGATCGGCCCCGGAGACGACGCCATGGCCGCCAATTGTCGGCCGCGTCGAACGGATCGAAGCAATGCGCCCACGCAAGCAATCGATCGAGCCAGCCCGGCTGCAACGCCGGAAATGGATCGAGGTGCCTTCCCTTTGGTCGGTTGAGCAGAGTAGTCGTCGCGATCAGACCGCCCGATCGCTCCAGCTCGGCGGCGAAGACCTCCGCGGAGGCACCGACATGTTCGGCCACGAGCCGGCTCAGAAGCATCCGAATTCGCCGTCTCGCTGCCCGATCGTCTGCTCCGGCCTCGATCGCCACGTCGCATTCCGTATCGAGGCCGAGTGACCGGTTGTTCAGATTGGCGGATCCAACTCTCAAAAAACGATCATCGACGACCATCAGCTTGGAATGCACCGTGATCGGCAGATCGATCGCGGCCATGGGGGCGAAGACCCGCAACCGTTGGTGAATGTCCTTGCCACGGAGCGAGTGGATCAGGGGGATGCGAGGGCGCTCCATGGCCAAGCGTTCGAAGATTCCAGTGCTTCGGGCCGGGCACAGGATGACGATTTCCGGCCCGTCCCGTTCTCCGAGACGTTGTGCCAAGGCGTTGGCGATGACCGGTGACGTGATGTACTGATTCTCCAGATAAATCCAATGTTCGGCGGCGGCGATCGCGGCGAGATAGAGGGCTTCCACTTCCCTGACGGCGGTCCCCCGCCTGTCGGCGGGCTCGGTCCGGGCGATCCCCAATCTGACGTCGCTCATGTCGGGTGCGAGATTTTCGGGCCACGCAGTCTTTTCCGCGGCCGGCCGCGGAAGTTGAACACCGGTGGCGCGACGCCAACGTCGTCTCGCCAATTCGCCAAGTGCCGCCGCCGCAGGCCCCGCGACGGCGAGCATCACCTCATGACGAGGTTTGTAGAGGCTCCCGTCGAGCGTGCGGCGACGGCGATCGACGGGCAGGTGCAAGGAGGTGTCCCAGCGATTGCGCGTGAAGTCGGAACCTCCGCAAAATGCGACGCTGTCGTCTACGACCAGTATTTTCTGATGGTGCGAAGCACCGACCGGATGGCCGCCGTCCAGCCGATATTCCAGACGATCTCCGGGCAGCCATCGCGCCGCACGCTGAGGACTGTCTCGGCGCTGGACGCTGTAACCAATCGCCATCTTCCAGATAAGAATATGGACCTTGAGATCTGGGTTTCGCGCCAACAGGCGCGTCAACAGATCGCAGAGCGGTTCGCTATCTCCGTTCTCATCGGTTGGGGGTCCTAAAGGCACTCGCGCGTCGAAGTCCCATCCGATAAGAAGAATGGAATGCTTGGCCCGCTCCATAGCGGCGCGCATCGCCGGCAGGTACGCCCAGCCGTCGACCAAGAGCGCAATCCTTGTCGCGTCTTCAATCCGCCAGCATGTGTCGGACTCCCGCAGGATGGTGTTCTTCCAGGTCATGTGTGTTCAGCGCTTGTTGGATTGCCCCGCCCTGCCCGGCAAGCCCGAGCCGGCGATCGACACGATCGAGTGCGGTGGCCCACAGCATGCGAGGCAGGTCGTCGACAGGCGGATTTGCTCAATGGGACAGGAGGCAGCATTTTGGACAGCGACGCAGCAGGTCGTGGGTGACGCCGCCAAAGACCCATTCTCGCAAGCGCGCATGGCCATATCCCCCAGCGACAATGAGATCGGCCCCATTCTGCTCGGCAGTCAGGACAAGTTCGTCGGCCACGGACGCCTCCCGCTGTACGCGCACGTCCGAGCGCGCCTTGACCTGATGACGCTCGAGATGACGGATGACATCCGCAGTGCGAGCTTGCGCGGCTTCGAACTCCGTTTCCCGGGTGATCTCGACGACATGGACACCTGCCGCCGCCCGCAGAAAGGGCGACGCATCCCACAGCGCCCGGCGCGCCTCGCGGGTGTCTTTCCAGGCGATGACCACATGCTCGGCCGAAAGCACGCTGGTGCCCGCGGGGACGACGAGAACGGGCCGGCCGGCGGCCATCATCACTGTGCCGGGATCGGCGGTCCGGTAGACGTCCGCACGCTGGCGATCCAAATCGCGCCCGATAACGATCATATCCGCCGAACGGGCTTCGCGGGCCAGCATTTCGGCAGGCATATCAACCGCGGAGCGCCATTCCGTTGCGAGGGTCCGGCCGGCACAATGTGAACGGAATCGCGCTTCGGCGTCTCGCAGTTCGGCGGCGATCTGCTCTCGTTCGTCGGCGACGACATCGACGAACACCACACCGCCGAATGCGTCGACCGGCGGTGGACGGAACGTGGCGGCGGCGGCTCCGATTAGAGCCGCGTCGAAGCGTTGGGCAAGAGCGACAGCGAGGTCGAGCCGCGCGTTAGAGGACGCCTCGGCGTTCTCGACATGTACCAAGATCGAGGCATAACTCATGCAAGACTCCTGACTGCTGACAACACGATCGCAATAAGTCCGATGATCAGGGAAGCGCGATCCCAAACCTGTTTGCCTTCGCCCTCACCGGGATGCGGTACGCCAAGCTGCGCGCCAGCAGCAGCGCATCTGCCTTCGTAGCCCAACCATCAGAGGCGGTTGGGACCATCTTAGCATTGATCGACGTCAATCCGATCCGCCAAAGGCCGAACGGGCGCAGCAGCCCGCGCACCTGACCGTTGAGCTGACGCTTCACGCGAACCAACTGGTCGCGGGCACCGCGCAACGCCTTGTGGCGGTGGCTGTCGAGGTTCTTGACGAGAACCGGCGCATACTACCTGCATGCCAACATCTCGGCCAGCGACTGGGCATCGGCCTTGTCGGTCTTCTTCGGGCGAGAGCGCACCGCGTCGACCGCGCGCCGCGCGTCCTGCAAACAACTGGAAGACCCGCGGCCTTCAGGGAATGATACAGCCAGGGCGTCAGCGAGCCCGTCTCGAGACCAACCAGCATGACGCTCCTGCCAAGCGGCTCCAGCCGCTCGGCGATCATCCCCGACTGCGTGTCGCTCGACCCTCGCCGAACAATCCGCCGCTCTTCATCGAGCACGCAAATCTGCGTCGTCTTGAGGCTCACATCCAAACCGGCATACAATCGCATCGCTGCTCTCCATTCCTACTGGATATCGACAGCCGAAAGGTTCGCCTCTCCGCCGGGGAGCAGCAACCTCATGTATGGGATGTATCAGAGGCAGTTATCGATGATCTTCAGTGGCGCGGCGCTGGCGGCCATCGGCGCATTCGCCGACGATCGCAATCACTCGGCTCTTCCGCCGTGGCCAACCGGTCGTACGAATTCCCTGGCTCCGACCTCTTTCACAGCAGAGGTCACAAAATGACGCAGTGCTCGCCATGCGTATTGGTAGTATTCGGCAAGCCGAGGGCGGTCGTGGCCCCGTCCTGTCAGGTTGCGGTTTCGAACTGCGGAAACAGCACCTCGTTTTCCAGCCGGACGTGAACTTCCAACTCGGCGATGAATTCCGCCAGCCCTTCGTAAAGGGCCGTCCATTTGCGGCAGGCATCGCCTGGCAGCGTCAGGTCGTTGGTGAGAGTGCGGATGCGGGCGATCTCGGCGCCGTGCTCGTCGTGATCGGCGCGCATGACCGCGATCGGGTTCTCGATCCCGGGCATGCCGCCCCGACGGATCGCCGGAAAGAGGATCAACTCCTCCTTCTTCATATGCACTTCGAGCGCGCCTATCATCTGCCGCAGGAGCTCCGATAGGCCCGCTGGCACCTCCGGGGCAGCGGCGTGGACCTGCTCGACCTTTGCCGCGAGCGCGGCGAGTTCGGGAAGCTGCTCGCGGTGGCGGGCGTGATAGTGGGTTTCGATCCAGCGGGTCAGTTCGGCCGGATCGTCGGTCGGAACGGTTTCGGTCATGTCTGTCTCCTTTCGCGGGCGTCAAAGCCGTGGCGGGGCGTCGCGCTCCGGATGCGCGGCATCCTTGATGGTTATGTGGAGCGAGCGTGCGATCCGCTCGGCGCGTTCGACAACATGGGCAGCGCCAGCGGGGGTGCAGGTCTCGGCGGCGGTTTCGCGGAAGAGTTCCAGCCAGCGTTCGAAATGCTCCCATGCCACTGGCAGGCCCGCATGTCTGGCCACCGGAGTACCATGATAGCGCCCGGTCATCATCGCGACCGAGGACCAGAAATCGACCATCCTGGCCAGATGCGGCTCCCAGTCGGAGATCCGCGCAGCAAAAACGGGCCCAAGCATCGCGTCGGTGCGCACCTTGGCATAAAAGCGGTGGACCAAAGCCGTCAGCCGGCCCTCGTCCAGCCCGGTCTCCGCCATGATCCCGGCGGTCAGCACCGGCCGGGCCGAGCGGATGGGTGGAAGTATGGCTGGGTTCTGCGGCATGGCGGGCTCCGGTCGAACAGGGTTGTATTTCGGTCTAATCCCGCTAATAGGTATTGTAAATACCCATTTCTCAGGAGCCTGGACGGCGATGCGCCTCACCTCCTTCACCGATTACGGCCTCAGGATGCTCATGCGCATGGCCAGCGCGCCGGAGCGCGGTTATTCCACCGCCGAGCTGGCGCAGGAATTTGGCCTGTCGCGCAATCATCTGAGCAAGATCATGCAGCGGCTGGCGCAGGGCGGGTTGGTGGCCACGCGGCGCGGCAGCGGCGGCGGCGCGGTTCTGGCGAAGCCGCCGCGGGACATTCGGCTCGGTACGGTGATCCGCATTCTGGAGGAGGGGCAGGCATTGGTCGAGTGCTTCGCACCTGGCGGCAGCGATTGTTCGATCACGGGCTGCTGCCGGCTAAAGGCGCGGCTGCGCGCGGCCGAAGCCCTCTTCCTCGCCGATCTCGACCGCTCGACGCTGGCGGACGTCGCCCTGCCCAGACCCATGGTCGTGCCGGCATGATCTCGATGCAATGGACACACCGATGATCCGATCCCTGAGCATTTCCTCGCACGTGGACCGGTTGAGGAGAGCCACCTTGTCGCCGCGGGCCGCCACGCCGGGTGAGGTCGATGACCTGGCCGTGACGCCCGGTTTCGCCGGCATCGTGGCGGTCAGCAGCCGCAGGCGGACGGATGCATGAGTAGCACCGTCACCGTCACGCCAGACAGTTTCGTGGTCGACGCCGAGATCCTGGCGGAGGCCTTCGCGCTCGATCCCGGAACCGTGCGCTCGCGGATGGCTGTGGGCGAGATCACCAGCCGCTGCGAGACGGGGATCGAGGAGGACAGCGGCCGCTTTCGGCTGACCTTCTATCATGGAAGCTGGGCGCTGAGACTGACCGTGGAGGTCGAGGGCCGGATTCTGTCGCGGTCGACATTTCTGCCGAGGTCGCCCCATCAGCGCCGGGTGTAAGCAGGAGCGGGGCCTGCCTCCGCAGACCAGGTGCTATGGCGGATGGACCTAACCCGGAGAAAGCGGAAAGCTCTGAAGGAAAGACGAGCGTTCAAAGACTCCTGCCGATCAGGACAATTTCGTCGTCTCAGTTCCAACCGGTAGAATGCCGCGATCGAAGCTCGGCTTCACGAAAGCGGCGCCACGCCCGCGGCAAAATCACTTTGCCTGCTTGATAGAGATCAACGTCCCGTCATGCCGGGCGGTTACCATCGCCGCAAAATCGCGCAAGACCGCGCTCCGGCCGGTCGGAGCTTGGTCGTTCCGCCGCCCCATCCACGCGCGCGGTCCCCAAGCAAAGGTGCGACGCTATGCAAGCCTATCTCGACCGAAGCCCACTTCATCGGCTTTTCAATCCGGAGTCCGTCGCCCTGTTCGGCGCCAGCGATGCGGAAAACAGCGTCGGCGCGAAGGTCTGGTCGAATCTGACCGCTGAAGACTTCAAGGGACGCCTCATTCCGGTCAATCCGAAGCACAAGGAAATTGGTGGAGTGGCGTGCTACCGCTCGATCCTCGATGTGCCCGGCGACATCGATCTGGCGGTCATTGCCACGCCGGCCCGCACGATCCCGCAGATCATCGAGGATTGCAGCGAAAAACGCATCAGAAATGCTATCGTCCTGTCGGCGGGCTTCGTGGAGGCCGGCGCGGAAGGCCAGCGGCTGCATCGCCAACTGCTCGACGCCGCGCGTCGCGCGGATATACGGTTCCTCGGTCCCAATTGCGTCGGGCTTGTCCGCCCCTGGCTAGGGTTGAATGCAACATTTTTGAACTCCGGCGTGCCGCAGGGCCGTCTTGCTCTGATCTCGCAATCCGGCGCGCTTTGCTCGGCCATCGCCGACTGGGCCGCACCCCATCATCTCGGCTTTTCGGCGATCGTCTCACTCGGCAACTCAGCTGACATCGATTTTGGCGATGCCCTGCATTTCCTTGCCGTCGACCCGAAAACCGAGGCGATCCTTCTCTATATCGAGGGCGTGCGCGATGCGCCGTCTTTCCTGAGCGCGCTACGCGCCGCAGCCCGCACAAAGCCGGTCATTGTGCTAAAGGCCGGCCGCCACAACCAGAGTTCGTCGGCCGCCCACACCCATACGGGCGCGTTGATAGGATCGGACGAGGTCTTCGATGCCGCGCTTGCCCGCGCCGGGGCCGTGCGGGCCCGCACCTTCGGCCAACTCTTCGCCGCGGCCGAGATCCTGTCAGCCAACAAGCGTTCGAAAGGCAATAGGCTTGGCATCGTCACCAATGGCGGAGGCGCGGGTGTTCTTGCCGCTGATCGCGCCGGCGACATGGACGTCGATCTCGCTGCTCC
Source organism: Aurantimonas marina (assembly GCF_017183135.1). Classification (GTDB taxonomy): domain Bacteria; phylum Pseudomonadota; class Alphaproteobacteria; order Rhizobiales; family Rhizobiaceae; genus Aurantimonas; species Aurantimonas marina. The sequence goes on along the minus strand of NZ_JADDXW010000005.1, from coordinate 242,037 downwards.
GTCGGAGGCCACCGTCGCCGCGCTGGACAAGGTCCTGCCGCCCTATTGGTCGCGCGCCAACCCGATCGACATTCTCGGCGACGCCGCGCCCGACAAGTTCGTGGCGGCAGTGAGGGCAGGCCTCACCGATCCAAATTTCGATGGTCTGCTCGTGATGCTCACACCTCAGGCGATGACCGACGCGACCGCAGTGGCGGAAGCGGTTGTTTCGGCCCTCGCCGAAAAACCCTTCAAGCCAGTGCTCGCCTGCTGGATGGGCGAAAGCTCGGTCGCCGAGGGACGCTTCCATCTGAGCGAAAACGGCATTCCCGATTTCACCACGCCCGAGCGTGCGGTCGAGGCATTCTCCTATCTGGCCCAGCACTACCGGCACCGGAAACTGGCGCTGGAAACCCCCGGCCCCGGCAACGCCTTCTCGCCGGATCTGAGCGGAGCGCGGATGATTATCGCCGACGCACTCGGCGAGGGGCGCAGCATGCTCTCCGACATCGAATCCAAGGCCCTGCTGCATGCCTTCAACATTCCGATCAACGTCACCATCGAGGCCGCAACCCCCGCCGCTGCGGTGATCGCCGCCGAGACGGTCGGTTTTCCGGTCGCGATGAAGGTCAACTCACCCGACATCACCCACAAGTCGGATGTCGGCGGCGTGCGCCTCAACGTCATGAATGCAGCCGACGTCAAGCTTGCCTTCCGGGAAATCGCCGAGGGCGTGGCAAAGGCACGCGCCGACGCAGCTTTTCTCGGGGTCACTGTTGAGCGCATGGCCCATGTGGAGGATGCGCGCGAGCTTGTCATCGGCGCCAGCCGCGATCCGGTGTTCGGTCCGACCATCCTGTTCGGAGCCGGCGGCACGATGGTCGAAGTGCTGCGTGACAGCGCCGTCTCGCTTCCGCCTCTGAACGCGGTTCTGGCGAACCGGCTGATCAACCGCACGCGGGTTTCGCGCCTTCTCGACGCCGTTCGCGACCGCCCTGCGGTGGACCGGGCGGCGGTGATCGACGTCTTGTTGCGCATTTCCGATCTCGTCTGCGAATTACCCGAGGTGACGGAACTCGACATCAACCCGCTGTTTGCCGGTCGCGATGGCGTCATCGCCGTCGATGCGCGCATCGGTATCGCCCGACCGCCGGCGCGCAGCGGTCCATATGACCATGTCGCGATCCATCCGTTCCCGCGCCATCTCGTCTGGAAGGACCACCTCTCCGACGGCACGTCACTGATCATCCGGCCGATTCGCCCGGAGGATGCGGAAAGTGAGCAGACCTTTGTGCGCGAACTCTCGCCGGAAGCCAGGCAGTTCCGATTCATGGGCACGCTGAACCAGCTTTCGCAGGAGATGCTCGTGCGTTTCACGCAGATCGACTATCGCCGCGAGATGGCACTGGTTGCGATGACCGAAGGGGCGCGCGGACCACGTCAGCAAGGCGTCGCGCGCTATGTCATCAATCCGGATATGAAAAGCTGCGAGTTCGCCGTCGTGGTCTCTGACGAGGTGCAGAAGCAGGGCATCGGCACGCGGCTGATGAAGGCGCTGATGGAAGCGGCGCGCGACGAGCACAGCCTGACGGTGATGGAGGGTACGGTGCTGGCGCGCAACGCCTCGATGCTGCAACTGATGGCGGAACTCGGTTTCTCGGAAAGTCCCGATCCCGACGACCCGGGACTTGTCTTCGTCGAGCGGGCGCTGTGAGACATGCTCGGCATCGTTTCGCACCCCGACTGCCTGGAACACGACGCCGGGCCACTCCACCCCGACACGCGCGGGCGGCTGGACGCGATTTCAAACCAGATGATTTCATCCGGCCTCGATTTCGTGGTTCGGCACTACGACGCACCGCTTGTCACTCGCGCCCAGCTCGAGCGCGTGCATGAACCGATTTATCTCGACCGGCTCGCAGCCACGTCGCCCGCCGCCGGCTTGGTGGCGATTGACGGTGATACAGTGTTGTCACCGGGTACCTTGCGCGCCGCGGAACGGGCGGCTGGCGGCGGTATCCTCGGGGTCGACCTGATCCTCTCCGGCGAGGCCTGCCCGATTTTCTGTCCGGTCCGTCCGCCGGGCCATCATGCGGAGGCGGGAGCGGCGCTCGGCTTTTGCCTGTTCAACAACATTGCCGTTGCCGCAGCCCATGCGCTCGATGCACATGGGCTGAAGCGTGTCGCGATCATCGATTTCGACGCTCATCACGGCAATGGCACGGAGGAAATCTTCAAGTATGACGAGCGGGTTCTGTTCTGCTCGTCCTTCCAGCACCCGTTTTATCCCTTTACCGGACGTGCATCCGAGACGCCCAATCTCGTCGCTACCCCGCTTGCCGCCGGGGCGGCCGGACCGGAGTTCCGCGAAGCGGTTGCCGATCATTGGCTCCCCGCCCTTGAACGCTTCGCACCGCAGATGGTGTTCATTTCGGCAGGCTTCGACGCCCATATTCTGGACGACATGTCGGACCTCTGCCTGACCGAGGCCGACTATGTATGGGTGACCGACAAGCTTCTTGCCGTCGCACGCGCGCATGGGGAAGGCCGCGTGCTCTCCATGCTTGAGGGCGGCTACGAACCCGGGGCGCTTGCTCGCAGCGTCGTTGCGCATCTGAACGCGCTGATCGGGTGAGCATGGCGGGCGGTTCCGCTATTTGCGACACTGATCGCCTGTTCAATTTCCCCTCACTCGAAGGCGCAGTGCCTCTGACGGTCTGTTTGGCATCAAGGCATCGCCCTTTAGGTTCATCACGCTTTGGCACCTTGCCGCTCGCTTTCGCCCCGATCGCCGGCGCCCGATAGATGCCTCCCTCCACGAGAAGCGCCCAGATCGCGCAGGCGATCTTGTTGGCCAGCGCCCACGCCCGCGACCTTGCACGGCCGACGCGCCATCAGCGACGATCCACAGGGGAAGTTTTACGCTTCTGCGGGTCTGCTTCAGGCGTCAACGACTGGTGAGTGCGCAGCCGGATGCTCCTTCCGGTCCATCCATCCGACGCGGCTCTGACGCAAGGTCTCGCCGACACGTTCGATGAAAATCGCTTTCAACCCGCGATGTCGTGCGATCTCCAGCCCTGCGCGCGCGCCCCGTACCATGAGAGCCGTGGCCCAGGCGTCCGCGTCCATGCAGCTTTCCGCCAGCACGGTGACCGATGCCGGCGATCCCGTCGCGGGGCCGCCGCGAGCCGGGTCCATGGTGTGGGACAGGCGCCGTCCGCCAACATCAAGCCAGTGTCGGTAGTCACCGGATGTCGCCACCGCGCAATCGGCAAGTTCCAGGATCGAGAGTGGGGCGCGCGTCTCAAAGTCGGGCCGCTCCAGCGCCACCGTCCAGGGGCGGCCATCGGCGCGCCGACCGCATGCGCGCATCTCGCCATCGAGCCCCACCAGGGCATCCGTGATCCCGAAACGCCCCAGCACCGCCATCATGCGATCGACGGCGTAACCTTTGGCGATGCCCGCCAGGTCCAGCGTCATGGGCGCGTGTTTGCGAACCCTCAGCGCATCGCCGTCAAGCTCGAGAACCTCATGCGCCAAGGCGTGGGCCCTGCCCAGGGCTACCCGCATCGCCTGTGGGTCCGCATGCTGCGGCCCGAACCCCCAGGCTGTGACGACATCGCCCATGCCGATGTCGAACGCCCCGCCGGACAGCCGCCCGATCTCGAGGCCACGGGCCAAAACCTCCATCAGTTCGGGAGGGACCGAAACCCATTCACCCACCGGCGCGCGATTGACACACATCAGGTCGCTATCGGGCTTCCAGGTGGACATCTGGCGATCCAACAGGCCCACGCTTTCGGCCAACGCGCAACGGATCGGAACGGGGTCCGTAGCGGGCGATGCATCGAATAGCGCCGACCAGCGGGTGCCCATGGTTGGCCCATTCAGCGCGTGGCGAACCAGATCAGTAAACGTCCTCGGCATAGCGATTCTCCGCTTTCAACATCGCAGGTGTCAAACCCTGCGGGGTCAGGATATCCGTCAGCGCCTCCGCCACCCCTGCAGCCATGTCGCGTCCGCCACAGACCAGCACCTGCGCGCCGTCGGCGATCAGTCGCGCGACCTTCGGGGCGTCCCTTCGCAGCGCATCCTGGACATAGGCCCGCTGCTCCGTCCGTGAGAACGCGGTCGTGATAGAGGCAAGCCGGCCTTCCGTCCGCCAACCGGCGATCTCCGTGCCATAGAGAAAATCGCTGTCGGGGTGCCGGGCGCCGAACCACAGGTGCATCGGCCGGGCGCGCCGATTGGCCCGCGCGAATCCGGCAAGTGGTCCGATGCCTGCCCCAGCGCCGATGAGGATTATCGGCTTGTGGTTTCGCGCGGGCCGAAACGCGGGGTTGCGGCGTATGAAGCCCGGCATGCTGTCGCCCGGTTGCAGGTCGAGAAGCTGCCCGGAGCAAAGACCGCCGGGGTGCTTCTTGACCACGATTTCGACGAAGCCATCGCCGCGTCCCGAAGCGAGCGAGTAGAACCGGGGCACGGCGGATCCGTCGGGGACGATGCCCAGAAGATCGCCGGGCCGAAAGCCTCCGAAGCCGCGGCCGAGCACGCGCTTCCAGAGCGAGGCCGTGGGCGGGGCGAAGCGCAGGATTGCGGTCGGCGCCTGCACCTCGGCCCCGTAGTCGCGGCGCGAGATCAGGGTCAGCGCCTCTGTCGCCGGCAGAACCGGCTGGTGGCCGAGCTCGAGTTCGATCTCCATGGCGGTGCCGAGCGCCCGGCCCCAGCGGGCGAAATCCTGCGGCGACTGGCGGTCGACCGTGTCGAACGGCAGCAGCATCTTCCAGCCCCGCGCCTCGGCAGTCTCGGCAACGACGCGGGCGAAGGCGCAGTAGGCCGGGAAGCTGCGGTCACCGAAACCCAGCACCGCGAAAGCTGCGGCGGGCGGCGCTTCGAGCTGCGCGACCTGGTCGAGGAACCCTCTTGCCGATGCCGGCGCATCGCCGTCGCCATAGGTCGCGGCGAGAACGACGATCCGCTGCGCGCGGGTGTAGCGGGCCGGATCGAAGGCCGACATCGGTGCAGCATGAACGCTCTGGCCCGCATCCGTCAGCGCCTTGTGCAGCGTCGCGGCAAAGCTCCATGTGCTGCCACCCTCGCTGCCGACCAGAATGATCGTTTCGGCCCGGGAAGCTGGCTGGTTGGCGTGGATCTGCGGCCTGCTCCGCCGCCCCGCCCACCACAGCACCATCCCGGTTCCGCCCATCACCGGCACGCCGAGAGCCATCAGCCCGAGCACCAGCCCCAGCGTTGCCGCTCCTTGGCCGGTGTGCAGCATGTAGATCGTTTCCGAGAGGCGCTCCCACCCGGTCAGGTCAGTCCAGCCAAGTAGTGCGCCCGTGCCCTGATCGAGATACCCGATGCCCCGGTCGGTCTTCAGCGTGAAGATATCGGTTGCGTCGCCGGGATAGGGAAAGTTCAGTTCGCGAAGTTCCGCGGTCGGGGTTCCGCCGAGCAGGTCGATCGCACCGAGCGCCACGCCAGTTTCGCCGCTCATCTCGGACGGGACGGCAAGCGGCACTCCGCCGTCGGGTAAAAGATCGAAGGTGGAGGCCGTCATCCAGAGCGCGGTGGCTGAAGAGAGCGCGAGGCCCAACACCGCGACGCGGGCGATCTCCACATGCAGGCGGCCTGGCATCGGACCGCGCAGCGGGGAGAACCAGCGGCGCCACCCACCTGCCCGCCGCGCGACCAGAAGCGCCCCGGAAACCGAAAGGACGAGCATCGCCAAAGCGGCCGCCGCCATGGTGATGCGTCCGCCGTCCCCGAGGAACAGTGAGCGATGCAGGTTGGTCAGCCAGCGCTCGGTCTGGTTGGGGTCAGCCGAAGCGATCCCCTCTCCCGTAGCCGGATCGATGACCGCGGCGCCCGGCGTGCCGGCATCGAACCAGTAGGCGGTGATCCGGCCGGACGGTGCGCGGCGGATCTGCTCGACGCCAGGATAGACAGCCTGGATGCGCGAAGCGAGGTCGGCCACGGTCAGACCGGCTTCCGCCTGCGGCGCAGCGAGGCGCTCCGCCGCCGGAAAGACGGACAGCGCCGCCCCGCTGAGCGCCAGAACGGTGACGAGAGCCAGAGCCACGAGGCCCGGCCAGCGATGGAGCGCCCGGAGCATGACCTCGCCTCCTCACATGCCGTAGCTGAAGTTGGCGATGTAGCGGCGCCCGCGGACCGGCGTATTTGCGCCGTTCGTCGTCAGCGGCACGGCTATCTCGTTCGGACTGTCGCGCATGTCCTCGACCGCCGCGTCAACGTGCAGTTCATATCCCGCATCGAACAGCGCATCGGCCAGATCGAGCGTGATCTTCAGCTGCCGACCCGCGCCCACGCTGGCGCCGGTGATGCCGTTGATCTGGGCCGGGTCACCGCCGGTGGCGCGGTACCAGTCCGAGAGGTGCTCGTAGTACTTCGACTTGCCGCCAGCCATCCAGAGGCTGCCGACATAGGCGCCCTGCGCATCGGTGACATAGTAGGCAAGATAGGCACCATCGCCGCCATAGGTGTTGAGCGTCGTCGTCAGCACGACAGGGCGCGCCATGGCGAGGCTGGGAAACGTCAGCGCTGTCGTCAGCGCGAGCGTTGCTAAAACAAACTTCATAGGAATCTGCCTTCTTGTTCGGGGGTGAGGACGGGGCGACGGGCGGGGGTCAGTTCACTTGGACCTGCGGCGCGGCGCCGTTGCCGAAGAGAGGGTTCTGCGGCGGCGCAACGGACTTGGCCGGCGCGGGATTGCGTGCGCTGTTGCTGTCATCATCGTCGTCATCGTCGTCTTCGTCGTCTTCGCGGTGGCTGGACCGCCGGCGATCGTCATCATCTTCGTCGCTGACGAGGAGGAACTGAAGCGACTCCGCTCCATCGTGGACGAATGCGGCAAAGCTGCTTTCCTCGCCGTCGGGCGGGGTTTGCAGCGCGCTCCAGGCGGGCACGCCGATGGCGGCGAGCGTCAGTGCCGTGGTGGCAAGCAGGGCGAGAGGTTTACGCATGGCGAGGTTTCCTTGTATCCGATGGGATCAGTCTGGAGATGGCACCTGAGGGTTTCCTGACAGCGACGCGGTTTCCGCTTCAGCTTGGTGTCAGGCAAAGAAAATGGTCGATCGGCACGCAGTTTGGCGTTCTTGCCGGGACGGCGACTATCATCGCGGTTCGGATGGTCATCGTCCGCGGTTTGCCGGCGTCACGGAAGGCCGGCCGCAACGGCCGGCCTTCGCGGAACCCGCTACACGAGGGCCGTTGGTTCATTGAGGGGCGTGGAGCGCGTGCGGGTTACCCAGCCCCATCATCGGGATCGGGTCACGGCCGTAGAGCGGCGCCGGGTCGCTCTGGCTCTCAGACGCATCGACCTCGGCCGCGCGGGCGGTAGAGCCGACAAGAACGGCCGCCGGATAGAGAAACTCCGCATCGCTCATCTCGTGCCAGATGATCCTCTCGGCAAGACGCGACACCTCCGGCCGGTCTCCCGCATCTCCCGCAGCGTACAGCTCTGCCAGCGCGCCGATGGCCTCTATCTGACCGTCGATCAGCAGGGGCAGTTCCGCCTGCAGGCTCGCCAATGTCGGCAGAGACCCTGCCACGGCCTTTCCTTCCGTGACCTCTTCGATGAGCCCGAGGGATGGTAAGACGGCCCTCTCCTCCGCCTCGATGTGGGGGCCCAGAAGATCGGCCGCAGCGCGGGCCGCACCGCCGATCTGACCCGGTGTGCCGGCAACTTCCTCGAGCTGCGTGAGGAAGTCCGCATGGGCCGCGCTCAGCAGGTACGGGATTTCAAGGGGATCTGCCGAAGCCGTCGCGGCGAATACGGACGCGGCGACGGCAGAGACGACGAATGACGTGCGCATGATCGTTGCCTTCGATAGAAGCGCGCCTTTTCCTGGATTCGTTTTCATGGTGTGGGTCTCCTTTGAACCGATAAGGTCAATTTGGCGACGCCACCTGAGGGCTTCCTGACAACGCAGACGTTTCTGCTTCAGCTTGTTGTCAGGAAAAAACCCCGCCACGCAGGCAGGGCTCAGTCCAGGCCGAGGGACACGTGGCACTTGAGAACAGGGTCAGGCGATATCACCGGGGCCGGGCGCGCGCTTGTTGCCCGTGATCATGGCGCGGGTGAGATTCTCGTGATGGCGGAACGAAGCAAGCACCACGCCTCCTACGTGCAGCGCAATGAGGAGAAGCATCAAGTTGGCGAGCGTCTCGTGCACTTCCTTCAGCGGCCCGTTCGTTTCCGCTTCACCATACCCGGCTTCGTCGCCCTCCTCGTCGGCATGGGCGGCAGTAACGATATGCGGCAGGCCGGCAAGCATCGCGACACGGCTCGGCTCTTCCATTAGCCAGCCAGAGAAGGCGGTGCCGGATAGCGTGACGAGCAGCGCCACGATCATCGCCGCGGCCGCCGGGTTGTGGCCGAGATAGCGGCGTTCTCGCCCCCTCGCCATGTCGCCCAGATAGGCGAGCGTCGTGGCCGGACCGCGCAGGAACTGCGCGAAGCGCGCGTAGCGGCTGCCGAAAAGGCCCCAGACCAACCGGAACGCGACGAGGCCCGCCACAACGTAGCCTGCGATTTCGTGAACCCGCTGAAGCTCGTCCGCTGTCAGCCAGACGATCGCGAAAGTTACCACCAGCGCCCAGTGGAACAGGCGCACTACCGGACCCCAGACGCGGGTCATCACTCGACGACCATGCCGGGCTTGCTGCCCGGGGTGAACAGACCGCTATCCGGCGGCGCCACCGTTCCGGCGGGCGTGGCGTTCCTTTCCGGCCGGTTGCCCGCGTCGTCCTCGTCGTCATACTCCGTCTCGACGATTGCCAGCGTGCCGGGATCGACCGTAACCTCGATCTGACGACCCTTTGCGTCGCGGCCATCGATCTCATAGCAGCCGTCATCGGTCTTGATCCGGCGCACGGTCCAGCCCTGCGCCTCGGCCATCTTCTGGACCGCCTCGCGCGGTTGCCAATTGGCCATAGGGACATTGCAATCGTCATCATCGGCATGGGCGGCCCCGGCCGCGACAACGCCCGACAGAAGTGCGACGGCCATCAGGGATTTCTTCATTTTCCGTCTCCCGTAACGGGTGGTGATGCGCCCTTTTCGCGCGCTATTCTGACGGCGACCTGAAGCACGCCGACTCTTCGCGTCAGGTGCCTGTAAGTTTCGCAGTGAATACGGGACCGATAGAGCGAATGGGACCGGAACGACATGCGTGTGCTGCTGATCGAGGATGACACGGTGCTGGGCGCCGCGGTGCGCGACCAGATCGCCGCCGACGGCCATTCCGTCGACTGGGCGACGCGGCTTGACGCAGCGAGCGAATATCTTGGAGTGGCGGTCTACGACCTGATCTTGCTGGATCTGATGCTGCCCGATGGGCGCGGCCAGCCGTTTTTGCGCGCCTTGAGGGTGCGAGGCGACGTGACTCCGGTGATCATCCTGACCGCGCTCGACCAGATCAGCGACCGGATCGAGGGGCTGAACGCCGGCGCCGACGACTACATGGTCAAACCTTTCGATCTCTCCGAGCTCTCGGCGCGACTGAATGCTGTCGCCCGGCGCTATTCCGGCAACCCCAACCCGCTGATCACGCTGGGGGATCTGGAAATCGACCTTGCGGCAAGAACAGTCCGGCGGGGCGGCAGGGCCGTGCCCCTGACCGCCCGCGAATGGGTGTTGTTCGAGGCCTTGGTGCAGCGGCCCGGGCAGATCCTGTCCAAGGCGCAGCTCGAAGAACGGCTCTACTCCTTCGAGACCGAGATCGAGAGCAACACGATCGAGGTCCATGTCAGCCGGTTGCGCAAGAAGCTGGGGCGCGACTGGATCGAGACGGTGCGCGGCTTCGGCTATCGGCTGGGCGCGGCATGAGATGGCCGGGCTCACTACAGGCACGGCTGGCGCTTGGGCTGGGACTGGGCTTGACTCTGCTCTGGCTGGCAACGGCATGGGCGACGGCCACCATCCTGCGCGGCGAGATGAACGAGGTGTTCGATTCCGCGCTTGAGGAAACCGCCCAACGCATCCTGCCGCTGGCGGTGATGGACATCATCGGCCGCGAAGAGCAGGGCGTCAGCCAGCGCATCGCCACCCTGCGAAGCCACGAGGAGCTCTTCACCTACATCGTGCGCGACGACCAGGACCGCGTGCTGTTGCGCTCGCACGGGACCGAGGACGTGGTCTTTCCGGCATTCGATGGCATGGGTTTTCGCCAGACGAAGACGCATCGGCTCTACTACGACGCGGCGCTGCAAGGCACGATCACCATCACCGTCGCCGAGCCATTGAGCCACCGTGCCGACGTGGCGCGCGAGGCTTTGGCTGGCCTCGCTCTACCCCTGATCCTCGTCATTCCGATCAGCCTTCTCGGGGTGCTGGTGATCGTCCGGCGCAGCTTGCGGCCCGTTCGCCGGTTCAGCCGCGCGCTGGCCAGCCGTGGTGCCCGCGATCTGTCCGAGGTTGGCGACAGCAATCTTCCAAATGAGATCCTGCCGGTGGCGGAGGCCGTCAACCAGCTGCTGGACCGGCTGCGGCGTACGCTGGAGGCCGAGCGTAACTTCACCGCCAATGCCGCGCATGAATTGCGCACTCCCGTGGCGGCGGCGCTGGCACAGACTCAAAGGTTGATGACGGAAATCCCCGATCCCGCCGTGGGCCAAAGGGCCGGCGAGATCGAGACCGCCCTCAAACGGTTGACGCGGCTATCCGAGAAGCTGATGCAACTGGCCCGAGCCGAGGGCGGGCGATTGCGGCGCGAGACTGCGGCGGACCTGCGCCCCGTGCTGCGCATGGTGGTCTCGGATCTTGAAGGGATTGCCAAGGAAAAGCGCATCGACTTCGAACTGCCGGACGACCCGGTCCTGTCGGATATCGACCCCGATACCTTTGCGATTCTCGCCCGCAACCTGATCGAGAATGCGCAGCGCCACGGCACCGGCGACGCTCCGGTTCGGGTGATCCTGACAGCGGACCGCGTCCTTTGCGTGATCAACGACGGCCCTGCCGTCCCACCCGAAACGCTGACGCGGCTGGCGGCGCGTTTCGAGCGGGGTCAGGCCATATCGGAGGGCAGCGGGCTGGGCCTGTCGATCGCCAAGGCCATTGCGGACGGGGCACAGGCGACGCTCACGCTGCAATCGCCCGCCCCGGGCCGGGCGGACGGTTTTGCGGCATCGTTCAAGGCGCCGATCGGTCGACAACCGGACTGAGACCATCGTTCTGCATACGCGCCTCCCGATTACGAGAGGGGGCGGTGGGACGAAGATGATCTGCCGTAATCTGCACCCGCCCCCGCGCCGTCTCGCGACCTTCAGGACATCACGACATGCTGAAAACTCTTGTCACTCAGGGGTTGGGCTCCAAGCCATGATGGCGTAAGAATTCGGCGGTGAACCGAAGCTTTGGGAGAAATGACATGCATTGGCTCGTCGGCGTCGCTGTTTCAATGATGGTATCGGTGGCGGCCACTGCTCCCGCATCAAGCCAGGAGCCGGCCGTCAAGATCAGCCCCGACGTTCCTAGCGTGACCGTGGAAACCGACGAGGGGCCGGTCGTCATCGAGCGGATCCAGGACACGGACAACGAGGTCAGCGGCTATTACGCCAAGACATCTCGCGAATGCCCGCCCTTCTGCATCCAACCGGCCCGGGCTGCCGACGGCGTCGAGACGATCGGTGAACTGGAACTCCTCGATATGCTGGCCGATGAGAACGTCCGCGTCATCGACGCGCGAACACTGGAATGGCACCTGGAGGAAACGATCCCCGGCTCGACGCATATTCCCTACACCGAAGTGGCGGGCCGTCTCGACGAACTCGGGTGCGTCGGTGCGGCCGGAGCCTGGGATTGCAGCGGCGCGATGCGGGTCGCCCTCTATTGCAATGGCCTCTGGTGTGGGCAATCGCCCACGGCAATTCAGGCCATGTTGAGGGAAGGCTACCCGGCTGACCGAATTTTCTACTATCGCGGTGGCATGCAGGCCTGGAAAATACTGGGTCTGACGACCGTCAGCGGAACGATGTGAGGCGGCCTGGCTTCAGCATGCGAATACCGCTTGGCCGGAGGCCGCGGCGCGGCTTCAAAAGAGCCTATCGGAGGCCGCCGTCCCCAAGCAATGCCCTTCGCCCGGATCGACTGCAAGCTGAACTCGACCAGAGTCATCAACGCCTTGACAGACCTCTTCATCCTGCGCGGCACGCCGGGTCACATACGATCGGACAACAGGCCGGAATTTTTCGCCAAGGCAGTGCCGGAATCGATCGTCGCCGTCGGCGCAAAGTTCGCGTTCATCGAACCTGGCAATCCTTGGGAGAACGGCTACTGCGAGAGCTTCCACGCCCGGCTCCGGGACGAACTCCTGAACGGCGATATCTTCTACTGGCTGCTGGCCGAAGCCAAGGTCGTGGTCGAAAGCTGGCGCTGCCGTGAAGAAATCGGCCCATAGCGCGTCCCCCTGTGACTACGTCAACAATACGCCGTCACACCATGGGATCGAACACGTGGTTCACGACGGGACGGGATCTCCTGGCGTTGCGATCGCACGCGCAATCTCGGAGCAAGGTTGGAGCCGATTTCAATCACGTTCGCCCGAGTTCGGACACTTTGCGATGGGATCGAACGCCGTCGACAATGCTCACTGCTCTGCGATTCGGAGAATTTGCAGTGCGACGCTTTCTAGCCGATGACGTCGACGTGAACATTTCAGGATGGACGGATTCACGCGAATCCCCTAGGCGGATGCCGATGACGATCTCGAAGTACCCCTCGCAAGCGATAGGCAGGCTGTTCGCCGCAGCGCTGTTCTGCGTGGCGGTGCTGTCGTCCCAGATGGCGCACGCGTTGCCGCATTCGGGCGATCGTGCCTTTGCAGTTTCCATCGTCGGTCCATCGGCTGCTCAAGTTGCCGAGGACCATGTCGCTTCGGTCGTGAACGACGCCGTCAGCTACGCCGACAAGTATCCGCCCAAGGCGACGGGCGACAAACACAACGATCACTGCCCGCCGGCTTCGATGCCGGACCTGTTGGTGGAAAATCACCTGGACTGGCCCGCCAACTGGATTCCTGGTTGGCACGTCGTCGAATTGGTGGGAAGCCAGGTTCCCGCCGGCGAAAGACCCCCGCGAACCTGATCTGACGGCGCCGCCGCGCGCCCTATGATGTTCGCATGCCGTTCCTGACGGACCGGACATCGCCTCGGATGAGTCCGCCTCACGCCCAAGGCGTCTGGTGTTCTCGCGTCCCCACATTTTTGAACTTCATCGTATCGACCGGCCCGTGAATGGCTGGCGAACGGTAAAGTTCGCCCGTTAGGTCCTTTCAATGATCCGCTTCATGATTGTCGGCTTGCCCGGCCTGCTTCTGGCTGGCTGCGCGACAAGCGAACCCATGGGTTTGCTGCAAGTTCTCACATACCCCTCACCGGAAGATCCCTCCGCGGCGGTCCGTAGCGCCGATTACCGCTCCGTCATCGGCGGCTATTCCAGGCGCAGTCCGGCCGAGCCGACCGGATGGCGTCGATCCGGCGTCGAAATCGCGCCGGTCGGCGAAGCTGCCGAGACCGAGGAGGAGACGTCCAAATGATACGTCTTCTTCGCAATGCGGCCATTGCCGTCGTGCCACTCGTCATCTCCGGTTGCGTTGCCATCACCGAGGACTTCGATCCGAAGCTCGGCTTTGCGATCGTGCAGAATCAGACCGCGGCGACCCTCGGCAAGGAAACTGCCTGGGTCCAGAACCGGGCCGAGGCGGCTGCCGTCAACAAGCGCGTCAGCCAGCTCCTGGCGAACAAGACCGTCGGGGTCGAAACGGCCGTGCAAGTTGCGTTGCTGAACAACAAGAGCCTGCAGGCCGCCTACGCCGATATCGGCATGTCGATTGCCGATCTCTGGCAGGAAAGCCTGCCGGTCAATCCCAACCTGTCGGTCAGTTACGCAGGCATCGGCGCGCTTCGAACCGTCGAGGGGCTGATTGCGGCCAACGTCATCCGGCTGATGACGCGTGAACGGCGACTGGACGTCTCCGAGGTTCGCGTTCTTCAGGCGCGGCTGCGTGCTGTCGAGAGCACGCTCGCACTGGCCGCGCAGACGCGTGCCGCATGGATCGAAGCGGTCGGCGCCTGGGAAACCGTGGCCTACATGAACCGGGCGAAGGTTGCCGCCGATGCGGCCGCTGAGCTTGCCACCGAACTCGGGAAGACAGGGGCTTTTCCTAAGATCGATCAGGCTCGTGAGCAGGTGTTCTATGCGGAATTGACCGGCCAGACCGCCGAGGCGCGACTGGCCGCGCAGCTCGCCAAGGAGCAGCTGATCCGGCTGATGGGGGTCTGGGGAGCGAACCTGTCCTTTGAGGTGCCGAACGCGCTACCGAGCCTTCCGCGCAATATCCAGACCCGCAACGCCATCGAGGCGGAGGCGTTGCGCAACCGGGTCGATCTTCAGGTCGCCAAGCTCGAACTTGATGCACTGGCGCGATCCTACGGTCTGACGACGGCCACGCGCTACGTCTCCGATCTGGAACTGGCTGCCGGGCTCGAGCTTGAAGAGGAAGTCGAAGAGGGCGAGGACGGCAGCGAAAAAAGCACCAACGAACTCTCGGGGGTAATCGAGGTCGGCCTGGAGATTCCGATCTTCGACAGCGGTCAGGCGCGTCTTCGCAAGGCCGAGTTCGCCTATCTGCGGGCGGCGAATGTCATGGCGGCAAAGGCTGTCGACATTCGCTCGGAAGCGCGCTCTGCTTACAAGGCCTATCGTTCCCGATACGATATCGCCAGGCACTACCGATCGAACGTCTTACCGTTGCGCACGACGATCGAGAAGGAAGCGATTCTCACCTACAATGGCATGATTTCGAACACGTTCGACCTTTTGGCCGACACGCGGGCGAAGCTCTCCTCGATCATCCTCTCCGTCAACGCCAAGCGCGCCTTCTATCTCGCCGATGCTGGGCTGGCCTCCGCCGTCTATGGCGGCGGCGAGATCGAATCGGGTGGTGGTGTCGAGATGGCGGCCGGCGACGGCGACGGCGATTGAACGGAAGGAACCAGACAGATGTTTTCCAGAAGACAATTCATCGGCGCCGGTGCGGCGCTCGCCGGAGCCACCGTATGGTCGAAGACCTCGGCCATGGGGTTGCCGGAAGCTCCGATCATGGAAGAGGCCGCGACGCAGCCGCCGCTGATGCCGACGGCGGGGCCGGACTACAATCCCGTGGTGACTCTGAACGGCTGGTCGCTACCCTTTCGCATGAACAACGGGATCAAGGAGTTCCATCTTGTCGCCGAACCGGTCGAGCGGGAGATGGCGGATGGCATGACCGCCTATTTGTGGGGCTACAATGGCCAGTCGCCCGGCCCGACGATCGAATGCGTCGAGGGCGACCGGGTCCGCATCTTCGTCTCCAACAAGCTTCCCGAGCATACGACCGTCCACTGGCACGGGCTGATACTGCCCAACGGCATGGATGGCGTGGCCGGTTTGACGCAGCCGCCGATCCCATCGGGCAAGACCTTCGTCTACGAGTTCGACGCGGTGAAGAGCGGCACCTTCATGTACCACCCGCATGGCGACGAGATGGTGCAGATGGCGATGGGAATGATGGGGTTCTTCGTCATCCATCCGAAGGACCCGACCTTCATGCCGGTCGACCGCGACTTCGTGTTCCTGCTGTCGTCCTATGACATCGATCCCGGCTCCTACTTGCCGAAGGTCATGGAAATGACCGACTTCAACATGTGGACCATCAACAGCCGGATTTTTCCGGACGTCGCTCCGCTGGTTGTGGCCAAGGACGACCGGGTGCGCGTGCGGGTCGGCAATCTGACCATGACCAACCACCCGATTCACATGCACGGCTATGATTTCGAGGTCACCTGCACGGATGGCGGCTGGGTGCGTCCGGAGGCACGCTGGCCGGAGGTCTCCATCGATATCCCGGTGGGGGCGATGCGGGCCTACGAATTTGATGCGGTCCATCCAGGCGACTGGGCCCTGCATTGCCACAAGTCACATCACACCATGAACGCGATGGGGCACGATGTCCCGACCTTCATCGGAGCCAACAAGACCAACGTTGCCCGCAAAATCCGCGCGGTCCAGCCGGAATACATGCCGATGGGGACGAAGGGCATGGCGGACATGGCGGAGATGTCGATGCCGATCCCGGACAACACCATTCCGATGATGGCCGGCTGGGGACAGTTCGGCTCACTCGAAATGGGCGGCATGTTCACGGTCGTGAAGGTCCGCGAAGGGCTTGAAGCCGGCGATTACGAAGACCCGGGCGACTACGAGAATCCCCCAGGCACTGTCGCCTACGAATGGACCGGATCGCTGCCCGACGCGACAGCGGCTCCCGCGTCCAGTGCGCAGGGCAGCGCGCTGCCATCGAAACCCAAGCGGCAGATGATGCCCGGCGGGGGAACGCATTCCGGCATGTAGCAAGGCCCGGAAAGCAAGGGACGCAAACACAAAACGAAACGAGGATCATTTATGCAGAAACGACTGTTAATCGCGACGGCATTCGCAACCGCGCTCGTCGCCACATCGGCGTCGGCCGGCGGTAAGCATGGCGGCGGTCATGAGGACGAAATGGCGATCGGCAAAGCCGGCAAGGCGGCGGCCGCCGATCGGACTATCGAGATCACGATGCTGGAGACCGAGGACGGCGACATGCTGTTCGAACCTTCCAAGATCGAGGTCAAGAAGGGCGAAACCATCCGCTTCGTCATCGCCAACGATGGCGTGCTCGAGCACGAGTTCGTCATGGATACTCCGGAAGCGGTCCAGGAGCACAAGCTGCTCATGGAGAAGTTCCCGGAGATGGAACATGCCGATCCCAACGCTATCCGTCTGCCCGCGGAGGAAGCCGGCGACATCGTCTGGACCTTTTCCAAGGCCGGCGATTTCCAATTCGCGTGTCTGATCCCCGGACACTACGAGATGGGCATGCATGGCCCATTGACCGTCGCGTCGCGTTGAACGCGACAAGACCATCCACTCCCGCAGCCCCACAATCAGGAGATGTATCATGAGAAAATTCAGCAAGTTCGCGACCCTGTCGGTTGTCTCGCTCGCACTGGCCGGCCCGGCCCTCGCGGTCGAGTACACCAAGGGGCAGATCACCAAGGTGGACGCCAAGCAGCAGAAGCTGACGATTAAGCACGGCGCGTTGAAGAACCTCGACATGCCGGCCATGACCATGGTCTTCAAGGTCGCCGACGAAGCGATGCTGACCAAGGCGAAGGAAGGCAAGAACATCGAGTTCGTCGCCGACCGCGTCAAAGGCAAGCTCACTGTGGTCGAGATGAAATAGGGCCGTCACGCATGGCTCGGGGCGACCTGGAGGTCGCCCCGAGCCGGTCCGCTACAGTGCTGGTGGCGGACCGGCCGAGAGCGACGTCAGCAATTGGATTCGCTGTTCAGTTAATGCAATGAAGAAGTCAATTATTTATTATAAAAATAGACAGACATGACTGTCATTATAATAACATAATTCAATATATATTATAGACATGTCTATATAATAAAATATGTATGCATGTAGCATCTGTGTTCATACGGATAAATACCGCCATCGCGTTCCGCCGATGAGACATGTTCGGGGATAGCGTCCGCTGATTGGATCGATTGCGATCTCCGGCGCGGGACAGCGCTCCCTCCATTGCAACCCGAGACGCGAGGCAGGCGCGAGAGCGCGTGCTCCTGCCGTCATGCGCGCCGTCAATGTCGACGTCAAGCAATCAAAATGCCGAGGCATTCACCCCAATGGTAGCAATCGACTCGGGCCGCAGCGACATCGACGGAATGATATCGGAGGTCGAGCGGCGAAACGAGTTGAGGACAGTCATCTGGCGCTTCGTCGCCCTTCTCGTCTTCGCCATCTCGGTGGCGTTCGAGCCGGATGTCATCAACCATCAGACGCATATCACTCTGTTGATTGCCTATGCCGCGACGTCGGTTCTGGCCGTCGCTCTCGTGATGTCCGGGTTGTTCCGGTCGTGGTTGAACTGGCCGTACATCTGCATCGACGCCGCCTTGGTCGTCTATCTTGCAGCCGAGCACATGTTTATTCCCGGATCGTCCTTCGTGGAAGCGCTCGCCACGCCCAGCCTGGCGATCGCGTTCGTCCTCCTCTCCCATGCCAGCATGCGGATGCGGGCCGGCCCGGTGGCTGTCTTCGCCGGGCTCGTGACGCTGGGGTCAGTGGTTGTCGCGACGCTGTCCCTGTTCGATGACCCGTTCAAGATTGGGATGTCGTCCGAGGAATTGCAGGCGGCAAGCGTCCGCATTCTCGCCTTCGCGGCCGTCGCGGCGATCCAGGTGATGTTGGTGGTCGACATCCGGCGGCTCGTGCGCTTCGCCGTCGCGACCTCGAGCGAACGCGCCAATCTCGCCCGCTTCTTCTCGCCAACCACCGCGGAACTGCTTGCGTCGGGTGGCTCGCATGTCGGCCTGCACCGCAACGAGGCGGCGGTCGTCTTCATTGACATCCGCGGCTTCACCGGGCTGACCGAGAAAATGCCGCTGGAGGAAGTCGCGTCGCTGCTGTCGGAGTACCGTCAACGGGTGGTGGAAACGGTCTCCGAATGGGACGGACGCGTTGACAAGTTCATGGGCGACGGAGTTATGACGGTGTTCGGCTTTCCCAGCCCCGATGCCACGGACGCGGCGCGCGCGTTTGATTGCGCATGCGACCTGATCAACCGGCTTGAGACATGGAGCGACCTCAGGATCAGTGACGGCAAGCTCCCGCTGCAATTCGGCGTCGGAATCCACTTCGGTCATGTCATTGGCGGCGTTGTCCCAGGTGGCCGGCATAGCGAGTACACGGTTCTCGGGGATGCGGTGAACCTCGCGCATCGCCTGCAGGAAATGTCGAAGACGCTTGGGGCGAAGATCGTCATTTCTCGGGAGATCCTGCGGGGGCTGCCGCCGGGACGTCTCGGATTGAGTTGGCGATGGAGCCAGAACGTTCAGGTGCCCGGCAGAACGGAAGCAGCAGATATCTTCTATCTTCCGATCGATTAGGGACACCGCTGTGGCGACTTCGCGGCACTCCCACCGTCCTAACCATGCCTCGGCCAGACTACCTTTCGAACTGTCCTGCCTCAGCAGCTCGGCCACCTGTGCCGTTCAACCTCGAGCTGCCCTCGGCGGCGACCTCCCGCGACGGGGATCAGCTCCACTCGGGATAACTCATGTCCTGACCGGCTGTAAGATCGCGAAATCGCACCCCTCGTCCGCCTGAAGCACTTCCTGGGCGTAGATCTTGTCGTAGCCGCGCCGCTCGGACGCCGGCTTCGAGGGCGATCGGAAGCTGCTGCGCCGCCGTTCCAGCTCCTCGTCGTCGACCAGCCATTCGATCGTCTTGTCCTTCACCGACAGCTTGATGCGGTCGCCGGTGCGAACCAGCGCCAGCGGTCCGCCGATCGCCGCCTCCGGCGTGACGTGAAGCACGATCGTGCCGAAGGCGGTGCCCGACATGCGCGCGTCGGAAATGCGGATCATGTCCTTGACGCCCTTGGCCGAGAGCTTCTTGGGGATCGGCAGATAGCCGGCTTCCGGCATGCCGGAATCGCTGCGCGGCCCGGCATTCTGCAGAACCAGAATATCGCCCTCCTCGACATCGAGGTCCAGATCGTCGATGCGCTTCGCCAGATCGGCGAGCGAATCGAACACCACCGCGCGCCCTTCCTTTTCGAACAACGCCTTGTCGGCCGCCGAGCGCTTGAGGATCGCGCCGCCCGGCGCGAGATTGCCGAATAGCGCGACGAGACCGCCTTCGGGTTCCAGCGGCTGCTCGGCGCTTGCGATGACCTTACGATCGACGGGACCGATATCCTCGCGAAGCCGGTCGCCGAGCGTGTCGCCGGTCACCGTCCTGCAATCGAGGTTCAACAGCGGTTTGAGCTCGCGCAGCACCGCGCCAACGCCGCCGGCAAAGAAGAAGTCCTCCATGTAGTTGGCGCCGACCGGCTTGAGATTGACCAGCACCGGCGTCTCGTCGGACAGTTGATTGAGCCGCCGCAGCGAAACCGGAATGCCGAAACGTCCCGCGATTGCTGTCAGGTGGATGATGGCGTTGGTCGATCCGCCAAGGGCAAGCAGGATTCGCAAGGCGTTCTCGACCGATTTCTCGGTGATCACCTCGCTGGGACGGATAGGATTGTCGATCATGCGCGCGGCCGCGAGACCTGTCGCCTCGGCGGCCCGCAGCCGATCGGCATGGACCGCCGGGATTGCGGCCGTCCCGGGCAGCGACATGCCGAGGGTCTCGGCGATGCAGGCCATCGTCGATGCCGTGCCCATGACGGCGCAGGTGCCGGCGGTGGTCGCCAGACGGCCCTCGATGTCGCCGATCGCATCGCCGGAGATCTCACCGGCGCGGTATTTTCCCCAGAACCGGCGGCAGTCGGTGCATGCGCCAAGCCGTTCCTCGCCGTAGCGCGAGGTCATCATCGGACCGGCGACGATCTGGATCGCCGGCAGGTCCGCCGATGCCGCCCCCATCAACTGCGCCGGCACGGTCTTGTCGCAGCCGCCCATCAAGACGACGGCATCCATCGGCTGGGCCCGGATCATCTCCTCGGTGTCCATCGACATCAGGTTGCGAAACTTGAGGCTCGTCGGATTGAGAAAAACCTCGCCGAGCGAGATCGTCGGAAACTCGATCGGCAGCGCGCCGCCGAGCAAGACGCCGCGCTTCACCGCCTCCAGCATTTCCGGAAAATGCCGGTGACAGTTGTTGAAGCCGGAGAAACTGTTCGCGATCCCGACGATCGGCTTCTTCAGGACCTCACGGGAATAACCCATCGAACTGGCGAAAGAGTTTCGCAGATAGAGCGAGAAATCCTTGTCGCCGTAGTTGGTCAGGCCGCGCGCGAACCCTCTTGCCTCGTCTTCGCTCATGTTCAGCGCACTCGCTCTTCCAGCTTGATCTTGACGTATTTCGTCTCGAGATAATCACGTATCCCGAAGGAGCCGCCCTCGCGCCCCATGCCGCTTTCCTTGACGCCGCCGAACGGTGCTTCCGCGGTCGCGAGCAGCATCTCGTTGACGCCAACCATGCCGACCTCGAGATTTTCATAGGCCCGCGTCGCGGTTCGCAGATCGTTGGAGAAGACGTAGCCGGCGAGGCCGAAAGGCAGCGCATTGGCCCGCTCCATCACCTCGTCATAGCTCGTGAAGGTGGTCAGTGGCGCGACCGGCCCGAACGGTTCCTCGCGCATGATGCGGGCATCGTCGGGAACGTGGCCGAGAACGGTGGGCTCGAAGAAGAAGCCGCGATTGGCCTCGGCCGGAACGCTGCCGCCGGCCAAAACCTCGGCGCCGCGCCGCCGGGCATCCTCGACGAGCTCCTGGATCGTCTCCAGTCCGCGCCGATTGGCGAGTGGGCCCATCTGGACCCCCTCCTCCATGCCGCGTCCGACCTTCAGAGATTTCGCGACTTCCGCGAAACGGCGGGCAAACGCCTCGTATTTCGACTCGTGGACATAGAAACGCGTCGGCGAAATGCAGACCTGGCCGCAATTGCGGAACTTGGTATTAGCGCAGACCTCCGCGGCCTTTTCGGCATCGACGTCGTCGAAGACGACGACCGGGGCGTGGCCGCCCAGTTCCATCGATACCTTCTTCACACCATCGGCGGCCAAGTGCAGGATCTGCTTGCCGACCGGAACGGAACCGGTCAGCGAGACCTTGCGCACGATCGGCGAGGCGATCAGGCGCCGGGCGATCAGGTCGGATTGACCGGTGAGGAAATTGACCACCCCGCTCGGGACGCCGGCGTCGTGGCAGGCTCGCACCAACGCCGCGCAGGAGGCGGGTGCCTCGCCGGCCGGCTTGATGATGATGCTGCAGCCCGCGGCGAGCGCGGCCGCGATCTTGCGGGCGGGCAAAAGGGCCGGAAAATTCCAAGCGGAGAACGCCGCTACGACACCGACAGGCTGATGAATCACCGCCATCCGGCTATCGGCCGTGCGGCTCTCGATGATCTGCCCGTAGATACGCTTGGTCTCTTCCGAATACCACTCGAACTGATCGGCCGCCGCGTTCACTTCGCCCTTGGCTTCAGCCAGGGGCTTGCCGGTTTCCACCGACATCAGTGTCGCGATCTCCTCGGCGCGTTCGCGAATGAGGTCGCTGGCCTTGCGGATCAGCTTGGCGCGCTCCCAGGTTCCGACCCGGCGCCACACGGCAAAGCCGGCTCGCGCCGCCGTCAACGCGGCGTCGATATCGGCTTCGGTCGCCTCGGCGATGAAGCCGAGCGTGTCCTCCGTGGCCGGATCGGTGACCGCCCGCGTCGCGCCGTTCGACGCGCCGCGCCACGCGCCGTCGATGTAGAGTTCCAGATCACGATACATGGCCGATTCCATTCAGATTTTCTGTTCGAGATAGCGGGCCTGGACGTCATCGACCCAGTTTCCGACATTCCAGGAGCCATAGGCTCCCATTTCCGCGATCGGGTCACGACCGGCGTAGACGGGGATATGCACCAGCGACAGGCCGTCATGCGCATGGGCTTCGTCAAGCGCCGCCCGCAGAGTATCCCGCGTCGTACCGCCGAACACGGCCTTTACGCCGGCAAAGGCGCCGGCCATCGCGACATAGTCCACCGCGACACTGTCGTTGGTGCGAAATTCTTGCCCGTACTGGGCGTATTGCAGGCTGGTGATGGCCCCCATCCGGCGATTGTCGAACAGCGCGATCATGCCCTTCACGCCGTGCTCGACCGCATCGATCAGGACCTGCGGGTTCATCATGAAGGAGCCGTCGCCGGTGAAGGCTATGCCGTAGCGTGCCCCCTTCACCCCGGCGGACCCCAGCAACGCCGAGGCGGCAAAGCCCATATAGGACGCGCCGGTTTCGGTGAACGTATCGCCGACCGTATCGTCTTCGACGATCTGAAAGCCGTTGGCCTGGACATCGCCGGCGTCGAAGAACTTGGCGGCTCCGATCCGCTTGGCGAATTCGGCGACGGTATGAATCGCCGCCGGCTGCGTCAGAACGGCCTGCTTCCAGACCGTGTCATCGAGTGGCGCGGCACCGGTCCGCTCGCGTTTGAACGCGTTCCAGGCGGCCTTCTTGTCGGCGCAACGGCGCAACCATTCGCCGCGATCGTCTTTCAGCGCCTCCTTTTCGCGCAGCACATCAAGTAGCCGCCCGGCGACGCAAGTGATATCGCCCGGCAGAGGCAGGGTGTTGGCGTAGTGGGTGACATCGGCGATCGCGCCGTTGATGTTGATGACCGCCTTGGCATTGGGATAGCCGACGCCGGAGCAATCGGCCTGGCAGACACCGCGTGAGCCGATGAAGACCACCAGATCGGCCTTTTCCATGGCAAAATTGCCGCTGATCGAGCCCTTCGATCCGCCGACATGCATGTTCTGCGGATGATCGTCGGGCAACACGCCGGTCGAGCCCGGCGAAAGGACGACCGCCGCGCCGATCGCCTCGGCCAGCTCGCGAACCGCGGAAGCATGCCTTCGGGCCCCGCCGCCCGCCTTGATCACGATCTTCCGGTGGCGGCCAAGCAGCGCCGCCGCCGCCTCATAGACTTCCAGACCAGCCGGCGCCACAGCCGGAAGCGCCATGCGACCGGGAAGCGTTTCGACATTCAGCTTCATCGATTGCGGCTGCGTGTTGATGGGCAGCAAGATGAAGAACGGGCCCGGCATGTAGGGGTGATGCACGCAGTTGGTGCCGCGACGCATGCACTCCCGCAACGATTCGGGCGTGTGCAATGTATGGGACTGCCCCATTAGCGCTGTGATCTTGCCGAAGAGCCCCTGCTCGGGTTTCGGCACCTGCTGCATGTTGTAGCCTTCGCCGCGCGTCGTCTCGTCACCATAGATGTGGTAGACGCCGACGCCGTTGGACGCGGCGGCTAGCGAGCCGGCCATAGCCTGAAGACCGCCCGGCCCGATCGAGGTGACGACGGCCGGCGTCTTGCCGTACTGCCAGGCATGCGCGGTGGCCGCATGCGCCATCTCGACCTCGTTGCGGCAATTGATCACCGTGACGACGCCGGCCTCACTGTAAATTCTCAGGACATTTCCCAGATCGGTCGACCCGTGCCCGAAAATCGCGAAGTAGTGCGTCACACCCTGCTTCAGCAGCCCGATGACCAGCGCCTCGGACAAGCTGGTCTCGATCGGCATCTCGATACCGCCCGCGGCAAGGGCCGCATCGACGTCGTCGTAGCGGGCGACAAACTCCGCCCTTTCCCGAATTTCGCTTTCCTGGGTCCCGGATCCAAAATTACTCTCAAGCATTGCTGGCTCCGACGTTCATTTTATTCCGTCTTTTGGCAAAAAATTCTCCCGACGCCTGCAGCGCGATGATGAACGCAGCGAGACCGAAAAAGAACAAGGCGGTTGGCGAGGTATAGAAGATGGCGAGATCACCGCCGGAGAGATTCATGGCCGTGCGGAATTCGCCTTCCAGCGTCGGCCCGAGCACCAATCCAAGAATGATCGGGGTGACGGGAATTTCGACCTTGATCACCGCGTAGGCGAGCAATCCCACGATCGCCATCGTGTAGATGTCGAAGATGCTGTTGCGCACGGTAAACGCCCCGATGCCGCACAGAACGATGATGAGAACCGCCATCAATCGGGGCGGCACGCGCAGCACATGGACGAACAGCCGGATGCCGAGCAGTTGCATGAACAGGATCGCGACATAGGCGACGACGATCGAGACGTAGATCCCGTAAACTTCCGTCTGATGGGTGAGAAACAGCGCGGGCCCTGGCACGATGCCGTGAATCTGCATCCCGGCCAGCACGATCGCGGTCGCCGGATCGCCGGGGATACCGAGAGACAGGAGCGGGATCATGGTTCCGCCGGTCACGGCGTTGTTCGCGGTTTCCGGCGCGACGACACCCTCGATCGCTCCCTTACCGAACCGGGACGGATCCTTGGAAAAGCGCTTGGCATGATCGTAAGCGAGAAACGAGGCGATCGGCCCCCCGGTGCCCGGGATCGCGCCGATGACGGTCCCAATAGTTGAACAGCGGATCATCAGCCAGAAATTGCTCGCGATCAGCCGCAAGGAGGGCAGTTCGGCACGGATATCGCTCATCTGCGCGGCAGGCGCGATGCCCCTGCGGTGTTCCTCGAAAACCTGGATAATGAAAGGGACGGCGAACAGGCCGATCATGGCAACGAGAAGGTTGACGCCCTGCAGCATGCTCGTCGTGCCGAACGTCATGCGCGGAACCCCATCTAGGACGTCCAGCCCGATCGTCATGGCCATCAGCCCGAGCAGCCCGGCGATCAGCCCGCGCAACATCGACTTGCCAGCCATGCCGCAAATCGTCGACAGTCCGAATACGACCAGAGCGAAGATTTCCGCCGGGCCGAACGACATGGCCATGCGCGAGACCAGATTCACCGACACGACCATCACGATCAGGCTGAAGATGCCGCCAAAGGTGGAAACGATCACGGCCATGCCGAGGGCGATCGAGGCACGCCCCGTCTTGGCCATGGGATAACCGTCGATGACTGTTGCGGCGGCGGAGGGCGTGCCGGGAATGCCGAGCAGTATCGCCGAAACCGAGCCACCGGTCATGCCGCCGATATAGGTTCCCAGAAGCAGGCCGATCGCGGGCACCGACTCCATGCCGAAGGTCAGCGGCAGCGCCAGTGCCAACGCCACGGTAAAAGTCAGCCCGGGGATGGATCCGAAGACTAACCCGATGAACGAGCCGAGGGCTACCGCACCAAGGCTTTCGGGCTGAAGCGCGATTGTCGCCGCTGTCAGAAAGCTGTCCATGTCAGGCCATTAACCCAAATTGATCCAGGAACCGGTCGCGAGATAGACGCCGAGGATCTTTCCGAAGATCAGCCAGCAGGCGAAGGTGATGCCGACGCTCATGGCTCCGATACGCAGTGGCGACCGGTCGTTCGTGCAAATCAGCATGATCGAGGCGACCGTCACGAGCGTGGCGAGAACGAAGCCGATGCGCTGCATCAAAAATCCGTAGGCAAGAAGATGCGCGACAGTCAGGATCGCCGCGACGAGACCGGCAGCTCTGTTGGCGCCTACCGCCTCGGCTTCATTGATCCCTCCCTCGGCCCCTGGCGTCACGGCGTCGTCACGCCGCTTGCGTAGCGCCGCAATGGTCAGCCACAGCGAGAAGACCGCCAGCAACGCTCCCAGGAGGAGTGGGAAAGCGCGGGGACCGACGTCCCCGCCTCCCGTGCCCGGCGGTATCGTACGCCAGACAATCAGCATCCAGACCGACGCCAGAACAAGGAGCAGCGTGCCGGTTACGACATCACGCATTCTTTCCGACATCTGCCCCCCCTCGAAACGAAGTCTGCCGGTTTATTTCGTCATACCCAGTTCGCCGAGGAGCTCGGCGTAGAATTTATCATCGCGGGCGATGATTTCTCCGAACTCCGCACGCGACTTGAAGGCCGGTTCGAACCCGATATTCTTGGATGCCGCGATGAACTCTTCCGACTCCGCCGCTGCCTTCGCCGCCGCCTCGAGCTTTGCGAGCGCATCGTCCGGCGTTCCCTTCGGCGCCGCCAGGCCGCGCCACATCGAGATGTCGATGTCATAGCCTTGGCTCTTGGCCGTCTTCACATCAGGGAGAACGCTGACCGGCTCCGCCCCGGTCGAACCCAAGACCGTCAGGTCGCCGGACTGGACATAGGAAAGAAACTGGCCAGGCCATTGGATGGCGGCGTCGATGCGGCCGGCCAGCAATTCCACCGGCGCCTTGCCGTCGCCATAGGAAACGTAGTTGACCTTATCGGCGATGCCCATGGCGTCAAACAGGGCGGCCGAGGTCAGATGCGTGAACGAGCCCTTGCCGGAGATGCCGACATTGATCGTCTTGTCACCTTCCTTGACGGCCTTAGCCATTTCGTCGAGGCTTTTCCATCCCGACGATGTGTTCACCGCGAGCACAGGAATCTCCACCGATACTTGGGCGATGGGAGCGAATTCCTCATAGTTGAACGGCAAATTGCCGAGGTGATACGTTGTGTTGATGGAGTTAGAGTTCCAAACGATGTTGTAGCCGTCGGGTCGCGTCGACTGGACGTGAGCATAGCCGATTGCGCCCCCCCCGCCGGTGCGGGCGACGGGCACGACCGGAGAGCCGAGCTCCCGGGACATCAACTCCGCCAGCAGCTGTGCTGTGGTGTTGGCGGTACCGCCGAACAGCACGGTCATTTCGACCGGCTTTTCCGGATACTCGGCCTTCGCGGGAAAGCTTCCGGCAAGGGTGACGACGGCCAGCGCGGCGGCCACGAAACCCCCGCCAAATTTGAACGATTGCATGTTGTTCTCCTCCCAGTGATGCGGCTCGGCGGCTTCCCGCCAGGATGAAATTCAACGTCTCCAGACGCGCACTCGGCAAGCCAGACGGATCCTGTCCGGCCCGCCCTAGAGCACGTCGGGGCCGTCAGCTCGCCATCTCCAGTTTGGCGGATTTTTTCTCTTCCAAACCCTGCAAGATGGATTCCGGTGTCGCCGGCAGTGCGGTAACGCGTACGCCGATCGCGTCGTAAATGGCGTTCATGATTGCCGGCGCCGTCGGCACCAGCGCTGGTTCGCCGATACCCTTGGCGCCGAGCGGGCTGCGCGGGTCGCGGTCTTCCACGAGCATCGTGTTGATCTGCGGAATGTCGAGCGATGTCGGCAGGATATATTTGGAAAAGCCGTGGGTGGTCGTTTGACCCTGGTCGAGCTGGTAGTCCTCCATCAGCGCCTGGCCCAACCCTTGCACGATGCCGCCTTCGATCTGCCCCTCCACACCGCGAGGATTGATCGCTCGGCCGACGTCATGAACGGCCCACATGCCCAGCACCTGAACCTCGCCCGTCAAGGTGTCGACTTCGACCTCCGCCACCTGACAACCGAAGACATAGGCCTGCCAGGGAGCGCCGGAACCGTCGACGGGATCGAGACCGGTGCCGTGCGCCGTGAACGAGCCGGAGCCGACCGGCACGACCCCACGCTTCTTGCAGAGCGCCACCGCCTCATCGACGGTCATCCGGTTGTTGGTGCCCTCGGCCCAGATTTCGCCGTCAAACGCCTTGAGCGTCGCGGCATCGACCTGCCAATGATCGGCCAGTTCGCCATCGAGCTTGGCGCGGGCGTCGCGGCATGCGATCGCGACGCAGTTGCCGATCATGTAGGTCTGGCGCGTCGCGCCGGCATGCGCCGCCTCGGGCGAGCGCGCCGTGTCGTTATCGCCGATCGTCACGTCGTCAGGCCGGATGCCGAGCTCTTCGGCTGCGACCTGCGCGAGCACTGTCAAGATGCCTTCGCCGATCTCGGTGACGCCGGTGACCACTTTCGCAGTGCCGCCATCATCCATTTCCACCCAGGCGCCGGCCCGGTCGATCGTTGCGGTGCGGGCAATGCCGTACCAGGATGCGGCCATACCGCGGCCCCTCGCCCAACGCTTCATCAGGCAACCTCCTGCTTGCCGTCCGCCACCGCCGGGCGAAAACGCGCGCCGAGGGTGCAGGGCTGGCGCGTGTCGGGACCGCCGAGATCGGACCGCGTGCCGCCGCGGCTCGTCGGTGCGCCCGTTTCCCAGCGGCAGAACGCCTCCGCGGTTTTCAGCACCTCGCCGATGGAAACCGTATCGAGCCGCTGCCCGGTATGGGTGCGTGATCCGACCGTCATCATGTTCCGTCGCCGGATCTCGAACGGATCGAGGCCGAGTCTTTCGGCGCAGATGTCGAGATGGGACTCGGTGGCGAACTGCGCCTGCATGGCGCCGAAGGTCCGGAACGCGCCGGACGGCGTGTTGTTGGTATAGACGCCGAACGTGTCGATCCGCGTGTTGGCGATATCGTATGGCCCGAGCGACAGAATCGCGGCCTTGCGCATGACGCCCTCGGTGGACATGCCATAGGCGCCGCCGTCGCTGATCATCTTGAACGAGACGGCCGTGATCCTGCCGTCGTTCTTCAGCCCCATCTTGTAGGTGACTTTCGAGGGGTGGCGCTTGGCCGTCGCGATGATCGATTCCTCGCGGGTGAAGACAAGGCGGACAGGGCGTCCGCTCTTCATGGCGGAGAGCGCCAGCATGCCCTGGTAGATCATGTCCTCCTTGCCGCCGAAGCCGCCGCCGACCGGGCTCATGATGAAGCGGACCTTGTTGATCGGCTTGTCGATGATGGTCGAGAGCATGTGGCGATGGTGGGTGATGTTCTGGCTCGGCGAGACGACGGTGACCACGCCGTCGTGATCGACATAGGCAAGCCCCGCCTCCGGCTCGAGATAGGCGTGCTCGACCTGTTGGGTCGAATAGCTGTTCTCGACGATGAGATCGGCATCGGCCAAGCCCTGCTCCACATCGCCTTTGCGGATGGGGATGTGCTTGACGACATTGTCCTGGGCATAGTCGTGCACGACGACCGCGCCGGGACGCATCGCCTCCTCGGCATCGAAGACGCCCGGCAGTTCCTCGTAGGCGACCTTGATCAGGCCGAGCGCCCTGCGCGCGATTTCCTGGGTTTCCGCCGAGACAGCGGCGACCGCCTCGCCGACATAACGCACCTTTTCGTGCGCCATCACCGGCTGGTCGTGGACGAAGACGCCGAACCCATCCTGGCCGGGCACATCCTGATGGGTGATCACGCATTCCACGCCTTCCAGCGCCTCGGCGGCGGACGTGTCGATCGACAGTATCTTCGCGTGGGGATGCGGACTGCGCAGCACCTGCATGTGCAGCATGTCCTGCATCGTCATGTCGCCGGCGTATTTCAGCGCGCCGGACACCTTGCTCGGCGCATCGAGCCGACGGACATTGTTGCCGATATAGGAGGCGCCCGCGCCGTCCGCGTCGAGCGCGGTGGCGGGAAGACGGCCGTTCATGACGTCGCGGGCCAGTTCGAC
The DNA here is from genome assembly GCF_017183135.1 of Aurantimonas marina. Classification (GTDB taxonomy): domain Bacteria; phylum Pseudomonadota; class Alphaproteobacteria; order Rhizobiales; family Rhizobiaceae; genus Aurantimonas; species Aurantimonas marina. Next base: position 212,207 of record NZ_JADDXW010000005.1, on the reverse strand, counting down.
CGCCTCGAAGATCTTCGTGTAGCCGGTGCAACGGCAGATGTTGCCGCCGAGCCGTTCCTTGATCTCTTCAAGGTCGGCGAACGGATTTTCGCGCAACGCCGACGTCGCCGCCATCACCATGCCCGGGATGCAGTAGCCACACTGGCTCGCACCGGTCTTGTGAAAGGCCTGCTGCAAGGTGGTCAGCTCACCGCGCGGGGCGAGCCCCTCGATGGTCTGGATGTCCGCTCCGTCGGCCTTGACCGCCGGCATGAGACAGGATTTCACCAGCTTACCATCGACGAAGACCGAACACGTGCCGCACTCGCCGGCCCCGCAACCTTCCTTGCTTCCAGTAAGGTTGATCTCCTCGCGCAGATAATCGAGCAGGCGGTAACTGCCATTGAGCGGCCGGGCGAATTTGCGGCCGTTGACGGTCATGGTCAGGACGCGGTCAGACATGGGCTGCTTCCCTCTGCTCAGCACTTGGAACCGGCGCGCCGCACGCAACGAGCGCGTCTTCCAGCGCGGCCTCGACGAAGCCGGTCACGACCCGCCGGCGATAGGCGACCCGCGAGCGCGAAGCGACGCGCTCAGCCGGCATCACGCTGGCTTCGGCCACCAGCTCGCGGGTGATGGGCTGGCCGATCAGCATGGTCTCGATATCGTGCAGCCGAACGGGCACGGGACCGACCCCGCCGAGGGCCAGCCGGACGTCTTCGAAGACGTTGCCCACGGCATTGGTCTTGACCAACGCGACGGCCGAGACCCTGGAGATGACGAGAGAGCGTCGCTGGCCCACTTTTTGAAACGAGCCGCCGTAGCCGCGCATTGATTCGCAGATCACGGCGCTGATCAGTTCTCCGGCTCGCATCGCGGTGCGGCCGGGACCAAGAATGAATTCGCCGATCGGGGTTGTGCGCCGGCGGATTTCGCCACTTTCCAGAGACGCTAGCTCCACATCCGCATTCAGCGCGAGCAACGGTGGCACGCCATCCGCCGCTGGAGACGCATTGGCGATATTGCCCGCCAAGGTTGCCTGCTCGCGCACCTGGTCGTCGGCGAACCAGATCGCGCAATAGGGCATACAGGGCAGATGCTCGCGCAGGACGGAGTCGGTCAGAAAAGCCTGAAAGGCGACATTGGCGTTGAGCCGAACCCGGTTGCCGACGTGTTCGTAACCCTGGAACTCGCGGACCCGACTCAGATCGACGACAGTCGAATAATGCACGTCACCGCCCCGGCCCTCGCGGGCATAGGGCAGGACATCCGTCGCGCCCGCAATGATCTTGCCGTCCGCGGGCAGCTTGCCGGCTGCCTGCAGCGCTTCCCGCAGGTCGCGCGGCGTGACGTATTCCTCAAAGGACAACATTGTCTCGGCCTTCGATCCTGATCATTCCGCCGCGATCGACTGGACTTGGGCCTGCTTGTTGCGGACCACCACCTTGATCGCGTCTTCCACGCGATCCTTGGCGTAGCGCAGCGCCTCCGGCAGGTTTTCCATTGGGAAGGTGTGGGTGTGGATCTGGGTCGCGTCGAAGCGCTTCTGGCGCATGAAGGCCTCCGCGCGGTGTGTCGCCGCCTTGCCCTCGCCCCGGATGCCGTAGACGTAGATGTTGTTGCGCACCAGATAGGCCACGTCGACGGGCACCGGCGCGCTCGGGAAGGCCGCCAGGCAGATCTTGCCGCCGCGGTTCAGCATCTGCGCCGCCTCGTTGACAGCGTTCGGCGCGCCCGAGCATTCCACCACATAGTCGACACCCTTGCCGTCGGTGAGCCGGCGAACGGCCTCGACCGGATCTTCGTTGCGCACATTGATGACGTGGTCGGCGCCGAGTCGCTTGCCGATCTCGAGCCGGTTGTCGCGTGTTCCCGTCAAAATCACCGGCTGCGCGCCGAGCGCCTTGGCCACGGCCGCACCCAACAGGCCGATCGGGCCCGGTCCGCTGACGACGACACTTTCGCCCGCCACGAGACCGCCAAGCTCGGTCAGGCCATACATCGCGGTTCCGGCGGTGACGACGAGCGTCGCCTCTTCATCGCTCATAGAGTCGTCGACATGCACCAGGGTGTTGATGTTGTTCACCTGATACTCGCAGAAGCCGCCATCGGTCGTGAAACCGTTGGCTCGGTGGCCCTTATCGACGTCGCCGTAGTTCTTTCCGTAGTTGTGGCAGGACGTATACATGCCCTGGCGGCAACGCTTGCACTGGCCACAGCCGGCGTGAATCTCGACCGTCACGCGCTCACCGATGGCGTATTCGTCAACGCCCTGCCCGAGCGCGACCACGGTTCCCATATACTCATGGCCCGGCGTGAAATTCTTGTTGAAGGGCGCGCCGCCCTCAATCTGTGCCGGCGGGCCGTGGTGGATGATCTCCAGGTCGGTGGCGCAGATGGCGACCGCGTCGATGCGGACCAGGACCTCCGCCTTCTTGGGCGAAGGGACGGCCTTGTCGACAAAGGTCAGTTGACCCGGATCGCCCAGAACCCAGGCTTTCATGGTCTCGGGTACCGGATAATCCGGATGGGTCTTCACACCTCGTTCCATAGCCATCTCTTCTCCTCCCACGACGTCGCAACTGACTGAAACGACTGCTCTTAAAATTGGCCGACACGCAGCCTGTTGGATAACTTGCCAGCGCACTCGATCACCGCGCGGATCATGTGCGCGCGGTATTCGGTGGTTGCCCTGCTCTTCGGGATCGAGACGCTGATAGAGCCGAGCACGGCGCCGCTGCCGTCGCGCAACGCCGCGCCATAACAGATGACGTTCGGCTCCAGCTCTTCATCGTCGACGGCAAAGCCCGAACGGCGCACGATGCGCAATTCCTCGATGAGCGCGGACAGCGAGGTGATCGTGCTCGCCGTGAACGGCGTCAGACCGCTGTTGGAGACCACACGCGCCAGTTCGGTCTCGGGCAGCCAGGCGAGGATTGCCTTGCCCGTCGCCGTCGCATGCGCCGCGCGCATCTTCTTCACTTCGTCGGGCTCCACATGGGTCGGCATCAGCGACCCGAACTTGAGCCGGGTCATCAAAATGGAATCGCGCAGCACCGCCAGTTGGACGCTTTCGCGCAAGCTGACATTCAGCTCCTGCAACTCGTCGTGGACGAACTCGCACAGGTCGAACTCACGACTGGCGAGCGCCGCCAGATCCGCCAATTTCGAACTGAGCATGTAGCCGCGGCTCCGCCCGGCATGAATGACGTAGCCGCGCGCCACCAGAGTCGCCACCAGATGATGGCAGGTCGACAAATTCAACTCGGCCGCCCTGGCGAGTTCATTCAGCAGAATCGGACGGTCCTTGCCGGCGATCACTTCGATCAGCTTGAGGGCACGGTCCACCGATTGAATGACCCGCCCCTCCGCCGACTTCTTTTTGCCGGCGCCGGCAGGTTCTTCATATTTGTCCGCGGGCTCAGAGGAAGAGGACGACATTGGCTCGGCTTCGCTCATCATTGAAAGGCCGTCGGCCCCTCTCTTCAACTTGGTCACAGCCTATGGGCGATCTCGCATGACCGTCAAATAAAATCCGCATCGTCAAATTGTTTTTCATAATATGAAATTTGACGGGATTTTGTTGTGGTCTATATCGTGCCCGGGTAACAGACTTCGCGTCCACTCCGCCGCGATGGCAGAGGCTCAGAGGCGGGAAATCAGCGGGGAGCTGGGGCGTTGGTGAATTATCTGGTCTATGTCAGCCAGGCGCGGAAGGGGCTCGGCACAGCGGACCTTGAGGCGATCCTGTCGAAGAGCCGAAGCTACAATCCGCTTCACGGCATTTCGGGAATGTTGTTGTTCGCCGACGGCAGGGACGGTCGGCGCGGCAGCTTCATGCAGCTTCTCGAGGGCGACCGCGACGTGGTCGAAAACCTGCGCGCGACGATCTTCGCCGATCCGCGCCATCACTCCAAAATCGTCATCGAACAGGGCGAGAAACCCGGACGCGATTTCGCCGACTGGTCTATGGCCTTCCAGAACGCCACATCGGAAAGCCTGGCCGGGTATCCGGCGTTCGCCGATCTGGGGAGCGAACATTTCTATGTGCGCTGCCAAGCCGGCGAGGCGCATCGCTCACTTGAGTTTCTCAAGGATTTCTGGGCAGCCGAGCCGCGCGAAAACGTGCTCTGATTACGCTGGCGTCCGCTTCTTATTCGAAACCTCGATCGGGCCGGTTCATCTCGACCGCCCGGCGCTCGATGCCGGGCACGATCGGCCGCGGTTCAGTCTATCTGGAGCGGAACGACTTTCCCGGCCTCGATGGTGACGGCCCGGTCCATGCGCGCGGCAAGTTCGTGATTATGGGTCGCGATCAGGGCCGCCACGCCGGACTGGCGCACCAGCGCCGTCAGCGCATCGAACACGTAGCCCGCCGTCGTCGGATCGAGATTGCCGGTCGGTTCGTCGGCGAGCAGCACATGCGGCGCATTGGCGACCGCCCGGGCGATCGCGACGCGCTGTTGCTCACCGCCTGACAGCTCGGCCGGACGGTGGTTAGCCCGTGGGCCGATGCGCATGTAGTCGAGAAGTTCCCGCGACCGCTCAGCGGCTTCGGCACGGCTCCGGCCGAGAATCATCTGGGGCAGCATGACGTTCTCGAGCGCGGAGAACTCCGGCAACAGATGGTGGAACTGGTAGACGAAACCGATCGAGCGACGGCGCATCTCGGTCCGCCTGTCGTCGCCGAGACTGCCGCAAGCCTCGCCATCGATATAGACCTCGCCGGCATTCGGACGTTCCAGCAAGCCGGCGATGTGAAGCAGCGTCGACTTCCCCGCTCCCGACGGAGCCACCAGCGCCACCATCTCACCGGCGCTGATGCCGACGTCAGCCGCGTCGAGAATGGTCAGGCGGTCATCGCCCTGCTTGTAATGCCGCCCGACCTGATCGAGCCGCAGCGCAAAGGTCTCAGCCATCATTCGTACCGCAACGCCTCGACCGGATCGAGCCGCGATGCCTGCCAGGACGGCAGGATCGTCGCCAGAAACGACAGGCCGACCGCCATCGCCACGACCAGCACCACCTCGGTCGGATCGATCTCGGCGGGAAGCCGGCTAAGGAAATAGAACTCGGGATTGAACAACACCGTCCCGGACAGCCACGAGAAGAACTGCCGGATGTTTTCGATATTGAGGCCGAACAGGACGCCCAAGACCAGTCCGGCGAATGTCCCGGCGAGGCCGATCGAGGCGCCCGTGATCAGGAACACCCGCATCACGGCCCCCCTGGTCGCCCCCATGGTCCTGAGGATCGCGATATCCCGTCCCTTGTCCTTCACCAGCATGAACAGGCCGGAGATGATGTTGAGGGCGGCCACCAGGATGATCAGCGTCAGGATGATGAACATGACGTTCCGCTCGACCTCCAGCGCCGAGAAGAACGAGGCGTTCTGGTCCTGCCAGGTGACGGTGTAGTTCGGACGCCCGGCCGCCGCCTCCACCTTCGGCTGCAGCGCGCGGACGGCGTCCGGATCATCGACGAACATCTCGATCGACTGCACCTGGTCATCCTGATTGAAGAACAGCTGCGCCTCCGACAAGGGCATATAGACATAGGCTGCGTCGTACTCCGACAACCCGATCTCGAAGATCGCAGTAACCGGATACGCCTTGACGCGGGGGGTCGTGCCGAGAGGCGTCACGTCGCCCTCAGGCGAGATCAAGGTGATGTTGTCGTTCAGCCGCAGTCCCAGCGCCTCGGCCAGCCGGATACCGATCGCCACACCACCGCCGGTGTCGAATTCGGCCAGCGTGCCCTGCCGGATGTTCTCCGAAACGGGAGCGAGTTCGTCGAGGTCGGCGCCGCGGACGCCCTTGACCAGCGCGCCGGTGTTCGATGTCCCGGCGCCCGAGGCCAGCACCTGCCCCTGCACCAAGGGCATCGCGAAATCGACGCCGGGCACAGCCGCGATGCGCTTGGTGACTTCGTCGTAATCGCGGAGCGGCTGGTCGATCGGAAGCATGATGACATGACCGTTGACGCCGAGAATGCGGGTCAGAAGCTCGCCGCGAAATCCGTTCATCACCGACATCACGATGATCAGCGCGGCCACGCCGAGCATGATCCCGACAAAGGAGAAACCGGCGATCACCGACACCCCGGCATCGCGGCGCCGCGACCTCAGATAGCGACCCGCCAACATCCACTCGAAGCGCGAGAACGGCCGGGTCGAGGTGCGGCCCTCAGGCGCCGTACCTGCGAAAGGGGTATCGCTCACGCCAGTACCCGCTCGACAACGGCAGTGAGCGACAGCGTATCGCGCTCGCCGGTCGCCCTCACCTTGACTTCCGCCTCGCCCGCCTTGGCGCCGCGCGGACCGACGATAACCTGCAGCGGCAGGCCGATCAGGTCCATGGAGGCGAACTTGGCTCCGGCGCGCGTGTCCTGATCGTCATAAAGGACGTCGAGACCGGCGGCCTGAAGCTGGCGGTAGAGGTCGTCGCAAGCCGCGTCGCAGGCAGCATCGCCCGGCTTCATGTTGATGAGACCGACATCGAAGGGCGCGACAGATTTCGGCCAGATGATGCCGTTCTCGTCGTGCGAAGCCTCGATGATCGCCGCCAATAGACGGCTCGGCCCGATGCCGTATGAGCCCATATGGACCGGCACGTCCTTGCCGTCGGGGCCGGTAACGACCGCTTTCAACGGCTCGGAATATTTGGTGCCGAAATGGAAGATGTGCCCGACCTCAATGCCGCGCGCGGCGATCTTCTCGTCCTCCGGCAACGCGTCCCAGGCGGCGGTATCGTGCATCTCATCCGTCGCTGCGTATGGCGTGGTCCAGGACTTGACGATCTCGGCAAGACCGTCCGCGTCGTCGAAATCGACATCTTCGCCCGGCACGTCGAGATCGAGATAGTCGCGGTGACAGAACACTTCGCTCTCGCCAGTCGAGGCGAGGATGATGAATTCATGGCTCAGATCGCCGCCGATCGGTCCCGTATCCGCCCGCATCGGAATCGCCTTCAGCCCGCAGCGCTGGAAGGTCCGCAGATAGGAGACGAACATCCGGTCGTAGGCGGTCTTGGCGCGGTCGAAGTCGATGTCGAAGGAATAGGCGTCCTTCATCAGGAATTCCCGGGAACGCATGACGCCGAAGCGGGGCCGGACCTCGTCCCGGAACTTCCACTGGATATGGTAGAGATTGAGCGGCAGATCCTTGTAGGAGCGGACGTAAGACCGAAAAATGTCGGTCACCATCTCCTCATTGGTCGGCCCGAACAAAAGATCGCGCTCGTGGCGATCCTCGATCCGCAACATCTCCTTGCCGTAGTCATCATAGCGACCGCTCTCGCGCCACAGATCGGCCGGCTGAATCGTCGGCATCAACAGCTCTATCGCCCCGGAGCGGTCCTGCTCCTCGCGGATGATCCGGCAGACGCGGTCGAGCACGCGCTTGCCGAGCGGCAGAAAGGAATAGATCCCCGCCGCCTGTTGGCGGATCATGCCGGCACGCAGCATCAGCCGATGGGAGACGATCTCCGCTTCCTTCGGGGTTTCCTTGAGAATGGGCAGAAAATATCGCGACAGGCGCATGAGGAATCCGGTGAAGTCGGTTTGCCGCGGCGCCATGGCCGCACGGTCGCCTCTTAAACGCTTGGTCCCTGATTGGAAAGACGGCAACGCGCCATCGACGCATCGGCGACAAATCAGGCTGACCACGGCATTGTCGTGGCGACGGCGCGATCAAAAAATGACACAGCCGCAAAATTCACGTGACAATCGTCGCGGCGCTGGCTAACCTTTGCTTGCATAAAAAAGGCGCCGGCAAGGCGCCATATTTGCGGTCTAGTCTTGGGAGGACGTGGTTTCCGGCGCGGCAGTCGTCGCAGCCCCGGTCAAAGTCACCGGCGGGAAATCCAGGCACGCGACCTAGAATGCAAGGTGAAAGCCTTGCATTTTTTTTGTGCCGCACTCCTCCGCAGGCCGGTATCAGGTGCCGGGGATAATATGCGGAAGGTCATCCGGCCCGAAGCCATAGACCTGCGTCACCAAGTAGAAGACCGCGAAGATCGCCGTCGCGAGCACCGTCGTCTGCAATATCTTGCGCCCCATCCGGGCGTTGGACGGCGCGCTATGCGCCGTCCCGAGAACCACGTCATCGTCTTCGACCTGCGAGCGCACGCCCAGCGGCAGAATGACGAACAGCGACACCCACCAGATGATGAAATAGATCGCGATCCCCGATATCCAGCCCAATGTCAGACCTCCTCGAGTTCGGTCAGCGTGCCGAACATGTCACCGGGATGGATGAACAATACGGGGCGCCCATGCGCCCCGATCTTCGGCTCGCCATCGCCGAGCACCCTCGCTCCGCCGGCGATCATCCGATCCCGTGCCGCCTTCAGGTCGGACACCTCATAGCAGATATGGTGCATGCCGCCCTTCGGATTCTTGGCGAGAAACGCGGCGATGGGCGACGCTTCGCCCAGCGGCTCGAGGAGCTCGACCTTGGTGTTGCCGAGTTCCACGAAGACGACCGTCACACCATGCTCGGGCAGCGCCTGCGACTCCGAGACCGTCGCCCCCAGCGTCTCGCGATAGCGCCGTACCGCCCCCGCAAGGTCGGGGACGGCCAGAGCCACATGATTCAGTCGACCGAGCATGGCGTTTCCCTCGAAACGTTTCAGGATCGCGTGACGAACACCGTGACGATCGGCTTCTTGCCCCACGCCTCGAAAGCGGCCCCGCGCACCGCACGACGGACAGACTCGCCCAGTTTGTCGAGATCCTTGCGGCGGTTGCGTGGCGTGCTCTCGACAGCGCCGGCGGCGGCATCGATCAGGACGTCCTCGATCTCCTCACCGGCTGCGTCATCCTGCGGCAGGCCGAGCGCCACGAGGTCGGGATCCTCGCGCAATTCCAGCTTGGCGTCCAATTCCACCAGCACCGCCACATGTCCGACGAAGGACAGCCGACGGCGCTCGTTGATACCCATCGCCTCAGCCGTCCCGATCAGGCGCCCGTCCTTGTAAAGGCGTCCGACCGGAACCTCATGGATGACCTGGGCGGCGCCGGGCGCCAGTTGGACGGCGCGTCCGTTGCGCGCCTCGACCACCTGCTTGATCCCCAGTTCCCGCGCGAGAGCCGCGTGGGCGGTCAGATGCGCAGCCTCGCCATGGGCCGGAATGGCGATCGTCGGTCGCACCCACTCATACATCTGGCGCATCTCGCTGCGACGCGGATGGCCGGAGACGTGGACGAGTTGCTCACCATCCTCGAGCACCTTGACGCCCCGTTCGATCAGCGCGTTCTTGATGTCGATGATGAGCTTCTCGTTGCCGGGAATAGCGCGCGAGGAGAAAATCACAAGGTCGCCTCGCGACAGCGCGACGCTCGGATGCTCGTCCCGCGCGATGCGCGCCAGCGCGGCGCGGGCCTCGCCCTGGCTACCGGTCAGAATGATCACCGCCTTCTCAGGCGGGATGTAGCCGAAATCCTGCTCGCCAAGGAACGGCGGAATGCCGTCCATATAGCCCAGCTCGGTCGCGACATCGATCATTCGCCGCATCGAGCGCCCCATCAGCAGCACTTGCCGCCCGGCATCGCGAGCCGCCGCCGCGATCGAGCGGATGCGCCCGACATTGGAGGAGAAGGTGGTGACGGCAACGCGACCCTTGGCGCCGCGGATGATTTCGGCAAGCGAAGCCGAGACCGCCGTTTCGCTGGGGCTGTCGCCCTCGCGAAGCGCGTTGGTGGAATCGGCGACCATGGCAAGGACGCCTTCATCGCCGATTTCCCGCAACCGCTTCTCGTCGGTCGGCGCGCCGAGCGCCGGTGTCGGATCGATTTTCCAGTCGCCGGTGTGCACGACCGTGCCGGCCGGCGAACGGATCGCCAACGCCACCGGTTCGGGGATCGAGTGCGTGACGTTGATCCCCTCGATCTCGAAAGGACCGACGTTGAAGCGATCACCTGCCGCGAACAATTCCACCGGAATCTTCGGCGCACCCGGCTCCCCTTCCCGCTTGGCTGCCAGCAACGCAGCGGTGAAAGCGGTTGCGTAGACCGGAACCTTCAGCTTCGGCCAAAGATCGAGCAGAGCACCATAGTGGTCCTCATGCGCATGGGTGATGACGATCCCCTTCAGCGCATTCTTCTGCTTTTCCAGAAACCGGATATCGGGAAGAACGAGATCGACCCCCGGAAAGTCGGGACCGGCAAAGGAGACGCCGCAGTCGACCACGATCCACTGTCGATCATCATCCGGCCCATAGCCGTACATGGCGAGATTCATGCCGATCTCACCGATGCCGCCGAGCGGCACAAACATTAGCTTGTTCAAACTTCACTCTTCTTTCGCGTCTTTGCCCCGCCCGGTCATGATCGACCCACGCAGCTCATTCGGGTTTGCTTCAGTTACATTCGTCGTCGTTCGATTGCCGCCCTAAACGGCGAAGACCGGTGGCGCCATGCGCTCGTCGCTCTCCAGAAAAAACAGATCGCCGGCCGAAACCGCGGTGGTCTTGCCGTCATCACCGCGCAATATCAGCCGACCACGCTCGTCGAGCGCCTCGAAGCGTCCCGTCAGCGTCCCGTCGGCAAGATTGACCCGGCAGGCCTGGCCGAGCCCCAAGGCATGGGCAAGCCATTCGCGCCTGATCGCGGCAAATCCCTCGCCGCGCCGGAAGATCGCCAGGGCGCGTTCCACCTCTTCAGCCACGGAAGCGAAGATGGCATCGAGGTCGCAGTACACGCCCTCCCGCGTCAGGCTGGTCACCTCGTACGGCGTGCCATCGGGCACATGGGCGACGTTGACCCCGCAGCCGATGACGACGGCCATCCTTCCATCCGACAAACGCTCGCTTTCCAGGAGAATGCCGACTGCCTTACGGCCCCTGACGAGAACGTCATTCGGCCATTTGACCGCGACCAGCCCTTTGTCAGCGCCCGTGAGCCTGGTGAGAGCGTTCCGCACCCCAAGCGAGGCGACCAGCGGCAGATTCGACAGATGCACCAGTGGCGCCGGGTCGATGACCAGCCAACTTGCATAGAGGTTTCCCGGCTCCGAGACCCACGCCCGGCCTCTGCGGCCGCGTCCCGCCAACTGACGTTCAGCCGTGACCCACAAGGGCCCCGGATCGCCGGCGCGCGCGGCCTCCAACGCCACTGAATTCGTCGAGGCGACTTCGCCGAGAGCGAGGCGTCGTCGTGGTGCTTTCGCGCCCGTCGGCACCGTCAGAAAAACGTCCGCGCAGCGGCCTCGGCAGCGGTGAAGAGCGGCCCCCCGATGAAAAGGTAGACGGGGAAGATGAACAGCGCCGCAGCCCACAGAACCAGCCGCAACTCCATCGCCATCGGCACGAACTCCGCCGATGGTTCATCGAACCACATCAACTTCACGATCCTTAGATAATAGTAAAGCCCGACGACGCTTGCCAGTACGCCGATGACCGCCAAGGCGTAAAGTTCCGCCTCGACCGCCGCCATGAATACGAAATATTTGGCGAAGAAACCGGCGAGCGGCGGCAATCCGGCAAGCGACAGCATCAAGATCGTCAGGAACAGCGCCATCACCGGATTGGTCTTCGACAAACCGGCCAGATCCTCGATTTCCTCGACCACGCCATCCTTGCGCCGCATGGCGAGGATCACGGCGAAAGTGCCCAGCGTCATCGCCAGATAGACGGTCATGTAGATCAGGACGCCGCGGACGCCTTCGACATTGGCCGCGGCGAGGCCCACCAGCGCAAATCCCATATGGCCGATCGAGGAATAGGCCATCAGACGCTTGAAATTGCGCTGACCGATCGCCGCGAAGGCACCGAACGCCATCGAGGCGATCGAGATGAAGACGATGATCTGCTGCCAATCCACCTGCAGCGGCTCGAAGCCCTGCACTGTGAAGCGGGTAATAAGCGCCATGGCCGCGACCTTAGGCGCACCGGCAAGGAAGGCGGTAATCGGGGTCGGCGCGCCCTCGTAGACGTCGGGCGTCCACATGTGGAACGGCACCGCCGAAATCTTGAAGGCAAGGCCAGCGAGTACAAACACCAGGCCAACGACGAGGCCGAGGGAGCGTCCCTCGCCGGTGATCGCCGATGCGATCGCGCCGAATTCGATCTGACCGGTAAAGCCGTAGACCATCGAAGCGCCGTAAAGCAGCATGCCCGAGGACAACGCGCCAAGGACGAAATATTTCAGGCCGGCTTCGGTCGAACGGGCCGAATCTCGGTTGATCGCGGCGAGAACGTAGATCGCCAGCGACTGCAGTTCGAGCCCGAGATAGAGCGTGATCAGGTCGCCGGCCGACACCATGACCATCATGCCGGTCGTCGACAGCACGATCAGCACCGGAAACTCGAACCGGTTGAACCGCTCGCTCTCGGCGAAGCCGACCGACATGATCACCGCGGCCGCCGAGCCGACAAGCACCAGAACCTTCATGAATCCGGCAAAGGGATCGAGCACGAAAGAGCCGCCAAAGGCCTCGCCATAAGGCGTAACGAAGACGAGCCAGAGCCCGGCGATGATGATCAGCGCGACCGACAGGCCGGTCACCGTCTGGGCGCTGCGCTCACCGGCGAAGACACCGATCATCAGAAGGAGCATCGCGCCTCCCGCCATGATCAGTTCAGGACCGACGATCGGCAGACTCGAGGCGACCATTTGCGAATACATATGCGTCCGATCCCCGCTGTTACTGCGCCAGGGCGACCGATTGGGCCGCCTCCAGGGCTGCGGTGTAGGTATTGAGCATCGACTCGACCGATGCCGCCGTCACGTTGAAGACCGGCATCGGATAGACGCCGAAGAAAATCACCAGGGCAACAAGCGGATAGAGCAGGATCTTCTCACGCCGCGACAGGTCGAGGATCGCACGCAGGCTCTCCTTCTCCAGCGCGCCGAAGATGACCCGCCGATAGAGCCACAGGGCATAGGCCGCCGACAGGATGACACCGGTCGTCGCGAAGATCGCCACCCAGCTGTTTACCTGGAACACCCCGACCAGGGTCAGGAACTCGCCGACGAAGCCGCTCGTCCCCGGCAGCCCGACATTGGCCATGGTGAAGATCAGCATCGCGGTTGCATAATGCGGCATCCGGTTGACCAGGCCGCCATAAGCGCTGATCTCACGGGTGTGCATGCGGTCATAAACGACCCCGACGCAAAGGAACAGCGCGCCGGAAACCAGCCCGTGCGAGAGCATCTGGAAAATCGCTCCCTCGACGCCCTGCTGGTTGGCCGCGAAAATACCCATCGTCACGAAGCCCATATGCGCGACGGAGGAATAGGCGATCAGCTTCTTGATGTCCTCCTGCATGAGCGCCACCAGCGAGGTGTAGATGATCGCGACAACCGAAAGAGTGAAGATGAACGGCGCGAAATCGGCCGAGGCCAGCGGGAACATCGGTAGCGAAAAGCGCAGGAAGCCGTAGCCGCCAAGCTTCAAGAGGATGCCGGCCAGGATCACCGATCCCGCTGTCGGCGCCTCGACATGGGCGTCGGGCAACCAGGTGTGGACCGGCCACATCGGCATCTTCACCGCGAAGCTGGCGAAGAAGGCGAACCAAAGCCAGGGCTGCATCGAAGCCGGGAAGTTGTGCTGCAAGAGCTCCGGTATCGAGCTGGTGCCGGCGTCCCAATACATCGCCATGATGGCGATCAGCATCAGCACCGAGCCGAGGAACGTGTAGAGGAAGAACTTGTAGCTCGCGTAGATCCGTCGCTTGCCGCCCCACACGCCGATGATCAGGAACATCGGGATGAGGCCGCCCTCGAAGAAGACGTAGAAAAGCACAAGATCGAGCGCGCAGAAAACGCCGACCACCAGCGTCTCCAGCACCAGGAAGGCGATCATGTATTCCTTCACGCGGGTCTGCACGGACTCGTAGCTCGCGAGGATGCAGATCGGCATGAGGAAGGTCGTCAGGATCACGAACAGCATCGAGATGCCGTCGACACCCATGTGATAGGTGATCCCGCTGCCGAGCCAGTCCATCCGCTCGACCATCTGGAAATCCGGATTCGACGTGTCGAATTCGATCCAGATCCATAACGAGACCACGAAAGTGAAGACCGTGGTCAGCAATGCGACGGTGCGGATATTGCGTCGCGCCAGTTCGCTCTCGTCCTTGATAAACAGGATCAGCAGCGCGCCAACCAGCGGCAGGAAGGTGACGGTCGAAAGGATCGGCCAGTCGCTCATCAGTTCGCCCCCCCGAGCATCGTCCAAGTGACCAGCGCCGCGATGCCGATCAGCATCGCGAAGGCATAGTGATAAAGGTAGCCGGTCTGCAGGCGGACCACGCGATTGGTGACATCCAGGACACGCGCCGAGACACCGTCAGGTCCGAGCCCGTCAATCACCTTGCCGTCGCCGGTCTTCCACAGGAAGCGTCCGAGCGCCTTCGCCGGGCGTACGAAAAGAAAGCCGTAGAGCTCGTCGAAATACCACTTGTTCAAGAGGAACGTGTAGAGGCCGCGATGCCGTTCGGCCAACCGATGCGGCAGCTCGGGTGAGCGGATGTAGAACAGCCAAGCGATCGCGAAGCCAATCGCCATCATGACGGCCGGCAGGAAAGCGATGGCGAAGGGCACGTCGTGGATGTCGTGCAGAACTTCGTTCCCGGCGCCGCTGAACAGTGATGCGAGCCAGAACTCCCCGTAACCCTCGCCGATGAAGGCCCCCTCAAACAGGATACCGGCGAACAGCGCGCCGGCCGCCAGCACGAACAGCGGCACCAGCATCACCATCGGCGATTCGTGGATGTGATGCATGACATCGGCGGACGCGCGCGGCTTGCCGTGGAACGTCATGAAAATCAGGCGCCACGAATAGAAGCTGGTCAACAGTGCCGCCAGGACCGTCAGACCCCAGCCATACGTGGCGAAGGCATTCTCACCGACGAAAGCTGCCTCAATGACGGCATCCTTGGAGAAATAGCCCGCCGTGAACGGAAAGCCGGTCAGCGCCAGCGTGCCGATCACCATCAACCAATACGTGACGGGAATATGCTTCTTGAGCCCACCCATGCGCCGCATATCCTGCTCGTCGGAGACAGCGTGGATTACGGAGCCGGCGCCGAGGAACAACAGCGCCTTGAAAAAGGCGTGGGTGAACAGGTGGAAGATCGCCACGCTGTAGGCGCCGACGCCGAGGGCAACGAACATGTAACCGAGCTGGGAACAGGTCGAATAGGCGATGACCCGCTTGATGTCGTTCTGGACCAGCCCGACCGTGGCGGCGAAGATCGCCGTCGTCGCGCCGATGAAGGTCACGAAGGTCAGCGCCGTGTGGCTCAGTTCGAACAGCGGCGACATGCGGGCGACCAGAAACACGCCGGCCGTGACCATCGTGGCGGCATGGATCAGCGCGGAGACCGGCGTCGGGCCTTCCATCGCGTCGGGCAACCAGGTGTGGAGCCCGATCTGGGCCGATTTGCCCATGGCGCCCATGAACAAGAGCAGGCAGATCACGGTGAGCGCGGCGCCCATCGACAGTGAGTAGCCGGCGAAGTTGAGGACGGTGTCGCCGAGCGCCGGCGCAGCCTCGCCCGCCTCGGCGCCCATCTGGCCGGCGATGTCCGCGGCGCCGGCGAAAATCGTGTCGAGATTGAGCGAACCGAATAGCACGAAGATGCCAAAGATGCCGAGCACGAAGCCGAAATCGCCGACCCGGTTGACGATGAAGGCCTTCATCGCGGCCGCGTTGGCCGACGGCTTTTTGTACCAGAAGCCGATCAGGAGATACGAGGCCAGGCCGACGCCCTCCCAGCCGAAGAACATCTGCACGAGATTGTTCGACGTCACCAGCATCAGCATGGCGAAGGTGAACAGCGACAGATAGGCGAAGAAGCGCGGCCGATTCGGATCGTGGTGCATGTAGCCGATCGAATAGACATGCACGAGCGAGGAGACCGTGTTGACGACGACCAGCATGACCAGGGTCAGGCGGTCGATCCGCAACGACCAGGCGACCTCTAGGCCGCCGGACTGCATCCATTGGAACAGCGTCAACCGCAACGTCTCGCCTTCGCCGAAGCCGAAGGAGATGAAGCCGATCCAAGACAGGATCGCCGCGATGATCAGGAAGCCGGAGGTGATATACTCGGACGCCTTGGCGCCGATCGCGTTGCCGAAAAGGCCGGCGATCAGGAAGCCGGCGAGCGGCAGGAGAACGATGGTCTGATACACGCCCGATCAGCCTTTCATCGTGTTGACGTCATCGACGGCGATGGAGCCGCGATTGCGGAAGAAGACGACGAGGATGGCGAGGCCGATCGCCGCTTCAGCAGCGGCGACGGTCAGCACGAAAAGCGCGAAGACCTGCCCGACCAGATCGTTCAGAAACGCCGAGAACGCCACGAAATTCAGGTTGACGGCCAGAAGGATCAACTCGACCGACATCAGGATCGTGATGATGTTCTTGCGGTTCATGAAAATGCCGAAAACGCCCGTGACGAACAGGATCGCCGCGACCGTAAGGTAGTGTCCGAGACCGACTTCCATTGCGCTCATTTCCTCGTTCTCAGATGCCCTTGCCGCTTTCGACCTTGCGGATTTCGATCGCCGTCGCCGGGTTCCGAGCGACCTGCGCCGGGATCGACTGGCGCCGGATGCCTTCCTTGTGGCGAAGGGTCAAAACGATCGCACCGATCATCGCGACGAACAGGATCAGCCCTGCAAGCTGGAAAAACAGAATGTAGCGGGTGTAGAGCACCGCCCCGAGCGCCTCGATGTTCGACATTTCGGCCAGCGGCGGCGTCGGCATGGCCGTCGCGACGGACAGCTGCGGGTCATAATAGTTGCCGGTCACCGCGATGATCAGTTCGGCGAGCAGCACGATGCCGACGATCGCGCCGAAGGGCGCGTATTGCAGCGCGCCACGCTTCAACTTGGCGAAGTCGACGTCCAGCATCATCACGACGAACAGGAAGAGCACGGCGACGGCACCGACATAGACGACGATGAGAATCAACGCCAGGAATTCGGCACCGGTGAGCAAGAACAACCCGGCGGCGCTCACAAAGGTCGTAATCAGAAACAGGACTGAATGGACCGGGTTCTTGGAGAACACGACCATTAGCGCCGCGCCGATCGCGATCAGCGCAAAGATGTAGAAAAACAGTGCCTGAAGGCCCAGCATCCTCGGGCTCCTTGTGATCGTATCGGACGGGCCTGACGGTCCTCGCCCCTGCCCCGTCGATCTTGTCAGATCAGGCGGAGATTCGCGCCCGGTCTGGCGATCCTCCGGCCGAAAAAATCCCTGCCCGCTTAGCGGTAAGGTGCATCGAGCGCAATGTTGCGGGCGATCTCCCGCTCCCAGCGATCGCCGTTCGCGAGCAATCGTTCCTTGTCGTAGTAGAGTTCCTCGCGAGTCTCGGTGGCAAATTCGAAATTCGGCCCCTCGACGATCGCGTCGACCGGGCAGGCTTCCTGGCAGAAGCCGCAATAGATGCACTTCACCATGTCGATGTCGTAACGCACCGTCCGACGGGTGCCGTCATTGCGCCGCGGGCCGGCCTCGATAGTGATCGCCTGGGCAGGGCAGATCGCCTCGCACAACTTGCAGGCGATGCAGCGCTCCTGTCCGTTGGGATAGCGCCGCAGGGCGTGTTCGCCACGAAAACGCGGACTCTGTGGCCCCTTCTCGAATGGGTAGTTCACCGTCGATTTCGGCGCGAAGAAATAGCGCATCGACAGGCCGAACGCCTTGATGAACTCTATGAGGAACAGGGATTTGACGGTCTGGGCGATGGCGTTCAAGAGACCTAGCCTCCCAAGTTCGAGGCGACGACCGGCCCGACGAACCAGCCGAGGACCGGAAAGAGAACGAGCTGCGAAATGCGGGCGATGTTCAGAGCCGCCCCGGCGCCGAGACGTTCCGAAGGCCGCCGGCGGGCCACGGCCTCGGCCAGATAGCCAAGGACAAAGAAGTCCGCGAGGCCGACGGCAAGACCGACCAGGGCTCCAATGATCGCCGGATCGCTCATGCGGCCGCCGCGCCCCAGCCCATGAACTGCATGACGAAGGCGACGATCGCCACCATGGCAAGCGAGATCGGCAGGAACACCTTCCAGCCGAGCCGCATCAACTGGTCGTAGCGATAGCGCGGCACGAAAGCCTTGACCATCGCGAACATGAAGAACACCAGCGCAACCTTGGCTAGGAACCAGACGACCCCCGGAATCCAGGTGAACGGCACGAAGTTGAAAGGCGGAAGCCAGCCCCCCAAGAACAGGATGGTCGTCAGGCTGCACATCAGCGTGATCGCCGCGTACTCGCCGAGCATGAACATCATGTATGGCGTCGAGCCGTATTCGACCATGAAACCCGCGACCAACTCGGACTCAGCTTCTGGGAGATCGAAGGGCGGCCGATTGGTCTCTGCGAGGGCCGATATGAAGAAGATGACGAACATCGGGAACAGGCCGAGCCAGTGCCAGTCGAGGAAGGTACTCGGCAGGCCGACCATGGTTCCGAGACCGGCCTGCTGGGCCAGCACGATGTCGGTGAGATTGAGCGAGCCAACGGCCAGAAGCACGGTGACGATGACGAAGCCGATCGAGACCTCGTAGGAAACCATCTGCGCGGCGGAGCGAAGCGCGCCGAGAAAGGCGTATTTCGAGTTCGACGCCCAACCGCCCATGATGACGCCATAGACTTCGAGCGACGAGATCGCGAAGACGTACAAAATACCGATGTTGATGTCGGCGATCACCCAGCCCTCGGCGACCGGCACGACGGCGAAGGTAGCGAGCGCCAGCGTTACGGCGACCAGGGGCGCCAGCAGGAACACGACCTTGTCCGCGCTGGCCGGGATCACCGGCTCCTTCAAGACGAATTTCAGCAAATCGGCGAAGGACTGGAACAGCCCCCAGGGCCCGACGACATTGGGACCACGACGCATCTGCACCGCCGCCCAGATCTTGCGGTCTGCCAACAGGATATAAGCGACGAGCACGAGCAGGACGACAAGAAACAGAAGACTCTGCGCCAGAATGATCAGGCCCGGCCAGACATAGAGGGAGACGAATTCAGCCACTGTCAGCCGTCCTTTACTCTGCCGCTTCGAGGTGTTCGGCCCTTGCGAGCTGCGAGCACTCGGCCATCACCTTCGATGCGCGGGCGATCGGGTTGGTCAGATAGAAATCCCCGATATTAGACCCGAACGTCCCCGCCGCCAGCGGTTTCGCCCGATCGGCCAGTCCGGTGATGACCGCCGCGTCAGCCGATTCGATCCGATCCGACCGCATGAAGGCGTGCGACTGATACAGTTCACGCCGCAGTGCCGCAAGCGAATCGAAGGGCAGCGTCTTGTCGAGGACGGCTGACAGCGCCCGGATGATCGCCCAGTCCTCGCGCGCGTCGCCGGGCGGGAAGGATGCCCGACTGCCGGTTTGCGCCCTGCCCTCGACATTGACCCAGGTACCCGACTTTTCGGTGTAGGCCGCGCCCGGCAGAATTACGTCGGCGCGATGCGCTCCCCGATCGCCATGGGTGCCGATGTAGACGACGAAGGGTCCTGCAGCGATGTCGATCTCGTCGGCGCCGAGATTGAACAGCACGTCGACCTCGCCGCCGGCCATCTCGGTCGTCGTCTTGCCGCCCTCGCCTGGCACAAAGCCGATATCGAGACCGCCGACCCGCGATGCCGCCGAATGCAGTACGTTGAAGCCGTTCCAGCCCTCGGTGATGGCACCGATTTCACGTGCCAACGCGGCGACCGACGCGAGCACGTCGGCGCCGTTCTCCCTGGCGAGCGCGCCCTGACCGACGATGATCATCGGCCGTTCGGCGTTTTTCAGCGTATCGAGGAAGCCGCGATTGGCAGCGCCCAGATCGGACAGCGTTTCGGTTCCGGCGCCGAGATAGGTGGTTTCGTAGCGCAGATCGACATTCTCGCCGATCACCCCGATCGGGAAGCCGCCCATGCGCCAACGCTTGCGGATGCGCGCGTTGAGCACCGACGCCTCGAAGCGCGGATTGGCGCCGACGATCAACAGTGCATCGGCATTCTCGATGCCGGCGATCGTCGTGTTGAACAGGTAGGAGGCGCGGCCTTCGGCCGGATTAAGCTTCGCCCCGTCCTGGCGGCAGTCGAGATTCGCCGAGCCGAGTTCGCCCATCAGACGCTTCAGCGCCCACATCTCCTCGACCGCGGCAAGATCGCCGGCGATCGTGCCCAGTCGCGCGCCCTCGACGCCATCGACCTTGGCCTTGATTGTGGCGAAGGCTTCCTGCCAACTCGCCGGACGCAGGCGACCGTTCTCGCGCACATAGGGCTTGTCGAGGCGCTGGGTCCGCAGGCCGTCCCAGACGAAGCGGGTCTTGTCGGAGATCCACTCCTCGTTGATCTCCTCATTGATGCGCGGCAGAATTCGCATAACCTCGCGGCCGCGCGTATCGACGCGGATCGCCGAGCCGACGGCGTCCATCACGTCGATCGTCTCGGTCTTGGTTAGCTCCCACGGCCGGGCCTGGAAGGCGTAAGGTCGCGAGGTCAGCGCGCCGACCGGGCACAAATCAATAACATTGCCCTGCAGCTCCGACGTCATCGCCTGTTCGAGGAAGGTGGTGATCTCGGCGTCCTCGCCACGGCCGACGAGGCCAAGCTCGGAAATACCGGCGACCTCGGTGGTGAAGCGGACGCAGCGCGTGCAGTGGATGCAGCGCGTCATGATCGTCTTGACCAGCGGGCCGATATATTTGTCCTCGACCGCGCGCTTGTTCTCCTGGTAGCGCGACGAATCGACGCCGAACGCCATCGCCTGGTCCTGCAGGTCGCATTCGCCGCCCTGATCGCAGATCGGGCAGTCCAGCGGATGATTGATCAGCAGGAACTCCATCACGCCTTCGCGGGCCTTCTTGACCATCGGCGTGTTGGTGAAGACTTCCGGCAATTCGCCGTTCGGCCCCGGCCGCATATCGCGTACGCCCATGGCGCAGGAGGCGGCGGGCTTCGGCGGTCCGCCCTTCACCTCGACCAGGCACATGCGGCAATTGCCGGCGATCGACAGCCGCTCGTGGAAGCAAAAGCGCGGAATCTCGGCGCCGGCCTCCTCCGCCGCCTGCAGCAGCGTGTAGTGGTCCGGGACCTCGATCTCTTTGCCGTCGACTTTGAGTTTGGTCATGGACCTATCCTGCTTATTCCGCCGCTTCGAGCACAGGCCGGCGATCTGCGTCGGCATTGCGCGAGAACTCGTCGATCCGCCGCTCGATTTCGGCGCGGAAATGGCGCACCAGCCCCTGGATTGGCCAGGCGGCCGCATCGCCAAGCGCGCAGATCGTATGGCCCTCGACCTGCTTGGTCACGTCGAGAAGCATGTCGATCTCGCGCTTCTGGGCATTGCCGATGGCCATGCGCTCCATCACCCGCCACATCCAGCCGGTGCCCTCGCGGCAGGGTGTGCATTGGCCGCAGCTCTCGTGTTTGTAGAAATATGAGATTCGGGCGATCGCCTTCACGATGTCGGTGGAGCGATCCATGACGATGACGGCGGCGGTGCCGAGCGAGGTCTTGATGTCGCGCAACCCGTCGAAGTCCATCGGCGCGTCGATGATATCCTCGGCCGGAACCAGCGGTACGGAGGAGCCGCCGGGGATGACCGCGAGAAGATTGTCCCAGCCGCCCTGGATGCCGCCGCAATGCTTTTCGATCAGTTCTCGGAAGGAGATGCCCATCGCCTCCTCCACCGTGCACGGACGCTCGACGTGGCCGGAGACGCAGAACAGCTTGGTGCCGGTATTGTTCTGGCGGCCAATACCGGCGAACCAGCCGCCGCCACGACGCAAGATCGTCGGCGCGACCGCGATCGATTCGACGTTGTTCACCGTGGTCGGGCAGCCATAGAGCCCAACATTGGCCGGGAACGGCGGCTTCAGGCGCGGCTGGCCCTTCTTGCCCTCCAGGCTTTCCAGCAGCGCGGTCTCTTCACCACAGATATAGGCACCGGCGCCGTGATGGACGATGATGTCGTAATCCCAGCCGCACTTGTTGTCCTTGCCGAGCAGCCCGGCCTCATAGCACTCGTCGATGGCCCGCTGCAGCGCCTGCCGCTCGCGGATATATTCGCCGCGAATGTAGATGTAGCAGGTGTGCGCGCCCATCGCGAAACCGGCGATGACGCAGCCCTCGATCAGCGTGAACGGGTCGTTCCGCATGATCTCCCGGTCCTTGCAGGTACCGGGTTCTGATTCGTCGGCGTTGATGACGAGGTAATGCGGGCGCGCACCGGGCTCCTTCGGCATGAACGACCATTTGAGTCCGGTCGGGAAGCCGGCACCACCACGTCCGCGAAGGCCCGATTCCTTCATCTCGTTGATGATCCAGTCGCGGCCCTTGCCGATGATGCCGGCCGTACCGTCGAAATGCCCGCGCTTCATCGCGGCCTTTAGGCTTTTGTCCCTGAGGCCATAGATGTTGGTGAAAATGCGGTCCTTGTCGTGAAGCATCTAGTGTCTCCTCGCCCGCATCATTCCGCGCCTTGGGACCCGGCCGCCCCATCCTGCAAGACCCTTGCCTGGGCCGTCCAGCCGTCACGAACGGCACGGCCACGGAAATTCAGATAATTGTCGACCCAGAGAAGCTCGGCATCGCTCCACTTGGCAATCTGCCGGAAGTGAAAGACGCCGAGTTCGTTGAGCTTGGCCTCGATGACCGGACCGATGCCCTTGATCTGTTTCAGGTCATCCGCCGCACCCTTCGGCGTACTCAGAAGGCCCGCGGGTTTTTCGCCGACCTCACCCGCCGGCGCGAGGTCTCCTCCAGCGGCAGCATCCATGGGCCCAGCGCTGGTATCGGAGGTCGCACGGCGCTGGCCCTCCAGCTTCGCGCCATCGTCTTTCCCGGAGAGATCGACCATCGCGCCTGCGGCACCAGACCCTCTGGACGCATCACTCGGAGCCAGCGCGACATCCGGGACCGTCGCCGCGCGGGCAGCGGCTTCCTTCCGGCGGAGCGTTCCGCCGGTCGGCGCCGTAGCGGCCGGCGTCTCAGCCGAAACCTGACCGGCTTCGGCGGCATCCCGTCCGGCTTCTCCGGCCGCGCCCTCGACGGTTCCGCCGGTGCGGCCCGCGCCCGGTCGATGGCCATTGGCTGTCAGTTCATCGCTGATATTCTGCTCGGCCGACTGCGGCACGTTGTCATCGTTCGCCTTGCCCGGCGCTGCGATGGTCGGGTCAGTTTCCGGAGCCTCGGTATCCGGCCTCCCGGCTTTCGACGGCGGGGTCGTGGTGGCCGGCTCTGCGCCCGTGCCCTTGAAAGGCGCGCGCCCTTCCGGCGCCTGGGATTTTTCAGACGGCAAATTCTTGATCAGATCGTCGTAGTCGCCGGTGAGGCTGGTCAAACCGCCGATCGGAGCCGACAGGTGGCGCCCGTTCTGTGGTCCCGGCTCGACTTCCCCGCCGCGCCCCGCCTCGAATAGATCGATGATCTCCTCGAGCCGCTCCGGCGTCAGATCCTCATAGGTGTCCTCGAACACCATGACCATCGGCGCATTGACACAGGCCCCGAGGCACTCGACCTCTTCCCAGGACAGCGTCCCCGCCTCGTTGCGGTGGAAGGGCTCGGGATGGATCTTCGACCGGCAGACCGCCTTCAGATCCTCCGCGCCGCGCAGCATGCACGGCGTCGTGCCGCAAACCTGCACATGCGCCCGGGTGCCGACCGGCTTCAGCTGGAACTGGGTATAGAATGTCGCGACCTCGAGCACCCGAATGAGCGGCATCGCCAGCATGTCAGCGACGTGAACGATCGCCGACTTGGTGACCCAACCCTCCTGGTCCTGCGCCCGCATCAGAAGTGGAATCACCGCCGACTGCTGACGACCCTCGGGATATTTACGAATCGTCGCCTGTGCCCAAGCCGCGTTTTCGTCGGTGAAGGCGAAGCCATCGGGCTGGACGGCATCTTCCGCGAGACGTCTGACAGACATCGGACCTCGACTTTGGAACCGGTTCAACATGCGATATTGCGGTGCGTTCTATCACACGAACGGCAAAAGGCCAGTGGCTTTAAGCTGCAAGATTCCGCCCTCGCTCGATTGTCCGAGCGGCGACGATTCAGATGTCCAAAAGTGCCTCGACTGAAACCGAAAATCCCGGCGGAGAAAAATCGATCGTGGGATCGGTGCCAAGGATCACCGTAGTGATTTCGCCCGTCCCCCCGATGGGCGGACCACGCGCTTTTCGTCTCCGTAGACGATCAGATAATGCAGGATTGTCGGAACGGAAAAATAGTCGATCAGACGGCGGTCGACATCACTCCGCACGCTCGACAGCGAGACCACTTCAGCCACAATCACGAGATTGTCGACATACAACCGGTCACGGTCATAGAGTCCGCAGTGAACGGTGGCGTCTGGTCCCCGCAAACGGAATGATCGTCGATCCTGACGCTGACCCCATCGATGAAGGCCGTGCAGTCGAGACCCGCTCCCCGAAGGCCATCACGCAAAGCGCAATCACGACCGATAATTTCGTCTCTGAATGACTGACACGCTCGGCCTGTAGCCGCACCGGATGATCTCCAGCAACTCGTAGCGCCCGCCTTCGCCGCAACTCTCCGCCCGGACGAGGAACTCGTCGGCGGTCATCGTCGGATACTGGGCGGCGTCGGCTTTCATGGCGTCAGACTAGCACACGCAGTTCGAATCGACAGGCCGGCTTACGTTGGTCAGCGGTCGACCTCGCCGAAGACGATGTCGAGCGAGCCCAAAATCGCAGAGACATCGGCGAGCATGTGCCCCTTGCACATCACGTCCATCGCCTGGAGATGGGCGAAGCCCGGCGCCTTCAGTTTGCAACGATAGGGCTTGTTGGTGCCGTCCGCGACCAGATAGACGCCGAACTCGCCCTTCGGCGCCTCGACCGCGGCATAGACCTCGCCCGCCGGCACATGGAAGCCTTCTGTATAGAGCTTGAAATGATGAATGAGCGCTTCCATCGAGCGCTTCATCTGGCCGCGCGACGGCGGCACGACCTTGCCTTCGGCCGACGACACCGGCCCGATGCGCTCGGCGCCCGCCAGCAATTCGACGCACTGCTTCATGATCTTCACCGATTCGCGCATCTCGACCATGCGGATGAGATAGCGATCGTAGCAGTCGCCGTTCTTGCCGACGGGGATATCGAAATCCATTTCGTCGTAGCACTCGTAAGGCTGCGACTTGCGTAAATCCCAGGCCGCGCCCGAGCCGCGCACCATCACGCCGGAAAACCCGAGTGCCCAGGCATCGTCGAGGCCGATCACGCCAATATCGACATTGCGCTGCTTGAAGATGCGGTTGTCGGTCAAAAGGCCTTCGATGTCGTCGCAGACCTTCAGGAACGGATCGCACCAGGCGCCGATGTCGTCGACGAGTTGCAGCGGCAAATCCTCATGCACGCCGCCTGGCCGAAAATAGGCGGCGTGCATGCGCGAACCGGAGGCGCGCTCATAGAATACCATCAGCTTCTCGCGCTCCTCGAAACCCCAGAGCGGCGGCGTCAGCGCGCCGACGTCCATGGCCTGGGTCGTCACGTTGAGAAGATGGGAGAGGATGCGGCCGATTTCGCAATAGAGCACGCGAATCAGCTGCCCGCGCCGGGGCACGCTGACTTCCGCCAACCGCTCGATGGCGAGACAGAATGCGTGCTCCTGGTTCATCGGCGCGACGTAGTCGAGCCGGTCGAAATAGGGGATCGCCTGGAGATAGGTCTTGTGTTCGATCAGCTTCTCGGTGCCGCGATGCAAAAGCCCGATATGCGGATCCACGCGTTCAACGACTTCGCCGTCGAGCTCCAGCACGAGCCGGAGAACGCCGTGGGCGGCCGGATGCTGGGGTCCAAAATTGATATTGAAGTTGCGGACGTCGATCTCGGCCATGTCTAGCTATCCTGCCCGGCAGCGAAGGCTGCCACGACTTCCGCCCCGGTCATCTTACGCGTCGCATCGGCGAACCGGTAAGTCTCGGGCTTTTCGTCGATAAAGATTTCCTCGGTGAACGCGAAGCGCGATGGGTCATCGAATCCCTGCATGGAGACGGCCGCATGACCGCCGTCGCGCAGTCGCCAGAGAAGGCTCGATCCGCAACTCTTGCAGAACAGCCGCTCGGCCCAATCCGACGAAACATATCGACCGAATTGCGTCTCGTCCTCAAGATTCACGTCCGTACATGGGACGGCCATGAAGACCCCGCCGCTCCACTTCTGGCACATGCGGCAATGACAGACATCCATTTCCATTTTCTGCGGTTTTGCGGTGAACCGCGCAGCACCGCACAGACATCCGCCGGGTAGTGCCTCACTCATGTCCGGACCTCAGTTCGGTTTTGCCTTCTCGTCGCCCGGCAGCACGTAGTCCGTTCCTTCCCAAGGCGAGAGAAAATCGAAATTGCGAAATTCCTGCCTGAGTTCGACCGGCTCGTAGACCACCTGCTTCTTCTCCTCGTCGTAACGCACCTCGACGAAGCCCGTCAGCGGGAAGTCCTTGCGCAGGGGATGCCCCTCGAAGCCATAATCGGTGAGGATGCGGCGAAGGTCGGGATGACCGGTGAACAGAATGCCGTAGAAATCATAGGCTTCGCGCTCGAACCAGTCGGACCCGGCGAAAACGTCGCAGATCGACGGGACGGGATCGTTATCCCCCACCCGCACCTTTACCCGGATGCGCTGATTCTGGCGCGGAGACAGCAGGTGGTAGACCACGTCGAAACGCTTCTCCCGCTCCGGATAGTCCACTCCGCAGATGTCCGTCAGATTGACGAACTGGGTCTGCGGATCATCGCGCAGAAAGGTCAGCACGCTGACGATGTCCTTGGGCGCGACGACCAGCGTCAATTCGCCATACGCCATCTGATGCTCGATGAGGCTGCCGCCCAGCGTTTCGGCCACGTAGTCGGCCAAATCCTTGGTTGCGAATTCGCGCATTACAATCGTCAACCTCAGCGCTCGATGGTGCCGGTGCGGCGGATTTTCTTTTGCAGCAGAAGCACCCCGTAAAGCAGCGCCTCTGCGGTCGGCGGACAGCCCGGCACGTAAATATCGACCGGCACGATCCGGTCGCAGCCGCGGACCACGGAATAGGAGTAGTGGTAGTAGCCTCCGCCATTGGCGCAGGAGCCCATGGAGATGACGTAGCGCGGCTCCGGCATCTGGTCGTAGACCTTGCGCAGCGCCGGGGCCATCTTGTTGGTCAGCGTGCCGGCGACGATCATGACATCGGACTGGCGCGGCGAGGCGCGCGGCGCGAATCCGAATCGTTCGGCATCGTAGCGCGGCATCGACATCTGCATCATCTCGACGGCGCAGCAGGCGAGACCGAAGGTCATCCACATCAGCGAGCCCGTCCGGGCCCACTGGATCAGATCGTCAGTCGAGGTGACCAGGAAGCCCTTATCGGCCAACTCATTGTTGATGTCGGTGACGAACGGGTCTTGCGTGGGGGCGACGGCGCCCGCACTCGCGACCCCGGTCGACGGCGCATGCGCCACGAGCGGCCGGAAACCCTCACTCAATCCCATTCCAAGGCCCCCTTCTTCCACTCGTAAATGAAGCCGACCGTCAGAACGCCGAGGAAGACCATCATTGACCAGAAGCCGAACCACCCGAGGGTTCCGAAGCTCGCGGCCCACGGAAACAGGAATGCGACTTCCAGGTCGAAAATGATGAAAAGGATCGACACGAGATAGAAGCGCACGTCGAATTTCATTCGCGAATCATCGAAGGCGTCGAAGCCGCACTCATAGGCTGAGAGCTTTTCGTCGTCCGGCGCCTTGAAGGCGAGCAAAAACGGCGACACCAGAAGCGCCAGACCGATGACGAGGGCAACGCCGACGAAAATGACGATCGGCAGGTAGGATGCAAGCAACTCCGGCATCTCGATATTCCAATCCCTGACGGACAGCCTGACAATCGCGACGGGCTTGACCACGACCGCCGCCACGCGATGCCACCGCAGTGCATGGCATCATGTGTCCCGGGCGTTGTTCAATGCGGCCAAGAGACCCGGCGCTCTTCGCATTGCGGCGAGGATTATCGCCTTCCTTCTGCCGAGGCAAGGCTTCGGGACCCGATGGTCGATGACCAATCTCGATGTGACGTGCGACCGCCGGTTTCAGGCAGGAAAAGCGCAGGCCGGCGCGTCTCTGGTATTCCCGCTCGGGCGCGAGTTAGATTGACGATCGGGCCGGCCGTCGCAGTGCGCGGCCGGCCGAATGTGAGGTGCGTCGGCAAGGCTCCGGCGCAGCAACCACGGAGAGAGCGATGACACCCGGTGAGATGCCGCAATGGCAGTCCATGAGAAATGCGCAACGCGATGGCAACCGCATTCTCGTGACGCTCCGGGCTAGCGAACAAGGCCCGGCGGAAGTCGACACAGTGCGCTGGACGACGCCACGCAACGCGCCGGAAAAATGCTGGGTCGCCACGGATTGCGATCCGCAATGCCCCGTCACCTATCAGGACGACGAACTTCTGGCCTGGATGCCGATGCCGGCGCCGCCATCGGGCAAGACCGCGAGCGATCCCGTAGTAGACTGGCCGGAGCCAGCCCTCGAAAGCGATTTCCCGGAGGAGGCCGGATCGGGGATTTGAGCGCCGAGGTGACGCGGACCCGGCCGGTCCGGCGAGCATGAGGCCGCTCTCCCCCATCGGGGAAGCGGCATCGGTGTCGATTGTCGTGGATAAAATGGCGCGAGTGACGGGGCTCGAACCCGCGACCTCCGGCGTGACAGGCCGGCACTCTAACCGACTGAGCTACACCCGCGCTCGACCGCTCGCTGCGGCTTGTGAGGCGGTCGTTTACGGGCATCCCCCTATGCTGTCAAGCAGAACCGGGCAAAGTTTCTCGGGCGGTTCGTGGGAAGTTCGGCATGCTGGCAATCGCGGCCATTCCGCTGTTGCGGCCGACGACCACCAGGGGATGACTCGACGCCTCTTGCGAGGCTCATATGCCTGTTCGCACAACGCCGAACGGCTTGCCAGCGAGACCTCGAACGCTTAGACGAAACGTCGGCGGGCGATTAGCTCAGTTGGTAGAGCGCCTCGTTTACACCGAGGATGTCGGGAGTTCGAGTCTCTCATCGCCCACCGTGGTTCCCGCCGACCCATGGCGAAGCGCGATTCGGGCGTCGAACCTGCTCCGCTGTTGCGAGCCCCCTGCCCGGCCACGCTTGCAAGATGGGCAATCGAGGCGTCGCCCGGCCGGCATGCGACCGGGATCGCCACACACATCCCACATCGCGCCTGAGTCAAAATCTCGCGTTCCTGCATTTGGGTCCGGTTTGTCAGCCGCGAACGAGAACCCGAACGCAATTCGGCCGGGCGCAAACGCCCGGCCGAATTCGAGAAGTGTCAATGTATCGTTATCGGTTGTTGACGGCGTCCTTGAGGCCCTTGCCGGCAGCAAATTTCGGCACGTTGCGCGCCGGGATGTCGACCTCGGCGCCGGTCGACGGGTTGCGCCCCTTCGATGCGGCGCGGTGGGATACGGAAAACGTCCCGAAGCCGACCAGACGAATATCGTCGCCTTTGGCCATCGCCCCCTGAATAGCTTCGAAGACAGCGTCCACCGCGGAGCTTGCCTGCTGTTTGGACAATTCAGCTTTCTCCGCGACAGCAGAAACGAGCTCGTTTTTGTTCATTGGATACCCTCCTGATTCTCTAGTCGTAACGACTCCGTGAGCACGGTGCGCGACTTTCGCGGATCGCAACGCCTTCGGCAACGGCAAGATGCCCGATTTCTCGGGGTTTGCAAAAAAAATGCCGCCAAAAATGGCGGCATTTTTAATAAATCTTAACGGTGCGCCTAGTGGGCAACAGCCATCGCACCATCCTCCACTTCCGCCCGGCCTGTAAGCGGTTCATCCGCCTCGGACCATTCGACCGGCGTTAGCTCCGCAACGAGCGCATGCTTCAGGACCTCGCCCATACGCGACACGGGCACGATTTCGAGTTGGTTCTTGACGTTGTCCGGTATCTCCGCGAGGTCTTTCGCGTTCTCCTCCGGGATCAAGACCTTCTTGATGCCGCCGCGCAGCGCCGCCAACAGCTTCTCCTTTAGACCGCCGATCGGCAATACCCTGCCGCGCAAGGTGATCTCACCGGTCATGGCGATATCCCTGCGCACCGGTATGCCCGTCATCACCGAGACGATGGCGGTCGCCATCGCGGTGCCGGCCGACGGACCGTCCTTCGGTGTGGCGCCTTCCGGCACGTGGACGTGGATGTCGCGCTTTTCGAACAAGGGCGGTTTGATGCCATAATCCAGCGCCCGCGAGCGGACATAGGAAGCGGCGGCGGAAATCGACTCCTTCATCACGTCCTTGAGATTGCCGGTCACGGTCATCTTGCCCTTGCCTGGCATCATCACGCCTTCGATCGTCAGCAGCTCGCCGCCGACCTCGGTCCAGGCGAGACCAGTCACGACGCCGACCTGATCGTCGAGTTCGGCTTCGCCGTAACGATACCGCGGCACGCCGAGGAAATCGCCAATGTTGGCCGCGGTGACTTCAACCTCGGTCGCTTCACCCTTGAGGATCTGCGTTACCGCCTTGCGGGCCAACGTCATCAGTTCGCGCTCGAAATTACGAACGCCGGCCTCGCGAGTGTAACGCCTGGCGATCTCCTGCAGGGCGTCGGTGCCGACGGAGAATTCCTCCTCCTTCAACGCGTGATCGCGGATCGCCTTCGGTAACAGGTGCCGCCGGGCGATCTCGACCTTCTCGTCCTCGGTATAGCCAGCGATTCGGATGACCTCCATGCGGTCCAGCAGCGGACCTGGAATATTCATCGTGTTCGCCGTGGTCACGAACATCGTCGAGGACAGATCGTATTCCACCTCGAGATAGTGATCCATGAAGGTCGAGTTCTGCTCAGGATCAAGTACTTCCAAAAGCGCCGATGACGGATCGCCCCGGAAATCGGCACCCATCTTGTCGATCTCGTCGAACAGGAACAGCGGATTGGTTTTCTTGGCCTTCTTCATCGACTGGATGACCTTTCCAGGCATCGAGCCGATATAGGTGCGCCGGTGACCGCGGATCTCGGCTTCGTCACGCACGCCGCCGAGAGCCATGCGCACGTATTCGCGGCCGGTCGCCTTGGCGATCGATTTTGCGAGTGACGTCTTGCCGACGCCCGGAGGACCGACCAGGCAGAGGATCGGACCCTTCAATTTCGATTGCCGGCTTTGCACCGCAAGGTACTCGACGATCCGCTCCTTGACCTTTTCGAGCCCGTAGTGATCACCGTCGAGGATTTCCTCGGCCTTCTTCAGGTCGATCTTGGTCCGCGACTTGATGCCCCACGGCAGACCGAGCAGCCAGTCGAGATAATTGCGCACGACCGTCGACTCGGCAGACATCGGCGACATCTGCTTGAGCTTCTTCATCTCGGCGTTGGCTTTTTCCCGCGCCTCCTTGGAGAGCTTGGTCTTCTTGATCCGCTCCTCCAGTTCGGCCATCTCGTCGCGGCCTTCCTCGCCGTCGCCGAGCTCCTTCTGGATCGCCTTCATCTGCTCGTTGAGGTAATATTCGCGCTGGGTCTTCTCCATTTGACGCTTGACGCGCGAGCGGATGCGTTTTTCGACCTGCAGCACCGAAATTTCCGATTCCATGAAGCCGAGCGCTTTCTCAAGCCGCTCCCGCACGCTGACCAGGGTCAACATGTCCTGCTTTTCGGAAATCTTGATTGCCAGATGCGAAGCGACCGTATCGGCGAGCTTGGAATAGTCGTCGATCTGTCCGGCCGCTCCAACGACCTCGGGCGAGATTTTCTTGTTCAGTTTGACGTAGTTCTCGAACTCCGACACGACCGATCGGGCGAGCGCCTCGATCTCGACGGGATCCTCGTGGGCCTCCTCGATGATCCACGCCGAAGCCTCGTGCCACTCGGCGCGGGAAGTGAAGGTGTCGATGTGGGCGCGGCCGATGCCTTCGACGAGAACCTTGACCGTCCCGTCCGGCAGCTTCAGCAACTGCAGGACGTTGGCGACGGTGCCGACGTCGTAGATCGCGTCGGGCGCGGGATCTTCGTCGCTCGCATTCTTCTGCGTCGCAAGCAGGATCTGCTTGTCGGCGCCCATCACCTCTTCAAGCGCCTTGATCGATTTTTCCCGACCGACGAACAGAGGAACGATCATGTGCGGGAACACGACGATATCGCGCAACGGCAGGACCGGATACAGCAAAGCCTCTCCGGCTCCTTGGCGTTCTGGCGTCTGGGTCATGAGATTCCTTTCCACGGCATATGCCGTCTACGGCCGTCCGCCTCGAGCCTTCGCTAAGCACTCGTTGCCGACGCCTTCATCGATCATCAATGTGGGCGTCGATGGCCGGTAATTCAAGCGATTCGGACTGTAACCGAGTCGCACTCCGGTTGCCCGATACCAAAAAGCCCGCCCCGGCGGGAAGCCGGGACGGGCTATCATGCCGTCCGTCAATTCCCGAAAATCGAGACCGTCAGGCGCTGACGTTTTCCTTCTCACCGTTCCGCTCGGCATAGATGTAGAGCGGACGGGCGTTGCCCTCGATCACGTCCTCGGAGATCACGACCTCCTGCACACCTTCGAGCGTTGGCAGATCAAACATCGTATCGAGCAGCATCGCTTCCATGATTGAGCGCAGACCGCGGGCGCCTGTCTTGCGCTCGATCGCCTTGCGGGCGATCGCCTTCAGCGCATCCTCATGGAAGGACAGTTCGACATTCTCCATCTCGAACAGGCGTTGATACTGCTTGACCAGAGCATTCTTCGGCTGCTCCAGAATCTGGACAAGGGCTACCTCGTCGAGGTCCTCCAGCGTCGCCAGAACCGGCAGACGGCCGACGAATTCCGGAATCAGACCGAACTTCAGCAGATCCTCGGGCTCCACCTGGCGGAACACGTCGCCGGTGCGCCGTTCGTCCGGAGCGGCGACATTCGCGGCAAAGCCGATGGAGGTCTTGCGGCCACGATCGGAGATGATCTTGTCGAGGCCGGCAAAGGCGCCACCGCAAATGAAGAGGATGTTGGCTGTATCGACCTGCAGGAACTCCTGCTGCGGATGCTTGCGCCCACCCTGTGGCGGCACCGAGGCGACCGTGCCTTCCATGATCTTCAACAGCGCCTGCTGTACGCCCTCTCCCGATACGTCCCGGGTGATCGAGGGATTGTCCGACTTGCGGCTGATCTTATCGATTTCGTCGATGTAGACGATACCGCGCTGCGCCCGCTCGACATTGTAGTCGGCGGACTGCAACAGCTTGAGGATGATGTTCTCGACATCCTCGCCGACATAACCGGCTTCGGTCAGCGTCGTCGCGTCCGCCATCGTGAACGGCACGTCAAGGATGCGCGCCAAAGTCTGGGCCAGCAGCGTCTTGCCGCAGCCGGTCGGACCGATCAGCAAGATGTTCGACTTGGCCAGCTCGACGTCGTTGTTCTTCGCCGCGTGGGCCAGGCGCTTGTAATGGTTATGCACCGCGACCGAGAGCACCTTCTTGGCGAAGGACTGGCCGATGACGTAGTCGTCCAAAACCGCGATGATCTCCTGGGGAGTCGGCACGCCCTCGCGGGACTTCACCATGGAGGATTTGTTTTCCTCCCGGATGATGTCCATGCACAATTCGACGCATTCGTCGCAGATGAATACCGTCGGCCCGGCGATCAGCTTACGGACTTCGTGCTGGCTCTTTCCGCAGAAAGAGCAATAGAGCGTGTTCTTGGAATCGCCGCCGCTCGTTTTGCTCATTCGTCTTTCCTTCCGATCCGGTCCCCTCCAGGGATCCGTTTCTCATTGTCTCCGCCGAGCGTACCCCCAACACGGCAGGCCGGCAAAGCGACCTTGCCCCGAAGGGTCGCGGAACAGGCGTCCTGCGCACTTTTGCACATCATCCGACATAACGTCGATTGCTTGAGTGGTCCTTAACGCGTCGCCCGGCCATATCGACCACTGAGTGTGGCCGCGACGTGGCAAATGGTATGCGCTACTTGGTTACATCGGCCTCAAGTGAGGCCCGCGACGAATACACCGTGTCGATCAGGCCGAACTCCTTGGCCTCCTCCGCCGTCATGAAATGGTCACGGTCGAGCGTCCGGTCAATGGTCTCGTAGTCCTGGCCGGTATGCTCGACATAGACCTCGTTCAGACGGCGTTTCAGCTTGATGATGTCCTGCGCGTGACGTTCGATGTCGGAGGCCTGCCCGGAGAATCCGCCCGATGGCTGATGCACCATGATGCGCGCGTTCGGCGTCGCGAACCGCATATCTTTCTGACCGGCGCACAACAGCAGCGAGCCCATCGACGCAGCCTGACCAATGCACAATGTCGAGACCGCCGGCCGAATGAACTGCATGGTATCGTAGATTGCCATGCCGCTCGTCACCACGCCGCCCGGCGAGTTGATGTAGAGCGCGATCTCCTTTTTCGGGTTCTCGGCCTCGAGAAACAGCAGCTGGGCGCATATCAGCGTCGCCATCGAATCCTCGATCGGCCCCGTGATGAAAATCACCCGCTCCTTGAGAAGACGCGAAAAGATGTCATAGGCGCGCTCGCCGCGATTGGTCTGCTCGACCACCATCGGGACGAGATTCATCGCGGTTTCCAAGGGGTGCTTCATCAGTCGTCGTCTCGCTGCTGGTTCGGGTGGAGCGGCACCGGACGGCCCCGCCTTTGAGAATCGATGATCGTGTCTGACGCCGTAGATAGGGCTTGGCAAAGGGCCTATGCAAGCCATCGGCCAATGGCAATATCGCAGTTCGGTTCGCTGACTTCGCGGATATGGCCCAATTCAGCCTCGCTGCCGCCCTTGCCGGCGTCAGCCGCGATCTCCGCCGGCGCTGTCGATGTCGCCGCCGCTGGGCGGAATCGGACGCCCGGTTGCGTCGGTGGAGCCGTAGTCCGAGCCGCTGGTCTCCTGCGTCGCTCGCCCCGCATCGCTCGACCCGGGCGCCGCGTCGATCTGGCGCCTTCCCGGCGCGACCATCTCCTCGGCCGCTATGCGCACGGGCGGCGCCTTGCCGGCCCTGTCCTCTCCGAACCAGACCGTCATATGCGGGAACGGAATTTCAATGCCGCGTTCGTCGGCAAGGCGCTTCACGATCTCGCGATAGGCGCGGCCGACACCCCATTGGGTGCTCGGCTTGGTCATCACACGGGCGCGCACGACGACAGCCGAATCGCCCAGTTCCTGCACGCCCCACATATCGAGATCGCTGATCAGATTGGGACCGACCGAACTTTCCTTCAGTTCTTCGAAGGCGTCGTGCATCATCTGCTTCACATCCTCGACATTCTCACGATACGCGACCCCGATATCGGCGACGTAATAGGCGAAATCCTTGGAGTAGTTGGCGACCTGATCGACGGACGAGAACGGGATCAGATACCAGGTTCCGTCGACGGTTCTGAGCCCGACCGAGCGAACGGTGAGCTGTTCGACAACGCCGGAGACGCCATTCAACTCGACGATGTCACCCTCGTTCATGGCATTCTGGATCTGGATGAAGGCGCCCGTGATAATGTCCTGCACGAACTTCTGGGCACCGAAACCGATCGCCAGACCAACGACACCGGCACCGGCGAGCAGCGGCGCGATATCGATGCCGATTTGCGACAGGACCAGCATCGACACGATCACCACCATGGTGATGGTGAAGGCGTTGCGAAACAGCGAGAGCAACGTGCGTTCCCGCGCGGTCGGAACCGAGCCGAAATTCGGATTCATCCGATATTCGATCCAGGACGAGACGCCGATATAGAAGGCCACGCCGATAGCCAGGATGACGCCGGCCCCGATGAGGCTGCCCATGACGCGCTGGCTCAGCAGGCCGCCCAAACCGAAGCGGAAGCTGAACAGATGCCACGATTCCAGTATGACCCCGAGAACGATGAGGACGACGACGACCCGAACCACGGTGAGCATTTTCGGGATGAACGCATTCACGCGCCTTTCCAGCAGCGGTATCCGCTCGCGCCAGCCCTGCGGGATCGGAATGCCTTTGGCGATTATCCGTGACAGGATGGAGACGATCAGTCCGCCTAACGCCATCGCGCCGATCGACTTGAGGGTCGCGGTGATGACGAAGGTTAGACCGGTGTCAGGACTTTGCAGCCACACCACGAACAGCGCCAGCACGAAGCCGATGGCCAGTATCCACCAGACCTGTCCGATGAACGCGTTGAAGCGCGCGCCGAAGCTTTTGTCGCCTTGGTGCTTGGCGCGCTTCAGGCGTTCGCGGACGATGCCGCGGTTCTTCAGGATCAGGCCGACCGCGAGGAACAGCGACAACACCACGCCGATGAGCCGGGTGGCATCGGCTGCCGCCACGCTCGAAGACTGCTGCACGATCGGGGCGACGAAGAGAAACGTGTAGCCGAGAATCGAGATCAGACGGGAAATCCAGAAGTACCAATAGCTCGCCTGGCGGTCTGAAAACGGTGTCAGGCGAAGCTTGGGATAGGTCGGGGCAACGAATGTCCCGAGCGCCACCTTGATCATCTCGATCAAAAGGAAACCATTGAGGAACAGGGCCTGATTGAGGCCCGGCCGACCGCCGAAGAAGATGGTTGCCGCCACGTAGCCGGCCGCCCAGCTACCGACGATCGACACCGCGTCGACAAGGGCGGAAAGAAGCAGAAGCAGCAATTTGCGCACGGGGCTCGACTGCGAGGCTTCGGCCGCGAGCCGGCGAAAAATGGGCGTCTTCAGCAGACGGCTCGCAGCCAGGACAAGAAACACGACGATGGCAACGAGACCGACCGGCAAGGTCGCCACAAGGACGTTCGGGAGGTCGATAGCACCCGCACCGGCCAGTATGGCGAGCCCCGAGCTTGCGCTTTGCCGCAGATTTCCCCAGGTCTCGGCGACACCGCCGATGAGGGCCCGGGTGGATGCGGCGATCTCCCCGGGCAACGTTCCGATGACCGGCGCTCCGCCAGGCTGGGCGGCGCCATTCGTGCCCTCGTCTTCTGGCGCCTTGTAGGCCGCGGCTTTCAGTGATTCGACGAGTTTGGCGCGAGTCTCGTCGTTCTCCAGGATTTTGATCAGATCATCGAGATTGGCTGTATCGCCGCCCTGCCCGCCGGTCTCGTTGGCGGCTGACGCGATGTTCGGAAGGCCGGAAATCTGGGCCGCGCTCGTTCCCGCCCAAACGAGAATGCCGATGAACAATGCGATGATGCCGGCGGTTGTGAATCGTTGCATACTGGAGATAGCCTGTGTCGTTCGGCGCGAGCTGACGCCTTCCCCTCTCGGTCCCGATCTATTGCGCTGGGCTTTGACGAGACTGAGGCCCAAGACCGACAGCGCCACGCAAAAGGGGCCGGCTTTCGCCGACCCCACGCTACATTTCGCTTCGCAAAATAGCAGGCATCAGGAGGCGAGAGCCGCTTCCTTGTCATCCTCGTCCTCGGCCATCAGCTCTTCCTTGCTGACGGTCTTGTCGGTGACGTCGACCTCCGCAAGAAGGTGATCGACCACCTTCTCCTCATAGAGCGGCGCCCTGAGGCTTGCCACCGCGTCCGGGCTCTTCTGGAAGTACTCGTAGACCTCCTTCTCCTGCCCCGGGTAGCGGCGAACCTGCTCGAACATCGCGCGCTGCAGTTCCTCGTCGGTGATCTGCACGCCTGCCTTTTCGCCGATTTCCGACAGGACCAGGCCAAGACGGACGCGGCGTTCGGCGAGACGGCGGTATTCGGCCTTGGCATCCTCCTCGGTCGTGTCCTCGTCCTCGAAGCTCTTGCCGTTCTGTTTCAGCTCGTTTTCGACCTGGGTCCAGATATTGGTAAACTCGGCTTCGACGAGCTTTTCCGGCAGGACAAAATCATAGGTCTCGTCGAGAGCATCGAGCAGCTGCCGCTTGACCTTCTGGCGCGTAGCGAGGCCGTACTGGCTTTCGATCTGCTCGCGCACGACCGTCCGCAGGCGCTCGAGCGATTCGACGCCCAGCTTCTTGGCCATCTCGTCGTCGATCGCCGTCTCGACCGGCGCCGACACTTCCTTGACGGTGACGTCGAAGGTGGCTGCCTTGCCCGCCAGATGGGCCGCGCCGTAATCCTCGGGGAATGTCAGTTCGACGGTCTTCTCGTCGCCTGCCTTGACGCCGACGAGCTGCTGCTCGAAGCCGGGAATGAACTGGTTGGAGCCCAGCACCAGATTGGAATCGGTGGCCGCACCGCCGTCGAAGGCTTCGCCGTCGATCTTGCCGACGAAGTCCATGGTGACACGATCGCCGTCCTTGGCCTTGCCCTTCTTGGGCTCGTAGGTCCTGGCGTTCTCCGCGATCCGCTTGACCTGTTCGTCGATCTCCTCGTCGGAAACCTCGACGATCGGGCGCTCGATCTTGATGCCCGTGGTGTCCTTGAGCTCGATTGCCGGGAGCGTCTCGTAGGCGAGCGTGAACTTGAAGTCCGACTGGCCGCTCAGAACCTTCTCCGCCTCGCCCTCGTCCTCGGTCATCCCGATCTCGGGCTGCATGGCGGAACGCTCGTTGCGCTCGGCGATGACCGTGCGAGGCGTTTCCGTGAGGATCTGGTTGACGATCTCGGCCATCATCGACTTGCCGTACATCTTGCGAAGATGTGCGACGGGGACCTTGCCCGGCCGGAAACCCTTCAGCCGCACCTGGTCCTTGGCCTCGTAGAGCCGTGTCTGGAGGCGCGCTTCAAGATCCGAGGCGGGCACGACGATCTCGATCTCGCGCTTCAGCCCCTCGGCCTTGGTCTCCGTTACCTGCATTCTCGATACCTTCTTGATCTTGCCAGGGCCGACCTGTGCCGACCGAGCCCGTTATGAATTCCTTGAAAGCGCCCGAATGGTGCGGGTGGAGGGACTTGAACCCCCATGCCTCTCGGCGCTTGGACCTAAACCAAGTGCGTCTGCCAATTCCGCCACACCCGCATGGTGCGCCGAACAATGGGCGACGCGAGGCGCGCGCCTCTATATCACCGGCATTCCGGCCACGAAAGGGCAAATTTGGCTTGAATCGGCCGTGTACCCTGTTTGGAGAAGACCAGCGCCGACCGACGCCGATTGAGGACCGACGCGGCCTGATGCCTCACATGATACTTAACCGCAGCTTAACGAAACGCTCACGCAGCACGCCTCGCAGAGACCGAATGTCCCGATCCTCTCATCAACATATTGATTTCGCTCGTGTTGCGCCATATTTTTGTTGCGTTGCACAAATTGCAAAGCTGCCATGCGTTTGGACGGCTGGCATCCTTCGATCCGGCCGCCTAACTTCCTGGTCAACGAGGCGACGCTGAGGGATCAACCGGGCCGCTTCAATCGATTAAAGTCAGACAACCAGGTGAAGACCATGAACATCGTCCGCTCTTACAACAACTGGCGCCGCTACCGCGAGACGGTCAACGAATTGAGCCGTCTGTCGCAGCGCGAACTCACCGACCTCGGCATCGCCCGCGGCGACATCAGCGCGATCGCTCGCCGCACGGTCGGCTGAACGGCCACCTGACCCATTCGGTTTCGCGACGGCCCATCCTCCTCCCAGGGCCTAGCGGATAAAGGTCCGCCCATCTTCCTCCCAGAATGGGGCGGATCTTTCAAAGACGCCCGCCGGGTCCTCCCCCCGGCGGGCGCCATGAAGATCAGAGTTTCGCCAAGGGTTCACCTCCTCCCAGAACCCGAGGCGGACAAGTGCCTGCGCATCCTCCTCCCAGCGCGGGCATCTCTTGGTCGGCCGTCGGGTCCTCCCCCCGGCGGCCGATGAGAGAGGCAAAAGTTTCGCTGAAGGTCCACCTCCTCCCGGGCCGGATGCGGATTGTAGCCTGCGCATCCTCCTCCCAGCGCAGGTACGTTTGAAACCCGTCGGGTCCTCCCCCCGGCGGGTTTCGTCGTTTCTGCACATGGCGGTCCATCCAGCCCTTTCGGGACGGCGCACCGGCTGCTAAATCTTCTCCATGTCGAACAAACCTATTCATGTCGTCGGCGGCGGGCTCGCCGGCTCAGAGGCCGCATGGCAAATCGCCGAGCGCGGCATCCCGGTGGTGCTCCACGAAATGCGGCCCGTGCGCGGGACCGACGCGCACCAGACGGATTCCTTGGCAGAACTGGTATGCTCGAACTCGTTTCGCTCGGACGACAGCGAAACCAACGCCGTCGGCGTTCTGCACGCAGAAATGCGTCTGGCGAACTCGCTGATCATGCGGGCGGCCGACGCCCATCAGGTGCCGGCTGGCAGCGCGCTCGCCGTCGACCGCGAAGGATTCGCGGAGGCCGTCACCGCGGCGATCGAGGACCATCCGCTGATCCGAATCGAACGCGGCGAGGTCGAAGGTTTGCCGCCCGAGGAGTGGGACCCCAGCATCGTCGCCACCGGTCCGCTGACAGCGCCCGCCCTGGCCGAGTCCATTCGCGCCGCGACGGGATCGGATGCGCTGGCCTTCTTCGACGCGATCGCGCCGATCGTCCATTTCGATTCGATCGATCTGGACAAGGCCTGGTTCCAGTCGCGCTACGACAAGGTCGGCCCCGGCGGCACCGGCAAGGACTACATCAACTGCCCGCTCGACAAGGAAACCTACGAGCGCTTCGTGGCGGCGCTCATCGAGGGTGACCGCACCGAGTTCAAGGAATGGGAAGGCACGCCCTATTTCGACGGTTGTCTGCCGATCGAGGTGATGGCGGAGCGAGGCCCCGAGACACTTCGCCATGGCCCGATGAAGCCGATGGGTCTGACCAACGCCCACGAGCCCGACATCAAGCCCTATGCGGTCGTGCAGCTGCGCCAGGACAATGCCCTCGGCACGCTCTATAATATCGTCGGTTTCCAGACGAAGCTGAAATACGGCGCCCAGGGCGATATCTTCCGAATGATTCCGGGCCTCGAAAACGCCGAGTTCGCCCGACTGGGCGGCCTGCATCGCAATACCTATCTCAACTCGCCGGTGCTGCTCGATGCGACGCTGCGGCTCAAGGCCTTGCCGCATGTGCGCTTCGCCGGCCAGATCACCGGCTGCGAGGGTTACGTCGAATCGGCTGCGGTCGGCCTGATGACCGGGCGTTTCGCGGCCGCTGAGCGGCTCGGCGAGACATTGAGCCCACCGCCGCAGACGACGGCGATGGGCGCGCTCGTCGCTCACATCACCGGCGGGCATCTGGCTCACGAAGAAGACGGCGGCAAGCGCTCGTTCCAGCCGATGAACGTCAATTTCGGCTTGTTCCCGCCGCTCGACCCCGGCACGATCCAGAAACCGGAAGGCCAGAAGCGATTTCGCGGCAAGGAAAAGGCGATCGCCAAGAAGAAGGCGATGTCAGCGCGCGCCCTCGCCGACTACACCGCGTGGCTCGGGCTCGATTCGGTCGCCACCGCCGCCGAGTGACGTTTGCGCCGCGGCGCCAGCAGGCGCTTCGACCGCTTCCGCCGGCCAGTCGGCGGCCCGGTAGTAGAGCGCCAGGGTCCCCGAAAGGATCGCGTTGGTGGCGCCGGACAGCGACAATTGGCGCAGCGCCAGCCGGATCCGACGCCCGGCTTCGCTGGTCAGGTCGAGCACCGGTGGCGCCAACCGATCGGGATCGGTGGCAAAGACGGATTCGGGGAGAGCGGCGATCGCAGCCGCCAGATCGACGTGATCCTCGACGGTACCGATCCGGATCGTGAGATCCGAGCCCGAGATCGCGAGCGCGACGTCGCCTGGGCGCGTCGATGCCCCGCGGCTTGCTCCGCCGACGCCTTCGATGACCGCTACAGCGCGTTCCAGCACCGCGCGATCGAAGCCAGCGAGATCGACGGTGGTCCCAGCGTTGGCGGTGAAGCTGCGAAACTCGCTCAATTGTGACGGAGCCGCCAAGCCCAGCTCCGCGAAGACCCTATTGATTTCCGTGCCGGGGCTGCCGCGCTTTGCCTCGGCGTAGCGCGCCGCTGCACCGGGATCGAGAAAGGGCAGAATTCGGTCGAGTTCGCCGGCCTCTTCCAGCGCATAAAGACGCGAGCGCAACCGGACCTGTGCATTCGCGGGGCGATCGGCCGCTGAGATTCCCGCTCCGACCGCTGCGCCGCTCCAGCCGAATTCGGTCACGATCAGGCTGGTCTGGCTTCGCCCTACAGTGCTCGCCGCGCCCCAGGGCCCGAATGACGACAGTGCCAGTAGCACGATCGGAACCGCGGCCATCCAACGGATATCACCGCGAGCGCGTGGCACGGCCTCCAGCACGATCACGATCACTGCTGCGACCGCAGCCAGGGCCAGGTAGTAGCGCTCCAGCGTCACACCCTCGGCTGCGACCCGCAGCGAGACTGCGTAAAAGAGGAGCGCGAGTGGGACGAGCAAGACGAACGCCCAGATTCGCGCCAGAAACCGCGTGGGCCACGCCCCGCCCGCGATGAAGGGATCGCTTGCGATCCGAAGCGACAGCAGGAGAAATGCAAATGTGGCGACGATCCAGCCAATCTCGTTTTTCGGCACCTCGATCGTAACGAGAATCTTGGCGGCGTAGAGATGCAGAACGACCGCCGTGGCCAACACCAGCGGTGCCGCCACCCAGTCGACCAGGATCCGCACACCGGCAATCAGCCGGTCATCGCCCGGTACCGGCATTGCCTCGTCGAAATCCCGCGGGATACGTCCGAGGGAAAACAGCGGTCCGATCAGGGCGAAGGCGGTCACATAGATGTGCTCGTAGGCGTCATTCGGCAGTCCGACATCGAGCAGAAACCGAATCATTTCCAGAATTGCGGACAGGCCGAGCACGAAAAGCAGCACCGACAGAAACGCCAGCGCGACGCCGACGATGGTCCCCAGGGAGAAGACCCAGAAGCGGCACGCGTCGTGACGTCCGATATAAGGTGCCAGCGGAACGGCAAGAGTTGCGGCGAGGATCAAGGGTGGTGCGGTGACACCAAGGTCAGGCCCGAACCAGATCACGAGTCCGACGATCAATGCGGCCGCGATCGGCGAGACAACCCGTACTGACACGGGCAAGCGCCGAGTCTCGGCGAAGATCGCCGCAACGACGGAACTCGCAGCCGCCCCGTAAAGTGCGGCGAGGAGCCAGACGAAATCGGGTTCGTTCGGCAGATAGACGTTCCGAACGGCGAGGTTGGAGACAATTGCGATCGCGACGACCAGCAGCGTCGCGACCGGGAAGCGAATCGCTGCGGAGCCGGCCCCTTCGGCAAGCGATTGCGTAAATCGGCCGAACCGGCCCGGGACGCGTTTCAATCTGCCGATCATGACGATCCCCGTTGCGTCCCAGTCGCTCGTTTCCATATTGCAACGGACCGGACAGCCGTCTCACACAATTAGATACGCATGGTCCGCCAGCACAGGAAGGTCTTTCTCAGCGAACCGATCTCGACGGGTTTGTCGAGCGTCGCGAGCCCCGCCTGTTCGATCCGGTCGAGATACGAAGCCGCCAGCGCCG
This sequence comes from Aurantimonas marina, assembly GCF_017183135.1. GTDB lineage: Bacteria > Pseudomonadota > Alphaproteobacteria > Rhizobiales > Rhizobiaceae > Aurantimonas > Aurantimonas marina. Next base: position 168,938 of record NZ_JADDXW010000005.1, on the reverse strand, counting down.
CTGGCAGGAAGGCAGGGCGGACCGCTCGTGGCATGTCCGCCAGATCTTGCCGCCAAGCGCGATCATGGTCACGACCGAAGGCGACCATTGCGGCTAGGACCCGACTTGATGGTTCGTCCTCGCCCTTGACGAGATCGCCGGCCGTGCATCCCGCCGCCGCCAGCAGATCGGCCGGAAGATAGACCTGTCCCCGCGCACGATGCACCGGCAGCGACCGCAGGACGCCCGCGACCATCGTTGCGACGCCGGCATGGCCCGCGGCGTCGCTGAAACGATCCACCTCGCCCCGCGACAGGATCATCGCCGCCAGCATGATCAGCGTCGAAGCGGTTTCGCCGGCATAGGCCTCGAACGCATCGCGCGACGGCATCGGGTCATCATAAAGATCGAATATCCGAGCCTCGAGCAGGCGATCAAAGGCGGAACGGGGCAATTGATGGCGTTCGATCGTCTCCGAAACGGCCGCCGCGACCGGGTGTGCGGCCGCCCCCTCGCCCTCTCCCGAGAGCACATCGCGCCACCATTGCAGCCGGATCTCGCCCGGCATCGGCTGGCTAACCCTATCGCGAATCCGGGTGGTCTCGACATCGAAGGCATAGAGCGCCGCAAGGTCCGGCCGCTTCTCCGCTGGCGCGAAGGCCAGCGAGATCGCACGGTCGCGATCCTCCGCCTCGACCAAACGAATGCATTCGTTGGCGTTCTCGCTCATGCGATATCAGTCGACCGCCACAAGCGCCGCGGCCACCGGACGGCTCTCGGCCAACATGACATTGAAGGTCCGCACGGCAGCCCCGGTCGACATCGGATCACACGAGATGCCCGCCTGCCTCATTCGATCGGCCAGCGCTGGCGGCAGGCGCCGAATTTCGCGGCCGGTTCCGAACAGAAGAAAGCGGATATCGTCCGCTTCCTCGAAGACCTTGGCCAGCCGATCCCCCGCGAATGGCGTCTCGACAGTCGCGTCCCAACCGTAAATGCCGGAGGGAAGACACAGGATCGAGCCGCGATGGGACATGTCGGCAAACCGAAATCCGCCATTGCCATAGGCTTCGATCGGGGCGCGGCCGGGAAAATGCGCCGCGCGGATTTCGATACCCTTCGCCATGGTCCGGTCAGCTTTCGCGCGGTGCCGGGATACCTGTCCGCGCGGCTGCGTTCTCTTCGCGATCCGCCTGGAAATCGGCGGGGCGCAACTTGAACAGGATGAGAATCGGACCCGCTACGAAAATTGACGAATAGGTGCCGATTACCACGCCGAACAACATCGCCAGCACGAAGGAGCGGATGACCTCGCCGCCGAAAATCGCCAAGGCTGCCAGCGCCAGCAAGGTCGTCAACGCCGTGAGAGTGGTTCGCGACAAGGTGTCGTTGATCGACTTGTCGAACAGTTCGATCAGCGACAGCTTCTTGTAGCGACGCAAATTCTCGCGCACGCGGTCGTAGACGACGACGGTGTCGTTCAGCGAGTAGCCGACGATGGTCAGGATTGCCGCGATACTGGACAGGTTGAATTCGATCTGCGTCACGACCAGGAAACCGATCGTCATGATGACGTCGTGCAAGGTGGCGACGATCGCCCCGATTGCGAACTGCCACTCGAAGCGGATCCAGACATAGACGAGGATCGCCAGCATGGCCGCGAGGACCGCGATCGTGCCGGCCAGAGCCAATTCGCCGGAAACCGTCGGCCCGACCACCTCCACCCGCCGGAACTCATAGTCCGCCGAGAGCGCGTCGCGCACTTCGTTGACCGTCGCCTGCTGGGCAGCGTCGCCGCTTTGCCCATCCGCATTCTGCGAACCGATCCGGATCAGCGCTTCTTTCGGGGAGCCGAATTCCTGCACCGACACGTCGCCGACCGGACGCCCGGTCAAAGCCGAGCGGATGCCGCCAATGTCGGCAGCCTCTGCCTTGGCCTGCACCTCGATCAGCGTCCCGCCGGTAAAATCGATGCCGTAATTCATGCTGAGGGTCGCAAAGCCGACCAGCGCCGCGACCGAGGCCGCGAGACTGGCCGCAAAGGTCCATTTGCGAATGGCCATGAACGGAATTTTCGTCACGTCCGGAACCAGATGGAGGAATCCTTTCGGAAGCTCCTTCGGGCGCTTGCGGCGAACCCATTCAGCCACGAGCCAACGGGTCAGCGTGAAAGCGGTAAAGACCGTCGTGACGATACCGAAGGCAAGTGTCACCGCGAAGCCGCGGACCGGGCCGGAACCGAGCGAGAACAGCACGACCGCCGCGATCAGCGTGGTGATGTTGGCATCGATGATCGTCCCCAGCGCCTTCTGGAACCCGACGTCGATCGCCTGCACAATGGATCGTCCACCGCGTCGCTCCTCGCGGATGCGTTCGTAGATCAGCACGTTCGAATCGACCGCCATGCCGACGGTCAGCACAATGCCGGCAATCCCGGGCAGCGTCAGAGTCGAACCGACGACCGACAAGAGCGCCACGATCATGACGATGTTGGCGACAAGCGCGATGTTGGCGATGATGCCAAGGAACCCGTAGGCCGCCAACATGAAGGCGACGACGAGGATCGATCCGATGATGCCGGCGATCTCCCCGGCGGCGATCGAATCGGCGCCCAATCCCGGGCCGACCGTCCGCTCCTCGATGATGTTCAATGTCGCGGGGAGCGCGCCGGCACGCAGCAGAACCGCCAGATCGTTGGCGCTCTCGACGGTGAAATTACCGCTGATCTGGGCCTGGCCGCCAAGGATCGCCTCGCGGATATTCGGCGCCGACAACACTTCGTCGTCGAGAACGATGGCGAAGGGACGGCCTACATTCTGCTGTGTCACCGCACCGAATCGTTGCGCGCCCTGCGTGTCGAAGCGGATATTGACGACAGGCTGGTTGGTCTGGCTGTCGAATCCGGCCTGCGCGTCGGTGAGATTTTCGCCGGAGACCATCACCTGTCGCTGGACCAGGATCGGTTGAGGGGGTTGGTCATTCGTATAGCGTAGTTCCGAGCCGGCGGGAGGGCGGGCGCCCCTGGCGACCTCTTCAGCAGAAGCGCTTTGATCTACGAGACGGAAGGTCAGCTTCGCGGTCTGATTGAGCAACGCCTTCAAACGTTGCGGGTCCTGGAGGCCCGGCACCTGCACCATGATCCGGTCATCGCCCTGGCGTTGGATCAGCGGCTCGGTCGTGCCGAGCTCGTCGACGCGTCGACGTACCACCTCGATCGATTGCGCGACGGCGGTCGATGTTCGGTACGCGATTCCCTGGTCGGTCAGCGACAGGGTCAGCACGCCCGGCTGGGGTTCGGCGATCGCTACTTCCGTGACCGTACCCCCGCTCAGCAATCCGCTTGAAAGCGGCTGAGTCAGCGGCTGCAATGCCTCGCGCGCGGCATCGGCCTGCGCGGGATCGCGGAGCCGCACCGTCACTGTCGTGCCAGAATCACTCAGGCCCGAATAGCCGACGCGCTCGGTCCGCAATATCTGGCGCGCGTCGTCGCGCAAGGTCTGCAGTCGCTCGCCGGTCAGCGACGGACTGTCGATCTCGAGCAGGATGTAGGACCCGCCCTGTAGATCGAGCCCGAGCGTGATTTTGTTGTCAGGCACGAATGACGGCAGTCCATCGAGCGTCTGGGAGGAAAACAGGTTCGGGGCGGCGTAGACGACCCCGAGAGCGACCGTCAGCCAGATTAGGAACGTCTTCCAGCGCGAAAAATAGAGCATGTGGGTCCCGAAAGGGTCGACGGTCGCTCCAGGGGGGGCGCAATCCGTATTCAGCGTTCGATCAACGCAGCCGGCGACACGTGAGTGTTGTGTCGCGGACGATTTTAAGTCAGTGGCCTCGTTTGCTCAAGCAAAGCGGCTATTTGGTGTTCGCCGCAGCCGGTTCACCCTTGACGCGCACCTCGGCGACCATCGCCTGTACCAGCCGCACGCGCACCTGCTCGGAAATCTGCACCTCGAGTTCCCCATTATCCAGCACCTTGGTCACCTTCGCGACGATGCCGCCGCCGGTGACGACCGTATCGCCGCGGCGGATGTTGCTGAGCATTTCCTGACGCTTCTTCATCGTGGTGCGCTGCGGCCGAATGATCAGGAAATACATGATCGCGAAAACCGCGACGAATGGCAGCACACTGATCAGGATATCGCTTCCGCCACCAGTGGGCAAAGCCGTCTGGGCGAAAGCCTCGGACACGAACATCAGGAACCTCTCAGGAAATGGGTCGGCATAAGGCCTTTACGATGAGCGCGGAATATACGATCGGTCGCCTCGAATGCAACAAGCCGGCGAAAGACCCGGCGGACCGCAACGAAAGAGATGAGATTTCCTTATGGATTCCGCTGAGTTCACCCGCTTGATACAGACCATGGAACGGATCGCGCAAGGTCTCGAACGGCTTGCGCCGCCGCCAGCGCCCGCGCCGGATTTCACCGCCGCCGACTGCTTCGTCTTCGAGCCTCCAGCCGCCCTGGTGCCGGTACGAATCGTGAACCGCGTCCCCATCGAACTGCTCAGGGGCATCGACCGCTCGCGCGACATTCTCTTGGAAAACACCGAGCGCTTTGCCCGCGGCCTTCCCGCCAACAACGCGCTTTTGTGGGGCGCCCGCGGCATGGGCAAATCGTCCTTGGTCAAGGCCGCGCACGCCGCGGTGAACGCGGCGCTTCCCGCCGGGACCCCGCGACTCAAGCTGATCGAAATTCACCGTGAGGATATCGATCATTTGCCGCAGCTGATGAGTCTGGTGCGCGAAGTGTCCTGCCCGTTCCTTCTCTACTGCGACGATCTCTCCTTCGACATGGGTGACAGCGCCTATAAATCGCTGAAGGCGGCACTGGAGGGCGGCGTCGAGGGTCGGCCGCCCAATGTGCTGTTCTATGCCACATCGAACCGCCGCCATCTTTTGCCCCGCGACATGATCGAAAACGAGCGTTCGACCGCAATCAATCCCGGTGAAGCGGTCGAAGAAAAGGTCTCGCTATCGGATCGATTCGGCCTCTGGCTGGGCTTCCATCGCTGCAGCCAGGACGAATACCTGGCGATGATAGACGGTTATCTAGCTGCCTATGACATTGCCGCCGATTCCGAGGTTGTTCGGCGCGAAGCCCTCGAATGGGCGACGACCCGGGGCAGCCGATCGGGGCGCGTCGCCTACCAATTTGTCCAGGATCTGGCCGGACGGAAGGAGCGGCCCCTGACCGCGATTGGCGTTGTGTGACACCATAACTCACCCGTAGGCAGGACTGAAGATTGTCGGGTTAACCCCAAGAAACAGGTCTCCACCCATAAATTGAAATCAAAGCCAATTCGTCCTGCGTAAGGGAATGAGACCCGGAAGCGGAATCCGATTTTTGGATGATGCCGATTCTCGATTAAAGTGCCAGAGCATCCTTTGACTCATGAGCAAGAATTGAGATCAACCTGCAGACGGAGAAAGCCGGCGGCAACCACCCGTCGCAAATGGTTCAGCTTGCGAACAGCACCTTTTGACCAGCTCGACCCTCGCCGGTTGTGGCATGCCAGGCGATTGGAGAGGGAAAGACCCGGCCACGCGCCGCAACGCATGGCCGGGCCGTAACGCCTGGAGGTCGGCGTTTATTGCAGGTACTTGGTCGGATCGACCGGCGCGGAATTCTTGCGCACTTCGAAATGCAGGACCGGAACATCGGTGTCACCGCTCATGCCGGACTTGGCAACCTCCTGGCCACGGCGCACCTTCGCGCCGCGCTCGACGGAGATCGAATCAGCATGGCCATAGACGGTAACGAGGCCGTCGTCGTGTTTTACAAGAACGGTGTTCCCGAACTCCTTGAGGCCATCGCCGGCATAGATCACCACACCGTTCTCGGCTGCTTTGACCGGGGTACCGCGGGGCACCGAGATGTTGAGGCCGTCATTGCGCCGCGACCCCACCTTTTCGCCGAAACGACTGATCACCCGACCCTGGACCGGCCAGCGAAACTGGCTGATGCCGGTAGCGTCGGGCGCGATGGCCGCGACCTTGGATTCCACTTCCTGGCTGACGGTGGTCGTTGGCTGCGATTGCTTCGAGGCAGTCTCGGCAGACGGGCGGGCAGCCTTCTCGGCCGTCGCCGGCGGCGTGTAAGGCTCCGGTGCCGCGCTCTCGGGACGCGGCTTGGTGATCTCCTTGGTCGGCGCAACTTTGGTTTCCACGCTGGCGACTTTCGTCGCAGCGACTTTTCCGCCGGGGACGGTGAGCGTCTGACCGATGCGAATGGTGCTGTCGTCGAGACCGTTCGCACGCTTGATGTCGGAAACCGAAGCGCCGGTTCGCCGGGCGATCGACAACAGCGTGTCGCCGCTTTCGACCGTCACTTTCGGACCGCCCTCGGACTGCCGTGGCGCGGGCTTGGCGATTCGCGCCGCCTGGTCTCCCAATGTCGATGCTGGCATGCCCCGTGCCGTCGGCTGGGACGCAGAGGGCGCCACGGCGGCGGGAGCGGAGGCCTGATAGGCGGGCGGCGGTGGCGGCGGCAGCGTGTTGCGCTGCACAGAAGCGGTGGGCGCGCGGCCGGACGAGGGCGCATATCCCGATGAGCGGCTGATACCGGCGGTATTCATCCGATCGACATCACCCGGATAGGGCTGGCTGACAGCCGCCGTGCGGGTGGGCGTCTGCGGGACGGCTCCAGTGTAGAAGCCGTCATCGAAGCGCGCCACATCGGAGCTACATCCAGCGGCAAACCCCACCAGGGCGACCACCGCAACGGAGCGAGCCATAGGGAGTCGCAGAGATTTCAGCACATTGATAGGCATCGTCGTCCCTTGAGCACGCCGGATTACTCTCGGAACCATTGAAGCGCGTTAATCTTACTACCCGGTTAAATCACCGGGCGGCCGACGTTATTTCTTGTGGAGCAGCCCAAGCGAGCGGCTTGAAAGTAACGGCCCAGCTACAGCATCTCGGCCGTGCCGAACGCCAGCGGCTGGTAGCGGACTGGACCGAGATCTTCGCGCTCGAAGCGGCTGCCCACCTTGCGCAGGCGCACCAGCGCCTGTTCTCCGCCTTCCTCGCCGAGCGCGCAAATCAGCACCCCGTGCGGACGGATCTGGTCGAGAAACAGGCGCGGCACGGTCGGAAAGGCAGCGTGAACGATGACCCGATCGAAGGGCGCCCCGGCGGCGAAGCCGTCGCTGCCGTCTTCGAGAAAGAGGGAGACGTTGCTCACGCCAACCAGTTTCAATCGCCGGCTCGCCGCCTCCACCAGGCGTCGATAGCGATCGAACGAAGTGACATGGGCGCAAAGACGCGCCATCAGCGCGGTGACGTAGCCGCTGCCGGTGCCGATTTCGAGAATCCGATTGTCCGCCTCGATCTCCAGTGCCGACACCAGCCGGACCGCGAACAGCGCGCCAGGCATGGTTTCCCCGCAATCGATCGGCGCGGACCGATCCTCATACGCGTTGTCGATGCCGTCAGGCAGGAAGAAACGACGCGGCACTGTCTCGATCGCATCGAGCAGCTTGGGATCGCCGATCCGCCGGGTTCGCAGGCTCAGGAGAAATGCCGCGAGGTCCTCGCGGTCCTGGCCCTCGGGCCTCACCGGAACAGGTCTCCAAGACCCTCTCGCAGCGCATGAGCGGTCAGATCGAGATGCAGCGGTGTCACCGAAATCCGTCCGGCCGACAAAGCGGCGATATCGGAACTCTCGACTTCCTCCCCCGCCTGGCGACCGAAGGTCAGCCAGAAATACGGAAAGCCCCGGCCGTCGCGCCGCTCTTCCATGCCGAGGGAATAGTCGAGCTTGCCCTGGCGGGTGACCTCCACACCGGTGACCGCACCAGCGGGCACAGCCGGAAAGTTGATATTGACGAGATGGCCAGCCGGAATTTCATAGCCGGCAAGCGCTTCGAGGACGGCCGGGGCATGCTTTTCGGCCGTCTCCCATAGAGCCTCCCGGTCGCTGCCACGGGTAAATTGCTGACTTAGCGCCACCGACTTCAGCCCGAGCATCGTGCCCTCCATGGCGCCGGCCACCGTGCCCGAATAAGTAACGTCGTCGCAAATGTTCTGGCCAGCATTGACCCCCGACAGCACCATGTCCGGTGGCGACTCCATCAGCCGCTTGACTGCCATGATGACGCAGTCGGTCGGCGTGCCCGACAGCGCGAACCGCTTTTCCGAGATCTTGCGCAAACGCAGGGGTGAGGAAAGCGTCAGCGAGTGCGACAGGCCGCTCTGGTCGGTCTCGGGCGCGACGACCCAGACATCGTCGCTCAGCGTTCGGGCAATCCGTTCCAGGACTTGGAGGCCCTCGGCGTGAATGCCATCGTCATTGGTGAGCAGGAGTCGCATCAGGCCGGCCTCTCGATCCGTTCGATCCCGCCCATATAGGGTCGGAGCACTTCGGGCATGGTGATGCTTCCATCGGCGTTCTGATAGTTCTCCATCACGGCGATCAGGGCGCGCCCGAGGGCGACACCGGAGCCGTTCAGCGTGTGGACGAAGCGGGGGGATTTCTCGCCGTCCTGACGGTAGCGGACGCCCATGCGCCGCGCCTGGAAGTCACCGCAGACCGAGCAGCTGGAAATTTCGCGATAGGCGCCCTGCCCCGGCAGCCAGACCTCGATATCGTAGGTCTTGCGCGCCGAGAACCCCATGTCGCCGGCGCACAGCGTGACGACGCGGTATGACAGGCCGAGGCGTTTCAGCACCTCCTCGGCTGAGGCCGTCATGCGCTCGTGCTCCTCGACGGATGTCTCGGGAGCCGTGATCGATACCAGCTCGACCTTATAGAACTGATGCTGGCGCAACATGCCGCGCGTATCGCGTCCGGCCGAGCCTGCTTCAGAGCGAAAACAGGGCGTCAGCGCTGTCACCCGCATCGGAAGATCGGCCGCGTTGAGAACCTGTTCCCGCACGAGATTGGTCAACGGCACCTCGGCGGTCGGGATCAGCCATTGCCCGGCGGTCGTATGGAAGAGGTCTTCGGAAAATTTCGGCAGCTGGCCGGTACCGAACAGCGCCTCGTCGCGCACCAGCAACGGTGTCGCCACCTCCTCGTAACCGTGCTCGCCGGTATGAAGATCAAGCATGAATTGCCCGAGCGCCCGTTCAAGACGGGCCAGACTGCCGCGCAGGATCGTGAAGCGCGCACCAGAAATCTTCGCGGCCTGTTCAAAATCCATCATGCCCAGCGCTTCGCCGAGCTCGTCATGCTCCCTCGGCTCGAAGCCGAAGTCAGGCCTGTCGCCAACCCGGCGAATCTCCACATTGGCGCTCTCGTCCAGGCCAGCCGGAACATCGTCGGCCGGCAGGTTCGGAATGCGCGCCAGCGCGTCTTCGAGGGACTGGTCGATACGCCGCTCGGTCTCCTCGCCCTCCTGGATCGCCGCCTTGATCTCGGCCACCTCGCGGATGAGTTCGTCGGCCTTGCCGGCATCGCCCGAGCCCTTGGCCTTGCCAATGGCCTTCGAGGCGTCGTTGCGCCGGCCCTGAAGCTGTTGAAGCCGGGTTAGATGTTCGCGACGCGTCTCGTCGAGCCGGATGAGTTCGGCGGATGCGGGCGCGGCGCCGCGGCGCGCAAGCGCATCATCCAGTTTTTCCGGATTCTCGCGTATCCATCTGATGTCGAGCATGTAATCCCCGTTCCCGACCGATATGCGACGGGATACGGTTCCAAGACGTCGCGTTCGGTCTTACGTCTCGTTCGCGCCGAGTTTTTCAGCCCGCTTTTTCTCGATCATCCGCGCCGCAAAGATCGACACCTCGTAGAGAAGGATCGTCGGCAGGGCAAGACCGATCTGCGACATCGGATCGGGGGGCGTCAAAATCGCCGCCGCGATGAACGCCAGCACGATGGCGTATTTTCGTTTCGAGGCGAGACCCTCGGCTGAGGTGATGCCGGCTCTGACCAGCAAGGTGGCGACGACCGGAAGCTGGAACACCAGACCGAACGCGAAGATCAGCGTCATGATCAGCGACAGATATTCCGAAACCCGTGGCAGCAATTGAATGGCCGCCTGCCCCTCCTTGGTGCCAGACTGCTCCATCGACAGGAAGAACCACATGACCATCGGGGTGAAGAAGTAATAGACCAGCGCCGCGCCTAGCAGGAACAGGAGCGGTGTGGCCACCAGAAACGGCAGGAACGCTCCCCTCTCCTCCTTGTAAAGGCCGGGCGCCACGAACTTGTAGATCTGTGCCGCGATCAGCGGGAACGCGATGAAGAAGCCGCCGAAGGCAGCGATCTTGACCTGGGTAAAAAAGAATTCCTGCGGCGCAGTGTAGATCAGTTCGACCTGACGGTCGTCGATCCCGGCCCAGATCGTGGCCGTCTGATACGGCACGACCAGGAAATTGAAGATCTGCTTGGCGAAAAAGAAGCAGAAGATGAACGCCACCAGGAATCCGGCAATGCTCCAGATCAGTCGGGTCCGCAATTCGATGAGATGATCGATCAGTGGTGCCGAAGAGGCGTCGATATCGCTGTCAGTGCGTGTCACGCGACGTCCTCGGTTGTCTTTTTCGCCGTGGGCTTGGCCTTGGGTGGAACCTTGGCCTTGGCAGCAGGCTTGGCCTTGACGGCCGGCTTGGCTTTTGTCGCACGCTTGACGGGGGCAGCCTTTCCGTTTCCGGAGGCAGCGGCCGGCGTCGCACTTGCGGCTGGCGCCGGCGTTGCCGAGGAACCACCGCCTTTCGCGGTCGCGCCGATCTTGTCAGGCTTGTCCGTATTCGCGTCGGCCGTCGAGCTTGGGAGCTTTGGTTCCGGCGCGCTGGCCGCTGCCTTGAGCGACGATCGAATCTCATCCCCGACCGCCTTCATCGGGTTCATCGCCGCGCGCACGTCCTTCGTGGGATCGAGCTTGCGAATATCGCTCACCGTCGAACGCACATCGTCGAGTTCGGCTTCGCGCAACGCGTCGTCAAACTGCCGGCGAAAGTCCCCGGCCATCGAGCGCAACTGCTTGGTCGTGCGCCCGAAGGTGCGCAGCATGCGTGGCAGGTCTTTGGGGCCAACCACGACCACAAGGATCACGGCGACCATCATCAGTTCGGCCCAACCAATATCAAACATCGCAAGGCCTCGAGAGCGACAACCAGGAAAAATGGCGAGCGGGCACGAACATGGCTCGGTCGCCAGACGGCAGGGCGATCAGACGATCAGTTGACCGTCTTCTTCGTCGCCACGTCGTGCCGTACCACGTCGGCCTCGTTGTGATCGAGAGTCCGGCGCTCCTGCGCGGTGGCCTCAGTCTTTTCCGCGTCCTCGTCCGACATGCCCTTCTTGAAGCTCTTGATGCCCTTGGCGACGTCGCCCATCAACTCGGGAATCTTACCGCGACCGAACAGGAGCAGCACGACCGCAAGGACGATGAGCCAATGCCAAATGCTGAAGCTACCCATAACAAATTCTCCATGGAACGCGTGAGCCGTTCGCTCCCGCCAAGCTAACGATGATCTGGGATCTTTTCAAACACGATAACGTCTTGCAAATCAACGGAAACAACGACATCGCGTTTACCGTCTGGTACGATTCTGGCGCGCATGCGCGATCGGAGCGGATAATCGAGCCCCTCGATCGCAACGGTCATAAGGTCGACGCCGCCGAGGAAACGGCGGGCGACGATACGCCCGAGGACGCCGCTGGTCTGCTCCTCCAGGCGCAAGCCCATGAGGCGCAACGCCACTGTCATCGGCGTACCGTCGGACAAAGGCGAATCCGCGACCGGACCCAGCGCCGTGACGACGCGGCCGCCGCGTACTTCCCCGTCGATGACGTTGAGCTCGGAAAAAAAGCCGGCCGTGAAAAGATCGGCCGGGCGGCTGTAGAGTTCCGCGGCGGTCCCCACCTGCACAAGCCGACCATCGCGCAGAAGCGCAATTCGGTCGCCCATCCGCATCGCCTCCTCGGCATCGTGAGTCACGATGATCGCCGTCGCCCGGCTTTCACGCAGAATTTGCAGTGTGTCGGTCCGCACCACGTCCTTGAGACGGCTGTCGAGACCGGAAAACGGTTCGTCCATCAACAGAACCGTCGGCCGCGGAGTCAGTGCCCGCGCCAGCGCAACCCGCTGCTGCTCGCCGCCGGACAGGGTGTGCGGGTATTGGCGGGCAACGTCGGCGAGCCCTACCCGCTCGAGCGCCACCATCGCCTCCTTCTTCGCCGCCGCGCCGGAAAGCGCCGTCAGGCCGAAGCGGACATTCTCAGCGATGCTCATGTGCGGGAACAGAGCGAAATCCTGAAACATCAGGCCGATGCCGCGTTTTTCCGGCGGCACGAACGCATTGGGACCGGCGATCTCCTGACCGTTGAGCACCAGGCGGCCGGCGGTCTGACGCTCGATTCCAGCGGCGATACGCAGCATCGTCGTCTTGCCGGAACCGGACGGCCCGAGCAGACAGAGAATTTCGCCAGGCTCGGCCGTCAGGCTGATTCCCGACAGGATCGTAGTCGAGCCAACGGTGTGGACAACGTCCTCGAACACCAGGCGCGCGGCGAAGCTGACGCCGGCACTGGTGCGTCCGGAGCCCTTCGTCGATGGAGCGGTGGCTGTGCTCTGGTGGTCCTGCACGCTTCGGCCTGTCCGTCGGTTCGCCGGCGAAGCCTTGAGGCCCGCCAATTCGCGACCTCGGTACCCGCTCGCCACTGGAACGGCAACTGCGTTGGACGGTCAACCCGACACGCTCACGACGTTTGCCGCCCATATTCCGCTCAAATAGGATCGATCCGATCCGATTCATATGCGGGATCGATTCTCTTTTGTGGTAAGGTCTCCGCCCTAGAATTGCGGCGACCGCGGTGATGCCGCGTCAGACAGACGCGCCCACCAATTCGTCGTATTCGGCTCGCAGCGCCGGCATTTCGCCGCTCGCCGCGCGGGCCGAAATGGCCGATTCGGCATCTTCGGCACGCCGCTCCGCGTCGCCAGACAACGGCCGCGCCGCACGCGCTACTTTTCGCATTTCGTCGAAATCGCCATTGCAATGAAGGACCACGTCGCAGCCGGCTTCGAGGGCCCTGCGGCTGAGTTCAGTCAGATCGCCCACTAGCGCCTTCATCGAGATGTCATCGCTCATCAACAGTCCGTCGAACCCGATCTCCTCGCGGATAACGCTTTCGATGACCGTCGCCGACAAGGTCGCCGGATGGGCCGGATCGATGGCGCTGTAGAGGATGTGCGCGGTCATCGCCGCCGGCAGTGTCCGAAGCGCTTGGAATGGGGCGAAATCGGTGCGTGACAACTCGTCGCGCGGCGTCGCGACCACCGGCAGCGCGAGGTGGCTGTCGGCATTGCCGCGGCCGTGGCCGGGAATATGCTTCATCACCGGCAACACGCCACCGGCGAGAAGGCCGTCTGCGGCGGCCCCGCCAAGCGTCGCCACCGCTTCCGGATTCGTCGCATAGGCACGATCGCCGATCACCGAGTGCGCATCTGTCGTCGGCACGTCGATGCATGGAATGCAATCGGCGTTGATGCCGTAGGCCATCAGGTCATCGGCAAGCAGGCGGCCTTGCAGCCAGGCGGCCCGTTGCCCGGCCTCCGGATCGGAGGCATAAACCTCTCCGATCGTGGCCGCCGGCGGATATTGTGGCGCGAGCGGCGGCTTCAACCGCTGAATCCGCCCGCCCTCCTGATCGATGAAGATCGGCGTTGTAGCTCGGCCGCCAAGCTCGATCAGTTCCGCGACCAGATCCTCAAGCTGGGATGCCTCCGAGACATTTCGCGCAAAGAGGATAAAACCCCACGGGCGCTCGTCGGCGAAGAACCTGCGCTCGTCCGCGCTCAGTCGAGGCGCCGCCGGGGCGGCGATCCAGGCCTTCGATCCGCTCATCCGTATCTCCGATGCAAGAGCGGACGGCGCGGCTGTGCGGCCGATCCGTCCTTCGATATGGTCATGGGTAAAAGTGGCCGGGCTGGACGCCCCGCCGACAAGCGTGACAGCGCTGGCGCTCAGCGCGCCACGAAGCAGCTGCCGCCGGCTGATTTCAACTCGGTGCATAGGGTCGATGCCTCGGCCTTCGAGCCGGTGGCGATCCGCACGCGATAGTAGGTCCCCTTACCGGGGATGTCCGCCGACTGGATCACGAGATCACGCTGGCCGATAACCTCGGCATAGCGCTGCCCGAGCGTCTGCGACGTCTGCTTGGCGGCGGCCTCGTTCGGCTGCGATGATATCTGCACGAAATAGCCGTCGGCGACCGGCGTCTGGGCTGCGGAAACAGGGGCCGGCGTCGCGGCGAGAGCGGCTGCGATCGATCCCACCGTCTCAGGCGATGTTGTCTTCACCGCGGCAACGGCGGTCGAGCCGCCCGCATCCGAGATCGGTTCCGGCGTCGCTACCGCCGCAACCCTGACCGGGGCGGCATTGTCGCTTCCCGGTCGCAAGGCCGGCACCGGCACACCCGACGACGACTGACCGAGAACGCTGGCGTTCGCCTCGGCAGCCGATGGCGCGGCATTCTCACCGGGAACCACCGACCGGGATGACACTTCGATCAGCGCCGCCCCATTGCCGCGCATATCGTCCATGGAGGTCTCGGGAACCGTATCAGCCATGACGAGCGTTCCATCCGGTCGAACCGTCATGGTGCGCACGCGGCGGGGCGTCAGCACCGCGATCGGCGAGCCGTCATTGGCGGCATCGGCGATCCGCACCGGCTCCGCTGCGCGCGCACTGCTGATCGGGTTCAGATCGACGCCAGGAAGATCGACCGGCTCCTCGGCTGCCGTGACGAGGGTCTGCTGCGCCGGGACGATGTCGGCGTCGGCGCTTTGCACGCGTTCGTAGACCGCCTTGTTCTGGTTCGGGATCGCCCGGCCGCCGGGATCCTTCGGAGCCACTTTGACCGGATCGGTATCGGCCCGCACAATCAGCAGATCGCCCGAGCCCCCGGCAACATCGCCCGAGACCCAATAGGCCGTCGCGGCACCAACTACGGTGATCGCCAGAACGCTGGCGGCGAGGCTGGACATGCGGGGCGAAAAGCGGACCCGGCTTGCCGTAGCCGGTGCGAATGCGGGTGAAATCGTATCCGCGACGGCAGGCCGGCCTGCCACCTTGGCGACGGGCACCTTGGCGGCGGGAGCATCCTCGCCTGCCTTCGAATGCAGGGCCGGCGCAGCTGCGTGACCCGTGGGCGCGCCAGCGTTAGCGCCCGCCCCTTCGACTGGGGTAGGCGTCGCCGCGACCGCCCGAGGCGCCGGATTCATCGCGGCGAGTTCGCTGGCGATCAATTCGTCGAAATCGTCGAAGGGCTTGTCGGCGACGTCCGGCGCCGGCGACGTATCGTGACGCGCCGGTGCAAAGGCTTCACTGTGCTGCAAACCGATTTCGCGCGGGTTGACCGGCGCCGAGAGACCGCGCAACGCGATCTCCAGGTCGCTGACCGGCACCGCATCGATCGGCTGCATCGCCAAAGCGCTAGCGCTGGCTCCCACACCCCAATTCGCCGCCTGCGGCGCGATGACTTCCGGATCGGAAATAGCGGCGGCGGGCTGGCCGAAGTGCTGCGTCGATTCGCGCGCTTCTTCCTCCAGGAATGATACGCTCAATTCCGCATCGAGTGCGCCGACCAGGTCTTCCACGTCGACACCGAGCGAATTCGCCGCCTCATCGGCCGGACGGCCCAGCGCTTCGGAGGCCTCGGGTGCGGAGACGCCACCCTCATCGCCCAGGAACACGGGATTTTCACCACCTTGCGGCGCCGCGTCCATCAGGTCCGGCCGGTCAATGACCGGCTCCAAGCCCCATGGCTCATCGATCAGCCGTGACAGTTCGGCGAAAGGATCATCCTCGATATTGTCGACCTGCTGATCGCTCCACTGATTGGAACTCGTCGTATCCGCCATCGACATATCCCCTGCCCTTCCCCTCATTCCGGAGGCTGCCGGCCCCTGTCATCAACCGCTAGGAGAGGAACTTGACCAAAGCGTGATGAATCAGCGCATTTCTTCCGGTGCGTCGGCACCAATCAAGCCGAGTCCGGTTTGGAGAACAACCGCTACAGCCTTGACCAGCGCCAGTCGCGCTTGCGTTATCATGCCGTCCTCAGAGTTAACAAAGCGTAAGGCCGGAAAGTCCTTGCCGCGATTGTACTGGCTGTGGAAAGCCGAGGCGAGATCGTAGAGATAAAAGGCCAGGCGGTGTGGTTCCTTCGCCTCAGCCGCGGCTTTGACGAGCCGCGGAAACTCCGCCAGCTTGCGGATCAGCGCTAGCTCACCCTCATCCGAAAGTCCCACGAGAACGCTAGCATCGAGCCTCGGGAAATCGGGGAGCTGTACGCCGACCTCCGCCGCCTGGCGAAAGATCGCCGCCGAGCGGGCGTGGGCATACTGCACGTAGAAGACCGGGTTGTCCTTGGACTGCTCGGTCACCTTCTGGAAATCGAAGTCGAGCGGCGCGTCGCTCTTTCTAAACAGCATCATGAAACGCACCGGGTCGCGGCCGACCTCCTCGACCACTTCGGCGAGCGTCACGAAGTCGCCCGAGCGCTTCGACATGCGCACCGGCTCACCGTCGCGGAACAGCTTCACGAGCTGGCACAACACCACGTCGATCTCAGCCGTTCCGCCGGAAATCGCTTTCGCGACCGCCTCCAGGCGCTTGACGTAGCCGCCGTGGTCGGCGCCCAGAATGTAGACCATCTCCTCGAAGCCGCGCTCGAACTTTTCGCGGAAATAGGCGACGTCGGCGGCGAAATAGGTGTAGCGGCCGTCGGACTTCACCAACGGCCGGTCCTGATCGTCGCCGACCTCCGTGGAGCGAAGCAAGGTCTGCTCGCGGTCCTCCCAATCCTCCGGCGCCTGCCCCTTGGGTGGTGGCAAGGCGCCTTGGTAGATGTAGCCCTTGGCCCGCAGATCATCGATCGCCGAGGCGATCTTTCCGCCATTGTCGGCATGAAGCGTTCGCTCGGAAAAGAACTCCTCATGTTCGATGCCGAGCAGTTTCAGATCGTCCCGGATCATCGCCATCATCGCGTCGATGGCGCGGTCGCGGACGAGCGGCAGCCACTCGGCCTCGTCCATCGCCAACAACCGGTCCGAGAATTCGGCCTTCAAGGCTTCGCCGACCGGCGTGAGATACTCGCCAGGATACAATCCCGCCGGGATCTCGCCGATCGTCTCGCCCAGCGCCTCGCGGTAGCGCAAGAAGGCGGACCGGGCGAGCACGTTCACCTGCTCGCCGGCGTCGTTGATGTAGTATTCGCGCGTGACGGTGTCGCCGGCAAAAGCCATGATGTTGGCGATGGTGTCGCCGACCACGGCGCCGCGGCAATGGCCGACATGCATGGGACCGGTCGGGTTGGCCGAGACATATTCGACATTGACCTTATGGCCTGTGCGCCGTCCCCGCCCGTAATCGCCGCCGGCCTTCAGAATGGCCGCCAGGTGCCCAGTCCAGAACCCCGGCTCCAGCCTGAGATTGATAAAGCCCGGTCCGGCGACCTCGGCGGTCGCGACGTCCGGATCGCGGACGAGACGCGCCGCGATCTCAGTCGCCAACCCGCGCGGCTTGACGCCGAGGGGCTTGGCCAGGACCATCGCCGCATTGGTGGCAAGATCGCCATGGCTTGCGTCGCGCGGCGGCTCGACCGTGACCCGCGACAGGTCGGGCAAAGCGTTTTCGCGTTCCGACAGAATCGCTTCCACTGCTTTTCTCACCCGATCTTCGAAATCGGCGAAGATGTTCATGCTTGGCCTCGACTGGTTCCGGCGGGCCGACATGGCCGCGCGCCCGGTGACTGCATTCGCGGTCCGGACGTCTTACCGTCTGCTGTGTAAAGAGGAATGGCCGGCTAACGCAATTGCGGCGTCGCGTCAAACAGGCGCCGATGCGCGCTCAAGGCGTATGTGTCGGTCATCCCGGACAAATAATCCGCGACCCGGCGCGCGCGCTTCTCCTCCGGTAGACGGTCAACATTTCGGCTCCACTCGCCCGGCATCAGGTCAGGTCGTTCGAACAGAAGCGCGAACAGATCCTCGACGATACCCTCGGCAGTCTGCATGACGCGCATGACGTGATCGTTGCGGTAGACGCGCTGGAACAGAAACTCCCTGGTCTGCTTCACCGCCCGGTCCATCGACAGCGAAAAGGCCACGAGCGGCCGCTCGGCCGCGCGCACCGCATCGACATCGGCCGGCGCGAGATCCGCAATGCCCGCGAGCGTGGTTCCGATCACGTCCTCGACCATCCGCGTGATATGGCGGCGCAGGATTTCGTGCGCCATTCGGCCATGGTCGAGCCCGGGATAGGCTGCCTGGACATCGTCGAGGATCGATCCCGCCAGTTCCAGTTCACCCAGATCGGCAATGTCGATGAGACCGGCCCGCAACCCATCGTCCAGATCGTGGGTGTTATAGGCGATGTCGTCGGAGATCGCCGCCGCCTGCGCCTCGAGGCTCGCGAAACCGCCGAGATCGAGCGGAAACAGCGCGTCGAAATCGGCGATCGGCTTGGGCACCGGCGCTGGCTTCGGAGCGTTCGGCCCCACCAGCGGGCCGTTGTGCTTGACCAGCCCTTCGAGCGTTTCCCATGCAAGGTTCAGCCCGTCGAATTCGGCATAACGACGTTCGAGCGCCGTGACGACCCTGAGCGACTGGGCGTTGTGGTCGAAGCCGCCATAGGCCCGCATCCGGCGATCAAGCGCTCGCTCGCCAGCATGGCCAAAGGGCGTATGGCCGAAATCGTGAACCAGCGCGATCGCCTCGGTCAAATCCTCATCGAGCCGCAGCGCGCGGGCAAAGGCGCGGGCGATCTGCGACACCTCGATCGTATGGGTCAGCCGGGTGCGGAAATGGTCGCCCTCATCGGCGACGAAAACCTGCGTCTTGTGGCTCAGCCGACGAAACGCCGTGGAGTGGACGATTCGGTCGCGGTCACGCTGGTAGGGTGTTCGGGTGGGGCTTGAGGGCTCGACGAAGAGCCTGCCACGCGAACGTTCCGGCCGCACAGCATAGACGGCGCGCCCCAGGCCACCCATTCCGATCTGCGCGAAATCTGTCTCATCCATGCGGAAACGATCCGTCCCGATTGACCGGCTTCGTCCCGGTCCATACTTAAGTGGCAGTTCTCGAACAAGGAGCGGCGTGGCCAATTGACCCGCGCCGGACGCCAAGATGAGCGAAACAGCGACCCATTCCGTCACCGTCTCCGAAGCCGCAGCCCAGCGCATCGCGGCAATCCTCTCGAAGACCGACGATGCCGACTCGTTGCGTATTTCAGTGGAAGGCGGCGGCTGTTCGGGCTTTTCCTATAAATACGACCTCACCAGCGGGCGCGAAGACGACGACCTGCTTCTGGAGCGGGATGGCGCGCGCGTTCTGATCGATCAGGTCTCGCTCGCCTATATGGAGGGAGCGGTGGTCGATTTCGTCGACGATCTGATGGGCCAGTCCTTCCAGATCCGCAACCCCAACGCCGTCGCATCCTGCGGCTGCGGCACCAGCTTCTCGGTCTGACGTCGCGGGATGCTGATCGCCACCTGGAACATCAACGGCGTCAAGGCCCGCCTCGACGCCCTCCTCGCTTGGCTCGACGAGCGTTCGCCGGACGTCGCCTGCCTGCAGGAGATCAAGAGCGTCGACGAGAATTTCCCGCGTCAGGCGATAGAGGAGCGCGGCTACCATGTCGAAACCCACGGCCAAAAGGGTTTCAACGGTGTTGCCCTGGTCTCGAAGACGGCGCCGACCGCGGTTGATCGCGGCCTGCCGGGCGACGATAGCGACGAGCATGCCCGCTACATCGAAGGCGTCTGGGAAACCGACAGCGGCCCGCTCCGTGTGGCCTCACTCTACCTGCCGAACGGAAACCCGATCGACACGCCGAAATTCGCCTACAAGCTCGCCTGGATGGAGCGGCTGATCGTCCAAGCGCGGGCCGCGCTGGAGCGCGAGGAGCCGCTGGTGCTCGCCGGTGACTACAATGTGATTCCGCAGCGAGCCGACGCGGCGTTTCCGGACAATTGGCTCGGCGACGCGCTGTTCCAGCCGGAAAGCCGTGCCGCCTTCCGGCGCCTGATGAATCTGGGCCTGGTCGATGCTCTGCGCGCCTCGACAGACGCGGACGGCACCTACACGTTCTGGGATTATCAGGCCGGCGCCTGGCAAAAGAACAACGGTATCCGGATTGACCATCTGCTACTGTCGCCGGAGGCACAGGAGCGTCTCGTTTCCGTCGGCATCGACAAGCATGTAAGGGCTTGGGAAAAACCTTCCGACCACGTTCCGGTCGTCATTGAACTCGTCGATCAGGCTGGGTCGTAAAAGCGCCAGCGATCCCAATCGGTTGCGCGGGAACGCTCAGTTCTTGGTGCTGACGACCTCGGCGGCAGATGCCATCTGCTGCTCGGCATAGGCCAGCGCCGTGCGCCTGTCGGCCTCCGAAGCCAGCGAGAACGCCTCTTCCTGAAGCCCGCGGATCCAATCCTGATCCTGCATCGATGCCTTCCTGAGCGCCATGGTCAGCATGGCGAGCCCACGGACGGGTGCGGCCGGCAGCGATATCTTCTGGCCGTCGAAGAGTAAATACCCGAGCAGGGCTTGCGCACCGACGTGCCCTTTGTCGGCCGACAGCTTCAGCCAGCGCGCCGCCTGCCGTGGATTGGCTTTGCCGCCCTCGCCATGAAGGGTCATGCGGCCGAGTTCGAACTGCGCCCGGGCGTCGCCAAAGAACGAGGCGGCGTGAAAATAGAACTGGCGGGCGCGCGGCAAATCCACTGCGACCGGGCTGTTGGCGATCCCTCGCCGAAGGTAGTCGGCCAGCGCCACGACAGCGCTCGAGACATATGCGGCGTTGGAGAAGCCCCCGCCATCCTCGTCCTGTTCGCGGACGATCTGCTCGAAAATCTTGTAGGCCTCGTAATCATTCTCTGGAACGCCGTCGCCCTCGGCATACATCTTGCCGAGCTTCCAGCGCGCGCCCGGATGTCCCTTGTCGGCGGCGAAGCGCAGAGCCTCGAACGCCTCCAGCTTCTCGCCGCGCTGATAGGCCTTAAAGCCAAAGGAGAACAGCTCCAGCGAGCCCGCGTCCGGATCGACCTTCGCCTCCGGATCGAGGGCAAAGCTTCGCCCCCCGCCCCCGGCCAGAGCCATGGCGACAAGCGCAACCGAAAGGATCAGTCTAGACGTCCGCATAGCAATGTTTTTCCGCGGCTCCGCCAGGATGGGTCACCGCGCCATGGCGCGCCGTTCCCACCAGCTCCGCATATTTCCAGATGGCGCCGGACTGGAAGTCGGTCTCCCGTGGTTGCCAGCCCTCCGCCCGTTGTTTCATATCGTCATCCGACAGGCCGACGTCCAGCGTACCTTCGACTGCATCGATGGTGATGATGTCGCCGTCACGCAGAAGCGCGATCGGACCACAGACGGCCGCCTCCGGCCCGACATGGCCGACGCAGAAGCCGCGAGTCGCCCCGGAAAACCGCCCATCGGTGATCAGCGCGACCTTGTCGCCCATCCCCTGCCCGTACAAGGCCGCCGTCGTCGACAGCATCTCGCGCATTCCCGGGCCACCCTTTGGCCCTTCATAGCGGATGACAAGGACCTCGCCTTCCTTGTATTGTCGCTTCGAGACGGCCTCGAAGGCGGCCTCCTCCGAATCGAAGCAGCGCGCCGGGCCCGAGAACTTGAGGTTCTTCATGCCGGCAACCTTCACGATTGCGCCATCGGGCGCGAGATTGCCCTTGAGACCCACCACGCCGCCGGTCACCGTAATCGGCTTGTCAGCCGGACGCACGACATCCTGATCCGAATTCCATGCGACCTTCGCCATGTTCTCGGCGATGGTGCGGCCGGTGACGGTCAGGCAATCGCCGTGCAGATAGCCGTGCTCCAGCAGCGTTTTCATCAACAGTGGAATACCGCCGGCCTCGAACATGTCCTTGGCGACATAGCGGCCGCCCGGCTTCAGGTCGGCCACATAGGGGGTCTGCTTGAAGATCTCGGCGACGTCGAACAGATCGAATTCGATGCCGCATTCATGGGCGATCGCCGGCAAATGCAGCGCTGCATTGGTGGAACCACCGGAAGCAGCGACCACCGCCGCGGCGTTCTCCAGCGACTGCCGCGTCACGATGTCGCGCGGCCGGATGTTGCGAGCGAGGAGTTCCATGACGATCTCGCCGGAGGCGTAGCAGAACTTGTCGCGGATTTCGTAAGGCGCCGGGGCGCCGCAGGAATAGGGCAGCGCCAGGCCGATCGCCTCGGCCACGGTCGCCATTGTATTGGCGGTGAACTGTGCGCCGCAGGAACCGGCCGAGGGACAGGCAACCTGCTCGATTTCGTCGAGATCGGCATCGGACATTTCACCGACCGAATGCTTGCCAACCGCCTCGAACATGTCCTGCACCGTCACCTGCTGACCACGGAAATTGCCCGGCAGGATGGAGCCACCATAGATGAAGACGGACGGCACGTTCAGACGCACCATCGCCATCATCATCCCCGGTAGCGACTTGTCGCAACCGGCCAGCCCGACGAGCGCGTCATAGGCGTGGCCACGCATGGTCAGTTCCACTGAGTCGGCGATCAGGTCGCGCGAGACCAGCGACGCCTTCATGCCCTGATGGCCCATGGCGATGCCGTCGGTGACGGTGATGGTGCAGAATTCGCGCGGCGTGCCCTTCGCGGCCGTAACGCCCTTCTTGACCACTTGCGCCTGGCGCATCAGCGAGATGTTACAGGGCGCGGCTTCGTTCCAGCACGAGGCAACGCCTACCAGCGGCTGATGAATTTCCTCTTTGGTCAGGCCCATCGCATAAAGATAGGATCGATGCGGCGCCCGTGACGGACCTTCGGTTACATGTCGGCTGGGCAGCTTGTTCTTGTTGATTGCGTGCGCGTCCATCGTCCCCTCGTACTCTTTACCCGCCGCGCGACCGGACCCAAGCCGCGCCCTTGAGGTGACGGCGTTTTGTGGCGGCAACGGGGCGTCGTGTGTCACCGGCGACTATAATCGATGCTCTCCTGCAATAGTGTTGCCGCGATCCCACAGCGCCGATTTCGCGCAGCGAATGGCAAATGCCAAACGCGAAAAGGCGCGCCCATTCGGCGCGCCTTATCGTCGTTCTCGCAAGCCTCGGACTTTGAAGTCCGGGAACTTGCCGATCAGAAGTTCAGCTTGATCGAAGCATTTCCGGCCAGCACGATATCGTCGCCGACGGTGGCGTTGAAATAGGCCCCGTCGCTGATCGACTGTTCGCCATCAGTCCAGTAGCCGACGAGGCCACCGACGCGGATTTCGCTCCACTTGTTGGCCTTGAACGAGAGTCCGCCAGCAACTGTATACAAGTCGGTGTAGGTCGTCTCCGACCCCGTCGACACGCCACGATCGTAGCCGATCGAGATCGCACCGGCGATTTCCTCGTTGAAGGCGCGGCCGATGCCGATAGAGGCGGTGTAGCCGTCGCGCCAGTTGTAAGGAGAGACGCTCGAAGAGGTCCCGCGCGTGGTTGTAATCGAACTGATCGCGGACTTGTTGGTGCTCCAGTCCGTCCAGCGGAAGGACGCGAGCAGCAGCGTGCCCTCGGCGATGCCAGTCTGCGCGTTGATGTAGAGGCTCTGTGGGCTGGTAACCTCGTTGAAGCTCGACGTTCCGACAGCCACCGGCGTGCCGACCGGCGGCGCGGCGTTGGGGATGACCACCTGTTGACCGCCCCCGCCGATCACATAGGCGTCGCCCGCAGCAGCTACTGTACCGGTGCCGGTAAACGTGTCGTGGGTCACTTCCGAACGATAAAGCACCTGGGCGCGCAGCGCGATCTCCGGCTTCTCATAGGCAGCACCGATGCGATAGCCGAGACTGTAATCACTCCGGGTATCGACGGAGGTCTGGACCGGCAGCAAGATCGGTTGCCCACCCAGTACCCCGATCGGAGTATTGGAGGCGCTTGTGCCCGTGAAATTGAAGTCTTCGGCAAACGCACCGCCCAGCAGACTGAACCGGCCCATGTCGCTGCTGTAGCTGGCGCGGCACGTCATGCCGAACTCGTTGGAATCGAACTCATTGACGAGCGTGCGCGATCTGGCAGTCGGTCCGGGCGGCAGTGCCCCACCGGGCGAGCCCGTGTAGTCCGATTCCGCCGCGAAGGAGATGATGTAGGTACCGGCGCAACCGAAATTTTCGCCGCCGAAGCCGATCGCATAGGTCGGAATGTTGTAGGCTTGGGTGTAGTCGCCGAAATCGCCGCTCTGGCCATTGATCGAATCGAAGCCGCGCATCGGATTCACATAAATCAAGCTTGTCCGCATTGAGACCGGTCCCGACTCATACAGAATGTCGGTGTCGGCCGTACCGCGCTGGAAGCCCCCCGCGAGCGCCGTCGTCGTCAGCGCCATACTCGCAATCGATGCGCAGGCAATCAGGTTTCGAGATTTCGTCATGGCCCCCCCGTTTCAAGCTCCCGTATCGAAAGAGCTTATGCCCAGGGAGTTGACGCAAACGTAAACGAGAAATTCGATCGGCGGAACGGCCCTGCTGAAACTGGGACCAACTTGCGGCAGCGGCGCAACAGGATAAAGGAAGATCATTCATAACCTTAGAAATCGTCGCGGAGATTTTGTATTTCCTACAAAATCCGCAGATCGACGACGGTCTCGATGCGACCTGACATAGTGCGCATCATCGCCTCGGTCCGCCGGCGGCGAGCTTTCGCACCGCTAGCGTGCCAAAAATGTGACAAGGCTCGCCGTCCGTGTGAGCCAGGTGACGGCGAAGGTGATTCGCCGTCGCCGAGAGGGCGATGGAACTCCCTTGTGGCCGCTATCGCAGCCGCTCGAGTCCGGCGGCAAGTTTCTCGGCTTCGAGCCGATAAGCCTCGCGCTTTTCCCGCTCCTGCTCGACGACCTCTTCCGGCGCATTGGCTACGAATTTCTGGTTCGACAGCTTGCGGTCGATCCGCTCGATCTCGGCCAATGCCTTTGCCTGCGACTTTTCCAACCGGCTCCGCTCCGCCGCGATGTCGATCATGCCGGCCAGCGGCAGGGCGAAGGTGGCGCCCCCCGCGATGATCTGGGCCGACTGGTCGGGCGCGCCATCGCTGGTCTCGATCGAGGCAAGCCGGGCCAATCGCTTCAGCGCCGTGCCGTGTCGCTCGAGTCGCGCCGCCGTCGCCGCGTCGGGCGCGATCGCCAGCAGCGCCGCTTGCGCCCCCGGCGGCACGTTCGTCTCGGCGCGAACCGAACGGATCTCAGACACCACCGCGATCAGCCAGTTGATGTCGTCGGCGGCGTCCGGATCGGCGAAATCGAGCGACGGCCACGCCGCATGACACAGGAGCGAGGGTCGGCTCTCGGTCGTCGTCGCCCACAATTCCTCGGTCATGAACGGCATGAAGGGATGCAACAGCGCATAGATGCGGTCGAGCACCGATCCCATGACGATCCGCGTTTCGTTCGCCGCCGCCTCGTCGCTGCCGCCAAGGGTCGGCTTGGCGAGCTCCACGTACCAGTCGCAGAACAGGTTCCACACGAAGCGATAGAGCGTTGCCGCCGCGTCGTTGAAGCGGTAGGCGCAGATCGCCGCTTCGGTGTCGGCAATGGTGCGGCCGAGTTCGGTGACGATCCAGCGATTCAACGGCAGCGTCAACGGTGCCGGATTGAGCGCGGCGCCATGGAGCGCGCCGTTCATCTCGGCGAAACGGGTGGCGTTCCAGAGCTTGGTGCCGAAATTGCGGTAGCCGGCAATGCGCTGCGGATCGAGCTTCACGTCGCGGCCCTGGGCCGCCATGATCGCCAGCGTAAAGCGCAGCGCGTCGGCACCGTATTCGTCGATCAGATCGAGCGGGTCGACGACGTTGCCCTTCGACTTCGACATCTTGGCGCCGGTCTTGTCGCGGACCAGCGCATGGACATAGACGGTATGGAACGGCTCCTCGTCCATGAACTCCAGCCCCATCATCATCATCCGGGCGACCCAGAAGAAGATGATGTCGAAGCCGGTGACCAGCACGCTGGTCGGATAATAGGTGGCAAGCTCCGCCGTCTCGTCCGGCCAGCCCAGCGTCGAAAACGGCCACAGCGCCGACGAGAACCAGGTGTCGAGAACGTCTTTATCGCGATGCAGGAAGCCGTCGCGGCGAGCCGGATCGGCCGCCATCGCCTTGGCTTCGTCATCAGAGATCGTGCCGTTCATCACGTAATGGGCGAGCGCAGCGGCGACCGCTTCCTCCTCGCTCTTTTCGACGAAGATTTCGCCGTCCGGCCCGTACCACGCCGGAATCTGGTGCCCCCACCAGAGCTGGCGCGAGATGCACCAGGGCTGGATGTTTTCCATCCAGTCGAAATAGGTCTTTTCCCAGTTCTTCGGCACGAATTTGGTCCGGCCCTCGCGCACGCTGGCGATCGCCGGCTCGGCCAGGGTCTTGGCATCGACATACCACTGGTCGGTGAGAAACGGTTCGATCGGAACCCCGCCGCGGTCGCCATGCGGCACCGTATGAGCGTGGTTTTCGACCCGGTCGAGATAGCCGCGATCCTCCATCATCGTCACGATCATATCCCGCGCGGCAAAGCGATCCTTGCCATCGAGCTCGGCGATCGTGCGATCGAGGTCGCCCGACGGCTCGACACCGTCGAGAAAATCCGGATTCTCGGCCAGCGTGATCACCGCACCAACCGTCAGGATGTTGATCTGCGGCAGGTCGTGGCGCTTGCCGACCTCGAAATCGTTGAAATCATGCGCCGGCGTCATCTTCACCGCGCCGGTGCCTGCCTCAGGATCCGGATAGTCATCGGCGATGATAGGAATGCGGCGGCCGACCAGCGGCAGGATGACATGCTTGCCGACGAGATTCTTGTAACGCGGATCATCCGGATGAACGGCGACGCCGGTATCGCCCAGCATGGTCTCGGGCCGCGTCGTCGCCACCACCAGATGGTCGCGGGTTTCGTATCCCGCTGGTTCGCCGTCCGAAGGTTTCCAAGCGGTGCGGTTGCCCTCCTCGTCCAGATTGTAAGGATGCTCATAGGTGACACCGTCGGCCAACGGATAGCGGAAATGCCAGAGATGGCCCGCCACCTCCTTCTGCTCGACCTCGAGGTCCGAGATCGCCGTCAGCAGCTTCGGGTCCCAGTTGACCAGCCGCTTGTCCTTGTAGATCAGCCCCTTGCGGTAAAGCTCGACGAACACATGGAGAACCGCCTTCGACAGGCCCTCGTCCATGGTGAAGCGTTCGCGCGACCAGTCGCAGGACGCGCCGAGCCGGCGCAACTGGTCGAGGATCGCGCCCCCGGATTCGCCCTTCCACTGCCAGACCCGGTCGACGAACGCGTCGCGCCCCATGGCGCGGCGATTCGGCTCCTGCCGCTCCATGAGCTGCCGCTCGACGACCATCTGCGTGGCGATGCCGGCGTGGTCGAGGCCCGGTTGCCATAGAACGTTCTTGCCCCGCATCCGTTCGAAGCGGATCAGGATGTCCTGCAACGTATCGTTCAGGGCGTGCCCCATATGGAGCGAGCCGGTGACGTTGGGGGGTGGTATCACGATCGAGAAAGCTTCGGCGTCCTCGGCCGCTCCCGCCCCGGCCCGAAAGGCGCCGGCCTTCTCCCAGCGTTCGGCAATGCGCGGCTCGATCGCCGCGGCGTCGTAGGTCTTTTCGATCATCACATGTCCGGTGGCCCCGGCACGGGGCATTGCCCGAGGGCGTTGAAGCGTGCCTTCCGGTTACAGCCTCGCTTTCGCGGCTGTCAACGAAGAGCGGTTCGCGACAGGCGCCCAAAGTCCCGTAGAACAACCCTCGTCGGCGCGATCAGCGGCGGCCGCCGCGCGCGACCCGCTCGATTTCCTCGCGGACGAGCTTTTCGACCAGGCTCGGCAGATTGTCGTCCAGCCATTCCTGCAGCATTGGCCGCAGAATCTCGCCGACCGTCTCGTCGATGGAGTTCAGATGCTCCTCACGAATGACGCGTGCGAGATTGTCGAAGGATGCCGCCACACGGCTCCCCGTCTCTTGTGAAATCAATTCGTGGATCGGAGCGTTGGTCGCGTTTCCATGAACGGTCTCCGCCGCCTCTGAATCCGGCTCTTGCAGGTCTGCCGGTAGATCGTGCTGGACCGCCTCGGTGGCGGTGGCAGCCGGCGGCAACGCCGCCTCGGCCGGACCTGCATCCGCTGCATCTCGGCGTTCTTCCATTTGCGATTCGGACGCGATCAAGCTTGCGTTCTCGTTCAGCTCCCACGTAAATTCGTCTTCGTCGAATTCGCCGATGGCGTCCGCTTCATCGCTCCCGCCGCCCGGATCGCTCCCGCCGGCCAGCTGGTCGCTATCCGGCGATAAGTCCGCGGTTTCGTCCTCGTCGCTCTCGGATGCAAACGCCGGCGAGACCGCCCGCAGACGCGCGGCCGACGGCACTGACCCGTCGCCGGATTCACCCAATCCGACCTCGTCCTGCGCCATTCCGGCCGCTTGCCCATCCGGCAAACGGCTCGCCTCGGCAACAGGCTCAGCGTTCAGGCCTCGTCCCGACCGATCGTCGAAAGCCTCGTCTGGCTGGTCGGCAAACGCGGCATCGACCGGTTCGACGGGCGGCACGATCCCCAGTCTGGGACGCTCGGGCGCATTGGCGCGCTCTGATTTCGATGGGGTTTCGGCTCTCCAGACCACCGCATCGGCCGCCAGATCCGCGGCCTTGCCGGCGGTGTTTGCCGGCTCGCCATGCAAAGGCTCGAGGTCACGCGCTTTTGTCGCGGCGACCGTCTCATCGCCACTCTCGATAATCCGCCTGATCGAGGCCAAGATTTCGTCCATCGACGGCTCATGGGCCGGAAGGGCATTGCTCATGGGACGCTCCCGCAAATTCCGCGACAGGGGCCGACCCTATCGATCGAATCATGCGCGAAGCCTAAATGGAAAGAACCCCGGCGTGAATCCCGCAAGCTCTTTGGCTGAAACTATCACCAGCTTCTTGGGCGAGGCTGTCGCGATGGCCGTCTCGCCCGCGATCCTCAAGCGGAGCGCTCAGCGCCCGTCCGGCGTTCTCAGGCCGTACCACTTGTCGTGGACCTGTTCGTAATGCTCTTCCGGCTTGTAGGTCTTGCCGGCCAATCCGAGCCGCTCAGCCGACAGACGGCCGGTGGCCGAGACCACGGCATAGCCGGCGACCACCTCGTCGCGTTGCGATCCGACGAGTAGGATTTGCGCCGAGATCACCTCGGCCTGGGCATCGAGCACGTCGAGCGTGGTTCGCTGGCCGACGTTGCGCTCCTCGATCACGCCATCAAGTGCCAGGCGAGCGGCCCGCGCCTGCGCCTGAAAGCCGGTAATATTGGCGCGCGCCGCCTGCAATTGTGCCCAGGCGCTGGCCACCGCAGTTCTCACCTGATCGCGTGTTCCGTCGACCTCGATCCGGCGCTGGCCGAGCACTTCCTTGGACTGGCGCACCTGGGAACTCGCGCGCCCGCCTTGATAGATAGGGATGGTAAGTTGCGCTCCGATCGTCGCCGACACCTGGTTCTGGGTATTGACGCTGGGCCGCCCGAGCGAACTATTGACGCCGGGCAGGTCGCCTCCTCGGCTCTCGCTCAGTGCATAGGTATCGTCGACGCGGCCGGTCAGGCTCAGTGTCGGCAGCAGCGCGCCTTCGGCCGACTTGACTTGAAAAGCCGCGGCGTCAACGGCGGCCAGCGTCGCCAGAATGGCCGGATGCTCGCGCTGAGAGATGGCAAACGCCGAATCGAGCGACTTCGGGATGTAAGCCGAAGGAGCTCTGCCCGGCTGGAGATTCCTTGGCGGATTACCCACGACATCGAAATAGGTCGCCTCGCTGGAGGCCACCTGCGCCAGCGCGCTGTTGAGCAGCGCTGTGGCAAGCGCCTGCTGGGACTCGGCTTGGGCCACGTCGGTGCGCGTCCCCTCACCCACCTCGAAGCGCGCCCGCGACGCGCGTACCTGCTCCTGCAGGAAGCCAAGATTCTGGCGGCGCAGCGCGGCGATCTGCCTATCGCGTAGCACGTCCATATAGGCGGTCGCCGCATCGAACAGCGTATTCTGCTCGGTATTGGCGAGGTTTTCCCGCGAGGCGCGGACCTGTGCCTGCGCGGCGGCGACGTTGTTGGGTGTCTGGAACCCGTCGAACAGCGTCTGGTTGAGCTGGATGCCGAAGCCGATTGATTCCGTCCGTGCAGTCTGGGACGAGATATCGTCGCCGAAGGTCGTCCGACTCCGGGTGGCGTTGGCTGAGCCTACCCCGCTGACGAACGGCCTGAGACCCGCCCGCGCCTGCGGAACATTCTCGTCAGTGGCGCGCAATTGCGCTCGCGCCGAATTCAGCCCCTGACTGTTGGCATAGGCTTTAGCCAGCGCTCCGGTCAGGGTTTCGGCCGCCGCGGTGGCGGGGACCGATGCGACCACACCGACTACAAGAGCGGCGGTAATCCAAATTCTACTACGCAACCCGATGACTCCAAACCGCAGACAACGCGTATCACAATGGAGCAATGCCACCACAGCGACCATTCGGCTTGTCCGTCCCATAGGGGGACTATCTGATCAGTTTCCCGCCCCCTGGATCAAGAGGCAAGCCGGCACCTGGAATGCTTTGCGCGGCAACGACACATATCTGCAACGACCGGCCGCTCAGAAAACGAACTCCCGCCTCTTCTCGAATCCCGGAAGCGGCTTGACGCTGCAGTTGAAGCCGAACCGGTCCGAGACGATGCCATTCTCGTCCTTGAAGTAAAGCTTGGCCGAGGCGGCGTTGCCGACGCCCTCAACGACCACGAGACGCCCGCCTTCGCGCAACTGCTCCAAGAAGGTGTCCGGCAAGCACCCGACCGCCCCTTCGAAGACAATCACGTCGTAAGGCGCCTCGGACGGGTAGCCATCCTCCAGCTTTCCCTCGACGACGACGCAGGTGACGTAGTCGAGTCGCATCAGATTCTCGCTGGCGAACGCGGCGAGTTCGACGTCCTCTTCCAGCGCGACCACCGAGCCAGCGAGATGCGACAGGACTGCGGATGAGTAGCCCGTCCCGCATCCGACATCGAGGACGACGTCCTCGGGCGTGACCGCGGCAAGTTGCAGGAGCTTGGCGAAGGGCGACGCTTCCATCAGATAGCGACCGTGGCCGAGCGGCAGATCCTCGTCGATATAGGCCAGCGGCTTGCGCGACGAGGCGGGCACGAATTCTTCCCGCGGCACCTGCAAGAACGCCCGCAGGATGTCATGACGGGTCACGTCCGTGGTGCGGATCTGGTTGTCCACCATTTTCGTGCGGGCAGTCTCGAAATCCATGGCCAAAGTCCTCGTGTCTTGCCGCATCGTCGCCTTGCGGCTGCCCGTTTTCCATAGTCGCGGCTCCGGTCGCACGCAAGGCGCGACGGCCGTTCACGACGGCCCGATCCACGACGTTTCAGCGCTCGATGCGGTCGATGAACCACCGGGTGAGACGGGTCCAGACCTCGTCCTTCTCCGCAATATCCTCGATCCCATGCTCGAGGTTCGGATTGTCGTTGACCTCGATCAGGAACACCCCATCGTCCGTCTCCTTGAGATCGACACCGTAGAGTCCCTCGCCGATGCAGCGGGCCGCCCTCAGTCCGGCATCCAGCACATGCGGCGGCGCATCGCCTAGCGAGAAAGCCTTGAACCCACCTTCCAATGGCCGCCCGCCATTGTCATGGTTGATGATCTGCCAGTGACTCTTGGCCATCAGATACTGAACCGAGAACAAGGGCTCACCACCGAGCACGCCAATTCGCCAGTCGAAGCTGGTCGGCATGAACTTCTGTGCAATCAGAAGATCGCTGTCTTCCAGCCAGGCATTGGCCAGCGCTGCGAGACCGGCGACGTCGTCGACCTTCTTTACCCCGCGCGAGAACGACCCGTCGGGGATCTTCAGCACCATCGGAAAGCCCAGTTCGTCCGCCGCCCGGGCGAGGTCCTCCTTGCCCCCGATCATCACCGACGACGGCGTGGCGACACCGTTGGCGGCCATCAGTTCGTTGAGATAGACCTTGTTCGTGCAGCGGATCATCGAGATCGGATCGTCGATGACCGGCATGCCCTCCTGCATGGCGCGGCGAGCGAAACGGTAGGTGTGATTGGAGATCGAGGTCGTCTCGCGGATGAACAAGGCATCGAAATTCGCCAGCCGCGGCAGATCCTTGCGACCGATCGGTTCGACATCGACACCGAGCCGGGCGGCGATGCGTGCCCAGTGCCGCAATGTACCGACCGACGATGGTGGCATCGCTTCCTTGGGATCGTAGAGCGTCGCGAAGGCGTATTTCGCCGGCGTCTTCGCCTTCGCGACACGCCATTGGCGGGCGGTGTATCGTTCCATCGCGGCCAACAGGCGCGCGGTCTCGACATCGTCGAGCTTGCCGATCGAGGCAAAGCCGATCCGGCGGATCCGCGACCGCCCGTTCTTCGGCTCCAGATGGACCTCGAGGGCCGGCGCCCGAAACCAGTCGAAGATCAGTTTGGCGAAGCGGTCGAGGCGAACATCCTCGGCAGTACCAAAATAGATGCGGATCGGCGGGGCCGGCGCATCGCTCTTGTCGAACGCCTTGGCGAGCGCGGCATCGAGTTCGGGCAAGGCGTTTTCGTAAAGCTTCTTTTCCGACAGGTCGATCATCGTCTCGACCGACGGGACGATGCGGTGGCCGCGGGCTTCGGCCAGCAGCGACGCGTAGTAGCCGCGGCTCTGGTACGCGTAGGAGCGCGACAGGTTGATGACCTTGGGCCGTTGCCCTCGGAAGAGGCCCGGTCGCGCGAGATACTCGCGACTGGTCATGATCTTGTGCGGCGTCGCGCCGTTGTCGAGATCGGACGCGCGCCCGACGAGGACGACCCATTGAGACATTGGACGACTTCTTATGACTCGCGCCGAGAGAGGAAGACGGCGGCGCGGAGGCCGACCTTGCCGAAACGCGCGATCCGGTCAAACGTTTCGTAAGGAATTGGAAGGCTGGCTGCGTCGGCGATCGACTCGCCACGTTCGTCCGCCACCCAGGGATCATGGATGACGATGTGCCGTCCGTCATCGCCGTGGGCAAGCACCCAATGCGGCACCTTCTTGTCGAACATGTGATAGCCCGAGATCAGGACCACCGCCGTCTTGCCGGCGGAGATGGCCGCGCGTAGTTCGACCAGAGTGAACGGACGGATGACGACGGGAATCCCGTAGGCGTCGGCGCGGCGGCGAAAATCTTCCTGGGCCAGCGCCATCACTCGCTGCTTCTCCGCGCTGCGGACGCCTTCCAGGAACAGGTCGCCGGGCTCCGACACATGAATTTCGGCGTCGAGTCCGGCTTCATGCGACGCCACCGCCAGGCCATAGGGCTCACAGCCGCCGGGGCCGGACATCATGAAGATCGTGGTTGCCTCGCGCCAGAGGCGGATCTCCGCCACCGGCTCCAGCACAAAACCGGGAACATCCCGCGCCAGCGCCATCATCAGGCAGCAGGCGCCGCAGGTGAAGTCCGTCGTCTGCTCGTAATAGGGAACACCCGTCTCGATCGCCTGGTCGCCCCGCAAGGTCTTTTCAAAGCGCAACGCCGGCATGTGATCGGCATAATAATCGAGATAGCGTCCGATCGAACGAAAATGGCGGGAGCGATAGAGCGCGATCGCCGCGGCATTGTCCTCGCGAACCTCAAGTCGAAGGGCGATGCGGTCGCGATCGAAGGCTGCGGATTCAGCCGCTTCGAGCAGCTTTCGACCGATCCCACGCCCCGACGCATCCGGTGCGATGGCAAGGGAGTAGAGCCGCGCAAGCCCCGTGCCGCGACGCAGCAGGATGGCCGCGTAGCCGACGACCCGGCAGGCTTGTGCATCAAGTCCGCCATCCTCGGCGACGAGCACGATCGCACTGTCAGCGCCGACGAGATTACGAAACGAGCGGCGTGAGATGCGATCGACATCGAAAGCAGCCACCTCGATCTCGACCAGCCGATCGACATCATCCGTCCGAGCCGCACGAATGAGGCTATCGGCGGCGTTGGGGCTGGCAGGCGCGGAATGCGCTCGCGAATGGCTTCGAATCATCTTCTGTCTGTCGGGACGCTCAGCTGCGAATTTGACTAGGCGTGCGCCCAATCCCGACGGTTGGCAAGACATGACGCGCGCCCTTCCCGCCCCCTAGCCGACAAGGCGATGCAAGCCTGCGGAAGATTTCAGACGAATGCGACAAAGGACCGGATGCCAGCTGAGGAACGGGTGTCGGTTGGCGATACGACGACGGCCGGCACGCAACGAGATGGCGCAGGATGCCGCGTCTATGAAATCACGCGCTGAGCGGCGCCAATGTGCCGCGATCGCTCGGTCAGGACGGCGGAAGGACCGGATTTTCCGGATGAAATTTTCCGGCCTTGCGGAAACCCAACGAAATCCGTAGGTACGGCGCCGATGAGGCCTCGTGGCGGAGTGGTTACGCAGAGGACTGCAAATCCTTGTACGGGGGTTCGATTCCCTCCGAGGCCTCCATTCCTCTGTACGCACCCCTTAAAGATGTCGTTGCCGTCTTGGGCGTAGCCTGGGCGCCGACTTCAGAGACTACGCCGTAGAGGTCGTGATAGCCTTGGGGAATGCGCACGCAGCTGCCGACCTGGCCGACGCGGTAGCTGCGCCCGCCGATGATTGCGATGCCCGAAGCAACCGAATCCGCCTGGCACACGCTGATCGTGGCGCCGGCGACGCTCCCGACCCGTCCGAGAAAGGTTGGCGCCGTCACGCGTTCGTCACTGGGGCCGGAGAACGGCGCACCGCTAGCATGATTCCGAGGAATTCGTGGGTCAGCGGGATCCTGTCGCCGTCGATGCGGTCGTGGCACATCAGCAGCCAGCGGGTGAGCCGGGCCTCGACATTGTAGCCGGCGTTGGACAACGTCGTCTGCGCCGTCTGCAGGTTGAAAATATACAGCCATGGCAGCAGCCGCCGGCATCTGACGCAAGAGACGGTTGTCTGGCTCGATGGGAGTATTCCGCATGGCATCGCCCGCTCCTGGGGCGGAAGCCGATGCGCTCACAGCCGCGTGCGCCTGGTCGACCCTGCACGCGGTCGTTGGACCTATGGCATCCCGCAGCGGAAAGATACGGCTCGTGCGCCTTTGTACGCTAGCTGACCCTTGAAATCCGGGACTTTCCGGCGCCGGTGCTGCTCGATAAGGGTGAGTTACGATCCGACCGTTGCCGAAGATGCCGCGATGATCCAACCCTTGCTGAGAACCCTGCGTCGCGCCGGCTCGCTGACCCCGTGTGCCAGTGGGCGAGCGGTTCCCGATCGGGGAGACTGCCTCCGCCACCAAGGCCCCGCCCGCGCGGGAAGTGCTGGCCGACAGCCGCACCATGAAGGGCGGCGGAGCGGCTGGCGTGGCGACGCCAGGCGCCGCGCCCGCGAAGGTGGACTGCGTAGCAGAGGGAGAGCCGCAATTGCGCACCAGACGTCCGGGGCGGAACCTCACCGGCCGGCGGTGCGTTTCGAAGCGATATCAGGGAGGCCTCGTGGCGCGCATCTCAGGCATAATTTCGGTCGTGCAGGAAAGTCGGTTCCGGCTCTCCACTGGTGATGGACGGTCGATCATCTTTACCCTCGCCGGCGATGCGACTCTGGAGCCGCAAGATCTGCAGTCACTGGTTTCTGGACCGGAGGTGGAGATCATCTTCAGCGCCCAAAGCGGCCGCAAGGCGATGACAGCCCACTGTATCAGGGAGGCAGGCCCATGAGGCGCGCAGCTCCCCGGACGGGGCAGAGGGCAAGGCACTTTCTGCGCAATTGGTCCCTGCCGCGGCAGGTCCGGGGAGAGAGCCACCGTTCCGATGCCGCCCGCAGCGAGATGTCGGACGGCCTGCGCCCGCGCCTCGAACAGGCCGACAGGGTCGGCGTCAGTGTCTGCCCCTACTGTGCCGTCGGTTGCTCGACTCTGATGTACGCGCGTGACGGTCGGCTGATCCACGTTGAGGGCAACCCGCAAAGCCCGATCAACGAGGGCACGCTCTGCCCGAAGGGCGCAACGCTCTTCAGCCTCCACGCCAGCCCGACGCGCCTGACAAAGGTGAAATACCGCGCCCCTTACTCCACCGAGTGGGAAGAGCGGCCATTGAACTGGGCGATGGAGCGGATCGCGCAGTTGACGAAGCGGACCCGCGACGAGACCTTCGTCGAGGCGTTGCCGAACGGCGTCCGGGTGAACCATACCCTCGGCATTGCCTCGCTCGGTGGCGCGACCCTCGATAACGAAGAAAACTACCTCATCAAGAAGGTGTTCGGCGCGGGCCTCGGCATGGTCTTCATCGAGAACCAGGCGCGGGTCTGCCACTCGAATTCCGTCCCCGGCCTCGGCGCGTCGTTCGGGCGGGGCGCGGCGACGATGCCGCAATGGGACCTCGCCAATTCGGACTGCGTGCTGGTCATGGGCTCCAACATGGCCGAGGCGCACCCGATCGCGTTCCGCTTCGTGATGCAGGCCAAGGAGCGTGGCGCCAAGGTCATCCACGTCGACCCCCGCTTCACCCGCACCTCGGCCCTGGCCGACATCCACGCCTCGATCCGGACAGGGACCGACATCGCGTTCCTCGGCGGCGTGATCCGGCACTTGCTCGAGAACGATCTCTGGTGGCGCGACTGGGCGATCCCCTACACCAACCTCGCCACGATCATCGAGGACGGCTTCCAGAGCCCGTCCGAGCGCGAGGACGGCCGCTTCTCGGGCTGGAACGCCAAGAAGGGCGCCTACGACTACGACAGCTGGCAGTACGAGGGGATGGTCGTCCCCTCGGCCCTCTCCGAGCATTACCTCAACACCGCCGAGTCCTTCTCGGAGATGACCAGCCGCCTCACCGACAAGCCGCCCCGGCAGGACCCGACGCTGCAGCACCCGATGTGCGTCTACCAGATCCTCCGCCGGCACTACGCGCCCTACACGCCCGAGATGGTCGAGGAGGTGACCGGCTGCCCGCGGGATCTGTTCCTGAAGATAGCCGACACCCTCGCCGAAGCCTCTGGCCCAGATAAAACCGGCGCCATTGCCTACGCCGTCGGCTGGAACCATCACACCGTCGGCGTGCAGATGATCCGCTCGGCCGGTCTCGTGCAGTCTCTCCTAGGCAACGTCGGGCGGCCCGGCGCGGGGATCATCGCGCTCCGCGGCCACTGCTCGATCCAGGGCTCGACCGACATCCCGACGCTCTACAACATGCTGCCGAGCTACCTGCCGCAGCCAAACGCATTCAAGCCACAGGCGCAGCACTACGACCAGTTCCTCGACGACGAGACCATGCCGACCGGCTGGTGGAACAACTTTCCCAAGTACATGACCAGCCTCCTGCGCGCCTATTACGGCGACGCGGTCTCGCCCGAGAACGAGTGGGGCTTTCACTGGCTGCCCAAGATCGTCGGCGACCACAGCCAGCTGGCGCTGACGTTGGCCATGAACGACGGCGTTGTGAAGGGCCTGTTCCTGATGGGCCAGAACGTCGTCATGGGCGGCTCGAACAGCCAGATGATCCAGCGCGGGCTCGCCAAGCTCGATTGGCTGGTGGTGCGCGACACCGACATGGTCGAGGCGGCGAACTTCTGGGAGAAGGGCCACCCCGTCCGCAACGGCGAGATCCGCCCCGAGGAGATCGGCACCGAGGTCTTCTTGATGCCGGCCGAACTCGCCGGCGAGAAGGGCGGGACCTTCACCAACACGCACCGTCTGGTGCAATGGCACGACAAGGTGGTCGACGGTCCGGGCGACAGCCGCTCAGAACTCTGGTTCATGTACCACCTCGGCCGCCGGATGAAGGCGCTCTACGCGGACAGCAAGCAGGAGCACGACCGCCCGATTCAGGCGCTGACGCTCGACTACCCGCTGGTGAACGAGCGGGGCGACATCGACGGCGAGGCGGTGCTGAAGGAGATCAACGGCTACACCTGGCCCGAAAAGCGCCTACTCGAGGACTTCAACGAGCTGAAGGACGACGGTTCGACCGCCTGCGGCTCGTGGCTCTACTCCGGCGCCTATCCCGGCTTCAACAAGACCCGTGAGCGCAAGGCCGACGGGCCCGACGGCCCCGGGAGCCATCTCGGCTGGGCGTTCGCCTGGCCCGACAACCGCCGCAACCTCTACAACCGCGCCTCCGCCGACCCGGAGGGCAAGCCGTGGTCGGAAAAGAAGCGCCTCGTCTGGTGGGACGAGACAAAAGGCGAGTGGCAGGGTACCGACGCCATTGACTTCGAGCCGACGAAGCGCCCCGACTACCGTCCGGACTGGGAGAAGGGCGCCACCGGCATGGACGCGATCGGCGGCGCCGAGCCGTTCATCATGATGCCGGACGGCCGCGCCGCGATCTACTCGCCCTCCGGCCTCAAGGACGGGCCGCTGCCGACGCATTACGAGCCGGTGGAGAGCCCTGGCCGCAATCCGCTCTACGCGCAGCGGCAGAGCCCGGTCGCCAAGATGTTCCCCCGTGATGACAACCCGCTGCACGAGCCGGGCGATCCGCGCTACCCGCACGTCCTCACCACCTACCGCCTGACCGAGCACCATTGCGGCGGCACGCCCACGCGCGGCGTGCCCCACACCGCCGAGCTTCAGCCCGAGGGGTTTGCCGAGCTGCCGCCCGAGCTTGCGGATGAGCTCGGCGTGCGGACGCTCGACTGGATCGTGATCTCGACGGCCCGCGGCGCCATCGAGACCCGCGCCATGGTGACGGAACGCCTGCGGCCGCTGCGGTTCGACGGCCGGTGGATCTACCAGGTCGGCATGCCCTGGCATTTCGGCTGGGAGGGCGAGGCGACGGGCGACATCGCCAACGTCCTGACCGCCGCGGTCGGCGACCCGAATACGTCGATGCACGAGAACAAGTCGCTCACCTGCGCCGTCCGCGCCGGACGCCTGACACGAGGAGTGGCCGCCGAATGAGCTTTGATGCGCCCCACGAGGCCGAACAGACCGCCGACACACGGATCGAGCCTGGCCGCGCCTACGGCTTCTTCACCGACACCTCGGTCTGCATCGGCTGCAAGGCCTGCGAGGTCGCCTGCAAGGAATGGAACCAGCTCCCCGCCGAGGAGGGCGGCCTCTCGGGGATGAGCTACGACAACACCGTTGACCTCTCCGCCACCACCTGGCGCCACGTCGCCTTCATCGAGCAGATGGACCACCGCCCCGACGGCGAGACGCCCGAGTTCCAGAGCCGCTGGCTGATGTCGTCCGACGTCTGCAAGCACTGCGACCCCGCGCCATGCCTCGAGGCCTGCCCGACGGGCGCGATCTTCCGCACCGAGTTCGACACCGTCGTCGTGCAGCAGGACATCTGCAACGGCTGCGGTTACTGCGTGCCGGCCTGTCCGTTCGGCGTGGTCGACCTCGACGAGATCGACGGCAAGGCACACAAGTGCACCATGTGCTACGACCGACTGAAGGGGGGTCTGGAGCCTGCCTGCTCCAAGGTCTGCCCCACCGACTCGATCCAGTTCGGCCCAATCGACCAGTTGATCCCCCGCGCCGAGGGCCGCGTCGCCGCCCTGCACGAGCGCGGCACGACCGACGCCTACCTCTACGGCGCCCCCGGCCACCCCGGGGCCACCGGCGGCATCGAGAAGCTGAACGCCTTCTTCCTGCTCCTCGACCGGCCGGAGGTCTACAACTTCCCCGCCGCGCCGACGCGCCCCGCCGAGCGCATCGGCACCGCCCTCGGCACCGGCCTCGCCGCCTTCGCCGGTCTCGCCCTCGTTGCCACCGTCCTTCTCGGAGACCGCAGATGACCGGCCGTTCGTTGCACTCCACGAATTCCCGCCAAGGATCCGGCCCGGAGGAGGACGATCCCGCACGCGCCCTTCCGCGGGGCTGGCGCGGCGAAAACTATTACGGCCAGCCGCCGCTCAAGAACCCGCAATGGGACTGGAAGGTCAGCGGCTACATCGCCGTCGCGGGCACCGCTGGGGCGGCGCAGGCGCTCGCCTTCCTTGGCGCGCTCCGAGACCGCAGGGCGTTCCGCGCCGCCCGGCGCAATGCCAACCTCCTCGGTCTCGCCGGGATGGCCACCGGCTCGGCGCTACTGGTCGCGGACTTGAAGACGCCGCGACGCTGGTACAACATGCTGCGTATCCTGCGCCCCACCTCGCCCATGTCCTTCGGCACCTATATCCTCGGCGCGTTCGGCCTCGCCACGACAATCTCCGCCCTCGGCGACCTTCCCGCCGTGCGCCGTCACCCCCCGCTGCGCCGCGTCGCCGATGGGGCACAAGTCGGCGCGGCGGTGAGTGGTGCAGGGGCCGCCACTTATACGGCGGCGCTGATGTCGGCCACGTCTAACCCGTACTGGGCCGCCGCGCCGGGCGGCCTCGGCGCGCAGTTCGCGACCTCCGCCGTCGCAGCCGGGGCGGCGGCACTGGCGCTGGGTGAGCGGGCGGGCGGGCGAAAGCGCATTGCGGAGCGGCTGGAGGACGTCGCCGTCACAGCAACTCTCGCCCATATCGGCGCCACCCTCGCCGCCGGCCGCCGCCGCCGCCAAACGGGCGTCGAGCCGGCCGTTGCCGATTCCGCGCGCAAGTCGGAGGCGGCCGACCTGGTTATCGCCGGCGCCATCCCGCTCGCGGCTTACGCGCTGAGCTACGCTGCCGGGCGCCGGGCACCGGCCGCCGCGGTCGCGGGATCGCTCGCGGTCCTCGCCGGCAGCTTCGTGATGCGCCACAGCATCCTCGACACCGGCAAGCGCGCGGCAAGTCGACCCGAGGCGGCCTTTTCGCTGGCGCAACCGCGGCACCTGCCGGGGACGCAGCGCCGCCGCCTCACGGGACGCTCGAAATGAACGCCGAGCTGCAGCGGCATGTTCACGAGGCGATTGCCCGGCTCGATCACGTGCTCGAGCGCGGAGCCGACGCATCCCACGCCGAGATCCAGGCCGCCACGCTCTCGATCCTTGCTTTTCGCGACCGCGCGCTGAAGATGCACCGCGAGGGGACCGCCTCTAAGACTTACCTCGACAAGGCGAATGTGCTCCTGAGCCTCGCCTACGGCGGAGAGTTCCCGCTGAGCGGCCTGCACCACAACCGCTTCGAACAAACGCGCGACGGCCTGCGGCAGATGCTGGACGGCGCGTAGGCTGCTACTGGCAGGACGACGTCGTCACCACTGGAAACAGCGACCACACCGTCGCCACCAGCCGGACCCAGCCCGTCATCGTACCGACGGCTTATTGCTCGTTTCGTCCTCGTGCTTGACCTCCTTCCCGAAATGCTCGCGAAGGTCGTCGCAGCCGGCGACGACGCTGCGCGCGCCGGAAGCCGGGTTGGTCATGCGGCGCGGCCGGATTGGCGGCGGCGCGCCTTTCAATCTGGGCGAGGCGTGCGTTGCCAGGGCGAGCGTGCGCCTCGCGTCCGGCGAAGTCGGCCACGCGATGGTGCTCGGCCGCGACACCGACCATGCGCGGCTGGCCGCGTTCTTCGACGCCGGCTGACAGCGCGCCGACTGGCACGCCGCGATCGCGGCCGAGGTGTTCGAACCGACCTTGCGCCGAAAAGCTGAGGCCGATCTGAAATCCGCCGAGGAGACCGAGGCGACCCGCGTCGATTTCTTCATCATGGTGCGGGGAGACGACTGATGCGCGAGGAAAGGACCGCCGGCAACGTGCGGGCGGCGACGGTGCTGGGGGTCATCGGTGCCGGCGGCATTGGCCAGGTGTTGTTCGAATCGATCCGCGGCTTCTATTATCCGCAATCCGCCGCCATTCTCATCATCGTGGTTGCGACCGTCATCTTGACCGATCTTCTGTCCCAGCAGCTGCGCCGGTTCGTCACCTGACCATGCGCGCGGCGATCTTCTTCACCCCGCCGGCCGACGCCGCGCTGACACGCGCCGCCGTCCAGTGGCTTGGCCGTGGCGCCTTCGACGGCGAGCCGACCCGAGATAGCGATCCGGCGATCGACAGGCTGGTCGCGGAGCCGGCCCGCTATGGCTTCCATGCGACCATGAAGGCGCCCTTCCGTTTCGCCGACGGCGCCGATCTCGCCGACCTCGACGCCAGCCTCGCCGACTTCTGCGCCTCGCGCGAGCCGGTGGCGATCGACCGCCTCGTCATCGCCGCCCTCGGGCCGTTCTTCGCCTTCGTCCCCGAACGCTCTCCCCCGGCGCTCAGCGAACTCGCCGAGACTGTCGTGCGGACCTTCGACCCATGGCGGGCGCCGCTGACGGACGAGGAATACCGCAGGCGCCGGCCGGACCGGTTGAGCGAGCGCCAGCGTGAGAACCTGACGGAATGGGGTTATCCCAATGTCCTGAAGGATTTCCGCTTCCATATGACCCTGACGGGTCCGGTCGAAGCAAACGAAAGGGCCAGCGTCGAGGCCAGGCTGCGCGAGCGCTTCGCCGATGTCGACGGCGCGCCGCTTTCGGTCGACCGGCTGGGCATCTTTATCGAGCCGGAGCCCGGCGGCCCCTTCCACCTGCATTCTCTCCATCCGTTCCGCCCTCCCATCGAAGACCGCTGACATGCCCGACGAAACAATTCTCACGAACGCCCGCATCGTCCTTCCGGACAGGGTGATCGACGGCCATGTCGTCATCCGCGACGGCCGCATCGCAGCAATCTGCGACGGTCCGGCGGCATCCGGCGAGGACATGGACGGGGACACGGTCATCCCCGGCCTCGTCGAATTGCACACCGATCATATCGAGGGTCATTACATCCCGCGCCCGAAGGTCTTGTGGAACAAGATGGCGGCGAT
The DNA here is from genome assembly GCF_017183135.1 of Aurantimonas marina. Classification (GTDB taxonomy): domain Bacteria; phylum Pseudomonadota; class Alphaproteobacteria; order Rhizobiales; family Rhizobiaceae; genus Aurantimonas; species Aurantimonas marina. Next base: position 126,351 of record NZ_JADDXW010000005.1, on the reverse strand, counting down.
CCAGGCCCATGACGCGCAGATCGCCGCCTCCGGCATCACCACCGTCTTCGACGCGCTGCGGGTCGGCACCGACGAGAACGCCACGCTGACCTCCGGCGACATGGCCGAGATGGCGGACGCGATCGACCGGGCGGTCGTGGAGGGCCGCGTGCGCGCCGACCATCACATTCATCTCAGATGCGAGGTATCGGCGAGCGACGTGGTCGAGGGCTTCAACAAGATCGAAACGAATCCGCGGCTCAAACTGGTCTCGCTGATGGATCACGCACCGGGCCAGCGGCAGTTCGCCGATCTGAACGCCTATCGCATCTACTATCAGGGCAAGCTGGGACTGTCGGACCGCGAGTTCGCGGCCTTCAGTGCCAGGCGGCGGGCCGAATCGGCGAAATTCGCGCCGCAAAGCCGCCTTGCGATCGCCGACCGCTGCCGCGTGCGCGGCATCGCGGTCGCCTCCCATGATGACGCGACGTCCGCCCATGTGGACGAAGCGATCGCGCTCGGCACAAGCGTCGCCGAGTTTCCGACGACGGTCGCGGCCGCCAGGGCTTCGCGCGAGGCCGGCCTGCATGTGCTGATGGGCGCGCCGAACATCGTGCGCGGCGGCTCGCATTCGGGAAATGTCTCGGCGATCGAACTCCTGCGCCTCGGCGTCCTCGACGTGCTGTCGTCCGACTATGTGCCATTTTCGATGCTCCAGGCGGTCTTTCATCTCGCCGATCAGGGCGCGGCCGATCTGCCGGATGCCATCCGATTGGTGAGCCAAAACCCGGCCGAAGCCGTCGGCCTTACCGATCGCGGCGCGATCGCCGAGGGCCTGCGCGCCGATCTCGTGCGCATCCGCGCGACGCCGGTGGTCCGCTCGGTCTGGCGGGAGGATCACCGTGTCGCCTGACACCGGCGCCGGCCAACGCGGCGCGGTGGCTCCTGTCGAAAACGGTTTGCCCGGGCCGTTCGTCGCGGTAGTCGGACCAAGCGGCGTCGGCAAGGATTCGCTGCTGGCGATCGCCGCCGCGACGCTCGCTCCGGACACCGGCTTCTTCTTCCCCCGCCGCGTCGTCACCCGCATTGCGCTCGCGGAGGCGGAAGATCATGACAGCCTGACGCCAGCGGCGTTCGCCATGGCCGAGGCAGAAGGTGCCTTCTGCCTGACGTGGTCGGCGCACGGCCTCTCCTATGGCCTGCCGACCGAGATTTCGAAACGCCTGGAGGCCGGCGAAGCCGTCGTCGCCAACATCTCGCGCGGCGCTTTGCGAAACGCGGCGGAACGCTTCCCCCGCCTTTACGTCATCGAAATCACCGCCCCGCGCCACCTGCTCGTCGAGCGGATCGCCGCGCGAGGCCGGGAGTCCCCGGAGGAGATCGACCGGCGACTACGACGCCAGACGACGCTCGACGTGCCCCTCGGGGTCGAAGCGATCCATCGCATTGACAATGCCGGGGCGATCGACGCGGCGGCCGCCGCCTTTGTTGCCATCCTGCGACGGGTCGGCGACAACGCGCCGGCCACGCTGCCCGGGTCAGTGGTCGCCAGTTCGCCCGTTCCAAAAATCGACGATCTATGAAGCACCTGACTGGATCGGCTTACGGGATATATGATCGGGCCGAGGCGCACGGCCATTCCGGGTCGCGCAAACGATCTGCTTGCTCAGAACCGGCTCGTTGGGAAACAGCAATTGCACCCATAGCCTTTTCGGCTGGGCATTCAACGATGATGAAGGCACCGGAATCCGTAGTGCGCGAAACGGGCTGCGCTTCCCCGGGAAACGACCAAAGGACGCAGCATCCCCTGGTACCAGATTCACCTGACCCGATACCGATCGTGTTCATCCATGGGCCGACTTACAGAACCGTGACGGCGGCACAATGATATAGATGGGAGCGATCCACCGAAAGCGGCTTGGGCCCCCGTTCCAGCATCCGCAAGCTAACGAGACGCATCGCAAGATATTCGACCTGTTCGCGAATTCTTGAATCTGACTCTGCGAGCCGGAAAGCATGGTCGACATCGAAAGCGAACGGCTGCATTGGCGAGACATCGAGAGCCTGGAGTCCAGCAAGCATGGCTTGCCAATATCAGGTATACCACTTAGGCTTCTTGTCACCTGTAGCCGGGACGGTGCTGACCATGCAGCCAGTCGCCCATTCCCACAGAGATCACTGGACGTCGCCGGCGCACAACGGCCGGCGGGCCTTCCGGAGAGAGAAAGTTAGATACAATCATGCTGGTCAATCTGAAGAATCTGGTTATCGCGGGCGCGGTATCGCTTTCGACGCTGACAGGTCTGGTCACAGCCACGCAGGCTCAGGACTATCCTGAGCGGGCTATCGAGTTCATCGTCCCCTGGGGTCCCGGCGGCGGCAGCGACACCTTGATGCGGATCGTCGCCAACAATGCCGAGCAATATCTCGGCCAGCCCCTGGCGGTAATCAACATGCCGGGCGTCGGCGGGACCGTCGGCCTGACCGAAGCCAGCAAGCGCGACGCCGACGGCTATACGATCAGCCAGATCCATGAAGGCCTGCCGGTCGCGAACAAGACGGGCCTGACGGATATCAACTGGGATACGTTCGACCCGATCGCGCTGATGACGTCGTCGCCGCAATATCTGGTCGTGCGCGCCGACAGCCCTTGGAAGACATTCGAGGAGTTCGTGGCCTACGCCAAGGAAAATCCCGGCGCGATCAAGACCGGCGTCACGCTCGGCGGCGTCCCGCATCTGCACGCGGCGATGATCGAGGACGCGGCGGGCATCGAGCTGTCCTATGTTGGCTACGAGGGAACCGGTGAGCGTATTCGGGCCCTTGTCGGCGGCAATCTCGACGCGGCCATCGGCGACATCTCCTCGTCGTTGGAATTCGTCAAAAACGGCGATCTGCGGTTCCTGGCGACCGGCGCGGCCGAGCGCCTGGACGCCACTCCCGACGTTCCGACGCTGAAGGAACTCGGCCATGATCTCGAACTGACGATCACCCGCGGTATCGTGATGCCGAAGGGGGTGCCGAAAGAGGCGCGCGATACGCTTGAATCGGCGCTCGAGAAGCTGTCGCAGGACCCGGCCTTCGTCGAACAGATCAACAATGCCGGCGCCGAGGTCGATTTCCGCGGCCAGGAAAAGTATCGGACATACCTGGAAAAACTCGATGCGACGATCGATCGCCTGGTGGGCCGTCTCGCGGGATGATCGTTCCGGACGAGAAAACCTCTGACGGGGATGCCGTGTTTGCGGCGTCCCCGAAGATTTCGGACGATGACGTCGCCAGCGAGGTCGCCAAGCTCGTCTCCTACGTCATCTTCCTGATCGCGGCCGCCGGATTGTATGTCGCAGCTATCGGCCTGCCGGTCTCGCGATGGGAGCCGCTTGGCGCGGGCGCGTTCCCGAAGCTCGTCATGGGTTTACTAGCCGCCTTGTGCGTGATCGCGATCGCCCTGTCGGCTCGACGTTTGTCGCGTTGGGGAAGGCCGCATGGCCTGGCCGCCCGCATCCGCGCCTTCATCGTGGCGCACCGGCTGGTGCTCCTCGTCTTCCTGGCTTTCGGCCTCTACCTCGCCGGCCTGCGGACGCTCGGCTTCTCGATCGCGACCTTCCTCTTCCTGCTCGTCGCGCAATTGATCGTTGCGCCGCGCGACCGGCGGACAATCGTGACCGGGCTCGTGGTGGCCGTCATCTTTTCCTTCGGTCTGAACTGGCTGTTTGCCGAAGGCTTTACCGTTTTTCTCCCCCGCGGCCTGTTGGGCTGAGCGCGAGGCACTTCGTAGATGGACGATTTTCTGCTCGGGCTTGTCCAGGTATTGGCCCCCGACACGCTTCTCTACATGGCGCTCGGCTCGCTGGCGGGTATCATAGCGGCCGCGATTCCCGGTTTCACCGTCACCATGGCGATCGTCCTGACGCTGCCGCTGACTTTCACCATGCCGCCGCTGCAGGGCATCTCGGTGATGCTGTCGGTATATGTCGGCGGCTACACCGGAGGGCTCATCTCGGCGGCGCTGCTCGGCATTCCCGGCACGCCCTCGTCGGTCGCCACGACCTTCGACGCCTTTCCAATGGCGCGCAATGGAGAGCCCGGCCGCGCCCTCTCGCTCGGCATCTGGGCCTCTTTCTTCGGGACGATCGTGTCGACGCTCGTGCTGATCGTCGCCGCCCCGCCGCTAGCGATCGTTGCCGTTCGGCTGGGACCTTGGGAATATTTTTCGCTGATCGTCTTCGCCCTAACGATCGTCGCCAGTCTGGTCGGCGCGTCGCTGCTGCGCGGATTGATCGCCGGCGTCATCGGTCTTGCGATTGCGGTGATCGGGCCGGACCCGATGATGGGGCGGCCGCGCTTCACCTTCGATATCGAGATGCTGGCGCCCGGCCTGCCGTTCATCGTGGTGCTGATCGGGATCTTCGCGATCAGCCAGTTGATGAGCGAGCTCGAGAATCCCGCGGCGGTCAAGGAGGATACCGCGTTGATCTCGGGCCGGATCGATTTCCACACATGGACCGTCATGAAGGAAGTCCTGGCGCGCCCCGGCAACCTCGTGAGATCTTCGCTTCTCGGCGTTTTCGTCGGCGCCGTTCCTGGGGCCGGCGGCTCGATCGCCAACCTGTTGACCTACGACCAGGCCAAGCGGGCATCGAAGACTCCGGAAAAATTCGGTACCGGAATCGCAGACGGCGTCGTTGCTTCGGAGGCCGGCAATTCCGCGACCTCCGGCGGCGGCCTGATCCCGCTGATCGCGCTCGGCATCCCCGGGTCGGCGGTAGACGCCATCTTGATGGGCTCGCTAATGGTGCATGGGATCAGTGTCGGTCCGCGTCTGATCATGGAACATGGCGACCTCGTCTACGGCATGTTCATTGCTATGGTGGTGGCGAGCCTGATGATGCTGATCATCTGCCTCACCACGATGCGCTTCTTCCTGCGTGTCACGGAAATTCCGAAATTTGTGATCGTCCCCGTGGTCACCGTCTTCTGTGTGGTCGGCGCGTTTGCGCTCAACAATCGCATCACCGATGTCTATCTGCTCGGCTTCGTCGGATTGCTGGGCTATGTCCTGAAGAAGCTGGACTACCCGTTGGCCCCGCTGGTGCTTGGCGTGATCCTCGGTCCGATCGCGGAAACCAATTTGCGCCGCGCCCTGATGAGCGACGCCGATTGGACGACCTTCTTCACCCGCCCGATCTCGGCCCTTCTTTTGGTCGCAGCGGTTCTGTCGATCGTCTGGAGCGCACGCGCCTACGTGAAGGGCCGCAAGAGCATGCTGGCGCCGAGTCAGTCCTGACGTCGGCAATATCACCGCGAGGAAACCTCACCCATGCATTATCGCCATGACGCGCTTTATGCGTCCCGCCGTTCGCCCATCTTCGCCCGCAATGTCGTCTCGACCTCGCAGCCTCTCGCCTCGCAAGCCGGGCTTTCGATGCTCGCCAGGGGCGGCAACGCCGTCGACGCGGCAATCGCGGCAGCAGCCGTGCTGGTCGTCGTGGAGCCGACCGGCAACGGACTCGGCAGCGACGCCTTTGCGATCCTGTGGGATGGCGCGGAATTGCATGGCCTCAATGCCTCCGGCCGCAGCCCGGCGGCGTGGACGCCCAATCGCTTCGCCGGCCATGATGCGATGCCGATGCGCGGCTGGGAAAGCGTCACCATTCCCGGTGCCGTCTCCGCCTGGCGGGACCTGTCGGCGCGGTTCGGCAAACTGCCGTTCGAGGCCCTACTGGAGCCGGCGATCGGCTATGCCGAGAACGGCTTTCTGGTTTCGCCGATCATCGCCGAGCTCTGGGCGAGGGGTGGCGAAATTCTCCACAAGCAGCCGGGCTTCGCCGAGCACTTCATGCCAGGTGGACATACGCCCGCCGCCGGCACGCTCTTTCGCAGCGACGATCTCGCGCGTTCCCTGCGGCTGATCGCCGAGACCAAGGGCGAGGCCTTCTATCGCGGGGAACTTGCGGCCCGGATCGCGGCATTCGCGAAAGAGCATGGCGGCGCCGTGACCGAGGAGGACCTTGCCGCGCACGAGAACGACTGGTGCGGAACGATTCAGCAGCGCTTCGGCGAGGTCGATCTGCACGAGATTCCGCCGAACGGTCAGGGCATCGCCGCTCTGATGGCGCTCGGCATTTTGAAGCATCTCCGCATCGAGCGGTTCGATCCCGACAGCGTCGAGGCATTGCACTTGCAGATCGAGGCGATGAAGCTCGCCTTCCGCGATATGTGGGCGTTCGTCGCCGATCGCGGGCACATGCGCGAGGTCGAAGAGGCCCATCTTCTGAATCAAGACTATCTCGCCGAGCGAGCAAAGCTGGTCGACCCCGCTCGGGCCCAGGATTTCAAGGCCGGCGCTCCGAAGCATGGCGGTACGGTTTATCTGTCGGTGGGTGACGAGAGCGGCATGATGGTCTCGTTTATCCAGTCGAATTATTCCGGCTTCGGCTCCGGCGTCGTCGTCCCCAGAACCGGGATCAGCCTGCAGAACCGCGGACATGGTTTCTCCTTGGCCAAGGGGCATCCGAACGAGGTGGCCGGCGGCAAGCGGCCGTTCCATACGATCATTCCGGGCTTCGTGATGAAGGATGGTCAGCCATTGATGAGCTTCGGTGTCATGGGCGGGCCGATCCAGGCGCAAGGGCATGTGCAGATGGTGTTGCGCACTCAGCTCTGGGGACAGGACCCGCAGACGGCGATCGATGCGCCACGCTGGCGGGCGATGGAGGGGCTCGAAGTGGCGGTCGAGGCAGCGGCGGGAGACGCCGTGCTTTCGGCCCTTGAGAAGAAAGGGCATCGCGTGGTCCGCGACACAGGCGACGCCGTCGCGTTCGGTTTTGGCGGCGCACAGATCGTCCATCGTATCGACGGCGGCTATGTGGCCGGCTCCGACCCGCGCAAAGACGGCCAGGCGGTCGGCTATTAAGGCGCTTGATCCCTGTGTCCGATGGTGCGGCAATCCGCCGAGCAATATAGCCCGCGGCCGCGTCGGCATGCATCGGAAAACATCCGCGTCTCGACCTAGGGCCCGGGATCGCCGGCAAGGCGTTCGAGAACCGGACTCGCCAGTGTCATGGCTCGCGAGCCCGGATCAATTGACCAGGAATCGAAGCCTCGCAACCCTTTCGGTAACAGCCTGTCGCTCTTGCCTCAGATACAGGCTTTTACCCATGTCTCCGGGCCGTATACGGGGAAATGCTGGTCGGAGTGGCAGGATTCGAACCTGCGACCCCCTCGTCCCGAACGAGGTGCGCTACCAGGCTGCGCTACACTCCGTGACCTGCGGCGCGGTATATAACGGGGCCGCCTCCGCGCCGCAAGCGATCATTGCGATTTCGTCGGCCCGATCGACATTTGCCCCAACGCGCGCTGGCGCATTGCACGCCCGCGCCGGCATCCCGGCCCTCACAACAGCGTCAGCAGCCCGACGGAGATCGCCGGCACGTAGCTGATCACCAGCAGACAGGCGATGATGACGAGAACGAAGGGCAAGAGCCGCGGCACGATCTGCTCGAATGGAATGCCGGCGACCTGGCAGGCGGCGAAGAGATTGACGCCGAAGGGCGGCGTGATCATGCCGAGCGCGAGGTTGACGACCATGATCAGGCCGAAATGCACCGGATCGATGCCAAAGGAGATCGCCACCGGGGCGAGGATCGGCGCCAGCACGATGATCGCCGCGGAGGTCTCGATGAACATCCCCGCGACGAACAGGAACGCGTTGACCGCGAGCAGGAAATAGACCGGCTCGTCCATGACGGTGCCGAGCCATTCGCCGATCGCGGCGGGCACGCCGGCCCTGGTGATCAAGAACGAGAACAGCCCGGCGGCGGCGATGACGAACAGGATGATCGTCGAGGAGATCACCGAGCGGTGCAGAACCGGCAGAAGATCGCGCGGGCTGATCGTGCGGTAGACCGCCATGCCGATGAACAGGGCGTAGAACACCGCGATGACCGAGGCCTCGGTCGGCGTGAAGATACCGTCATAGATGCCGCCGATGATGACGATCGGCATCAGCAGGGCCAGGAACGCCGCCTTCAGCGATTGCCAGAACGGCAGCCGGCCTTCGTGATCGCGCTCGCCCCAACCGTTCTTGCGGCACCACAAATAGACGAAGAGAATGAGCGCGAGCCCGATCAGCAGACCGGGCCCGAGACCGGCGATGAACAGATCGCCGATCGAGACCTCGGCGCTGACGCCGTAGAGGATCAACGGGATCGACGGCGGGATGATCACGCCAAGTTCGGCCGACGTCGCCTGCAGCGCGGCGGCAAAGCCGGTCGGATAGCCGTGTTTGGTCATTGCCGGGATAACGATCGCGCCGATCGCGAAGGTCGTGGCGACGGAGGAGCCCGAGACCGCGGCGAAGATCATGCAGGTCAGCACGCAGGATGCGGCGAGCCCACCCCTGATGCCACCGACCATGGTCTTGGCGAATTCGACGAGGCGGCCGGAAATGCCGGCGGCTTCCATCAGGTTGCCGGCGAGAATGAAGAACGGCACCGCCATCAGCGGAAAGGAATCCAGCGTCGTCATCAGCTTCTGCGCGACGACGAGCAGCGGTAGGCTGGTGAAGATGGCGATGCCGCCGATGGAGGCGGCGGCGATCGCGATCGCGATCGGCAGGCCGAGCGCGAAGAAGCCGACGAGGGCGAGAAGCATGAAGCTGGACATCGATGTCTCTCAGACGTCGTGCGTGGCAGGACCCTGCCGATGAACCAGGGTACCTGTGAGTTCCTCGGCGAGGCGGGCGAGCGTCGCGACGATCGACAGCGCCGCCCCGACCGGTATCGCCGCGTAGACGAAGCCGATGGATATCTTCTGGCCGAAGAACGGATCGCTGACGCCCGCGATCGTCTGGCGCGCGGTGCGCTCGGTCATCGCCCAACCGTACCAGACCATGACACCGAGGACACCGAGCGTGACACCGGCAATAGCAATCGCGAGAAATTTGCGAAACGCCGGCGGCACGCGCGCGATCAAAAGATCCACCGAGATCAGCGAGCCGGCGCGCAGACACGCCACCAGGCCGAGATAGACCATCCAGATCATCAGCGAGCGCGCCGTTACCTCGGACCAGGTCGACGGTCGCTCCAGCACGAAGCGGGTCAGAACCTGCCAGAAGGTGATCACCGACATGAGCGCGAGCAGCGCCATGGCTGTCCATAACGACAGACGCAGGACCCAGCGATCGATGGCGCGCAGAACAGTAAGCATCGACGGCCCTTGTTGCTGGTGTCGAAGACGACAGTGGCCGGACGTCGCCGTCCGGCCACTGTCGTGGTCTTACAAATCCGTCACTTGCCGGTGCCGCGGATGGCGTCGAGCTTGTCCTGGCCGAACCGCTCGGCGTATTTGGCCATCAAAGGCTCGAGCGCCTTCTCGAAGGCGGCGCGATCGACGCCTTCGGTCACCTCCATGCCCGCCTCCTTCAGCGTGGCCACGCCCGAATCGGCGTCGGAGCGAACCTTCTCGCGCATCGCGGCGGCGCCCGCCTTGGCGGCTTCGCGGAAGGCCTCTTTCTCCTCGTCGCTCAAGCCGTCCCAGACCGTCGGCGACATCAGAATGAGGGCCGGCGAATAGACGTGGTTGGTCAGCGACAGGTACTTTTGAACCTCCGCGAACTTGGCCGAGAGTATCACGCCGATCGGGTTTTCCTGGCCATCGACGGTGCCCTGTTGTAGCGCGGTGAACAGCTCAGGAAAGGCCATCGGCGTCGGCAGCACGCCGAGTTCGGAAAAGGCCTCCATGTGCACCTGGTTCTCCATGGTGCGGATCTTCAGGCCCTCGGCGTCCTCGGGCGTTGTCACCGCCCGCTTGGAATTGGTCAGATTGCGGAAGCCGTTCTCGCCCCAAGCAAGCGCGATCAGGCCGTTGTCGGGGAACTTGTCCAGCAATTCCTGGCCGATCGGCCCGTCGAGGACGGCATGGGCGTGGTCGTAGTCGCGAAACAGGAACGGAATGTCGGTGATCAACGTCTCCGGCACGAAATTGCCGACAGGACCGGTCGAGGTGATGACCAGGTCGACCGTGCCGAGTTGGGCTCCCTCGACCATCTCGCGCTCACCGCCGAGGGCATTCGCCGGAAATTGCTTGACGGTGAATTTGCCGTCGGTGAGTTTTTCGAGTTCTTCGGCCATCGCCGTGGCGCCAACGCCATAATGCGAGGTTTCGGACAGCGAATAGCCGAGCTTCAGCTCGACGGCATCGACGGTCGTTACTGTCCAGACGGCGGCAAGCGCGGCTAGTCCGGCGGCGGTTAGCGTTCTGATCGTCATGATTCCTCCCGTCGTGGCGGCAAATGCCGAACAGGGCTCCTCCCTTGTCCGTAGGGCCGCGTGATGGAGCGGATTTGCGGGAGAAGACCTTACCCTGTCAAGGCGATCCGCCGTGGCCGTTGCCGCGAAGGGTCAAGGCAGAATGGAAGCGGCAAGAAATGCTATATCAAGCCATGCCGGCGCGGGCGCAATCTGCGCACAGGCCGCTGATCTCGATCGCGGTGCGCTGCGGGCAGAACCCCTCGGCCTTGGCCCAGCCGCGCAGTCGCTCCTCGACGATCGCGTCGGAAAACTCCCAGACCCGCGCGCATCGCCCGCAGATGCCGAAGGCGATCGTCGCGCTCTCGTGATGATCGTGGGGATGGGCGCAGGGCACGAACGCCTTGAGGCTGTCGAGCCGGTGGACGAGTCCGCGATCGAGAAGCGTATCGAGGGCGCGATAAACCTGCAGCGGCGCGCGAAATCCGTCGTCGCGGAGTCGGTCAAGAATCGTATAGGCGCTCAGCGGCTCGTCCGCCGCCCTCAGCGCGTCGAAGACGAGGCTCTGGTTCCGCGTCAGTTTCGACGCTGCGGTCACTGTGGCGCCTTTCCGGCGGGTTCCGCCCGGCGGTCGGCAAATGCCGGTACCGGCAGCAGGCTGACAAGAAACAGCGCAAGCGCGGCGACGACGATCGACGGGCCGGACGGCGTGTCGAAATTCAGCGAGGCGAAGAGGCCACCGGTCGAGGCAGCCGCGCCGATGAACGCCGCAAGGAGCGCCATCATCTCCGGCGTCGAAGCGAAGCGCCGCGCGGTCGCTGCCGGGATGATCAACAGCGCGGTGATCAAGAGGATGCCGACGATCTTCATGGCGATGGCGATGACCACCGCCATCAGCAGCATGAAGAGAAATCGCGCGCGTTCCGGCCGAAGCCCCTCGGCTTCGGCGAGTTCGGTGCTGACGGTAGCGGCGAGCAGCGGGCGCCAAAGCATCGCCAGACCGGCGAGGACAATGGCGCCGCCGCCGAAGATCGCGGCCAGGTCGAAGCGCGAGACCGCCAGGATATCGCCGAACAGGAAACCCATCAGGTCGATCCGCACCCAGGTCATGAAGGCAATGATGACCAGCCCCAGCGCCAGCGTGGAATGGGAGAGGATGCCGAGCAGCGCGTCGGTCGACAGCGCGCCGCGCCGCTCGAGCAGCACGAGGGCAACGGCGACCACAGCAGCGACCGCGAAGACGCCGAGCATCAGGTCGATCTCGAAGGCCGTCGACAGGGCCACGCCGAGCAGCGCCGAGTGAGCCATGGTATCACCGAAATAGGCCATGCGCCGCCAGACGACGAAGCAGCCGAGTGGGCCGGCGACCAGCGCGATGCCGATGCCGGCCACCACGGCGCGGACGAAGAAATCATCGAACATCGGCTGGCTCCCGATCCTTCGGACGATGGGATGCGGGCTCGTCATGGTCATGGCCCTGATCGTGAGCATGATCGGACCCGTCACCGCCTTTCGGGGTGCTGCATTCGTCGCCGATCGTGCCGTCTGCGAAACGCACCCGCCCATCCGGCAGATGGGTGTGATCGTGATGGTGCGAATAGATCGCCAGCGTCTCCGCCGCACGCGGGCCGAACATGCGCTGATACGCCGGCGAATTGGCAACCGATTGCGGCGTCCCCTCACAGCAGACATGGCCGTTGAGACAGATCACCGTATCGGTCTTGGCCATCACCACATGCAGATCGTGCGAGATCAACAATACCGCGCAGCCCGCCGCATCGCGTAAGTCGGAGATCAGATCGTAAAGCGCGATCTCGCCACTGAAATCGACGCCCTGGACCGGCTCGTCGAGGACCAGAAGATCCGGCTTGCGGATCATCGCGCGGGCAAGCAGCGCCCGCTGGAACTCGCCGCCGGACAGACGATGCACCTCGGCCTTGGCGAGATGGGCGATGCCGACGCGGTGCAGCGCATCGGCGATCGCCGCGCGCGACGCCCGGACGGTCAGCGTCATCAGCCGCTCGACGCTGAGCGGCAGCGTCCAGTCGATGCTCAGCTGCTGCGGCACGTAGCCGACCGTCAGCCGGCTCGCCCTACGGACCGTGCCCTCGTCGGGCTTCAAGATCCCGATCGCGGTCTTGGCGGTCGTTGATTTGCCGGAGCCATTTGGGCCGATCAGCGTCACGATCTCGCCTCGGCGTAGCGTCAGGTCGACGCCGCGCACCATCCAGCCGCCGGAGCGGCGCACGCCGACGCCGCGCATTGCGACCAGGGTCGAGTCGTCAAAAGAGGAACGAGTGGTCATTCGATGCCCGAAAAACGATGGCTTGCGGAGACTTATGCCAAACGTTATAGCATTACACAATCGATATGTAATGACATAACATATCAACACCGGTGCCCGAGCGCGCCGAAATGTGTATCGTCCAGAAAGACCCCGCCATGCCGATGCTCCGCCTGCTCCTCCTCACCGCTGCCCTGTCTACCCTCACACCCGCCGCCCAGGCGGGCGACTCTGGCTCCGCGCCCGCCGTGGTCGCCTCGATCAAGCCGATCCATTCGCTCGTCGCCGGTGTCATGGAGGGTGTCGGCGAACCGATGCTGATCGTTCAGGGGGCCGGCTCGCCGCATACCTATCGGATGAAGCCGTCGGAGGCCGCGGCGCTTCAGTCCGCCGATGTCGTCTTCTGGGCCGGCGCTTATCTGGAGGCGTTTCTGGTCAAGCCGCTCGCAACGCTCGGGGCGACAGCGAAAAGCGTTGAGCTGGTCGATGCACCGGGCGTCGAGAGGCTGCCGCTGCGCGAGGGCGGACCGTTCGAGGCCGACGCGCACGAGGGCGAAACCGCCAGCGCGGCCGCGCACGAAGACGATGGCGGCGCCTTCGACACGCACGTCTGGCTCGACCCGGTCAATGCAAAGGCGATGGTCGGCGCGATCGAGACGGCGCTCATCGCCACCGACCCGGTCCATGCCGAGACCTATACGGCCAACGCCGACAAGCTCGAGGTGCGGCTCGACGCGCTGATCGCGACGATCAAGGCCGACCTCGCCGGCGTGAGGGGTCGGCCCTTCATCGTCTTCCACGACGCCTATCAGTATTTCGAGCGCCGCTTCGCGATGCCGGCCGCCGGATCGATCACCGTCAGCCCGGAGACGCCCCCGGGCGCGCGACGGATCGCCGAACTTCAGGCCAAGGTGAAGGCGGTCGGCGCGACCTGCGTCTTCGCCGAGCCGCAATTTGAGCCGGCGCTTGTCGATGTGGTCATCGAGGGCACCGAGGCGAAGGCCGGCATGCTCGACCCGGAAGGCGCGGCGCTGAAGGATGGGCCGGAGCTCTATTTCGAACTGATCGGCAACCTCGCGGCGTCGCTGACAGACTGTCTTTCGTCGGAAAATTGAGACGGGAACAAAACGGAATTCCGGCGGCCACCGGGCAACGTCCGGCCTAATCCTCCGTCTCAACAAAGGTCGCCAAGCGCTTGTCGAAAAAGGCGCTGACCCCCTCGCGAGCATCGGCTGTCTCCCAAATATCGGCAAGGCGCCGGGCGGTGTCAGCGATCGTCGCCTCGTCGATGACCGGACCCAGCGAGCGGGCGAGCGCCTTCGCTGACGCCACGGCCGCCGGAGAGCAGGCGAGATAGGGGGCGATTTCGGCCCCGACGGCCGCGTCGAGATCGTCCGCCGGTATCGCCTGGGCGAGAAGGCCGAGCGATACGGCCTCATCGGCGTCGAACAGCCGCGCCGACATGAACACCCGCCGTGCGCTTCCTTCGCCCATGCGAGCCAGCACGTAAGGCGAGATCGTCGCCGGGATCAGACCCAGTTTTGTCTCGGTGAAGGCAAAGCGCGCTGCGTCGCTGCCGATCGCGACATCGCAGACCGAGATCAAGCCGAGGCCGCCGCCGAAGGCCTGGCCCTGAACGCGGCCGATCAGCGGTTTCGGCATCTCGTTGAGGGCTTTCAGCATCCGCGCCAGCGTCGTCGCCTCGGCGATGCGCTCATCGCGGCTGGCTGCAAACTGCGCCTTCATCCAGGCAAGGTCCGCCCCGGCGCTGAAGCTCCGGCCTTCGCCGGTCAGGACGACGACACGCACGGTGGGGTCGGCGCCCAGCTCTTCGGCCGCCTTTGTCAGTTCGGCAATCATCGAGGCGTTCATGGCATTGTGCTTGTCCGGCCGCGCCAGCGTCAGCGTCGCCACGCCGCGCGCGTCGGTCTCGATGCGGATCGTCCCGGTCAATCGTCCCTCCCCGCCGTCCCGGCCGCGCTCTCCGGCTCCAACGCCAGCAAGAGCGTGCCGTCCTCGACCTGATCGCCGGGCGAGACCAGAATCTCGGCGACGGTCCCGTCGCGCGGGCTCTTCAGCGTGTGTTCCATCTTCATGGCTTCGAGCACGATCAGCGCCTCGCCCTTTTTCACAGCTCCGCCTGCCTTCGCGGAAACCAGCTTGACGAGTCCCGGCATCGGCGCGGCGATCGTGTCGCTGGCGATCCCCTCCTCGGCATGGGCGCTCGCGCTCCAGCGGGCGAAACGGTGCGCTGCGCCATCGGCGAACACCGTGACCGCTTCGACCTCCCGCGCTAGCGTCACCCCGAAAATGCGGCCGTCGAGCGACAGGCGCACAGCGTCGCCCGCGACCGCGACGACCGCAAGGTTCAGCGTCGCTTGTCCAGCATCCACGGCGAAACGGCCGTCGCCGCGATCGACGACCGCGACATCGCGGCGTCCTCCTTCCCCGGTCTCGAAGCGCGCGGTCTGGCGGGCAACGCCCCAATTGCGAAAGCCGCGCAAACGGGTCCAGGGATCGTCGCCGGCCTTGGCCGCGACAGGTCCCTCCAGATGGCCGAGCTGCGCCAGCGCGGCGGTCGCCACGATTTCCGGCGAGGCCGGCGCGATTGCCGTCAGCGCCTCCTGGTCGCGGCCGATCAGGCCGGTGTCGACATCGCCTGCGGCGAAATCCTCATGCGCCGCGAGCCGGCCGAGGAACGCGACATTGGTCACTGAGCCGGCGATATGCGTCCCGGCCAGAGCCCGGCGCAAAAGCCGGAGCGCCGAGGGGCGGTCCGGGCCGTGGACGATCAGCTTGGCGATCATCGGGTCGTAATGCGGGGTGATCCGGTCGCCAGCGCGTACCCCGGTGTCGATCCGAACCCCCTCGCCCGCCGGAAAGCCGAGATGCGTCAGCGTGCCGGTGGCCGGCAGGAAGCCGCGCTCCGGATCCTCGGCATAGATCCGCGCCTCGAAGGCATGGCCGGAGATCGTCAGATCGTTCTGCCTGAACGGCAATGCCTCGCCGGCCGCGACGCGCAATTGCAGTTCGACCAGATCGAGGCCGGTGATCGCTTCCGTCGCCGGATGCTCGACCTGCAGCCGCGTGTTCATCTCCATGAACCAGAAGCGGTCGGGCCTGAGACCATCGGAGGCGTCGACGATGAATTCGATCGTGCCCGCCCCCGCATAACCGATCGCCTTGGCGGCAGTGACCGCCGCCTTGCCCATCGCCGCGCGCATCTCAGCCGTCATACCAGGCGCCGGCGCTTCCTCGATCACCTTCTGGTGGCGCCGCTGCAAGGAGCAGTCGCGCTCGAACAGATGCACGGCGTTGCCGTGGCTGTCGCCGAACACCTGGATCTCGATATGGCGGGGCTTTTCGACATATTTCTCGATCAGGCAATGCGGGTCGCCGAACGACGCCGCGCCCTCGCGCCGGGCGCCTTCCAGCGCCGCCGCGAAAGCGGCCGGATCGTCGACGCGGCGCATGCCCTTGCCGCCGCCGCCGGCCCGGGCCTTGATCAGCACCGGATAGCCGATCTCACCGGCTTCACCGGCGAGAAAATCGGGATTCTGTTCTTCGCCGTGGTAGCCCGGAACGACCGGAACGCCGGCCGCGTGCATAAACTTCTTGGCGGCGTCCTTCAGGCCCATCGCCCGAATCGCCGAAGCCGACGGGCCGACGAAGATCAGCCCTGCCGCTTCGACCGCCGCGACGAAATCCGGATTCTCGGACAGGAAGCCGTAGCCGGGGTGGATCGCCTCGGCGCCGGTCCGCTTCGCCGCGGCGATGATGCGCTCGCCCTTGAGATAGCTCTCACCGACCGGCGCCGGGCCGATATGCACCGCCTCGTCGGCCATCTCGACGTGCAGCGCGTCGCGGTCGGCGTCGGAGAACACCGCGACGGTGCGCATTCCGAGCCGCCGTGCGGTCTTGATGACACGGCAGGCGATCTCGCCACGATTGGCGATGAGCAAAGTGGTGAACATCGTCGTCGTCACATCCCAGTCATGCGGCATGGGCCGCGAATCCCCGCCGGTCGCGACATTGATCGGAGCCGATCCTTCCACACGAGTCGAGACCGGTCTAATGTGATTCCGCCCATCCATGTGCGGCTAGGGTTCCGTTGCCTTCGCAAGCTGGTCCGAGCGCCGTTATGAGCCGTGTACGGCAGACACCTGAAAGACGAAAAAACTAGGGGGATGGCTGGGTGCGTTTTTGCGCGCCTTTTTTCGTCCCGATCGTCTTCAGGAGCCCTCATGTCAGTTTCCGGTTTTGTCCTCGTGCTGGCGGCGGCGGTCTGCCATGCGACCTGGAATCTCCTGGTCAAGAAAATTCGCGGCGGCCCCGAGCTGGTCTGGCTCTTCTCGATGGTCACGCTCGTCCTCTATCTGCCGCTGGCCGCCTATGTCATCGTGTTGGATCCCCCCGATTTCGGCGGCTGGGAAATCGGCTTCATCCTCGGCAGCACCGGGCTGCACCTCGGTTACATACTGCTGCTGCAGCGCGGCTATCGCGATGGCGAACTCTCGATCGTCTATCCGACCGCCCGCGCGACCGGGCCATTCCTGGCCACGATCTTCGCCGTCACGATGCTGGGCGACCCGTTGACGTGGCAGATCGCCCTGGGCGCGATCGTCATCATCACCGGCGTGCTGTTTCTATCGGGCGGGCTCAAGCGCGGTTCCAAAAGCGTCACGGCCTCGATCCTGTTCGGCGTCGGCGTCGGCTTCTTGATCGCCAGTTATACCCTCTGGGACGCCTATACGGTCACCGCCTTGCTGATTCCGCCGCTGCTGCTCGAGTATGTCTCCAACATCGGCCGGGTGATGCTGCTCACGCCTTACGCACTACGACGCCGGGCGATGGTGACGGCGCTCTGGGCGAATCATCGGGCAAGTGTCGTCGCGATCGCCATTCTCAGCCCGCTCGCCTACATCCTCGTCCTCTACGCCCTCACCTTCACGCCGATCATCTATGTGGCGCCGACCCGCGAACTCAGCGTCGTTCTGACCGTCCTGATGGGCAGCCTGCTCTTGCGTGAGGGCCAGTTGCGGCAACGCCTGTTCTGGGCGGTGGTCATCCTGGGCGGCGTGATCCTGCTGGCGACAGGATAGCGGCAGGGCTCGCGTGATAGCACAATGGCCTCTCGCTCAAAGGCCGATTTCCTCACATCCGGAACAGCCCGAACCGCGTCTCCGCGATCGGCGCGTTCAGCGCGGCGGCGAGCGACAGCGCCAGAATATCGCGGGTTTTGGCCGGGTTGACGATGCCGTCGTCCCACAATCTCGCCGAGGCATAGAGCGGGTGGCTCTGGCGCTCGAACATCGCGATCGTCGGGCGCTTGAAGTCGGCCTCCTCCTCCGCCGACCACTCGCCGCCGCGCCGCTCGATGCCGGCGCGCGTGACGCTCGCCAGCACCCCGGCCGCCTGCTCGCCGCCCATCACCGCGATACGGCTGTTCGGCCAGGTCCACAGGAAGCGCGGCGAATACGCCCGCCCGCACATGCCGTAATTGCCGGCGCCGTAGGAGCCGCCGATCAGCATGGTGATCTTCGGCACGGCCGTCGTCGCGACGGCGGCGACGAGCTTCGCCCCGTGCTTGGCGATGCCGCCCGCCTCATATTGCCGCCCGACCATGAAGCCGGTGATGTTCTGGAGGAACACCAGCGGGATATTGCGCTGCGAGCAAAGCTCGACGAAATGCGCGCCCTTCACGGCACTCTCGGAGAACAGCACGCCATTGTTAGCGATGATGCCGACCGGCATGCCGCGAAGATGGGCGAAGCCGCAGACCAGGGTCGGGCCGTAGCGGGCCTTGAACTCGTGGACTCTCGACCCGTCGACGATGCGGGCGATCACCTCGCGCACGTCATAGGGCGTCCTGGCGTCGGCCGGGACGATCCCGAGGATCTCCTCCGGGTCGTAGGCCGGCTCCTCCGGCGACCGAAACTCCACAGCCGGCCGTTTCTCGCGGTTGAGATGGGCGACGGCGTGGCGAGCCAGCGCCAGAGCGTGGAGATCATCCCTGGCCAAATGATCGGCGACGCCCGACAACCGCGTGTGGACGTCGCCGCCACCCAAATCCTCGGCCGACACCACCTCGCCGGTCGCCGCCTTGACCAGCGGCGGGCCGGCCAGGAAGATCGTGCCCTGTTCGCGCACGATGATGGTCTCGTCGCTCATCGCCGGCACATAGGCGCCGCCGGCCGTGCAGGAGCCCATGACGACGGCGATCTGGGCGATGCCCTTGGCCGACATCTGCGCCTGATTGTAGAAGATGCGGCCGAAATGATCCCGGTCGGGAAACACCTCGTCCTGGTTCGGCAGATTGGCACCGCCGGAATCCACCAGATAGACGCAAGGCAGATGGTTCTCGGCGGCGATCTCCTGGGCTCGCAGGTGCTTCTTCACGGTCAGGGGGAAATAGGTGCCGCCCTTCACCGTGGCGTCGTTGGCCAGCACCATCACCTCGCGGCCCGATACCCGGCCGATGCCGGCGATCATGCCCGCCGCCGGCACCGCGTCGTCATACATCCCGTTCGCCGCAAACAGTCCGATTTCGAGAAACGGCGAGCCCGGATCGAGCAGCCCCTCGACGCGATCGCGGGGTAAAAGCTTGCCGCGAGCGAGGTGCCGTTCGCGGGCCTTCTCGCCGCCGCCGGCCATCGCGGCCTCGGCGGCTTCCTCGACCGCCTTCAACCGCCGCGTCATCACCTTGCGGTTTTCGGAAAAGCTTTCGGAGCGCGGCGACATGGCGGAGGTCAGGACGGACATGAGGTGCTCAGGTTTGGCTGCGGGCGACGTGGTCGTCCCAGACCATAGCCATAGAAGTCCCCGCCCTGCTACCGGTAGTCCGGATTGGGATGATCGAACCGGCAGCCGGCCTCCCAGGCGTCGCGGTCGTTGCCGTGGCGCGGCAGGCCGCCCGCATCCTTCAGCATCCGCGCCATGTGCATCAGGTTCCAGGTCATAATGGTGGCGTTTCGCTGGGTGAAGTCGTTGTCATGCCCGGCGGGTTTTCCTTCCACGTCGTCGCCGTAGCTCGGCCCCGGCCCGGCCTCGCCGATCCAGCCGCAGTCGGCCTGGGGCGGGATCGTGTAGCCGAGATGGCCGAGGGCATAGAGACAGGTCATCGCGACATGCTTGATGCCGTCCTCATTGCCGGTGACCACGCAGCCGCCGGTCTTGCCGTAGAAAAAGCTCTGGCCCTTGTCGTTCTTCAGCCCGCTCATGCCGTAAAGCCGCTCGATCACCAGCCGGCAGGCCGAGCTCTCCTCGCCAAGCCAGATCGGGGTGCCGAGAATGAGGATCTCGGCCTCTCTCACCGTCTGCCAGAGTTCAGGCCAGGCATCGGTCGCGGCACCGTGTTCGGTCATGTCGGGCATGACCCCGTAGGCGATGGGATGGTCGACCGGGCGGAATTGGCTGACCGCGATGCCGTTCCGCTCCATGATCTCACGGGGAACGGACAAGAGATCGTCCGTGTGCGAGGGTTCAGGGCTGCGCTTCAGCGTGCAGTTGACGATCACCGCCTTCAAATTGCTGAAGTCGAAATCATGCCCCTTGCAGAGCGCTTCCTGACGGTCGTTGAGCGGCATGGACTTTCCTTGGTTCGCGTGCCCATAAACGGGCGTTGGAAGCAGCCAAAATTCGCGTTCGATCTCCCCCACCCGGCCGGCGCCCAAATGATGGGTCACCACCGCGCGGCTTGCGGCAACGGTTATCGGATGACCTCGATTTCGATGCCAAGGTCAAGCTCGGCCCATATTCTATCGGCGGTTATGACTTGTGCCTTTTCCCGTATCGCCAAAGCCAGACAAGCCCGATCACCGAGCGATAGGCCATATCTGCGGGTGGGTGATCGAAGATCGCCGGCCAGCCGTGCCTGATCTGCATCGAAGGCGATCGCGGAGAGATTCAGGCCTGCAAACATCAAGTTCGCCGCCTCTCCGGCCATCCCATGGTCGATCAGCTTGGACAACACTTCCACGACATTGACGCTCGATATCATTCCTTCCCGGATAAATTCGCCAATCCTGTCGCTGTCCGGCTCACTCCACAGATAGGCCAGGACGGCCGAGCTATCGAGAACGACCGTCACGATTTGGGCAGATGCTGAAGCGTCTCGGCCTCGTCCCGCAGAGCCTCCGCGCGCCTTTCCGCGATCAACTCATCGACGGGCGACCCGCCGCCAAAGCTGTTCTCGGCGATCATTCTTCGAACCTTATCGATCGCCGCCATGGGTGAGGTCAGCCGCAACTCTCCATCCTCGTCGACCCTGACGATGAGCTTACCGCCCTCGCCGAGCTTCATAAGGCGCCGGAATGTCTCGGGGATCACGATCCGGCCTTCCGCGTCGACCGACACACGCGTGAAGGCGTCCGCCTCCGGATGCATCGTGAACGCGTTCCGATCCGGAGTTGCCATCTTCGGGCTTTCCGCACGCGGTCTCTCGAGGGTGTTGCGGACGTGCTGATAGCGGATACCGAGGAAGCGGGCGATATCGGCCCGCTGGAAACCTCGCTCGTCCAGCGCGCGGATCTTCGCGGCCTTGCTTGGAAGACCGTTGGTGATCGTTCTCATGGTATCTTGATCCGCGTTCATGAAGCCCTCCGTCTAAAACGGCCAACCATAAACAACCTACCTATATAGGTAACTGTAGATAGGTATCTATATCTCGTCAATCCGTCTCCCGGAACAACTCGCGACCGATCAGCATCCGCCGGATTTCGCTGGTGCCGGCACCAATCTCGTAGAGTTTGGCGTCACGCAGCAGCCGGCCGGTCGGATACTCGTTGATATAACCGTTGCCGCCGAGCGCCTGGATCGCCTCCAGCGCCATCTGCGTCGCCTTCTCGGCGGCATAGAGGATGCAGCCGGCGGCATCCTTGCGGCTGGTCTCGCCGCGGTCGCAGGCCGCCGCCACCGCGTAGACATAGGCCCGGCAGGCGTTCATCGTCACATACATGTCGGCGAGCTTGCCCTGCATCAGCTGGAACTCGCCGATCGGCTGGCCGAACTGCTTGCGCTCGTGGACGTAAGGGACGACCACATCCATGCAGGCGGCCATGATGCCGAGCGGGCCGGCCGACAGCACGACCCGCTCGTAATCGAGGCCGCTCATCAGCACCCTGGCGCCGCCGCCCTCCTCGCCGAGAATATTCTCATAGGGCACCTCGCAATCCTCGAAGACGAGCTCGCAGGTGTTGGAGCCGCGCATGCCGAGCTTGTCGAGCTTCTGCGCGGTCGAAAACCCCGCCATCTCCTTCTCGATCAGGAAGGCGGTGATGCCGCGCGGGCCGGCGTCCGGATCGGTCTTGGCGTAGACGATCAGGGTCGAGGCGTCGGGACCGTTGGTGATCCACATCTTGGTGCCGTTGAGGACGAAGCGGTCGTTGCGCTTCTCGGCCCTGAGCCGCATGCCGACAACGTCCGACCCGGCGCCGCTCTCCGACATCGCCAGCGAGCCGACATGCTCGCCGGAGACAAGCTTGGGCAGATATTTCCGCTTCTGGTCCTCGGTACCGTTGCGACGGATCTGATTGACGCAGAGGTTGGAATGGGCGCCGTAGGACAGACCCACCGAAGCCGAGGCACGCGAGATCTCCTCGATCGCGATGCAATGTGCCAGATAGCCCATGGCCGAGCCGCCATACTCTTCTTCCACCGTGACCCCGAGCAGGCCGAGCGCGCCCAGCTCCTTCCAGAGCTCGTTGGGAAATTCGTTGCTCCGATCGATCTCGGCGGCGCGCGGCGCGATCTTTTCCCGCGCAAAGCGATGCACCATGTTGCGCAGCGCGTCGATCTCCTCGCCGAGCGCGAAGTTCATCCCCTTGTCGAACATATCTGCTCCTTAGAATCCCGCCGCCGCCAATCTGGCGGCATTGGGCACGACCCGCAACATGGTTTCCGGAGGGGGTCGGGGCGACGCCGCTGGTGCCTGGCATCCTCAGATCAAGCGTTATCCACCCCGAGGCCTTCACCTTCCCGCTGCCGGACTCCGTCTCCTTCGCCGCGGGTGCCATGGTCGAGCCTTTGGCCATCGGCGTCCATGCCCACACCAAGGCGCGCGGCGCCCGGCCATGTCGCGATGATCATCGGCGCGAGGCTCGGGTCGAGCATGTTCTGAAGATGCAGATCGAAATGAAACACTGACGCAAGCAAGAAGCGCGTTTCGCCGAGAAGTAACGGTGGCCGCGTCTCTCTTTTACCGGTCGTTGGGAATGGTCAGCAGGACCGACAGCCCGTTCGTCCCCTCGACGTCGAGGCTGCCGTTCAGTTTGCGGGCGCAGCCTTCCACGATCCGCCAGCCAAGCGACTTGGAATTACGAAGAACCGTCTCCGGATTATCCATTCCCGGCCCATCGTCGCCGACGCGAAGACAAAAATTGGGCCCTTGCTGATACGCCGCGATGTCCACATGGCCGTTGTCGCCGCCGTATTTCGCGGCGTTGGTCACCAGTTCATTGACCACCAGCGCGATCTCGGTCGCTGCCTCGAACCCAATGGAAATCGCCTCCGCGTGGCAGGCAATCGTTAAGCCGGCGGAGCCGAAGGCCGAGGCGAGCCTGTCGGTGAGGCTCTCCAAATGCTGACGCAGATCCACCTGCGTCACGTCCTCAGCCTGATGCAAGAAATTGTGGGCGTTGGCAAAGGCCTGGATGCGGTTGGTCAAAATCCCGAGCGCTTCCTGCGTCTCCTCCGATTTGGCCTGCCGCGCCTGCATCAGCGCCAGCGACTGGATGATCGCCAGATTGTTCTTGGTCCTGTGGTGGATTTCGCGCAGCAGGAATTGCTGTTCGGCCAAGGAATCGCGCAAAGCGCGGTTCTGCTCGGCGAGTTCCTCGATCGGAGAGCCCTGCGCCGCGTTGATGAGGGCGCCGGCGGCCGCCTTCGCGAGTTCGTCGGCACCGCGGTTGCCATTCAGATGAAGGCCCAGCGTTACCAGCGTTCCGCCCGAACCGGTCTTCAGGTCGAAATGATCGACCAACTTCTGCGATCCGCTCAGCCCGAGCCCCAAACCGGTATGCGACTGGTGACGTGCGCGAAGCATTGTCTCGACGGCTTCGATTCCGGCCCCCTTGTCCTGCACCCGAGCCATCAAGCGGGTTCGCTTTTCCAGGCGGTCGAAGGAGAACTCGGCGACCCCGCCGCCCGCATATTGCAGTGCGTTCCGGGCGATTTCGGACACCGCCGTCGCAAAGCGAATCTGATCGCGCGTGGCGGCACCGGCGACTTGAGCCGCAATGCGCGCGGTACGACGCGTGTGGGTGACGTCCCCGTCGCGCTCAACGCGTATCGAGGTGACGACCGCTTTCACGTTCTGGCTCGCGCGACGACGACGCCGCAATCGTCGGTTCCTCGCCGCCGGCGCTTGTAAATGGATGCTGCGATCGTCATCGGGTCTCGAAAGAACAGCGATGGCGGTTCTGGCGCGCGGTCGCCGCCGCGTAGACCGTCGGTGGAAAGCAACAACACCGCTTGGCTCGACCAATCGTGTTCCGTTACTCGCGGTGGCTTGGCGGCGGCGCCCACGATCCCCGGCATCGAGGGGATTCCGAACCTGGGGCCTTCGATAGCGGCAATTTCCCCACGCACATTGCCGAGTCCCATCGCCCGTAATCTGCCAGCGGCATGCGGCAATTCGACGAACAGCGCCGCAGCCCCGCGCCCTCCCCGCAAAGCCGTGGAAACTTCCTGCTCGGTCTCTTCCAATGAGGCTCCTGCCGTTTGCGCAAACGCGGCGATCGCCTTGTCGGCCTCGCTTGCGGCGGCTGGGCCATGGCCGAGCACATCCATCAGCATGATCAACGTTCTGTCGGCTTCGTGACGCAAACAAAATGCGTCCCCGCCCTGATCGAAATTCGGTTTGGGCACGATCAGGCCGGCGGACTCCATGGGCCCATCCGAATCCTGGTGCAGCTTCCCGATCGTAACCACGACGCTCGTTCCTCTGGCATCCGTATAGATGTCGAACGACTCCGACAGGCGCGAGATCGCTCCCAATCCGCCCCCTATTCCCCGTTCGCCCGCCGCCGCCGTGCTGTAGCCGTCGGTCATCGCGGCCTCGACATTGGCAAGCCCGGGGCCCTCATCAAGTGCGATGATATCGATCCCCGCCGATTGACCCCTGCCACGGAGAATCAGGAGAATCTCCCCTCCGCGAGCGTGGCGGACCAGGTTTGTTCCAGCTTCGGTCACCACCAATGCCAGCCGTTCGCGGGCCTCGGTCGGCAGGTCAAGTCCCTCGGCTTCATGCAGGGCTCTTCTGCGCGCCGCGCCGACCTGGCTGATTTCCGTGACTGGTAGCGAGATCATCGGGCGGCGGACTCCAATATGACGGTTGTTCCGCTTTCGCGGGACGATTCGACATCGAGCCGGTCGACCAGGCGACGTGCGCCGCTCAGCCCGAGACCAAGCCCGTTTCCAGTCGTAAAACCGTCAATGAGAGCCTGCTTGATATCGTCGATGCCCGGGCCTCGGTCCGAGCATGTAGCAACGACCTTGCGGAACGAGCCGTTCCCGACGATAACAAATGAAATTACTCCGCCGCCGCCATAGACGATCGCATTGCGGGCAATCTCCGACACGGCCGTGACGAATTTCGTCCGCTTGATCGCGCTGGCGCCAAGAGACGTCATCGCCTTCATAGCGGCTTGGCGCGCGAAAGCCACATCGGTAGCTCGGGCGAGCCTGACGGTCACAACTTCCTCGCTCAAGGATCGGCCCAATGCTCTATGAGTTGAGGATCAGGTTGACCGCCCTGTCCGCATTCAGTGCCGTCTCGACGCCTTCCAGCGTCATGCCGAGCTCGACGAGCGTCATCGCCACGGCCGGACGCATACCGACAACGATCGTGCGCGCATTCATCATACGCGCCATCTGGGCCATTGCCCCCAGCATTCGTCCAGCGAAAGTATCGACGATTTCAAGACTGGAGATGTCGATGACGACACCGCGGGCCTTGCGACGCGCCACTTCCTCGACGAGTTGATCCTGAAGAGTCACGACCCCTTGGTCATCGAGATCGTCTCGGATCGCGACAACCACGCATCCGGTGATCGTGACAATGGGGGTGATGCCGAAGGACGATTCCACCCCTTATCTCTCCTTCGCGGAAACACCGATGCGCTCGAAAGCATAGGCGAGACCGCTCTGCAAATCGACGCGCGTGATGATGTTGGGCAGTTCCACGCCGAGATTGACGATCGTCTGGGCGATCTTCGGGCTGATACCGCAGATGACGCACTCGGCCCCCATAAGACGCACCGCAGCTGCTGTCTTCAACAGGTGCTGGGCCACCAGCGTGTCCACTGTCGAAACACCGGTGATATCGATGATGGCGACTTCCGCCTCCCACTGCACGATCGAGTCGAGCAAATTCTCCATCACTGCCTGCGCGCGGAACGAGTCGAGCGTCCCGATAAGCGGGACCGTCACGATCCGATCCCAGATCTTGACGACCGGCGCCGACACTTCGGTCATCTCTGCCTGCTGGCGCTCGATCACCGCCTCGCGCTTTTGAACGAGATACTCGACGGCCTGAAGGACGATCTGATCGATGACCCGCGTCGTATTCCAAATCTCTTCTGTGAACGCTTGGGGAGTGTCGGCGAGAATCGGTCGCAACAGATCGAACACAGGCTGTTTGATCGAGGCGATGAACCAGCCCATTTCCCCTGCGGAAACGCCGCGCTGCGTGCGGCTTTCGGTGATCTCCTCCAGTGTTTGGCGGACCGAATCCCACGCCGGCTTGGCGAGATCGAAACCGTCGTCGACTGCCGCGTTTTCCATCGCCGCGGCAAGAGCCGTTAGGAGGTCACGGCTTTGCCGCTCGGTTTCCCTTGCGGAAACAAGATCGGTTCGCTTGACGCCTTCCCGCGCCTGGGCCTTCAGCCATCTGGCGAGAACCGTCTCGAATTCCGTCCGGAGAAGCGTCACCGTGGGTGATGTTTCGACTGCCATTTCATGCCCTTGTTATCAGCGTCCCTGCGCGTCTATCGCCCAGTGTGGCCCATGACGCAATCCAGTTTTTGGAAGTTGGCCAGGTTGCAGGTTTTGACAATAGCTACCTGCCACTCTCACGGAGGTATTCCGCAGGCATAGGTTGCACCTATGCGGCAGTGAGCTGCTGTTGCAACGCAATATCAGCTCATGAATTTTCCACCACACATGTTGCAACGCAGTATAACTTGCCCCTTCGTCGGTCATCCGAAAGTACTATTGGCGAACAGCCGGACTTCAGGGACGATAGTGGTTGTTCAAGCTGATTGTCGGCGTTCAGCGGCCACACGGTCGACGCCCGGCGCTCGGGCGGAATCCAATAATTCGGGAGGTCACCAATGGCATTTTTCAAGGACGGATGGACCCGTCGGCAGTTGCTCACGACGGGCGTCGGCGTTGGCGCCGGCCTCGCCATGCCGCACGTCTTCACGCGCGGCGCCTGGGCGCAGGATCAGGCTTTTTGCAACAATCCGAGCGGCGACACCGTCACCCTCGGCTTCAACGTCCCCCAGTCCGGCCCCTATGCCGACGAAGGCGCTGACGAGTTGCGGGCCTACGAGCTGGCCGTCAAGCACTTGAATGGTGAAGGCGACGGTGGCCTGATCCCGCTGCTGAAGCCTTCCAACCTCAAGGGTAACGGCATTCTCGGCAAGAAGGTCGCCTTTGTCACCGGCGACACACAGACCAAGTCGGACGCGGCCCGCGCCTCGGCTAAGCGCATGATCGAGGCCGACGGCGCGATCATGATCACCGGCGGCTCGTCCTCGGGGGTCGCGGTTGCGGTGCAGTCGCTCTGTCAGGAGATGGGCGTCATCTTCATGGCGGGTCTCACCCACTCCAACGACACCACTGGCAAGGACAAGCGTCGCTATGGCTTCCGCCATTTCTTTAACGCTTATATGTCCGGCCAGGCGCTCGGACCGGTGCTCGCGGAGGAATACGGCAAGGATCGCGTCGCCTATCACCTGACGGCCGACTACACTTGGGGCTGGACCCAGGAAGAATCGATCAAGAACGCCACCGAGGCGCTCGGCTGGAAAACGTCGCAAGCCGTTCGCACACCTCTCGGCGCCGGCGATTTCTCGCAGTATCTGACGCCGGTTCTCAATTCCGGCGCCGACGTCCTGATCCTCAATCACTACGGCGGCGACATGGTCAATTCGCTGCGTCAGGCCGTCACGCAGTTCGACATGAAGAGCAAACAGGTCAACGGCAAACAGTTCGAGATCGTCGTGCCGCTCTTCTCCGAGTTGATGGCGCAGGGCGCCGGCGATGCCGTGAAGGGCATTCTCGGCACCGCTAACTGGGATTGGAAGCTCGACAACGAGGCGACCAAGGCCTTCTCCAAATCCTTCGGCGAAGCCTATGGCCGTCCGCCGTCGCAGGCGGCACAGACCTGCTACGCGCAAACGCTGCTCTACGCCAACGCCGCCGAGACCGCCGGCACCTTCTACCCGCCGGAACTGATCAAGGCGCTCGAGGACTTCGAGTTCGACGGCCTCGGCAACGGTCCGACGCTGTATCGCGGATCCGACCACCAGTGCTTCAAGGACGTTCTGGTTGTGCGCGGCAAGCAGGAGCCGACCAACCAGTTTGACCTCATGGAGATCGTCAAGGTGGTGGGGCGCGACGATGTGACCTACGATCCGGAGATCTTCGGCGGCGAACTCGGCCCTTCGGAAGTCAAGGGCTGCGCGGCCTGATCCACGGCTGATGGGATGGGACCGCCTGCGATGAGTCGGGCGGTCCATCAGGCTTTCGCGAGAGATCGAGAGGATCGGTCAGAGGAACCATGGACGCCATTATTCTTCAGATCTTGAATGGGCTCGACAAGGGCGGCGCCTATGCGCTGATTGCCTTGGGGCTGACGCTGATCTTCGGCACACTCGGCGTCGTCAATTTCGCCCACGGCGCGCTGTTCATGCTCGGCGCCTTCTGCGCCGTCGCCTTCACCAAATTTCTGACGATTTCCGAACGCGTCCGCGACGAGAGCGTCACCTTTTTCGAGGCGTACAAGGAAATTCCCTATCTGGAGATCTGGTGGGGAGACACCGGCCGCGCGATCGTCGACTGGGCGGTCCCCCTGTCGATTTTCATGGCGATCCCGGTCATGCTCCTGATTGGCCTTGCCATGGAGCGCGGCCTCATCCGGTTCTTCTACAAGCGCAGCCATGCCGAGCAGATCCTGGTGACCTTCGGCCTCGCGATCGTCCTGCAGGAGATCGTCAAGCATTATTTCGGCGCCAACCCGATCCCGCTGACCGCGCCACCGATGCTGGCCGGAAGCGCCGATATCGGCCAATGGTTCGGCGTCACCGGCATCAGTTATCCGATGTGGCGCATCGTCTATTTCCTGTTCTCGCTCGCCGTCATCGCCTCCGTCTTCGCCTTCCTGCAATTGACCACCTTCGGCATGGTAGTCCGCGCGGGAATGGCGGATCGCGAGACCGTCGGCCTGCTGGGCATCAATATCGGTCGCAAGTTCTCGATCGTCTTCGGCTTGGCCGCCGTCGTCGCGGGCCTCGCCGGCGTCATGTACACGCCGATTCTCGCTCCCAACTATCATCTGGGCATGGACTTCCTCGTCCTGTCATTCGTCGTGGTGGTTGTCGGGGGAATGGGATCGCTGCCCGGCGCTGTGGTCGCCGGATTCCTGCTCGGAATCCTGCAGTCCTTTGCCTCGCTTACCGAAATCAAGGCCATCGTTCCGGGCATCGACCAGATCATCATCTATCTCGTCGCCGTCGTCGTCTTGCTGGTTCGTCCGCGCGGCCTGATGGGCCGCAAGGGTGTCATGGAGGCCTGATCCGATGAGCAGCGCAGTTTCGCCTTCCCCATCCGCCGCGGAGGCCGGTCAACACCGGTCGGCTCCGCCGACCGCCGGACGAAGGCGCCGCTTCTTTGACGGCGCCGTGGGCGAGTATGTCTATGTCGCGCTGTTCGCGGCGGCGATCCTGACCATGCCGCTGTGGCTGGCGCCCATCGGTGCCGGCTATCCCGACATCCTGCAGAAATTCGCGATCTTCGGCATCTTCGCGCTCGGCTTCAACATTCTGTTCGGCTTCTCCGGCTACCTCTCGTTCGGCCATGCCGCCTTTCTCGGCGCGGGGTCCTACGCCGCGGTCTGGATGTTCAAGCTCTTGTCGATGAACGCGGTCTTCGCGCTGGTCTTCGCGATCATCATTGCAGGCGTGTTCGCGCTGACCATCGGCTTCGTCAGCCTGCGCAGGTCGGGCATCTACTTCTCGATCCTGACGCTGGCTTTCGCGCAGATGTCCTACAACCTCGCCTATTCGGTGCTCACGCCGATCACCAATGGCGAGACCGGCCTGCAGATATCCCGCAGCGACCCGCGCATCATCGATCGCGCCTTCGGAACGAGTTCGGCATCGCTCCCCTCGCCGAACTTCTTCGGCATCGAGCTACAGGGCTGGGCCGGCTTCTACTTCTGCGCGTTCCTCCTGATCCTTGCCTTCTTCCTGGCGATGCGGATCAAGAACTCGACCTTCGGCATGATGCTGCTGGCCATAAAATCCAATCAGAACCGGATGGCGTTCACCGGCTTCAGCACCCGCCCCTATCTGCTGACGGCCTTCGTCATTTCCGGCATGTATGCCGGGCTTGCAGGGGGCCTGCTGGCCGTCACCGACCCCCTCGCGGGCGCGGACCGCATGCAGTGGACAGCCTCCGGCGAAGTCGTGCTGATGACCATCCTCGGTGGCGTCGGCACGCTGCTCGGGCCGGTTATCGGCGCGGCCGTGATGAAATATCTCGAGCAGATCTTCTCCTCGTTCAATGACAGCTTCCTCTATCGCACCTTCGACTTCCTGCCCAATTGGGCACAGGAGACGATGGTCGCGATCACCAGCCCCTTCGTCGGCGAAGGCTGGCTGCTGACCCTCGGCCTTCTGTTCATGCTCATCGTCATCGTGCTGCCGGGCGGCATCATGGAAGGGCTGCGCCGGATCGGCGGCATCGCCCGCAAACCGAAAATGGCGGGCGAAAAACAGATGCCCGACATGCCGCAATCGGCCCATTCGGCCGCCGAATAGAGGAACCGGCATGGATATTCTCGCGATCAGCGGTGTCAACAAGCGCTTCGGCGGCCTCAAGGCGCTCGACAACGTCAATCTGAACGTCAAGGAAGGAACGATCCACGCCATCATCGGCCCCAACGGCGCCGGCAAATCGACGCTGCTCAATTGTCTGGTCGGCCGCATCGTCCCGGACGAAGGTTCGGTCGACTTCGATGGCCATGGGCTGCTGGGCCGCCATCCCCACCAGATCAATCAGGCCGGCATCGCGCGGGTGTTCCAGACGCCGGAGGTCTTCGGCGAGATGACGGTGATGGAAAACGTCATGATCCCGGCTTTCGCTTCGGCCGACGGGGCATTCCGGATAAATCTCTGGAAACGCGCGGCGGACAGGCGGAAGGTCAAGGCGGAAGCCGAGGAGATCCTCGAAGATCTGCATCTTGCGGACCAGCGCGATCAGATCGTCAATTCGA
Organism: Aurantimonas marina; assembly: GCF_017183135.1. Lineage (GTDB taxonomy): Bacteria > Pseudomonadota > Alphaproteobacteria > Rhizobiales > Rhizobiaceae > Aurantimonas > Aurantimonas marina. The sequence continues at coordinate 95,339 of NZ_JADDXW010000005.1, read as the reverse complement.
TGTCGCGCGGCGACAAACGGCGGCTGGAGCTGGCCATGTGCCTGGTTCAAAAACCCAAACTCCTGCTGCTCGACGAGCCGACCGCCGGGATGTCGCGCGCCGATACCAACAACACGGTCGAGTTGTTGAAGAAGATCGCCAAGCGCAAGATCACCAAGGTTATCATCGAGCACGACATGCATGTGGTCTTCTCGCTCGCCGACACCGTCAGCGTCATGGCCCAGGGGACCGTCATCGCCGAGGGCACGCCGCAGGACATCAAGACCGATCCGCGCGTGCAGGAAGCCTATCTCGGGGGAGCGCATCTATGAGCGAGACCATCGCCACGACGGAACGCCCGGCCTCCCCCCACCCTGTGGCCGGAACCGGTGGGACGCCATTCTTCGCGGCGCGGGACCTGCACGCCTATTACGGCGAAAGCTACATCGTCCAAGGCGTATCCTTCGAAGTGCGCGAGGGCGAGATCCTGGCGCTACTTGGCCGTAACGGCGCCGGCAAGACCTCCACATTGCGGACCATCGCCCGCGCCGGCCAGCCCGAACTCAAGCGCGGCGAGATCTGGCTGGAAGGCCAGCCGTTGCACGAAATGCAGAGCTATCAGGCGGCCCAGGCCGGTATCCAGCTCGTGCCCGAGGACCGGCGGATCATTCCCGGCCTAAGCGTCGAGGAAAACCTCAAGCTCGCCCAGATCGAAAAACCGATCGGCTGGCCGCTAGAGCGCATCTACGATCACTTCCCGCGCCTCGCCGAGCGTCGCACCCAGGAGGGTACGACGATGTCCGGCGGCGAGCAGCAAATGCTCGCGGTGGCGCGGGCGCTCGCCCGCGAGGTGAAGCTCCTGCTGCTCGACGAGCCCTATGAAGGCTTGGCGCCAGTGATCGTGCAGGAAATCGAGCGGATTCTCGAAGAGATCAAGCAGCTCGGCATTACCACCATCCTAGTGGAGCAGAACGCCATCGCCGCCCTTCATTTGGCGGACCGGGCGATCATCCTGGAAATGGGCGAAGTGGTTTTCGATGGCACCGCCCAGGAGATCATCGACAACAAGGAATTGCGGCTCCAGTACCTGGCGCTCTAACACCTCTTTCCCGGAACGGTGATGCCGGCCTTGCGACAGAACAGGCGCCATCTTTAACGTATACATTGCGCTCCCGACGCCGATATGTCATGAGCCCCACGAGCGTTGCGCCGCGGGCGCGCACCGGCCAAAGGGAGAAACCATGAACCGCATCGATCTGGAGGGACGCACCGCGATCATCACCGGCGGCGCGCGCGGCATCGGCCTTGCCACCGCCGAGCGGGTCCTCGCCAGCGGCGGATCGGCGGTGCTGTGGGACGTCGACGGCACGGCAATCGAGGAGGCGGTGGCGCAGCTCGGCGCGAAGGCCAGCGGCCAAGCGGTGGAACTGACCGATGTGGACGCCGTCGCGGATGCCGCCAAGGCCGCTTTCGCCAAGGCCGGCTCGGTCGACATTCTCGTCAACAATGCCGGCATCACCGGCGGCAATGGCAAGACCTGGGAGTTGGAGCCCGACGTCTGGCGCCGCACGGTCGAGGTAAACCTCGTGGCGCCGTTTCTGACCAGCCGGGCCGTCGTGCCGCTGATGATGGACAAGGGCTATGGCCGAATCGTCAACGTCGCCTCGATCGCCGGCAAGGAAGGCAATCCCAACGCCTCGCACTATTCGGCCTCGAAGGCCGGCCTCATTGGGCTGACCAAATCGCTCGGCAAGGAGCTCGCTGGAACCGGCATCCTGGTCAACTGCATCACTCCGGCTGCCGCGCGCACCGCGATCTTCGACCAGATGAGCCAGGAGCACATCGACTACATGCTGTCGAAAATCCCGCTCAACCGCTTCGTTGAGCCGGCCGAGGTCGCCGCCATGATCGCCTGGCTCGCCTCCGAGGACTGCTCGTTCTCGACCGGCGCGGTGTTCGACATTTCCGGCGGCCGCGCCGTCTACTGAAGCGCCGACACTTCTTCTCTCCCACCACATTCGGAACACGGAAAAAACGTCATGAAACTCGTTCGCTATGGCCCCTCGGGCGAAGAAAAGCCCGGCCTTGTCGACGCCGACGGCACGCTGCGCGACCTTTCCGCCCATGTCGGCGACATCGCCGGGGAGGTTCTCTCCGAGGCCGGCCTCGCCAAGCTGAAGGCTCTCGATCCTTCCAGCCTCCCCGTGGTCGACGGCTGGCCGCGCATGGGGCCTTGCGTCGGGCAGATCCAGAAGATCGTCTGCATCGGGCTCAATTATTCCGACCATGCGGCCGAGACCGGCGCCGAGGTCCCCAGCGAGCCGATCATCTTCGCCAAGGCGCTCTCGGCGCTCTGCGGGCCGAATGACGATGTCGAGATGCCGCGCGGTTCGACAGCGCTCGACTGGGAGGTCGAGCTTGCGATCGTCATCGGGACCAAGGCGAAATACGTCGAGGAAGCCGACGCGATGGACCACGTCGCCGGTTTCGCGATCATGAATGACGTCTCCGAGCGTGACTTCCAGACCAAGCGCATGGGCCAGTGGACCAAGGGCAAGAGCCACGACACCTTCGGTCCGCTCGGTCCCTGGCTGGTGACCCGCGACGAACTCGGCGATGTTCACAATCTCGCCATGTGGCTCGACGTCAACGGCGAACGCCGCCAGACCGGCAGTACCAACACGCTGATCTTCAACGTGCCGCACATCGTGTCCTATTTGTCGCAGTTCATGACACTGATGCCGGGAGATGTGATCTCCACCGGCACACCGCCGGGCGTCGGCATGGGCATGAAGCCGCCGAAATATCTGGAGGTGGGCGATGTCATGGCGCTGGGGATCGAAGGGCTCGGCGAGCAGAAACAGACAGTCGTTTCGGCCTGACTTGGCGATCAGCGGCGGGGATGGCCGGCAAGACTCGTGAAGCGCCCCCGCCCTGCCGCCGCTGTATAAATCTGACGCAGTGCCGGCTCAGCAGTCCCGACGCCGCGCCAGCACCAGATGACCAGGGGCCGGCTGCCCCTCCTGGAGGCGGACGATGATCGATCCGCATTCCAGACAATCGAAGCCGTGCGCCGTGAGCCGGTCCTGAAGATACGCCTCGCGGTGATGAAAGCGCTGGTGCGGGCCGACCATGAAATCGCGCCCGTCGAATGCCGCATTGGACAGTGTCTCGGTGGAGAAACCGAAGATTCCGCCGCCCGCCAGCCGTGCGGCGACCCCGGAAAAGAGTCCGTCGAGTCCGCCGAGATAAGGCAGCACGTCGGCGGCAACTATCAGGTCGAAGGGGTCTTCCTCGTCGAAGTCCGCGAGGAAGCCGACCGCCTCGCCGATATAGAGATCGTCGTAGACGCCCTTGTCGAAACAGGTCTCGATCATGCCTTCCGACAGATCGACGCCGATCAGTGTCGTAGCCCGGTCACGCAGTGTCTCGCCGGCCAACCCGGTGCCGCAACCGAGATCAAGCACGCGCTGGTGGCGACCGGGTGCGATCTCCGCGAGCCGCGCCGCCATCAGCCCCGGCACGCCGTAGCCGAGCTGGCGCACCAGAATGTCCTCGAACGCCTCTGCATGCTGGTCGAACAGCGTCGCCACATAGGCGTCGCCCGCCGATTCAGGCGCCTCCCCCAGACCCATGGCCGCGATGCGGACCGCCGCGCCGCCATGGTCCTCAGGATCAATCGCCAGACACTCGCGATAGGCTTCGGCCGCGGCGGCGTGCGCGCCAGCCTTCTCGAGCGACAGCGCCCGTTCATAGGCGTCCGTCAACGCCGCTTCGTCGAACCCGCTCATGCGCTTGTCTCCGGCATCGCGTTCGGAACCCCGCCTAATGTTGCAGCCAGCGCCCGCGCCGCCCGTTCGATGGTTGCCGCCGGCACGCTGCAAAACACGTCCGGCACGGTTTCGCTCGCGACGGTTTCGGCTACGGCCTCGTCGCTCAGCGGAACATGGATGAAACCGTAACGCCGCACGCCGAGCGAGGCGGCATGATGGGCAAGGCGGTAGAAGGTATCGTTGCAGAGATAACCGCCGGCATTGGTCGACCACTCGAAGGAGGCGCCGGCACTGCGCAAGGCAGCGGCGACGTCGTTCCACGGCAGATTTGCGGGCAGCGACTGGGGACCGTCCAGCACCGCCGGTCCGGACGGGAAGCCGCCGACCGCGTCGGCATGGCCGAGCTCACGACGATTGCGCGCGACCAGTTCGATGCGAAGGCGTTCGGCGCGCTGGTGGAGGCCGAACAGCACGACGGTCGTCGGGCGCACGGCTTCGATCGCAGCCTTGAGCCGCGACCAGCTGCCCTCCCATTCGACGGGCAGAATCTCAGCGTGGAGACCGTCGGAGCAGCCCCTCTCGCACTGCAACGCGCGCGCCAGATCCTCGGTCGGATTGCGCGGCGCGCTCGGAAAGGAAGAAAAGCCGGCGAAGAGTAACGACATGGAACGCATGAGCCTGAACGGGAATGGCGGGCGGGCGCGGGAGGCACGGCGAGACCGCCCGTGCCGAAATGAAACCTGAAGCTTGCCCAAAAACTTTTACTTGCAACGCCCGGCGCGGGATAGCATTCAAGGGACGTTTGGGCAATTTCGCGAACAAAGGTAACGGACGAACTGCGTATCGGAGGCGCCTCCTCCGGGTGGTATACCGAAACCGGAAACCACGATGTATCGGTTCCCTTCCTCGTCAAGACTTGCCTGCCACCGCCACACGGCGACACGTAATGCCAGGATAAGGACTCCGATAATGGCACAAACCGGGACGGTCAAATTCTTCAATACCGAGAAGGGCTTCGGCTTCATCAAGCCGGACGACGGCGGCGCGGACATCTTCGTTCATATCTCGGCGGTGCAGGCCTCCGGCCTGCCGGGCCTCGAGGAAAACCAGAAGGTCTCGTACGAAACCGAACCCGACAAGCGCGGCAAGGGCCCCAAGGCGGTCAACCTCGAAGCGACCGACTGAGGCGGACGGAAACGCCGGTCAAACCGGCGCGAGAGTGCCGCGCCGGCACGAAAAGCTTGGGATAGCCCGCCGCGCATCGCACGGCGGGCTTTTTTGTCTCCCACCTTAGTGGTGGAGTACCGGAATGGAACAGAATCGTCTGGCACGCCGCGTGCAAGGGCTCTGCCGAATGCCTCGCAAGGGGCCTAAACGGGAGATCGTCATGCAAAGCCGAAACCGCCTGGCAACGCACACGACCGCAGCTGCGCTTTCCTTTCTAATGCTGGCCTCCGTGCCCGCCACGAGCGAACAGTCCATCGACAGCGGAGGCGGCGGCGTCAGAACCGCCCAAATCATCGACTTTTCCGCTCAGGGCGAGGATTTTCTCGAGGATGGAGGTGGCATCCGCACCGCGCCCGATATCTACGTCACCGACGAGCGGGAGGAGTTTCTCGAGGATGGCGGCGGCATCCGAACCGCTCCCGATATCTATTCCACCAATGAACGCGAGGAGTTTCTAGAGGACGGCGGTTCGATCAAACGCAAGCCAAATTTCGACGTGCTCACGGTGCGTGGGCGAAATCGCGCTTGGCGCGTGGTCGAGCCACGGGGTGTTGCGACACGCTCGCAAGGGTCCTTCACGATAATGTCCACCGGTGCTTCCGGTCACCGCGCCGTGCCCTCCCGCGCCTCGGCATGGAAACGTCAATACGGATTCGACGCTGTGCCGAACGGACCGCGGATCATCGATGTGGCGCGCGAACGGCTGGATCGCCGTCCCCTGCCGGCGTCCGGCATCGACATCATCGAGACCGGCGGCTCGAAGATCATTCGCATCGCTCCGAACTATGACCGGCATGCCGCCGCAGAGTTGGATCGGAGCGCGCGTCCTGCACGCAAAGCCCGCGCCGGCGAGCCGTGGACGCGGGAATGGCTGAGCGCTTGCACCCGCGCCCACCCCAGCTTCGATCCGAATTTCGGCACCTATATGGACGCGGCGGGCAATTCGCTATTCTGCGCCGGCGGCTGACCGCCGGGCCCGGCGGGGCGCGGCTATCAGGTCAGAAACGGGTTGGTGCGTCGCTCGTCGCCGAGGCGTCCGCCCGGCCCGTGACCGCAGATGAAGCCGACATCGTCGCCGAGCGGCAGGACCTTCTGCTTGATCGAGCGGATCAGCGCGGCATGGTCGCCGCCCGGCAAATCGGTGCGTCCGATCGAGCCGGCAAACAGGACGTCGCCGGCATGCAGGAACTTCGCCTGGCGATGGAAGAACACGACATGACCGGGCGCGTGGCCCGGCGTGTGCAGCACCTCGAAGACATGCCCGGCGAAGCCGACCGTCTCGCCCTCCTCCAGCCAGCGGTCCGGCGTGCAATTGCGGACCGCGCCGCCGACGCCGAACATCTGCGCCTGGGCCTCGAGGCCTGACAGCAGGAACGCGTCGTCACGATGGGGACCGATGATGTCGACGCCGAGCCGTTCCTTCAGCTCCATGGCACCGCCCGCGTGGTCGATATGGCCGTGGGTCAGCCAGATCGCCTCGATGGCAATGCCGGCGGCCTCGATCGTCGCGACGATCCGGTCGACATCGCCGCCAGGGTCGACCACGACGCCGGTCTTGGCCTCGGTGTCATAGAGGATGCAGCAGTTTTGCTGGAACGGCGTGACGGGCACGATCTGGGCGCTGAGTTGCGTCAAAACGGGAGTCTCCTCAACCAGTTGGGCGCCGCGGTTCATCTCCAACATTAGTCAAGATCGCGCGGCTACCGTGTTGGGCAGGGGAATAACCGCCGCCGCCCCCTGGCGCAAATGCTGCCTGGCTCAGGGGGTCGATTTCGCGAGACGCTTGGACGTGGCCTCGGCTGCGCGCGGACCTATGTCGCGGCGATCCAGATGACGTGCCGGGCGCCACGGCCCGTGCGGCTGGCGCGCACACGCTGCTCGTCGACGCGGAAGCCTGCCTTGCGGAGCCGTCCGGTAAAGCCGCTGTCGGGTCCCTGTGACCAGACCGCCAGCACCCCGCCGGGACGCAGCGCGTGTCGCGCCGCTTCCAATCCCCCAAGATCGTAAAGGCCGTCATTGGCACGGCTCGTCAGGCCCTCGGGGCCGTTGTCGACGTCCAGAAGGATCGCGTCGTAGGCCGCCGGGGCGCCGCGAATGAGCTCGGCGACATCCGTTACCGCAATACTGACGCGGGGATCGTCGAGGCTCCCGTCGACGAGATGCGCCATCGGGCCTTTCGCCCAAGCGACCACCGCCGGCACAAGCTCGGCGACAATAACGCTCGCGTCGCCGCCAAGACGAGACAGGACGGCGCGGAGCGTAAACCCCATGCCGAGCCCGCCGACCAGCACGTGCGGCTTCGCCCGGTCGGCGATCCTCTCGCAGGACAGGCGCGCAAGCGCTTCTTCCGAGCCCGAGAGCCGGCTGTTCATCAGCTCGTTATCGCCGAGCATGATCGAGAATTCAGTGCCGCGCCGCATCAGCCGGAGCTCAGCGGTCGTCCCGGGAATCGTCGCGTTGTCCAGCTTTTCCCAGGGGATCATCGCCGCGTCTCCGTCCGGCTGTCCTCCCGCGCGCCCTACTCCGCCGCCGCGCGCTTCGGCTGCACGGTGCCGGTGTAATCCTCGACCAGCCGCCGGGTCGTCTCGCCGGGAGTGAACCGCCAGTCGGCAATCTCGGAGACCGGCGTCACCTCGGCCGCCGTGCCACAGAGGAAGCATTCCTCGAAACTCGCCAGTTCCTCCGGCATGATCACCCGCTCCTTCACCTCGATGCCGCGCCGGCGCGCCAGATCGATCACGGTCCGGCGGGTGATGCCGTCGAGGAAGCAGTCGGGCGTCGGCGTATGCACGACGCCGTCCTTGACGAAGAAGACGTTGGCGCCGGTCGCCTCGGCCACCTGGCCGCGCCAGTCGAGCATCAACGCGTCGGCATAGCCCTTGGCTTCCGCCGCGTGCTTGGAGATCGTGCAGATCATGTAGAGGCCGGTGGCCTTGGCCTTGGAGGGCGCGGTGCGTGGGTCCGGCCGGCGATACTCGGCGAGATCGAGCCGGATGCCCTTCATGCGCTGCTCGGGATCGAAATAGCTCGGCCACTGCCAGATGGCGATGGCGACGTTGATGCGGTTCTTCTGGGCCGAGACGCCCATCATCTCCGAGCCACGGAAGGCGATCGGCCGGACATAAGCGTCGGCAAAACCCTGCCGGTCGAGCAGTTCATTCGTCGCCGCGTCGATCTCGTCGGCGCCGTAGGGTATCTCAAAGCCGAGCATGCGCCCCGACGCGATCAAGCGCTCGGTGTGCTCGCGCAGCTTGAAGACCGTGCCACCATAGGCCCGCTCGCCCTCGAAGACGGCGCTCGCATAGTGAAGCCCGTGCGTCAGCACGTGGATCTTGGCGTCCTTCCAGGGCACGAACTGGCCGTTGAACCAGATTTCGCCGTCAAGCTGGTCGAATGGAACATTGCTCATGGTGCTCGCGACGCCTGTTCCGGCGTCCTCCCTATCATCGTCTGGCGGCAGTCGACTGTTGGCCGAGGGGTGGAGCCGCGTCAATGTCTCCGGTCCCTGTATGGCTGAACAGCGACGGTTTCCACTCTTCGCTGTCCGGTGTAACAATGGAAGGAAATTACGTCAATGGTGCTGACCTAAATTATGGATGCTGCCCTGACCCCCGATGTGCGCACGGACGATGCCGCCGAAGCCATTGTGCGGGAGCCCCTGCCGACCTTCGGACATCCGGACTTCCGGATGATCGAGCTGTTGTTTTTCGCCTATCGCGAATTCACCGCCGATGCCGATTCAATTCTGGCCCGCTACGGGTTCGGGCGTGCCCATCACCGGATCCTGCATTTCGTCAACCGCGCCCCCGGCATGACCATCACCGATCTCCTCGATCTGCTGCAGATCACCAAGCAATCGCTATCGCGGGTATTGCGCCAGCTCATCGACGATGGCTTCATCCGTCAGATGCCGGGGGCGGAGGATCGTCGGCAGCGCTGTCTCTATCCGACCGTGAAGGGACGCGAGCTGACGCTGGAGCTTTCGCGAGCCCAGGCGCGCCGGATCGAAGCCGCGCTGAGCGACGCGGCGCCCTCGGACGCCGCGCCGATCGGCGCCTTTCTCAGACAGATGGCGGCGGACCGGCCGGCGACGCGGGAGTGGTTCGCGAAGCAAGGTATCAATTGGAAAGACCCGCTATGAACGAGTTCGCCGGGGAGACTTCGGGCGAGATGACATCGCTGGGAGACGACGCCCCCCATATTCTCGTCGTCGACGACGACCGTCGCATCCGCTCGCTGCTGTCGCGGTTCCTGTCGGAGCAGAATTTCCGCGTCTCGGTGGCGGCCGATGCCAGGGAGGCCCGGCGCATCCTCGAGGGGCTCGACTTCGATCTTTTGATCGTCGACGTCATGATGCCAGGCGAGAATGGCATCGAGCTGGTGCGCTCGTTCCGCGTCGACCGCCAGTCGCCGGTGCTGATGCTGACGGCGCGCTCGGAGACCGAGCAGCGGATCGAAGGGTTGGCGGCCGGCGCCGACGATTATCTGCCGAAGCCGTTCGATCCACGCGAACTGCTTCTGCGCATCAACAACATCTTGCGACGCGGGAGCCAGGCGCCGATCCAAAAGCTGGAACATGTGCGTTTCGGCCCGTTCACCTTCACGCTGTCACGCCGCGAATTGAAACGCGGCCCGGAGGTCATCCGCCTGACCGAACGCGAGCAGGAGATGATGTCGCAGTTCGCTGGCAATCCGGGCGAGACGATCCAGCGTCAGGATCTCCTCGGCGACGAGACCGATGTCGGTGAACGTACCGTCGACGTCCAGATCAACCGCCTGCGCCGAAAAATTGAAAGCGATCCGGCAAACCCCTTGTGGCTACAGACGGTGCGCGGCATCGGCTATCGCCTGAACACAGACTGAGGCCGACTGGCCGTGACCTCGATCGAACGCCTCATCCAAAAACGCCGGTGGCGGTTCCGCACGCTCATCCGGCGCCACGCGTGGCCACCGCGCTGGCGGTGGGACAAGCTGCCGACGATCGACATCTGGCGCGGACTCCTGCGGCCCATTCCGCGCATCACCCAGCACTTCATGCCGAAGGGGCTCTACGCACGCTCCCTGATCATCATCATCGCGCCGGTGGTCCTGCTGCAGGGCGTGGTGACGGTGGTGTTCATGGAGCGTCACTGGCAGCTCGTGACCCATCGGCTGTCGACCGCCGTGGTGCGCGACATCGCAGCGATCACCGACCTCGTCGAAGCGCAGCCGCCGGGGAGCAACTATTCGCGGGTCATCGGGATCGCCCGCGACCGGCTTGGCCTCAATGTTTCGGTGCTGCCGCCCGAACCGTTGCCCGCCCTTGCTCCGAAGCCGTTCTTCAACATCCTCGACGGCATCCTCAGCGAAGAGATCACCAAACGGATCGGGCGCCCCTTCTGGATCGACACGGTCGGCCAATCCAAGATCGTCGAAGTTCGCATCCAGCTGGACGGCAAGGTTTTGCGCGTGTTCGCGCCCCGTAACTCGGCCTACGCCTCGAACACCCATATTTTCCTGGTCTGGATGGTCGGCACCTCGCTGGTGCTCATGATCATCGCCATCCTGTTTCTGCGCAACCAGATTCGCCCGATCCAGGCTCTGGCAGCGGCGGCCGAGGGTTTTGGGCGCGGCCAACCGATGCCGCCGAATTTCCGCCCGCGCGGCGCCTCGGAGGTTCGGCGCGCCTCACTCGCCTTCATCCAGATGCGCGATCGCATCGAGCGGCAGATGGAACAGCGCACGGCCATGCTGACCGGCGTCAGCCACGATCTGCGGACCATCCTGACGCGCTTCCGGCTGCAACTTGCCCTGCTCGGCGAAGGCGAAGACCAGGACGAGTTGAACGCCGACGTCGACGAAATGCAGCGGATGCTCGAGGGTTATCTGGCCTTTGCCAAGGACGAGGCGGCCGAGGAGGTCGGTGAACTCGATCTGGTCCCGGTGCTCGGAAAATTCCGGACCGAAGCCAAATTGAAGGGTAAGCAGATCGCGGTGGAGATCGCCGGCGATCCCCGCCTCGCGGTGCGGCCGGATTCCTTCACCCGCATGGTGACCAACGTCGTCACCAACGCCTTGCGCCATGGCGACCGCATCCGTGTGTGCGCCAGCCATGAGGGACGCTGGCTGACCATCACGGTCGAGGACAACGGCGCCGGAATCGCCGCCGAGCAGCGCGAGGAAGTGTTCAAGCCGTTCGTGCGCCTCGACACCGCACGCAACATCGACAGCGGCGGCACCGGCCTCGGCCTTGCGATCGCCCGCGACATCGCCCGCAGCCACGGCGGCGACATCCTCCTGTCAGACAGCGATCTCGGCGGCCTGCGGGCGCTCATTCGCGTGCCGGCGTAGCCCCACTCAGAACATCCGGCCGCCGTCGGGCACTTTATGGCCCGGCCCGAGCAGCACGACCTCGCCAGCCGCGTCCGGTACGCCGAGGGTCAGCACCTCCGACATCATCGGGCCGATCTGCCGGGGCGGAAAATTGACGACGGCGAGCACCTGCCGGCCGACCAGCGCCTCCGCCTCGTAATGCGCTGTGATCTGAGCGGAAGATTTCTTGCGGCCGATCGGCGCGCCAAAGTCGATGGTCAGGCGAAACGCCGGCTTGCGCGCTTCGGGAAACGGCGCCGCCGCTACGATCGTGCCGACGCGGATATCGACCTTCATGAAATCGTCGAAGCCGATTTCCGGCGCCGGACCCTTACGTGTCGCCATTCGCCTACTCCTTCGACAGTGCCTCGGCGCGGTCACGCGCGGCTTGTACGGCCCGCAGCATCAGAGCGGCCAAACCGTCGTCCGCCATTAAGACATCGAGCGCGGCCTGGGTGGTGCCATTCGGCGACGTGACGTTCCGGCGCAATTTTTCCGGCGTATCCTCTGACCGGATCATCAACTCGCCCGCGCCGGCGATCGTGTGCCGCGCCAACCGCATCGCGAGTTCGGCCGGCAGTCCGGCCGCCCCGCCGGCTCTCGCCAGACATTCGGCGAGATAGAACACATAGGCCGGGCCGCTGCCCGAGACACCGGTGACCGCGTCGATCAGGGCCTCGCTGTCGACCCATTCAACCGGGCCGCTCGCCGACAGGAGACCGTCCGCAACGGCGCGCCCCGCGGCCTCGACTCGCGCATTGGCGTAGGCACCCGTGATGCCCCGGCCGATCAGCGCCGGCGTGTTCGGCATGGCGCGCACCACGGGCCGTTCGCCAAGCCGTGTCTCGATGGCCGCAACGCTCGTGCCGGCGGCGATCGACACGATGAGGCTCTCAGGCTTCAGCGCGGCCCGTAGCGACGGCAGCGCCTCGCCCATCATCTGCGGCTTGATCGCCAGCAGCGCGACATCGAACGCCTCATCCGGCACGCTTGTCGCATGGCGGACGCCGTGGCGGTCGATCAACTGGCGCAAGGCGTCCCCGATCTTCGGATCGACGACAAGCACGCGCGACGACTCCAAGCCACTCTCCAGCCAGCCGCCGAGCAGCGCCGCGCCCATATTGCCGCCGCCCAGAAGCAGGATGCGGTCCGGCCCGCCCGTCATGCTCAGGCCTCGCCTTCGGTCTCGAAAATCGCGCAAGCCAGTGCATCGTCAGCCATCTTGTCGGCCCACACGACGAACTGAAACGCCTGATAGAAACGCTCGCAGCTTTCCAGCGCCGTCGCCAGCATCCGTTCGGCCTGCTGACTGGTCGGTTCGGCGCCGCCTGATAGCAACAGCGCATGGCGGAACATCACCGCCCCTTCCTGCTGCCAAAGGTCGAAATGTCCGACGAGTAGCTTCTCGTTGATCAACGCCAGCAGCCGGAGCACTTCGGAGCGACGATGCGCGGGTATCTTGAGGTCAAAGGCGCAACCCAAATGCAGCGCCTCGATATTCTCCAGCCAGGAGAACGAAACCGAGTAATCGGTCCAGACTCCGGCCACCGCCACCGCGATCTCGTCGTCGCCCGAGCGTTCGAACGCCCATTCCCGCGCCGCAGCGACCCATTCGATCATATCGACCGGATGAGATTGCCTCAAAGAGGCAAATTCAATCAGACTCATGTCAACGTCCCCGTATCCAATTCGGCGGGGATGCCGATTGCCGCCAAGCCGCCCCGCAGGGATGACACCGCCACCGCACAGCGTCGAATCACCCTTATGAATCAGCATATAGACCGCGAGTCCTCGCGCTAAGGGGCGTTAACCAAATATTCACCATCAATCGATTTGGGCACCCAGGAGAAGGGCCTCGCCGGGAGTCTTAAGCGACTCTCGGCAAAGGATAATCCGGTTCGACCAAAGGTTGTTTGCAACCTGTTGATTGCCTGTGGAGAACCTGTCAGCCGGCCTTCGGCTTGGCACTGGGAGCGCGTGCCTCAAGGTCATCGAGCCGCTTCTTCAGGACTTCGTTTTCCATGCGCGCCTTCGCCGCCATATCGCGAACGGCCTCGAATTCCTCGCGCTGGACGAGGTCCATCTGGTTGAGGAAGCGCTCGCCTTGCGCCCGGAACACCGTCTCAACCTCGCGCCGCACCCCTTGGGCAGCACCGGCGGCGTCGGTCATCATCCGCGCGAACTCGTCGAGCATGCGATTGGGGCCTTGCCGGCCGGGACCTGAAGTGGACATGGATCGTCTCCGCTGTGGCTGTGTGCGCGTTCGCTGCGTTTGGAGGTAGAGAGCCCCCACCCGGAAGACAATGGCCGGCCAGGAGGGAAGACGGCAAGCGGCATGCTCGGGAAATCCGAATCCCTGCTTCGATTTTATCGCGAGCAGATCGTCAAGCCGAGTTTCCTCACGCCACCGCTCTTTGCTGCTCGAGCCACAACCCTACCCGGGCGAGGACCGGCTCGGACGGCTGAAAGCCCGCAGTGACGAGGGCATAATTGCCGTCCGCCTGCGGCCCGGCGATGAGGGTCGGAAAGCCGGTAACGCCGGCGTGCTGGGACAGGGCGAAATCGCCCAGCGTTTCCTGCCTGGTATCCTCCCGCGCGAACGCCGCCTGAAATGCCGTGCGATCGAAGCCCAATTCCGCCGCCAGATCGGCCAGTGTTTCGGAGTCGGTGACATCGCGGTTCTCGGCATAGAATGCCCGGGCGATCCTGTGTTCGAGTGCGATGGCCTTCTCCGGCCCGAGCTGACGGCCCGCCACGACCGCCCGCGCGGCCGGTTCGGTGTCGTAGACAAAATCGTCCCGCTCGAAAAAGGAAAAGTCGAAGGGCTGCCCCGAGGCGTCGCGCACATGCTCCCAATGGTTGCGGATATCCGCCTTGGCGCTCGCGTCCATGCGTTTGTCGGTAAACGGCCGGAGACCGCCGAGGACGAGGCGGATCGCCAAATCCGGATAGAGCTCGGCGATCGCCTCGATGACAGGCGCGAAGCCCCAGCACCATGAGCACATGGGATCGGCGAAATAGATCAAATGGGGCGTTTGCGGGAATGAAGACGGGTTGTCGGACATGATGTCGGGCGGCCTTTCGAGTTATGCGTGGCGGTACAGCACCACGCGCTTCACCTGTCGCGCAAGAAGATGCCGGCAAGGGGCCGTGTTGACGGCCATTGCCTTCCCGGCGGTTCAAGGTTCCCGACCACGCTTTCGTGAGCGGCCATCTTGTTCAGGAGCCGTTCAGCTTCCCAATCGTTACCTAAGTGTTAAACTATTGGTAATGCAGGAGGTCGACATGAATTTCTTCAAACCGTTGGCAGTCAAATCCCTGGCACTGGCGCTTGCGCTGTCGGTCGCCCCGGCCGCGGTGCCCGCCAACACGCCGCTCGTCGGGATATCGCAGGCCGAGGCCGGCCACTATGGCGGCGGGTCCTTTGGCGGTGGCCGACATTATCGCGGTGGCCGGCAGTATGGCGGCCACCGTGGCTTCCGTGGTGACCGCCGTTACTATCGTCGCCACCGGGGCCTCGGTTCCGGCGGCGCGGCGATTATCGGCGGTATCGTGGGCCTCGGCATCGGCGCAGCGATCGCCAGCCAGCCGCGCTACTACCGCCCGGCACCGCGTTATTATCGGGCCGCCCCGCGCTACTACCGCGGCAGGCCGGCCGCCTGGACAGGCGAGTGGTATCGCTATTGCGCGGCCAAGTACCGGTCGTTCGACGCTCGCTCGGGAACCTTCCAGCCGTATCATGGCAAGCGGCGGCTCTGCCGCTGAGGCGAAACGACGACGCAGTCCCGACCGCGCCCTAGAATGGGCGGCGAGGGAGTTGTCATGCTGCGTCGACGGGACGCGTCGCTGCCTCCAACCAGTCCTGATCCGCAGCCGGCAGCAAGGCGGTCAGCGCAGCCCGCACGGTTGCGTGGTAGGTATCGACCCAGTCGATTTCCTCACGGCTCATCAGCATCGGCTCGATGAGCCGGCGGTCGATCGGCGCGAGGGTCAATGTCTCGAATGAATGCATTGGGAGATCGCCGCCCGCTACGGCCGTCGCGGGCTCGATCAGGATCAAATTCTCGATCCGGATGCCGTAGGCGCCTTCACGATAATAGCCCGGCTCGTCGGACAGGATCATGCCGGCTTCGAGCACCGCCATGCCGCGCCTGGAGATCGACTGCGGCCCCTCATGCACGGCGAGATAGGAGCCGACGCCATGACCAGTGCCATGGGCGTAGTCGCAGCCGGCCTTCCACAGCGCGATCCGGGCCAGCGGATCGAGATCGACGCCACGCGTGCCCTTGGGAAACCGCGCCGTGGCAATGGCGATCATGCCCTTTAACACCAGCGTGAACTTTTCCCGCATCTCCGCGCTCGGCTGGCCGATCGGGATCGTCCGCGTGATGTCGGTGGTGCCGTCCTCGTACTGGGCGCCGGAATCGAGCAGAAAGAGCTCGCCCTCCCCGAGAAGCCGGTCGCTCCCCCGGTTAACGCGATAATGCACGATCGCGCCGTTCGGGCCGGAGCCGGCGATCGTATCGAAGGAAATGTCCTTCAAGGGGCTTCCGTCCCGTTCGCCATATTCGGCACGCGACGCTTCCAGCCGCTCGACCGCGGCGATCTCGGTGAGGCTTCCCGGCGGCTGGCGGTCGAGCCAGGCGAGAAAGCTCGATACCGCCGCGCCGTCGCGTCGGTGAGCGGCCCGTGAGCCGGCAATCTCGCCGGCATTCTTGATCGCTCGCGGCAACCGCGCCGGGTCGGGCATATCGACGAGCGTGCCGCCAGCCGCCTCGACGATGGTCGCCAGCCGCGCCGCGCCCAATTGCGGGTCGAGACCGATTGCGCGCCCAGCCGCCTCCCGTTTCAACGCCGGCTCGAAATCCTCCGGCAATGCCAGAGCGCAGAGCGCCGCAAGATAAGCGCGGATTTCGGCGCCGAGCTTGTCCGGATCGACGAAGAGGGTCGGACGGCCGTCGGCGGGCAGGATGGCAAAGGCCAGCATCAGCGGGGTGTGCGGCACGTCGGCGCCGCGAAGGTTGAAGGCCCAGGCGATCGAAGCGGGGTCGGTGAGAAGCGCGGCATCGGCCTTTGCCTCGCCAATCCGCCCGGCCAGATCGGAAAGTTTCTCCGTTGCTGGGCGTCCGGCGAAGCGCTCTGGATGGACGACCGCCCGCGCCTTTGGGGGCGCAGGACGATCATTCCAGATCCGGTCGATCGGATTGGCCGGAAGTGCGACGAGATGTCCGCCGGCCGCCTCGATCACGTCCGTCAGCGTGCGAATCTCCGACACCGTATGCAGCCACGGGTCGTAGCCGATCCGCTTGCCGGGCGCGGCGGCCTTGAGAAAGTCGGCGAGCGAGGTCTCGCCAGACGACAATGGCTCGAAGACCGCAAGATCGATCTCGGAGCGGACCTGCAAGGTATATCGCCCATCGACCAGAATCACGGCGCGATCGGCGAAGACGGCTGCCACCCCCGCCGAGCCGGAAAAGCCGGTCAGCCATTCAAGCCGTGCGGCCGAGGGGGGGATATACTCGCCCTGGTACTCGTCGGCGCGCGGGACGATGAAACCGTCGATGCCGGATTCTGCGAAAGCAGCGCGGAGCCGACGGACCCGTTCGGCACTGCGCGAGAAATCGGCGGTCTGGTCGAAATTCTGAAACATCGGAGGCTCTGGCAGGATACGAGTAAAGACGGGGTGAAAAATGGCGCGACCCGCGGCCGACGGCGGGGACCATAGGCGCGCAGAGGGCGGCGCGAAAGGTTAACGAGACATGAATCGCCCTGCCGTTGTGCAATGCAATAACGGGAGGCACCTATGCAGGAATGACTCTACCGCGATCACGCTCCAGGTCGCATATTGGCTGCAAGGGGAGGCCAGCGAAGCGCATCAGGAGATATTGCGATGGCCACGACGACCTACACTGAATTGTCCCACCGCGGCACCGGCCGCTCCAAAGGCTTCATGCGCAGCATGCTGGACCGCATGATCGAAGCGCGCGAGCGTGAGGCCCGACGCTACATCGAAGACCGCATGGCGTTTCTCGGACGCGATGGCCTTGAACTGGCCGGGCGAGAGTCGCTGTTCGAGGGACGCACGCCCGAGCGTCGCTGATCCAGCGGCATTTCCACGCAGCATCGAAACGTCGGCGGCGGTCACCGCGCGCCGGCGTTTTCGTGTCTTGAGGCCGCTTTCGCCCCTCACCGGACCAGATGCAGCGTCACCCAATCGCCCCTCACCAATGTGCATCGGTGGAATAGCCCTTGCGCGCGAAAAGCCGAAAGAACCGCGTCCCGCTGGCTGACCAGAATGCCCGACAGGACGATGTCGCCGTGCCGCGCCAGATGCCGCGTGAATTGCGGCGCCAGCTTCATCAGCGGCCCGGCGAGAATGTTCGCGACGATCAGATCGAACGGCGCGCGCGCGCGGATCGCGGGCCCCGCGAAGCCGACGGCGGTGGCGCTGGTGACGAAGGGGGCGACGCCATTGGCAATGACATTGGCCTTGGCGACACGCACGGCCACCGGGTCGATGTCGGTCGCGAGCACCGGTACGCGGGCGAGTTTGGCCAGGCCGATCGCGAGCACCGCGCTTCCCGTGCCGAGGTCGAGCGCGTTGCGTGGACGGCGCCGCGCGGCAATCTGCCCGATCATCGTCAGACAGCCAGCCGTCGTGCCATGATGCCCGGTGCCGAAGGCTTGCCCGGCCTCGATCTCGATGGACAGGTCGTTGGCGGCGATCTTTTCGCGATCATGGGCACCATGAACAAGGAAGCGGCCGGCGCGCACCGGCTTCAATGTTTTGAGAACATCAGCCATCCAATCCTTATCGGGAAGCTCCTCGCGCTCGATTCGACCGGCTAGCTCCGGTCCGACCGCATCCGCGAAGATGCTTTCCCAGGCGTCCGCGTCCTCGGTGTCGAAATAGGCCGAGACCTCGAAGAGCCCCCTCGTCTCGTTGATTTCGCTGATTGCCACCGGCGAGCCATGTTCTTCGAAGGCTGTGTCAAGGGCCTCATAGACGGCTTCAGCCTCGGCCTTGCCAGCCCGCAGGAAATAGCGCGACTGGGCCATCAGCCGGCGGTCGCGGCGTTGACGTTGGCGGACGCTGCTTCGGTGGTCTTGCGCGCCTTTTCGGCGCGGGCCTCGCGTTCGGTCGTTGTCGCCTTCACGATCTTATCCTGCTCGCGCTCCGGTCGCGGCGGGCCGAAGGAAATGATGGTGTCGCCTTCGTCCGGCTCGCCCGATCCTTCGGACGCGGCGAAGACGAGACTTTCTGAGGGCTTGATCCACAACAGCACGTGGGTTTCCGCCGGCCGCGTCTCGACGAAGCGCTCGTAGCCGAATTCCTCGGTTAGCCGCGTTGCCTGGAACGTCCAGCCGTCGACGACAAGATCACGCAACTGGGCATATGTCTTGCCGGGCTTGAACAGCGGCAAGCCGCCGATGGTGAAGTTCATCGACTGGCGATCGGAAGCGCCGAGATCGCCGATCTGGAACACGTCGGAACGGCCGATCTCCGGCGCGAAATCCGTACAGATCAATGCATTGTAGGCGTCGTTATCGGTCGCCGCCACCATATGGTCGAAGCGCGAGAGATTGAGGGAATGGTGAGCCTGTTCCGACAGGATCTCGCCATACCAAACCTCGACTTCGGCCAGCCGCGCTTCGGATGCGCGCGACCAATTGCCGTCGGCGATGAGAACAGGAACCTCCTGCGCCTTGAGCCGGCGGGCGAAGGCGATGGTGAACCGCGACGCGCCGACGAAGAGGACGCCCGGCCGATCCGCCGATCTGAGATCGAGAAGTCGGGCCAGCGGCCCGAGCGAAAAGCCGTGCAGGACGATCGTCGCGGCGACCAGGGCGAACGTATAGGCGATCATGCGGTCGCCATCGGTCACCCCAATGCGCGCAAGCGTCGCGCCGAATAGGCCGGCAACCGCAACCGCGACGATACCGCGCGGTGCGATCCAACCGACAAGCAACCGTTCCTTCCAGTTCAGGCCCGCGCCAATCGTCGCCACGAAGACGGCCAATGGCCGCACCAGGAACAATACGACAGCCAGAAAGCCGACAACCCGCCATTCGAGGCTGCGGATCACGTCCATCTGCAGCGAGGCGGTCAGTACAATGAACAGGCCCGAAACGAGTAGCGTGGTGATCGTCTCCTTGAACCGCCGGAGTTCGGTAATGCTGGCGATCCGGGCATTGGCCATGGTGATACCCATCACGGTCACAGTGAGCAGCCCAGCCTCCTCGAGTACCAGATTGGTGATGGAATTCATCGCAACGACGGCGGCGAAGAGGATCGGCGCTTTCAGATATTCGGGAGCGTGGCCGCGGCTGAACAGCCAGCTGAGTGCGCGCCCCACCGCGATACCGCCTGGAACCGCGACGATGATCGCCAGGATCACGTTGAGGATCAGGTTCTCGGCCTCGTGCGCCCCTGTGAGCACGAGGAATGTTTCAAAGGAGATGACCGCGAACAACGCGCCGAGCGGGTCGTTGACGATCGCCTCCCATCTGAGGATCGACGCCGGCCGGGTCTTCAGTTTGGCGTGGCGCAAAAGCGGCATGATCACCGTCGGCCCGGTGACCACCAGCACTGCGCCGAGGATGATCGCCGTCGGCCAGGACAGATTACCGATATAATGGGCGGCGAGCGCCGTCATCAGCCAGACGAGTGGGCCGGACACGATGACGATGCGCCGTACCGCTGTCGATGTCTCGCGAATCTCGCGAAAATTCAGCGTCAGCCCACCCTCGAACAGCACGATTGCGACGGCTGTTGACACCAATGGCGTGTAGAGGTCGCCGAAATCCGCGCGTGGATTCATGAAGCCGGTGAACGGGCCGAAGACGAGACCGACTGCGAGCAAGAGCACGATCGCCGGAATCTGCAGGCGCCAGGCAAGCCACTGCGAAGCGATGCCCGCGGCACCAATGAGAGCGATCTGGGCGGCGAGATCATCCATATGCGATTATCCTTGCGAGCGACGCCGCCCAATTAGACCGGAGAGGCAAGAAGGGAATGGGCGCAGCGATCGCTAGTCGCAGGTCCCGTGTCCGATTTCGCACGGCGCGTTTAAGAGGTCGCGTCAAAGCCCGACAAGCCGATCCAGCTTGGCGCGCGCAGTGTCGGAATTTTCGCCGTATGCTAGCGTGCCGGCCAGCGCGCCATCGGCGTCCAAAAGGAATGTCGTTGCCGTATGGTCCATGGAATAATCGGGCTCCTCGCCCACCTTCGCCGCATAGACGCCCCAGCCCCTCAGCATCGTCGCGATCTTGTCCGGCGCACCGGTGATCGCGGTGATGTCTGCACCGACGGCGCTGACATAATCCTTGAGGATTTCGGGCGTATCGCGTTCCGGATCGACGGTGACGAAGACGACCTGCAGGTCTTTGCCCTCCTGCTTCAGCCGCTTCTGATGACCGGCAAGCTCGTAAAGCGTCGTCGGACAGACCTCCGGGCAATGGGTGAAGCCGAAGAACACTGCGGAGGGCGTCCCATTCAGATCGGCCTCGGTGATCGCCGAGCCGTTCTGATCGACGAGCGCAAAGGGCGTCCCGAAGGGTCCCTCGCCGCTGACCGGGCCGACCGGAGCGTAAAACAATATCAGCGCCGCGACTGCGCCTGCAAGTAGCGCGACGACGGCCCAAAGACCGGCTCGAAACAACGAAAGTCCGTTCATGTCATCATCGTGCACGGGTGTGTTTAAGACCCGGCCCGCCTCTCCCGCGCATCCGATTGGTATCGGGATGCGAATAGCATAGCCGCCCCGCCGGATGCGAGACCCTATGGCCGTCCTCGCGATCCCTTGCCCGACGCCGGGGAGTCGGCGAAGGGGTTTCGATAAAGGTCATCATGGCTCTCGACGCCGACGGCGATGGCGCAATCGGAGCGGGGCCGCGCAATGCAAAGCAGGATATAGCTGGCGGCGCTCTGCCGGCGGTTCAGCGCCGTCCCCTTCGGCTGGCGCACCTTGCCCGAGATCAGTCGCCCGGCGCAGGTGATGCACCCGCCATAACGGCAGGCGACCGGCAGGACGAGCCCGGCCGCCTCTGCGGCGTCGAGGATCGGCTGGTCCTCACCAACATCCAGGACGCGGCCGTTCCGATTCACCAGCGTAACCCGGTGGGATTTCACTGTCCGTACCGTCCGTCGAGGGACCGACCGCCCACCCGACTCACATCCAGATGTCGCTGGTCACATCGCCGCCCGGATAGCGCATCTCGTGGCAGCGCGAGGGACCGTTTGGCTCCTTGCCGAAATCGACCAGGAAGTCGGAATTGATGCTCATACCGCCGTTCTCGGTGTCGCAGTCGACCATGAACATCTGCGCGCCCTTGTCCTTCATGCCCGGATAGAACTGGTTGTCCCAGGTCGAAAACAATGATGTCGTGACGTAGAGCCGCTTGCCGTCCAGCGACAGCTGGATCATCTGCGGGGCACCCTGCACCGCAACGCCGTTCACCTCCGACGCCTTGCCGAGCATGCCGCCGAGCCAGACCTGACCGGTCAGTTTCGGGTTCGAGCGGTCGGTGATGTCGTACTGCCTGAGATCGCCGTGCAGCCAGTTGGCGAAATAGATGTAACGGTCGTCCATCGAGATCAGGATGTCGGTGATCAGGCTCGGCATCGGCACCGGGAAGCCCGCGACATCGATGGTCGGGATGTCGATCACCTTCTCCAGCTGGGGTTCGCCATTGTCATCCTTCCACCAGTGGAAGACGTTGGAGGACAATGTCGCGGCGAAATAACCGTGATGGGATTCGGGATCGTGCAGCCCTCGGACCTCCAGCGGAATCATGCCCTCGGCGCCAAGATCGACGGATTTCGCGACCGCCTTTGCCTTGAAGTCCCAGAAATGCACCGACTGACCATATTTTCCGGCGGCCACATCCTCCAGTTCGAAGCCCGGCATGAAGGTGTTCGGCGCGGCCCATTCCGAGCTCACCATCATGTTGTGGCGCGGCTGGTACCAGAAGTCGTAATTGTACTTCATGCCGTTGAGCTCGTTCTCCCAGCGGCCGACGATGTTGAAATTCTCGTCGAGATGCAGAAAGCCGCCGGGGCCGTTGCCCTCGGCGTCGCCGAGCATGGAAATGATGATATCCGAGCCGAGGCAATGGACCGTGTGCGGCGCCGACAAACCGGTCTTCGCCTTGATCTCGTCGCCGGATACAACCGTGTGCAGCTTCGGATTCGTCGGATCGGCCGTGTCGATCACATTGATGTTCGAGGTGCGCACGCCGGGCATTAGCAGATAGCGCCGGGATTTCGACGCATCGTCATGACAGGACGAGCAGGCGTTCCAGCCCGAATGGTGCAGCTCGTCGCCGATCCCCGGCATTTCGGTTCGCGCGACGACGCTGGAATAGGTCGGGCTATCCGGGTCGACATCCACCGTCGCCAGATAATCCGGCTTCTCCACGCCCGTCCCGACATAAAGCGCCACCGTGTAAAGCAGCTTCTCCCGCTCGGCCTGCATTGCCTCCTTCGGCGATGCATAGCCCGGCCCGCAACAACCATTCTCAGCCATCGGATCCTCCCAAGATCGCTGGTGCGACAGTTGACCCTTCGCCACCGGAGGGCAGCATGGCAGGTGGCGCGGCCGCTGCAAAATCAAAACATTCGTGGTTCGCCTTACCTTCGCGGCGAGGCGGCCGATTTCCGGCTGCCCTGTACCACCGCCATGTTGCAGGTTATGGGCGGATGATGACCGACGATCCACAAGAGCCGAGCCTTCCGACAAGCGCCGCAACGGATGACCACGCCGATGACCGGGACGACGATTTGCGCCTGCGGTCGTCCGAACCGCGCATTCACCCGTCGGCGGAACTGAAGGAAACGCGCCTCGGGCGTTTCGTCGAGATCGGCCAGCGAGTGCTCCTGCGGGACGTCTCGGTCGGCGATTTTTCCTATTTCGAGCGCGGCGGCGAGGCGATCTACACCGATCTCGGCAAATTCTGCTCGATCGCGGCGAATGTCAGGATCAACGCGCTCGAACACCCACTGGAGCGCCCCACAACGCACAAGATCAGCTACAGGCCGAACGAATATTTCCGCTTTCTGCCGATCGACGCCGACTGGCGCGAACACCGCAGGGCAAAGCGCGTGACGATCGGCCACGATGTCTGGGTCGGTCATGGCGCGGTGATCATGCCCGGCGTCCAGATCGGCGACGGCGCGGTGGTCGGCGCCAATGCTGTTGTGACCAAGAATGTCGAGTCCTATGCCATTGTCGCGGGCGTACCGGCACGGCTACTGCGCGAACGGTTTCCGCCAGAGAGCGTCGAGCGGCTCCGGCGTCTGGCCTGGTGGGACTGGTTGCCGGAGGTGCTGTTTGCGGCGATCCCCGACATGCAGGCGCTGCCGATCGAAGCTTTCCTCGACAAGTGGGAAACGGCCGACATCGCCGCTCAGCCCGTCTCGTCGGCCAAGAGGAAATAAATCAGCGCCGCAGTCGGCATGGCGATGCCGATAATGCAGACGCCCACCCAGCCGAAGGCTTCGAGCACCGGGCTCGATAGTGCAGATCCAATCGCCCCGCCGAGAAAGAAGGTGGTCATGTAGACGGCGTTGAGCCGGTTCCGGATGGTCGCGTCAAGCTGGTAGATCTCGCGCTGGCCGAAGACGAGATTGGCCTGCACCCCGAGGTCGATCAGGATGCCTGCGGCGACCAGGGCGGCCAGCGATACGCCGCCGAACAGCGCCGCGACGAACGCAGCGATCACAGTTGCGATTGCTACGATGGTGCCGGCGCGGGTGTAGCCGCGATCGGCGAGCCGCCCGGCGACCGGTGCGGCGAAGACGCCGAGGACGCCGGCCAGCGTGAACAGCGCGACGCCACTCGGGGTGAAATTGTAGGGAGCGCGCAGAAGGATCACCGGCGCGGCCGTCCAGAATAGTGAAAACGCCCCGAACATCGCGGCATGGTAGATCCCGCGCCGGCGCAGCACCGGCTGGCGGACGAACAGCCTGCCGAGCGAGCCGATCAGCACGGCATAGCTCCGTTCGCCGTGGGGCTCGCGGCGCGGCAACAGGATCAGACCAGCCAGACCAAGCGCTGCGATGAGCCCCGCGGACAGGCCGAACACGCCGCGCCAGCCGACATAGTCGGCGAGGAAACTGGAGACCGGCCGGGCCAGCAATATGCCGCCGAGAAGCCCGCTCATGACGTTGCCGACGACCTTGCCTCGCTCGGCGGCGGGCGCGAGATTGGCGGCGAGCGGCACCAGCATTTGCGCCGCCGTCGAGGTGATGCCGACGACCAGCATCATGGCGAACAGTGTCGTCAGGCCCGGCGCCAGCGCGAGGCCGGCGAGGCTGACGACGTTCGCCGCCATCGTGACGAGGATCAGCTTGCGGTTCTCAATAAGGTCGCCGAGCGGCACCAAGAGGACGAGGCCGACCGCGTAACCAATCTGCGCGACGGTGACGATCATGCTCTCGGTCGCGGCCGACAGGCCGGTGTCGTCGCCGATCAGCGCGACCAGCGGCTGGGCGTAATAGAGATTGGCCGCGAGCGCGCCGCAGGCAAGCGCGAACAACACAGTCAGGACGGTGCCGAGAGCGCCCTCACCAGTGGCGCCAGATTGCGCGGCAAAGCTCGGTTGGGTCATGGACGGTGAATTCTCCTGGAGCATCACGCGGGCCGGCACTTCGCAGCCGCAACATAGGGCAGAGCAGCGGCTCGATAAGCCCGGCCGGCGGGACGTGGCGCCAAAGCACCCTTCCCCCCGCTTGCCACCGCCTCGCCGAACCTTATGGTTCCGAGCAACGGAACACAGGATGACACGCATGCGCTTTACCGGAACCGACGCCTATGTGGCCGGCAAGGATCTGATGATCGCGGTCAACGCCGCGATCACCCTCGAACGTCCATTGCTGGTCAAGGGCGAGCCGGGCACCGGCAAGACGGAACTCGCCTTCCAGATCGCCGAGGCGCTGGGGCTCAGGCTGATCCAGTGGACGGTGAAGTCCACCACGCGCGCGGCGCAGGGGCTTTACGAATATGACGCCGTCTCGCGGCTGCGCGACAGCCAGCTCGGCGACGAGAAGGTCAACGATATCCGCAACTATATCCGCCGCGGCAAGCTGTGGGAGGCCTTCGCCTCCGACGAGCGCGTCGTCCTGTTGATCGACGAGATCGACAAGGCCGACATCGAGTTCCCGAACGATCTCCTGCAGGAGCTCGACAGGATGGAGTTCGATGTCTACGAGACCGACGAGACGGTCAGGGCCAGGCACCGGCCTATCGTCGTGGTGACCTCGAACAACGAAAAGGAGTTGCCGGACGCGTTCCTGCGCCGCTGCTTCTTCCATTACATCCAGTTCCCCGATCCCGAGACGCTGGCGAAGATCGTCGAGGTGCATCATCCCGGCATTAAGAAGGAGCTGGTGCGCGCCGCGTTGACCCAGTTCTACGAGCTGCGCGAGCAGCCGGGCGTCAAGAAACGGCCGTCGACCTCGGAGGCGCTGGACTGGATTCGCCTGCTCGTCGCCGAGGACATCGAACCCAAGGATCTGCGCGAGAGCCCGACCAGCGCTCTGCCGAAGCTCGCCGGCGCGCTGCTCAAGAACGAGCAGGACGTGCACCTGTTCGAGCGCCTGGCGTTTCTGGCAAGGCGGAAGGGGTAGGCATGACCATTACGATCCGCCCGTTGGAAACCTCGGACGAAGCCGATTGGCGACGGCTCTGGACTGCCTATCTCGACTTCTACGGGACCACGACGACCGAGGAGGTCTACGCAACGACCTTTGCGCGATTGCTCGGCCACGTGCTCTACGACCCATGCGGCCTGCTGGCGGTCCGTGACGGCCAGATTGTCGGTCTCGTGCACTACTTGCAGCATCGCCATTGTTGGCGCAGCGAGAACGTCGTCCATCTGCAGGATCTCTTCGCCGACCCGGCCGTACGAGGCCAGGGCGTCGGCCGAAAGCTGATCGAAGCCGTCTATGCGGCGGCGGACGACGCCGGTTGTCCCAGCGTCTACTGGATGACGCAGGAGTTCAACTATACGGGCCGCCAGCTCTATGATCGAATCGGGAGCAAAACGCCGTTCATCAAATATCAGCGCTGAGACCGACATGACAGCGACTCGCCTCCCCCTCTACCAAGTCGATGCCTTCACCGACCGACTGTTTTCCGGCAATCCGGCCGCTGTGGTGCCGCTGCAGACGTGGCTGCCGGACGCCACGATGCAGACGATCGCCGCCGAGAACAATCTCGCCGAAACTGCCTTCTTCGTGCCGGCCGGCGCGGCGCGCTGGGAGCTGCGCTGGTTCACCCCGACCATCGAGGTGCCGCTCTGCGGCCACGCGACGCTCGCCACCGCATTCGTCCTCGCCGAATATCTCGGCGAGACCGCCGCGACCCTGACCTTCGTCACACGGGAATCGGGCGAGCTCACCGTGACGCGGGGCGCTGACGGCTGGTATGCGATGCGCTTCCCGCGTCGTCACGAGGCCGGGACCGTCGATGCGGCCGATATCGACAGGCTGGCCGACGCCCTAGGCGCCCGGCCGCAGGCGGTGCTCTCTTTCACCGTGCCGAACGACACGTCCTGGCTGGCCGTTATGGATAGCTCCGCCGAGGTCGAGGCGCTGGCGCCGGACATAAGGGCGATCGCGGCCTTGCCGCCGCGCAATATCATCGCCACGGCAAAGGGCGCGCCGGGCTTCGGCATCGATTTCGTCTCGCGCATGTTCGCGCCGAAGGCCGGCATCGACGAGGACCCGGTGACCGGCTCGGCGCATTGCTCGCTGGTGCCCTATTGGGCCGAGCGGCTGGGCAAGAGCGACTTCACGGCGCGGCAAGTGTCGAAGCGCGGCGGCGATCTGCGCTGCCGGCTGGACGGTGAGACCGCCGTGGTGGCCGGCCAGGGGGTGCTCTATCTCAAGGGCGAGATTACTCTGCCAAGCTGAACCGCGCCGGTCTAACCGATCCGGACGGTGCTGTTTTTCAGAAAACGGTGCTGTTTTTCAGAAATTTGTAAGGCGCCCCTCAACGTGGCGCAGCGCGGGATTGATGTGAATCAACGCTCGATCCCGTGTTCGGTGCTACGGCATCGTTGCCGCCGAGCAGTTTCGGCTTTCGGACGAGATGGTGTGGTGCTTCCTGGACCGACTGCGTCCTTTGCAGATTCTGAAGGGCGCGGGCGGTGCCGTTACGATGATCTGAAAGGAATATGACGATGTCCCCTGTCACGCTTGCCGCAGCGGCCGTGGCCGTAACCGTGGCGCTTGCGCCGGTCGGCGCCATGGCCGCTCCCGGTCATTCCTCGGAGACGGAAAACGACGGCCACGGCGCGTCTGCTCCGCTTGAAGAGATGCGCGAAATGCACCAGGGCCACGAGCATGGCCACGATTTCGAAGCGATCGAGGAGATGCCGCCCGAACAGGTCGACCGCATGATGGGGTTCATGCGCGATATCGGTATCGCCATGCCACCGCTCGACGCCGAACGGGGACGCCAGCTGTTCGTCGACAAGGGTTGCGTCGTCTGCCATTCGGTCAACGGCGTCGGGGTCGAAGTCGGCCCGTCGCTTGACGCCGCCGAGATGCCATCGCCGATGAACGCCTTTGAATTCGCCGCCCGCATGTGGCGCGGCGCCCCCGCGATGGCGGCGATGCAGGAAGCGGAACTGGGCGCGGTCATCGATCTGAGCGGCCAGGATCTTGCCGACCTGGTCGCCTTCGCGCACGACGTCAAGGAGCAGAAGAAACTGACGCTCGATCAGGTGCCTGAGAAATTCCGCGACAAGCTCGCACAATAGTGCATTTGCACGACCGGCCTCGAAGGCAGGGTGAGCGAGAAGGAAGCATCGGCCTTGCGCCGGCACTGCGGTTATTCCGCCGCCTCGACCGGTTGGGAAGCCTCGATCGCCTCCATCACCAGATCGGGCCGCCGCGCCAGAACATTGAGGAGGACGCGCGCCGGACCGGTCGGATAGCGCCGGCCCTGCTCCCAATTGCGCAGCGTGGCCACCGGAACGCCGATCTTCAGGGCAAAATCCGCCTGCGTCAGCTTCAGCTTGCGCCTCAGCTTGGCGACGTCCGGCACCTCGATCGTAAACGTGTGAACCGTGACGTCGGAAGCGTCGCCCTGAAACCATTTCAGCGCCTGTTCGAGGGACTCTGCCAGATGCTCGGCCGCCTCCTCCTCGGTCTTCCTTTTCTTCATCGCATTTCTCATATCACAGACCAATCAAACGCTTGATCTTATTGATCTTGTCGATGGCGTCCCACGTGCGCTCCAGAAGCGGCGCGGGTTTCTCGGTCCGGGGTCGAAGTTCCAGCAGCACGATCTTGCTGAAATCGTTGCTGATCGCGTAGGTGACGTCGAACCCTCCAAACCGCCAATCCCAAAGTGACGTCCGGTCGGCCCGCGGCGTTCCGATCGCGGGATCGGATTCCAGCTGAGCGAACATGCGATCCTTGCGATCGTCGGACAGGCCGTAGAACGCACGGTCGAGCAGAAAGCGTCGGGTTTCACCAACTTCGATCTTCAACGCCATCTCCGCCCCTAGTATACGCCACTGACGTATCGCGATCAACCAACCCAATCCTAGATTGCCGATTCCGGCGAAACAATGCGCCGGCTGACAAGCGCCACTCCCTGCCCTACCCTTGCCTCATGTTCCTGACGTTCTTCCTCAAGCTCAAGGCCGCCGGTGTCCCGGTCACGCTGCGCGAGCACCTGGCCTTTCTCGACGCGGTGGCGGCCGATCTCGTCACCTACGACGTCGAGGGCTTCTACTATCTGGCGCGCGCCAGCCTGGTGAAGGACGAGCGCTTCGTCGACCGGTTCGACCGGGTCTTCGCCGAAAACTTCAAGGGCGTGGAAGCGGTATCCGGCGAGGCCGGCGGCGGCGTAGATATGCGCGAACTGCCCGAGGAATGGCTGCGCCGGCTCGCCGAGAAGCACCTCACGGAAGACGAGAAGAAGCTGGTCGAATCCCTCGGCGGCTTCGAGAAGCTTATGGAGACGCTCAAAGAACGCCTCGAAGAGCAGCAAGGGCGCCACCAGGGCGGCTCGAAATGGATCGGCACCGGCGGAACCTCGCCGTTCGGCGCCTATGGCTACAACCCGGAAGGCGTCCGTATCGGCCAGAAGGAGAGCCGCCACCGCAAGGCGGTGAAGGTCTGGGACCGGCGCGAGTTCCGCAATCTCGACGACGGCATCGAGCTCGGCACCCGCAACATCAAGGTCGCGCTGAAGCGGCTGCGCCGCTGGGTTAGGGACGGGGCCGAGGAGGAATTCGACCTTCCCGCCACGATCCGCTCCACCGCCGAGCACGGCTATCTCGACGTCAAGACCCGGCCGGAGCGGCGCAACGCCGTCAAGGTACTCCTGTTTCTCGATATCGGCGGGTCGATGGACGACCATGTCCGGGCGGTCGAGGAGCTGTTTTCCGCCGCCCGCTCGGAGCTGAAGCACCTCGAATTCTTCTACTTCCACAATTGCCCGTATGAGCGGTTGTGGAAGGACAATCGTCGCCGCCATGCCGAGACGATCTCCACCATGGACGTGCTCCACACTTTCGGATCGGACTACAAGGCGGTGTTCGTCGGCGACGCCTCGATGAGCCCCTATGAGATCGCCATGCCGGGTGGGTCGGTCGAGCACTGGAATGCCGAGCCAGGCTTCGTCTGGCTGGAACGCTTTACCGCCAAATGGCCGAAGACCGTCTGGCTGAACCCGGTCAAGCGCGAACACTGGGACTGGACGCAATCGATCCAGTTGATCCGCGAGGCGACTGGCGATCGGATGTTTGAGATGACTTTGAAGGGTATCGAGGACGCGACACGTGAATTGGCGCGCTGAGGCTCAAGAATTCGGCGCGGACCGCTGGCGACAGGGGCTTCGGCCTCCCATATTGCGCCGGACGCCAATTTGACGGAACATCACATGGTCAATCGCCTTCGCTTCGGTGCAGTGTTCGCAAGCCTCTTCCTCGCTTTCTCGTTCGTCGCTGTCGACTACGCCGACGCCCGTCGCGGGGGCAGCTTCGGCAGCCGGGGCTTCCGCACCTTCCAGTCGGCGCCGACCACAACCACGGCACCCAAATCCTTTGCGCCGGTCC
The DNA here is from genome assembly GCF_017183135.1 of Aurantimonas marina. Classification (GTDB taxonomy): domain Bacteria; phylum Pseudomonadota; class Alphaproteobacteria; order Rhizobiales; family Rhizobiaceae; genus Aurantimonas; species Aurantimonas marina. The sequence goes on along the minus strand of NZ_JADDXW010000005.1, from coordinate 64,932 downwards.
AGCGCTCTATGACCCCAGGCCAGGCCGCGCAGCCGGGCGCGGGCGCTGCTCAGAACGGCATCGCCGCCCGTCGTCCCGGGCTGTTCGGCGGCTTGGGCGGTGGTCTTCTCGGCGGCTTGATGCTCGGCGGCCTGTTCGGCATGCTGATGGGAAGCGGCTTCGGCGGCATGGGCGGCATTCTGGCGATGATCATGCAGATCCTGCTGATCGTAGTCGGAGCGTCGTTGCTGATGCGGCTGTTCCGGGGCCGCAATCCGAGCCCGGCCCGCGCGAATGGCGCCGATCCGGCCGCGCGCCGCGCCTATGAGGAGCCGGCGCAGCCGGCCGGCAATGGCAGCTTCCGCATCCCCTCGATCGGCTCGGGTGCCGGTCTGGGCGGCAGCGCCGCGACGGGAGCGGCAACCGCAGCGAGCGAACCGTCCGACGAGATCGGCATCACCAACGCCGACCTCGACACCTTCGAGCAGAAGCTTCACGAGGTGCAGGCGGCGTTCTCGCGCGAGGATTACGCAGCGCTGCGGGCGATCACCACGCCGGAGGTCATGTCCTATCTCGCCGAGGAACTGTCGGAGAACGCCACGTCGGGCCGCAAGAACGATGTTCTCGACGTCAAGCTCGAACAGGGCGATATCGCCGAAGCCTGGCGCGAGGGGGAACGCGATTATGCGAGCCTTGCGATGCGCTACTCGTCGATCGACGTGATGCGCGACCGGACCACCGGAGAGGTGGTAGAGGGCGATCCGGACCATGCCACGGAGACGACGGAATTGTGGACCTTCGTGCGCCAGGATGGCGGCGAATGGAAACTTTCCGCCATCCAGGAATCCTGATCCCGCAAACGGGCCGGCACTGCCGGCCCGTTTGCGTTTTCGGTCGTCGTCGTTCCTGGGGTCAGAAGCCGGCCGCTCGCGCCGCCGCAACCAGCCCCGTGCCGATGGCGACGACCGCGATCAGCGGCAGCCGCAGCGACAAGACCAGGCAGACAAGGATCGCGGCGCGCTCCGGCCAGTCGCCGGTCACCAGGACGGGAGTGACGATGGTCGTGAGTACCGCCGCCGGCACGGCGTTCAGCGCCGCTTCCAGCCGCGGCGGCATCACGCCGATCCGCGCCAGCAGGAGATGTCCGCCGGCTCGGGTCAGATAGGTCAGCAGACCGGCGAGCAGGATGATCCACCAGATGTCAGCCATCGGCGCCCTCCCCGGTTGAATGGCCGGCAGGTCGGGCAAACGCCGCGAGGGCGATGCCGGCAAACCCGCCAATGGTGACGTGCCAGGGCGGCCCGATCGTGACGTAGACGAGGATCGATGCCGCCGCGCTTGCCAGCGCCACCGGATAGAACAGGCTGCGGTATCGGAATGTCATCAACAGCGTCAGGAAATAGACCGGCAGGATGAAGTCGAGGCCGTAGGCGCGCGGGTCGTCGATCATTGCGCCGAATACCGCGCCTGCCAAAGTCGCCGCGAGCCAGCCGAAATAGAGCACGATCCCGTAGACGAAATAATAGGTCTTGGTCAGTTTCTGGCCGCTCGCCCGCGCCTCGGCGGCGCCGAACACAGGATCGACTAGGAAAAAAAACGCAGCGGCCTTTTGCGGCGCGGAAAAGCGCGTCAGATGCCGGCCCACCGAGGCCGAATAGAGGACGTGCCGGAAATTGAGCGCGACGACGGCCAGGAGCACCGACCAGACCGGCGCTCCGAGACCGATCAATTGCAAGGCGGCAAGCTGCGAGGCGCCGGCGTAGACGGTCGCCGAAAAGCCCATTGTCTGCCACAGCGTCAGCCCGGCGCCGACCGCGATGGCGCCATACACCATGCCGAATGGGACGACGGCGAGAAGCACGGGCAGGAGTTGGCGCAGCGCGGCGCGGGTCTCCGATCGGGCGGATTCGGTCAATGCAATTCTCGGATGGTCCAACGGAGTCGCGGGTCGTGCCGGCGACCATTTGCTCAGGCTTGCTTATGCTTCGTCGCGACGCAACGCGCAAGCGCGGCGAAATGGGGACGGTGTCCCCTTACCGCGTTTCGCCCAGCACCTGCCTCGGAAACTCCGCCAGCACGATGGTCCAGCGCTCGAACGCGTTGTCGAGCTGGCCGCGCGTCATGCCGCCCTCCGTCGACAGGTTGAGCTCGACCACCGGGAGATTGTCCGCGGTCAGATACGCCTTGTTGAACGGCTGGGTGCGGTTGAATGCGTTGATGGCACTGATGGCGACGTCCTGGACATCCCAGATCGCGTAGAAGTTCATGATGGCGCAGCCGGTGTGGTTGTCCGCGCAGTTCAGAAAGAACAACTGGTAGGCGACGCCGTTGATCTCGCCGACGATGACAGGGTCGCCATCCTCGACGGCGGTCAGTTCGGCCTCGCCATAGCCCTGGGCGAGTTCGAGCATGGTGGCGAGATCGTCGGCGGGGATGATTTCCGATGACGCGCCGGCCGTCCCGCGCGTCGCGGGAACCTCCGCTTTTCCTGCCGTCGCGGGATCCTGCGTATTCGGCGAACCGCTTCGTTCGGTTTCTCCCACAGCGCGAGCGCTCGGCGCAAAGGCGGCACTGGTCACAGCAAGGCCAAGTGCAACGCTCCAGGGCGCCGCGCGGCGCAGACGGCGCAGCAGATGGTGAGGCATGAGGATTCCTTGTTCGAACGTCGGCAATGTCGCCCGCCGACCATCAGGGAGCAATACAAGCTCTCGCGAGCACGCGAAATCGATTGGTTACCGTGACCGCACTGCACCGTCGTCGGACCGCGCATCTTGCACGGACGAGGTGCAGGCCGCTCATCCCCCGGGAGCTGGGAGACCGCTATCCGGGAAAGATGTCGCTCAGTCAATCGGTGGGCTGAGATGCGCCACCTTGCGCACCAGTTCGCCGCGGCCGGAAACTTCGGCCTTTTAATCGATCGGGAGGGTTGCCTAGCCGGCCCCGCTCCCTTCCTTTCGCCCGATCCGTGCGAACCAGGCATCCTCGTCGATCACCTCGACGCCGAGCTCGGCGGCCTTCTTCAGCTTCGAGCCGGCGCCAGGGCCAGCGACGACGAGGTCGGTCTTCTTCGACACCGAACCTGCGACCTTGGCCCCAAGCGCCTCGGCCATCGCCTTGGCCTCGTCGCGGGTCATCTGCTCGAGCGAGCCGGTGAAGACAATGGTCTGACCGGAGACGGGCGAGGACGCGGCCGGCTTTTCGGCTGGTTCGACCGTCAGCTGTGCCACCAGATCCTCGACGAGACGCAGGTTGTGAGCCTCGGAGAAGAACCGCGCGACAGCGGTCAACACGGCCCCCCCGATGTCCTCCAGCGCGTCCATCTCGGCGCCCGCTTCCTCGTCGCCCGCCGCCACCTTGAGCGCGGCGTCGTGAAATGCCTCGAAGGAGCCGTAGGCGCGGGCCAGGGTCTTCGCCGTCGCCTCGCCGACATGGCGGATGCCGAGCGAGAAGATCAGGCGATCGAGCGGGATCGTCCGGCGCGCCTCGATCGCGGCGAACAGATTGTTGGCCGAGACCTCGCCGAAGCCTTCCTTGTCCTTCAGCTTCTTCAGGCCAGTCGCATTCGCGCCGCTCATCCTGAAGATGTCGGCCGGCGTGCGGATGGAGAAGTCCGGATCGTCGTAGAAGAAATCGATCTGCTTCTCCCCCAGCCCGTCGATGTCGAAGGCTTTTCGTGAGACGAACAGCTTCAGATGCTCGCGCCGCTGGAACGGACAGGCGAACTCGCCGGTGCAACGCCTGACCACGCTCGGCGCCCCCGAAGCGGTCTCCTCGCGTACGACTGGGGTTTTCAGTTCGCACGGACAGACCGAGGGAAACTCGTACGGCTTGGTGCCCTCGGGCCGCTTTTCCGCGATGATACCAAGCACCTGCGGGATGACATCGCCAGCCCGCTGAATTCGGACCGTGTCGCCGACCCGTACATCCAGCCGCTCGATCTCCTCGGCATTGTGGAGCGTCGCATTCTGGACGACGACGCCGCCGACGGTAACCGGATCGAGCTTGGCGACCGGCGTCAGCGCGCCGGTGCGACCCACCTGGACCTCGATCGCCCTCAGAACCGTCGTCGCCTGCTCGGCCGGAAACTTGTGGGCGATCGCCCAGCGCGGCGAACGCGAGACGAAACCCAGCCGTTTCTGCAGCGCCAGATCGTCGACCTTGTAGACGACGCCGTCGATGTCGTAGCCGAGGCTCGCCCGCTTCTCCTCGATAAGGTGGTAGTGCTCGATCAGCCCCTCGATCGTCTCGAAACGGCGCATCAGATCCGTGGTCGCGAAGCCGAAATCCCGGAGCGCCGCGACCACCTCCATCTGCGTGGAGCCCGGCACATCGCTCGCCTCGCCCCAGGCATAGGCGAAGAAGCGCAACGCGCGGCCCCTCGTGATACCGGCATCAAGCTGGCGCAGCGAGCCGGCGGCGGCGTTGCGCGGATTGGCGTAGACCGGCTTGTTTTCGGAGGCTTGCCGAGCGTTGAGGGCGGCGAAAGCGTCGTGGCTCATATAGACCTCGCCGCGCACTTCGAAGACGGCCGGTGCGTTCCCCTTCAGCCGGTTTGGAATGTCGTCGAGGGTCCGGGCGTTGCGGGTGACGTCCTCGCCGGTCGTGCCGTCGCCCCGGGTCGCCGCCGAGACGAGTTCGCCGTTCTCGTAGCGCAGAGATAGCGACAGGCCATCGATCTTCGGCTCGGCGGTGATCGCCAACGGCGCGTCCTCGGCGAGCTTCAGGAAGCGGCGGACGCGCTTGGCGAAATCAGCAACGTCCTCATCGGAAAACGCGTTGTCGAGCGACAGCATCGGCAAAGCATGGCGGATCTTCTCGAACTTCTCCGACACCTCCGACCCGACCCGGCGCGACGGCGAGTCGCTGCGGATCAGTTCGGGGAACCGCGCCTCGATCGCGTCGTTGCGGCGCCGTAGCGCATCGTACTCGGCGTCGGAGACAGTCGGCGCGTCCTCGCCGTGATAGCGCCGGTCATGTTCGGCGATCTCCCGTGCAAGACGTTCGAGTTCGACCGCCGCCTCCTGTTCGTCCAGATCATCGACCGGCTTTTCGTTCATGGTGTCCGCGATTCCCTACCCGTTTCATACGCCAGTCTCATAGCCATTCGGGCTGCGGCAGATCGAGCGCCAACAGCCGTTCGGCGATCTTGCGTCGCACCCAGGGCAGCCGTGTCGCCAGCGGCATCGCATAGCGCAGCGTGGTCAGGACCCGCTGTGGTGGCGCAGCGATGACATCGGTCATCCGCCTGGTATCCTCCAGCACCCGTCGCACGGAGGGCATCCGGCGCATCTCATATTCGCTCTGGCGCCCCTCGCTGGCGAGATAGGCCAGCCAGGCCGCGTCCCAGATGCCGAGATTCATGCCGCGGCCGCCGACGGGCGAATGAACGTGAGCGGCATCGCCGGCCAGGAACACCCGGCCCCTGGCCATGCGCTCGGCATGGCGGAAGCTGACGGAAAAGCGTGATTCCCAAGTGACGGCCGCAATGCCCTCGATTCCGGCCAGCAGCGCTGCGGTGGACGGCGCGATGCCGACATAGCGGCCCTTCGTCTCGCCGAGAGGCAACAGCGCGACCGCGCCTCCGGCGCCGCCGTTCGCCGTCCTGAGATTGGCCCTTGCGGTCGAAGCGTCAATCGGCCGCTCGAAGACCACGTCGGCCAACGCGAACTCGGCCGGATAGCCCGCGCCGTTCCACGGAATGCCGATATCCTCGCGCACCGCCGAATGCACGCCGTCGGCGCCCAGCACCAGATCGGCCGCAACGATCTCGCCATTGGACAGGCGGACCCGCGGCGCGTGGGTATCGGCCAGCGAGACGAAGGCGGTGTTCCATTCGACGGCGATATCGCGGGCGGCGAGCCACTCGATCATCAGTCGCTCGGTGCGCCCCTGCGGCAGGGTGAGGATGAAGTTGTGGCGCGTGCGCGCCGGCCTGGTCGAGATCCTGAACAGATGCCTGCCATCGCGGGAAATCTCGGCCTTGTCGATGCGGCCGCCCTCGGCCAGCAGTCGACCCGTGATCCCCGACGCTGCAAGGATATCGAGCGTCGTCGGCAGGATGCCGAGCGCCCGTGACTGTGCCACATCCGTCGGCCCCTCCCCGGCGTCGATGATGCGGGGATGAAAACCGCGCCGACGGAACTCGACGGCCGCCGCAAGCCCGACTGGACCCGCGCCGACGATGAGAACGCGTTCAGGCTTCGTCATCTTCAAGCTCCGGCGCCGATCAGCCGGAGAGCGGCGGCGCGGGCCTCGTCGGTGACCGTTTCGCCGGCGAGCATCCGGGCGATCTCCTCGCGCCTTCCCGCCTCGCCGATCGGTGCGACGCGGGTTGCGACCCGATCCTCGCCGGCATCGGCGGCGGCCTTGGAAATCAAGAGATGCGTCGCGGCTCGGGCGGCGACCTGCGGCGCATGGGTGACGGCGAGCACCTGGACGGTCCCGGCGAGCCGCGCCAGGCGCCGACCGATGGCGTCGGCGACGGCGCCCCCAACGCCGGTGTCGATCTCGTCGAAGACCAGCGTCGGCGCAGATCCGCGATCAGCGAGCGCGACTTTCAACGCCAGCAGAAAGCGAGACAGCTCGCCGCCGGACGCGACCTTCATCATCGCCCCTGCGCGGGTGCCGGGATTGGTGCGAACATAGAACTCGACCGTGTCGATGCCGGCGGCCGAGGGCCGGTCCGGATCGCTCGCCATCTCGACCAGAAACGCCGCGCGATCGAGCTTGAGATCGGGAAGCTCCGTCATCACCGCAGCTTCGAGCAGACGCGCGGTAGTCTGGCGCTGTTCGGACAGCGCAGCGGCGTCGCGATCGAACAACGCCCGTTTCTCGATGAGTTCCTCCTCGAGCCGGGCCAGGCGCTCCTCGCCGGCGTCGAGATCGGCCAGGTCGCCGATCATCTTTGCCGTGAGCTCAGGCAGTGCGTCGACAGGGATCGAGAATTTTCGACCCGCCGCACGCAGCGCGAACAGCCGCTCCTCGGTCTGTTCCAGCGCGCGCGGATCGAATTCCAGCGAGCGCAGCGCCTCCTGCAACGCCATCTGCGCGTCGGACAGCGCGTCGAGGGCAATATCGAGCCTTTCGATGGTCGGATCGAGCAGACCCGGCACCTGATCGCGCTTGCGGTCGAGACGCTTCAGGAGGCCCGCCAGCGGCGGGATCGGAGACGCCGACCCGGACAGTTCCTCATAGGCATCGTTGACGTCCGTGACGATCTTTTCCGACCGCATCATGATCTGGCGGCGCTCCGCCAGCTCCTCCTCCTCGCCGGCAATCGGGGCGAGATCGGACAATTCCTCGACGGCGGCGCGGATATAATCGGCCTCCCGCGCCGCCGCCTCGACCCTGGCGCGGTGCGCGCGCAACTCCTGCTCTGCGCTCCGCCAGGCCACATGCGCGCCGGCCACCGCCGCCGCCTCGCGTTCGAGGCCGCCATATTGATCGAGCAGCGTACGATGCGCTTCCGGATCGACCAGCGCCCGGTCGTCGTGCTGGCCGTGGATTTCGACGAGCGCCTGCCCGACCGTGCGCATCAGCGCGACGCTGGCGGGCCGGTCGTTGATGAAGCCGCGGGTTCGTCCGTCGGCGCTCTGGACGCGGCGCAGGATGACATCGCCGTCGTCGTCGAAGCCGTTCTCTTCCAGAAGCGCCCGAACGCCGAGGCCAGCCGCCAGATCGAAGACGGCGGTCACCTCCCCCTGCCTGGCGCCGTGACGCACGAGACCGCCATCGCCCCGCCCGCCAAGGGCGAGCGACAGTGCGTCGAGAAGGATCGACTTGCCGGCGCCGGTCTCACCCGTGAGCACGGAGAGGCCTTCGCCCAGGGCGAGGTCGAGCCGTTCGATGAGAACGATGTCGCGGATCGAAAGGTGAACCAGCATGACCGGATCGTCGGTAATGAAGCGGCGCCCCAATGGCAACCGCGTTACCGAGATAGCGCATCGGGCGAGCGAGAGGATGGCAGCGCGAACGAAAAGGGCGACCGGTTCTGCAACCGGCCGCCCGACAAGCTTGAGGCGGGCGATCTACCGACCGCCCGGACCGGCGTGATCAGCCGCCAGCGATCTTTCGGCCGATGGTGCCGAACCAGGAGGTCGCGCTGCCTTCGCGCGGCGCGAGACCCTTGCTCTGCAGGAGCTGGTAGGAGTCGCGATACCAGGGCGAATTCGGATAGTTCTGGCCGAGCACCGAGGCCGCGGCCTGCGCCTCACCGGTCAGACCCATGGCGTAATAGGCCTCCGTCAGACGCGCGAGCGCCTCTTCGACCTGCCGCGATTCGGGGTAGACGTCGACGACATTCTTGAAGCGGTTGATCGCTGCGACGTATTCACGCCGTTCCAGATAATAACGCCCGACCTGCATCTCCTTGCCGGCCAGCTGATCGCGGGCGATTCGCACCTTGTTGCGCGCATCCTCGGCATATTCGGAGTCGGGATATTTCTCCATCACCTCGCGCATCGCCGCAGCCGCGCGGGCGGCTTCCTTCTGGTCGCGGGTGACGTCCGGGATCTGCTTATAATAGGCCAAGCCGATGATGTATTGCGCGTAAGCCGCTTCCTCGCTGCCAGGATAGAGCGATAGATAGCGCTTGGACGAATTGATCGCCCCGTCGTAGTCACCACTGCGGTAACTGGCGAATGCGTTCATGACCAGCGCCTTGCGGGCCCATTCAGAATAGGGATGCTGACGATCGATGGCCTCGAATTTCTTCGCTGCCTCACCCAGGCGACCACCCTCGAGATTGGCCAGCCCCTGATTGTAGAGGACGTCTGGAGGCTCTGTCTGCGCGGCAAGCGCCAAGGCCTCGACATCGCTGGTGCCGGACGAGGCGCAACCGCCGAGGCCGAGAGCCGCCAGCCCGATCGCCAGACAGAGCCCGAGCCGTCCCGTCCGCCAGCGGCGCGTGATCTCAATGCTGTGCGGATTGCTCATTCGTGCCGATCCCCTGCCGTTCGAAGGCCTGTTTACGCCGTGCCCTCGACGCCAGCAACGTTGAAAGCCGAACCAACCCGCCTTTTTTGTGACGCGGGCACCCGGGTGGACCGCCCCCTGACGCTGTCTTAGAGGATCTGCGGACCGTAGGCGGGCGCCGCCACCGCGACGAGTGGCGCATGGCGAACCGGGTCGACGAGGCGTGACGGCATCTCGACGATCTCATAGGCGCGATGGTCCGCGAGCAGAGCCTGCAGCGCCAGCGCGTTGAGCTTGTGACCGCCGCGATAGGAGCGGTAGCAGCCGAGCACGCGCGCGCCGGCGAGCGCCTGGTCACCGACCGCGTCCAGTGCCTTGTGGCGGACGAACTCGTCCGTATAGCGCAGGCCGTCGGGATTGATGATCCGGCCATCGTCGCCAATGACCACGGAATTGTCCAGCGAGGACCCGAGTGCATAGCCTGCGGCCCAGAGACGCTCCACATCCTTCATGAAGCCGAAGGTGCGCGCCCGCGACAGATCCTCGGCGAAGCGGTCCGCCGTGAGATCGGCGCAATAGGTCTGGCGTCCGATGACGGGGCTATCGAAATCGATCTCGATCTCGAACCGCGTGCCGTTGTGCGGGCGATATTCGGCCCGCGCGCCGTCCATCTCGACGGTCACGGGCTTCAATACGCGCAGGAAGCGCCGCCTGGCCGCCTGGCTGATGATGCCCGATTCGCGGATCGCCGCGATAAAGCCGGCGGCGCATCCGTCCATGATCGGGGTTTCGTGCGCATCGATCTGCACGACGACATTGTCGATGCCCATAGCATAGAGCGCTGCCATCAAATGCTCGATCGTGGCGACATGAGCGCCACGCGGATCGCCGACGACGGTGGAAAGATCCATAAGCGCGGCATTCGCCGAGACCGCCTTGATCTCATGCAGCAGGTCGGATTTGTCAAACAGATGGAAGACGATGCCGGTGTGAGCCTCGGCCGGAAGAAGACTGAGCTGAACAGGAAGACCGCTGTGGACGCCTACGCCGTCAAAATCGACCCGCGAACCAAGCGTTTGCTGGAACATCAACACAATTGGCAACCTTTCCCGCCAACCATCAAACGAAGATCACTTCGCACTTCCTGGAGGTTGGCACCCTCATCGGGAGACTTCCCTTCAGCTCTTGCCTACCCACCTCCCCCAGGAGGGTCGCGCCGCCGAGATGTCTAAAACACGCTGCAACACCTAGAACGGAGCCGTTCATCAGCCAAATCACGGATTCTTACCCGTTGTTACTGGATGGCGGCTTATACGAGGCACAAATTCGTTTTTTTTCAATGACTTATAAATACATAGGTCCGCCGAAATGTCGGCGGACCTTGTGTCAAACCGGTAACAGTGGGCGATCAGTTGGCCTGACGGCGCAAAAACGCAGGGATTTCAAGCTGATCGTCATCACTGACCGAGCGTGCCTGAGGCACCGGCCGGGCACCTGATTCGGCGGCCACGCGGCGGGGCGCATAGGGATTCGGCTCAACCACCGCCCGGCGTGACGCTTCCGGCGTGCTCTGACGGATTTCGGCGGTCGAGTGCTCTTCTTCGTCGCGTCGCGACAAGCCCGTCGTCAGCCGACGCAACAGCCCCATCGGACCGCGGTCCTCACCGTGGTACTCGGCAGATCGGCTCTCGATCTCGGCGCGTACGACGGGCGGAAAATCCTCGACTCGCGGCATACGAGGCGCTGGAATATCCGCAGAGGGAGTCGACGAGCTGACCTGGGCAATCTCGGCCTCGAGCGCGTCGGTGAAGTCGTCTTCGATCTCTTCGTCAAATTCATCCATCGCGACTGCGGCCGGGAGGACCGGCGTCGGCTCCGCCACCGCGACACGGGACGTTGCCGATTCGGCCTGCGGCACGGCACGGGGCGCCGCGGCAACGGGCGCGGCATAGCGTTCCGCAGCGTGTCCCGCCAGCGCCATCTCGACCTTGTCGATACCGGTCGCGACCACCGACACGCGGATAATCCCCTCAAGACTCTCGTCAAATGTCGCACCGAGGATGATGTTGGCGTCCTGGTCCACCTCTTCGCGGATGCGGGTCGCCGCTTCGTCGACCTCGAAGAGGGTGAGGTCGCGGCCACCGGTGATCGAGATCAACAGCCCACGCGCGCCCTTCATCGACGTCTCGTCGAGCAGCGGGTTGGCGATCGCGGCTTCGGCGGCGGCCATCGCGCGTCCTTCGCCGGACGCCTCGCCGGTACCCATCATCGCCTTGCCCATTTCGCGCATCACCGAACGCACGTCGGCGAAATCGAGATTGATCAGCCCTTCCTTCACCATCAGGTCGGTGATACAGGCGACGCCCGAATACAGCACCTGATCGGCCATGCCGAAGGCGTCGGCGAAGGTGGTCTTGTCGTTAGCGATCCGGAACAGGTTCTGGTTCGGAATGACGATCAGGGTATCGACGTTCTTCTGCAGTTCCTCGATACCTTCGTCGGCGATCCGCAGCCGGCGCTGACCTTCGAAATGGAACGGCTTTGTCACGACGCCAACCGTGAGGATGCCCTTTTCGCGAGCCGCTCGCGCGACCACTGGCGCGGCGCCGGTGCCGGTGCCGCCGCCCATGCCGGCGGTGACGAAGCACATGTGCGAGCCGAGGAGATGGTCGCAGACCTCGTCGATCGATTCCTCGGCCGCGGCACGGCCGACTTCCGGCTGCGAACCGGCGCCGAGTCCCTCGGTCACGGCGACGCCCATCTGGATGATCCGTTCGGCCTTGGACGAGCGCAACGCCTGGGCGTCGGTGTTGGCGATCACGAACTCGACCCCTTCGAGGCCGGCGTTGATCATGTTGTTGACCGCATTGCAGCCGCCTCCGCCAACGCCGAAAACGGTGATGCGGGGCTTCAACTCGGTGATGTCGGTCTTGTTCGGGTTCGTGCTCATATCCTGTTCCTCTATCGCATATCGCAGTTTCGGGCCGTTTCGCCGCGCGGCCGTTCGCATTGTCAGTTGCTACGGCGCGCGGCGCGCACCGTATGTTTTCGCGGCCGGCCGGCAGTCCGGCCGCGCTGTCTCAAAGGCTCCGCCGGAGCCAGGATCCGAAACGTCCCGTCCTGGTGTTCTGATCGAGCGCGAAGGCCGCGATCGACGATTGGCCGGTGTTCTCGCGATGGGCGACCTGCGGGTAGATCAGCAGGCCGACCGAGGTCGCAAAGGCTGGCCCCTTGTTGGATGGATTGAGCCCGGCAACCCCGACCGGTCGTCCGAGCCGAACATTGCGCTGGAGAATACCGCGCGCCGTATCGCTCATGCCGGCAAGCTGGCTGGCACCGCCGGTCAAGACCACGCGCTTCCCGATGACGTGGCCGAGCCCTGAGGCGGCCAGACGGTCGCGGACAAGCTCCAGGGTTTCCTCGACGCGCGGCCGGATGATCTTAGCGATCAGCGAACGCGCGACGGTGGATTTGGAGTCGTGTCCGCCCTCTTCCCCGAGCGGCACGACAGGCACCCTGTCGTCGTCCTGCATCAACTCGCTCAGGGTGCAGCCGTGCATGACCTTGAGCCGCTCCGCATCGGCCGGACGGATCGACAATCCGCGTGCGAGGTCCATGGTGATGTGGTTGCCGCCGAGCGCGACCTGATCGGCATAGACGAAGCGACCATTCTGGAAGATCGCGATGGTCGTCGCACCGCCCCCCATGTCGATGCAGGCCGAACCCATCGTCGCCTCGTCTTCGACCAATGTCGAAAGCGCGCTGGCATAAGGCGTCGCCACGAACGCCTCGACCATCAGCCGCGCACGATTGACGACCGCCTCGAGATTGCGCAACGGTGTTTCCTCGGCGGTCAGCACATGCATGTCCGCGCCTAGCCGATTGCCGCTCATGCCGACGACCTTGTCGAGCCCGCTCTCGCCGTCGATCGACAGATCGAAGGCGAGCGAATGCAGCGCCACTCGGCGCTCCTCGAGGGGCACCTTCGCGGCGAGACCAAGGACCTGCGAAACATCCGCCTGAGAAATCTCCCCGACGGTGTCGATCTCAGCGGCGCCGCGCAGACTTTTGAGCCGTCCGGCCGTGACGGAGACGATCAGCGATTCGATGGTCAGTCCGGCCATCCGCTCGGCCGCGGCGACCGCGTGCCGGACCGATTGCTCCGCCGCGTCGAGATCGACGACGACTCCGGATTTGATGCCGTGCGAGCGCTGGTGACCTACGCCGATTACCTCGATCGTATGGGTCCGGCCGGGCAACATCTCACTGGCAACGCGCGGCGTCAGCCGAGCGATCAGGCAGGAGACCTTTTCCGAGCCGACATCCAGCACGGAGATCACGCGGGAGCGGCGCTTCGGTAGCGCCTTGATGCGCGGAAGCTCGTCCCGGCCACGTTGAAACAAACTCATACCGGGTCATCCTTCCGGCTACGCTTGAAAATCTTCTCACGCTCCTTCAGAGCCGCATTACGCCGAATCAACGCGTCGGGCGTGAGCTTGATCACGATCCGGTCAGCAAGCCGCATGTCGACGGCCGCGATGTCGCGAGACAAAAGCCCGTTCTCCCGGTCCATCCGCGCCACCTCGGCCAGTGCCTCGACTGGATCATCCTCGGGAAGCTCGATCGCGATGCTGTTTTCGAGCCGCAAGTCCCAACGACGATTCCCCACTCGGATATACGCCTTCACCCTTGCGCGAAGCTCGGGCAGGACCTCCAACTCGTCGAGGAGAGCCGCGGCGTGGGCGGCCGCGCCGGTCCCTACAACGACAGGCAGATTGGCGAAGCGGCCGGGGGTGAAGGGCACGATCTCCTTGCCCTCGCGGTTGACCACAACGAACTCTCGCCCCTTCTGCCAGACGGCGTAAGGGCGATGTTCGGACAGGGTGATCCGGACCCGATCGGGAAAGACCTTGGCCACTGAAGCGCGATCGACCCAGGGCATCTCTTCCAGGGCCTGGCGGGCAGCGGCCGGATCGAGCGAGAACAGGCTCTGCGAGCCGGTCTGCCAGAGCGCCTGCAGGACATCGATCTCGGAAGTTTCCGAATTGCCCGTCACGTCGATCGCCTCGATCGGAAAGCCGAGCGGCTGCGCAATGCCGTCGACGACCGTCACGGTGTGGCCGCCCACCGATATGCCGTAGACGACGGCCGATCCGATCACCACCGCGGCCAGCGCACCGAAAGGCGGTATGGGCAGTCGCGCAACGCTGGCGGCGAGACCGGAAGCCCGGCGTCCGGCGCGCAGCATACGCAAGGTGAGTCGCCCGGGCGTACCGGCGCGCATGTCGTTAGGGCGGCGCTCGGCCGTCAGCGATTGCACGAGGCGTCCTCCACCATCCAGGTCAGAAGTTCGGGAAAGGAATGGCCGGAGGCGGCGGCAATGTCGGGCACAAGCGAGGTCTTGGTCATGCCGGGCTGGGTGTTTATCTCCAGCCAGATCACCTCGCCACCCTCGCCGAAGCGGTCGTCATAGCGAAAGTCCGAGCGCGTCACGCCACGGCAACCGATCACCCTGTGGGCGGCGAGCGACCATTCCTGAATACGCCGGGAGACCTTGGCGGGAATTTCGGCCGGCACAACATGGCGCGATCCGCCGGGAGCATATTTGGAATCGTAGTCGTAAAATGCGTGGCCCTCGGTGGTAATCTCGCAGACCTCGAGCGCCACGTCGCCCATCACCGCGCAGGTCAATTCCCGTCCGGCGACGAAGCGTTCGACCATGACGATGTCGCCATAAGGCCATTCGTCGCTGGTGAGTTCCCGCGGCGGATGAGCCTGGTCCTCGCGCACGATCAGGACGCCGAAGCTGGAACCCTCGGCCACCGGCTTCACCACATAGGGCGGTGACAGGACGTGTTTGCCGGCGGCGTCGCGGCGATGGCACACCCTGGCTTCGGCCACCGGCACACCGGCCACCTTCGCGACCGTCTTCGCCAGTTCCTTATGCATGGCGAGCGCCGAGGCGAGAACGCCGGAATGGGTGTAGGGTATCGCCAGATATTCGAGGAGGCCCTGGATCGTGCCGTCCTCGCCATAGGGACCGTGCAGGGCGTTGAAGGCAATGTCGGGCCGCAGCTCGGCCAGCGCGCGGGCGACGTCGCGGTCGACGTCGACGCGCGTCACCGCGTAGCCGGCGGCCTGGAGGCCATCGGCGCAGGCGTTGCCGGAGGCAAGGCTGACCGGCCGCTCCGACGAAAAACCACCCATCAATACCGCGACATGCTTGGCCATGAACCGCCCGATCCGATCCTCAAACGAGGCTAGGAGCCATTCATCGCAGGCGGATGGTTAAGCAGCAGTTAACTAACTGTGGCGAAAGAAAGATTTTCGTAAGGAGATAAGCCCTCCACGGGAGGAAGAGGGCCGGGACGTCGGGCGATGAATGGCCCTATCTTTCCAGCTGTCGCGCCGCCTCGATAGCCGTTCGCGCCTCCTCGCGATCGCCCTCCTCATGTGCCGGAGCCGATTGCCGGTCGGCCATGGCCGGCGAGTAGCAGAGTTCGGCCAGGATCGGATAATGATCCGAGCCGAATTCGGGAAGCGTATCGTAGCCGAGCAATCCGAAACGCGTCTGGTAGAGCACCTGGTCCAGCGGCCAGGACAGGATCCAGCTCTGTGCGTCGTAGGTCGGGTAGGTTCCACGGCCGACACGCGGGTCCAGTAGTTGACCCAGCCGCATAACGCGCCGCGTGATGCGTTCCCATGGCACCGAATTGAAATCTCCGGCGATCACGCTCGCCGCATCGGAATCGGCCGCCGCCAGTGCCGCAGTGGCCAGATGGCCGTCGCGCATGGTGGTCGGTCGCGACCAACTCTGCGGCGGCCGCGGATGAAGACCAGCGAAGTGTATCACCTCACCTTTCGGCAAACGAACACCCGAGAAGATCGTCGGCGTGTCGGCCCCGAAAAGGAACTTCACCTGCGCATCTATCAGTGGGTAGCGCGAGAAAAGATGCATCCCGTAATATTCGGCATCGGTGGGAATGTGTTGTGCGTTGAAGCCGAACCGCTTGTCGAGCGGCGCGAGTTGGCGATCCCACCACTCGTCGGTCTCGAGAACGAGAAGAAGATCCGGCTCGGCCTGTTCGATGATCCGCAAGAGCGCGTCGGCCCTCCGGTTCGTCCGCTTGACGTTGGCGACCATGACCGCCAAGCGTGCGTCCGCCGGGCACGTCGTTATCCGCAGCGCCATCGGCTCGACCAGCGGCGTGTAAGGATAGAGACGGTAGGCCTGGTAGCCGAGCGCGATGATCGACAGAACGATCGTCGCCAGACCGAACCGGCCACGCCAGCCGCCCAGGATCACGTAGAGCGCCAGTACGAGAAGAAGAGCGATCGTTACCTGTATCCGGGGAAAGTCGAGAAAACGGATCCACCACCGGTTGGACTCCACAAGCGGCAGCAGCGAAAAGACCGCCAGCGCAAGCAATAATGGCACCAAGACATACAGCCTGATCTTTCGCGCTAGGGACCTGGACCTTTGATCGCTCACTCTTTCGTCTCCCGATCCGCTTCCATATTTTTGCAATACTCGGCGGTGCTTCAGGGTTCCGCAACAGGTGGGAAAGCAAGCATCACGCAGCGGCCGGAGCCGGGGCTATTCGGGGAAGAGGACCAAAGCGGAGATCTCAGCACGAGGCCCGGCGACGCTGGTCGTCAGCCGCTTCGGTGACGGCCTCCTCGCCGAAAAATCTGTAACCGTTCCATCCCGTTTCAGTCGGACGCCGTGCTGGCGCCCGGGCCTCGCCTGGCCGCCAAATGGCGGCCCCCGCACAAGGCGATTTTTCGAAGATCTGCCACCACCGGCGGGCGGCAGTTCTTCCCACTCTCACCCTTGCCCCAAAAACGGCTCCACGACACGCCCATTGGCAAAGTGGCCGAGCCGCTTGATCTCCCAGTCGAGCCGGATGCCGGACGTTTCGAGCACCCGCGCGCGAACAGTCTCGCCGAGGCATTCGAGATCATAGCCGGTGGCTGTGCCCATATTGATCATGAAGTTGCAGTGCAGTTTCGACATCTGCGCACCGCCGACCGTCAGGCCGCGGCAGCCGGCCTTGTCGACCTCCTTCCAGGCGGAAGTGCCCGGCGGGTTCTTGAAAGTCGAGCCACCGGTCTTCTCGCGGATTGGCTGAACCGTTTCGCGGTGCTCCTGGACCTCGTCCATCTTCGCGCGGATATCGTCCTTGCCCGCCGCATAGCCGTCGAAGATCGCCGAGGTGAAGATCAGTTCGGACGCCGCGTCGCAATGCCGATAGGCATAGCCCATTTCGGCATTGGACAGGATATGGACATTGCCCTTGCGATCGAGCGCGCGGACCTCGCGGACCCGCTCGCGGGTCTCGACGTCGTTGGCGCCGGCATTCATGCGAAGCGCCCCGCCGACCGCGCCCGGAATGCCGTGATAAAAATGAAAACCGCCGATGCCCGCTTCCAGCGCTGTCGCCGCCAGCCGCTTGTCGGGCGTCGCGGCGCCAGCACGGATCGCCGTCCCGCCAATTGCCTCGGCGGTGCCGAAGCCTTTGGCCGACAGGCGGATGACGACACCAGGCACGCCGCCGTCGCGCACCAACAGGTTGGAGCCGATACCGACAACAAGCACGGGCACCTCGTCGGGTAGTGCCGCCAGAAACGCGGCGAGATCCTCCTCGTCGGCCGGCTGAAACAATAGCTCCGCCGGACCGCCGGCCCGAAACCAGGTGATCTTGTCCATGCCAGCCCCGGGCGTCAGCCTGCCGCGAACGCCGCTGAGCCGATCGCCGAGACCTGTCAGCATTGCCTCGCCATCCATCAGCCGCCGCCTCCGTTGAGTGCGGCCAACTCCTTCGGCAACGCATAGGCCCACTGGGTGATCGAACCGGCGCCGAGGCAGACGACCATGTCGTCTTTGCGAGCGATCTGGTGGATCAACGGCGCCAGCTCCTCCGGACCGCCGATCAGACGGGCGTCGCGATGTCCGCCAAGCTTGAGACGCTCGACCAGGATTTCCGAGCTGACGAAACCGATCGGTTCCTCGCCGGCGGCATAGACCGGCGCGACGATCACCGTGTCGGCGTCGTTGAAACAGGCGGCGAAATCCGGGAACAGCGCCTGCAGCCGCGAATAGCGGTGCGGCTGCACCACGGCGATGACGCGGCCCGTGGCCGAGGATCGCGCCGCCGCCAGAACGGCGCGGATCTCGACCGGGTGGTGACCGTAGTCGTCGTAGATGTCGACGCCGCCGACATTGCCGGTATGGGTGAAGCGGCGCTTGACGCCGCTGAAACCATCAAGTCCCTTGCGGATCGCGGCCGCCGGGATGTTCAGCCGATGCGCCACTGCAATCGCGGCGGTCGCATTGGAGACGTTATGGCGGCCGGGCATCGGCAGGACGAGGTTCTCGATCTGCTCAGTGGCTCCGGTCACCCGATCGCGAATGGTGATGTCGAAGCGGGACTTCGGGCCCTCCGTTTGAAGGTTTTCGAAACGCACGTCGGACTGCGGGCTCTCGCCATAGGTAATCACCCGGCGATCCTCAATCTCCGAGATCAGCGTCTGCACCACTGGGTGGTCGATGCACATCACCGCGAAACCGTAGAACGGCACATTCTCGACGAATGTCCGAAACGCCGCCCGCACGGCATCGAAGGTGCCATAATGATCGAGATGCTCGGGATCGATATTGGTAACAACGGCAACATCGGCCGGCAGTTTCAGGAAGGTCCCGTCGGATTCGTCCGCCTCGACGACCATCCAGTCGCCGTCGCCCATCCGCGCATTGGTCCCGTAGGCGTTGATGATGCCGCCATTGACCACGGTCGGATCGAGAC
Organism: Aurantimonas marina; assembly: GCF_017183135.1. Lineage (GTDB taxonomy): Bacteria > Pseudomonadota > Alphaproteobacteria > Rhizobiales > Rhizobiaceae > Aurantimonas > Aurantimonas marina. The sequence goes on along the minus strand of NZ_JADDXW010000005.1, from coordinate 46,234 downwards.
CGCCGGCATCCAGCAGAGTCGCCACCATCGAGGTCGTGGTGGTCTTGCCGTGGGTGCCGCCAATGGCGATCGCCTGACGAAAGCGCATCAGTTCGGCCAGCATCTCGGCGCGCCTGACGATTGGCAGCAGCCGTTCCCGGGCGGCTTCCAGTTCCGGGTTCGAGCGCTTGATCGCGGTGGACACGACGACGACCTCGGCCACGCCCAGATTTTCCGCCGCATGGCCGATCGCGACATGAACGCCCGACTCCCGCAGGCGCTGGACGTTGGCGTTCTCGCTCTGATCAGATCCTTGGACGGTGTAGCCGAGATTGAGCAGCACCTCGGCGATGCCGCTCATTCCGATACCGCCGATCCCGATGAAGTGGACCGGCCCGATATTCGGCGGCATCTTCATGGCCGCATCCCCCTGTATTCTAACGATCTTCGCTTTTGTTTCAGGCTCGGGGCATAGCCGCAACCAGGTCGGCAAGCAACCGCGCCGCATCGGGGATGCCCGTCGCCTTCGCCGCGGCCGCCATGGTCGCGGCCCTTTGCGGGTCGCCGGCAATCTCCGCGATGAGACCGGCCAGCCGATCGGCCGAAAGGTCCGCCTGCCGCACGACCAGTGCGCCGCCCTCGGCCTCGAGCTTGGCGGCATTGGCCGCCTGGTCGTGGTCGAGGGCATAGGGATAAGGCACCAGGATCGCCGGCCGGCCGATCACAGCCAGCTCGGATACCGTGGAGGCGCCCGAGCGGCTGATCACCAGATGCGCGGCCCCCAGCCGTTCGGCCATGTCGGTGAAGAATGGGGCGACGGTCGCCGGAACGCCGCGCTCTTCATAGAAGCGTCGTACGCTCGCCTCGTCGTCGCTGCGCGCCTGTTGGGTGACGACCAGCCGCTTTCGCAGTTGCTCGGGCAGGCGTTCGATCGCCGCCGGAATGCGCTCGGAAAAGAACTGCGCGCCCTGGCTGCCGCCAAACACCACGAGATTGAACCGCTCGCCCGGCTCGGGCGGCCGGTACGGGGTCTTCGCGGCCCCCAGGATCGGCGGACGCACCGGATTCCCCGTGACGGTGATCTTGGCGGCTATCGCCGGATCGACCTTGTCCTGCGGAATTCCCGCGGCGATGCGATCGACGCGGGAGCCGAGGAACCGATTCGCCCGGCCCATCACCGCGTTCTGTTCATGGATTAGCGTCGGCCGGCCAGCGCGGAGCGCCGCCATCAGCGGCGGCACCGTCGGATAACCGCCGAAACCGACGACGACCGCTGGTCGCAGGCGGCGCACCAGATCGCCGGCTTCGCGGAAGCCGCGCCACAGCGTCCACAACGCGGATGCGACCTTCAGCGGGTTTTTCGAGGCGAAGGTCGCCGAGCGCGCGCGATGCACCGCCTTGATCGGGAAGCGATCGGCAAAGCGGCCCGCCCGATCGTCGGTGACCAGATGAACCTCGAAGCCGCGCGCGACAAGCTCATGCGCCAGGGCCTCGGCCGGAAAGAGATGGCCGCCAGTGCCGCCAGCGGAGAGAAGGATCGTTGTCATCGCGGAAAAGGTCGCCTCTTCGGATCGGAGTTGGCCTCGTTGCCATTGCTTCGTGCAGCTGAGACCGCAGGAACGACACCAATTCGCTCACAGAATGCCGAGACGCGCCAGCCGTTCCCGGCCATGGCCGATAAAGGCGGAAAGGATACAGCCCACGGTACCGGCGACCATGGGACGCTCAAGCGTCCCAGGCGAGCCCCGCCCCTCGCCTCACACACCGTGTAGCTGGTAGGTCCGTTCCATCAACCGATCGGTATGCGAGCGATTTGCCGGTTGGCGGCGCGTCAGCGCCAGGATGAAGCCGGCCGATATGGCGATCGCCAGCATCGACGAGCCACCATAGGAGATGAAGGGCAGGGTCATGCCCTTGGCCGGCATCAATTGCAGATTGACCGCCATGTTGATGATCGACTGCAATCCAAAGAGCAGCACCAGGCCCGAAATCGCCAGCCGATCGAAGATATCGCGCTGGGCGAGCGCCGCCGACAGGCCGCGCACCACGATGAAGGCGAAGATCGATGCCACCAGCATGCAGGCGATGATGCCGAATTCCTCGGCGAGAACCGCGAAGGCGAAATCTGTGTGGCTGTCGGGCAGCATGCGTTTGACCGTGCCCTCGCCCGGACCCTGGCCAAACCAGCCGCCGCGCATGATCGCCTCCCGCGCTGTGTCGGTCTGGAAGGTATCGCCCTCGCCGGTGAGAAACCGGTCGATGCGGCTGGCGACATGGGGGAAGGCAAGATAGGCGAGCATCGAGCCGCCGACAGCCACGCCCCCAAGCAGCGCGATCCACACCCATGGCATGCCCGCCATGAAGAACAGGCCGCCCCAGGCCGCAGCTACGAGCATGGTCTGGCCGAGGTCCGGCTGCGCGACGAGCAACGCGACAACCACGATGAGCAGAATCAGCGCAAAGAGGTTGCCGGGAATATCCGGGCGGCGTTGCTTTTCGGCGAACAGCCAGGCGCAGATCACCACGAAGGCCGGTTTCATGAATTCCGATGGCTGGATGTTGAGCGGGCCGAAATCGATCCAGCGGCGCGAGCCCTTGATCTCGGTGCCGACGAACAACGCCAACACCATCAAGACCAAGGACGCCGCAAGGATCAACAGCGCGGCGCGGCGCACGCCGCGTGGGCTGAGAAGCGAGCAGCCGAACATCACCAAAGCCGTGGGAATGAGGAAGACGGCATGACGCTTGACGAAGTGAAAGGGTTCCACCCCAATGCGTTCGGCAACCGGTGGACTGGCGGCAAAGGAAAACACGAGGCCGCCGACCAAAAGTATCAGGAATGCCGCCAAAAACCAGCGATCGACGCCCCACCACCAGTCGCTGATCACGCCTCGTTTGACCCGGCTCGTCATGCATCCCCCTTGTGGGCCATCTCGATGCCCGCGAGCGCGCCCACCGCCTTGCGGAACGCATCGCCCCGCACCTCGAAATTGCGAAACTGGTCGAAACTCGCGCAGGCCGGCGACAGGAGTACGACGCTCTCCTGCGCTGGAACCCCATCGCTCGCCTCGGCGTCGGCCGCCGCGTGTTCGACCGCAACGGCAAGCGTACCGGAAATTTCGTAAGGAATTCGTTTACCAAGACTCGCGGCGAAAGCGGGCGCCGCCTCACCGATCAGATAGGCCTTGGCGATTCTGGGAAAGTACGGCGCCAGCGCCGCGATACCGCCGTCCTTCGCCAGCCCGCCGGCAATCCAGTGGATGCGCGGGAATGCCGCCAGCGCCGGCGCGGCGGCCTCGGCATTGGTGGCTTTGGAATCATTGACGAAGAGAACCCGGCCGCGCCGCCCGACCTCCTCCATGCGGTGTGCCAATCCCGGGAAACTTTCGAGACCCGCGCGAATTTCGACGTCCGACAGCCCGACCGCGCTCAAGGCGGCAACCGCCGCGGCGGCGTTCTGGGCATTGTGGCGTCCGCGCAGGGAGCCGATCGCCGAAAGGTCGAAGAATGTTTCTTCGGTTCCTGCCATGCGGCGTCGCAGCATCCGGCCGTCGAAGTCGACGCCGGGGCCGGGGGCCTCCCCTTGCGAGATCCGCACCACGGTCTTGCCCTCGGATTCCAGCTCGTCGGCGATCTGCCGGCACGGCGCGTCATCAACGCCGACCACGGCCAGGCCGGAGCCGGCGACGAGGCGTGCCTTGATCGCGGCGTAATTGCCCATCGATCCATGCCGGTCGAGATGATCGGGCGTCAGGTTGAGCAGGATTCCGACCGAGGGTTCCAGCGTCGGCGCCAGGTCGATCTGATAGGACGAGCACTCAACGACGTAGTGGCGCTCGGGCGCCGGCTGATCGAGAGTCATCACGGCGACGCCGATATTGCCGCCGAACTGCGTGTCCCGCCCGCTGGAACGGAGGCAATGGGCGATCAGAGCGGTGGTCGTCGACTTGCCGTTGGTGCCGGTGATCGCGATGAACGGCGACGCCGGCGCGGTGGCGCGGCGTTCGCGGCTGAATAATTCGATGTCGCCGATCACCTCGACTCCGGCGGCGCGGGCAAGCTCCACGGTCCAGTGCGGCTTGGGATGGGTAAGCGGCACGCCCGGCGAAAGAACGAAGGCGGCAAAGCGCGACCAATCAATAGCGCGCAGATCACCCGTGGGGATTGCCTCGGCGCGCGCGGCTTCGACACTCGCCGGATTGTCGTCGAAGGCGATGACATTTGCGCCACCTTCGACCAACGCGCGTGCTGTCGCGCGGCCTGAGCCGCCGAGCCCGAACAGGGCGACCGATTGTCCGGAGAAGGATCGCGCCGGGATCATGGCCTCACCGCAGTTTTAGGGTCGACAGGCCGACGAAGGCCAACATGAACGCGATGATCCAGAAGCGAACCACGACCTGGCTTTCGGTCCAGCCGAGCTTTTCGAAATGATGGTGGATCGGCGCCATCAGGAACACCCGCTTGCCGGTCAGCTTGAACGAGGCGACCTGGATGATCACCGACAGCGCCTCAATGACGAACAGGCCGCCGATGATCGCCAGTACCAGTTCATGCTTGGTCGCGACGGCGATCGTACCGGTCATCCCGCCGAGGGCGAGCGAGCCGGTGTCGCCCATGAAGATTGCCGCCGGCGGCGCGTTGAACCACAGGAATCCCAGCCCGGCGCCGATGACCGCGCCGCAGAGCGGCGCCAGTTCACCCGTGCCGACGACGTAATGGATCTGCAGATAATTCGAGAAGTTCACATTGCCGGCGATATAGGCGATCAGCCCGAAAGCAGCGGCGGCGATCATGATCGGCACGATTGCCAGCCCGTCGAGTCCGTCGGTGAGGTTCACCGCGTTGGCGGAGCCGACCACGACAAAGGCAGCGAAGCCGACATAGAACCAGCCGAGATCGAGCAGCAAGGACTTAACGAACGGGAAGGCCAGCGAGGTCGCGAAGCTTCCGTTTCCGGCATAGACGATCAGGACCGCCGCGATCGTGGCGATCAGGAATTCCAGGACCAGGCGGAACTTGCCGGAAAACCCCTTGTCGTTCTGCTTGGTCACTTTCAGATAGTCGTCGTAAAATCCGATCGCGCCGAAGCCGACGGTCACCAGCAGCACCGTCCAGACATAAAGATTGGTCAGATCCGCCCACAGAAGCGCCGAGACGAGAAAGCCCGAGAGTATCATCAGCCCGCCCATGGTGGGCGTGCCGGCCTTCTTGAAATGGGTCTGCGGGCCGTCGGCGCGGATCGGCTGGCCCTTGCCCTGTCGAATACGCAAATTGGCAATGATCGCCGGGCCGAACAGAAACACCACGATGAAGCCCGTGATCATCGAAGCGCCGGTCCGAAAGGTGATGTAGCGAAAGACGTTGAAGAGCGGAAAGTCGGCGGCGAACTGGCCGAGATAGGCGATCATCGGGCAGCTCCAGCCGGGTCGATTTTGTCAGGTACCGGGGCCGCGCCGGTGGACGTCTGCGGCGGATAGGTCGTCAGCATTGTTTCCACCAAAACGGTGAAGCCGATGCTTTTCGAGGCCTTCACCATAACGACGTCGCCGGCGCGGATCGTCTTCAACAGGCTGACCAGGAGTTCCTCGACACTGTCATGCCATTCGCGGTCCACCCGACCTTCCAGAACGTCATCAAGCGCCTTCATCTCGGCACCGGCGAGAAAGACCCGATCAACTCCCGCCTCGGTGATCGGCCCGGCGAGTTCGGCGTGCTGCGCCGGCGCGTGATCGCCCAGTTCCAGCATATCGCCGAGGACGGCAATGCGACGCCCCCCCTGCCCGACCGCCGCGGCCTTCAGGACGGCGAGCGCGGCGCGCATCGAGGCCGGGTTGGCGTTGTAGCTGTCGTCGATGAGGTCGATCGAGCCACCGCCCGGCATGGGCAGACGCGAGCGCGCGCCGCGCCCCTTGACCGCGTGCCAGCTCGACAGCGCCGCCGCCACCGTCTGGACATCCGCGCCGGCAAGCTTGGCCGCACCGAGCACAGCGAGGATATTCTGTGCCATGTGCCGGCCGCTGGAGGCCAGATGCAACCGGACCGCTTCGCCGCCGATGACCGCTTCGATCACCGCCCCCTCGGCCGTCGTTTCGAAGCGGGTCAACTGGAAATCGGCGCCATTCGCCTCGCCGAAGGTCGCGATGGCGGTCACGCCGGCCTTGCGGGCCATGGTCGCCAACGGTCCACAATAGGGATCGTCGGCGTTGAGGATCGCTGTGCCGTCCGTGACCAGCCCCTCGAAAATCTCGGCCTTCGCCGCGGCGATCTCGTCGAGATCGCGGAAATGGCCGAGATGGGCCGGGGCGATCAGCGTGATGATCGCCAGATGCGGACGCACCAGCTTGACCAGCGGGCGGATTTCGCCCGCATGGTTCATGCCGATCTCGAAGATCGCGAAGCGACTGTCGAGCGGCATCCGGGCCAGGCTCAGCGGCACGCCCCAATGGTTGTTGAACGAAGCCGCGCTCGCATGGACGCGGCCGACCGCCGACAGGCCGTGCCGCAGCGCATCCTTGGTGGTGGTCTTGCCGACGCTGCCGGTCACCGCGATGATTTTCGCGCTCGAGCGGGCGCGGGCCGCCTCGCCCAGGCGCGAGAGGGCCTGCAGCACGTCGTCGACGACCAGCAGCGGTGACTGAACGCTGCCGAGCGCCGGCAGCTTGTGCTCCGCCACCACATGCAGAGCCGCACCGGCTTTCGTCGCCGCCGTCAGAAAGTCGTGGCCGTCGAACCGCTCGCCCTGGATGGCGAAGAAGGCCTCGCCCGTCCCGAGCGTCCGGGTATCGATCGAAATGCCGGAGATCGCTTCCGGCAGATCTCCGACCGGACGCGCGTTCATCGCCTCGATCAGGGCGGATGTCTCCCAAAGCGCTTCGCTCATCGGCCCGTCTCCGAGATCGCCGCTCGGACCTCTTCATGATCGCTGAAATGATGGGTGATGTCGCCCACCGTCTGGCCGACCTCGTGCCCCTTGCCGGCGATCACGACCGTATCGCCGGCCCGCGCCCGCCGCACCGCCTCGCGAATGGCCGAACGGCGATCGGCGATTTCGGTGGCACCGGGGGCCGCCGCCATGATCGCCGCCCGGATCGTCGCGGCGTCTTCCGAGCGCGGATTGTCGTCGGTGACAATGACCACATCGGCCAGTCGCGCGGCGATTTCGCCCATCATCGGCCGCTTGGCCCGATCGCGGTCGCCGCCGCAGCCGATGATCGCGACGATACGGCCGGTGGTGAAAGGACGCACGGACGCCAGCACGTTCTCGAGCGCATCCGGCTTGTGCGCGTAATCGACGAAGACCGGAGCACCCTCTGCCGTCGTGCCGGCCAGATCCAGCCGGCCGGACGCGCCCTTTAGGGTCTCCAGCGCGGCCAGCGCGGCGTCGGTCGCAACGCCGGTGGCGATCGCCAGCCCGGCGGCCACCAGGGCATTGGACATCTGGAACTCGCCCGCCAGCGGCAGGACGATGCGATGGATACGACCCTCGGCCTCGATTTCCGCGACCTGGCAATGCCGTTGGTGTTCCAGCCGCTTCAGGGTGAGAAAGCCGCCGTTTCGCCCGACGGTCAGCACCTTCGCGCCGACACTAGTCGCGACCTCGATCGCCCGTCCCGACCAGCGGTCGTCGGCGAAGATCACCGCCGGAGCGCCCTTCGGCAACAGGGTGGTAAACAGCCGCATCTTGGCACCGAAGTAGGACTCGGCGTCGGGATGATAGTCCAGATGGTCATGGCCGAGATTGCTGAACCCCGCCGCCGCGAGCCGGATGCCGTCGAGCCGCCGCTGATCGAGACCGTGGCTCGATGCTTCCATCGCCGCGTGGGTGACACCTTCGGACGCCAGCTCGGCCATCAGTCTGGCAAGCGCCACCGGATCGGGCGTCGTCAGCGTGCCATAGTCGTCGCGGCTCGGCGAAACCACGCCGGTGGTGCCGATCGAAGCGGCGGCGATCCCCTGGCTCGCCCAGATCTGACGGACGAAGGTCGTGATCGAGGTCTTGCCGGCCGTGCCGGTGACAGCCACGACCTGCTCGGGCTGCGCGCCATAGAACCGCGCCGCCATGACCGCGATGGCGTGGCGCGGATCGTCAGCGCGAAGGATGGGCAGCCGTGATTCGATCGCCGCGCCATGCGCCGCGAGAATGGCGACGGCGCCGCCGACCTCGGCGGCGGCGACGAAACGGGCGCCGTCGGCCCGTGTTCCCGACAATGCCGCGAACAGGAACCCGTCGCCGACGCTGCGGGAGTCAGCCGACAATCCGGCGATCTCCGGATCGTCGTCGCCGCCGGTCTGGGCCAGGTCGTCTGCGAGTTGGGATAGCTTCATTCACCAATATCCGCGCTGCACCGAATAGCCGGCGCATCCCTCGCCGACTCGTCGGACTTCTATAACCTGCGGGCCGCTTGGTGAAGGTCGGTTCGGGCGTTCACAGTTGCTAATAGGAGACGAGCAGCGACTTTCCGTCCTCGCCGAAATCCGGACGGACCTTCAACAGCGTCGCCGACCGCCGAATGATACTGGCGACCGTCGGCGCCGCGTTCATGCCCGCGGTGGCATAGACCTGGCCCTCCTCCGCCTTCGGCTCGTCGACCACGACAAGGACGACGTAGCGCGGCTTGTCGGTCGGAAAGGCCGACAGGAAGGCATTGAATTTCTTGGTGTCGGAATAGCGCCCGTTGACCACCTTGTTGGCGGTCCCGGTCTTGCCGCCGACCTTGTAGCCAGGCACGTCCGCCCGGTTTCCCGAGCCGCGCTGGTCGGCGACGTTGAGACGGAAGAGATAGCGCATCTGATCGCTGGTCTTTTGCGAAACCACCCGCGTCGCCAAGGCCTCCGCGTCTTCACGGCTGCGCGGCAGGAAGGTCGGCGGGATCAACTTGCCGCCGTTCATCAGCGCGGCCGCGGCGACCGCCGTCTGCAGCGGCGTGGTCGAAACGCCGTGGCCGAAGGAAATCGTGATCGAGTTGATCTGTTTCCATTCCTTGGGCTGGGTCGGGGACGCAACTTCGGGGAGTTCGGTCTGCATCTTGCTCAGCAGTCCGAGCCGGGTCAGGAACTCCTGGTGAGCCGCCACACCGACGGTCTCGGCCTCCTTGGCCGTGCCGATGTTCGACGAATAGATGAAGATCTCGGGGACGCTCAGCACCCGGCGCTTGCCGTGAAAATCGCTGATGGTGAAACCGCCGATCCGGATCGGCTTCGTCGCATCGAAGGAATCGGTGATCTTCACCTTGCCGGAATCGAGGGCCATCGCGGTGGTGAAGGTCTTGAATGTGGACCCCATTTCGTAAAGACCCGCCGACATGCGGTTCATGCGGTCCTTTTCCAGCGCCTGCTTCGGGTCGTTGGGGTCGTAATCGGGCAGCGATGTCATGGCGACGACCTCGCCGGTCTCGACGTCCAGCACGACACCACCGGCAGCGATCGCCCGGTAGCGTTTCATCGCCGCCGCCACCTCGTCGCGCACGATGTGTTGAACCCGCAGGTCGATCGACATGCGCACCGGCTCCAGTTCCGTGTCGACGGCAAGCCCGGTGTTCTGCAGCGCCCGATAGCCCTGATCGTCGACATACTTCTCCATGCCGGCGATGCCCTGATTGTCGACATTGACCGTCCCGACGATGAAGCCGGCGGTGCTGCCGCCCGGATAGAAGCGGCGCGTCTCGGTGCGAAATCCGATGCCGGGAATGCCGAGGTCGAGGATCGCCTGCTGCTGGCCCGGTGTCAGCTCGCGCCGCAGCCAGATGAAGCCGGCCTCGCTGGCCAGCCGGCGATAGAGCCATTTGGGATCGAGGTCGGGCAGGACCGAGAGCAACAGCTCGCTCGCCTCGTCCGGATCGATGATGCGGCGAGGCTCGGCGAAGAGCGAAGCGGTCTTGATGTCGGTGGCGAGCACTTCGCCGTTGCGGTCGACGAGGTCCGGCCGGGCGGCCATGATCAGGTCGCTGGCGCCTCTGGACGATGCCGTTTCGGCCGGCGCGACGCCCCACATGACGAGGCGGCCGCCGATGACGCCATAGACGGCCACGAAGAGGCCGATGGCGATGGTGAAGCGGCTGCGGTTTTTCGGCGCGATATTGCGGCGTCGCCGACCGGAGACATCGGGTTCGCGGGCCGTCGACACCGATGTCGTCGGGGCGGCGCGTTTGAAGGGGTTTGCGATACGCATCACCGGACCACCGTTTCCGAGCTGTCGGCATACCCGCCGAGCGTATTGGTCTGGTCGGGAAGGAAGTTCACCGGCCGCGCGGGCAATTGGTCAGGCTCCACGATCTGATCCGGGCGCATTGGCTGGAGCTTGAGGTCCGACGCGAAGGCATCGACCAGACGCTGCAGGCGACCGGGCTGGTCGAGCAGGCTCCAGTCGGCCTCGAGCAAGGCGACGGTCTCCCGCTCCATTGCTATCCGTCGCTCGACCTTGGCGACCTCCGCCTCGAGCAACTCGGCCTCGTGCTTGATCTTGTAGGTCCAGGCCGCGGCGGAAATCATGACCGCGATGAGAACGATGTCGAGGGTCTTCAACATGGCGGTCAGTCTCCGGTCTGCGGAAGGTCGGCGAGCGATGGCAGGGCGGCGAAAGCGAGCGCATCGGCCGCGCCGCGCGGCGCTTCGGCGGTTCGCACACCCGAGCGTAGTTTGGCCGAGCGGGCCCGCGGGTTGCGGGCAGCTTCCGCATCGGAGGCGGCGACCGCCCTGTTGCGGGCCTCGAAGGTTTGCGTCGCGGGGGCGATGTCCGGCAGGTGCCGCGATCCCGACGGCGGCGACGAGCGATCGCGCAGGAAGCGCTTGACGATGCGATCCTCAAGCGAGTGGAAGGTCACGACGACGAGGCGGCCGCCGGGCTTCAGCACCCGCTCGGCCGCGACCAGCGCCCGGGCGAGTTCGCCCAGCTCGTCATTGACGAAAATGCGCAGCCCCTGAAAACTGCGGGTCGCGGGATCAATCCGATCCTTGGGCGAGCGCCCCACCACCCGGCCGATGACCGCGGCGAGATCGAGGGTCCGGGTGAATGGTTTTTCCGCCCGGCGCACCTCGATCGCCCGCGCCACCCGACCCGCCTGCTTCTCCTCACCCAGGAATCCGAGGACTCGCGCCAGATCGCCCAGCTTCAGCCGGTTGACGACGTCGGCGGCGGTCGGACCGGATGCGCCCATGCGCATGTCCAGTGGCCCGTCCTTCTGGAAGGAAAAGCCGCGCTCAGCCGCGTCGATCTGCATCGACGAGACGCCGATGTCGAGGACAATGCCGTCGACCGCACCGCCATGGTTTTCGACGATCGCCTCGAGATCGCCGAAGCGACCCTCGACCATCGTCAACCGGTTGCCGAAAGCGTCCGCCAGTTCGTGGCCGGTCGCCACCGCGGACGGATCCCTGTCGATCGCCACGACGCTCGCGCCGCGATCCAGGATGGCGCGGGTATAGCCGCCGGCGCCAAAGGTACCGTCGATGATCGTCTCACCGCCTTGCGGGGCGAGCGCTGTCAGAACCTCGTCGAGAAGCACCGGAACGTGACGAGCCGGTCCGCCAACGGCGGGATCCTCGGCCCCACCGTGGCCCGCCATCATTCCGGTGATCCCGTTGACGTGCCGACCGAACCACGCGCCGCCAGAAGGCGCGCCCTCGCTTCGGTCCGGTACGCCTCGAACCGCGACGGCTCCCAAAGCTGGAAGAAATCGCGGGCGCCTACGAAGGCCACCTGATCGGTGATCCCCGTATGCGAGCGGACAAAGTCGGTCATCGTGATCCGGCCTTCCCCGTCGAACTTCAAATACGCTCCATCGCCGAAGGCGAAGACCGACAGGTCCTGAAATGCCTCGCTGAACGGACTGGTCGCATCCATCTGCCGCTCGAAGCGCTCCAGAAGATCCGGGCCGCCGACATCCATCACCGGCTGGCCCAGGCTGCGCATGGCAAACAACTCGCGAATGCCGCGTGCCGCAATGACCTGTCGGAAAGGGGCCGGCACCGACACCCGGCCCTTGGCGTCGACATTGTTCACCCAGTTGGAGAGAAACCGGTCCATCAGCCCGTAATTGTCCTGAAGCGGCCGGCTCGCATTCCATCAAAACCCCCGCTTGCCCACCGCCCCATCGACGCAATTTCGCCGCAGCAAAGCATGCCGTGCGGCACGCTCCCCTTGCTTCAGCTCCTCCGAAGCCTGGCCCGTCATGTCCGAAATGGGGCGTCGCATGACCCCTTAATGATGACTTACCGAATAGCATGGGCATTCTTGGGCGTCAATGGGAACAGACCACACGACATCTATCTTGAGTCACACCCAAGTCTTAAGATGACAGTCTTAACACCCTATTAATATTGATATTTTCGAAACGGCTTGGATTTTTGTCTCGGCACTTGCCCGAAGCTGTCCGGGCGGTCGAAGATGTCGGTGCGCCAGCCGGAATTCGACTGAAAGACGAATGATTCCGGGGAATCGCAGGGCCGGTGTGAGTGCGTCCCATGAACGAAGAAAAAAACTGGAGCGTCACGGGCGGAAGCCCGCCGGGGGCCTTCTGCATGGAGAACGAGGGCGAGAGCCAGTCGGCCTGTAAGCCGGGTTCTGTGAGCGGCGAAAGCCGCCTGGCGACCATTCCTCTGGGACGGTTCTTGCGAACCGCCTCGAGCAACCCACCCGGACGACAGGCCCGGAGAAGGGCTGGCGATGTCACCCGAAGGCGAACCGCCGCGTCGTCCCTATTCGGTCTTGCTCCCGGTGGGGTTTACCGTGCCGCTGCCGTTGCCGGAAGCGCGGTGGGCTCTTACCCCGCCGTTTCACCCTTACCCCGCCAATAGTGCGGCTCCGCTGCCGAGGCTCTTGCGCCGGTCGAGCCGCACTATAGGCGGGGCGGTCTGTTTTCTGTGGCACTTTCCCTGGGGTCGCCCCCGCCGGACATTATCCGGCACCGTTTCTCCGTGGAGCCCGGACTTTCCTCCCCCGCCGTCTTTCGACGTATGACGGGAGCGGCCGCCCAGCCGACTGGCACCTCGTAGGTGTCTGCGCGGCTGGCGGATGTCAATGGGAATCTCACCGCAGCCGACCTTCTGCTCAGCTCGCCGTTCACCTGGCTCCCCGAGGCGACACCGGACGTACCAGCCATTCGCGATTGGGTCGCTCGGTGCGAAGCGCAGCCATCCGCCGAGCGATTGATCACGTTCGAGTCCAAAGCCATGGCCCGCTGAGATCCTATTCGGTCCATGAGAAAACAGGAACGCCTCGATCTAGCGTCCCCGTTACTATAGCGCCGGCAGCCCCTTGGTTCGCTACGATGAGTTGGCCGGATCCTGCATCGCCGCGATGGCCCGTTGCATCAGCCGGAGGAACTGTCGCTGCTCGGATTCCGATAAGTCCGCCAGGGCCACGGCGTTCTGGTGCATGGCCGCCGCGACCGCGGGCGCTTGCAAGGCCCGTGCCTTATCGGTGAGCCACACGCGCTGGGACCGACCGTCCTGGGGGTCGTCGCGGCGGGTCACCAGTCCGTCGCGCTCCATCCGCGCGAGAGTGTTGGCCATGGTGGCCTGCTCTATGTCGAGCCGCTGCACCAGCTCCTTCTGGGTCAGACCATCCGTCTCCCACAATTCCAGCAGCGCCGGGAACGTACCCGTCGTCAGGCCCAGCGGCTTGATCCTCGCCTGCAGCCCCCGGGCGAATAGCCTAGCCATGTGGTTGGCGAGATATCCCGCCGATTCGCGCTTGGAAAATTTCATATCGGATTATGGCACTTGCATAGTCCGCTATGCAATTATATATAGCTTGCTATGTTTAACCACCTGCTTAAGGAAGCGCTAAATGACCAAAGCCATTCACCCGATCGCTGGAACGCTGGCTCTCGTGACCATTCTGACCTTCTGGATCTCCACGACGGTCTCGGAACTCTTCAGCCCCCTCGCCACGATCGTCATGGTCAAAACGCTGATACCCTGGGGATTTTTCGTGCTGATCCCTGCCTTGATGGCAGCCGGCGGATCAGGCTTTACCCTCTCGAAAAAGCGGCCGGGCAACGGGCTGATCGACGCCAAACGAAAGCGCATGCCCTTCATAGCCGGAAACGGGATCCTGATCCTGATTCCCGCCGCGCTGTTCCTGGCCTTCAAGGCGCGCGCGGGAGAATTCGACGCGGCGTTCTATGGTGTGCAGATCGTCGAGCTTGTGGCTGGAGCCGTGAACATCACGCTCCTCGGATTGAACATGCGGGACGGGCTGCGCTTGAAATCCCGCTCGCCCCACCTCTCGTCTCAACGTCGTTCGCTTTAGAGACGAGCCTGATTTTCTAGCGTTCATCCATTTTGGGTCGGCAACTTGCCCATCCCGCAATTTGCGGCGACCCCAAAAACGCAGAACACCCGGCGCCCCCGCGCCGGGTGTTCTGTTTCCAGGCAATGATGGAGCGCGCCTACGCCCGCGCGAGCTCGACCTTCACCTTCGAGCAATAGCGCTTGGACACCGGGTTCATCCGCTTGGCATAATGGCCGGCATTGTATTTCAGGATCGTTCCGCAGGTCGTGCCGCCGCCACGCTTCACCGCGCCGGCGAGGTAACGCATGCCCCATTTGATATTGGTGTCGGGATTGTAGAGCGCCTTGGTGCTGCCCTTGTAGCCCATGCCGCGCGCCGTCGCCGGCTTGATCTGCATCAGTCCCACTTCGCCGGCTGCGCCGGTCACCTTGGCGCGATAGCGGCTTTCGACACTCACTACGGCATGCGCCAAAGCGACCGGAACGCCATTGGCCTTTGCGTGCTTGGCGATAATGGCGGCATAAGGCCGTTCGGAAAAGCGCTCGACCGACGCCATCTGAACTCCGGCGGTTTCGGCATGTTCAACGGCGGTCTCGTGGGCGAAAATGGCAGTGGTCTGGCCGAAGAAAATCGTCGCGGCGAGCGCCGCGGCAGTCAGTCTGTGCATGAATACCCCAAATTGATCGAATGCCGCCCAACCCCTTGTCAGGACGGCTGTCTACCCCTCGCCACGACTGCATCGCGGCCTCGGCGGAATTTTTATGTGCAGCGCAATATGACCCAGAATGTGGCGATCTGATCACGCGACATTTCATGCTGAAACATTTTTGCGCAGGATTAGACGGTACCGGCGCTGCTTTCATCATGATCGAAGGGCGAACGGGGCAACGCCGTCAGCAACCGATGCAGCGTATCGATCGTCGAGAAATCGGCGATGCCATCGACCCGCTCGGGACGGAAATGCCGCTGGAAGGCGATCGTCGCCAAACGCGTGGTTTGCTCGAAAACCCCGTCGGTCGACACCTCATAGCCATAGGCGGCCAGCAGCGATTGGTAGGCGGCCACCGGCTCCCCGTGATCGCCCCGGCCGAAAAAACGCCCGCCCCGCAATGGCGTCGGCGGGACGAAGTGCCCGATGCCGGCAAGAAAAAGTTGATCCCACCGGAACTTTTCGCCGGGGTCTGATTTGCGCGCGGGCGCGATATCGGAATGGGCCAGGACGAATTCGGACCGGATCGGCCAGCGGCCGACACAATCCCTGCACAATTCCACCACTGCTTCGATCTGCGCGGCGGGAAAATCCGGGTAGCCGTTGTCGTGGCCGACATTGACGATCTCGATGCCGATCGAACGGGAATTGATGTCGTCGCGCCCGCGCCAGTTGCCCACGCCGGCGTGCCAGGCGCGCAGCGCCTCCGGTACCATCTGCACGACTCTGCCGTCCTCATGCACGAGATAATGGCAGGACACGCCGCTTTGCGGATCGCACAGCCAACGCACTGCCCCCTCGCCCGAGCCCATGCCGGTGTAGTGCAGAATCAGCATGTCCGGCCCGTCCGCCACACGCCGCTCGGTGTGATTGGGCGACGGCCGGACCTCGTCGATTCGCGCGGCGTCGGGTTTCAAGCCGCGGTCTTTCCGGAGATGGAGTGATAGGCGGCGTTGATCGCCTTCATTCGCTCCGTGGCGATGAACATGAACTCGTCCGGCACACCGCGGGCGGCCAGCCGGTCGGGATGGTTCTCGCGCACCAGCGACAGATAACGCGCGCGGGTCTCCGCCAGGGGGGCACCGGGATCGAGCCCGAGCACCGCATAGGGATTCTCCGCTCCCAGGATATGGCGGTTCTTGATCCGGGCGAATTCCTGCTCGGTCAGACCGAAGATGCGCCCGATCTCTGCAAGGAACGCCAGTTCGCGCTCATGGACCAGTCCATCCGCCTTGGCGATGTGGAACAGGCCATCGAGGACATCGGCCAGCAATTGGCAGTCGCCGTCCTCGTCGCGGCACAACGCCCGCAGCCGCGCGGCATAGATCTCGAAGCCGGCAATGTCCTCCTTGGCGATGTCGTAGAGGCGAAAGACGTTGCGCATTTCTTCCGGCGGAATTTCGAGAATCTGCCGAAATGCGGTAATTTCCGGCTGTGAAACGATGCCGTCGGCTTTCGCCATCTTGGCCGACAGCGCGATCACAGCCACGCCGAAGGCGACCCGCCTGCGCGTCTCCCGATCGCCGCCGAACAACGCCCGGATGCTTTCCAGAATCGCCTCGAGACTTGCCCGGCCGCCCGCCGGGATCGCCTGGAGTACGGTATTGAGATTGGACAGAATCTGCATTGCGGAGGCTCGCCCCCCTTTGTCGATTCGCAATTATCGGCGACCGCTCCCGGCGAGGCAAATGCCGCGTCGCTCCGCGCCACCATCAAGGCCGGGATCGCACGTGTCCCTGTAAATGATGCCGGCAAGCTTCGGTCAAGCTCACTTTGATCTGATCGAAGCGAGATTGCGCGAATTTCGTCCTGGTTTGCGTTGAACCAGCCCGATCGCCCTGGCAGCTGTCCACGCCTGGTGGCCAAGGCTTGAAAGCCTATGCCGCCGCCACTTGCGATTTGCCCCGACCCGCCATCATGATGGCCCACCTCGAACCGATCCGAGCCGACGATGAAGCCTTTTTTTTCGACCCACCCGGCCCCATCGACACAAGCGCGCCGCGGCCTGGGCAGGCGGGCGCTCGTCCTGGCCGGCGTGGCGGCGGCGCTGCTGGTTGGCGGTTGCCGCTCCACCGTGCTCGACGTTAAGGATCTCGGCCTTTCGAACGTGGCCGCTGAATCAGCCTATCAATATCCGGTCCACGGCGTCGACATCTCGAAATATCAGGGCACGATCGACTGGGACGCGGCCCGCGACAGCGGCGTCGCGTTCGCTTGGCTGAAGGCGACCGAGGGCGGCGACCGCGTCGATGAAATGTTCCGGGAGAACTGGCGGAAGACCCGGGCGGCCGGCATCCCGCGCGGTGCCTACCATTTCTGGTATCATTGCCGGCCGGGCATCGAGCAGGCACGCGCCTTCATCAACGCCGTTCCCAAGGATCGCCTGTCGCTGCCGCCGGTAATCGACATCGAATGGACTCCCTTCTCGCCGACCTGCACCAAGCGCCCGCCGCGCGAGGAGCTGGTTCGCGAGGTGACGGCGATGGCCGATGCCCTGGAAAAGCACTACGGCCAACGGCCGCTGCTCTACATCCCGATCGACGTGCACCGCGACCGGCTGGTCGGCGCCTTCCCGCGCCACGAGGTCTGGGTCCGCGCGGTCCGCGACCATCCAGACAATGTCTATGAGAACCGCAAATTCCGGTTCTGGCAGTATACCGAGAAGGGAACCGTTCCCGGTGTGAATGGCGAGGTCGACCGCAACGCCTTCGCTGGAACCCGCGAGGATTGGAAAAAGTGGCTGGAAGCCAATCTCGCGCGCTGAGCTTCTTCAATCCGCCATCTTGCGTGGCTAATCGGCGTGCGCCTTCGCCGTCTTTAGAGAAAAGGATCACCGCGATGCTTCGAGCCCGCCGTCTTGCCCTGACCCTGACATTGCTCCTCTCCGGCACCAGTCTCGCGGCGGCCCAGCAGTGCGGCGGTGACTTCTCGCAGTTCCTCGACGGCGTCCGGGCCGAAGCGCTCGCCAAGGGCCTGTCTCCGGCTGCCGTCGATACGGCGCTCGCCAGCATGCGGCTCGACCCGAAGGTTCTCGCCGCTGACCGCGCGCAAGGCGTGTTCGCCCAGGATTGGCAGCAATTCGCCACCCGCATGGTCAACAGCTACAGGCTGACCCAGGGCAAGGCAAACCTTCAGAAATATTCCAGCGTCCTTGCCAAGGTGGAGGCCGATACGGGCGTCCCGGGTCCGGTGATCGCCGCCTTCTGGGGATTGGAGACCGATTACGGCGCGGTGCTCGGTAATTTCGACACGCTGGCGGCGCTGGCGACGCTGGCCCATGACTGCCGCCGGCCGGAGCTGTTCCGCCCGCATCTCATCGGCGCGATCGAGATCGTCGATCGCGGCTACCTGACCCCATCGGAGATGAAGGGTGCCTGGGCCGGCGAGATCGGCCAGACACAGCTTCTACCCGAGGAATACATCGCCTTCGGCACGGACGCCGACGGCAATGGCCGGGTCGACCTGCGCAAGGACGCGGCGGATGTCCTTGCCACCACCGGCAAATATATCCAGTCGCTCGGCTGGCGCGGCGGCGAGCCGTGGCTGGAAGCGGTGCGAGTGCCGGCCGATTTCCCTTGGGATCGCGCGGCCCTCGTCAACAAGGAGCCACGGGCCGACTTCAGTGGGCTCGGCGTCACCAGGGCCGATGGTTCGCCGCTTCCCGCCGACGAACTGCCGGCGGCGCTGATCCTGCCGATGGGGCGCGGCGGCCCGGCCTTCCTCGCCTATCCGAATTTCGACATCTATCTGAAATGGAACAAGTCGCTGGTCTACTCGCTGACCGCGGCGTATTTCTCGACCCGCCTCGCTGGTGCCCCGCCCATCGAAATGGGCAATCCGCGACCTGGCCTCGACCTCGATCAGACCAAGCGCTTGCAGCAGAAGCTGGTCGAGCTCGGCCACGACGTCGGCGGCGTCGACGGCATCCTCGGCGAGAATACCCGCTCGGCCGTACGCCGCGAACAGCAGCGGCTCGGCCTACCGGCAGACGGCTGGCCGACGCGGGATCTTCTGTCGGCGTTGTAAGGCTCCCTCCGACCGCGAGTGGCTCAAGCGTCGCCCCGATCGGCGGGGCCCTTGCTTGGTCGGCGGCGTTATCCCTTTTCCGCATTGCAATGGGATCGTTGAGCATCCACATACCATCCACCTGGATGGACCCTGGATGGCGAACATGAGCGCGACGAAGCAGGACATGCGGCTTCGATCGACGGAGAGCGAGAAGATCACGATCAATCTCGGCTTTGTCGATCTGGGCCACATCGACCTCTTGGTGAAGGAGGGATTCTACTCCAACCGCTCGGATTTCCTCCGGACGGCGGCGCGCAACCAGCTTGATCGTCATGCGGATGCAGTCAAGCAATCGGTGACGCGGCGCCGGCTCGATCTCGGTCTGTGCCACGTCACGAGGCGCCAGCTCGAGGCCCTGAAGGCGAAGGGCGAATTGCTGCATATTAGGGTTCTCGGCCTAGCAGTCATTGCACCCGACGTCTCCGCCGAACTGGCGCTTGCAACCATCGCTTCCGTTCAGGTGTTGGGTTCCCTGCAGGCCAGCCCGGCGGTCAAGGCGGCACTGCGCCAACGCACTGCCTGACAGCGCCGCCAGAGGCGGCTTTGCGGCCGGCCGCCGTGCAGTGTTTGGTTCCAGACCACCCGAAGCTCGCCCGCGAGCCCTTTTCTCACAGGATCCGATTTTATGAACATACTGTCCAAGGCCACCATGATGGAGGCCGCCCGTCTGACCCGAAACGGGCAGATCCACGAAGCCACCGCTCTCTTGCGAGGGGCCGGCGGGCGGGCGCGTTCATCGACCCTCGGCTCGGGAACCTCGGCGGAAGCACGGCCGCAGTACCACGCGGACGGTGCGGCACCATCACTCGTTCCCCGGGTGCTTCGCCGCTATCTTGACCGGCTCGGCACCCAAGATGCGGAGGCATTCTCCGCTTCGCGGACCGTCCCGAATGCTGGCCCATTGCCCGCCGGCGCGCGCTTTGTCTCCAGCAGCTACACCAACGCCGCAGGGAGCCGCGACTACAAGCTCTATGTGCCGAGCGGATATCACGGACAGGCTGTGCCGCTCGTCGTCATGCTGCATGGCTGCACCCAATCGCCCGACGATTTCGCCGCCGGCACGCGGATGAACGAGTTGGCGGAGGAGCAGATCGTCCTCGTCGCCTACCCCGCCCAGTCCCGGACAGCGAATACCTCAAAATGCTGGAACTGGTTCAATGCGGCGGACCAGGAACGGGATCGCGGTGAGCCCTCTTTGATTGCAGGGATCACCCGCCAGATCATGGCGGAGTTCGCGGTCGAGCCCGGCCGGGTCTATATCGCGGGACTGTCCGCCGGCGGCGCTGCGGCGGCGATCATGGGCGCGACCTATCCCGACCTTTATGCGGCCGTCGGCGTTCATTCGGGCCTGGCCCACGGAGCCGCGCGCGACATGGGATCCGCCTTCGCAGCCATGCGCAACGGCGGCGCCCCCGCCGCCTGGACATCGGCGTCCCGCGGGATCATCCCGACCATCGTCTTCCACGGCGATCGTGACGCCACCGTCCATCCCGCCAATGGCGAGCATGTGATTGAACAGGCCAAGGCCGCCGCCGGCATCCGGACCGAAATCAGTCAGGGCGAGGCCCCCGGCGGGATACGGTATACCCAAACGGTCCACGCCGACGAAGAGCGGGGAACGACGCTGGAACATTGGGTCCTGCATGGCGCTGGCCACGCATGGTCCGGCGGTAGTCCCGCCGGAACCTATACCGAACCGAAGGGACCGGACGCGAGCCGCGAAATGCTGCGTTTCTTCCGCGCGCAAGCCGACCCGACGCGCGGCTGAACGGCCCGCGCGAAACCGTGCGGGAAGCCGGGCGCAACCAACCGCACCCGGCTTCCCGTCACATCAAGAGCCTACTGGCGGGGCATTGTCCTGCCACCCCTCGGCGACATGAAGGCCTGGATTTCCTCGGTCGTGACCTTGCCATCCCCGTTGGCGTCGACCGCCTTGAAGAACCGCGCGTGCACGGCCTGGACCTCATCGAGCGACAGGGCTCCATCGCCGTCGGTATCGAGCAGGATCATCATCATCCGCATCATGTGGGGGCCGCCCATGCGCGGTCCCATCATGCCACCCCGCCTCCAATCGGGCCCACCTTGCCCGTAGAACTGGCCCGGCATTCCCCACCGATCGTCATCGTCGTCATCACGCTCCGAGCGTTGCCGACCCGATCGCATCATGTCGTCGTCGTCGTTCTGCGCGCGCTCCGATCGCTGCCCGCCCGGACGCATCATGTCGTCGTCCTGCTGCTGCATCATCCTGCCTGGCCGATCCTGCTGTCCGGCGGCTCCCGGGGTCTGCTGGCTATTGGCGGCCATGGCGCTTCCCGCCAGGATCAACGCGGATGTCGTCAGCGTCAGTATGGACTTGATCATCGGTGGTCTCCTTTTTGATCGCCGGGGCACAGCCCGGCATTGAGCCTCGTTGCCTTGCACTGTCACGCGCGAAACTGCTTCCGAGATTCGTCCGCGGCTGTGTTCGGCGACATAGGCGATAGCTGGGTTATCGGCCTCACGGCCAGTCGCGGCATTGACGCAAATCAACGCTTCGCGCGATGCTTCAATCATCCAGCGCCACCCTTGACCCTCCAGTGGGGACAAGGTCTATGTCCCGCCGCATGCAAAGCGGCGCCCGGCGTCGACAATCTCGCAACGGCGGTTCGATGCTCACCCTCCCCACCCTCGGCGTTCTGACCTATCCGCAGATCGATCCGGTCTTTCTCGATCTCGGACCGGTTCAACTGCGCTGGTACGGCCTGTCCTATGTCGCCGGCATTCTCTGCGGCTGGCTCTACGGGCGCTATCTCGTCGGCAATACCAAGCTCTGGCCGAACGGCGTCTCGCCGATCACCAAGACCCATATCGACGATTTGATCCTGTATCTCACCCTTGGCATCGTCATCGGCGGACGATTGGGCTCCGTGTTCTTCTACGATTTCGAGCGATATGCCGCCGAACCGCTGGCCATCTTCAAGGTCTGGGAGGGCGGCATGGCCTTCCATGGCGGGCTGTTGGGGGTCGTCGTGGCTATGCTGATCTTCTGCCGGGTCTACAAGGTTCCGGTATGGAGCCTCATCGACGTGGTCGCCGCATCGGTCCCGTTCGGGCTGTTCTTCGGACGCATTGCCAACTTCATCAATGGCGAGCTCTGGGGGGCGCCGACGAGCGTCTCCTGGGCGATGGTGTTTCCCGATGCCCCGGATGCGCTGCCCCGGCACCCGAGCCAGCTCTACGAAGCCGCGCTCGAAGGCATTCTTCTGTGGCTGATTCTCTGGATCGCCACCCATCACTTCAAGATGCTCGGCCGTCCCCGCTTCGTCGGGGGACTGTTCCTGTTCGGCTATGGCTGCGCTCGCATCTTCGTGGAGCTGTTCCGCATGCCGGACGTACAGCTCGGCTATCTGTATGGCGGCTGGCTGACCATGGGCATGGTGCTCTCGATCCCGATGCTGCTGATCGGCATCTGGGGCATGGCTACCGCCAAGCATCGTGCCTACGAACCGCGCGAGGCCGAGGACGCGCAGTCCACCGGCGGGACCAATGCAACCCGGCCATGACACCCCTCGCCCGCAAGATCGCGGAGTTGATCCGCATCGAGGGGGCGATCGGCCTCGATCGCTATTGGAACCTGGCGCTGTTCGACCGCGAGCATGGCTATTACGCGGCGCGCGAGCCGTTCGGCCGGACCGGCGATTTCATCACCGCGCCGGAGATCAGTCAGATGTTCGGCGAGTTGATCGGCGCCTGGATCGCCGCAGCCTGGCGCGAACACAGGTCCCCAGCTTCGTTCCTGCTCGCTGAGATCGGGCCGGGACGCGGTACGCTGATGGCCGACATGTTGCGGACCCTGCGGTCCGTCGCCCCGGACTGCCTCAAGGCCGCCAAGGTCCGATTGGTGGAAACGAGCGATCGGCTCGCCGCCGAGCAGATGGCCGCACTCGACCGCTTCGATCTGCCGATCCGCCGGGTCAGACGGATCGCGGATCTGGAACGGGAGCCACTGCTTCTCGTCGCCAATGAACTCTTCGACGCACTCGCCATCCGCCAGTTCGTCTTCGACGGCGAGACCTGGCGCGAGCGCTGCATCTCCGTCGCCGATAGCGGGCGGTTCGAGTTCGTGCTGTGCTCGGCAAGGCCGGAGCTGCCCAGCAAGATCGCCGCGACCTTGCCGCACCCGCCGATGGCCGGCGCGGTGCTCGAATTGTCGCCGGCGCGCGAGACCCTGGCGGCGACGATCGCCCAGCATCTGGCCGAGGAAGGCGGTGCCGGGCTCTTCATCGACTACGGCCATGCCGCGACCGGCTTCGGGGACACGTTGCAGGCGATCCACGGCCATGCCTTCGCGGACCCGCTCGACCGGCCGGGCGAAGTGGACCTCACCAGCCATGTCGATTTCGAGCGGGTCGCGGCGCCGTTTCGACACGCGGGGCTCGCCGTCTCACCAACGGTTCCACAAGGAGACGTTCTCCTCGCGCTTGGGCTGCTGGAACGCGCCGGCGCTCTCGGCAACAAAATGAGCGAGGCCGGGCGGGAGGAAATCGGGGCCGCGGTCGCGCGTTTGGCAGGCACAGGCGAGAAAGAGATGGGGATTCTTTTCAAGGTATTGTCCGCGTCTTCTCGCCCACTGTCTTTACCGCCTTTCGGGGTGGCCGACGCCGGATTGACTTCACCCTGACCCTCCACCACCATCCCGCGCCATGTCAGATACCCGAGCCAGTCCCGCCACGCCCCTCGCCGATTCGGCGCTCATCCGCTCGGACCGCCTGACCGGCGCCGGGTGTGTCAGCCATGCCTTCTTCACGCGCCTCGGCGGCGTGTCGGGAGGCATCTATGAGGGGCTGAACGTCGGTGCCGGATCGAACGACCGGCGCGATGATGTCGAGGAGAATCGCGCCCGGGCGGCGGCTACGCTGGGCGCGACACCAGGCGATCTCGCAACTCCGTGGCAAGTCCATTCCGGGGAAGCCGTCGTAGTTGATGGACCCTTCACGGGAGACCGACCGCGCGTCGATGGCATCGTGACCAACCGGCCCGGGCTCGCCGTCGGGGTCGTCACCGCCGACTGCGGCCCCGTGCTCTTAGCCGACCCGAAAAACGGCGTTGTCGGCGCCGCCCATGCCGGCTGGCGCGGGGCGCTCGGCGGCGTTCTCGAAGCGACAATCGCTGCCATGGAGAGCGCCGGCGCGAACCGGGATTCGATCGCGGCCGTGCTGGGACCGACGATCACACAGGCCAATTACGAGGTCGGCATCGAGATGATGGCCGAGTTCCTCGACGGCGACGCGACGCGCGAGCGCTTCTTTCTCGGCGGAGTGTCGCCCGACAAACGCCAGTTCGACCTGCCGGGCTTCATCCTCGCGCAATTGCGGGCGAGCGGCGTCGCCGCGAGTTTCGTCGGCACCTGCACCTATGGCGACGCTGATCGATTCTTCTCGTTCCGGCGCACGACCCATCGCGGCGAGCCCGACTATGGCCGCCAGCTATCCGCCATCGCTCTGAGAGGCTGACCGATGCTGCATTTCGGACGGGACGAATTCGAGGCGCGGCGGGACCGGCTGATCCTCGAAATGGGCGAGCAAAAGCTGGATGCGATGCTGCTGTTCGCCCAGGATTCGATGTACTGGCTGACCGGCTACGATTCCTTTGGGTTCTGCTTCTTCCAGTGCCTCGTGGTGAAGGCCGATGGCGACATGCGCCTTTTGACCCGCTCGGCCGATCTTCGCCAGGCCCGCCATACCTCGATTCTCGACGCGATCACGGTCTGGCGTGACCGCGGCAATGCCGATCCCGTCATAGAGCTGCGCGACATGCTGGACGAGATGGGCTTGCTTGGGGCGCGCATCGGCGTGGAATGGGCGACCCATGGGCTTACCGCCGCCAGCGGCCAGCAGGTCGAGGAGCGGCTCGGTTCGTTCGCGTCGCTGAAGGACGCCTCGCCGCTCATCCCGATGTTACGGGCGGTCAAAAGCCCCGCCGAGATCGACATGGTCCGCGAAGCCGCGCGCTTCGCCGACGACGCCTTCGCGGCTGCCCGGCCGCTGATCCGCCCGGGGGCCGACGAGGCCGAAATCCTCGCGGCAATGCAAGGCGAGGTCCTTCGACAGGGAGGCGACTACCCCGCCAACCCCTTCATCGTCGGATCTGGTCGCGACGCTCTGCTCTGCCGCTACAAATCCGGCCGCCGCAGGCTCGACGAGAACGACCAACTGACGCTCGAATGGGCCGGCGTCAAGGCCCAGTACCACGCGGCGCTGATGCGGACCGTGATCGTCGGCCGGCCCTCCGACCGGCATCTCGAACTCCATGCCGCCGCCCGGGAGGCGCTGCAGGCGGTGGAGGCGACCATGCAGCCGGGCCATACGTTCGGCGATGTGTTCGACGCCCATGCCGCCGTCATGGAGGCGCACGAACTGGCGCGCCACCGGCTGAGCGCCTGCGGCTATTCGCTCGGCGCGCGCTTCGCGCCATCCTGGATGGACATGCCGATGTTCCATTCCGGTAATCCGGCTGTCATCGAGCCGGGCATGACTCTGTTCGCCCACATGATCGTCATGGATTCCGATAGCGAGACCGCGATGACGCTCGGGCGCACCTATTTGACGACGACGGCCAAGCCGGAGTCGCTGTCACGGCTGCCCCTCGATCTTATCGTTCTGTAAAGCACGATAATAAAATCGCGCGCATCGACCGGGACAAGGCGCCCGTTTCGAGAGTTTTTTAAGTTTTCCCTGCAAGAGATTGCTGACGTTCGACTGATGGAAACGCCAGACCTGAAAACGGCAAGGGAACAGCTCCCGTGAAAACCCGAAACGCCCGTCGCGCGCCGGTCATTGCCGTCAGCCTTACCGCCGCCCTCACCGCTTGCACCGGCATCGATGGCACCATCGGCATGGGAGCGAATGGCCCGATGCCGAGCGTCGACATCGGCTCGACAAGCACGCTCGGAGCGCCGGTGGGCTCCATGTCCGCGGCAGCCGGCGGCAGCATAGGCGCCCCGCCGGCCGCGCCGCAGGCCCAATATCCAGTCGCCGCCTATCCGGCAACCACTTCTCCGGCCGCAGCCTATCCGCCTCCTGCGTCCGAGCCGCTCACGCCCCGGCGTGCCGCGGTCGCATCCGAGCCTCTCGCTCCTCCTCCCGCAACGCTCGCATCCCAGCCACTCGCCCCGCCACCGACCCAAGTGGCCGCCACGCCGCAACCAGCGGCTATGCCCGCTTCCGCCACCGCGGCAGTCCGGGCCGCGGGCGAAGTCCAGTTCCTGCCCCTGGTCGGAGCGCCTCAGGACAAGGCCGAATTGCTCGCCCGCGCGCTATCCGAAACGGCGGCAGCGCAGGGCCTGCGGATACGGCCTGCCTCCGAGGCGGTCGCGGATGTCCGGCTCAAGGGCTATTTCTCGGCGTTCAACGACGGCTCCACCACAACGCTCGTCTATGTCTGGGACGTGCTCGACGCCAACGACCAGCGCATCAAGCGCATCCAGGGCCAGGAGGCCATTCCCGGCAAGACCGACGATCCGTGGGCCGCGGTCGATCTTACGACCTTTCAAGCCGTCGCCAGGCGCACGCTCAGCGAAGCGGCCGAATTGTCCCCCCGCGCCGGCTGACCGCCGCTTCCCCTTGCGTACCAGTTCTGCGATTCTTGCCGCACTGCGAAACCGCGCGGGTTGACGATTTGCGCGATGTTGTTATGAGCCCCTTCCATCGATCGGCCTCGCGAAGGACACCGACGGAACGGCACCTCAAGCTGCTTGCCCAGTCGGTGGCCCGATTACCGGAAAGAACGCGATGAAACTGTTCAGCGGCAATTCCAATCGCGTTCTCGCAGAAGCCATCGGACGCTACCTGGAATTGCCTCTCGGCGACGCCATGGTCCGGCGGTTCGCCGATCAGGAAATCTTCGTCGAAATCCAGGAGAATGTGCGCGGCGAGGATGTGTTCATCATCCAGTCGACGGCCTATCCGGCGAACGATCATCTCATGGAACTCTTGATCATGATCGATGCCCTGCGCCGGGCCTCGGCTCGCCGCATTACCGCCGTAGTCCCCTATTTCGGCTATGCCCGGCAAGATCGAAAGGCCGGCGGTCGCACGCCGATTTCCGCCAAGCTGGTCGCGAATCTCATCACCGAGGCGGGCGCCGACCGGGTCATGACCCTGGATCTCCACGCCGGACAGATCCAGGGCTTCTTCGACATTCCCACCGACAATCTGTTCGCCGTGCCGCTGATCGCGCGCGACGTGAAGGCGCATCAGGACTTGTCGAATCTGATGGTGGTCTCGCCAGACGTCGGCGGCGTCGTGCGCGCACGGGCTCTGGCCAAGCGCCTCGACGCGCCGCTGGCCATCGTCGACAAGCGCCGCGACCGGCCAGGCGACTCCGAGGTCATGAACATCATCGGCGACGTCACCGGCCGCAACTGCATCCTGATCGACGACATCATCGATTCCGGCGGCACCCTGTGCAATGCCGCCGACGCGCTGGTGAAAGCCGGCGCCAACAGCGCCTCGGCCTACATCACCCACGGCGTCCTGTCGGGCGGGGCCGCTGCCCGCATCACCGCATCGAGCCTCAAGGAACTGGTGATCACCGATTCGATCCAGCCGACCAAGGCGATCCTCAACGCCCACAACATCCGGGTCGTGACCACCGCCAACCTTCTCGGCGAGGCGATCGCCCGCACCGCATCCGAGGAATCGGTCTCGAGCCTGTTCGACTGACGGGCTGACAGCGCCGGCGCGATCGCTCGGCGCCCGGCCGCTTCTGGCCGCGCAGCGATTTCCGGCGTAACATTCATGGCCTGACCCGAAAATCGGGAGCCTGGCCATGCTCCACAGCCTCGACCGGATCAGCGTCCGGCAGGTGCTCCTCGCCAGCATCGGCCTTGTCGCGATCCTGTTGGCGATTGGCCTGGCGACCCGCGAGAACGTCGCCGACAAGCCGTATCTGACCATCGCCGGCTCCAGCTTCATCTTCAATTACCGTGTCGCGGACGCCTGTTACGGCTTCACGCCATCGTCGAGAAGTCGGTGCGGAACTATTCGCGCGCGCCTTGCTCCTCCCCGCGCCTTGCGCTATAGGCACTCCGTCCGCGCAGACACCCTTGGAGGCAGCGCGGAGTTGAGCGGTCTGGTCGGCTTTTGCCGACGGGTCCGCTTTTCGTCGTTTCGGACAAGACGTCCGCGCGACCACCTCGCAAACAAAAGGATATAGCCATGAGCGAGACCTTTACGGTCAAAGCCGAGGCGCGCGACAAGGTCGGCAAGGGGGCCGCCAGACATCTTCGCCGCTCCGGAATGATTCCCGCCGTCATCTACGGCGACAAGCAAGATCCCCAGCCGATCGCGATCCCCTACAAGGAAACCTTTCTGGCGTTGCACGCCGGCGGTTTCATGACCCATGTCGCGACGATCGAGCTGAACGGCAAGAAGATCAAGGTGCTCCCGAAAGACTATCAACTGGAGCCCGTCCGCGACTTTCTGATGCATGTCGACTTTCTGCGCGTTTCCGCAAAGACCCGCGTGACCGTCGAAATCCCGGTTCACTTCGAGAACGAGGATGATGCCCCGGGCCTGAAGCGCGGCGGTGTTCTCAACGTCGTGCGCTATGCGGTCGAGGTTGTCGCGCCGGCAAGCGCCATTCCCGAGGCGTTCACGCTGGATCTCACCGGTCTCGATATCGGCGATTCCATCCATGCCTCGGCGCTGACGCTGCCGAAGGGCGTCGATCTGACGATCACCGACCGCGATTTCACCATCGCGACGATCGCGGCTCCGGCCGCGCTTCGGTCGGAAGAAGATGAGGCAGCGGAGACGGAAGCGGCTGACGAAGTCGAGGCGACCGAGGTTGCTGAAGGCGACGCTGAGAACGAGTCCGGCGAGGACAAGTAAGCGGCCGGCTCCACCGAGCCACGTTCACGAGAAAAAGGAGCCGGGCGATGTTGCTGATCGCAGGATTGGGCAATCCCGGCTCCCGCTACGCCGGCAATCGCCACAATATCGGGTTCATGGCGGTCGATGAGATCGCCAGGGCCCCGTCCTTCTCCCCTTGGTCGAAGAAGTTTTCCGCCGAGATCGCCGAAGGCCAGATCGGTGCGGAGAAGGTGCTTCTCGTCAAACCCCAGACCTTCATGAACGAGTCCGGCCGCTCGGTCGGCGAGGCGGCCCGCTTCTTCAAGATCGAGCCCGCGAACATCGTCGTCATCCATGACGAACTCGATCTGGCGCCCGGCAAGCTGCGGGTAAAGACCGGCGGCGGCAATGGCGGCCACAACGGACTTCGATCGATCGACGCCCATCTCGGCACCAAGGACTATCGGCGCATGCGCCTCGGCATCGGCCATCCCGGCGCGAAAGAGGCGGTCACGCCGCACGTCTTGGGCGATTTCGCCAAGGTGGACCGGGAATGGCTCGATCCCTTGCTGGAGGCTATCGCCCGTCACATCGACAGTTTGGTCGCCGGCGATGACGCCCTGTTCATGAACAAGGTGAGCGTTGCCACCGGATCGAGTGAACCGGCGGGCGCCAAGGGCGCGTCGACAGGCTCCGCCAAGCGCCAGGGCAACGGCAAGGGCCAAAGCCACATTCGCCAGGCACGCGGCACGGGTCCTGTCTTGAAGCCGCCCGAAAAGGGGCCGATGGCCGAGATGCTGAAACGAATTTTCGGAGCGAAGGACTGAGCGGCACCATGCCCGCCCCTCCTCCCTTACGAGCCGGATGTGGACATCTGGAAACCGGACTTCCGCCCGCATCCCGCTTTCACCGGTGATCTAGAGACAAGGACCAGACCCCATGGGTTTCAGATGCGGTATCGTCGGCCTGCCGAATGTCGGCAAATCGACGCTGTTTAACGCCCTCACAAAGACGGCCGCCGCCCAGGCGGCGAACTACCCGTTCTGCACCATCGAGCCGAACACCGGCGACGTGCCGGTGCCGGACGCGCGGCTGAAGGACATCGCCCGGATCGCCAAATCGGCGGCGATCATCGCCACGCGGATCACCTTCGTCGATATCGCGGGCCTGGTGCGCGGCGCCTCCAAGGGCGAAGGGCTCGGCAACCAGTTCCTCGCCAATATCCGCGAGGTCGACGCGATCGTCCACGTGCTGCGCTGCTTCGAGAATGACGACATCGTCCATGTCGAGGGCACGATCGATCCCGTGGCCGACGCCGAGACCGTCGAGACCGAGTTGATGCTGTCGGATCTGGAAAGCCTGGAACGGCGCACGGTCGCCACCCGCAAGAAGGCTGCCGGCAAGGACAAGGAGGCGCAGCAGGCTCTTCCGGTCATGGAGGCAGCGCTGGAGAAGCTGCAGGCCGGCGAACCGGTGCGCGTGCTGCTCGCCGGGATGGACCCGGAGGAACGGCGCGAATTGCGCAACCTCAACCTTTTGACCTCCAAGCCGGTCCTCTATGTCTGCAACGTCGCCGAGGACGACGCGGCCACCGGCAACGCGCATTCCGAAGCGGTAGCGGCGATGGCCGAGCGCCAAGGTGCGCGAACCGTGGTGATTTCGGCGGAGATCGAGTCGGAGATCGCCCAGCTTCCACCCGAGGAAGTGGGCGACTATCTGGAGGCAATGGGGCTGAGCGAACCCGGTCTCGACCGGCTGATCCAGGCCGGCTACGAACTCCTCGACCTGATCACCTATTTCACCGCCGGGCCGAAGGAAGCGCGCGCCTGGACAGTGAAGCGCGGATCAAAGGCGCCGCAGGCGGCCGGCGTCATCCATACCGACTTCGAAAAGGGCTTCATCCGCGCCCAGACGATCGGCTTTGCCGACTTCGTCGAGCTCGGCGGCGAGACTGCGGCCAAGGAAGCAGGCAAGGCCCGCGACGAGGGCAAGGAATATGTCGTCCAGGACGGCGACGTGCTAATGTTCAAATTCAACAATTAACTCCAACATATTGGTCTTGAATCGCAATCGCGGCGGTCAGGTCCACCGGTTGATGAACGTGGAAAGATGACATTGCGCGCATTCGAGGATTTCACCGAAGGCCTGGAGATCGCCCTCGGCCCCTATGAGGTCACGAAGCAGGCGGTGATCGAATTCGCGGCCGAGTTCGATCCGCAGCCGTTCCACCTGGACGAAGAGGCGGCGAAGGCGAGCATGCTCGGCGGCCTGTCGGCGTCAGGCTGGCATACCTGTGCGATGATGATGCGGATGATGGCCGACGCCTATGTGCTCGACTCCACGTCGCAGGGGGGGCCGGGCGTCGATTTCGTCAGATGGCGGCGTCCCGTCCGCCCGGGCGACATCCTGTCCGGAACGGCCCGCGTGCTCTCCACACGGATTTCGGCCAAACGTCCGACGATTGGCCTCGCACGTATCTCCACCGAACTGCGCAATGGAAGCGCCGAAACCGTTCTGGAAAGCGAGCACACGCTGTTCCTCCTGACCCGCGAGGCCGCGGCGGCATGAGTTACTGGGAGACGATCACCGTCGGCGAAACGATCGAACTCGGCTCGCACGGCTTCGAAGCGGACGCCATCAAACAGTTCGCGGCAAAATATGACCCGCAAAGCTTTCATCTGGACGAGGAGGCTGCAAAGGCGTCGATGTTCGGCGGGCTCTGCGCCTCCGGCTGGCATACCGCCGCGGTGTGCATGCGGCTCAATGTCGATACCCGCGCCGCCCAAGCCCGCGAATGGATCGCTGCGGGCAACCCGGCACCGAAAATGGGCCCCTCCCCCGGCGTCACCAATCTGCGCTGGCTGAAACCGGTCTATGCCGGCGACACGGTGACCTTCCGTCAGACCGTGACGGCGAAGCGGAAATCCGCCAGCCGTCCAGGCTGGGGTGTCCTGGAATTCACCACGCTTGGCGTCAACCAGAACGGCGAGCCGGTATTTTCCTTCGATGGCGCTGCATTCAGCGGCATCGATTGACCGCACGAGGTTGGGCCGCCAAGGCCGTCGACCGTGAGGGCTTTCCTGCGGCCGGTCCTTGCCGGTTTCCATCGTTCCGGCTGAAATGAACGTCAAAGCGATCCGGAAGAAACCTGAAGGCACGGTTCCGTTGCCCAAGCGAATAACCCGAGCACAAGGCGCATCTACCGTTACATGCGATAGCTTTAATTCACTACTTCTTAGTGCGTTTGGTATTGGATGCCCTTTGGACAATCAGGGGCTCGCGGCACTTCGTAATGCTTACAATTACTTTTAACAGAACGAACCCGCGATCCGTTTCTGTCGAAACAGAGTTTTCGCGCCGCTTTCGCGGCGTCCAGATCAACAACATTTTGAAATTCACGCAGATCATGATGCTTGGCAACGTGGTCAGCGCAACTGTCATATTTCCTGTCGCCTACAAAGCCGGTCTCGCCCCGGCATTTTTATTCTGGTGCGTCCCGCTTCTCTATTTCGTCTTCGCCGCCGCCCAATCGCGGAACCGCATCGTGAAGTCGGGATACCTCCAAACCGCATCGCGGCGCGCCGTGGAACGCGCCAAGGTTTCGGCGTTGCTGCTCGGATCCTGGTGGTCGGCCAGCATCCTCGTCATCTATCCGGCGGCCGACAGCGATGGGAAGGCGATCGCCGCCACGATCGTCGTGGGGCTGATTTCCGGTAGCGCCTTCGCCCTCTGCGCGCTCCCTGCGGCCATGCTCAACTACATGCTCCCCGTCATCACCGGGGGCGCTACGGCCCTGTTTCTTTCCGGCAACCCGCATGATTTTCTTTTTACGGTCCTGCTCGGTGCTTTCTCCTTCATCGTCATCCAGAGCGGATTCGCCCGCGGGCGACTGATCAGGGGAAATTTTGAGGATCAGGAGAAACTTGCCGAGCAGTCGGCCATTATCGAACTCTTGCTGCGCGACTTCGAAGAAGGAACCAGCGACTGGCTATGGGAAACCGATGCCGGCGGGGCACTCACCCGCGGCATCGAACGGTTCTCGCAGTTCCGCTGTCAGGCCGCTGACGAAATTCGGCTCGACGGCAACACGACGCTGCAATCCATTCTTTCCTGCCCCAGCGGAATGATCCAAGGTCTCACCCCGATTTTAGACCATCTAGCGGCCCGGACACCGTTTCGCGACCAGCTCGTTGAAGTCGACGCGCAGCAAGCCTCGCGGTGGATGTCCATTTCGGGCAAACCGATCTTCGATTGTAGCGGCGAGTTTATCGGCTTTCGCGGCGTGGCGTCGGATATCACCGCCGCTCGCGACGCCGAAACCCGCATCTACTATCTGGCTCATCACGACAGCCTGACCGGCTTGGCCAATCGGGCCCACTTCGCGGAGCAGATCGAGGCGACTTTCCGCGAGAGCGGTTGCGACGGACCGGTCTGCAGCATCTTCTATCTGGATCTCGACAACTTCAAAGCCATCAACGACACCCGTGGCCATACGATGGGCGACCGGCTGTTGAAAGCGGTCGGCGTCCGGTTGAAGGATGTGGTCGGACCCGAGGACACGGTGTCGCGCATCGGCGGCGACGAATATGCCATCATCGCCCGAAGTGCCCGAGATGAGTACACGGCCGCCCGGTTGGCGATGGCGATCTTGGAGAGCTTCGCCAAGCCGTTCGATCTCGGATGCGAAACGGCGAGCGTCGGATCGTCCGTCGGCATCGCCTTTCCCGGCAAGGACGGCACGACCACCGAACATCTTCTCAAGAGCGCCGATCTCGCCCTTTATCACGCCAAGGAGGAGGGTAAGCGAACCTATCGATTCTTTACCCTCGCGATGGCCCGCCAGCGCATCGAACGCCACCGCCTGGAACAGGATCTTCGCGACGCCATCGGCAATGGGGAACTGTTCCTTCAGTATCAGCCGCTCGTCGACAACGGCACACGCAGGACAGTCAGTTTCGAGGCGCTGCTGCGGTGGCAGCATCCCGAGCACGGACGGGTCGCCCCGGACCGGTTCATCCCGCTGGCGGAGGAAATCGGCGCCATCACGGAGATCGGCGCGTGGGTCATCCATCAGGCCTGCGGGGCCGCGGCATCCTGGCCGGAGGAACTTTCGGTCGCGGTCAATGTCTCGGCCCACCAGTTCAAGGACGGCGGAATCATCGGGGTGGTGCAGGACGCGCTGGCGCGAACCGGCCTGCGCGCCGATCGGCTGGAACTGGAAATCACCGAAAGCGTCCTGATCGACGATGCGCAACAAGTCGTCGAGATCCTCCACGAACTGCGAAACATCGGCGTCAAAATCGCCCTCGACGATTTCGGCACAGGCTATTCCAGTCTGTCCTATCTGCGTCGCTTCCCCTTCGACAAGCTGAAGATCGACCGATCTTTCGTCAGCGCGATCAAGGACGACCCCGTAGCCCGCGGCATTCTCGAAACGATCATGATCCTCGGCCGTGTCCTCGACCTCTGCGTAACCGCCGAGGGCGTTGAGGACGATGCGCAGCTCGCCATTCTCAGCGGCCTGAACTGCAGCCAGTTACAGGGCTACTACTTCAGTCGGCCGATGGCCGAAACCGATGTGGGCGGCTACCTCCTGAACGAATTCAGGCGCTCTACCGCCGACCCCTCGCAGCGAGGTCATCTGACCGCAGGCCTTCCTATCGGCGGCTGATTACTCCCCCCACGGCCGGTTCCGCAAGCTCATGAACCGCGCTTCAGTGGCCGGAGAACGCCACAAGTGTTCGAACGTCCACGTGCAATGCCTCGAGCTTCTTGCGCCCCCCAAGATCCGGCAGATCGATGACAAAGCAGGCGGCGACAATCTCGGCGCCGATCTCGCGCAAGAGTTTGACTGCGCCCTCAGCCGTACCTCCGGTTGCGATCAGGTCGTCAGTGAGGAGCACGCGCTGACCGGGGCTGACCGCGTCGCGGTGCATTTCCATCTCGTCGACCCCGTATTCCAGACTATAGGCGACGCGAATGGTTTCGTGCGGCAGCTTGCCCTTCTTGCGGATCGGCACGAAGCCGGCCGACAACTGATGGGCAAGCGCCCCGCCAAGGATGAAGCCGCGCGCCTCAATCCCGGCGACGTGGTCTACGCCCGCGTTCTTGTAGGGATCGACCAGCGTGTCGACGGCGGCGCGAAAGGTCGCCGGATCGGCCAGCAGCGTCGTGATGTCGCGAAACTGGATACCCGGTTTAGGATAGTCGGCAATGGTACGGATGGCGGCAGCGAAATCGTTCATGTGGTTACCGACCTCTCAGAAGAACAAAAATCATAATGGGAGGTTCAATCCGCCGCGCCGATGGTCTGGATGACCTCGAAGCCCTCGAATTCCGGATGACCTTCATAGAGCGGCCGGGTGCTGCCGGCGCTTCCATGGGCGGCGCGGAACGCCTCGGATTTTGTCCAAGCCTGGAAGGTGGCCGGGCTCTCCCAAATAGTGTGTGAGGCGTAGAGCGTATGGCCCTCCCGCCCCGGCCCCCGCAGCATATGGAACTTGACGAAGCCGGGCACCTCACGCAGCTTCGACTCACGGTTCAGCCAGAGCGTCTCGAACTCGGACTCCGCGCCTGGCAACACCTTGAAGCGGTTCATGGCGATATACATTGCTGGTTCCTCCATCCGCGTTTGTTCGACACGTCGGCCGCCCATTCGACTCTCGGCCCACATGGCACGTCTTGGCCAAGAAAAAAGGGAGCTAAAAGCCCCCTTTTCCATTGTTTTCGACCCCGACAGTTACTGCGGTCAGTGCGGTCTCCCCGCCCAGACCCGCCGTTTGATCAGGAACATCAGCGCCGCGAACACGATGAGGAACAGCATGACGATCAGGCCGGTCGCCTTGCGCTCGGCGAGATGCGGTTCGGCAGCCCACATCAGGAACGCCGCCACGTCTCTGGCATACTGATCGGTGGTCTGCGGCGCGCCATCGGGATAGTCGACCTGATCGTCGGAGATCGGCTGTGCCATCGCCAGCGCCGGGCCATAAAGATAATACGGATTATAGTATGTGCCCGGCTGCAACTCCACGCCCGCAGGTGCTTCCTCGTAGCCTGTCAGAAGCGCGTGGATGTAATCGGGTCCTGACTCGGCATACTGGGTGAATATGTCGAAGACGAAGGTCGGGAAGCCGCGTTCGGCAGCGCGCGCCTTGGCGATCAGCGAGAAGTCCGGCGGCGGCGCGCCATTGTTCGCCGCGGCCGCCGCCGCGGGGTTGGGGAACGGCGCTGGGAAACGGTCGGCGGGAATGCCAGGCCGCTCGAACATCTCGCCGTCGCCGTTCGGTCCGTCGGTGACCTGATATTCGGCCGCGAAGGCCTTCACCTGCTCCTCGCTGTAGCCGAGTGCCTCGATATTACGCATCGCGACGAGGTTAAGCGAATGGCAGGCGGAGCAGACTTCCTTGTAGACCTTGAGGCCACGCTGAAGCTGTCCGATGTCCCATTGGCCGAACGGGCCTGCGAAGCTCCAGGACAGCTCCTCGGGCTTCTTGATCGGATAATGCGGAGTCTCGGCCTCGGCGTGCTCTTCTCCGGCAGCGGCCGCTTCGGTTTCCGCGGACGGCTGTTCCGCAGCCGCTGCCGCGGCAGGCTGCGTCTCGGTGGTCTCGGCCGGCGTCGGCGCGTCCTGGGCAACCGCGACCGAAATCGGCGCGAAGACGACGCCAGCGGCGAGAAGGGCTGACAGTAGTCTGGTCATTGGCATGTCTTTCTCCGAAGCCTCAGCTCAGCCTCTGATTTCCGGCGCCGAGGCCGTCGATGCGGGGGCGGCTCCACCGCCCGTGCCCGTGCCGACGCCGCGATTGGGTCCGAGCACCGCCTCGCTGATCGAGTTGGGCAGCTTCTTGGGCGTCTCGATGAGGCCAAGAACCGGCAGTACGATCAGGAAGTGCGCGAAATAGTAGATCGTGCCGAACAGCGCGAGGATCGGATAAATGCCTTCCGCGGGCTTGGCGCCGAGCCAGCCGAGGAAGATGCAGTCGGCGACGAGGATCCAGAAGAAGATCTTGTAGAGCGGCCGGAACGCCGTCGATTTCACCCGAGAGGTATCGAGCCAGGGCACGAAGAACAGCACCAGAATCGAGCCGAACATAACCAGGACGCCGCCGAGCTTGGAATCGATCGGTCCAATGTCGAAGGTGATGGCGCGCAGCATCGCGTAGAACGGCAGGAAATACCATTCGGGCACGATATGCGCCGGCGTCTTGAGCGGGTTGGCCTCGATGTAGTTGTCGGGATGACCGAGGAAGTTCGGCAGGTAGAAGACGAAATAGGCAAAGATCGCCAGGAAGACGATCATGGCGAAGCCGTCCTTGATCGTCGCGTGCGGCGTGAACGGCACCGTGTCCTTCGACGACTTGACCTCGACGCCGGTCGGGTTGGTCTGACCGACCACATGCAACGCCCAAACGTGCAGGATCACCACACCGGCGATCATGAACGGCAAGAGATAGTGCAGCGAGAAGAAGCGGTTCAGGGTGGCGTTGTCGACCGCGAAACCGCCGAGCAGCAGCTGCTGGATCGGCTCGCCGATCAGGGGAAATGCCGTGAAGAAGCCGGTGATGACGGTGGCGCCCCAGAACGACATCTGACCCCAGGGCAGCACGTAGCCCATGAAGGCCGTCGCCATCATCAACAGGAAGATGATCACGCCGAGAATCCACAGGACCTCGCGCGGCTGCTTGTAGGAGCCGTAATACAGCCCCCGGAAGATGTGGATGTAGACGGCGATGAAGAAGAACGATGCGCCGGTGGCGTGCATGTAGCGCAGCAGCCAGCCCCAGTTGACGTCACGCATGATCTTCTCGACCGATTCGAAGGCGATCGCCGAGGACGCGGCATAGTGCATGGCGAGCACGACGCCGGTCAGGATCTGCAGCACCAGGAAGATCGAGAGAATGCCGCCGAAAGTGTAGGCGTAATTCAGGTTGCGCGGCACCGGATAGGCGACGAAGGAGTCATACATGAGACGCGGCAGCGGCAACCGTGCGTCCAGCCAGCGCATGAAGCCGCTCGTCGGCACGTAGGAAGAATGACCACTCATATTCGAACTTTCTCCCTGTCAGCCGATGCGAACGGTCGTGTCGGACGTGAATTCGAAGGGCGGGATCGCCATGTTCTCCGGCGCCGGGCCCGAACGGATGCGACCGGCCGTGTCGTAGGCGGAGCCGTGGCACGGGCAGAACCAGCCGCCATACACGCCCGATTCGCCCAGCGGGATGCAACCGAGATGAGTGCAGACCTGCACCATCACGAGCCAGGCTTCCTTGCCGGGCGCAGCCCGATTCACGTCGGTCGCCGGGGCGTCGCCCGCGAGGTTGGCATTGCGTGCCACAGGGTCTTTGAGGTCGGAGAGACCCGTGGCCTTGGCTTCCTCGATTTCCTTGGCCGTGCGTTGCCGAACGGCGACGGGCTTGCCGCGCCACTTGGCGGTAATCGACTGACCCTCGGCGACCTGGCTGACGTCAACCTCGATCTCGGACAGCGCCAACGTCGCGGCGTCCGGATTCATCTGGTCGATGAACGGCCAGAGGAAGGCGGCGGCGCCGACCGCGCCAATCGCGCCGGTGGCGATGTAGAGAAAGTCCCGACGGTTCGGGTCGGCGTGTTCGTTGACGCTCACGGCGGCTGCCACTCCTTGACTGGTCTCGCGCGGATTGCACCGCTTCTTGCGGATTTAAACCCGCGCGGCAAGGGGAGAGGCGACGCATTTTCGCCGCACTCCCCAAAAAGATCGAGATTTCGCGCGGGTTTTAGGCGGGGAAACGAGCGATTGTCCAGATGAAAGACTGCGGCATGACGACGTATGCGCAAGTGAGTCGGAAACGCTTGTCGCGCTGACGCGGAACGCACCCGGCCGGGCGCCTTGTGCCCTTCAAGGAGCGTTGTGCGGGCAATGGACGGCTGTCCAATGAGCATGCCACGTACGATCGTAGATCGCACCTACTCTGCCGCCTCCTCCTCCTGCCGCCCGTACAGGAACCCGCCCGACTGCCTGGCCCAGAGGCTGGCATAGAGTCCGTCCCGCGCCACCAGCTCCGCATGACTGCCCTCCTCGACGATCCGGCCTTCGTCGAGCACGATCAGCCGGTCCATCGCGGCGATGGTCGAAAGACGGTGGGCGATGGCGATGACGGTCTTGCCCTCCATCATCTTCGTCAGATTCTCCTGGATGGCCGCCTCGACCTCTGAATCCAGCGCCGAAGTCGCCTCGTCCAGCACCAGGATCGGCGCGTCCTTCAAAAGCACACGGGCGATCGCGATGCGCTGGCGCTGGCCGCCCGACAGCTTGATGCCGCGCTCGCCGACATGGGCGTCGTAGCCGGTGCGGCCCTTCGGGTCGCGCAGGGTGGGGATGAAATCCTCGGCGTTGGCCCGTTCGGCCGCCGACAATATGTCGCCCTCGTCGGCACCCGGCCTTCCATAGGCGATGTTGTCGCGGATCGAGCGGTGCAAGAGCGAGGTGTCCTGCGTGACGACGCCGATGGCGCCGCGCAGCGAGGCTTGCGTCACGCCGGAAATATCCTGGCCGTCGATCAGGATGCGTCCGCCCTCGAGGTCGTAGAGGCGCAGGAGCAGATTGACCAGCGTCGTCTTGCCGGCGCCCGAGCGGCCGACCAGCCCGATCTTCTCGCCCGGCCGGATCGCCAGCGACAGATCCTCGACGACGCCGCCGCCCTTGCCATAGTGGAAGCTGACATTCTCGTAGCGGATGGCTCCGCGCTCGGCGTTCAGCGGTTCGGCATCGGGCTCGTCAACCAACGTCGGCAGCTGTCCGACGGTCGCGACGGCGTCCTGGATAGTGCCGTAATTGCGGACCAGACCGTTGATGTTGAACATCATCCAGCCGGACATCTGGTTGAGCCGCAGCACCAGGCCGAGGGCGGTGGCGACGCCGCCGGTGGTGATGCCGCCGGCCTGCCAGCCAAGGATCGCCACCGCGCCGACGCCGGTCATCATGACGCCGTTGAGGACGGCGACGGCGGTGCGCACCTCGGTCAGCGCCCGCGTCATCCGCCGGGTCGCGTCGACCAAATTCGAGAATCCCGCCTTGACGAAGGAATCCTCACTGCGCGCCGAGTCGAACAGCTTGACCGACAGGATGTTGGTGAAGCTGTCGACGACCCGGCCCGAGACGATCGAGCGCGCGTCGGCAGACGCCCGGCCGTATTTGCGGATTTTCGGCAAGAGGTTGCGAACGATCCAGACATAGCCGAGCGCCCAGGCGCCGAGCACAACCGCCATGCGCCAGTCGAGCACGCCGAGAATGGTCACGGTCAGTACGATGAAGGTGACGAAGGACCAGAAGGTCTGCAGGATCGTGGTAATCAGGTCGCCGGTCGCCGCGCCCACCTGCTGAACTTTCTGCGCCAGCCGGCCGGCGAAGTCGTTCTGGAAAAATGTGTAGGGCTGCTCCATCAGCCGGCGGTAGCTCTGCCAGCGGATGCGGTTGTAGAAGCTCGGCGAGATCACCTGTTCCTCGAGGACCGACGACAGAAGCAGGATCGCCGCCCGGCCGACCAGCGTCAGCAAGGCGAGGCCCGCGATCAGCCAGAAATGCTCCCCGAACAGCGTCGCCGGCGACGACCGCGCCAGCGCGTCGATCAGCCAGCCGACGCCGGTATACAACACCGCCTCGATGCCGCCGGTCAGGCCGCCGGTGGCCAGCAGGCCCAGCAGCGGCCATTTCGCCTGCTTGGCGAAGTGCCAGATGAAGCGGTTGGTCTCATCCGGCAGCGGCTGGAGCTGGCCGATCCGGTCGGGCGCCGAGCCCCCGCCACCGGCGCCCTCGTCGTCGAACGGATCGAGCAGCGTCTCGAAGCGCTTGAGGAACCGGTCCATCATTCCGCCGCCCTGAGATCCGATTCCTCGCCCGTCCCGTCCTCGGGCGGATCGCAATAGAGGAAGCCGCCGGCCTGCCGCGCCCAGAGCTGGGCATAGAGCCCGTCCCGGCCCACCAGTTCGGCGTGGGTGCCCTCTTCGACGATGCGGCCGCGATCGAGGACAACCAGCCGGTCGAGCGCGGCGATGGTCGACAGCCGGTGGGCGACGGCGATGACCGTCTTGCCCGCCATCAGCCGGTAGAGATTGGCGGCGATCGCCGCCTCCACTTCCGAATCGAGCGCCGAGGTGGCCTCGTCGAGAAGGAGGATCGGCGCGTCCTTCAGCATGACCCGGGCGATCGCGATGCGCTGACGCTGGCCGCCCGACAGCTTGACGCCGCGCTCGCCGACCTCGGCGTCGAGGCCCTGCCGCCCCTCGGCGTCGCGCAACTCCTCGATAAAGCCGGCGACCTCCGCCCGTTCGACGGCGCGCGTCAGTTCGGCCTCGCTCGCCTCAGGGCGCCCGTAGAGGATGTTGTCACGGATGGAGCGGTGCAGCAGCGCGGTGTCCTGCGTTACCATGCCGATCTGTTCTCTCAGCGAAGCCTGCGTGACGCCGGAAATATCCTGCCCGTCGATCAGGATGCGCCCCGCCTCGACGTCGTGGAAGCGCAGGAGGAGGTTGAGGATCGTCGACTTGCCGGCGCCGGAGCGCCCGACCAGGCCGATCTTTTCGCCCGGCCGCACATTGAGGTCGAAATCGCGCAAGACGCCACCACCCTTGCCGTAATCGAAGGACACCCGGTCGAAGACGATCTCGCCCGTCGGCACCACAAGCTTCGGCGCTTCCGGTCGATCGGCGATCGTCCGCGGCGTCGAAAACGTCGCCATCCCGTCGCGGATGGTGCCGATATTCTCGAACAGCGCCGCCACTTCCCACATGATCCATTGCGACATGCCGTTGATGCGAAGCACCAGGCCGATCGCCGCCGCGAGCGCCCCGACCGTGACCAGTTCGGACAGCCAAAGCGAAATGCCAAGGGCACCGACACCGGTCAGCAGCATCGAGTTCAGGAGGTAAAGCGACAGCTGGAACAGATTCACCAACCGCATCTGGCCATGCACCGTCGTCAGGAAGCCGCGCATGGAGTCGCGGGCATAGTCGGCCTCCCGCCGCGTATGGGCGAACAGCTTCACCGTCGCGATGTTGCTGTAGGCATCCACTACCCGCCCGGTCATCTCGGCGCGGGCGCCGGCCTGCCGCTCGGCGACGGCGCCGAGGCGCGGGATGAAATACCACAACATCAGCGCGTAGAGTGCCAGCCAGCCGAGAAAGGGCAGTGCCAGCCGCCAGTCGGCCGCCGCCACCAGCACCACGACGCCGGTGAAATACACCGCGACATAAAGCAGGACATCGAGCGCCTTCATCACCGTCTCGCGCACCGCCAGCGCGGTCTGCATCAGCTTGGTCGAGATCCGCCCGGCGAATTCGTCGCTGAAGAAGCTCATCGAATGGCCGAGCAGCCAGCGATGCACCATCCAGCGAAACCGCATCGGAAAATTGCCGGCGAGCGCCTGGAAGGTGACGAGGCCCGACAGGAACACCAGCCCCGGCAGCACCGCCAGCACGACGAAGCCCATCAGGGCCAGGGCCCATCCCCGCTCAGCGATGAACGTCTCGCGCGAGATGCCGGAGAACCAGTCGACGATCTGGCCGAGAAACGCGAACAGCGAGACCTCGACGATCGAGATCAGCGCGGTGAGCGCCGCCATCGCGGCGAGCAACGGCCAGGCCGGCTTGGCATAGAACCAGACGAAGCGGAACAGCCCGCCGCCCGGCGGGGTCTCAAGCTCCTGGTCGGGAAACGGCTCGACCATCCGCTCGAACAACGAAAACATCAAAACTTCCCATCGGATCGGACGCCCATTCGACGAAACAGGCAGGACCGAGCTTTTTCGGACGGCAACCGGCTGTGGCGAGGCGGTACCTTCGATATAGGACGAACCGAGGCGGATTCACGGCTTCGGCGACGTCGGACGCGGCTTGCCGCCCCCATGATGTCAGGCAAGGCTACCGATGACGCAGGATCGCGACGACCACGAGCCGGGCAAGATGGCCGTCCCGATGGGGCCCGGACCGGTGTCCCTCGCCCTTTACCAGCCCGACATCGCCGGCAACACCGGCACGATCCTGCGGCTCGGCGCCTGTCTTGGCCTTGCCGTCGAGATCATCGAGCCGGCGGGATTCGACCTCTCCGACCGGGCGCTGAAGCGGGCGGGCATGGATTACCTCGCCATGTCCCGCCTCGTCCGCCATGTGGACTTGTCCGCCTTCGAGGCGGCGCGCAGGGCGGCCGAGCGGCGGCTCGTCCTGTTCACCACCAAGGCGTCGCTCCGCTATACCGACTTCGCCTTTGCACCCGGCGACATCCTGTTGTTCGGCCGCGAAAGCGCCGGGGTTCCGGACACGGTCCATGCGCTCGCCGACGCCGCGGTGACCATCCCGATGGACGGCGGCGGCCGCTCGCTCAACCTTGCCATCGCCACCGGCATGGCTGCGGGCGAAGCGCTGCGGCGACTACGGTGGGGCGGGTGAACGGACGCACAAATAGTTTGGCCATCCCTCCGGCCTGGTGAGTGCCGCTGTCGAGAACCCAAGCTTCCCTGACGGCCTGCCTTGTGTCGGCGCATCGGGCGGGTGGGCATGTCGCCATCACGCGCGTCGGCCGAACTCAGGCCCGTGGCCGCTTATTGTTAACATAAGCGACTTATTGCCACGGCAAAAGCAATCGACCAAATCGTAAACTTTCTCTGCGTAGATTTTGGCACCGTACCGGAAAGTCATGCGGACAAGGTAATTGTTACATGAGACTGAATATATTTCCAATAGTTTCACTCTCAACTATTATTGCCGCCACGACACTGGCCGGCATTGCGCTGGCACAAGCCGAGACTGTCCGGATCGGCGGGACGGGCGGGGCACTTGGCGGGATGCGGCTTCTCGGCGCGTCCTTCATGAAGGAACACCCCGCCACTCAGATCGAGGTACTGCCCAGCCTGGGTAGCAGCGGTGGCATCAAGGCATTGCTTGCGGGCGCCGTGGATATTGCGGTCAGTTCCCGCGCCCTCAAGGACGAGGAACGCACGGCCGGCGCGACAAGCCGTCTTTATGCCCGCACGCCCCTCGCCGTCGTGACATCACCTGACGCGCCCATCGCAGAAATCACCCCCGGTGAACTCGCGGCTATTTATGCGGGCGAAACGACGCGGTGGCCGGACGGAACGATCATACGCCTTGTGCTGCGCCCAGCTTCGGAGACCGACATCCAGTTGCTGCGCCAGCTTTCGCCCGGCATGGAACGCGCCGTCGACGTCGCCTTCGGTCGTCCTGGGTTGGTCTCGGCCACGAACGATCAGGACAATGCCGAGGCGCTGGAGCGGTTGCCGGGCGCAATCGGCCTCATTGCGATCGGCCAGATTGCGACAGAAGGCCGGCGGCTCAAGGTTCTGTCGCTGGACGGCGTCATGCCGACGGCCGTCCTCGCCGCGCAAGCTGATTACGACTTCGTCAAGGATCTGCATCTCGTGACCAAGTCTGACACCACCACGCCAGCGATGGCGTTCGTCGCCTTCGTGAACTCAGCAGAAGGTCAAAACATCCTTGCCAATACGGGCCATAGCCCGATGG
Organism: Aurantimonas marina; assembly: GCF_017183135.1. Taxonomy (GTDB): domain Bacteria; phylum Pseudomonadota; class Alphaproteobacteria; order Rhizobiales; family Rhizobiaceae; genus Aurantimonas; species Aurantimonas marina. The sequence continues at coordinate 1,902 of NZ_JADDXW010000005.1, read as the reverse complement.
CCGAATAATAGAAACCTGGTGGTGTAAACGTGCTCAATCGATCGAAAGAGATAGACGATTCTGCCTTAGCGTTTACCACGGCAGTGGCGGCGGCGGCGGCCATGATCGTCGCATTGGTTTTGCCCGCCCTGCACTTTTATTATGTTTATGAATACAATAACGGATATATTGAATCCACCACTGAAATCAACGCGAAGCTGATTTCGCAACTGATCGGCAACAACCCGAGAATGTGGCAGTTCGAAACACTGCGCATCGAGGAGTTGCTCGTCAGCACCGAGCACGACACCACCACAGACATTCAACGGGTTTTCGCCAAGAATGGCGATCTCGTCGCCGAACGCGCAACAGACGCGCCCCTTCTGGGACCCATCATTCGCGATAGCCACGCGCTTTACGATGCCGGAGTGATCGTCGGGCGTGTAGAGTTCGAGCGCTCGCTGCGGCCGCAGCTGATCCAGAGCTTCATGGTGTTCCTGCTGTCCGGCCTTTTCGGCGCGGGCATTTTCATCGCCTTGCGCGCGGTACCACTGTGCGTGTTACGGAAAGTGATCGAACGAGCCTCGTTTCTGGCAAGCCACGACGCCCTCACCAACTTGCCCAATCGCGCCGTTTTTCAAGAGTGGATGGCCCACACGATGGCCGATGTCGAGCGTGACGGAACGCCTGCCGCCGTGCTTTTTCTCGACCTCGATCACTTCAAGGAAGTCAACGACCTGTTGGGTCACGCCGCAGGCGACCAGTTGCTGCAACAGGCCAGTGAGCGAATGAGCGCGGCCCTACGCCAGAACGACGTGTTGTCTCGCCTGGGTGGGGATGAGTTCGCCATCATTCAGAAGCGCATTGTCCAACCCGCAGGCGCCGCACGGCTGGCGCAAAGACTTGTCGCCATTCTCGCAGAGCCGTTCGACCTTTCAGGGCAAGAGGTGATGATCGGCGCAAGCATCGGCATCACGATTTGTGAGCCCGGCGGACAAGCCGATCCATCGCATCTGCTTCAGCAGGCCGATATGGCGCTTTATCGCGCCAAGAGCGGCGGGCGCGGAAACTACCAATTCTTCGAGGAGGACATGAATCGTCGCTTACTGGAGCGAAAGATGATGGAAATCGACCTGCGCCGGGCGTTGGCAAACGACCAGTTGCAGTTGCACTTCCAGCCTCAGATCGACCTGGCGACAAGCGCGCTCATCGGCGTCGAGGCCCTGATCCGCTGGAATCATCCGGAGCAGGGATGGATTGCGCCGGATCGTTTCATTCCCCTTGCCGAAGAGACGGGGTTGATCCTGCCGATCGGCGACTGGGTCATTCATACGGCCTGCCGCCAGGCCCAGGCTTGGCCGTCGTTGAAAGTCGCGGTCAATGTCTCGCCGGTGCAGTTTCGCCGCGGCAATCTGGTGGCGGTGGTCCAGCATGCACTCGAAGAGAGCGGCATGGATGCCGGGCGTTTGGAGTTGGAAATCACCGAGGGTGTTCTGCTGCAAGATACCGACGCAACCATCGCCATCCTGACCGCACTGAAGGAATTGGGCGTGAAGATTGCCATGGATGATTTTGGAACAGGTTATTCCAGCTTGAGCTATCTCCGGCGTTTTCCCTTCGACAAGATCAAGATCGACCGGTCCTTCATCGCCGATATCGGCCGTGACAAGGATGCCGACAGTATCATCAACGCAGTCATCAGCCTCGGTCGCGCCCTCGGCATGAAATCAAATGCCGAAGGGGTCGAAACGATCGAGCAAGCCGACCTGTTGAGAGCGCAGGGATGCGAGGAAGTCCAGGGCTTTTACTTCGGCCGGCCGATGGCCGCAGAACAGATCGGTGCCCTCGTTCACTCTGCGCGCAGCGGCGCCTCGATTGTCGCGGATGCCGTGGGCATAAGCAGAACTGCGCATCCCGCGGAGG
>NZ_JADDXW010000049.1 GCF_017183135.1 Aurantimonas marina | reverse complement strand
ATAAAATCGGACGAAATGACAGCGATATCCTAGCTAGCCGATGCGCACCGCCCCGTTGTCGAGAAATTCGTAGGGCGGCAGATCCAGGTTGCGCGGCGCCGGGCTGCGCCGCACCCGGCCCGCCGTGTCGTAGACGGAGCCGTGGCAGGGGCAGAACCACCCGCCCCAGTCGCCGCGCGGCGCGGCCGGGTCCTGCCCGAGCGGGATGCAACCCAGGTGGGTGCAGACGCCGACGACGATCAGCCATTCCTCCCGGATGACGCGGGAGGCGTCGGTGGCCGGGTCGATCAGGCCTGGATCGCCATCGTCGGCCCTGGCCCGCGCGATCTCTTCGGGTGTCCGTCGGACGATGAAGACCGGCTTGCTCCGCCACATCGCGGTGATCCGCTGGCCGATTTCGACGGACGAGAGGTCGATGTCGACCGAGGACAGCGCCAGCACGTCCGCCGCCGGGTTCATGCTGTCGATGAAGGGCCATAACGCCACCGCCGTACCGACCGCTGCCATCGCGCCGGTCGCGACATAAAGGAAATCGCGGCGGTTCGTTTCAGCCCCTTCGGCCGGAGGTTTCGCGCCGCTCATATTCGCTGACATGGCAATACCTCCTCTTTTGACAGAAGCGACCTTGCTTGTTCCGGCGACGGCGATAGCCCTTCACCGGCGCTTCATTCCTTCGCGCTCTCGCCGTCTTCCCCGTCCTCGTCATGAGGATCTTCATCCGGCATGTGTTCCATCAACTCCTTGATCCGGGACGGAACGTCAGCCTCGGAGAACATCTTTTGCTCGTCCGTGTCATGGACGAAGGCGATGAGATCGGCCAACTCCTGCCCCTTGAGTTCGATGGGATCGCCGAGTTCCTCACGCTGGAGAGCAACCATCGCCTCCGCCCCCCGCCACATCTTGGCGGCGAAGTCGAACGGATTCATCGGACTCGGCATCGTCGCGGCGTCGAGCGGCGGCGCGTCCTCCCCGCCCACACCGTTGATCGAATGGCAGACGACGCAGCCCTTGCTCGCGAACAGCTGCCTGCCGCGGGCAGCATCCATCTTCGGCACCACGACGCCGGGGCTCATCATATTCTGGTTCATCATTCCCGATTCCTGGCCGTCACTGGCGGCATAGGCCTGGCGAGCGATGGGCGTAGTGAGCGCGAGCGCACCGGCCAACAGTGTTATCGTCACGATTTTCATGGACTTCTCCTTCGGTTTGCTTTTCCGGTTGGCGAGGCTTCGGTGATCACGACAGGATTCCTCCCAACGATTTGCCAT
>NZ_JADDXW010000048.1 GCF_017183135.1 Aurantimonas marina | reverse complement strand
TGACCTGCCACTGAGTTTTTCCTCCACGTGAGATTAGAGTCCGCCTCCCACAGAGGACGGACAGCATGAAGCGTAAACGGTTCACGGAAGAGCAGATCATCGGTGTTCTGAAGGAGCAGGAGTCGGGTGCGAAGGGCGCCGATCTCGCCCGCAAGCACGGGATTTCCGAGGCAACGCTGTATAACTGGAAAGCCAAGTACGGCGGCATGGAGATATCCGATGCCAAGCGCCTGAAGGCTCTCGATGGTGAGAACGCGAAGCTGAAGAAGCTCTTGGCCGAGCAGATGCTCGACGCGGCGGCGCTGCGGGAACTTCTGGCAAAAAAATGGTAGGGCCCGTCGCCAAGCGCGAAGCCGTTGCGCATCTACGGGCCCTCATGGACCTGTCGGAGCGGCGGGCCTGCCAGATCGTCGGTGCCGATCGCAAGACGGTGCGCTACCAGTCCTGCAAGCCGTCGGAGACGGAGCTTCGCGGCAAGCTGCGCGAGCTTGCCAACGAGCGGCGTCGCTTCGGGTATCGCCGGCTGTTTGTCCTGCTGCGGCGGGACGGCGAGACATCGGGGATCAACCGGATCTATCGTCTGTATCGCGAAGAAGGACTGACGGTGCGCAAGCGCCGTGCGCGGCGTCGCGCCGTTGGCACAAGGGCGCCGATCCTCGTCGAGGCAAGGCCGAATGCCCGCTGGTCGTTGGATTTTGTCCACGACCAATTTGCCTGCGGGAGGCGCTTTCGCGTCCTGAACGTCGTCGACGACGTGACGCGCGAATGCCTGGCGGCGATCCCGGACACCTCGATCTCCGGTCGCCGGGTTGCCCGTGAGTTGACGAGCCTGATCGCCATCCGCGGCAAGCCCGGCATGATCGTTTCAGATAACGGCACCGAGTTCACCTCGAACGCCATCCTCGCCTGGTCGAAAGATCACAAGGTCGAATGGCACTACATCGCGCCGGGCAAGCCGATGCAGAACGGCTTCGTCGAGAGCTTCAACGGCCGCATGCGCGACGAACTACTGAACGAGAGCCTGTTCCTCGGGATCGACCACGCCCGCAGCATGATCGCGGCCTGGGCCGAGGACTTCAACACCAAGCGCCCCCACTCCTCGCTTGGCTACCTGGCCCCAGCGCTCTTCGCCAAGACCATCACCGCAACCGGCTTCGGCACTGCGCTATCGGAAGGCTCCGTGCCTGCGCCGCTTGCTCCCACCGCGCCGATCGGCGTAGCAGAAACGGACGCGGCTCTAATCGTCGCTGGATGAAAATTCAGTGGCAGGTCAGT
>NZ_JADDXW010000047.1 GCF_017183135.1 Aurantimonas marina | reverse complement strand
AGGACGAAGTTGGCCGGATGGCGAATGCGGTTTTGGCGTTCAAGCAGGCGGCATTGGAGAAGCAGCGTGTGGAGGCCGAGGCGGTGACGCGGCGCGAGGAGGCCGAGGCCGAGCGGCGCCAGAACGGCGAGCGCCAGCAGATGACGGCGAAGGAGCAGGATCTGGTGGTCGGCGAGATTGGCACGGGCCTGGCCAAGCTGTCGGACGGCGATTTGACCTATCGCATCGCGCGGGATTTCCCGGACGCCTATGTGAAGCTGAAGGACGACTTCAACGCGGCGATGGACGAGCTCAGCGAGACCATGGCGACGATCGCCGGAACGACGGGCTCGATCCGCTCGGGCACCGGCGAGATCAGCCAGGCCTCGGACGATCTGGCCCGGCGCACCGAGCAGCAGGCGGCGAGCCTTGAGGAGACGGCGGCGGCGCTGAACGAGATCACGGCGACGGTCAAGCGCACCGCCGAGGGCGCCAACCACGCCCGCGACGTGGTCGCCAAGGCCAAGACGGGGGCCGAGGAATCGGGCGTCGTGGTCGGCAGCGCGGTCGAGGCGATGACCGGCATCGAGGCCTCGTCCAAGCAGATCAGCAACATCATCGGGGTGATCGACGAGATCGCCTTCCAGACCAACCTTCTGGCGCTGAACGCCGGGGTCGAGGCGGCCCGGGCCGGCGAGGCGGGCCGCGGCTTTGCCGTGGTCGCCCAGGAAGTGCGTGGGCTGGCCCAGCGCTCGGCCGATGCGGCCAAGGAGATCAAGACGCTGATCTCGACCTCGAGCGCCCAGGTCGGCCAGGGGGTGGAGCTGGTGGCGCGAACCGGTCAGGCGCTGAAGGACATCGCCGACCAGGTCAGCGAGATCAACACCATCGTGCGGGAGATCTCGTCCTCGGCGCAGGAGCAGGCGACGGGTCTGGCCGAGGTCAACACGGCGGTGCACCAGATGGATCAGGTGACCCAGCAGAACGCCGCGATGGTGGAGGAATCGACCGCCGCCTCGCACCGGCTGACCCAGGAGACCAGCGAGCTGGTCCGTCTGGTCGACCGCTTCGATCTCGGCGCCGCCAAGCCGGGGGCAAAACCGGCCCGGCCCGGCGCCCGTCCGGCCGCCCATACGCCGCAACTGGCCCCGCAACTGGCCGTCGTCGGCAACACCGCCCGAAAAGCCCAGCCGGTCGCCGCCAACGAGACCGACAGCTGGGAAGAGTTCTGAGCCGGCGCAACGGCCGCTCACACTGACACCTAGACCAAGGGCGGTCCGGTCAAACCGGGCCGCC
>NZ_JADDXW010000046.1 GCF_017183135.1 Aurantimonas marina | reverse complement strand
GGCCTCCGCCGCTTACCGTTCCGCCTCGCGGATGCGCGACGAGCGGATTGACCGCGTTCAGGACTTTTCCGCCAAGCGCGGCGTCGTCCATTCGGAGGTGCTGCTGCCGGGTGGTGCACCTGAGGCATGGAGCGACCGCGAACGACTGTGGAACGACGTCGAAGCCTTCGAGGTCCGCAAGGACGCACAGCTTTCCCGCGAGGTGGAGTTCGCCCTTCCGCGCGAGATGAGCAAGGCTCAGGGCATCGAGCTCGCCCGCGACTTCGTACAATCGGAATTCGTCGACCAGGGCATGATCGCCGACCTCAATGTGCATTGGGATATTCCTGTTGGGGTTGGGGGCGAAGACGGCATGCCAAAACCCCATGCCCATGTCATGCTCACCATGCGCCAGATTGAGGTAAATGGGGACGAGAACGGTTTTGGCCGGAAGGTGCGGGAATGGAACCGCACTGAGATGGTCGAACGCTGGCGCGAACGCTGGGCGGAACTCGCCAACGAACGGCTGGCGGAACTCGATATCGACGCGCGCATCGATCATCGCAGCCTTGAAGCGCAGGGCATCGGGCTTGAGCCGCAAAGCCAGATCGGCGCACCCGCGCAGCGGATCGAGACACATCGTGTCGAGACACGTCGTGTCAAAGGCGAAGGGATCGAGGCGGCCGCCACCGTTGCGGATCGGGCCGAGATGCACCGGCAGATCGCCCGCGACAATGGCCAACGCATCATCGCCGATCCATCCCTCGCATTGGATGCGATCACGCATCAGCAATCGACCTTCACGCGGCGCGAGATGGCGCGGTTCGCGCATCGGCACAGCGACGGCATCGACCAGTTCAACGAGGTCATGGGCGCGATGCGCGATGCCCCCGATCTGGTCGAACTCGGCAAGGACGGACGCGGCGAAGATCGTTTTACGACCAGCGACATGATCGAAGCCGAACAGCGCCTGCACCGTGCCGCCGAACTCATGGCCGGGGCCGAACGTCATGAGGTCGATGACAGGTACCGCGAAGCCACCCTGGCGCATGCCGAACAGCGCGGCCTTTTGCTTTCCGACGAACAGGCCGATGCGCTGGCCCATATCACCGACGGGCGCGATCTCGGTATCGTTATCGGCCATGCCGGGACGGGCAAGAGCGCGATGCTGGGCGTCGCACGGGAAGCCTGGGAGGCGTCGGGCTATGACGTTCGCGGCATCGCTCTGTCCGGCATTGCGGCGGAAGCCCTCCAGAGCGGATCGGGCATAGCATCGCGCACCATCGCCAGCATGGAACATGGCTGGCGGAACGGCCGCGATCTGCTCACCAGCGGTGACGTGCTGGTGATCGATGAGGCCGGCATGGTCGGCACGCGCCAGATGGAGCGCGTGCTGTCCCATGCCGCCGACGCCGGCGCGAAGATCGTCCTGGTCGGCGATCCGCAGCAGCTACAGTCCATCGAAGCGGGCGCAGCCTTCCGG
>NZ_JADDXW010000045.1 GCF_017183135.1 Aurantimonas marina | reverse complement strand
TCGATCCATGAGCGCCACGGCGGCGCGGAAGTCAGCGAGGTGCGCCGCCAGCGCAACGATTGGCAGCGCGACGCCACGCGCGATCTGGCGAACGGCAGAACCGGCAACGCGATCCATGCCTATGACAGTCATGACATGGTGCATGTCGCCCAAACCCGGGAACACGCGCGCGATGATCTGATCGACCGCTGGGACCGCGACCGGCAGGCCGAACCGCATCGCAGCCGGATCATCCTCACCCATACCAATGCCGAGGTGCGCGCCCTCAATGAAGGTGCGCGGGAGCGAATGCGGGACGCGGGCGATCTGGGTGAGGACGTGCGCGTCACGGTCGAACGCGGTGCGCGCAGCTTCGCCAGTAGAGACCGCGTCATGTTCCTGCGGAACGAGCGCGGCCTCGGGGGCGAGAATGGGGGCGTGAAGAACGGTACGCTCGGCACCATCGTTGAGGTCAGCGCGCAGAGCATGTCCGTGCACGCCGATGACGGGCGCAGTATCTCATTCGACCTGAAGGACTACGACCGCATCGACCACGGCTATGCGGCGACGATCCACAAGGCGCAGGGCATGACCGTGGACCGCACCCATGTGCTGGCAACACCGGGCCTGGACGCCCACGGCAGCTATGTCGCGCTGTCCCGGCATCGCGACGGCATGGACCTGCATTATGGCCACGACGACTTCGCCGGTCAGGACCGGCTCGCTCGCACCCTGTCGCGCGACCGCGCCAAGGACATGGCATCCGACTACGAGCAGATTGACCCGGCGCGGGATTACGCCGAACGGCGCGGCATCACCTTCCGCGCCCGTGTTGCCGAGATCGTGCGTAAGGTCGTACCGGAAAAGGTCCGTGGCATGTTCGACGGTATGCGACTGCCCGCCGACGGCGGACAGGGGCCGGTACGGGCAGCGCCGTCGCCGGGCGCTGGCGAAGCGAAGGGGCCGGTACGGGAAAGCGCTGCGGCAAAGGTCCGGCGAACGACGGATGCGCCGGAAAGAGCCGTGGTGGCGGACCCGGAGGCGGCACTGCGCAAGGCCCGCACCGATGCGCTCATCCGTCATGCCCGCGCGGTGGACGCGATATTCAGCGCCGAAGATGCGGGCGGCAAGCGAAGCCCGGACCAGATGCGGAAACTTTCCGACGCTCGCAAGGCATTCGAGAAAGTACGTCCCCACGGCTGGCGCGATGGCGAAGCCGCCTACGTGAAAGAGCCCGGCCTCGCCCGAGAGGCAGGTGCAGGCAAGGTCAACCGCGCCATCCGGGCGCTCCAGCTTGAAACCGAAATCCGCACCGATCCCAGCCGCCGCGCCGACCGCTTTGTCGAGCGCTGGCAGAAGTTCGACCGCGCCAGCCAGCATCAATACCAGGCGGGCGACATGTCCGGCTACAAGGCCACCCGGTCGGCAATGGGCGACATGGCGAAAAGCCTCGAACGCGATCCGCAACTGGAATCCCTGCTCGCCAACCGCAAGGCCGCGCTAGGCATCGACGTGGAGGCTGGCCGCCGACTCGGCGCGGCCCTCGCCTTCACTCACGGTCTCGATCTCGGGAGAGGAAGGGGGATCGGGATATGAGAACCGTCCTAT
>NZ_JADDXW010000044.1 GCF_017183135.1 Aurantimonas marina | reverse complement strand
CCCGTTCCGCCTCCATAATCGCCGCAACCATCCTCTCGGACTCTCGGTGGACTCGGTCCGTTCGTTTTCCTTCGCTCCGGCTATGGCTGCTCCGAAGGTGGATCAGGTGCCGAGGCGGCGTCCAAGCGACGAGCTCTTCGGCCGCCCTGCGCCTGCGCGGGCGTCTAAATGAGCCGGCGTCCTGCCCGGCCGACCAACTCAAGCCCGTGCGCACGCCAGCCTCGGCCCTGCCACTCGGATAGAAGCACTTCCGCCGCTTCCCCAACGTCCCGACGGTATTGAACGTGCAACGCCTCCGCCAATGTGCGGTCGTGCGCCAGAAGAATCAGCTCCTGATTGACGAACAGACTCAGGTAATCGAGGTTGGCCGAGCCGATCATGGACCATTCCTCGTCGATGACCGACGTCTTGGCGTGAAGCTGGCGAGGCAGATACTCGTAAACCCGCACACCGGCGGCTAGAAGCGGCTCATAGGCGGCGCGGGTTGCCCACGCCGCAGCTAGCGGATCTCCCCGCCGGGGTACGAGCAGGCGCACGTCGACTCCGCGTTTCGCCGCGTTCTGCAGGGCTGTATCGACAACCGTTCCCGGACCGAAATACGGCGAGGTCAGATAGACGTGCTGCCGCGCGTTATCGATCAGCCCGGCGTGCAGGCAGGCGAGACGTTGCCGACAATGGCGCGAATAGCTGGGCACGAGCAAGGCCTCCATGCCCGTCGGATGGTCGGGAATGGCCTTGGCCGGAATCGGTGCTGCCCGGTGCCAAAGCCGATCGAAAAGGATGGCAGCGAGCGATGCGAGTTCTCCGGCGACGCGTACATGGGTGTCACGCTGCCGCGTTTTACCGTAAAGCCTGCGAGAGTTCACACGGCGGATGTTGAAGCCGCCGAGGAATGCTTCTCGACCGTCGACCACTAGCAGCTTGCGGTGGTTGCGCTGCAGATATCGGAGCGGGCGGTATAAGTTGAACGAATGAAACCATCTTAACCGCACGCCTGCACCCTCGAGGTTGCGTCCCATGTCATGGAAAGTCCTGTAGCCGGCCCCGAAAGCATCGAGATGCAGCCGTACGTGGAGTCCACTGCGGGCCTTGGCCGCAAGAGCATCGGCGAAGCGCTGTCCGACTTCGTCCGCCGCGAAGATGTAGGATTCCATGCAGATATCTCTCTCGGCGCGCTCAATCGCCCCGATCATTTCGTCGTAGAGTTCGTCACCCTCGATGAAGAGAAGGAAAGCACCCCGACCCTCCCGCAACTCAGGCACGCAGATCGTTGAGCGCTCCCGTTCGATTTCGACCTGACGCGCCACGCGTCCTCGTGTGAGCGGGCGGATCTGTGCGATTGGCGTTGTGCGGCCGTTCGGGGTTCTCATGGTCCACCGATCTCCTTCGGCAACTTCGTTTGCAAATCTCCGTTCGGCGCCATCCGGATATTGCCTCGTCTGTCCAAACGCTATTCGCGTCCCTAAAGAGAAGCTGCCCGCTAGCGAAGGTTGGTTGAGCGTACCAGCGGAAAGCGCCTTCAAAGCGTCCGCTCACGTCTACATGGCGAAGTGAGTTGCCGGCGCGGTTCGGATCGTGACGGGCGCCGCGCTGGGCTGGGCGATGCCAAGGCGCGAATTTTGGCGCGGAAGGGAGTCAAGGTGTTTCCTCGCCGAGATCCAGAACGAGAAAGGTGAGCGGGTGGCAAC
>NZ_JADDXW010000043.1 GCF_017183135.1 Aurantimonas marina | reverse complement strand
CCTTGCCGTCGCCACGTACCGGAACGAGTATCTCGCGGATCACGGCAGCATATCCCTTCTAGAACAGCCCTTCGATGAGGCCTTCGTCGTTGAGCATGATGGATTCGGACGAGGGCACGCGCGGCAGGCCCGGCATGGTCATGATCTCGCCGCAGACGACGACGACGAAGCCGGCGCCCGCCGACAGGCGAACTTCGCGGATCGGCACCGAATGGCCGGTCGGCGCGCCGCGCAGATTGGCGTCGGTGGAGAAGGAATACTGCGTCTTGGCCATGCAGATCGGGAGATCGCGGAAGCCCTGTTCCTCCCATTGCGCCAGCTGGTCGCGGATCTTCTTGTCGGCCAGAACCTCGTCGGCCCGGTAGATCCGCTTGGCGATGGTCTCGATCTTCTTCATCAAGGACATGTCGTCGGGATACAGCATCTGGAACTGCGCCACGCCGCTGTCGGCGATCTGTACCACCCGCGTCGCCAGTTCCTCGATCCCCTTGGACCCCTCGGCCCAGTGCTTGCAAAGGATCGCCTCCGAACCCTGGCTGGCGACATAGTCCTTTGCCGCCTGGATCTCCGCGTCGGTGTCGCCGGCGAAATGGTTGATCGCCACCACGGCGGGTACGCCGAAGCCCTTGATGTTCTCGATGTGCCGGCCGAGATTGGCGCAGCCGTCCTTGACCGCCGCGACGTTCTCCGCGCCCAGATCCTGCTTCTTGACGCCGCCATTCATCTTCATCGCCCGGATGGTGGCGACGATGACGATCGCCGCCGGGGCGAGACCGGCCTTGCGGCACTTGATGTTCATGAACTTCTCGGCGCCCAGATCGGCGCCGAAGCCGGCTTCCGTCACGACGTAATCGTTCAGCTTCAGCGCCGTCTTGGTGGCGACAACCGAGTTGCAGCCATGGGCGATGTTGGCGAACGGGCCGCCATGCACGAAGGCCGGGTTGTTCTCCAGCGTCTGCACCAGGTTCGGCTGCATGGCGTCCTTGAGCAGCACCGTCATCGCGCCGTCGGCCTTCAGGTCCTTGCAGGTCACCGGCTTGCGATCACGGGTATAGGCCACGATGATCCGGCCGAGCCGCTCCTGCAGATCCTCCAGATCGTTCGACAGGCACAGGATCGCCATCACTTCCGAGGCGACGGTGATGTCGAAGCCGGCCTGGCGCGGAAAGCCGTTGGCGACCCCGCCGAGCGACGTGACGATGTCGCGCAGCGCCCGGTCGTTCATGTCCATGACCCGCTTCCAGACGACGCGGCGGATGTCGATGTCGAGCGAATTGCCCCAGTAGATGTGGTTATCGATCAGCGCCGACAGAAGGTTGTGGGCGCTGGTGATGGCGTGGAAGTCGCCGGTGAAGTGGAGGTTCATCTCCTCCATCGGCACGACCTGGGCGTAGCCGCCGCCGGCCGCGCCGCCCTTCATGCCGAAGCATGGGCCGAGCGAGGCCTCGCGGATGCACACCGCGGCCTTCTTGCCGATCGCGTTCAGCCCGTCGCCAAGCCCGACCGTGGTCGTCGTCTTGCCCTCGCCAGCCGGCGTCGGGTTGATCGCTGTCACCAGGATCAGCTTGCCGTTCGGCTTATCCGCCTGACGGGCAATGAAATCGGCCGAAACCTTGGCCTTGTCATGCCCGTAAGGCACCAGATCCTCGAGCCCGATCCCCAGCTTCGCCCCAATCTCCTGGATCGGAAGCTTCTTCGCCTCGCGGGCAATCTCAATGTCGGTCTTGAACGCCATAAT
>NZ_JADDXW010000042.1 GCF_017183135.1 Aurantimonas marina | reverse complement strand
GCTCATCGTCGGAGGGACGGCCGCCGCCGCGTTTCAGCTCCAGCCTTTCACCGACTTCGCCAGCTTCACCCGCCGCCTCGCCGAGGCGCTTTACGCCGCGCTTGGCATCGACGTGCTGGCAACGCGCCTGCACCTTCAAAAACAGTAGGAGATATGATGGTCAGGCCCCTGTCCGGGATTTTTGGTCCGTCGCCGGATGCGCTGTCGTATCAGCTGGTCCAACCTCTCAACGGCCCCATGGTCAGCGCCGTGCCGACGATGGCGGTTGCCGTGCAGGTCCCCATGTCGCGGCTCGTCGGAGCGGTGGAGGCTCGGCATGGATGAAGCCGGATCTGTGGTGGGTTATGCGGTCGAAGCGCAAAGGGCCGAAGAGGGGTTTTCCAGTATTGCTGTCGGGAGCCGGGTACGCCGGCGTCGACCGATTTCGATCATGGCTCCGAACACCGTTCCCCAGAGGGCCTTCGCTTTGCTGTCTGTCGTCGTTCCGGCGCGCGACGAGGCGGAAAATCTTGCGGTATTGCTACGCGAAATCGAGGCTGCTCTTTCAGCCCGCCCCCATGAGATCGTCGTCGTCGATGACGGCTCAACCGACGCGACGGCGGAAACCTTGGCGAGTCTTTTGGCCGAGGGCATACCGCTTCGTCACATTCGCCATGATCGCCCGGCGGGACAGAGTCGGGCAATTCGCAGTGGTGTTCTCTCCGCAAGCGGCGATCTCGTCGTCACCATCGATGGCGATGGGCAGAACGATCCCGCCTTCATTCCGGCGCTCGTTGCGGCGTTGGAGTCGACTGGAGCAACGGCTGGCCTTGCCGCCGGCCAGCGCACTGGCCGGACGGACACCAGGCTCAAGCAGCTTTCCTCGCGCTTCGCCAACCGTCTTCGCACCGCCATCTTGAAGGACGCGACCCGCGACACCGGCTGCGGCCTCAAGGCAATGCCGACCGAACTGTTCCGTCGATTGCCTTACTTCGACGGCTGGCACCGTTATCTTCCGGCGCTGGTGCTTCGGGAGGGGCTCTCGGTCGTGCATATCGACGTCAAGGATCGCGAGCGCCGCTTCGGTCGCTCCAACTACGGCATTTTCGATCGCGGCCTTCGCGGAATTCTCGATCTCTTCGGCGTCTGGTGGCTGCGTAGGCGTGCGCTGGTTCGGCCGGATGTCAGTGAAATTGTCCCGGACCACTCTCTATGAACGACCTTCTCACTTATCTCCGCCATGTCTTCGTCGATCAATTCGATGTCTGGATCGCGTTGGGTTTCGTCGCCCAGCTGATGTTCACGGGGCGTTTCGTCGTCCAGTGGCTCGCCTCCGAGCGAGCCCGGCGAAGCGTGGTTCCGGTCGCGTTCTGGATCTTCTCGCTGGCGGGCGGCACATTGCTTCTGGTCTATGCGATCCAGCGTCGAGACCCGGTCTTCATTCTCGGGCAGGCAGCCGGCCTGTTCATCTACACCCGCAACCTCGTCCTGATCTGGGGCGAGCGGAAGCGGGCCCTGGCCGAGATCGGCTTGCCCGCCTCTTGAACCTGGCCGGGGGCAAGGCCGCCTTGATTTACGGCTCCTCTGTCTTGGCATCGCGGAGCACCGCTCGACCTGTTCTGCCACCAGGTTGGCGTGGCGCGCCGGCCGCCGCGAGCGGTCGCACAGCGCCGCTGCTCTTCATCGCGACAACGGTGCGAAAGCCTTGGAGCCGGTCCTACGGCATATACTGAATTTGCGGGCGCCATCGCTCGGCGGTTGCCCTTCCACAAAATGGCAACAGACACAGACTCTCGTCCATCGCGGGGGCTACCCACCACATCGACACCTCCAACCAAAACGTCAGACGGGCTACCCATGTCTTCGAAACGAGGCGTCATCTATGTCGCAACGGAGCCCAATGTGAAATGTTTCGAGCGGCCGAAAGCCGCCAACTGTCCAGGCCGCATCCGGGCGGGATTGATTGGTCTTCGAACCGACTGTGGGGCCCCGGGGGCTAGGTACGGGCGCTCTGCGGAGTTTTGTCAGTCATTCCCATAGCCGCGTTGGACCTTGCAGCGGCTGCTGCG
>NZ_JADDXW010000041.1 GCF_017183135.1 Aurantimonas marina | reverse complement strand
CTCCATTCTCCTTCGCAAAAGAGAGTGACGACCTCAGATGATCACGCCTTGGCCAAGACTATACGCATTCGTAATTTCGCGAGCAAAAGGCGATATGACAGCGCCACCCATCTTACGAGAAAATATGCGCCCGCCGAGATGGCGGACGCGAAGGGAAAGCCAGAAATTCTTGTCAGACGCCGTCAGTCGAAGCGATAGGACATTTTGGCCCAGACAGTATGAAAATCTGTCCGATCGTTTGTGTTCGCGGTAAAATCGACCTGTTGCGCACCGTTGGTAGCCTTTGCCGACCAGTCGTTATTGCCGAGGTCCGCATAGAGATATTCAAGACCCACCGACAGATTGCGCGAGACGAGATAGTCGATACCGCCGCCGACCGCGTAGCCGGTGTCGGTCTTGTCGGTTTTCTCGGAAAAGTTGTAGCCCGTGAACGGCCCAGACGTCGTCGTGGGAAAGCTCGTGCTCTGGCTGCGTTTGGCATAGGCAAGACCGCCGGTGCCGTAAACGAGGAACCGATCGTAGGCGTAGCCGAGACGACCCCGCACGGTACCCATGTAGTCGATCTTGTCCTTGACCGGGAAGCTGACGCCGCCGACCGAGAAGCTGCGCTCGGACGAGCCGCTCATCTTGTTGATGTCCGCGACCGCACCGATGACGACATTACCGATCTGATAGTCGTAGCCGATATGACCGCCGCCGATGAAGCTCGACTTGTTGCCCGACGGTGTGGTGGCGAAGGCGCCGGGATAGCCGGGCCGAGAGTTATAGACCGTGTCGGCGCCGTCGAAGCCGAAGGCACCGCCGGCCTGTCCGCCGATATAGAGGCCCGACCATGTATTGATCGGTGCCATGATCTCGATCGGCGCCGGTGCCGGCGGCTCGGGAACGATCAGATCCGCGGCGGCGGCTGGCCTAACAAAGGGCGCCGACAGGGCGGCAAGCAGGAACCATCTCATATAGTCTCTCCAGGAAAGTTGGCGCATTCGGCGTCGAATGCCGGGTCCTCCGAACGCTTTAAACAGAGGACCCGGCCTGAGATGATCCCTCCGGGAACGGCGATGGACGCGGTTGCCATCGCGCGATGCCCGAGGTCCTGGATCGCAAAAGTCCGCTATCCGATCCCCATCTCGGCGTCCGGTTTAAGCTCCCTTCATGGGGGCCAGATTACCGGCACTATACGGTTTGCGAAAAACCGGCGGCGACGTCAGCGGGCGCGATCTGCCACCGGACGGGTGTTCAGCGCGGCCGGCGGGAGCACACCCTCGCTGGCGACCATGTGCCGATCGAGCGCGAATGGCGCATCGAAGAGCTGACGGCCGGGGAGGCTCTCGCCTTGTCTCAGAGCGATAGCGACGAGCATACCCGTGGGGTGGTCGCCGAGCCATCGCTCCACCTGGGCGCTTTCGATCACGTCGAGCGGACGCCGTAGGCGGCCGAGAAAACCGAGCTCGCCCTGATAGTCCCCGACGAAGGCAACAGGACCCGTGCGCGCCGCGACCAGTCTCGCGAGCGGAGCGAGGTCATAATTGGGAAAGATCGACAAAGCGGCGCCGGCCTGGCCGAGGACCGTCAGGCCAAGGATGATGGCCGCGCCGATCCTGATCAGCTTCACACGGATGGCGCACATCACATAGGCGCTGGCCAGGACCGCGGCCGGCAGCAACGGGACGAGGTAGTGCGGCTGCTTGCCGGCGATCAGGCTGAAGCTGGCGACGACCGGCACGAACCAAAGGGCCAGCAAGCGCAGCGCGGGCGCAGACCTCCAGACATCGCGGAGCGCGGCCACCGGGCGTTTCATCGCCCCTTTGTAAACGGCCCAGACATAAGGCGAAAAGATCCACGGCATGGCAAAGACCGGCAACAGCGGCAGGTAGAACCAGAAGGGCCGTGCATGGCTCGACGACAACGAGCCGGAAATGCGACCCGCCGTCTGATCCCAGATCAGCGATCGGGCGAACTCGCCATTGGTTTCGACCAGCGCGGGCACGATCCAGGCGGCGACCGGCAACAGCGAGACCAGGACGGCGAGACCAGCGCTTTGCCAAAAGGCCCTCGGCGACAGCGCCTGACGCTCGGTCCGCCAGAGCGGATAGGTCGCGATCGGCCAGAACAAGAAGAGATAGACCACCGGTCCCTTGGATAAAACGCCCAGGCCGATGGCGACACCCGCGATGGCGATCCAGCGCCATGATGGCGAGCGGGCATGGACCAGAAGCGCGATCAGCGCGCCGAGAATACAGGCGGTGAGCAGGAGGTCGAACAGGATCAACCCACCATAGATGACGAAGACGGCGTTGCCGAGCGTCGCCCAGCCGACGCGGTCGAGGAGCGTCGCATCGCCGGGAAACAGCTCGTCCGCCAGGCGGCGCGTCAGGACCATGACGGTGGCGGAGATGGCAAAGACCGCAGCGAGCGCGGCGACGCGCGATACGCCGAAGATCGCCCATGACAGATCGATCAGCCAGAACAGCAGCGGCGGCTTGTGGTGATAGGCGGCGAAATTGAAGGTGGGAACGACGAAATCCCGATTGACCAGCATCTCCCAGGCGACGGTGAGATAGCGCGTCTCGTCCGGCGGCAGCACCGGCCGCAGGGCGGCCGAAACAAGAATGAACAGCCCGAGCGCGAGAACCGGCGGGACGAGGGTTGGAATGCTGCGGGACATGAAGGACATCGCCAGACGTGCGGACGGGTTGCTGAAGATCCGGCTATTTGAGCGACGGAATCGGTTATGCGCCTGGTTCCGAGATAGTGGGGGCGGGACGATTTTTGCCGGCTCCCGCCTTGTGCCCGTCGTCGCGAATTGCCGCCCTATTCGACCGGTTCGACCACCGACGGCGACTTCATCATCGGCACCATGCGCCGCAGCGCGTCCGACCGGAACACGAAATGCTGGGCCAGCGCACCGGCGATATGCACGCCGATCAGGACGAGCAGCGGCGTCCAGAGGACG
>NZ_JADDXW010000040.1 GCF_017183135.1 Aurantimonas marina | reverse complement strand
GTCCCTTGCCGCGGCGAGGCCTTGCAATCGGCCGCCACCGTCGGCCCCGTCGCGGCCAATACCGTCGCCCCCGTCATCGCTATGCCGACCGCCGACTTGCCGATGGCATCGCCGATGCGCGCGATACATGTCGCCGACGCAGCCCAACGGCCTCGCGTCAATGAAACCGCCCGGGCAAATGAAACCGCTCGGGCACGTTCCCAGCGTCTTTGCGTGAAAGTGTTCACAAACGGTCCTCCCGCGCTCCGACTCAATAACAGATAGGTCGCACAAGACCGGAGCGAACTCGAAGGGGACGCTTTCCGTCTTCGATCCTGAGCGTTGGGTCCTTGCAGGACCCGCCGGACAAAGATCTCTGGCCGCTGGCGCTATGGCGTGATCGCGACCTTGAGCACGCCGTCGCGCTGGTTGGCGAACAGATCGTAGGCTTCCTCGATCCGGTCGAGCCCGTAGCGGTGGGTGACCAGCCCTCCGAGATCGAGGCGTTCGGATTCGATCACGTTCATCAGGCGGCGCATGCGATCCTTGCCGCCGGGACAGAGCGAGGTGACGATGGTATTGTCGCCGAGCCCGGCGTGGAACGGGCCGAGCGGGATGGTGAGATCGGAGGAATAGACGCCAAGGCTGGACAATGTGCCGCCCGGCCGAAGCACCCGCAGGCAGCTCTCGAAGGTCTGCTGCGTGCCGAGCGCCTCGATCGCCACATCGACACCGCGTCCCTTGGTGATTTTCATGATCTCGTCGACGGGATCGGTCTTTTTATAATCGATGACGACGTCGGCGCCGAGTTTCTGCGCGATGTCGAGCCGGGCAGGCACCGTGTCGACGCCGATGATCAGGCCGGCGCCGCGCAGTCTGGCGCCCGCCGTCGCGCAGAGGCCGATCGGCCCCTGGGCGAAGACGACGACGGTGTCGCCGATCTGGATATTGCCCCGTTCCGCGCCGCCGAAGCCGGTGGACATGATGTCGGGGCACATCAGCACCTGTTCGTCGGTCAGGCCGTCCGGAACCGGCGCCAGATTGGCCATGGCGTCCGGCACCAGGACGTATTCGGCCTGGGTGCCGTCGATCGTATTGCCGAAGCGCCAGCCGCCCATCGGCTTGTAGCCGTGCGGATGGCTCTGCCCATCCTGGGAGTGCTGGCCGCACAGGCAGGCATTGGAGTAGCCGCTGGGGCAGATGGCGCCGGCGATGACCCGCTGGCCTTCCTCATAGCCCTTGACGTTGGATCCCAGCTTCTCGATCACCCCGACCGGTTCGTGGCCGATGGTCAGGCCTTTCTCGACCGGGTATTCACCCTTGAGGATATGTACGTCGGTGCCGCAGATCGTCGTCGTGGTGATGCGCAGCAGCGCGTCGTTGGCGCCGACATTCGGAATCGGCTTCTCACCCAGTGTGATCCGCCCTGGTTCGATGAAAATTGCCGCCTGCATTTTGTCGGCCATGGCTCGTGTCCCGTTTGTGATACCCTTGCCGTACTGCATCGCACGGGAGCCGCGTCGCGGCTTTGATCGAGGTCAAGAGCGGCGCGACCTTTTGCCGACCAGCGCCCCGCAGTTCCTTGATGTGAGTCACTCGTCCTACGGCTTCGAGATGAGACTGTGGCCCCACTTCTCCGCTTCCAAGTGCAGGAGCCGCCCACGCCGACCACCAGAATGATGACGTCGTCGAGAAAGGTTTCCGGCCGTGGCGGATCAATGAAGCCGGAGATGCCGAGTAGGGTAAAACCCCCGGCCACGTCGTTCATGCTCATCGTCGCCTGGTCGCCGACGGACCTGACCCGTTGTGGAGTCCACTTTACCGGAGCCGCAGATAGGCACGGTAACTTCACCCGCCACCATAGGGTCGTGCAGCAGGGTCGTGCAGCGGCGAGAGGCTTCGCCTCCCACAACACAGCGAATCTTGCTCGACAATTAGCAAGAGCTTGGAGGCCCGGGCCAGAAGGCGAACGGCAAGCAAATCGAACGCCAGCCGATTAGGGCGAGAAATGGGCATCGCTTGTGATGTCAGCGGGCGCAGTGGTTTTATTCTCTTTGGAGGCACTCCAGACATTGCCCTGGTACTTTATGGTGCGACACCTACAGAACACGTCGCAGTGAGGCGCGGAGTATGTCAATATGATAGATGGCCTGCCTTCTCCGGTTCGGATTCTGCCGCAGCGTGGAAATCGCGCTCACAGCCGCAGATCGACGGCGTCTGCGGACAGGACGTATTTGAGGTCGTAAATCACGTGATCCGGTTTGCCCCAAGCGCGCAGGCCCTCCGGCCCAAGCGCGCGGAAAACGTCATGGGCGACCGCCACAACGATGCCGTCATAGGCGCCCGCCTCCGGCGTGGCGACGGGGGTAAGCCCGTATTCCTCGACAGCCGCCTCCGCATCGACCCACGGATCATGCACATCGACCTGCGCGCCGTACTCACGCAGTTCCGAGATCACATCAACGACGCGGGTATTGCGCAGGTCAGGGCAGTTTTCCTTGAATGCCAGGCCCAGAATTAGAACCCGTGCGCCATCCACCTGGATCCGACGTTTGAGCATGGCCTTGACCAGTTGTCCGGCAATATAGGCCCCCATGCCATCATTAATGCGCCGCCCGGCAAGGATGACCTGTGGATGATACCCAGTCGCTTCGGCCTTGTGGGTCAGGTAATAGGGGTCTACCCCGATGCAGTGGCCGCCAACCAAACCCGGACGAAAGGGCAAAAAGTTCCACTTGGTGCCAGCCGCATTCAGCACGGCCTCGGTGTCGAGGCCCATCTTGTTGAAGATGATCGCGAGTTCGTTGACCAGAGCAATATTCAGATCGCGCTGCGTATTCTCGATCACCTTGGCGGCTTCCGCCACGCGGATGTTTTCGGCCTTATAGGTGCCAGCGGTGATGATGCTCGCATAAAGCTGATCAACGGTTTCCGCTACGTCCGGGGTCGAACCCGAAGTCACCTTGCGAATGTCGGGCAGACGGTGGGACTTGTCGCCGGGATTGATCCGCTCAGGAGAATATCCCACGAAGAAATCCCTGTTGAAGATCAATTCCGAACCGCGTTCCAACACCGGCACACAGTCTTCTTCTGTGGCACCCGGGTAGACGGTGGACTCGTAGATCACGATGTCACCGCGTTTCAAAACTTTACCCAGTGTTTCAGAGGCTCTGATCAGCGGCGTCAGATCCGGGCGCTTGTGCGAGTCAATCGGAGTGGGAACTGTGACGATGTAAATACTCGCTGCGGAAAGATCTGCAGGGTTGGTCGTGAACGACAAAAACGTAGCATTTCGAAGTTCATCATCGGATACCTCCAGTGTGCGGTCGCGCCCCTCAAGCAGAGCGTCAATGCGCTCTGTTTGGATGTCAAAGCCGATCACGGGGCGGATCTTGCCAAATTCTACGGCGAGCGGAAGACCGACGTATCCAAGCCCGATGATCGCTATTTTTTTTTCACGGTCTGACATGTTTCTCCGAATTTTCCCGGTGCCAGTCGACAAATCGCGC
>NZ_JADDXW010000004.1 GCF_017183135.1 Aurantimonas marina | reverse complement strand
CATTTCACTCCATAGTAATTGGACACTAACTATCCCGCCGGGGCGGTGGTTGCCAAGGGCGAATCCGCAAGCAACGCACGGAAAGCGTTCGAGATGCTGACAAACCGCCCAGCTGGACATTCATCGGTTCTGGCGTAGAGCCGCGATGAGGTGGACGGCCGTGGGCTCGAGGCCCGTCATTCGCCCATGGGGTCGCATGCCGAGATCTTCGACATTGCGTTTTAAAACTGGGTTGAGCGAGCCCACGTGTTCGGCCTACCGCGCGGCCGACATGGTTGCGCGAAAGCGTGACAGCGCCATAAGGAACAAGACGGTTCCGATTACGGCCATTGCAGCGAGTTGCCGCCAGACGATGTCGACGCCGGCGCCGCGAAATAGAACCGCCTGCGCAAAGCTCGTGAAATGGGTCGACGGGGCCGCCTGCATGATAATCTGCAGCAATTGCGGCATGCCATCGAGCGGTGACGTACCGCCGGAGAGCATATTCATCACGACAAAGAACGGAATGGCCAGGAGCGCGAACTGCGGCATGGAACTGGCGAAGGTCGACAGCACGATTCCCAGAGCGGTCATCGCATAGAGAAACACCGATGCGCCGAGCACGAACAGCGCAATCGAACCGCTGATTCTGACCGACAGCACTCCCTGGACGACGACGTATAGCGACAGAATGATCGCCAGCACGATCGCCAGACCATTGGCCCAGATCTTGGCCATCATGATTTCACCCGGTGTGACCGGCATGACCAGCAAATGCTCGATCGTGCCGCGTTCCCGCTCCCGGATCACCGCAGCACCCGACAGGATCAGGGACAGCATCGTGATGTTCGATACAATCTGCATCACCGACATGAACCAGCTCGAATCGAGATTCGGGTTGAATGCCGTGCGCATCGTCACGGTGACGGTTGGTGTGGAGGTTCCGACCGAACGGCTCAGGAACTCGGACAGCTGATTGGTGATGATCGTTTGAATATAGGCGGCACCGTTACCGGCCAGGGTCATGGCGGTTGCGTCGACGTTCACCTGGATATGCGGTCGGCGGCCGGAAAGCACGTCCGTCTGGAAGTTGACGGGAATATCGACCACGAAGGCGTAGCGACCCGCATCCATGGCCGGGTCGATCTGATTGAGCGCGAGGGTGGCGGGCAGTTGAAAATAGGGCTCCAGAAACGCCGCGCGGATTTGGCGCGACAGGTCGGAATGATCCTCGTCGACCACGGCGATGGAGGCATTGCGCAATTCCGTCTGCACACCGGTCGCAACCGTGTAGATCGCGAATGTAAAGGTGAAGAAAATCAGAAACAGCAGGACGGGATCGCGCCGAAGGCTGTTCAACTCCTTCACACCCAGCCGAAAAATGTTCTTCAATCGCTTGCGCATCAGGCTTCCTGCTTTTTCAGAAAGAATGTCGCGAGCGTCCAGAAGACGACACAGAAAACAGCGAGCCAGAGATAGCTCTGGTACAGAGCGGCGAAACCGAGTCCCTTGTTGAAAGTACCGCTGGTGACTTGCTGAAAGTAGAGTGCCGGGAAGGCATGCCCGATGATGCGTCCGGCGCCTTGCAGCGTCGAAACAGGGTAAAGCATCCCGGAAAAGTTCAGGCTCGGGATCATCACGATGATGGCCGATCCGAAAATCGCCGCCAGCTGCGTCGAGACGAAGGAGGAAATTACCAGACCCAGTGAAGTGGAGGCCGTGGCGAACAGGACCGCGCCGACCAGGAGTGCCAGAAAGCTTCCGGTGATCGGAACCTGAAAGTAAGCCGACATCAGGATGACGAGGCTGGCGAAACTCGCCATGGCGATGCCGATATAAGGCAGCTGTTTGCCGATCAGGAATTCCAGCTTGCTGGCCGGCGCGGCGTACAAATTGGTGATCGAGCCCAGTTCCTTCTCCCTGACGACGCCGAGCGCCGTCAGCATCGTCGCGAACATGTAGATCAACAGCATGAGGACGCCTGGCGAGATCGCGTAGACGCTCAAGAACGCCTGATTGTACCGGAAGCGCGTTTCGATATCGGCGAGAGGGGCGACGGGTTGGCCGACCGATTCTCGCCTGGAAAATTCCGCCAGATAACTGGCCAGCACCCCTTGCACGTAGCCCCGCGACGTTTCCGCCTGAAACGTCACCGCGCCGTCGAACCAGGCGCCGATATCCGGTGAGTGGCCAGCGAGCAGATCGCGGCCGAAGGTCGGGGGAACGATGAGCGCAAACCGCAGCTCCCCGCTCCGCAAACGCTGGTCGAGTTCGGCGCGAGTGCTGATCTCGGGACGTTCGTCAAAGTAGCGGGAGCTGGAAAAATTCTCGAGGAACGCACGACTTTCCTGAGACCGGTCTTGATCCAGAACCGCGTAGGTGAGTTTCTCCACATCGAACGAAATCCCGTAAGCCATGGCGACGGCGAGCACGATCGGCCCGAGTAATGCGAAGGCGATGCGAATGGGATCGCGGATCAATTCCATCGCTTCACGCCGCGCGAACGCCCACATGCGCCGCGCATCGAAGATGGAATGGGTCGCGGCGTGTGTTGCGGTCGCGGCCGGTGAAGCGTCAACCGGCGGAACGTCGCTCTGCGCGTCTGTTTCATCGATGCCGGCCGCATCCTCGAGATAGCCGATGAACGCATCCTCCAGCGTCTCGGAGCCCCGCGCCTGTCGCAGCGCGTCCGGAGCATCCATCGCCAGTATCTTGCCGGCATGCATGAGGGAGATACGATCGCACCGCTCGGCCTCGTTGACGAAATGGGTCGAGATGAAGATCGTCACGCCGTCCTCACGAGACAAAGCGATCAGCATGCGCCAGAATTCATCCCGCGCCACCGGGTCGACCCCCGATGTCGGTTCGTCGAGAATGAGCATTTCCGGCTTGTGGATCACCGCCACGGCGAGCTGCAATCGCTGGCGCACACCGAGCGGCAGGCTCTCGGGCAACTCATTGGCCACATCGATGAGATCGAAGCGTTCGATCATTTCCCGCACGCGGGCAGGGGACTCGGCTCTGGGGAGGTCGAAGAGGCTTGCGTGCAGGTCCAGATTCTGGCGGACGCTGAGTTCACCGTAGAGCGAGAATGACTGCGACATGTAGCCGACGCGCCGGCGGGTCTCCATGTCGTTTGCGTCGACCGCGTTCCCGAACAGCCTGGCCGCGCCCTCGGTCGGCGGCAGCAGGCCGGTCAGCATCTTCATGGTCGTTGTCTTGCCGCAGCCGTTCGAGCCGAGGAAACCGAAGATTTCACCGCGCTCGATCGTCACGGTCACATGGTCGACGGCGGTGAAGTCTCCGAACCGCATGGTGAGGCCGTTGGCCTCGATTGCCGGAACGCCATCATGGACGACCCTCGGCGGCAATTCCACAACTTCATGGCCCGCGCGTTTGGCTTCCGGCAGCAAGGCAATGAATGCTTCCTCGAGCGTCTCGCGGTCTGCGCGGATCTTCAGCTCGGCCGACGTGCCGGTCGCAAGTATTTTCCCTGCGTCCATGGCGATCAGGTGGTCGAACCCCTCCGCCTCTTCCATATAGGCGGTCGCCGTGATCACGCTCATGTGGGAACGGCGTGTGCGAATCCGGTCGATCAGCTGCCAGAACTGGCGTCGGGATAACGGGTCGACGCCGGTGGTCGGCTCGTCGAGGATCAGCAGATCGGGGTCGTGAATGAGCGAGCAGCACAGCGACAATTTCTGCTTCATGCCGCCTGAAAGCTTGCCGGCCGGCCGGTCCGAAAAAGGATGGAGACCAGTGCTGTGCAGCAGATCATCGATCCGCCAGGCGCGCTCGGACGCGGACTGGCCGAAAAGCCGGCCGAAAAAATCGACGTTCTCGCGGACCGACAGTGTCGGATAGAGGTTCCGCCCCAACCCCTGCGGCATGTAGGCGATCCGCATGCAGGCCTCGTTACGGTAGCGGCGCCCGGCCATGTCACCACCCAGAACCGTGACCTGTCCCGTCTGGATTTTTCGCACGCCCGCGATGAGGCCGAGTAGCGTGGATTTGCCGACACCATCGGGACCGATCAGCCCGATCATGCGCCCTGCGGAAATGTCTATCGAGACATCGTCGAGCGCCGTCACGGTCCCGTAGCGGTGGCTGACCGAGACGAGTTGCGCAACAGGTGGAGCGACCTCAGGCATCACCAGGGCTTTCCATCTCCGGCAAATTGACCTGGAGCTGTTCGGGCCATTCCGCCTCGGGCGAAATTCTGACATATGCCACGCCCGTGATGCCTGCTTTTACCCTCTGAGCATACCGAATGAGGATTTCCGGCGGCAGGCGCACCTTGACCCGAAACATGAGCTTCTCGCGCTCGCTCTGGGTCTCGACGTATTTCGGCGTGAACTGGGCATCCGCGGCAACGAACGAGACAGTCGCCGGCACGACGTATTGCGGTGCCGCGTCGGGAACGATGCGAGCTTCCGCACCGATCTCCAGCGGCCCTGCCTCGTCGGTCGGCAGGAAGATGGTCATGTAGACGTCCGTCAGATCAAGAAGTGTCAGGATACGACCGCCGGCAGGCAGAACCTCTCCGGGCTGCGCGACCCGGTACTCTATGCGACCACTCCGTGGCGCGGTCAGCACAGAGTCCTTCACGTTCTCAGCGATGCGCTTGGTCCTGGCAGCCGCGGCGGCGACGGCGGCTTTAGCCCGCTCTATCCCTGCGTCTGCGGATCTGACCGCAGCCTCGGCCGTCAGCTTCGCCGCCTGCCGCTGCTCGACCTTTTCAAGCGGCGTGTAGCCCTTCTCCCCGAGAGAGCGGGACCGCTCGTATTCCTGCTCCGCGAGGGCCAGCTCGCTCTTCCTCTGGGCAAGAAGCGCGATCGCCTGGTCCAGCTGTTGCTCGCTTTCATTGCGGGCCGCCTCGGCCTCCTGGAGCTGAGCCTCCAATTCGGCGGTGTCCATTTTGGCAAGGACCTGTCCCGCCGTGACAGTGTCGCCTTCTTCGACCAGCAGCTCCTTCACGCGGCCGGAAAACTTCGTCGCGATATCCACCCGTTCGGCCTCCAGGCGTCCGTTGGATTTTGCGAAACCGGCTGGCAGGTCCGCGGGCTTGAACTGGAGCCACGCGAAATATCCACCGCCGCCGATGAGCACGGCACTCAGGAGCAACACACCCAGTTTCCAGCGCATAAAATGCTCGCCCTTGTGGTAGTGTCGCGGCTCTCAGGAGCCGGACGATGGTCAATTGTTGCCCGCATCGCTAGCGTGGAATCTACCACCCTGCTTTGATCCAGCGCATTATCTGCTTTTCAGAGTCTCGTCGCCGCGAGCGTCGAACCGCGCGCATTTCATCCACCATCGCTACGACCATCGCGATTCTGGGCCGCGCCAAGGTCCGGTGCGGACCCGGGGGTCCGGGCCGGAGCGTGAGGCTGCCTCGCGGTCCAATCAACCAGCCAACGGGCACGACGTCCCGGACGGCTGCCGCATGCGAGGTTACGCGATGGTGACATAAGCGAACGAGTTGTCGGGATGGGTTGATGTTCCTCCACTCGAGCATGTCTTGAACTTGACAGTTAGCGATTAGTTGCTAACTTATCAAGGCAGACCTGTGCGAGTGAAATTCAGGCGATCTCGGCCGAGAATCCGTATTCAACCTCCGCCGTGGTGACCGTGCTCATCTCCGGTCGCCGGCAGGCGAATCTGACCGATTTCTGAAACGAGACCGCAATTGAGAAGGCGTGAGACGATGGCGATACGTCCCGGATCAAGACATCGCTGGATCATCGTCCTGGCGGTTATCGCGATCGCCTTCGGCGTCCTGACGATTTATTCTGGCAGCGCCATTCTTGTGAGCGACGGACCGGAACGCGTCGCGGCCGGGGCTTACGTGCCGTTCGTGCTGTGGTTCAACGTCGTCGCCGGTTTAGCCTACATCATCGCCGGCATTGGTCTTTATAATTGGCGAAAATGGGCAGTAAATTTATCTATACTCGTGGCGGTGGCGACGTTACTAGTATTTGCTGCATTCTGTGTGCACATCATGACAGGGGGAAGTTATGAGGTGCGCACGATCTTCGCCATGGTCTTGAGAAGTACGCTATGGCTGGCCATTGCTTCTTTCGCTTGGGTGACATGGAACAGAAGAGACCATGCGGAATGATGGGGCCTTTTGAAGGAGGCACCGTCATCGCAAGGTGCAGGACGTCATGAGTCGATGGCATCTCGAGGAAGGCGCCAGTTCGGACAGATCGAAAAGCAATGCGTCAGATCAGCAGATCGGGAGCCCTCGTCTTCCGCATGACGGCGATGGCGAATTCATGGGAACGGACGATCGGAGAGACATAATGACACGGTTTTCCAGGCTTCTTCTTTTTTCAGCAATTGCGCTCGGCGCCGGATCGACGTCGTCAGTCGCCGCGGAGATTTTGACCCCGCAGCAAATCTCCCAACAGATCGTTGGCAGAAAGCTGATCGCCAGTCGCATGGGAATGAGAGTCGACATGATCTATGCGTCGGATGGCACCGTGAGCATGAAATCTCTGCTCATGTCCGGTTCGGGGAGTTGGAGCTACTCGGCGGATGGCATCTGCATGGTGATGATCAGCGGTCCACGCCGCGGCAAGACCTGTGTCACCTTTGAGCCCTTAGGTAGCGGGAAGTACGTCAATTCCGAAGGGATCACACTGACCGTTCGCGAATAGGCTCGCGGCTGGAGCGCGTGCCACGTCGACCAAACCAGTCTGGCCAGTTGTGAGCCGACTGCCGCTCAACACGGCAACCCGAGCCCGACTATCCAATCGTTGCGGATACGTCCGGATGCCACGCGCTTCAGAAATAAACCAATTGACGATAAAGAAGAGGAGACAAGAGAATGAGGATGATGGACAAGATCGCCGACAGAAAGCGCTCGTGGAGCGTTCGGGGCGCTCTATGGCTTGGGATCGCCGCAAGTGTTGCTATCGGCGGCTCGGTACCGGCACAGAGCGCGGAGCCGGTTTCACCCAAGCTGACTGATACGCTTCGAGACCTCCTGCGCAAGGAGATGGTCTCCGTAGAGGATGCCAGCAAGCAGATCCTGTCCGCACTGGTGGCTGGGGATGACGCACGCGTGGCGGAACTAGCCCAGCGCATCCATGACAGCTTCATCCTGCAACAGTCGATGACGCCCGAAGATAGGAAGAATCTCATGGCGGCTGTTCCGAAGGGGTTCGTCGAACAGGACCGTGCTTTTCATACGATTTCGGCGGCGCTTGCCGATGCCGCGCGATCCGGCGACAGGGCGCAACAGCAAGAAGAGTACGGCAAGATGGTTGAGGCATGTAGCGCATGCCACGTTGAATACGCCACAGACCGCTTTCCGAAACTCTCCGAATGAACGCGTCATCTTTCGCTTTTCGCGCCCGAGCCTCAACGTGTTGCCGCATGCGCTCGCCCATGCTGACGGGGTGAGGCCCCGGCGTTCCTGCTCAACTGGCCGGCGCTCGACAAGGCCGCGGCGCTGGTGCTGCAGCCCGAGCGTGATGGCACGGAGTTCATTATGAGCTTCTGACGCTGGCCGCGGATGCGCTGGTGGGAAAATCTCCACTGCGGCAACAAGGCTGCTTCGGGCGATGGTCGACTTTGCTCTCGAACGGGCGAGGGTCAAGCGGTATCGCCATGTGGCGAGCGATCGTCTTGATCTCCTGACGCTGATCGTGAAACGCACGCCGTATCGGACCTATCAAATCCACACCAAACATTTGCTGGCTTGCCCTTCCAAACGGCACCAAAGCCCATCAGAGAGACGGAATAAACCAAAGCAAGGGTCACTCTTGGATGCGGGAACCCCGCTTAGGGGGCATTCTTGCAAGGGGTCTTACATGACAGGCTGAACTGCTCAGTGCCACCGCGTCCGCGAGGCAAGCGTCAGGTACACCCACAAACCGGGACACGACCGACTCTTGCCTTTCCACCACGTTCTCCGGCTTTTCTTCTTCCCTCCCTTGCACCGGGTCCGTCGCGCAGGTATCTGCGTCCTCGGAGAGGTGGCCGAGTGGTCGAAGGCGCTCCCCTGCTAAGGGAGTATACGGGAGACCGTATCGAGGGTTCGAATCCCTTCCTCTCCGCCACGCCTAAGCCATTGCTTCTTCGTATCTGAAGCGCGGATTTTTCGGTCTTCCTGTCACGAGCGCCCTGTCACACTTTTTGTGGGCGTTTGTTACTAGCATGGTTCCCTCGCACCCTTCGTCACGAGGCGCGGATCAGTTTTCTGGTTTCGCAAACCGGTTCCGGTCGATCTGGTTGAACCGCCCTGAGAGACCGCTTCCCGGCCTCTTGGCTCAGGGGCAGGTGCTCAGCCCCTCCCGCATAACCCTCGAATACAGCGAGAAGTTCGGCCGAAGCCAGATCGGGAGAACGCTTTCGCGGAGGCAAGTGGCGGAGGGGACGGGACTGGCGTCGAACCTTCTCTATCTCTAACTCATTGATATTTAACAGGCGATCCCCCGCTCTCAAACCGCGCGATCCACTTCCGCACGCTGACCATGTCGAAATAGATCGACAGCACGGACGGGAAGACCAGCACCACCAGAACCATCGCGGCGACCAGCCCGAAGGCGACGGAGACCACCAGCGGCACCAGCGTCTGCACCTGCGGGCTGTTGTCGAGGATGATCGGGATCAGCCCCATGAAGGTGGTCGAGGTCGACAACAGGATCGGTCGGAACCTGTCACGCACGGCATTGAGCGAGGCGGCGACGTAGTCGTCTCCCACCAGGTGCGTCTGGAAAAAGGTCAGGAACAGGATCGAGTTGTTGACCACGATCCCGGCCAGCGAGGCGAAGCCGATCAGGCTGGGCATCGAGATGTCCATACCGAGCCCCCAGTGCCCGAGGATCGTGCCGATCAGTGCAAACGGGATCGACAGCATGACCACCAGCGGCAGCGAGTAGGAGCGGAACTGGAAGGCCAACACCATGTAGACCCCGACCAGCCCCAGAAGCAGCGCCATCATCATCGAGGATTGCGATTGCTGCTGTTCCTCGGTCGCGCCGCCGATGCGGATTTCGACGCCGGGGAATTGCGCTTCGAGTGCCGGGGCAAGCTCGGTCAGAACGACATTGGAAATCGCCGTCGAGGTGGTGGCGCCCCGGTCGATCTTGCCCCGGATGCGGGCGACGGCCATACCGTTCTTGCGCGTCACGCTGGGATAGCTGGCCGAGGCGGTGAGGTCGGCGACCGTCGACAGGCTAGTCTGGCTACCACCGGACAGCGCGATGGGAAAACGTTCGAGTTCGGTGAGGCTGGCCACGGTATCGGCCAGTTGCACCCGGACCGTGCGGTCGCTGGCGCCGAAGCGGAAACCGTCGGTCTCGGAGCCTTCGAAAGCGTCACGCAGTTGCGCCGACAGCGATTGCGGTGTCAGCCCGACCGAGAATCCGAACTCATTGAGCCGGATTTGCACTTCGTCGCGGCCGCCGTAGAGATCCTGAAAGGCTTCGGTTACGTCGTCGCGCGCCAGAAGCGAGGTCAGGAGAACCCCCGCGGCCTCCTCAAGCTGCGCAAGGTCGCGGCCCTGCAATTCGACATCGAGATCGAGGCCGCCCGGTCCGGTTTCCGCCTGCGAATAGCTGATCTGCACGATGTCGGGCAGCGGCCCGGCGGCGACGCGCCAGGCCTCCAGCACATCGTCTGCCAGAACATTGCGGGCCGAGCTTTCCAAAAGATCAACCGTGATTGTCGCGGTATGCGCGCCATTGTCGGTGACATCGGCGTTGACCGCATATTGCACCAACACGCGCTCCACCAGCGGCTTGCCGCCCGTCGTGCCAGGGCTCAGGTCTTCGTTCACCGTCTCCAGCCCGGCGAGGAGTTGTTCGACCGTGGCCACCGTGCGCTCGCGCGCGATGCCGGAGGTCAGGGCGACGCGGGTGACGATGGTATCGCTTTCGGTGGCCGGGAAGCCGATCACCTTGATCTGGCCCGAGGCGATGAGCCCGATCGACAGGATCAGCGCCGCGATCACCGACCCGAAGGTCAGGTAGCGCAGCCGCACCAACGCGCCTGCCACAGGCAGGACCGCGCGCTCCTTGACCCATTCCAGCGCCCGCGCCGCCGGGCGGCGTTCGTGCGCGCCAGGATCGGCGGCGGCGACGTGGCCGAGGTGGTTGGGCAGCAAGAGGAAGCCTTCGACCAGAGACAGCGACAACGTGATCAAAAGCACCATCGGGATGAATTTCAGGATCTGGCCCATTTCGCCGGAGAGGAACATCAGCGGGCCGAATACGCAGGCGGTTGTCAGGAAGGACGACAGCACCCCCGGCATGACCTCCATCGTGCCGCGCGCCGCGGCTTCGAGAGGCGGGGCCTTGCGGCGCCATTTGTCGATGTTCTCGGCGATGACGATGCTGTCATCCATGATCAGCCCGACCGCCATCAGAAGCGCGATCAGGGTGATCATGTTGATGGTGATGCCCAGCACGCTCATCACAAAAAGCCCGCCGAGGAACGACACCGGCAAAGCGGCGGAAATCCACAGCGCCTCGCGCAGGGAAAAGAACAGCCACATGGTGGCGAAGACCAGCACCAGGCCCATGGCGATATTGCCGAGGATCAGGTTCAGACGCTCCTCGATCAATTCGGTCATGTTGTTGATGATTGTGATCTCGAACGGATCGGGCCATTTGCCGCGCTCGTCTTGCAGAACCGCATCGACCCGCTCGAAGACGCGGATGCTGTCCTCGTCGGCGGATTTGGAGATGGCGATGATCGCGGTCTGGGTGCCGTCGATGAAGCTCTGCTGGTTCTCGTCGCTGTCGACCAGCGTGATCGTGGCCAGATCGGCCAGCCGCACCAGCCCGCCATCGGCGTTTTCGATCACGATCAGGTCTTCGAGATCGGCAATCGTGCGGCTGGCGCCGACATAGCGCAGCACGAGACTGGTTTCGCTCAACTCGGCGCTGCCCAGCGGCTGGCGCAGGCTGCGGGCCTCGATGGCGCTAACGAGATCGCCGCTGGAGAGGCCGAAGCTGCGCAGCGCCTGCTGGTCGAATGTCACCTGCAATTCGCGGTCGGTGATGCCCGAAACGGTGGCGTCGGCCACGCCTGAAAGTGCCAGAAGCCTGTCCGACAATTCGTCGGCATATCCGATCAGCCCTTCTTTGCCGGTGATCCCGGAGATGGCGATCATTGCCACCAGGTCATCACGCGAGGCGATCTCGACCACCGGGGTTTCGGCGGCGGCGGGGAAATCGTTGATGCCGGAGGCGGCGGAAAAGACATCGTTGAAGAATTGGATGATGTCGCCGCCCTCTTCCAGCTCCGCCGTGGCAGCGGCGCGCCCGTCGATGGAGAGGCATTCGAAATCATCGAGCCCCGTCAACCCGCTGAGCGCGTTTTCCAGCGGACCGCAGATCTCTTCGTCCACGTCCAATGCAGAAGCGCCGGGATAGGCCACGGACACTGCGACGCTGTCGGAGGTGAATTCCGGGAAGGTCTCGCGTTCGATGTTGGCGATCACCGCGACGCCGAGAACGCAGATCAGCGCCATCAGCAGGTTGGCCGCCACCGGGTGGCGCACGAAATAGCCGATCATTGCGCGGCGCCTTCGGCAACCGGCGTCAGCGGCATGCCCTCGATCGGCGGGCGCGGGGCGGAGAGGACAAGGCGGTCGGCATCGGCCAGCCCGCTACGGACGAATATCCGGTCACCCGCCACCGGGCCAAGCACCACCGGCGCGATGGCCAGCCGGTCCTCGGCATCGGCGAGATAGACGAAGGGCGCGCCGCTGTCGTCCTGATGCAGGGCGGTGCGCGGAATGGCGATGGTGCCCCCGGGCGCGGGTGTTTCCAACACCACAGATACAAAGCCGCCGACGCTGAGCGGCGGACGCTGCGTCGCTCCGTCTGCCATCAGCGGATCGCGGACGCGGACGGCCATGCCGATGGTGCCGGTCTCGTCGTCGATGGTGCCGCGGAACCGGACCAGCTCCGCCGGATAGCGTGCGTCGAAATCGGCCACCTCAAGGCGCACATAGGCTGTAACGCCGGCGACCTTGAGGTAATTGACGACCTTCGTAGTGTCGATCTGGCTGGTCTGCTGGATGGTCTGGCCCGGGGCGGTCTGGATGACCGAGGAAAATGCCTGTGGCTGGAACGATCCCACAACTTCGACCGCGTCAATCGCATCCAGCGTCAGAAGCTGTTCGCCGGTTCGCACGAATTGTCCCTGTTCGACAGCCGCCTCGGACACGCGCCCGCGGAAGGGCGCGGTCATCGTGGTGTTTTCCAGCCCGCGTTCGGCCTCGGCCAGTTCGGCCTGCCGCACCGCCAGCGTCGCCTCGGCAGAGGCGCGCTGCGCCGGGAAAAGCTCCAGCGTGTTGGTCAGGTTGATGACGGCATTTTCCTGCGCCAGCAGCGATTTCTGTACGGTATCGAGCGCCGCGGCCGTGCTTGTCCCGCGTTCGACCAGGTTGTTGATCCGGTCATATTCGGCCTGCGTCACGTCACGGATGCGTTCTTCCACTTCCAGAAGCCGGCGAGAGTTGGCTTCCTGCCGGTCCAGCTCGGCCAGCGTGGCCTCTGCCGCTGCGATGTTGGCCTTACTTTTCTGGATTGCGAGTTCGAAATCGGTCGTGTCGATCTGCACCAGCAGAGCGTCTTTTTCGACCAGCGTGCCCACGGCCAGACCGGGGGCCATGTCCACGACCCGCCCGTCGACCTGAGCCACGGCTGTCCAGCTACGCTCTGCCTCGACCCGGCCATAGCCCGTCGCCGTCACCACCATAGGTTCCGGCGTGACGGTCATCACCCGCACGGCCAGCCGCGTCGCCTCGCGGGTCTGCGGGGGCTGGTGGTCGCCGCTGGTCATCCACATGAACCCGGCAATGCCAAGCACGAGGGGCGGTAGAAGCAGCAGAGGCTTGAAGTTCATCGGCCGCGATCCCGTATATGAGTTGACCCACGCCGAACCTGCGGAAATCGGGTTGAAGACGCGCCAGCTTAGCGCGCCTCCTGTGGTTGAACAGCGTTTGCAGCCCTGAAAGGCCTTCTTTCAGCGGATGTTGAACAATTCCTGATGGAATTCACCAGGTACCAACCCGTTTTCCACCAGATCGGCGCGCAGCGCCTGGCCGAAACCGGCGGGACCGCAGAACCAGACAGATGCCGATTTCCAGTCGGGAATCATGTCCCTGAGCCGGTCCCCGGTTAGATACCCGTCCTTGTCGTCCAACAGGACATGCAAATCGATACCTGCGGCGGTCGCATCGGCCCGGAGCAGTTCCATCGCCTCCTCGGACAACGCCCTGGTGCTGTGAATCAGGCTGACGGCCTCTTTGCCCGGTGTCTTGGCCAGCTGCTTGATGCGGGCAACGAAGGGTGTCACGCCGATGCCGCCGCCCATCCAGATCTGGCGGTCACGCGCATCGTCAAAGGTAAATCGGCCATAGGGCCCCTCGACAACCGCGTCGCCGCCAGCTTTCAGCGTTTCCGGCAGGAAAACGGAAAAATCCGGCCGAAGCCAGATCGGGAGAACGCTTTCGCGGAGGCAAATGGCGGATGGGGTGGGATTCGAACCCACGAGACGGTTTCCCGTCTGCCGGTTTTCAAGACCGGTGCCTTCAACCGCTCGGCCACCCATCCCGCTCCGCCCGCTTAATGGCGATGGCAGCGGGAGGCAAGGCGACTCGGCGCACGAACGCCTCCCGCTTCGCGCGGGGCGACCTGCGCCAGCCCGCTGGACGTCCGTCTTGCTGGTTGATCCACGCATATGCGCGGTGATTGTAATAAATCGTGACCAATCCCCGACCAAGGCGGGAACATGGCAGAATTTTGGCTAATGTAAGGCGATGACTGGGGTGGGTTGCCGGTTTTATCCGTCCCAACTGGGAAATGCGGGGCGTTGCATAGCGTTTCCGACTGTGAGGACAATGCCTTACCCCCTTCATGACAAGGGCGGACGGCGACGACACAGACCATTCACCGTTAGCTTGCTGGCGTCGTTGCCGTTGCTCGGCGTCCCAGCACCGGCAGGTCAGGTTCGCGGCATGGCGGCGATGCCAGGATCATTCGGCCAGAATGCGTTGATTCGCGCGTTCGGCGGTTGTTAAGTCTTTGTCTGCATGGGTGCGCGGCGCTGGGGAGCGCCTGTTCGCACCTGCGTTGATAGTTGCATGGAAGAGGGGGTGCCGCATGAGCTATGCCATTGCGGATATGAAACGAAGCACGATCCTGACGGGTATGGTCGTCTCGGTCGGACTTCTGGTGTCGGGCTGCCAGGGCGCGCGATCGCCGGTCCAGGAGATGGCCGACATCAGCACGTCCGTGAAGTTCGACTCCAAGACCTTCGGCGTTCCAGCCAGTCCGCGGGTGACGACCTCGAAAAATATCCGCAAGGGTGGTGGCCGCTCCCAAGTCGGCAAACCCTACAAGGTGCGCGGAAAGTGGTACTATCCAAAGGATGAGCCGGGTTATGTGAATACCGGCGTCTCCTCCTGGTACGGGCCGAATTTCCACGGGCGCCTGACCGCCAATGGCGAAGTCTACGACATGTATGGCCTGTCGGCCGCCCACAAGACCTTTCCGCTGCCGTCCTATGCGATGGTCACCAATTTGGAGAACGGCAACCGCGTGATGGTGCGGGTCAACGATCGCGGACCCTACGCCCACGGCAGGGAAATCGACGTCTCGTCGCAGGCCGCCGACCTCCTCGACTTCAAGACCGCCGGCACGGCCAAGGTCAAGGTCGAATATGTCGGCCGGGCGCCGCTCGAAGGCGATGACACCCAGATGCTGATGGCCAGCTTCGAGCGCGGCGGCGGATGGGGTGCCGAGGCCGTCATGGTGGCTGCGGCCGAACAGCCGCGCTCGGCCTTGTACCGCCCCGTGGATGTAGCCTTCGGCGCGGAACACCAACAGCTGGCCGGCGTGCGCCCGCTCGACCAGATGGCCGAGGAACAGCCCGGCCCAGCGCCTTATCTCGGCCAGTCCGTGCCGATCCCGACGTCTCCGGCCTTCACGTCGTCCTATGCGTCGTCGCCGGCGGCGGCGGGCGCCGCAATGGCGATGGAGGGAATAGCCGACACGTCCGAGCGCATCGTGATCGGTGTCGTGGATGGCCCCCTTGTGGAGCGGTTTCGTCGCCTCGGCCGTGCACACGGCCGTTTGAGCGAAGAGACGGTGCCTGAAACCGACCTGGTTTCGATGAGCCTTGTGGTCGCACCCGGGCAGGACACCGACACCGTCCTTCGGCAGCTCTGGCAAGCCGGCGCCGACGAGGCCTTCGTCGTTCGGAACTGATCGCGGCCGGCATCCACTGGCCATCCGGCGCGAATTCTTGCGATCGAAACACCCGATAGCCTAGTTTGGGGTCGAGCGCGGCGTCGGGGCGCGTTCGCGACGGCCTCTGGGGAAGATGGTGTCCATGATTCGATCAGGTTTCCTCAAGACGCGAATTCTGTTCGCCGCATGTATTCTGGCGGCGACGGTCGCATCGAATCCGGCATTTTCGCAGGAACCGGCGGCGGAATCGCGGATCGAAACGGCGGCAAAGCAGGCGCTCCTGGTCGACGGCGAAACGGAGACGGTGCTGTTCCAGAAAGATCCCGACGCGCCGTTTCCCCCCGCATCCCTCGCCAAGATGATGACGATGGAGATCGTGTTCGCGGCATTGCGTGCCGGCGAGTTGCGCCTGGATACGGAGTTTCCGATCAGCGAACACGCCTGGCGCACCGGCGGCGCCCCGTCGGGGTCTTCCACCATGTTTGCCAAGCTGAACTCCCGCGTTCCGGTCGAGGCGTTGATCCGCGGCACCATCGTCCAGTCGGCGAACGACGCGGCAATCGCCATTGCGGAGGGGATGGAGGGGTCCGAGGAGGCCTTTGCGCAGAGGATGAACGAGCGCGCCCGCGAATTGGGAATGACCGCCTCGCGTTTCGTCAATCCGACCGGGCTTCCGGCTGACGGCCAAGAGGTCACGGTGCGCGACCTACTGACTTTGGCGCGCCATATCCGGGCGACATATCCCGAGTTATACAAGATCTATGCCGAGCCCGCCTTCGAATGGAACGGGATTTTCCAGCGCAATCGCAATCCGCTTCTGGCGATGGAACTCGGCGCCGACGGCATGGGAACCGGCTATACGGAAGCGTCGGGTTATGCCCTCGTCGGTGTGACGCAGAAGGGCGGCCGGGTGACCTTGCTGGCTATGAGCGGCCTCGAGACCTCCAAGGAGCGCGCCGAGGAGGCACGAAGGTTGCTGACCTGGGCCGAGGAGGCCTTCGAGCCCCGCACCCTGTTCGAGAGCGGCGCGAGCATTGGCGCCGCAAACGTCTTCGGGGGCAGTTCGGGCAGCGTCCCGCTCGCCGTCCGCCAACCCGTCACGCTGATGGTTCCGGTTGATGCGCCGGATCGTGTCTCGGCCCAAATCCGCTACAATGGACCGCTGATCGCGCCGATCGAGGAAGGCGACAGGGTTGCTTCGCTGGAAATCCGCGTCGATGAGGACATAGTGCTGACCCAGGCTCTTTATGCTGGCACGTCCGTCTTCGCCGGGGACTTTGCCGACCGCGCGATGGGAGCGGTCAAGGAACTGGCCGTCGGCTGGCTCCGCGCCTTTTGATCTGAAAGATTCGGACGCCCATTGACCAGTTTTTTCATCACATTCGAAGGCGGCGAGGGCAGCGGCAAGACGACGCAGATCGCCCGTCTTGCCCGCCACCTGGAAGCCCAGGGCCGCATCGTGGTGACCACACGCGAACCCGGCGGTTCGCCCGGCGCCGATGCGATCCGGCACGTCATTCTGTCTGGCGCGGCCGAGGAACTCGGGCCAGAAGTTGAGGCCATTCTGTTCGCCGCGGCGCGAGCCGATCATGTGGCGGCCGTGGTGCGACCGGCGCTCGAGCGCGGCGAAGTCGTTCTGTGCGATCGGTTTCATGATTCCACGCGCGTCTATCAATTCCTCGACTCCCCGCTCGACCGTCACCTGATGAAACGTCTCGAACAGGCGGCGACGGCGGGGCTTTATCCGGATTTGACGATCATCCTCGACGTTCCCGCCGGCATCGGTGCGGAGCGCGCCCGCGAGCGACGACAAGGCGACAAGGCCGACCGGTTCGAGAAGGAGGACGAGGCGCTGCACGAAAGACGACGGCAGGCCTTCCTGGATATCGCCGCCGAGGAGCCGGATCGCGTCGTCGTCGTCGATGGAACCCGTCCGGAGGGTGTGGTCGCCGCGGAAATCGCCGGCATCGTCGACGATCGGCTGGAAGCGGCGCGGTTTGACGCAATTTGCCAATCTCTGAATGCGGGGCAGGGCACGTCATGAACGACCTGTCGCTTGAAACGCCGGAAGCCCACGACGATCTCGACGGCGTGCCGCCGCCGCCGGCAACGCTGACACTGTCGGGCCATGAGAACGAATGGCGGGAACTCGTCGCGGCCGGGGCCAGCGGACGTCTGCACCACGCATGGCTTTTCCAAGGACCGCGAGGCATCGGTAAGGCCACGACAGCCTTCGCTTTCGCGCGGCATCTGCTGGCCGGGCCGCAGCCGGGCCAGCCGGAAGCGGCCACGCCGGTGTTCTCGCCTGACGACGCAACCATCCGCCAGATCGCCCTCGGCACGCATCCCAACCTGATCCACATCGCCCGGCCACCGATCGAAAAAGGCACAGGCTTCAGGACGCAGATCACCGTCGATGAGGTTCGCAAGCTCAACCGCTTCTTTCACGCCACGGCATCGGGTTCCAATTGGCGGATCGCGTTGATCGATCCGGCCGACGACATGAACCGCAGCGCGGCCAATGCGCTTCTCAAGATCCTGGAGGAGCCGCCGCCGCGGTCGCTCTTCCTGATCACCAACCACACTCCCGGCCGGCTGCTTCCGACGATACGCTCCCGTTGCCGGCTGTTGCAGTTCAAGCCGCTGGATGAGGACAACCTTGCGGCGACACTCGCCCGTTGCCTGCCGA
Organism: Aurantimonas marina; assembly: GCF_017183135.1. Lineage (GTDB taxonomy): Bacteria > Pseudomonadota > Alphaproteobacteria > Rhizobiales > Rhizobiaceae > Aurantimonas > Aurantimonas marina. The sequence continues at coordinate 282,190 of NZ_JADDXW010000004.1, read as the reverse complement.
GCGCCGACGCGGAGGAAATTCGCGCCGCGGCAAGGATTGCCGAGGGCAGCGTCCGTGAGGCGATCTCGCTGATCGCCCACGGCGGGATCGAGATTCGCGCCGCCCTGGACCAGCTGCTCCAAGCCGACAGGCCCGACTGGAATGCCATCCATTCCCTGGCCGACGCCATGACACCCAAGGGGCGGGAATCGGCTTATGAGCTGCTTGTCGCGGCGCTGCTCTCCGCGATCGCCGAAGCCAGCGAGACCTGCCTTCGGGCCGGCGACGGGGAGGGGGCGGCGGCGCTCGCCTCGCTGTGGCAGGACGAAACCACGCGGCTTCGCGAAGCCGCCGCCTATAATCTGGACCGCAAGCAGGCCCTTCTCACGCTGTTCGATGGGTTCTATCACCGGCGCGCCCGGCACCGGGCCGCCTGATACCAGGCCCGTGTCCGTCCCGATCACGCGACGCGGCCGATTGAGCCGTTTGGCGCAATGCTCTATGTCGCGGGAACGACATTGCTTCCCGCACCGGAATTGACGAAAGCCCCGATGGCCGAACGCTTCTATCTGACCACCGCGATCTCCTATCCGAACGGTCGCCCGCATATCGGCCACGCGTATGAGTTGATCGCGACCGACGCGCTGGCGCGTTTCAAGCGGCTCGACGGCTACGACGTGTTCTTTCTGACCGGCACCGACGAGCACGGCATCAAGATGCTGCAGAGCGCGCGCGACCAGGGGGTGACGCCGCGCGAGCTGGCCAAGCGCAATTCCGCTGAGTTCGAGCGCATGGCCAAGGCGCTCGGCGGCACGAACAACGACTTCATCCGCACCAGCGAGAAGCGGCACGTTGCAGCGAGCCAGGCGATCTGGACGAAGATGGCGGCGGCCGGCGACATCTACAAAGGCGCCTATTCTGGCTGGTACTCGGTGCGCGACGAGGCCTATTACGGCGCCGACGAAACCACCGTCGGCGAGGACGGCAAGCGCCGCGGTCCGCAAGGCTCGCCCGTCGAGTGGGTCGAGGAGGAAAGCTATTTCTTCCGGCTCTCGAATTTCCAGGAGCGTCTTTTGGCGCACTACGAGGCTCATCCGGACTTCGTCGGCCCGGCCGAACGGCGCAACGAGGTCGTCTCCTTCGTTCGTTCCGGCCTGAAGGACCTTTCGGTTTCCCGCACGACCTTCGATTGGGGCATTCCGGTGCCGGACGACGAAAAGCACGTCATGTATGTGTGGGTCGACGCGCTGACGAACTATCTGACGGCGACGGGATTTCCGGGTGAGGGGGAGCGGACATCCTTCTGGCCCGCCGATCTGCATGTGATCGGCAAGGACATCGTGCGGTTTCACGCGGTCTATTGGCCGGCCTTTCTGATGTCGGCGGGGATACCACTGCCGCGGCGCGTCTTTGCCCACGGCTTTCTGTTCAACCGCGGTGAGAAGATGTCGAAATCGGTCGGCAACGTCATCGATCCGTTCGCGCTGATCGACGTCTACGGCCTTGATCGGCTGCGCTATTTCCTCTTGCGCGAAGTGCCGTTTGGCCAGGATGGAAATTACTCGCATGACGCCATCGTCAACAGGACGAATTCCGAGCTCGCCAACGATCTGGGGAATCTGGCCCAGCGCTCGCTGTCGATGGTCGCCAAGCACTGCGCCGGCGCGGTGCCGACGCCAGGTCCTTTGAGCGAAGCCGATGAAGCCATCCTGTCAGCCGCGAGCGGCCTTTTGCCGAAGGCGCGCGAGGCGATCGACCGGCAGGAACTGCACGTGGTCCTTGCCGCGATCATTGCGGTCGTCAGCGAGGCGAACCGATATTTCGCTGGACAGACGCCTTGGGCGTTGCGCAAGAGCGACCCGGCGCGCATGGAGACCGTCCTCTATGTCACGGCCGAGGTAATCCGACGAGTGGCGATCCTGCTGCAGCCCTTCGTGCCGGAGAGCGCCGCCAAGCTGCTCGACACACTCGGCGTGGCCGAAGACGAACGAAGCTTCACCGAGCTGACGCCGGACGTCGCGCTGACGCCGGGCCAATCCCTTCCGGCGCCGCAACCGGTATTTCCGCGTTTTGTCGAGGCGGAGACGCCCGCGTGACGATGCCGTTTCTGGTCGACAGCCATTGCCACCTCGATTTCCCTGATTTTGACGGTGAGCACGTCGAATTGCTCACTCGCGCAAAGGCAGAAGGTGTTGGTTTGTTCGTGACGATCTCGACCCATGTGGCGCGGATCGAGCGATTGAAACAGTTGACCCGCGCGCACGCGCAAATCTTCGCCTCGGTGGGAACCCATCCGCACAACGCCGCCGCAGAGCCCGATACGCCCGTGGCGGAGTTGGTGCGGCTGAGCCAGGACGAAAAGATCGTGGCCATCGGCGAAGCCGGCCTCGATTACTTCTACGACAAGGCCCCGCGAGACATCCAGGAGACAGTTTTTCGGCGCCATATCGAAGCTGCGCGCGAAACGTGTCTGCCGCTCGTCATTCACTCGCGCGATGCCGACGCCGACATGATCGGTATTCTGGAGGACGAAAGCGGGAAGGGGGCCTTCCCCTTCATTCTCCACTGCTTTTCCTCCGGCCGCGGGCTCGCCGAGGCCGGAATCGCGCTCGGCGGCTATGTGTCGTTTTCCGGAATTCTCGCGTTCAAGAAATCCGAGGAGATCCGCGCCATCGCCGCTGATATGCCGATGAACCGGCTGCTCGTCGAGACGGACGCGCCATATCTCGCACCGCCGCCGTATCGCGGCAAGCGAAACGAACCAGCTTACGTGCGTCACACAGCAGAGGTTCTAGCCGAAACTAAGGGCGTTGATCTCAGCGAAATCGCGCAACAAACGTCGGACAACTTCTTTGCCTTGTTCCAGAAAATTCCCGATCCGCGCAGCGGCTGAGCGGCGGAGGCATTCTCAGTGAGTGACATGCTGCGATTGACGGTCCTCGGCTGCGCATCCTCGCCGGGCGTGCCCCGGATCAATGGTGATTGGGGCGCCTGCGACCCGACCAACCCCAGAAATCGGCGCACCCGCAGCGCCGCTCTCATCGAACGCATTGGCGTCGCCGGTCGAACCGTCGTCGCAATCGATTGCGGGCCGGATTTTCACCAGCAAATGCTCAGTTCATCCGTTAGACGTCTCGACGCCGTCGCCCTGACGCATCCACATGCAGATCATATTCACGGCATCGACGATCTGCGCGGCTATATGCTCGCACAGCAGACGCGGATCCCGGTCTATGCCGACGCCGCGACCCACGATCGCGTGCTCGAGGCGTTTCGCTACTGTTTCGAGACACCGTCGGGCAGCAACTATCCGCCAGTTGCCCGACACATCGCCATCACTGCCGGCGAGAGCTTCGAGATCGACGGCCCCGGCGGGTTGCTGACGCTGACGCCGTTTCGGCAAGAGCATGGTTCGATCCACTCGCTCGGGTTCCGCGTCGGGCCGATCGCTTACTGCAGCGACGTTAGCGAATTCCCCGATGAAGCGCTCGCGGCGATCGACGGCGTCCGGCACGTCGTCATCGACGCACTCCAATACAAGCCGCATCCGAGCCATCTGACCGTTGCGCAGGCGCTCGCATGGATCGACCGCTTCAGTGTCGAGGGCGCAACGCTGACACACATGCACACGCCGCTCGACTACGACACGCTCTGCGGCGAACTGCCGGCGCATGTACGGCCGGGATATGACGGCCTGACAATTGAATTCCCGCTGGACTGAGGTCTGTCCCGATACGGACCGACCCAGTCATCCGGCGGTGGTGTGTCCGCCGCCACCGCTACGCCAAACATCTATCGCTCATCGATTTGGTTCCATAATATATCTTATGCCACTCATGAATCAGCCCAACTGAGTCATTGCCTCACCCATAGCGTGGTGTTCCGACCGTCGGAGCGCGGAAGTTGCGGCGGCCCTTCCCCCTTGCGTTCGTCGTCGCTACTGCGGGATCAGTGAAAGGACAACATGAGTCGGGAGTCGGAGCCATGACGCCATCCAAGGACATCGCGCGTCTGATCGAGATCATGGAAGCGCTGCGCGACCCAGAAACCGGGTGTCCGTGGGATATCGAGCAGAATTTCGCGACGATCGCGCCCTATACGGTCGAGGAAGCCTATGAGGTCGCCGACGCGATCGAGCGCGACGACATGGTCGATTTACGTGAGGAATTGGGCGACCTACTGCTTCAGGTCGTCTATCACGCCCAGCTCGCTGCCGAACAAGGTCTGTTCGATTTCGGCGACGTCGTCGAGACGATCACGCGAAAGATGGTCCGCCGGCATCCACGTGTGTTTGGTGACGCCGTCGCGCGCTCGGCCCGCTCGGCCAAGGGCCAGTGGGAAAGGATCAAGGCGGAGGAAAAGGCCGAGAGAGCAGCATTGCGGGCAAAACTTGCCGGCGACGCAAACCTACCCACCGGTGCGAACGGCGCCGACCGGCCCCGGCATCTCGACGGGATTCCCGCCGCGTTCCCAGCGCTGACGCTGGCGCTCAAGGTGCAGAAGAAGGCTGCCGACACCGGCTTCGACTGGGACCGGCCGGAGCCGATCCTCGAGAAGATCGACGAGGAACTGGGCGAATTTGCAGAGGCGATCGCAGCCCATGACCGAGATGCAAGCGAGGCGGAACTCGGCGACCTTTTGTTCAGCGTCGTTAATCTCGCCCGCTTCCACGAGATCGATCCGGAACTGGCGCTGAGACGCTGCGTGCGCAAATTCCGGGACCGGTTCGGCTTTATCGAGGAGCAGCTCGAAACGACCAACCGATCGCTGAATTCGGCGAGTCTCGACGAGATGGAGGCCTTGTGGGTGGCGGCGAAGCGCCGATCGGCTCCCTCGCCAGACTGAGGCGCCAGGCGACGGAAGTCTTCTATTTTGCCTTGGCTGCTCGTTTTGGACGTAGCGACTGCTGGGAGGCGCGCCGCGAAGCCGCATTGGCGATGGCGATCCAACCGCCGGCCTCGTCCTGATCGTCTAGTGCGGACTCCGGCATGCGGTAATAGGGCATGCGGGTCGGCGCCCGGCCCTCGCGCGCATAGGTCCAGCGCGCCAGATCGGCCGCCTCGTAGATGGGCTCACTGACCGCATCGCTCTTCAAATAGAGTTCGCCCCGCACCACGACGGCGACGATCCGATCTCCGGAGTAGACCCCCTGCCCGCCGAACATCCTGCGAACGCGAACATCAGCAAGCGAGACGAAGAGGTCCCGCAGGAAATCCTCGTCCATCCGATTGCCTTTCGCCGTTAGCCAGCGTGACCGGCAAGCGCCGCCAGATCCGCCTGCTTTAGTTCGACCGACTCGCCGCACCCGCAGGCCGAGGTCTGATTGGGATTGCGGAAGGTGAAACCGGAGCGCAGCACGGTCTCCTCGTAATCCATCTCGGTGCCGAGCAGGAACAGGACGGCCTCCGGGGCGATGAACACCCGCGCCCCGTCCTTTTCGATGGAGTCTTCGCCCGGTTTCGCTTCTGTCGCCAGATCGACCGTGTATTCCATGCCGGCGCAGCCGCCCTTCTTGATGCCAACGCGAAGGCCAAGGGCATCCTCGCCTTTGGTGGCCAGAACCGCCTTGACGCGGTCGGCGGCGGTGTCTGTCATGCTCATGACGGTGAAACGGCCCATGGCGGTTTCCTTTTCGGCTGTCCAAGTGTCGGGCGGAGTCTACACCAAAGATGGGAGGTCTGGCGACAGCGCGCAAGCTGAACGCAATGTCCGCAGTCGAGGTGTGAAATCAACACCCTGCCTATGTCCGCGCCCATAGCTCGCGCGTGGCGAGTTCCGCTGCATGGCCGTCGGGATCGCGGAAATAAAGACTGTGCCCCCGCCCCTTCGACCACGTCACTTCGCTTTCGATCGAGACGCCACATGCCGACAGATGCTCGCGCCATGTATCGAGTGAGCCATCCGGTATCGCCAGCGCGAAATGGATGGGGCCGCTGCCGTCATGCGGCGGGATCGTACCGCCGGGCGTCGTTACGGCTTCGCGCGTCGACCCGCGCGCGAAAAGGATCAGAACCGTTCCGTCCGGCATACGGAAGACACTGATCCGATCTTCCGCGAACAATGGCGACAGGCCCAGAACGCGCCCGTAGAAATCACGCGATCGCTCCATGTCGTCGACATAGAGGCAGGTTTCCAGAAGCCCTGCGAGTGGAGGAGCCATCGGGGCGCTCGTGTCGCTGCTCAGAACCAGCCGACGGCGACCTGCGCCTCTTCGCTCATGCGCTCCGGCGTCCACGGCGGGTCGAAGACGAGGTCGACCCGGACCTGGCCAACGCCGGCGACGGAAGCGACGGCGTTCTCGACCCAGATCGGCATTTCGCCGGCGACGGGGCAACCGGGCGCCGTCAGCGTCATCTCGACATCGACATTGCGCTCGTCGTCGATGTCGATCTTGTAGATCAGGCCGAGTTCGTAGATATCGGCCGGAATCTCCGGATCATAGACGGTCTTCAGCGCGCCGACGATGTCGTCGGTGAGGCGTGTCAACTCCTCCGCGGGCAGCGCCGACACGGGCGCCGCGTCCTCGGGGGCCACCGCACCGTTCGCGTTCGGAGTGTCGTCGTTCGCCGGCATCTTGATCTCGGCTTCGTCGGTCATGAATTGATCCTCAGGCCCGGTCGTCAGGCAAAGAAGCGCCTGGCTTTTTCGAGGGCTTCCGCGAGGCGGTCGATTTCCGCCAGCGTGTTGTACATACCAAATGATGCCCGGCATGTGGAGGTCGCGCCGAAACGCTTCAAGAGCGGCTGGGCGCAGTGGGTCCCGGCCCTGACCGCGACGCCCTCGCGGTCGATCACCATCGACACGTCATGGGCGTGGATGCCTTCCAGATCGAAGGAGACGATCGCCCCCTTGTCCGGCGCATCGCCATAGATCCGGACCGAATTCACCGCCTTCAGCCGCTCATGCGCGTAATCCCTGAGGCTTTCCTCATGGGCCGCGATCTTCTCGCGCCCGATCATGTTCATGTAGTCGATCGCGGCGCCGAGCCCGATCGCCTGGACGATCGGTGGCGTGCCGGCCTCAAAGCGGTGCGGCGGCGCATTGTAGGTCACGGTCTCCTCGGTGACCTCGACGATCATCTCGCCGCCGCCGTTGAACGGCCGTGTGCGCTCGAGCATCTCGCGCCGACCGTAAAGAATTCCGATCCCGGTCGGGCCATAGAGTTTGTGACCAGTGAGCACATAGAAATCGCACCCGATGTCCTGGACGTCGACCGGCATGTGGACGGCGGCCTGGCTGCCGTCGACAAGAACCGGAATGCCCTTGGCGTGAGCGAGCGCGGTCACCGCCTTCACGTCGACGACCGTGCCCAGCACATTCGACATATGGGTCGTCGCCACCAGCTTGGTGCGCGGTGTGATCGCCTTTTCAAAGGCCTCGATGTCGATCGATCCGTCGTCTTCCACCGGCACGAAGACGAGCTTGGCGCCATTCCTCTCGCGAATGAAGTGCCAGGGCACGATATTGGAGTGGTGTTCCATGATGGTCAGGACGATCTCATCGCCCTCGCCGATCTCGTTCATCCCGTAGCCATAGGCGACGACGTTGATCGCCTCGGTCGCCGAGCGGGTGAAGACGATTTCCTCGCTGCTCGCGGCGTTGAGGAAGTCGCGCACCTTGTCCCGCGCGCCTTCGAATTCCTCGGTCGCCTTGTTCGACAGGAAATGCAGCCCGCGATGGACGTTGGAATAGTCTTCGCTATAGGCCTTCTGGATTGCGTCGAGAACGGCGCGCGGCTTCTGCGCCGAGGCGCCGTTATCGAGATAGACCAGCGGCTTGCCGTAGACCTGTTTCGACAGGATGGGAAAATCCCGGCGCACGGCTTCGACGTCGTAAGCCCCGATGTCAGCGGCTATCGCTTCGGCCTTCATGGAAACGAACTCCCGTGGCGAACCCGGAGGCTCGCGAAACTAGGCTGGATCTGATCAGGGCCGCCCAATTGCGACCGGATGAAAAAGCAGCGACGATCAGTGGCTCCGTTCGAGCCAGGTGTCGATGCGTTGCATCAGTGCATCCTCGGCGGCCTCGTGTTCCAATTCCTCGACGATTTCGGCGACGAAAGCCTTCACCAGAAGTGCTCGGGCCGACTGTTCGGGGATGCCGCGCGACATCAGGTAGAACAGATGGTCTGCGTTGATCTCGCCGGCGGTCGCGCCATGACCGCACTGCACGTCGTCGGCGAAGATCTCCAGTTCCGGCTTGGCCGAGAAATCGCCGTCGTCCGACAGGAGCAGCGTGTTGCAGGCCATCTTGGCGTCGGTCTTCTGCGCCTCCTTGGCCACCTTGATCATGCCTTGGAATACGCCGTGACCGCCGGTGACGACATTGCGGAACGTCTCGGTTGCCGTCGTATGCGGAGCGGTGTGCCTCAAGGTGGTCGTCACGTCGATATGCTGGCCTTTCTCGATGAGATTGACGCCGCGGATCTTGATCTCGCCGCCCTCGCCCATGGTCTCGGCATGCACCTCATAGCGCACCAGCGCGCCGCCCGTGTTGAGCACGAACATCCGGAACGAGGCGTCGGTGCCGAGTTCGACATTGAGCTGGCCGAGATGCGCGGCCGACGGGCCCTTGGCCTGATCGACGATCCAGAGCACATCGGCGCCCTCGCCGATCGCCAGATGCGAGATGCCTGTGGATGGCGTCGACGACGCCGTGCCCTCGATCCGTTCGACGAACACCGCTTTCGCGCCGTCGCCGACGGTGCAGCGCGCCAGGCCATGCGAGCGATCACCTGCCTGGGAACGCAGTTCCAGCGGCGTGGTCACGTCGGTATTCGGCGCGACCTCGATGGCGACGGCCGCCGCGCCGAAGGACGCGTTCAAAAGCCGGATCGTATCGACCGGCCGGTCGAGGTGGTTCGGCGATCGGCTCCAATCCGCCGATTCCGTAATCGCCGAAACCGTGACGCCCGCCGGTGCCGCGCCATTGTCAGGCGCGCCGATCTCGACGACATGGCTGTTCGGCAGGAGCGGCGACAGCAGCGTCCCTCCCTCGCCCGACGGGACCGCGGCTGTTGTGCACTTGTCGTCCAAACGACTCATCAACAAGCGAAGATCCGTGTAGTGCCACGCTTCGACGCGCCGGTTCGGTAGGCCATCGCGGCGCAGCGCCTCGACCGCCGGATCCTTGGCGTCAGCGACAACGCCGGTGCTTTCGGCACGCTCGATCAGCGCCGTTTCCGCCGGCGTCCGCGGGTTCATCTGATGCACATTCATCGTCACGCCGCCTCGTCGATGATCTGGCTGTAGCCCTCGTTTTCGAGCTGCAGCGCCAGTTCCTTGTCGCCGCTCTTGATGATCCGTCCCTTGTAGAGGACATGCACCGTGTCCGGCACGATGTAATCGAGCAGACGCTGATAGTGAGTGATCACGAGGAAGGACCGCTCCGGCGAACGCAACGCGTTGACCCCGTCGGCGACGATTTTCAACGCATCGATGTCGAGGCCGGAATCGGTCTCGTCCATGACGCAGAGCTTGGGCTCCAGCAACGCCATCTGCAGGATTTCGGCGCGCTTCTTCTCGCCGCCGGAAAATCCGACATTGAGCGGGCGCTTCAGCATCGCCGCGTCGATCTTGAGATCGGCCGCCGCCGCCTTCACCCGGCGCATCAGGTCCGGCGTCGTCAACTCGCCCTCGCCGCGCGCCTTGCGCTGGGAATTGAGCGCCGTCTTGAGAAACGTCATCGTGGCGACGCCCGGTATCTCCAGCGGATACTGGAAGGCGAGGAAAACGCCGGCGGCAGCACGCTCGGCCGGGTCCATCTCGAGGATCGATTCGCCGTTGTAGAGGATGTCGCCCTCGGTCACTTCGTAATCGCTGCGACCGGCGAGAATGTAGGACAGGGTCGATTTGCCGGAGCCGTTCGGCCCCATGATCGCGGCCACCTCGCCGGCTTGGACCGTCAGGTCGACGCCACGCAGGATTTCAGTCTCGTCGTCCGCCACGCGGGCATGAAGGTTCTTGATTTCAAGCATCGGTCTTTTCTTCAACGTTCGGTTTTATCGGCGACGTCGGCCGATTGGATTTCTGTCAGAAGACGATCGCGCTCGTTCTGAAGCGCTTCAAGTTCATCGGCGACGGTCGAGTCGGTAGCATTTCCCCGCGCCATCCCGATCGCCTCCTGGGCCTGCTCGATCTCATCTTCGATGGCGCGCAGCTGTTCGTCGCGGGCGACATCCTGCGGCGCGTTGGGGCGCGACATTATCCGACCGAGCCCTCGAGGCTAATGCCGATCAGCTTTTGCGCCTCGACGGCGAATTCCATCGGCAATTGCTGGATCACGTCACGGACGAAGCCGTTGACGATCAGCGCCACCGCCTCCTCCTCCGGGATACCGCGCTGCATGCAGTAGAACAGCTGGTCGTCGGAGATCTTCGACGTGGTCGCCTCGTGCTCGAACTGCGCGGTGGCGTTCTTGGTCTCGATATAGGGGACCGTGTGCGCGCCGCACTCGTTGCCGATCAGAAGCGAGTCGCACTGGGTGAAGTTGCGCGCGTCGGCCGCCTTGCGGTGGGCCGAGACCTGGCCGCGATAGGTGTTGTTCGAGCGCCCGGCGGAAATCCCCTTCGAGATGATGCGGCTGGTGGTGTTCTGGCCGAGATGCAGCATCTTGGTGCCGCTGTCGATCTGCTGGCGACCGTTGGAGACGGCGATCGAGTAGAACTCGCCCTGCGAGTGGTCGCCGCGCAGGATGCAGGACGGGTACTTCCAGGTGATCGCCGAGCCGGTCTCGACTTGCGTCCACGAAATCTTCGACCGCTTGCCGCGACAATCGCCACGCTTGGTGACGAAATTGTAGATGCCGCCCTTGCCGTCCTTGTCGCCCGGATACCAGTTCTGGACCGTTGAATATTTGATCTCGGCGTCGTCGAGCGCGATCAGTTCGACCACGGCGGCGTGGAGCTGGTTCTCGTCACGCTGGGGCGCGGTGCAGCCCTCCAGATAGGAAACGTACGAGCCCTCGTCGGCGATGATCAGCGTGCGCTCGAACTGGCCTGTATTCTTTTCGTTGATCCGGAAATAGGTCGACAGCTCCATCGGGCAGCGAACGCCCTTGGGGATGTATACGAAGGACCCGTCGGTGAAGACCGCCGAATTCATCGTCGCGAAGAAGTTGTCCGAGACCGGGACCACCGAACCAAGATATTTCTGGACCAGGTCGGGATGCTCGCGGATCGCCTCGGAGATCGGCATGAAGATCACGCCGGCCTTCTGCAGCTCCTTCTTGAACGTCGTAGCGACCGACACCGAATCGAACACCGCATCGACCGCGACGCGCGAGGAGCCGTTTGCGCCCGGCGGTGTCAACGCATTCTCGTCGTACTCCGATGGTTCCGCCGGCTTCACGACACCAGCCAGAATCTCCTGTTCGCGCAGGGGAATACCCAGCTTTTCGTAAGTGCGCAGGATTTCCGGATCTACTTCGTCCAACGAGGCCGGCCCCGACATCGACTTGGGCGCAGCGTAATAATGAATGTCCTGAAAGTCGATTTCCGGATATTCGAGCCGCGCCCAGCTTGGGCTTTCCATCGTCTTCCAGCGCTCGAAAGCCTGGAGACGCCAATCCAGCATCCATTGCGGTTCGTTCTTCTTGGCCGAGATCAGCCTGATCGTGTCTTCGGTGAGGCCCTTCGGGGCGACATCCATCTCGATCAGCGTCTCGAAGCCGTATTTGTATTGATCGACGTCGATCTTTCGGACCTGATCGATGGTCTCCTGGACTGCAGGCATTCCAATTCTCCATACTCGCCGGATTCAAGGTCCGGTGGTTGGGCGTGTGCCGCGGCGATATTATCGACGCGGCACTTAACATAGCAACGATGCGTCCTGCTTTTTAGGCTCCCGGAGCCGCAGTGCAAGATTGAATCCTCATGCCGCGTGATCTTGTCGGTGCGCGAGCGTGACGCGATTGGCCAATCCGGCGTATTCCCTGACGAACCGGTCGAGATCGTCCGCGCTCGTTTCGTAACCGAAACTGACGCGGATGGCCCCCTCCTCGGCCGAGATGGCAAGGCCTGCACTGACCATAGCGGCAACGACGTGGCTGCGGCCGACCTTGCCCGACGAACACGCCGACCCCGCCGAAATCGCAATACCGGCGAGGTCAAGTGCCATCTGCGCCGTTTCGCTGCGAAGCCCTGGCGCCGCGATTGCTACCGTGTTCGGCAGCCGTTCCGCCTCCGCGCCGAGCACGACGGCGCCCGGAAGCGCTTTACGAATGGCCGCTTCGAGATGACGGCGCAGTGTCGCGAGTTTGTGCGGCATGGACTCGATGATACGTTCGCGAGCCACGTCGGCGGCCACGCCAAAGCTTGCGATCGCCGGAACCGGTTCGGTGCCGGCCCGCCGCCCCGTCTCCTGTCCGCCACCACGCATCAACGGAAACGGACGCGTCGTGGAATGACGAAGAACCAGAGCGCCGACGCCCTTGGCCGCGCCGAGCTTGTGGCCGGAGACCAGCAACACGTCGGCTCCCGTCTCGGCGAGGTCGATCGGTATGCGTCCGACCGCCTGCACGGCGTCGATCACCAGCCGGACGGGACGGCCCGCGATCGCCGCATGGATGCGATCCAGAGGCTGCAGGACGCCGGTTTCGGAATTGGCCAGGGTCAGCGCCAGCTGGCCGACATTGTCCTCGCCGAGCCCGACGACCCAGGCCGCAAGCGCCTCGCAATCAACGATGCCATTCGCATCCACCGGCAAACGAGTCACTTGATCCGCCGCGAAGCTGCCGCCTTCGCGTATGCAGTGGTGGTCGGTGTCGATGACGGCGAGCTTTTGGATCGCCGTCTCCCGCCCGTCGATCAACCATCGTGGTGTGAGGGCTGTCATGGCCGCCTCGCTCGCTCCGCTGGTGAAGACGAGGTTGGCCGGATCGCAGGACAGGAGCCGGGCGACCGCCCGGCGCGCATCCTCCACGAGGGCCCGCGCATGGCGCCCCTCGCTATGGACCGACGACGGATTGGCGGCCTCGAGTGCCGACAACAGCGCGTCCCGCGCCTCCTCGAGCAGGGGCGCCGTCGCGTTGTAATCCAGATAGAGGCGTCGCTGGCTTGCGGTCATTCGCTCTCGCAGCGGTTCGATTTCGTGATCCGTCGGCGCAAAATTCTTGAATTTTCGGCAGCGCTTGGACTAAAAGACGCCTTCGACGTCGGCCGGTAGTTTTGAATCATTCTAAACTAGAGCTTACGAGGCCGCTTGGGCTTCGTCAAGAAGCGTCCCGCCGAGCAATCCTGCTCGCCAAGGAAGACAATTATGCCCGAAGTGATCTTCAATGGCCCAGCCGGCCGCCTTGAAGGCCGGTACCAGGCCGCCAAGGAGAAGAACGCCCCGATCGCCATCGTGCTGCATCCGCATCCGCGGTTTGGCGGTACGATGAACAATCAGATCGTTTATCAGCTTTTCTATATGTTCGTCGAACGCGGCTTCACGACGCTGCGCTTCAACTTCCGCGGTATCGGCCGCAGCCAGGGGGAATTCGATCATGGCGCCGGCGAACTGTCGGACGCCGCTTCGGCACTCGACTGGGTGCAGAGCCTGCATCCCGATTCCAAGCAGTGCTGGGTGGCCGGCTATTCCTTCGGCGCCTGGATCGGCATGCAGCTGTTGATGCGGCGTCCGGAGATCGAGGGCTTCTTCTCGATCGCCCCGCAGCCGAACTCCTACGATTTCTCGTTCCTCGCGCCCTGCCCGTCGTCTGGTCTGATCATTCATGGTGATCAGGACCGTGTCGCACCGCCCAAGGACGTGCAGACGCTCGTCGACAAGCTGAAGACGCAAAAAGGTATCGTCATCACACAGAATACGATGGAGGGTGCGAACCACTTCTTCAGCGAACATACCGACCAGCTGCTCGCCGAATGCGCCGATTATCTCGATCGACGGCTGGCCGGCGAATTGTCGGACCCCAGACCCAAACGACTGAGATAGGCAGAGGCCTCCGCCCAAAGCGTCTTGCAATGTCAAACCGACGCGGCACGCCTTGAATCGGGCCGCACGAGGCTGCCCCCGCTCGATGGCTCGCGGCAGCCGGTCGTCGTCGGCCATGTCAGCGGGCGCCCGTCGAGCGAGCGGACCGCCAGATAGGCCCAGGCCTCGGCCTCCATCGCGTCGCCGTCGAAGCCGGCCTCCTCGGCCGTGACGACCCGAGCATGCGGCGCGGCGCCATCGCGAAGATCATCCATGATCGCCGGGTGCCGCCGTCCACCGCCGCAGACGATCCAGAGTTTCGGCGGCTCGGGAAAATGTGCCGCCGCTTTGAGGATGGCCTGTGCGCTGACGAAGCAAAGGGTGCGGGCGACATCCTCCAACGAGCCGGTGCGGGGCGGCGGAACGGCAAAATCGAAGCGGTCGAGTGACTTCGGCGCCGCCCGGGCGAAGAAATCGGCGGACAGATAGCGTTCGGAAAGCGCGGTCAGGATACCGCCCTCGCTGGCGATCGCGCCGTTCTGATCGAAGGGAATCCCCGCCTCGCGGTCTAGCCACTGGTCGAGCAAGGCGTTGCCGGGACCAGAATCGAAAGCGATCGGGTCATGCTCGCCGTCCAGATAGGTGACGTTGGAAATGCCGCCGATATTGACGAAGACGACCGGAAGGTCCCGGTATTCGGCCAGCAGATTCTTCGCCAGCGACGCATGATAGGCGGGAACCAGGGGGGCGCCCTGCCCGCCCTGGGTCATGTCGTTCGCGCGCATGTCGAAGACGACCGGCAGATGAAGCAGATCTGCAAGCAGCCCACCGTCCCCGAGTTGCACCGTCAGCGCCTTGTCGGGACGATGCAGCACGGTCTGGCCATGGAAACCGATGATGTCGACCGTTGCCGGGTCGATCCCGCAATCAGCGAAGAAGCGCCGCACCGCCTCCGCGTGGCGCCGGGTCACTTCGGCCTCCAAGACTTGCAGATCACCGGGACGATCGGTCTGGCGGATGATCGACTTCGCGGTTTCGAGCCCTTCGGCCAGACGGCGCCGGAATCCGACGTCGTAGTTATAGACCCGCGCCGGCCCACGTTTCACGAGGCCGTCTCCGTCGGTGTCGAGGAGCGCCACGTCGATCCCGTCGAGCGAGGTTCCGCTCATCAGGCCGATCGCGCGGCGTTGGGGCGTATCCGTCAAAATCGGCTCCGCATCTGGAATTGTTGGTCAGGGCTGTTAAACGGCTTTCGACGAACGGAGGAACCTCAGCGTTCCCACGAACCTCTCAGGATCACTATCCCATGACCGGTTTCAAGTCCGAGTTTCTGGCGACCCTCTGCGAACGCGGTTTCATTCACCAGACATCCGGCGACTCCGCCCTCGATGAGCTGTTCCGCACCGAAACAGTCACCGGCTATATCGGTTTCGATCCGACGGCAGCCAGCCTCCATGTCGGATCGCTGATGCAGATCATGATGCTGCACTGGATGCAAAAGACCGGCCATCGCCCGATCGCGTTGATGGGCGGCGGCACCGGCATGATCGGCGACCCGTCCTTCAAGGACGAAGCGCGCAAGCTTCAGACCGAAGAGGGGATCCAGCGGAATCTTGCCGGGATCAGGCGCTCCTTCGAGCGCTATATCCGCTTCGGCGAGGGTCCGAACGATGCCGTCATGGTCGACAATGCCGACTGGCTTCTCGACCTCAACTACGTGTCGTTCCTGAGAGACGTCGGACGCCACTTCTCGGTCAACCGGATGCTCTCCTTCGATTCGGTCAAGCTTCGGCTCGGTCGGGAGCAATCGCTGTCCTTCCTCGAATTCAACTACATGATCCTGCAGGCCTACGATTTCGTCGAGCTTTATCGCCGCTTTGGCTGCCGGCTGCAGATGGGCGGCTCGGACCAATGGGGCAATATCGTCAACGGCATCGACCTTGGCCGGCGCATGGATGGCGCGGAGCTGTTTGCCCTCACCTCGCCGCTCCTGACCACGGCCTCGGGCGCCAAGATGGGCAAGACCGCCAGCGGCGCGATCTGGCTCAATGCCGACATGCTCTCGCCTTACGACTTCTGGCAGTATTGGCGAAACACCGAGGACGCCGACGTCGGCCGCTTCCTCAAGCTGTACACGACACTGCCGATGGACGAGATCGCGCGACTGGAAGCGCTTGGCGGCTCGGAAATCAACGAGGCGAAGAAGCGCCTCGCCAACGAAGTCACGGCGATGCTGCATGGGCGCGAGGCCGCCGACGAGGCGTCCGAGACGGCCCGCAAGACCTTCGAGGAAGGCTCACTTGCGGAGACCCTGCCGACGATCGAGGTGCCGGCGGCGTCCTTTGAATCCGGTATCGGGCTTCTGTCGCTCCTCGTGTCGGCTGGGCTTGCGGCATCGAATGGCGAGGCGCGCCGGCATGTGAAGGGCGGCGCCGTCCGTCTCAACGATGAGCCTGTATCTGACGAACGGCTCATGGTGGGATCGCGGAATCTCGCCGAAGGCGTCGCCAAACTGTCGGTCGGGCGTAAGAAGCACGTTCTCGTGCGGCCCGTCGCCTGATCCCGGAAAGAGGACACAGTGCTCCGTCTGGCAGCGTAACGGCTAATATTCGAAGATCCGGCGGAATATCCCCGGCGCGATCGCCGAAATCGGATTGACCGTCAAAGTCGGATCGCCGAAGGCGCCGGCTAGCCGGTAGGTGATGCCGATCAGCGCGCCCTCTGCCCCGTTGCCGAGGATGCCCCCGACAAACGGCAGGGCCCCGAACAAACGGTTGATTGAGTAGGCCGGCATAAACGAGCCTGATATGTCGATCTGTTCGCTGGAATTATAGATGGTGCCTTCGAAGCTCGAGCCGAAGATCGGCCCGCGCACGATGCCCTCGCGCGCCAGCAGTTGACGGCCGTCCCAGGCAAGGCCGACGGACGCGGAGTCGAAATAGGCGCGCGACACTTCGAGCTCGCGGCCGAGGGCACCTGCCAAACTTTCGTTTCCTGTTCGCGTGGTCCCCACCAGGTTTGCCAATCTCGGTTCGTCCACCAAGGTAAAATCTTGCAGCGTCAAAGGGCCGCTGAAACCGCCCGACGCTGTTCCCGAGAGCTGCAAGCGTGCGGCGCCACCCTGCATGCGCCCATAAAGCCCGCCGAAGCGGAGCACCGATCCGGCGTCGTCAGTGGCAAGACTGACCAACCGATCCGCGCCGCGTGGCCGGAACGAGAGGTCGATCGGACGGCCGGCACTCGTGCTGGCTGAAAGCGAGATCGCTCCCCCGGCCTTGTAGCGAATTGTTGCATCGCGAAACTCCTCACCGTCGAACCCCAGCAAGCGGTCGAGCACGATCGTGGCGTCGACGGCCTTGCGGTTGCTCGCTTGGTCCGGTTTCGACGCGAGTCCGTCCCGGCGAAGCCGATCGAGCATCGCCCGCGCGTCCAGGCTGCGGCCGGTCAGGTCGAGCACATATCGACCGTCGTTGCGGACGAGCTGTCCGGAGATGTCGTCCCCCCGATTCAGAGCCGCACTATCCAGCGTCACGCTTCTGAGGCCAGAGCCGTCCGCTTCGATGCTGCCTCGGGCCGAAAACCCCTCCCCGGACAATTCGACATTGCGCATCGAGATCTGCTTGCCTGATATGCTCAGATCAAAGGCGAGCGTTGCAGGGACACCTGGACCTTTGCTCCAGCCGACCGCCGGCATGTCAAGTCGCGCCGCCCCGAGGTCGAGCCGGGCGCGAAATTCGCTTCCGACCCGCGTAAAGCGCGCCGACAGCGGGCCATCGACGATCTCGCCAAGCATCGGCAACGCCGTGCGAACCTCTTCGTCGGTCAATCGCGCGGTCACGTCGAGCGTCGCCTCGCCGATCGGATTCGGTCCGATCGGCTGAGAAAACTCCACCCTGGCGGGAATCCCGTCGATCGCAGCCGCGACGTCCCCGATAGCCGCGCCGGGGGCGATGGTGACCATCCCGGATACGGCCTTGATCTCGCGTCCATCGATCTGGCGGTTGAGGCCAACCCCATCGAGTTCGGCGAAGACCGACCAGCTCTCCAACCTGTTTTGTTCCGGCGCCAGCTGCCCAAGAAGAAATGCAACGCCAACCCCGACGCTGGCTCGGCCCGTTACGTCGTCGCTCCGCCAGCCGAGCTTCCGGGACGCCCCCACCGGCTCGCGGTCAGCCAGCCGAAGCAGCGTCGGCGCATCGCCGGCGAGATTGAGCGACAGCGACGCGGCCACGCCATGTTCCGCCCGGACGAAATCCAACGAGGACGGCATGATCTCGAGACTCGGAAAGCCGGTGATGCCGCCGGTCGTGACCGTGATCAGCGTCGCGCCGTCACGATAGTCCAGCGTTCCGGAAACGGTTTCGACAGCGGGCATGTTGCCGATCGTCGCGAAGGTCCCATTCTCGAAATCGAGCGCAAGCCGCACTTCGTCCCCGGTCGGCCCCTCGCCTGGCACGGCGATCTCGGCGAGCCGCGCAAGACTGGTATCCAGAGCGAGCGAACCCGTCGGTATTGATCCGGTCTCGGCGACATGACCCAGCACCCAGTCGCGGGCCTTGCCGGCAATGAAAAACGGCCAGAACGCTCTGATGTCCGTGGCCGTCAGCGCCGTTGCGTTGAGGTCCAGCCGGACGCGATCCGCGGAATGCAAACCTGTGAGTTCGCCGGTACCGGACAGTTCGCCGCGAGCGGTCTTCAGGGACAACTGGTCGAATGTCGCACGCGCCGAGCGGAAATCAACAGCTCCCACCGCCTTGAGCGACGCCGAGACCGCACCAACGCCTCCTGCCGTCGAGTCCAGTCGGGTGGTGCGAAGTTCCAGGCGATGGCGCCCGGAACCGTCCGGAATCAGAGCGACCCGGCCAGCGAACTCTGCTTCGGCCGTCCCGAAATCGACCCGCCCACCGCTGATCCTCAGGTCGTCCTCGCCTTCGGCAAGGCTGATGCTGCCCCTTGCCGTGGCCACAGGTTGCGTGGCTTTTCCAACGATTCTGCCGTCGTGACCCTTCACGCTCGCGGCGATACGGCGGCCGGACGTCGTCGTGGTGAGCGAAACGACGAAGCTTGCCGGCAGCACGAGCCTGAGCGCGTCGTCATCACCGTTGGCGGCTCCCCCGCCCCACTGCAATTCCTGCTCGGAGGTTCTCGCCGCGAGTTCGACAATTCGCTGCCGGTTCGGATCGAGCTTGGCTGTCCCGGACAAGGCAAGTGCGTGATCGGCGACAATGCCCTTGGCGTCCATCGTAAGTTCACCCGAGGCATCGGCCGCGATCTCGAAGTTCTCAAGTCGGTATGCGTCATGGCCGAGCACGACGAGATCGCTAATTGCGATACGGCGCAACCCGATAGCCTCGATAGCGACGAATGGGCGGTCGATAGAGGCAAAGAGATCTTCCGCAGCGAATTCCTTGTCCGACCGCAAATGGTCGCGGATGGACGGATCGAGACGCACGGTCTCGACGGACAGGCGATCGACGGAAAGCTTTCCACCAAGGAGCGCGCCCAGACTGACGCCGGCACGCACGCTGCCGGCGGTTCCAACTGCCCGACCGGTTCGCCGATCCTTGATCACGATGTCGGAAAAGCGGATACCGAGAGTTCCCGCCGGACCGAATCCGACCTGCTGGCGACCGAATTCGACCCAAAAGTCCGGCCCGACGAACGCCGAGGCGATCCGTTCGATCTGCCAACGCAGCAAGTTTTCGCCTCGATCGGTCCACAGCAGTGCGCTGATGGCAATGCCGATCGCCAGGACAATGAATATGGCGAGACTGCCCAGCCCCGCGCCAATCCGAATCGCTGTTTTCATGGGCCGATCACCCGCGCGCCGAACGCTGCGCGCACTGTCTCCATGCCATCTCACGCGAAAAGATGCTCATTCTCGCTCCTGAAGATGCGCCGGGGGCGGCATGGCTGCTCCAACACGATAGAGATATTGATTAAAAACTTTGGCAGCAAAGGTTCACAAAACATCCCGAGGCTGATTTCTCAGGCCCCTGATCTCAAAAGGACTACATGATGGCACTTTCAGCCGGCGATACCTGCCCCGAATTCCGCTTGCCGGATGACAAGGGGAAAATCGTCTCTCGCGATAACCTGAAGGGCACGCCATTCGTCCTTTATTTCTATCCAAAGGACGATACCTCCGGTTGCACGGTTGAAGCTGTCGATTTCTCGCGGCTGAAGGGCGAATTCGATTCCCTTGGTGTCCCGGTGTTCGGGGTTTCGCCCGATACGGTCAAAAAGCATGGCAAATTCAAGGACAAGCACGATCTAACCGTCCGTCTCCTGTCGGATGAGGAAAAGTTACTGCTCGACGCCTGCGGGGTTTGGGTCGAGAAGAGCATGTATGGCCGCCGTTACATGGGTGTCGAACGCACCACCGCGCTGGTCGGGCCGGACGGCACGATCATTCGGCTCTGGCAGAAGGTGAAAGTGCCCGGTCACGCCGAGGAGGTGCTGGAGGCCGCGCGCCAATTCGCATCCGCCACATGAGCGAAGCCAGCGGGGAGCCGTCGACACTGCGGCAAGCAACCATCGAAGCGCTGCGCGAAAGCGACCTCGACGCCAAGGTGGAGCGCACCAACCTCGCCTGCCGCTTATGGTTCGGCCGGCGCATCGGCATGCACGCGCATGGAGATCCTGCGCTGCCAGATCGGCCCGGCCGCCCGGCAGAACCGATTCTCGTTTCGCCGCGTAAGGTCAAGCGGCGCTCCGTGCACACGATCGAGGGCCGCATTGCCCTGATCCACGCGCTCGCCCACATCGAGTTGAACGCCATCGATCTCGCGCTCGACATCGTTGCCCGCTTTACCAGCGAATCGGTGCCGCGCTCATTCTTCGATGGCTGGATGACCGTCGCCCTGGAAGAGGCTAAGCACTTCCGCCTGTTGGCGCACAGGCTGGAAGCCCTTGGCACCCACTACGGCGCCCTGTCCGCCCATGACGGATTGTGGGAGGCCGTGGAAGCGACGGCGCACGACCTCGGCGCGCGTCTTGCCGTCGTTCCGCTGATCCTCGAGGCGCGGGGCCTGGATGTGACCCCCTCGCTTCTGGAAAAGCTGGAAGGCGTCGGCGACGCCGACACCGCGGCAATCCTGGAAATCATCTATCGCGACGAGAAAAAGCACGTTGCGATCGGCGCCAAGTGGTTCCGGTTCCTCTGCGCGCGGGAGCAGCGCGATCCCGCCGAACGCTTTCAAGAACTCGTTCGCGCCAGTTTCCGCGGCCAGGTAAAAGCGCCCTTCAACGATCGCGCCCGGTCCGAGGCCGGATTGACCCCGACTTTTTATCGCTCGCTCTCGCCGCTTTCCAGCTGAGCATCGCAATGACGCGCAACGAGGCAAAGGATCATTAACCCTAATGGGGTGTAATCGGTTCGTCGATGAAGGGGCTTTCACCCCGTCAACGAGGAGCGGGAAATGGCTGCGAGCAAACACAGACGGACCTTTGGGGAGTACCGCGAGCCTCACACCATCATCATCGCCCGCGGTGAACAGGTTCGACATTTCACGATTGGGCAACGGTCGCTTCTGCTCGGAACGGCCTTTGCGTCTCTGATCGTGCTGACCATGGTCGCGGCACCGACCTGGTTCGTCATGCAGGACGATATAGCGGCGCGGCTGACCGCGCGACAAGCCCAGATACGCCAGGGTTACGAACAGCGGATCGCATCGCTGCGGTCGCAACTCGACACGGTCACCAGCCGGCAGATGATTTCGCAGAAGATGGTCGAGACCAAGGTCGACGTCCTTCTCGATCAGCAGGAAGAACTCACTGCACGCTACGACAAGTTGCGCCCCTTGTATGAGCGCGCCCAGGAAGTTGGAGTCGCCCCCGCACCGATTCCTCTGCCGACGCCCAATCCCCGGCTCGCAATGGCAGCCCTGCCGATAGGGACGCTCGACTCGCCCGTCGATGGCGAGGTCAGCCAGCCGGTTTTGCAGTCACCGGCAGCAATCGTCGATCCGATCCGTACTGGCTCGGTTGGTGAGCGGGCCGCTTTCACAATCGAACTGCGCCCATCCTCGACGGTGCCTGTCGCGCCAGCCGGAAAAACCTGGATCGCCGACGCGATGCTTCGCGAGGTCGGACGCTCGATCGACATTGTCGAACTTCGCCAAATCGAGCATCTACAGAGTATGGCGGAGACGGCCCGGACGCGAACGCTCAAGATCGCGGCAGCGCTGAAGGCCGCCGGGATTGATCTGCCCGAGCTCGATGAGCACACCGCCACGGGCGGTCCGTTCGAGCCGGTGCCAGTGGACTATAATTTCGACGAATCCTATGCCGAACTCGATACAGCCCTGGCATCCTTGCAAAAGATTCACTCGGTGGCGGCAACCCTTCCGATTTCGGAGCCGCTGCCCGGAAGCCGCCTCTCCAGCTCGTTCGGAATTCGCTCCGATCCCTTTCTCGGACGGCGCGGATTGCACTCCGGCGACGATTATGCGGCGGCGAGCGGCACGCCGGTTCCGGCCACCGCGCCCGGCACTATCACCAAAGCCGGTCGCGCCGGCGGCTACGGCAACCTCGTCGAAATCGACCACGGCAACGGCATCACCACGCGCTACGCCCACATGTTGCGGGTCGACGTCGCCGTGGGCCAGACCGTGGCGAAAGGCACCAAGATCGGCGAGGTCGGCAGCACCGGCCGCAGTACCGGCCCCCATCTTCACTACGAAGTGCGGCGCAACGGCCGCGCCGTCGACCCGGCGCGATTTCGCCGCATCGGCCTAAGGATCAACGCGTTCAGCTGAAGGGTGGCCATACGCCGCCCACCCATCCTGATCTCAGGCGATATCCTCGACTTCCAGGTCGCCGCCATGCACACGATGGGCCAATGCCGCTTCCATGAACTCGTCGAGGTAACCGTCCAGAACGTCCTGGGGTGACGTACTCTCCACCCCGGTCCGCAAGTCCTTCACCAGTTGATACGGCTGCAGGACGTAGGATCGAATCTGGTGACCCCAGCCAATATCGGTCTTCGACGCGGCCTCGGCACTCGCCTCTTCCTCGCGCCGCTCGAGTTCCGCCTCGTACAGGCGCGCGCGCAACATGTTCCATGCTGTTGCACGGTTCTTGTGCTGTGAGCGCTCGGCCTGACACTGGACGACGATGCCGGTGGCGATATGCGTGATCCGCACGGCCGAATCCGTCGTATTGACGTGCTGACCGCCAGCGCCGGAGGCGCGATAGGTGTCGATGCGCACGTCGGACTCGGACACGTCGATCTGGATCGTATCGTCGATCACCGGATACACCCATACGGAGGCAAAGGACGTGTGCCGTCGCGCTTGGCTGTCATACGGCGAAATCCGCACGAGGCGATGCACGCCCGATTCGGTTTTCATCCAGCCATAGGCGTTGTGGCCCTTGATCAGCAGCGTCGCGGATTTGATGCCCGCCTCTTCGCCGGCATGCTCCTCGAGAACCTCCACCTTCATCTTGGAGCGGTCGGCCCAGCGCATATACATGCGCAAAAGCATGGCCGCCCAGTCCTGGCTCTCAGTCCCACCGGCACCGGAATGGACCTCGACATAGGTGTCGTTGGCATCGGCCTCGCCTGCCAGCAACGCCTCGATCTGCCGTTTGTCGACGTCCGCCCGAATTCCGCGGATCGCCGTTTCGGCTTCCGTCACGATCTCCGAATCGCCCTCCTCCTCGCCCATGGCGATGAGTTCGACGTTGTCACTGAGCGACTGATCGAGGCGCTTAATGGAGCTGACCGCTTCGTCGAGATGCTGGCGCTCGCGCATCAGCTTCTGCGCCTCCGCAGCATCCTCCCAGATCGACGGATCTTCCGCCTTCTGGTTCAGATGATCGAGGCGCTTGAGGGATTGATCCCAGTCAAAGATGCCTCCTCAGCAGGCTTATGGCCTGCTTGATTTCGTCGACCATTGTCTCGATCTCGGCACGCATGCCGCAATCTCCTGATTCGCTGGTGATTTGAATGCGGCCTCGACGACCGCCGGGACGCTTTGCGCAAGGAAAAGGGCGGTGAGCCCGCCCCTGTCGCGCGTCTATAACGCCGATGGCGGCTCTTGGCTAGAACAGCCCACCGGCGCCCTGGACGATCGCCTGTTCGGCTTCCTGCGAGACTTCGCCAGAACCGAAACCCGACGCGACTTCATCCATGCCGATGACTTCGTAGGCATCGGACGGGCCGGTTCCGGGCTTGAACGCCTCCATGATCACATCGGGTCCAGAGCCGCTCGCGCGCATGCCGGTTTTGCGGTTGACGGCGATGAGTTCCATGCCCTCCGGAGGCTGGAATTCAATCGGCTTGCGGTCTTTCAAAGCCTCACGCATGAAATCGATGAAGACGGGGGCAGCCATGCCGCCGCCGGTCGCCCCACGGCCCATCGGCTTCGGATTATCGTAGCCGAGGAAGACACCGGTGACGATGTCCGGCGTAAATCCGACGAACCAGACGTCCTTCTCCTCATTGGTCGTCCCGGTCTTACCGGCGATCGGAACGCCGAGTTCCCTCACCTTGGTCGCCGTGCCGCGCTGCACGACGCCCTCCATCATCGAGGTGATCTGGTAGGCCGTCATCGGATCCAGGATCTGATCCCGCTCATCGATCAGCTCCGGCTCGGGCTGGCCGTCATATTGGGTCGCATCGCACGACTGGCACTGGCGCTGATCATGCTTGTAGATCGTGCGTCCGTACCGGTCCTGAACGCGATCGATCAGCGAGGGCTCGAGCGAACGCCCGCCATTGGCGATCGTCGAAAAGGCCGACACCATCCGCAGGACCGTCGTTTCGCCCGCGCCGAGCGCCATGGGAAGATAGGGCAAGAGCTTGTCGTAAACGCCGAACCGTTCCGCGTATTCGGCGACAAGCTTCATGCCCATATCCTTGGCCAGACGGACTGTCATGAGGTTGCGGCTCTTTTCAATTCCGAGCCGCAGGGTCGACGGGCCGGCGGAGCCGCCTCCATAATTGGATGGCTCCCAGAACCCACCATTGCCGTCGGGCAGTGAAATCGGCGCGTCAAGAATGACAGACGCGGGGGTGTAGCCATTGTCGAGTGCCGCCGCGTAGACGAATGGCTTGAATGATGAGCCGGGCTGCCGATAGGCCTGCGAAGCCCGATTAAATTCCGATTCAGCGAAGGAGAAGCCGCCGACCATGGCCAATACGCGGCCGGTCTGCGGCTCCATGGCGACCAGCGCCCCCTGGATCTCTGGCGGCTGGCGGAGCCGGTAACCCTCGCCCTCCTCCACTTTCTCCACATAGATAACGTCGCCGCGCGAGACGACATCCGAGGCAGATTTTACAGTGCCCTTGCGCTGCTTGGTATTCAGCCTCAGCGCCCACTTCATGTTGGCGAACGCAATCGTGCCGACTTCCCGCTTCGCTCCGAGTGCACCAGAGACCTGGCGCTCCGGCTGAAGGCCGATACTGATCCGGTCGCTTGCAGTGCCGAGAACGACGGCCAAGCGCCACTCGGGCACGTCCGCAAGGGGGTCGACCTTGCCGAGCGCCGGACCCCAGTCGCTGCCGATGTCGATTCGCGTCACCGCGCCCCGAAATCCACGCGCCTCGTCATATTTGACAAGCCCACGCTGCAGCGCGGAGCGCGCCTCGGCCTGCAGTTGAGGATCGAGGGTCGTGCGGACCGACAACCCGCCTTCGTAGAGGGCATCGACGCCGTAGCGCTGGATGATTTCGCGCCGGACATCCTCGGTGAAATATTCTGCCGCTGTCAGATAAGTGTCGGACGAGCGCGGATTGACGCCCAGCGGCTTTTGTTGAGCCTCGGCGGCCTCGGCGTCGGTGATGACCTGGTTCGTGGCCATCTGGTCGATGACCCAGTTCCGGCGCTCGAGCGCCTTGTCCGGATCGCGGAACGGATTGTAGTTCTCCGGCGCCTTGGGCAGCGCCGCGAGGTAAGCCGCTTCCTCAATCGTCAGCTCGCTGACCGGCTTGTCGAAATAGGCCAGCGACGCCGCGGCGATGCCGTAGGAGCCAAGTCCGAGATAAATCTCGTTGAGATACAACTCGAAGATCTTGTCCTTCGAATAGGCCTGCTCGATGCGCAGCGAAAGAATCGCTTCCTTCACCTTGCGATCCAACGTGCGTTCGTTCGTCAGCAGGAAATTCTTGGCGACCTGCTGGGTGATTGTCGAAGCACCCTGCATGCGCCCCCCCTTGGCCAGGACCACGACGGCACGGGCGACACCTTCGATGTCAACACCCGGATGCTGGTAGAAGTTCTTGTCCTCGGCAGACAAAAACGCGTTCTTGACGAGATCTGGAATCGCCTGGATCGGCAGGAACAAGCGACGTTGGCGCGCATATTCTGCCATGAGCGAGCCGTCCGAAGCGTGAACCCGTGTCGTCACCGGCGGCTCGTACTTGGCCAACACCTGATAGTCCGGCAAATCCTGCGCCATCTTCTCAACGTACCAGGCAAATCCACCCGCCACGATCAGGAAGAAGATGGCCCCGATTCCGAAGAAATAGCCGAGCAGTCTAATCATAAAAACTCCGTCCGCCCCAGGTGCGACACTCCGGTTCGGTCTCCTACCCGATGATAGCGCCGATTGGCCATCCAGCAGGTCTATAAATACGGCCTGGGCAAACGATTGCCCATATCCGCATTCAGTCCATGAACCTTGTTGTCGGCAATTGCGGCAAGGCCGTGAACTCAATCGACTTTCGGTGGATCAATTGCCTTCGTCGTTGTCGATTTACCACATTCGCCGGATGGGGTGCACCGTCCTCGGTCCTCCTCCTGCTTTCCTCCGAAAAAATTCATCACCGCTTCCGCTGTGGCCGCGGCCACCACTCCGCGCCAGGCATCATCCTGCAAGAGCTTTTCGTCCTGACGATTGGAAAGGAAACCGAATTCGACCAGGACAGAGGGAACATCCGGCGCTTTCAGAACCTTGAACCCCGCCGACCGCTTGGGTCGATTGATCAACCGGATGTCGCGCATGGCCAGATCCTCCACAAGCGATGACGCAAAGTGCTCCGAAAAGCTGACCGTCTCCCGACGCGTCAGATCGAGGAGGATGTCGACGACATCCGGTTTTTCCTGCTGCCAATCCTCACCGGCAAAGCGGTCGGAGGCATTTTCCGCAGCGGCGACCTGCCGAGACAACTCGTCCGACGCCGTCTCCGAAAGCGTATAGACCGTCGCGCCGCGCAAGGCGGATTGGCGAATCGAATCGGCGTGGATCGAGATGAAAAGATCGGCCCGCTCCCGACGGCCGACGGCAGCCCGCTCGTCCAGCGGAATGAAGGTGTCGTCCTCGCGTGTCAAAACCACTCTGACGCCGCCCTTTGCGAGCAGCGAATCCCTCAGGGCGAACGCCAGTTCGAGATTGATGTCCTTCTCGTGGGTGCCGGAGCGCGACACCGCGCCGTTGTCGATTCCGCCGTGGCCGGGATCGAGCACGATCGTTAACTGTCGTTCGGGCTTCGCCGCGTTCCGTTTCGAATTGGCGTCGTCGGGCCGTGCGCCCAGCATTTCAACGGGTGCGACGTGCTCGTGCGACGCATCCGATGGCTGAACCGACAAGACGATCACCTGCCCATCCGGTCGTTCCTCGCTTCGGATCGCGGCGAAGGCCTTTCGCTTGAGCCGAAAGATGAAACGATAGCGGTCGTTGGAGACAAGCCCATGGCGGATGCTCTCGACGAGACCGTTGTCAGGCGGCGGCGCGATCGCCGCGGCCGAAAGTGTATCGATGAAGTCGACCGCGATCCGGTCGGGATTGGCAAGTCGCAGAATGCGGGTTTGAGGTTTGCCTCGCAGGACGAAGGACGCAGTGTATTCGCCCTTTCCGACACTTTGGTTCACGCTGGTAATGACCAGGTCTCGAGCGCTCGCCTCCCCCCGCCAGGCCAAGATCGCAAGCAGCGCTAATGCCGCGACTGGTGGCAATCCCCGGCAGCCGGAAACCAGTGTTTGGACGAAGCGTCTCATGCCCCTCGATCCAGCCCCTGCTCCCATCCGATGATCCTCGTTGCACTTAGCCGATGCGGAGCCGATCTTCGACACCGCCCTCTCCGGGTCGAACGCCATAAAGTCGAACGCCATAAAGGTGATCAGACTGGGGCGGAAGTCGCATCGGGTTCGACCATCCTCCTGCGCGCACCATCGCCTGTCCCTGAAGGCCGGGACAGGCTTTTCTTGTCCTTGCCGTCGGCTAGCGTCCAAAGCTTGCGTTGGCCTTGGCAGACAGGTGTCGCGCTACGGCACGTTGCGAACGTCCCCTTGTTTCTTGCCCCGGGCCAGCATAAAAGCACAGACGAGGCTGACTATGACGGGAGACCGTGTCGTCGTCGGGTCGAAAGCTGAACCGCCATTGGACGCCAGCGTCTGGTTGCGGCGCTTGGATCCTTGGCGGCATCGACACCGGTCATCAGCTTCTCGGAAGATTTTCAATCGATACTGGAGTACAGCTCCAGGCGATTTTCCAACGATGCGGATGCGCCCTGTTCGAAACAGCAGCCGATCCGCGCGTTTCGTCGGCCGCTACAGCGGCCATCTAATTGTTGCAGGTCGTGATTTTGTCGTCAGCCTCCGCTTATAGCCCGACGTTCATCGCCAGCCCTTCACGGGCCGGACGGTCGTCGCCGCGTGGAGAGGAACGGCAGCGAATCACGTCCCTTACGGGCTCGCGCCCCTCGGTCGTCCCGCAGGCTTCACACGCCTCGTCACGGCCCTGCGCGAGCGCCCGGGAGTCCATTCATGGCAAACAAAATGCTGATCGATGCGTCCCACCAGGAGGAGACGCGGGTCGTCGTCGTCCGCGGTAGTCGGATCGAGGAATTCGATTTCGAATCGGAGCACAAGAAGCAGCTCAAGGGAAATATCTATCTGGCGAAGGTGACACGGGTCGAGCCGTCGCTGCAGGCCGCATTCGTCGAATATGGCGGCAACCGCCACGGCTTTCTTGCCTTCAGCGAAATCCATCCGGACTATTACCAGATCCCCAAGGCCGACCGGCAGGCGTTGATTGAGGAAGAACTCGCCCGCGTCCAGGAAGAAGAGGACGCGGCCGACGAGCCCCGCCCCAGCCGTGGCCGAAACCGGAGAGGGTCGCGGAACAAGGCGACCGAGCGCAGCGACGAGGAAAGCATCTCCGAAATCGTCGAGACGGAGGGTCGCGAATCGGCGTCTGGTGACACAGGGAAACCGTCAGAAGACCGGGATCAGCCGGACACGGAAGGTGCCCAGGCGCCGCAAGACGAGTCGGACGATGATTCCGCGGCTGAAGCAGGCATCGATGCCTCCGCGGAGACCGACGACGGCGAAGCCGACGGCAACGACGAGACCACGTCGGGGCGTTCGCAACGCGGTCGTCGCAGCGGCAGGACCCGGCGTGGTCGCGGCCGCTCGTCCAGCGACGACGACGTTAATGACGAAGCAAACGGCGACGAAGCCGAGCAGATCGACGAAATCGGCTCCGAGGATGCGATGGAGGAGGTTCCGGTTCGCCAGAGCCGACCGCGCCGCCAATACAAGATCCAGGAAGTGATCAAGCGGCGCCAGATTCTACTGGTTCAGGTGGTAAAGGAGGAACGCGGCAACAAGGGCGCGGCGCTGACGACTTACCTGTCCCTCGCCGGGCGCTATTCCGTTTTGATGCCGAATACGGCGCGCGGCGGCGGCATTTCCCGCAAGATCACCAACGCGTCCGACCGCAAGCGTCTGAAGGACGTCGTGCGCGATCTCGACGTGCCGAAGGGCATGGGCATTATCCTGCGCACCGCCGGCGCGAACCGGACGAAGCCGGAGGTCAAGCGCGACTACGAATATCTCATGCGGCTGTGGGAGACCGTACGCAATCTGACCTTATCATCGATCGCGCCGGCCTTGGTCTATGAAGAGGGCAGCCTGATCAAGCGATCGATCCGCGACCTCTAT
The DNA here is from genome assembly GCF_017183135.1 of Aurantimonas marina. Taxonomy (GTDB): domain Bacteria; phylum Pseudomonadota; class Alphaproteobacteria; order Rhizobiales; family Rhizobiaceae; genus Aurantimonas; species Aurantimonas marina. The sequence goes on along the minus strand of NZ_JADDXW010000004.1, from coordinate 252,411 downwards.
AACAAGGACATCGACCAGATCCTCGTCGCCGGCGAAGCCGGCTACCGTGAAGCCAAGGACTTCATGCGGATGCTGATGCCGAGCCAGGCGAAGGTCGTGCAGCCCTACCGGGACCCGACGCCGATCTTCGCGCGCCAAGGTATCGAGTCGCAGCTGGAAAAGATGGTGCATCCCCATGTCACGCTGAAGTCCGGCGGGTACATCATCATCAACCAGACCGAGGCATTGGTCGCCATCGACGTCAACTCGGGCCGCTCGACGCGCGAGCATTCGATCGAGGATACGGCGTTCCAGACCAACTTGGAGGCCGCCGAGGAAGTTGCGCGGCAACTCCGTCTGCGCGATCTCGCGGGCCTGATCGTCATCGACTTCATTGACATGGAGGAAAAGCGCAACAACCGGACGGTCGAAAAGAAGATCAAGGATTGCCTGAAGAGCGATCGGGCGCGCATCCAGGTCGGCAGCATCTCGCATTTCGGTCTTCTGGAAATGAGTCGCCAGCGCATCCGCGCCAGCGTGCTCGAATCCACCATGCAGCCCTGCCCGGTCTGCGAAGGCGCCGGCCACATCCGTTCGGCTTCCTCCTCGGCGCTGCATGTCCTGCGTACCATCGAGGAACACCTCCAGAAGCATTCGAGCCACGACCTGATCGTCAAAGTTCCGACTGCGACCGCCCTCTATGTGCTCAATGAAAAGCGCCAGCGGATCGAAGAGCTGGAACGCCATTACGGCCTGCGCATCGTCGTCGCCGCGGATGAGAGCGCCGGTCATCAAAGCATCGCTATCGAGCATGGCGGCGAGGCGGTGAAACCGGAGATGTCCTCCGACGTCGTCAACCCCGAATCGGTGGCAGCGGCCGAGATCGACGCTTTGGACGAAGTGGCTGACGAGGAAGCTGCCCGCAAATCGCCTGAACTGATCGAGGAGACAGGCGAGCAGACCGACTCCGATAGTTCCGACGGCGGCAAGCGCAGACGCCGCAGGCGGCGCAAGCGGCGGGGTGAGGGCGACGACGAGACGGTTTCCACCGAAAGCGACCAGTCGGAGACGGAGACCGACAGCGACGCCGATGAGGAAACGTCGGGCGAGGACCATTCCGCCGGTCGCAGCGACGATGATTCAGATCGGGGACGCAAACGTCGGCGCCGCGGACGGCGCGGCGGTCGTCGCAACCGTGACGACACTGGCGGCGCGGACGATGGGACCGAAGCGGGTGACGACGCTCCGCAGGAGATCCAGCCTGTAACCGCCAGGGGATCCGGTGATACCGTTGCCGTGCCGCACGTCGAGCCCGCACCTGCGGCCGCGCTCCAGCCGGCGGTTGCGACGGATGCGGCCGGAGAGCCGGACGCAGCGTCCGAAACGCCGGTGGCGACATCCGGCGACGATGTTGGAGAAGCGGCGGGGTCAGTTGCGCCGGAGTCTGCTCCGGCTGCGGAATCCGCTTCACATGGAACGCCAGAAGCCGGGCCGGGCGAGATGGGGGACCAGGAGACGGTCTCGCTCGCCGCCGCGGCCAATGACGACGTACGCGAAACTCAGGGCGAAGAGGCGGGTGAGCCGGTGGTGACGTCCAGCGGCGCGGCGAAGGAAACCAGCGACACTGCGGAAAAGCCGCGGCGCACCGGCTGGTGGGCGCGACGCTCGTTCTTCTGAGCTCTGGCGGCGCGCAGGCCGGTCGCATTTCCGCCTCCACGGCAAGGCATCAAGACAACGGGTGGCCCCGCAAGGGGCCGCCCGTTTCTGTTGGCAAGGGAGGCTGGCGGGTATCTACCGGACGGAATTCGCCGCGATTCGATCCAGGGCTTCGGCCAGCGTCGCGTGGTCGCAGGCGTAGGATAGCCGAACGAATCTCTCGCCGCGGCGCGGATCGAAGTCCGTGCCGGGCGTGATCGCGACATGGCAGTTTTCGAGGATGGCCTTGGCGAAAGCGCTCGAACTCGCCTCGCCCTCCGGGATGGCCGCATAGGCATAGAAAGCGCCGTCGATCGGGGCGATGTCGCGGAAACCGAGCGAGGGAAGACGGTCGATCAGAAGGTCACGGTTGCGCACATAACCATCGCGAGCCCGGTCCAACTCGTCTCTCGCGTCGAACACGGCCGTTGCGGCAACCTGCGAAAGCTCGGGCGCCGAGATATAAAGGCTCTGGCCGATCCGCTCGGCCGCACGCATCAGATCCGGCGGCAGCACCAGCCAGCCGATCCGCCAACCGGTCATGCAGTAGTATTTCGAAAAGGAGTTGACCACGATCGGCCGCTGCGAAAATTCGAGCGCCGTCGCCTCTGCCTTGCCGTAGGCCAGGCCATGGTAGATCTCGTCCGAAACGAACCGGATTCCCTGGGCGTCCGCGTATTCGACCAGCCGACGCAATTCCTCGCGCGGCGTCATGGTGCCTGTTGGATTCGCCGGGCTTGCCACGAGGACGCCGGCAATTGTACCAGCCTCGTGCGCGCAGCGCAGATGCTCTGCCGTGAACACGTACTCGGTTGATCGATCGACTTCGATTTCGACCGGAACCAGACCGAGCGTGCGAAGGATGTTGCGATAGGCGGGATAGCCAGGGGCGGCGATGGCGATTCGATCGCCCGGGTCGAAGGCGGCGAGAAAGGCCAGGTTGAAACCGGCCGAGGAGCCGGTCGTGACCATGATACGGTCCGCGTCGAGCGACTGGTCATAAGCCTCGCCATAATGCCGTGCGATCCGCTCGCGCAAATCACGTCGGCCGAGAGCGTCCGTATAGGCGATGCGGCCATGATCGAGCATACGCCGCGCCGCGGCGCGCGCGATCTCCGGTGCGGGCGCCGCCGGTTGTCCGACGGCCAGTGAGAGAACCGAATCTCCTTGCGCGATCATACGGTTGGCCTCGGCGAGTACGTCCATCGCGCGAAACGGATCGATGTCCGATCGCCGGGATGCCGTCATTGTGAGTAGATCGGACACTGTTTCATTCCTGTTTCGCCTCGAATTCGCCGGATTGGAATGCCGGAACGGCGGGACCTCGGCTCTTTGACACGGCGAGGATATCCGCTTGAATGGCCGGGTTTGGAAGAGGACTAGCATGAATTTGTCGCCCCGCCGCCTGTCGGCCCGTTTGACCGCGATCGCCGTCGCCCTTTCCGTCGCACTGGCCCCGGTCGCGGCCCAGGCCGCACAGAGCGAAAAAGCCAGCCTTCCCGTGGTCCGTGACGCGGAAATCGAAGCACTCATCGTCGATTACGCGAAGCCGATCCTCAAGGCGGCGGGATTGTCCCGTTCGGGCATAGAGATCGTCCTGGTCAACTCCGGCAGCTTCAACGCCTTCGTCGCCGGCCGACGGATTTTCGTCAACACCGGGGCAATCATAGCGACCGAGCGTCCCAACCAGCTGATCGGCATTCTCGCCCACGAGATCGGGCATCTGGCGGGCGGCCACCAGCAGCGACTGCGCCAGCAGTTGGAACGCGCCAAGACGATCGCCATCGTCGCCGGACTGCTCGGCGCTGGCGTCGCGGTGGCCGGTGCGTCGTCGGGCGCGCGCGGGGCGGCTCAAGCCGGCGCGGGCCTGATGGCCGGTGGCGGCGATCTCGCGCGACGGGGGATGCTCAGCTATCAGCGCGGCGAGGAATCGACCGCGGACCGGGCTGCACTGGCCTATCTACGAAAGACAGGTCAATCGGGAAAAGGGCTCCTGGAGACCTTCGAGACCCTCGATCGAAACAACCTTTTCGCCAGCGGACGTTCGGGCAACTATCTGTCGTCGCATCCATTGCCGCGCGAACGCATCGCGGCCTTGAAGCAGGTCGCGCAGGAAAGCCCCGCTTTCGGCCGCCAGGATTCGCCGGCCCTGGCTCAGCGACACGATCTCGCAAGAGCCAAGATCGCCGCCTACAATGGAGGAGCCTCCGATGTTCGACGGCTGTTCGCGCGCAATCCGCGCGGCTTGGCCGCACTGTACGGCGACGCCATCGCGACTCATCTGTCTGGTTCGCCTACGACCGCCCTGCAGAAGATGGATGCGCTGATCGCGGCGCAGCCGAACAGCCCGTGGTTTCAGGAGATGCGCGGCGAGATTTTGATGAATGCCGGCCGCTGGCAGGAAGCGGCAGCCTCGTTCTCCAGAGCCGTCAAGCTCGACAAGAGCGGCTCGGGCATCCTCCAGGCCGAGGTCGGGCAGGCGCTCGTCACTGGCGGGGATCGCTCGCAAATGGACAAGGCTGTGGGTTTGATCCAGTCTGGCCTGCAGAGTGACCCGGTCAACTCCGTCGCTTACCGGTTTCTCGCCATGGCCTATGGCCATCTCGGTGATGTCGGTCGCGCTGAGCTTGCCACCGCGGAGGGCTACTGGCACGCTGGATCATTCCGCCAGGCGAAGATTTTCGCCACGCGGGCACAGCAGAAACTGAAGCCAGGCTCCCCGGCATGGCTGCAGGCCCAGGACATAATCAAGACCAAGATCCGCTGACGATCGGAAGGAACCGCCCCCTCGTGACCAAAATCAAGCTCCTCACTGCCGCCGCACTGGCGATCGCATTCGTCGCGCCTGCCAGCGCCCAGCAAACGATGACCGCACAGCCGGCACGGACATCCTTCGATGAGGCCGAGAGCCGCGCCATCGAGGAGATCGTTCACGACTACCTGGTGACCAACCCGGAGGTTTTGCTCGAGGTGATGGATGCGCTTGAGACCAAACGATCAGCGCAGCAGTTGGCCTCCCAGAAGAAGGCGATTGCCGACACCGGGCCGGCGCTGTTCGAAACGCCCGAAGGCACCGCTCTGGGCAATCCCGACGGCGATGTCACGGTGGTCGAATTCTTCGACTACAATTGCAGTTTCTGCAGGAAGGCGATGGCGGACATGGACGCGCTCATCGAGACCGACTCGGATGTGCGTTTCATCCTTAAGGAGATTCCGGTCCTCGGCCCACCATCGGTTGGAGCGGCCACGGTCAGTCTGGCGTTCCGTGAACTCGCTCCCGAAAAATATGCCGAGTTCCACCGAATTTTGCTCGGTGCGCGGGGCGTCGCGGACGAAGCAAAAGCGCTTGCGGTAGCGGAGGACTTCGGCATCAGCGAAGAACAGCTGCGGCCGATGATGGAGTCTCCGGCCGTTAAGGCTGCCCTGCAGGAAGCGGATCAACTCGCCAACAGTCTCGCGATCAATGGCACGCCCTCCTACGTCATCGCGGACAAGGTGCTGCCTGGGGCCGTCGGCATGGCGGATCTGGCCGCCACCGTCGCCAATGTTAGAAAATGCGGCAGTGCCAACTGCTGAATCCTTGGGATGACCAGGAAACCCGATAGGTGGCGCTTTCCCCGCGTCACCTATCGCACTATAGGGGTTTCCAATCCGTGCGGGCGCCGTACGTGATTGTTGAACCCACCGAGGATCGATGACCCCGACGATCTACATCCTCAACGGACCCAATTTGAACACGCTTGGCCTCAGAGAGCCGGAGATCTATGGGTCCGCGACACTTGCGGACGTGCAGACCCGGTGCGAGGCGGCGGGATCGGAAGCCGGATTCGACATCGTGTTCCGGCAATCGAACCATGAAGGCGTATTGGTCGAGTGGATTCATGAAGCGCGGGACGCCGCCGTCGCGATCATCATCAATGCCGGCGCCTATACGCACACGTCCCTGGCGATTCACGATGCGCTCCGTTTTTTTGGCAAACCTATCGTCGAGGTCCATATCTCCAACATCCATGCGCGCGAGGAAATCAGGCACAAGAGCCTGATCGCCCCAATCGCGGCTGGGATGATCGTGGGGTTCGGGTCAATCGGTTACGAGCTAGCCATCACCGCACTCAAAGCACGTCTTAGATAAAGCGAGCCCGAAGGGGCCGAAGGACCGGAATGTCGAACGCAGAAAACAATGTGGACCCCGCCCTCGTTCGCGAACTGGCGACAATCCTGGACGACACGGACCTCACCGAGATCGAGGTCGAGCATGGTACGCTTCGTGTCCGGGTGTCGCGTCAAAAGGACTACGGGGTCGGTCATGCACAGCCATTGACCTACGCTCCAGCTCCCGAGCACGGGCAGCCGGCGCCTGCCGCTTCACAATCCGGAGCCTCCCCAGCCAACGCGCCCGCATCCACCGGCCCGGAAGCCGGCACCGTCCCCTCGCCCATGGTCGGGACGGTCTATCTCTCATCGGCGCCTGGCGCCCGGCATTTCATCGAAGTCGGCCAGCAGGTCGCGGAAGGCGAAACGCTGCTGATCATCGAAGCAATGAAGACGATGAACCAGATTCCGGCGCCGCGGGCCGGCAAAGTCGCCAAAATCCTAGTCGAGAATGCCCAGCCTGTAGAATACGGCGAGCCGCTCGTCGTGATCGCTTGAGGGGCAAGGGATGGTCAAGAAGGTTCTGATTGCCAATCGCGGCGAGATCGCGCTGCGAGTCTTGCGCGCCTGCAAGGAACTCGGCATCTCAACTGTCGCGGTGCATTCGACCGCAGACAACGCGGCGATGCATGTGCGTCTTGCTGACGAAAGCGTGTGCATTGGACCGCCGCCAGCGCGCGACAGCTATCTCAACATTCCCCAGATCGTTGCCGCCTGCGAAATATCGGGAGCCGACGCGGTTCACCCCGGTTACGGTTTCTTGTCCGAAAACGCCCGCTTCGCCGACATTCTCGAGGCACACAACATCACCTTCATCGGCCCCACCGCCGACCATATCCGAATCATGGGCGACAAGATCGAGGCCAAGCGAACCGCCAAGCGCCTCGGCATCCCGGTCGTTCCCGGCTCGCCGGGTGCGGTGACCGACGACGACCAAGCGCTGAAAATCGCCAACAACATCGGCTTTCCCGTGCTGGTGAAGGCATCCGCGGGAGGCGGCGGGCGTGGCATGAAAGTCGCCCACTCGGCCGGCGACCTTTCCAACGCGCTCGCGACCGCTCGCGCCGAAGCGGGATCGGCCTTCGGCGACGACGCGGTCTATCTCGAGAAGTATCTGGAAAAGCCGCGCCATATCGAAGTGCAGGTTTTCGGCGACGGCGCAGGCAACGCCATCCATCTGGGCGAACGCGACTGCTCGCTGCAGCGTCGCCATCAAAAGGTCTGGGAAGAGGCGAACTCGCCCGCGCTGGACGATGTGCAGCGCGCTAGGATTGGCACCGTCTGCGCGAACGCCATGTCCGAGCTTCGGTACCGGGGCGCGGGAACGATCGAATTTCTCTATGAGAACGGCGAGTTCTATTTCATCGAAATGAACACCCGTCTCCAGGTCGAGCACCCCGTGACCGAGGCCATCACCGGTCTCGACCTCGTGCATGAACAGATTCGTGTGGCCAGCGGTCAGGGCCTGTCCATCAAACAGTCGGAGATCCAGTTCGCCGGCCACGCCATCGAATGCCGCATCAACGCCGAGGACCCGAAGACCTTCGCCCCCTCGCCCGGCAAGATCACTCATTACCATATGCCCGGCGGACTTGGCGTTCGGGTCGATTCCGGCGTCTATCAAGGCTACTCGATACCGCCCTTCTACGACAGCCTGATCGGCAAGCTGATCGTGCATGGTCGCAACCGCGTCGAATGCATGATGCGGCTGCGCCGGGCACTGGACGAGATCGTCGTCGATGGCGTCAAGACGACGCTGCCGCTGTTCCGCGACCTCGTGAACAACCCCGACATCGGCACCGGCGACTACGACATCCATTGGCTGGAAAACCATCTCGCCGCCAAGGCAACGGATTGACGCCATGGTTCGGCGCGGCGGACAGCGGTTCGAGATCACGCCGAGCATCCTCCTGAAGGCCTATGCCTGCGGGATCTTTCCGATGGCGGAAACCGCCGAGGATCCCGGCATTTTCTGGATCGACCCGACCGAGCGCGGGATTTTGCCGCTGGATCGCTTTCATCTGTCCCGGAGCCTGCGCAAGACGATCCGGCGCGCTCCGTTCGATATCCGCGTGGACACCGCCTTTCCGGCCGTCGTCGACGGTTGTGCCGAGGCGGCCCCCGGCCGATCGCAAACCTGGATCAACTCCCAGATTCGGTCGCTGATCCTGTCGCTGTTTCGCGAGGGCTTCGCGCATTCCGTCGAAGCTTGGGAAGGTGAGGAGTTGGTCGGGGGACTCTATGGCGTTTCGCTCGGCGCGGCCTTCTTTGGTGAGAGCATGTTCTCACGCCGGACCGACGCCTCAAAGATTGCGCTCGCCTATCTGTGGGAGCGCCTTAGCCGCGGCGATTACCGCCTTCTCGACACGCAATTCCTCACCGATCATCTCGCCTCGTTCGGCGCGATCGAGGTGCATCGCGATGCCTATCAGGTGCTTCTGGCGGAGGCGGTCTCCGATGACGCGACCTTCTACCCCTCCGGAGCGGGAACCGCCGAATCGGTCTTGCAGCTCTTCAACCAAACATCGTAGACTGGATGCTCGACGGCGTTGAGACCGGGGGAATCGGCGAACATCCAGCCGGAAAAAATCTGCCGGATATCGCGTTGCAACGTGATCTCGTCGACCTGCACGAACGCGTCGGTCTTGGCGACCTGCCCCTCGGCGCTGCTGTAGCAGACTTTCGGCGTGACCTGCAGCGCGCCGAACTGGACCGTCTCATCGATATAGACATCGAAGCTGGTGATCCGGCCGGTGATCTTGTCGAGACCAGAAAACACCGCGACCGGGTTTGAGACGCGTTCCTGCGCCGCTGCCGGCGAGGAACCCAAGCCTAGGGTCGCGGCGAACAAGATCGAACCCAGAATGCGGTTGTTCATCAAATCTTCCTCGACGTGTCGAAATCCACCGTCCCGACATGACAGCACCACTCTGTGGCAGACCATTGCGGCAGATAATTGAGCGGATGGAACCGCCGCCATTTTTCCGACGCAGGGGTAGATCGGGAAATTCGGCCGGTGGCGGTCCATAGACGGTCGCGATAAACGAGGTACCTTGCCGCCGATTACGGCGTCCAAGCGTCGTAATCTCCGGTGACACGCGGACGCTTCGCCGGATTGAGCAGCGAACCTTTGGGCCGGTAGGCCAAGGCGGTGCCGGTTTGGTTCGGCTGGTGCGGCTTCTGCCAGGTGCGAGGGACGTAGTCTTCTTGCGACGGCGGCGTCTCGACGCGGTGATGCATCCAGCCATGCCAGCCAGGGGGAATGGCCGAGGCCTCCGCCGGTCCGTTGTAGATCACCCAGCGCTTGGAGCCGTCCGCGTTCTGGTAGTAGACATTGCCCAGATGATCCTCGCCGACGCTCTGGCCGAACCGCCAGGTGAAAAACCGGGTGCCGATGGTCTGACCGTTCCACCAGGTGAAAATCTGAAGCAGCCATTCCTTCATGGGATATCAATCCGTCTCGATGCTGGCCGTCTCGATGCGGGCCGTCGCGATGCCGGCTCGTTATGCTGCCGCAAGGGAGAAATGTCCACCCGGCCGCGAGCGGTCAGGTCAGGCCCTTTTCATAGACCGCGGCGGGGATTCCCGATGTGTCGTCGCAGCAATTGGCAGTCGATCCCGCACACGCGAATCCTGCGCTCCGGTAGAAGCGAATCGCCGGTTCGTTGGCCTCCTCGACTTCGAGCCGCAGCCGGTTCGCTTGTGGGAAACAGCCCTCGATTTCGGCGAGCAGGCTCCGGCCGATGCCGGCCCGCTGACAGCCGGGCCGAACGTAGAGCTGGTGCAGGATCACCGTCCTGCCACTTCCTTCGGTCGCGGCGGCGAAGGCCATTCCGCCTAGCCGCTCACCGTCGTCGGCGACCAGAAACTCGGAATTCAGACGCCCGAGCCGGGGCTTCAGTGCGTCGACGGAGTGCCATGAGGCGGTGAGTTCCGACACCCTCGCCGCGCCGTAGATGCCGTCATAGGTCGCGTGCCAGGTTTCGCGAAGAAGGTCGCTGATCGACTGCAGATCGCGCGGTCCGGCCGTGCGGATGTAAAACGGCGTCATTCGAGCCCGAGCTTCGCCTTCACCAGCGCGTTCACCGCCTGGGGATTGGCCTTGCCGCCCGTCGCCTTCATCACCTGGCCGACGAACCAGCCGGCCATCGTCGGCTTCGCCATGGCTTGGCTGACCTTGTCGGGATTGGCGGCAATCACCTCGTCCACCGCCTTTTCGATCGCTCCGGTGTCGGTCACCTGCTTCATGCCCCGCTCTTCGACGAGCTGCTGGGGATTACCCCCCTCGTTCCAGACGATCTCGAAGAGGTCCTTGGCGATCTTGCCGGAGATCGTGCCTTCGCGGATCAGGTCGAGGATCGCGCCGAGTTGCTCGGCCGAGACAGGCGATTCGTCGATCCCCTTGCCGGCCTTGTTCAGCGCCCCGAGCAGGTCGTTGATGGTCCAGTTGGCGGCCTGCTTGGCGTCGCGGCCGTCGGCGACCTTCTCGAAGAAGTCGGCGATCGCCTTTTCGGAAACGAGGATGGAAGCGTCGTAGGGCGACAGCCCGGCGTCTTTGATCAACCGGTTCTTCTTGTCGTCGGGGAGCTCCGGTAGTTCCTTCAGCAGCGCGTCGATATAGGCCTGGTCGAATTCCAGCGGCAACAGGTCCGGATCGGGGAAATAGCGGTAGTCATGCGCGTCTTCCTTGGTGCGCATCGCCCGCGTCTCGCCCTTGACCGGATCGAACAGCCGCGTCTCCTGGTCGATGGTGCCGCCGTCCTCGATGATCGCGATCTGACGCCGGGCCTCCGCTTCGATCGACTGGCCGACGAAGCGGATCGAGTTGACGTTCTTGATCTCGCAGCGGGTACCGAAGGCGCCCCCCGGACGGCGCACCGAGACGTTGACATCGGCGCGCATCGAGCCTTCGTCCATGTTGCCGTCGCAGGTGCCGAGATAGCGCAGGATCGTGCGCAGCTTGGTCAGATAGGCCTTCGCCTCGTCGGCCGAACGCATATCGGGCTTCGACACGATCTCCATCAGCGCGACGCCCGAGCGGTTGAGATCGACGAACGACATGGTCGGATGCTGATCGTGCATCGACTTGCCCGCGTCCTGTTCCAGATGCAGTCGCTCGATTCCAACCTCGATTTCCTCGAAGTCGCCTTTCGAGTTCGGTCCGATCGAGACGCTGACGACCCCCTCGCCCACGATCGGGTCCTTGAACTGCGAGATCTGGTAGCCCTGCGGCAGATCCGGATAGAAGTAGTTCTTCCGGTCGAACACCGAGCGGTGCTTGATCTCTGCCTTGAGGCCAAGCCCCGTGCGGACTGCCTGGCGCACGCACTCCTCGTTGATCACCGGCAGCATGCCGGGCATCGCCGCGTCGACGAGGCTGACGTGGTCATTGGCCTCGCCGCCATATGCGGCGGACGCGCCGGAAAACAGCTTGGCCTCCGACGATACCTGGGCGTGAACCTCCATGCCGATGACGATCTCCCAGTCGCCAGCGGCACCGGAGATGAAGTTCTTTGGATCGGGGGTGCGGGTATCGACAAGGGTCATAGTCGGCTTTCACAAGGATGCGCGGGTCGCGAACTGGCTAGAACAATCGTTTGTGCGGTTCAAGCTTGGCTGGGATTCAACGGCTCGCGGTTCCTATCCGCTTCCATCATCGTCCAAGCAATGATTTTTCAACGGCGATCGCGGCCCGCACCAGACGTTCCCAGAATGTACCATAGAGGTCGGGGTCGAGGCCGCGCTCGGCCGCATGGGTTCGGGCGTTGAATATCACTTCATCCACTCGCTCCGGCACATCCGCCGGAATGTTCGCTTCGCGCTTGATATCGGCCGCCCGGCGGATGTAGCGCATCCGTTCGGCGAACAAGTCAAAGATTTCGCCGTCAAGCCGGTCGATTTCGGCTCTCAACTCTGCCATCGAGCCACAGTTAGTTGGTTGACGCCGCATCGTCGGTCCGCGCCTTTCCCTCAACCGCCAATCTCGCACTCAAATTCACCACCATCTCGCCGGCTCGAACCGTCCGGCCGCCTGCTCGATCACCGATCCGAGCGCGAACAGGGTCTCCTCATCGAAGGGCCGGCCGATCAGTTGCAGCCCCAGCGGCAGCCCGTCGCCCGTCAGCCCGGCCGGCACTGCGATCCCCGGCAAGCCGGCCATATTCACCGTCACCGTAAAGATGTCGTTGAGATACATCTTCACAGGATCCGAGGCCATGTCCTGGTCGGCGATGCCGAAGGCCGCCGAGGGCGTCGCCGGCGTCAGCAGCGCGTCGATGCCCTCGGCATAGACGGTCTCGAAATCGCGCTTGATCAAGGTCCGGACTTTTTGCGCGCGGAGATAGTACGCATCGTAATAGCCGGACGACAGCACATAGGTGCCGATCATGACGCGGCGCTTGACCTCGCGGCCGAAACCCTCGGCGCGGGTCTTCTCGTACATATCCGCGATGTCCTTGCCCGGCACCCGCAGCCCGTAGCGCACACCGTCATAGCGCGCCAGATTGGACGACGCTTCGGCAGGCGCGACGATGTAATAGGCCGGCAGCGCATACTTCGTGTGCGGCAGCGAGACATCGACGATCTCGGCGCCAGCGTCCTTCAGCCAGGCGATGCCCTGCTGCCACAGGGTTTCGATCTCGCCCGGCATGCCCTCGACCCGGTATTCCTTCGGGATGCCGATCCTGAGCCCCTTCACCGAACGGCCGATGGCCGCCGCGTAGTCCGGCACCTCTCGGTCGACCGAGGTCGTGTCCTTCGGATCGACGGAGGCCATCGACCTCAACAGGATCGCCGCGTCGCGAACGTCGCGGGCGATCGGGCCGGCCTGGTCGAGCGAGGAAGCAAAGGCAACGGTGCCCCAGCGCGAGCAGCGCCCATAGGTCGGCTTGATGCCGACGGTGCCGGTGAAGGCGGCCGGCTGGCGGATCGAGCCGCCGGTGTCCGTCGCTGTCGCGCCGGCGCAAAGATGCGCCGCCACCGCCGCGGCCGAGCCGCCGGACGAGCCGCCGGGCACGAGGTCGAGATTGGAGCCCTTCTTCCGCCAGGGGTTCTTGACCGGGCCGTAATAGGACGTCTCGTTCGACGAGCCCATGGCGAACTCGTCCATGTTGAGTTTGCCGAGCATCACCGCGCCATCGGCCCACAGATGGGCCGTGACGGTGGATTCGTAGCGTGGCTTGAAGCCGTCGAGAATGTGGCTGCAGGCCTGGGTATGGACACCTTCGGTCGCGAACAGATCCTTGATGCCGAGCGGAATGCCCTCGAGCGCCCCGCCCTCGCCCCTGGCAAGGCGCGTCTCGGACGCCTTTGCCATGTCGCGCGCCTTGTCGGCCGTCACCGCGACATAGGCATTGAGCGCGCCATTGGCTTGGTCGATCGCCGTCAGATAGGCGTCGGTCAACTCGACGGCACCGATGTCCTTGGACGCCAGCTTGCCGCGCGCTTCCGCAATGGTCAGTGAAGTCAGATCATTCATCAGGTCAGGGTCTTTTCGTAAAAGCAATTGTAGGCGGAATCCGGATAGTCGAGGACGGGGCCGCAGCGTGTGAAGCCCGAGCGCTCCTAGAGCGCCCAGGCTGTTCGAAGTCCGTGGTCGACCCGGTTTCGAAAACCAGCCGGGCAAGACCGAGATCGTGTGCCCTGGTTTCGATCGCCCGCAGAATTTTCCAACCCGCACCACTGCCGCGTACAGCTGGTGTCGTGAACATTCGCTTGACCTCGCCAAGCGCCGCATCATGCACTTTCAACGCGCCAATGCCGGCAGCTTCGCCAGTGTCGTCGCGCACGACAAACACGGTGGTATCCTCATCCGCCATCTGTTCGGCCGTCAGCTGGAACTGAAACTCCGGGGGCGAGAGCGGTTTCAGATAGCCATTGAGGCTGGCGACCAGTATCCGCACCTCATCCTGGAGCGCCGATTCCACCGCGATCGTAACGGCCATCGCCCCCTATTCCACCACCTTTGGCACGACGAAGAAATGGTCGTCGCTCACCGGCGCATTGGCCATGATGTCATCGGCCTTTGCCCCGTCAGTAACGACATCGGCGCGCTTCTTCATCGTTATCGGGATCACGGAGGTCATCGGCTCGACGCCTTCGACGTCGACCTCGCCGAGATGCTCCACGAAACCGAGGATGGCATTGAGGTCGCCCTCCATAGCCGCGACGTCGTCTTCGGTAACGGCGATTCGGGCCAGCCGGGCGACCCGACGGACAGTATTGGCATCGACGGACATTGCGGCCCTATGGTTGTGACAAGATTTTCGCGAGCTATAGCGGCGTGGCCGGCACGAGGCAACGGCGCGGGCGCATCCCGTCCATCATCCTCACGCCGGCCCGACGGACGGTCTGGCGGCAAAACCGCTCAGACCGCAAAGGCTTCGCCGATCGTGGGATTGCGGATCTTGCCCGCGTCGCCTTCCATCGCTTCCGCAAATTTGTCCGGCGTCGCGTCCAGAATAGGGAATGTACCCCAGTGGATCGGCACGATCGTATCGAAGTTGAAGTAGCGTCGGCAGGCCAGGGCCGCCACCGCCGCGCCCATGGTGAAGCGATCGCCGACGGGCACCATCGCGATCTTCGGCGCGTGCAACTCCTCGATCAGCGCCATGTCGGCGAAAATGTCGGTGTCGCCCATATGATAGACCGTCGGGCCGTCGTCGAAGTGGAAGACGAGCCCGTTCGGCATACCGAGATAGGTCACGGTCCCATTCTCCTCGACATGGCCTGAGGAATGGAACGCCTGGGTGAAGGTCACGGTGAAATCGTCGAAAGCGATCGTGCCGCCGGTGTTTCCCCCTTCGCCGTTCCCGGCGCCCTGCTTGCCCAGCCAGTTCACCAGCTCGAAATTGCCGACGACTTTGCAGCCGTGGCGTTTGGCCAGTTCCACCGTGTCGCCGACATGATCGGCGTGGCCATGGCTAAGAACGATATGCGTCACGCCTTCGGTTGCAGCGGCCACATCGCCCTTGAAATGCGGATTCCCCGTCAGGAACGGGTCGATCAGGATAACCGAAGCGCCCGTCTCGATTCGAAATGCGGAATGGCCGAAATAGGTGATCTTCATGAAGCTGCTCCTTGCCGTGGAGAGAAAACCGGGAGGTTTGCCATCGTCTGCGCTCGCCGTGCTAACTGCGCGTGAAGGCGGAACGGTCAAGGATTTGCAATGCCCATCCTCGCAATCGATGAGTTTGCCGCAAATGTGCCGGAAGGCGCAACGATCGCCGGGATCGACCTCGGGACCAAGACCATCGGGCTCGCCGTCTCGGATCTCGGACAGGGCTTCGCCACGCCGCGCAAGGTGATCCGGCGGGTCAAGTTCACGATCGACGCCAAGACACTGCTAGCAGCTCTGGATAGCGACCGCGTCGCCGGAATCGTGACCGGCTTGCCCCTCAATATGGACGGTTCCGAGGGACCTCGGGCCCAGTCGACCCGAGCTTTCGTGCGCAATTACGCGCAGTTCGATCCGCGTCCGGTGCTCCTGTGGGATGAGCGGCTGTCGACGGTGGCGGCGGAACGCGGCTTGCTGGAAGCGGACGTCTCGCGCCGCAAACGCGCCGAGCGGATCGATTCGGCTGCGGCGGCCTTCATCCTTCAGGGCGCGCTCGACAGACTTTCGTCGCTGCGGGCGTAGGCCATCCCCGCAAGCGCGGCGGGCTCGGATGTCCGGCGCCGCTCCCACCAGGCGGCGATCTTGCGGCGCCTGCGGAATGCCACGATCGCCCCGAGAATCAAACTGTCGACGACGAGGGCCTCAGCGATCATGCCGGGAATGGCGGCCGGATCGAGACCCAGCATCGCCCCATACATGCCGAAGACCTGATCATGCAGCGCGCGGGAGAAGAACACTCCGCCCAGATCGTTGAGCGACAGGAAATACCAGCCCCAGAAGAATGCCAGCGGGCCGAGCCAAAGGGCAAGAAGTTTACGCATCAGCGGTCATCGCTTTCTTCTAATGTCGACGACCGCTGATTCTCGATCAACGCCCTGCGCTCAGCTGCTCGGATGGACTGGAGGATCGCCTCGAACGTCGCGTCGTCGGCGCCATCTTCCTCGACTTCCATCAGATGGTCGAAGAGCAATGCCCCGAAAGTGAACGCCACCGAGACGAGGAAGCCCGGCCCCTCTCCGAAGACCGCGGCGAGCGGCGAACCCGTCAGTGCCGCCGATGCACATAGTGCGACGAGCGCGACAAGCACGGCGCCAGCGACCGGCTCGGCCCGGCGCGCAGCAGCTGCCGAAGATGCGTTCAAGCCGGCGATCCCCATGCCGAAACCGATCGCCAACGCGGCGAACACCGCGGCGAAGGCGAGCGCCTGATGCGGAAGTAGGCCGAACTCGAGAGGAATGGGCATCAGGGCCAGCAAACCGCCCCACCCGTCGCCCGCGAGACTGTCCAGCATCCCTGCCTCTTGAGCGAGGCGCAGGCCTGTGAGAGCGGTGAACCCCGTCCAGGCACTCAGTGTCAGGGTCGTCGCCAGACGGCGCATGGGTGCCTCCCTACATCATGGTTACCAGTTCATTAATGCCCAGTCTCACGATCCGCTCCCACCGCCGCAACCGATACCGGACGTTAACCTTAATGGTTCCGGACCTCGTCCCCGATTTCTCCCCGGTTCTGGAACAACTCTCCACGCCGCCAGCGGGTTGCCGGAAGCCCGAAGGATTTCGTCGTCAGCGGATCGGCGGATAAAGTGCGTCGACGATGGCGCGGGAGTCGTGACGCAGATCGAGCATCCCGTAGGTGTGGCGGAACACGCCGCCCAGCCGTGTATCGGCGAAGGCATCGGCGGCGCGCGCAGCGCTCAGACGACGCAACGCGGCGGTCGCCCCGGCGAGCGCCAGTTGCTCGGCAAGCAGCCGGCACGCGCCTTCGTCCGACAGGGCCATCGACAGCGCCGCGCGCAGGACGCCTGGCGTCCCGCCCGCCGTGGCGCCCATATCCGTTTCAATCATCCCGATCACCGTCTCGAAGGCGTCCGGGTCCTGCCGCAGCACCCGCGCGAGGTCGAGCGCCATGACATTGCCCGAGCCTTCCCAGATGGCGTTCACCGGCGCCTCCCGATAGGCTCTGGCGAGCCGCCCGTCCTCGACATAGCCATTGCCGCCGAGACACTCCATCGCTTCGTAGGTGAGCGCGGGCGCCATCTTGCACACCCAGTATTTCGTCACCGGCGTCATGACCCGCGCCCAGGCCGCCTCACCGGCGTTCTCTTCCTCCCCCGCCCGTCGGTCGAAGGCCTCGGCCAGGCGCAACGACAGCGCCGTCGCACCGGCAACGTCCAGAGCCATGTCGGCGAGCACCCGGATCATCTGGGGCTGATCGACCAGGACATTGCCGAACACCCGGCGTTCCCGACAATGATGCACCGCTTCGGCGAGCGCGCCACGCACCAGTCCGGCGGAGGCGAGTGCGCAGTCGAGGCGCGTCAGCGTGACCATGTCGATGATCGTGCGCACGCCCCTCCCGGAATCGCCGATCCGGATCGCCTCAGCGTCAACGAACTCGACCTCCGCCGAGGCATTGGAGCGATTGCCGAGCTTGTCCTTGAGCCGCTGAATGCAAAGGCCGTTGAGCGAACCGTCGTCGCGCCGCCGCGGCATCAGGAAACAGGTCAGACCGTCGCCGGTCTGTGCGAGGATAAGGAACGCATCCGACATCGGCGCGGACATGAACCATTTGTGGCCCGTGATGCGGTAGCGGCCGTCTCCGGCTTCGATCGCCCGCGAGGTGTTGGCGCGAACGTCCGTCCCGCCCTGCTTCTCCGTCATGCCCATGCCGAGCGTGACGCCAGCCTTCGTCAGCGGCGGCTTGATACCGGGGTCGTACTGCCGGGTCGCGATCACCGGCAGCCACGCATCCCGCACGCCCGGCGCCGCGGCCAGCGGTGCGACCGCGGCGCTGGTCATCGTTATCGGGCACAAATGACCGCATTCGACACCAGCCGTCATGTAGAAGCGCGCCGCACGCGCGCGGTGGCGAACGCCCTCCTCCTCGGCCGGACCGCTCCACAGCGACGCGTGCAAGCCGTCCGCGATCGATCGGCGCATCAACGCATGATAGGCAGGATGATAATCGACGAGTTCCAGCCGACGGCCCTTCTCGTCGAAACGACGCAACTTCGGCGGTTCGGTATTGGCGAGGCGGGCAAGGTCGTGGGCCTCGGCGGAACCGCAGAACCGTCCGTGCTGCTCGAGCGACAGGAGCGTCGCGTCGCCGAACTCGGCCGCGAGAAGCCGCAGCAGCGGGTCGCTTCGAAAGGCATTGAACCCGGCGTGATCGGAAGACTGGTTGACCACCTCATGGGTCTGAAATGTCGTTTCGGCCACATCAGCCTCCTCGTTCGATTGGCTCGCCATGACGATCCTTGCCGCAAAACCCACGATTGCCTATAGGCGTGGTTTTTATGAACGCGACCTCTTCCTTTCCCGCATTTGCCCAGCGGCACCTGCTCGGCATTGCCAGCCTGCAGCCGCATGAGATCGAGCAGTTGATCGATCTCGCCGAAGCGGAGGTCGCCGTCGGCCGCCGCCGAGACAAGAAAAAGTCGACCCTCAAGGGGCGGACCCAGATCAATCTCTTCTTCGAGGCATCGACTCGAACCCAGGCCTCGTTCGAACTCGCCGGCAAGCGTCTCGGTGCCGACGTCATGAACATGTCCGTCGCGAACTCGTCCGTCAAAAAAGGCGAGACACTGATCGACACGGCGATGACGCTGAACGCCATGCGACCTGATATTCTCGTCGTGCGGCACCACTCGGCGGGCGCCGTCGCGCTGCTCGCCCAGAAGGTGGCCTGTTCCGTGGTCAATGCCGGCGACGGAGCCCATGAGCACCCAACCCAGGCGTTGCTCGACGCCCTGACCATCCGGCGGCGAAAGGGGCGGATAGCGGGGCTCATCGTGACGATCTGCGGCGACGTCTTGCACAGCCGCGTCGCCCGCTCGAACATTCTCCTGCTGAACGCGCTGGGCGCTCAGGTCCGGATGGTCGCGCCCTCGACCCTTTTGCCGCGCGGCATCGAGCAGATGGGCGTCGAGGTTCACCGCCGGATGGCGGACGGCCTGAAAGATGCCGACGTGGTGATGATGCTGCGGCTCCAGCGCGAGCGCATGGCCGGCTCCTTCGTGCCGTCGGTGCGCGAGTATTTCCGCTATTTCGGCCTCGACTCAGACAAGCTGAAGATTGCCAAGCCGGATGCGCTGGTCATGCATCCGGGGCCGATGAATCGCGGGGTCGAGATCGCCTCGGAGATCGCCGACGGTCCGCAAAGCGTCATCGAGGAACAGGTCGAGATGGGCGTCGCCGTTCGCATGGCCGTCATGGAGGCCCTGATCGGCGGTCCGGAGGATACGGTATGAGCGACCCGCTTCGCCCCCTCCTCATCGAACGGGTTCGAATCGTCGATCCGGCGCGATCGCTCGACGCTGTCGGCTCCGTCATCGTTGCGGACGGCGTGATCATCGCCTGTGGCGCCGACGCACTGAACCAGGGACGACCGGATGGGGCGGAAGTCATCGACGGGCGTGGACTCGTGATCTTGCCGGGCCTCGTCGACGCCCGGGTGTTCATCGGCGAGCCTGGCGGCGAGCACCGTGAGACGATCGCGTCCGCCTCCGCGGCGGCGGCGGCCGGCGGCGTGACGTCGATCCTGACCATGCCCGACACCAATCCGGTGGTCGACGATGTCGCCATCGCCGAATTCGTCATGCGGACTGCGCGCGATACTGCATCCGTCAATGTCTTTCCCGCAGCGGCTTTGACCCGCGGTCTGAAGGGGGAGGAGATGACAGAGATCGGCCTACTGTCCAACGCGGGCGTCCGCGCGTTCACCGACGGCCGTCGAACCATCGCGAACCCGGCGCTGCTGCGCCGGATCATGACCTATGCGCGCGATTTCGACGCGCTTGTCATGCACGAAACCCAGGACGCCGCACTCAGCGGCGACGGCGTCATGAACGAAGGCCTTCTCGCCTCCTGGTTGGGTTTGCCGGGCGCGCCGGCCGAGGCCGAAATCATCCCGCTGGAGCGGGATTTGCGGCTCGCCGCCCTCACGGCGTGCCGCTATCATGCAGCCAAGATTTCGCTTGGCGAATCGGCCGACGTCATTAGGCGCGCCAAGCGGCGTGGCATCAGGGCGACTGCCGGCGTCTCGATCAACCATCTCTCGCTGAACGAAAACGACATCGGCGAGTACCGGACTTATTTCCGCCTGTCGCCGCCGTTGCGCAGCGAGGATGACCGCTCCGCGATGGTCGCAGCGCTGGCGGACGGAACGATCGACATCGTCGTCTCCTCCCACGACCCGCAGGACGCCGATGGCAAACGCCGTCCCTTCGCCGAGGCCGAGAGCGGCGCCATCGGGCTGGAAACCCTCCTGCCTGCAGCACTGCGGCTGTACCACGCCGGACAGGTCCCGCTGCTTCGGCTCGTCGAGACGCTAACCTTGGCGCCTGCGGTCTTGCTCGGTCTCGACCGCGGCACGCTCGTTCCCGGCCGGCCGGCGGACATGGTCCTCGTGGACCTAGACGCGCCCTTCATCTTCAGCGAGGATGCGATCCATTCGCGCTCGAAGAACACGGCGTTCGAAAACGCCCGCTTCCAGGGCCGGGTCTTGCGAACCTTCCTCGCGGGCCGCACAGTCTTCTCGGCAACGGAAGCAAGCGGGGGCTGAATTTGGGGAGTGACGGGGGGACGAGCCTGATCATCGCTGCGGCGCTTGTCGGTGGTTATCTCAGCGGCACGATTCCGTTCGGCCTCATCTTCGCGCAGCTGTTCGGCCTCGGCGACCTCCGCAAGATCGGCTCAGGCAATATCGGCGCGACCAACGCGCTGCGCACCGGCAACAAGAAAATGGCGGCGCTGACACTCGCGGGCGATATCCTCAAGGGGACGGTGCCCGTTGTCGTCGCCGCGACCGTCTGGGGAGAGGTGCCGGCAGCGTTCGCTGGCTTTGGCGCGTTCCTCGGCCACCTGTTTCCGGTCTGGCTGGGCTTCAAGGGCGGCAAGGGCGTCGCCACCTATCTCGGCATCTTGCTGGGCATCGCACCGATCGGCGTGCTGATCTTCGCGGCCGTCTGGCTGTCGGTCGCTTATCTCTCGCGCTATTCATCACTCGCCGCCCTCGCCGCGACGCTGGTGGTGCCGCCCGCCTATTTCGCGCTCGGCCTTGAGACGGCCGCGACGCTTACCGCAGTGCTGACGCTGCTGGTCTATATCAAGCACCATGCGAACATTCGCCGGCTGCTCTCCGGTAAGGAAGGCAAAATCGGAGCCAAGGGGTGAGTCCCGCGGACGCTCCGAAGGTCGGCGTCCCGCTCCCCTTGGCCACGCGTCTCGCATGGCTGCGCGTGATCCGCAGCGAGAATGTCGGCCCCGCGACGTTTCGCGCGCTCATCAATCGGTACGGCGGCGCCGAAGCGGCGCTGGAGACACTGCCGGAGTTGGCCGCGCGTGGCGGTCGAAAAATCAAGGTGGCCAGCCTTGCCGCCGTCGAAGACGAGATGGCGAGGGCCGAGCGGCTCGGCGCGCGGTTCGTCTGCCTCGGTGAGCCGGACTATCCGGTCCTGCTGCGTCGTACCGAGCAGGCGCCGCCGGTCTTGGCCGTGATGGGCGGCTCGGAGGTCCTGGCCCGCCCGGCGGTCGCCATCGTGGGCGCTCGCAACGCCTCACTCTCTGGTATCAAGTTGACCGGGCGGTTCGCTACCGGACTCGGTAGAGCCGGCTATGCGGTCGTTTCCGGCCTTGCACGCGGGATCGACGCCGCGGCGCATGAGGCATCGCTCTCGACCGGTACGATAGGAGTTTTCGCCGGTGGTCTTGACCGGCCCTATCCGAGCGAAAACCGACCGCTGATGCGACAGATCATCGATGCTGACGGCTGCCTCATCTCCGAAATGCCCTTCGGCTGGGAGCCGCGTGCCAGGGACTTTCCCCGTCGCAACCGTTTGGTTGCCGGGATGGCGCTTGGGCTTTTGGTGGTGGAAGCGGCAACGCGGTCCGGCTCCCTCATCAGTGCCCGCTTATCCGCAGAAATGGGCCGGCTCGTCTTCGCCGTTCCCGGATCGCCGCTCGATCCTCGCGCGGCGGGCACCAACGGCCTTCTCAAGGAGGGCGCGATCTTGGCGACCGATGCAGGCGATGTAATCGCCGCGCTGCGGCCGCTCGACGCCCGGATGACGCCGCCTGGCGACGACGTCGCGTTGGAAGAGCCCGCCGGAAGCGGACCGGCCGATGAACCGGCCGAAGGGGAACGCGAGCGCATCATCGAAACTCTCGGATCAACCCCCATCGAGATCGACGACATCATCATTCACACCGGATCGACGCCCGGCGCAGTTCAGTTGGTCTTGCTTGAACTCGATCTTGCTGGTCGCCTCGAACGGCATGCGAATGGCCGGGTGTCACTGCTTCTTTGATGTCTCGGCCGAAGAACCGATCTGTTGCTCGGCTTCGAGTCGGGCCATGTCCATCAAATATCCGAGGATCGACCCATCCCTGGCCCCAGATACAACTTTTAATTGCTCCAGCATATCCCGGACATATTGAAGATTCTCCCGTTGATTGGTTGGATTAGCTGACATGGATGACGAAACTCCCCGGGATCGAGCCGATTTCACCGACCAAGCCTCGGCGGCACTAAGCTTGGTCGAGATGTGCAACTATAGAGAATTACGCCCTGTGGTTGCAAGCCTGCCGTCCATGTTCCCGGCTGGGGTTGACCGTCCGCGCCGGACTGTCCATGTGACGGGACGGTCGACAGCCGGAATGCCGCCATCCTCCGCCGTGCATTCCTCCGCCGACACGCGTTTTCTCCTGCCAGGACATAATCTCTATGGATGTCGTCATCGTTGAATCGCCTGCTAAAGCGAAGACGATCAACAAATATCTCGGCGGAAACTACAAGGTTCTCGCTTCCTACGGCCATGTCCGCGATCTGCCGCCGAAAGACGGATCCGTGCGGCCGGACGAGGATTTCGAGATGAGCTGGGAGGTCGCAAAGCCCTCCCAAAAGCGGCTGACCGAGATCGCCCAGGCGGTCCGGGCTGCGGACGGCTTGGTTCTCGCCACCGATCCCGATCGCGAAGGCGAAGCGATCTCCTGGCATGTTCTGGAGGTGCTGCGGCAGAAGAAGGCGATCGGCAAGAAACCGGTCAGCCGCGTCGTTTTCAATGCCATCACGAAGAAGGCCGTGCTGGATGCGATGGCCAATCCGCGGCAAATCGACGAACCGCTGGTCGACGCCTACCTCGCGCGCCGGGCACTCGACTATCTGGTCGGCTTTACCCTGTCGCCGGTACTCTGGCGCAAGCTGCCGGGTGCCCGGTCCGCCGGCCGCGTCCAGTCGGTGGCGTTGCGGCTCATCTGCGACCGGGAAGCGGAGATCGAGCGCTTCAAGCCCGACGAATATTGGCAGATTTCAGCCCAGCTCGCGACGCCGCGCAGCGATGAATTCAAGGCGCGCCTGACCGTCTTCGAGGGCGAAAAGCTGCAGAAACTGTCGATCGGCAACGAGGAGCGTGCCTCGGTGGTCCGTTCGATGCTCGAAAGCGCGACCTACCGCGTCGACAGCGTCGAATCCAAGCCGACGAAACGCAATCCCGGGCCGCCCTTTACCACCTCGACATTGCAGCAAGCCGCCTCGGCCAAGCTCGGCTTTTCGGCCTCGCGAACCATGCAGGTCGCGCAGAAGCTCTACGAAGGCGTCGACGTCGGCGGCGAAACAGTCGGCCTGATCACCTATATGCGAACCGACGGCGTCCAGATGGCGCCGGAAGCGATTGCGGATGCCCGCAAATCCATCGGCGCCAATTTCGGCGAGCGCTATGTGCCGGAAAAGCCGCGCTACTATGCGACCAAGGCCAAGAACGCTCAGGAGGCCCACGAAGCCATTCGCCCGACGGAATTCGGCCGCGCGCCGAAGGATGTCGAGCGCTATCTCGATCGCGACCAGGCGCGCCTCTACGACCTGATCTGGAAACGCTGCATCGCCAGCCAGATGACGTCGGCCGAAATCGAACGCACGACCGTCGACATCCTCGCGACGGGGAGCGGCAAGAGTGCGACGTTGCGCGCGACCGGTCAGGTCATCAAGTTCGACGGCTTCATTGGCGCCTATGTCGACCATCGCGACGATAGTCGCGCTCCGGATGCCGGCGATGACGACGACGATTCGGCTCGGCTGCCGGAGATCCTGGCGAACGAAGACCTCGCCAAGCGCGCCATCGACACCTCGCAGCACTTCACCGAGCCACCGCCACGTTACTCGGAGGCATCGCTGATCAAGCGGATGGAAGAACTCGGCATCGGCCGCCCGTCGACCTATGCCTCGACGCTGCAGACGCTGCAGGACCGTGAATACGTTGTCCATGAAAAGCGCAAGCTTCTGCCCGAGGCCAAGGGCCGGTTGGTCACCGCCTTCCTGCACAATTTCTTCGAGCGTTATGTCGAGTATGATTTCACCGCCGAACTGGAGGAGAAGCTCGATCTCATCTCCGCCGGAAAATTGGCCTGGAAGGACGTCCTGCGCGAGTTCTGGCAGAACTTCTCGACCCATGTGGACGGAACCAAGGAGTTGCGGGTCTCCGATGTCCTCGACGCCCTGAACGAGGAACTAGGGCCGCTGGTGTTCCCGCCCAAGGAGGATGGCACCGAGCCTCGCGCCTGCCCGCGTTGCGGCGATGGTAAGCTGTCGCTGAAGCTCGGCAAGTTCGGCGCCTTCGTCGGCTGTTCGAACTATCCCGAATGCGGCTTTACCCGGCAGCTCGGCACCAGCCTTTCGGGGAACGGGAACGGCGATGAAGCAGAGGGTCCCAAGGATCTGGGCGTCGATCCGGAAACCAGTGACCCGGTGACGCTGCGCAGCGGCCGCTTCGGGCCCTACGTCCAGCGCGGCGAAGGCAAGGAAGCCAAGCGTTCGTCCCTGCCGAAGGGTTGGCAGCCGGCCGAGATCGATCTGGAAAAGGCCTTGCGGCTCTTGTCGCTGCCGCGCGAGGTCGGACTTCATCCCGAGAGCGGCAAGCCGATCCTCGCTGGCCTCGGCCGCTACGGTCCGTTTCTGCAGCATGACGGCATGTACGCGAACCTGGAAACCATCGAGGATGTGTTCGAGGTCGGGCTCAACCGGGCCGTTACGGTGATCGCCGAAAAGAAGGAGAACGGTGGTCGCGGTCGCGGCAAGCCGGCGGCTCTGGCGACGCTCGGCGAACACCCGCAGCTTGGCGGCGAGATCACCGTGCGCGACGGTCGTTTCGGCCCCTATGTCAACACCGGTAAGATCAACGCCACGCTGCCGAAGGGCAAGGATCCGGCGAGCGTGACGCTGGAGGAAGCGATCCAGCTGCTCAACGATCGGGCGGAAAAGACCGGCAAGAAGGGTCCGGCGAAGAAGGCTGCCAGCAAGAGCAAGCCCAAGACGGCCGCCAAGCCAAAAGCGAAGACCGCCGCCGCCAAGACTGCTGTAGACGGCAAGGCGCCAACCAAGAAGGCGGCAGCGAAGTCACCCGCCAAGAGCAGGGCGGCCAAGAAGCCACCCACCGAATCCTCAGTGGTCGGTGATGATTCACTGCCCTGGGACGCGGACTGATCCGATGGCGCGGGGTCGGCCTCGGAGCGAAACGCGACCGGAATTGAGCCGGGAGGCGGTGCTCCGCTTCATCGCGGACAACCCCGGCCGGTCGTCCAAGCGCGACATCGCCAAGGCCTTTCAGGTCAAGGGCGATGAGCGCATCGCCCTGAAGGATCTCCTCGCCGACCTGCAGGCCGAGGGCGTGCTCGCAGGCGGCCGGAAACGGTTTTCGACGCCGGGAGCATTGCCGGACGTGGCGGTTCTCGAAATCCGCAGCCGTGACGATGATGGCGGGCTGATCGCCGAACCCGCGGACTGGGACGAGGAAAGAGATGGCGAGCGCCCTCGCCTGCCCGTTCGCCAGGATCGTGAC
This sequence comes from Aurantimonas marina, assembly GCF_017183135.1. Taxonomy (GTDB): domain Bacteria; phylum Pseudomonadota; class Alphaproteobacteria; order Rhizobiales; family Rhizobiaceae; genus Aurantimonas; species Aurantimonas marina. The sequence continues at coordinate 226,642 of NZ_JADDXW010000004.1, read as the reverse complement.
AAGGGCGCGGCCGCCGGCCTTGGCGAGCGTATCCTGGCGCGGATCGACGAGGATGAGAGCGGCGCGAAAATCGCCCGCGTGATCCGCGTACTGGAACGGCAGAAGACTCTGGCGCTCGGGGTGTTCCGCGCGCAACCGGGCGGTGGCGGCCGCGTCGAACCGGTCGAACGCAAGCAACTCGAATATACCGTGCGGGCGGGCGACACGAACCGCGCCAAGGACGGCGATCTGGTGGAGATCGCACCGGGGCCGCGCCATCGCACAGGGCTTCCGGTCGCCACGATCGTCGAGGTCGTCGGCTCGATGAACTCCGAGCGCGCGATTTCGACCATCGCGCTGCATGCCCACTCCATCCCGCATGTCTTTCCGAAAGCGGTGATCACCGAAGCCGAAGCCGCCGGCCCGGCAACCATGAAGGACCGCGAGGACTGGCGGCGTCTGCCTCTCGTCACCATCGATCCGGCCGACGCCAAGGACCATGACGACGCCGTGCATGCGGCGGAGGATGACGATCCCGCCAATCCCGGCGGCATGGTCGTTACGGTCGCTATCGCGGATGTCGCGCTGTATGTCCGCCCAGGCTCGAAGCTCGACGGCGAGGCCCGGCTTCGCGGCAATTCGGTCTATTTCCCGGATCGCGTCGTGCCGATGCTCCCGGAGCGCATTTCGAACGAACTCTGCTCGCTGCGCGAGGGAGTGGACCGGCCCGCCCTCGCCGTCCGGATGACACTCGGGGCTCATGGCGAAAAACGGCGTCACAGCTTCCACCGCATCATGATGAAAAGCCACGCCAAACTGTCCTACGAGGCGGCCCAGGCGGCGATCGACGGTGCGCCGGGTGACGTGCATCCGACGGTCGTCGACGACATGCTGAAGCCGCTCTGGAAAGCTTATGGCCTCGCCAAGGCGGAGCGCGCGCGCCGGCAACCTCTGGATCTCGACCTGCCGGAGAAGAAGATCGTCCTGGGGCCGGACGGGCATGTCGACAAGGTCGTCGTGCCGCCGCGCCTCGACGCCCACCGGCTGATCGAGGAGTTCATGATCCTGGCCAATGTGGCCGCGGCCGAAACGCTCGAAGCGAAGCGCCAGGCATTGATCTACCGGGCCCACGACGCGCCCTCGCTCGCCAAGCTTGAATCATTGCGCGACTTCCTGCGGACGCTGGAGATATCGTTGGCCAAAAGCGGCTCGCTGCGGCCATCGCATTTCAACGGCATCCTCACCCAGGTCAAGGCGAGCGAGCACGAGAGTCTCGTCAACGAGGTGGTACTGCGATCGCAATCGCAGGCGGTCTACTCACCCGAGAACATCGGTCATTTCGGACTCAACCTCGTTCGCTACGCCCACTTCACCTCGCCGATTCGTCGCTATGCCGATCTCATCGTTCACCGGGCGCTGATCACCGCGCTCGGCCTTGGCGAGGGTGGACTGAGCCGCGAGGACGAAGAGACCCTGGAACAGACCGCCGAGGCCATCTCGCGCGCCGAACGTCGTGCCATGGCGGCGGAACGCGACACCGTGGACAGGCTGATCGCCCACCACCTCGCCGATCGCGCCGGCCAAGATTTCGACGGGCGGATTACCGGCGTGACCAAGGCTGGGCTGTTCGTCGTCCTACCGGCCTTCGGGGCGGATGGTTTCGTGCCCATCTCGACGCTCGGAAACGAGTTCTTCCATTATGACGAGGTGGGCCGCTCGCTGGTCGGCGACCGGAGCGGCCATGGCTATCGCCTAGGCGATTCGGTAAAGGTGCGCCTCAAGGAGGCGCTGCCGCTTGCCGGATCGATGCAGTTCGAGATGTTGAGCGAGCCGCGCGGACTGCCGCGTACCACCGGTTCCTTCCACAAGGCAGCCGGACGGCGACGCTCCACGGGACGCGACAAGAACGTCGCGGGGAAGGCCAGGAGACGGCGATGAGCCAGCAGATGATCAATAGCGATTTCGCGGTCCGGGCAAACAGTCCCGACAGCGAACGGCCGGTGGGGCCGGCGCTGCTCAAGGGCCTTCGTTGCCGGTGCCCCAATTGCGGCGTGGGCAAGCTCTTCAGCGGCTACCTCAAGAGCGTCGACACCTGCGCGGTCTGCCACCAGGAAATTCACCATCACCGCGCCGACGACCTGCCGCCCTATCTGACGGTGTTCATCGTCGGCCATATCGTGGTCGGCCTGTTCATGTTCGTGGAGCGTGCCGTAACGCTTTCCATGTGGACACATCTGGCGATTTGGGTCCCGATCACACTCCTCCTGTCGCTGGCGCTGCTTCAGCCGTTGAAGGGCGCGACCATCGCATTGCAATGGGCGTTGCGTCTCGGCGGATTCGGCGGCGACGCCGACGCGGGTTCATACGGTTGAGCGAGACCGGAGCCATGGCGGCGCCGGACGCCGGACGAGTGCGGCTCGACGGCCAGCGGCCTGCCGGACTCAAGCAGCGCCCGCGCGACGCGGGAACATTGATCATTGTCGATGAGACTGGCCCGGCACCGCGCCTCTTGATGGGGCGACGAGCAGCCACGCATGTGTTCATGCCGGGCCGCTATGTCTTTCCCGGCGGCCGGGTGGATGCTGCGGACCTCGCCCTGGCTTCGGCCTTTACCCTCCCCGAACCCGCCCTTGCGCGGCTCTGCGCAGGGCCGCCGGCGAGGTTCGATTCCCGCCGTGCGACCGCAACCGCCCTCGCTGCGATTCGCGAGACGTTCGAGGAAGCCGGCGCCATGGTGGGGGCGCCTGGCGCATTCGAAAGCCGGGCGACGGGCTTTTGGGGCATGTTCGCCGAACGCGGAATCCGCCCGGACCCCGGACGGCTCGTGCCGCTGGCGCGCGCGATCACACCGCCGGGACGGCCTCGGCGCTACGACACCCGCTTTTTCTGTGTGTCCGCTACCGAGATGTCGCACGGGCCGTCGCTCGATGAGCTCCCCACCGACGAACTGGAAGCGGTCGAGTGGTTCACCTTCGATCAGGTCAAGGAACTGTCCCTCGCCGCCATCACCTTGCGGGTCCTTGCGGATCTGGGCGCGCGGATGACCGACGGATCGTGGCGCGACTCGACGTGTCCGATGCCGTTTTACCGTGCCGTACACGGCCGATTCGTCCGCGACTTTCTCTGAGGGGCATGACGGACCCGCCGGATGGACAAATGGACACCCGATGACATCGTCGCACAAGCCGAACACGAGGTCGAACAAGTCGACTGGGTCTCGGCCGGCGCCGCGATCGCTTCGATCAGCGCGGTCGGGATCGCCCTTGGCCTCGGCCTGCCTCTGCTTAGCGTCGTTCTCGAACGACGGGGAATCTCGGCGAGCCTGATCGGCGCCAACACCGCCGTCGCAGGCATCGCCTCGCTCCTGGCGGCGCCCTTGATCACACCGATCGCGCGCCGCCTCGGCGTTCGCCTGTCGATGCTGATTGCCATCGCGCTCTCGGGCATCTCGGCTCTCGGCTTCTATGTCCTGACACCTTTCTGGACCTGGTTCCCGCTACGGCTGATTTTCCACTTCGCGATCACCGCGCTGTTCGTCCTCTCGGAATTCTGGATCACCGCGGCGGCGCCGCCTGGCAAGCGCGGTTTCGTGCTAGGCATCTACGCCACCGTCCTGTCGCTTGGCTTCGCCGCCGGACCGTTCATCTTCTCGCAAGTCGGCTCGACGGGAATCCTGCCCTTCGCGATCGGCGCTGGCGTCATTTTTGCCTCGGCCATTCCCTTGTTCTTCGCCTGGAATCGACAACCCGCACTGGGAGAGCGTCAACGCGGCTCCTTCTGGCGGTACATATTCGCCGTCCCGACGGCCACGGGCGCCGTGCTGATCTTCGGAGCCGTGGAGGCAGGTGGCTTCGCGCTGTTTCCAATCTATGGCGAACGGCTTGGCTTTTCGGAATCGTCCGCCGCCTTGCTCCTGACCGCGATCGGCCTCGGCAATGTCCTGATGCAGATTCCGATCGGCCTTGTGTCCGACCGTGTCCGGGATCGCCGCAGCCTGTTGTCGCTCTTCGCCCTGATCGGACTAGTCGGCACCCTGTCTCTGCCCTTGGTCGCCCAGGACTGGCTGCTGATGGCCACGCTCCTGTTTCTGTGGGGCGGCGTCGTAGCCGGCCTTTACACGGTGGGGCTGGCGCATCTGGGATCGAAGCTCGCCGGATCCGAACTCGCCTCTGCGAATGCCGCCTTCATCTTCTGTTATTCGGCTGGGATGCTCATCGGACCGCAGACCATCGGTTCCTCCATGGATCTGTTCGGAGCCAACGGATTCGCCTGGGCGCTTGCCCTCTTTTTCGGCCTCTACCTCGTCCTTACGCTGGGGCGAATTGCGTGGGCGAGACGGGCTTGACTTGCCGGCAAGCTTGGCTATGGTCCGCGTCGAATTCGCCGTCGCATCGCGACGGCGCGTGGGTGCGTGGTGTGTCGGCTGCTATGCCGTTAGCTCCACAAGCCGAAACAGTTTCAGCCGCAGTCGTAGTGTATCGAAGTGGCCCGCGCCCGGTTCGATTGAAAATGACGACGCGCATCAGCGAACGGATAAGGCCATGGCGAAGGCAACCACCATCAAGATCAAGCTCCTCTCGACGGCCGACACCGGCTTCTTCTATGTCACGAGCAAGAACAGCCGCACAATGACCGAGAAGATGGTGAAGACCAAGTACGATCCGGTCGCGCGCAAGCACGTCGAGTTTCGTGAGGCGAAGATTAAGTAATTTTCGGCACGATTGACCGATGATGGCGCCGCTCCGGCAACGGAGCGGCGCTTTTGGTTTTGGAGTGTGGTTCATCCCGCCATGCGCCGCCGGGCCACAGGCCACGGCGAGACAGGCGATGGCACGCACGGCTTCGCCGAACGGCATCGGGCGAACGACGCGCGATATCAGCAGCAACGAGGATAGAGAATCGTCGGCGGGGGGGACGCCACAAAAAAGTGGCCGGCCGGCAACATGCAACGGTACGAGGAAACCGCATGCGCACGCTACCGACCGACCTCCCCACGGGACCCAGGAGATGCGGCGGACCTGAGCATTCCATGGGGGTAGCTTCGAAGGTCTTCATTTAGCTCTTGACCTTCGATTTCTGTCTGGAGATTCGCCCAGAACCGATTCAATTGCAACGACATTGCGCGCCATTGGCCCTAGACTTTTAAGAAATGGTTAAGGCCGTTTTGTACCGCCTACGTTCGAAGCGGCCTCAGGATGCTGCGGTTTACGCTCATCCGCACGCGCCCCCAGGGCACGAGGCCGATACTTTTGAAGTTGAGGGGCTTAGACACCATGTGTTCCGGCGGGACCGAGTCGGCTCACGCCGGTGCAATGTGGGCCGCTTTTCAAGCTGCCGCCGCGGTGCCGACCCGGTTACGGCCACCGCGCTTGGCTGCATAAAGTGCCTGGTCGGCCCGTCTGACCAAACTCGCCGCGTCGTCGCGCGCGGCGTCGAAGACGGCAAAGCCTTCGCTGACGGTCACGTCGAGCAACTCGCCGCCAATGTCGAAGGGTGTTTCGCATACGCTACGACGGACGCGATCGGCGATCGACAAGGCGGTGTCGAAGTCGGCATCCATCATCAGGATCGCGAACTCCTCCCCGCCGAACCGACAGGCCAGATCGCTGGAACGCAGGCAATCGCTCAGCCGTGCGGAAAACTGCTTGAGCACGCGATCGCCCGCCTCGTGCCCCCAGCCGTCGTTGACGCGCTTGAAGTGATCGATGTCGGCGATCAGCACCGAGAAGCTCGCTCCGGTGGTGCGGGCGCGATGCACGGCCGTGGCGAGATGGGTCTCGAAGAAGCGGCGGTTATGCAGCCCCGTCAGGGAGTCGGACAGGGCCAGCTCGATCGTCTGTTCGACCGATTGCCGAAGGCGCTCGTCGTTGCGCTTGCGTCGCATTTGGGTCCGGATGCGGGCGACGAGTTCGTGGCGGTCGAGCGGACGCTGGATGTAGTCGTTGGCACCCAGTTCCAGGGCACGGGCAGCTGTTTCGTCGTCTTCTGCCGCCGCAATCGCCAGCACCGGCAGGAGCCGCGACGCCTCCTTCGACCGCAACTGCGATACCAGCCGCAATGGATTGACCGCTTTCGCCGCCATGTCGATCAACACCGCGTCGGCGGCGCCATTGACGGCGGCGGCGATCAAGCTCGCCGCGTCCGCGACGGCCTCGACCCGCACGGCACCCTTCAGATATTTCTGGATCCGCCGCGTCTCGTCGGCATCCTCCCCGTAGAATGCAAGCCTGGCGAGCGCCTCGCGCCCGTCGCCGGCATGATCCTCCGCGACGAGGTTGATCGCCGTTTCGGCGCGGCGCCGCAATTCGTCAGTCACCAGCTTGAGGCGCGTTAGACTGCGGACCCGCGAGAACAGCGGCAGATCGCGAACGGGCTTGGTCAGAAAATCGTCGGCGCCCGCTTCGAGCCCGGCAAGCCGGTCGGAGGGCTGATCGAGGGCCGTAATCAAGACGATGGGAAGATACGTTGTGCGCGGATCGGCCTTCAGCTGTCGGCAGACCTCGAAGCCGTCCATCTCCGGCATCATCACATCGAGGAGTACAAGATCGATGGGCTGGCTTCGGCAGATCTCCAGCGCCTCGGCGCCGCTCATCGCGGTGATTACATCGTAGTATTCGGCCGACAACCTCGCCTCGAGAACGCGAAGGTTCATCTCGATATCGTCGACAAGCAGGATTCGAGCGGTCATCGCGCGCGCCTCAGGCTTCGCCCAGGAAGGAACGGATGGTGTCGATGAACTTGGTGACCGAGATCGGCTTCGAAATATAGGCTTCGCATCCGCCCTGACGGATTCGCTCCTCGTCGCCCTTCATCGCAAAGGCCGTGACCGCAATCACAGGTATCCTGCTCAGATCGGGATCGGCCTTCAGGTCCCGCGTCACGTCGAGGCCGGAGATTTCCGGAAGCTGGATATCCATCAGGATCAGGTCAGGACGATGTTCGCGGGCGAGGTCCATCGCGGTCAGCCCGCTGCGAGTCTGCACGGTCGCGTAACCATGCGCCTCGATCAGGTCGCGAAAGAGCTTCATGTTGAGTTCGTTGTCTTCGACGATCATCACGGTCTTCGCCATGGTGATACTCCTTGCCTCGACCGACTTGCGATCTTGCGCTATCGAGGTCCCTTCTACGCTGATTTGATTTAAGAAGTGGGAATGGACGGGTTGCCATCTCTTAACGATAACAAATGGTTGCGAGGTGGCGTTCGCGCCCCGGAAATGCGCAGCCAGGATGCGGAGGCGATCGCGGTCACCGCGCTGTCCTACATTGCCGGCGACCGTACCCTGTTTGACCGCTTCCTGGCGCTGACGGGGCTCGAGGTCCCGGCGTTGCGTCAAGCCGCCGCCACACCGGGATTTCTGCCGGGTGTCCTCGATTTCATTCTCGCGCACGAGCCGACACTGACGGCGTTCGCGGCGGATGCCGGGATCGGGCCCGCGCGCGTCGCCGAGGCCCGGCGGGCATTGGACGATGGCCCTTTGCGGGAATCTCCATGACCCGAACCAGCGTCACCGCCGGTCCGTCCATCGAATCCCTCGCCAAGAATCATGATGCCCTGCTGGTGCTCGATGTGGACGAGGTCGTGCTCGAATTCATCGAACCGTTTGGTCAATTGCTGGAGGAACATGGCGCGCGCCTCCACCCGGAAAGCTTCAAGCTCACCGGCAATGTCCGCTCAATCTCCACCGGGGCCGCGCTGTCGGGTTCGCAGCTCGATCGGGTCACCGAGATTCTTTACGAGACCCAGGCGGCGCGCCAGACGCTGGTCGCCGGCGTCGAGGCGTCGCTGGACCGGCTGTCCAGCAGGGCGGACATTCTGTTCCTGACGGCGATGACGCCCTCCTACTATCCTCACCGACGGGCTCTGCTCGACAGCAAGGGCCTGCATTATCCGATGATCGCGACCGAGCGCTCGAAGGGCGCGATCGTCGCCGAACTCTCCGAACGCTGGCCCGGTCCACTCGTTTTTGCCGACGACCTGCCACTCAATCTTGCCGGTGTCCGCAAGAGCGCACCAGCCGTCCATCTGCTGCATCTGATGGCGAACACCGTGTTTCGTCCGCATCTTCCGCCCCTTCCCGCCGGGGCACATGCCGCCGCCGAATGGGGCGAGGCGGAGCGGATCATCGAGGGCATTTTGGCATCGGCTGCGTTGGATAGCGCGCTAAGTGTTTAGTCCCAGAAATTCCCTTTGTTGGTGGACGGGGCTAATCTTGCCTCCGAATCGCCTGAGGTCGTGATGTCCGCGCCGCTCCATCTGCGCTTTTGTCGGGACTGCCTGGTCCGGGACGATACCGCCGGGCGACGTTGCCGCGCCTGTGGCAGCCCGCGACTCGTCGGCCATAGCGAACTGGCCGAGCTTACCATTGCCCACATCGACTGCGACGCCTTCTACGCGGCGATCGAAAAGCGTGATCGACCGGAACTGCGTCAGCAGCCCCTGATCATCGGTGGCGGGACCCGAGGCGTCGTCGCGACTGCCTGTTATATCGCCCGCATCCGCGGTGTCCGCTCGGCCATGCCGATGTTCAAGGCGCTGAAACTGTGTCCGGACGCCATTGTGCTGCGACCGAACATGGCGAAATACGCCGAGGTGGGACGCGCGGTTCGAGCCATGATGCTGGCCAGCACCCCGCTGGTCGAGCCACTGTCGATCGACGAGGCTTTCCTGGATCTGAGCGGCACGGAACGACTCCACGGCCAACCGCCGGCCATGACCCTCGCGCGTCTCGCGCGGGACGTGGAACACGAGCTCGGCATCAGCGTCTCGGTCGGCCTGTCGCACAACAAGTTTCTCGCTAAGATTGCCAGTGATCTGGAGAAGCCGCGTGGGTTTTCGGTGATCGGCCGCGCCGAAACCACAACGTTCCTGCGCCACAAGCCGATCTCGATGATCTGGGGTGTCGGCGAGGCCATGAACCGGGCATTGCAGCGGGACGGCCTCGGCACCATCGGCCAGCTTCAGACGATGAACCAGGCCGACCTCATCAACAGATATGGGCGGATGGGACAGCGCCTGTTCAGTCTCTCACACGGCATCGACATCCGTCCGGTCGATCCGCGCGCCGAGATGAAGAGCATTTCTGCGGAAACGACCTTTAATCACGACCTATCGACGCGTGACCAGCTTGTGCCGGTCCTGCGGGCCTTGAGCGAAAAGGTCGCGCGGCGGTTGAAGGCGACCGAGTTGTCCGCTTCGACGATCGTCCTCAAGATGAAATCCGCGGATTTCAGGACACGCACCCGTAACCGCAAGCTCCACGATCCGACGCGTTTAGCCGATCGGATATTCGAAACCGGTCTCATCCTGATCGAAAAGGAGATCGACGGAACGCGGTTCCGGCTCATCGGCATCGGCTGCGCGGATTTTCGTCCAGCCGCCCAGGCCGACCCCCACGATCTTGTCGACCCGGGAGCCGCCAAGCGGGCCAAGGCGGAAGCGGCGCTTGATCGCTTGCGCGACCGTTTCGGCCAAGCCTCGATCGAGACCGGCTATACGTTTCGACAGGCCTTAGCCTCCGAAGTGCCCCGCCCACCGAGGCGAAGCGAAAAAGCCCCGCTTTTCCGGGAGCCCGAGAACGGCCCACGAAAAGACATCGGCTCTTCCGCGGAGGGCGGCCGCCCCCTCAAACGCCTATAGAAGCTCGACGTCGAGAACGCCCGGCGCGGCCTTGACGGCGCTGGCCATCTGCGGCGAGACGCGGTAGCGGCCCGGAAGCATGATCTCGATCTCCCGTTCGCCCCCATCTCGGACCAGAACGAGCGAAACCTCGCTGTCGCCATCACCCTGGAGCTGCCCGCGAAAACTTTGTAGCGGAACGGCGTCGCGCATGAAGACGCGCAGCGATTTCTGCATGCGAACCGCCTCGTCTTCCAGCGACTGAACCGCCTGGACGCGGAACGAGATTCCCTCCGGCCGCTCCTCCGCCGACACCGTCACGATGACCGAAGTGCCGGGCTGGAGCATGTCGCGAAAAGCGTAGAGGGCTTCCGAGAACAACACCACCTCATACTGGCCGCTGGGATCCGACAATTGGACGATTCCGAGCTTGCCGCCGCTCCGCGTCTTGCGCTCCTGCCGCGAGGTGACCGTACCAGCGAGTTTGCCGGCGCTCGCGCCACGTTTCACACCAGCGACGACTTCCGCGTGTGTTTGCACGCGCAACCGCTTCAACGTCGCACTATATTCGTCCAGCGGGTGGGCCGACAGATAGAAGCCGATCGCCTGGAATTCCCGCAACAACTTCTCCGATGCCGTCCACAGCGGCCCGGGGTTGAGCCGCAGCGGCTCCGGCGCGCCACCGGCCGAGCCGAACATGTCGTGCTGGCCCGATGTCCGGCCCTCATGAACACGCAGCGCATAGGAGGCCATCAGGTCGATATTGCCGCTCAACAGCGATCGGTCGTGGCCGAAACAGTCGAGTGCGCCCGCCGCGATGAGGAATTCGAGCGTGCGCTTGTTAACGATCTTCGGGTCGATCCGCGCGCAGAAATCCTCCAGCGAGGCGAAATCGACGTCGCCGCGTCGCTCGACGATGTGCTCGACCGCATGTTCTCCGACCCCCTTGATCGCGGCAAGCGCATAGAAGATGCGGTTTTCACCCACCTCGAAGGATTTGTAGGATGTCTGGACGGATGGCGGCACGACCGCGATCCCAAGCCTCATGGCATCCATGCGGAAATCATTGAGCTTTTCGGTGTTGCCCGCATCGAGGGTCATCGAGGCGGCCAGGAATTCGACCGGATGGTTCGCCTTTAGATAGGCCGTCTGATACGCCACCAAGGCGTAAGCGGCCGCATGGCTCTTGTTGAAGCCGTAATCGGCGAACTTGGCCAGCAGGTCGAAGATCATGTTCGCCTGGGCTTTCTCCAGGGCGTTCTTGACTGCGCCCTCGACGAACCGGACACGTTGCTTGTCCATTTCGGCGCGAATTTTCTTGCCCATGGCGCGACGCAGGAGGTCGGCTTCGCCAAGCGAGTATCCCGCCAGCACCTGCGCGATCTGCATCACCTGTTCCTGATAGATGATGACGCCCTGCGTCTCCTTCAGAATCGGCGCAATCATCGGGTGAATGAAGTCCGGCTCCTCCTCCCCATGTTTGCGGGCGTTGTAGGTCGGGATATTCTCCATCGGGCCCGGCCGATAGAGCGCGACAAGGGCGATGATGTCCTCGAACCGGTCCGGCCGCATACCGATCAGCGCCTTGCGCATCCCGACCGATTCCACCTGGAACACACCCACGGTCTCGCCGCGGGTCATCATTTCGTAGCTCTTGGCATCATCGAGCGGGATGGCCGAAAGATCGATCTTGATGCCCTTCCGGGCGATGAGTTCCACTGCCGTCTGCAGTACCGTCAGGGTCTTCAGGCCCAGAAAGTCGAACTTGACCAAGCCCGCCGGCTCGACCCATTTCATATTGTACTGGGTGACCGGCATGTCGGAGCGCGGATCGCGGTACATCGGCACGAGCTGCGACAGCGGACGATCGCCGATGACGATCCCGGCGGCGTGGGTCGAGGCATGCCGGTAGAGCCCTTCCAGCTTCAGCGCGATCGAGATCAGTCGGTCGACGATCTCTTCCTTCTCCCGCGCTTCCTGCAGACGCGGCTCTTCAACCAGTGCCTGGGCGAGCGTCACCGGATTGGCGGGGTTCTGGGGTACCAGCTTGCAGAGCTTGTCCACCTGGCCATACGACATTTCCAGCACGCGGCCGACGTCGCGCAGCACCGCCCGCGCCTGGAGCGTTCCGAAGGTGATGATCTGACCGACCTGCTCGCGCCCATACTTGTCTTGCACGTAGCGGATTACTTCCTCGCGCCGCTCCTGGCAGAAATCGATATCGAAATCCGGCATCGAGACGCGCTCGGGGTTGAGGAAGCGCTCGAAGAGTAGCGAGAAGCGCAGCGGGTCGAGATCGGTGATGGTCAGGGAGTAGGCGACGAGCGAGCCGGCGCCCGAACCGCGACCGGGGCCCACGGGAATCCCCTGCCCCTTGGCCCATTTGATGAAGTCCGAGACAATCAGGAAGTAGCCCGGGAATTTCATGCGCTCGATGATCGACAACTCGAAATCCAGACGCTCGCGGTAGCTGGCCTCCGTCTCGCTGGGTGCCAGGCCATGCGCTGCCAGCCGCTTCTCCAAGCCTTCGACGGCCTGCCGGCGAAGTTCGGTGGTTTCCGCGGCCTCCGCCTCGAGCGGGTCAGCGTCCGCGCCGGCGAAACGCGGCAGGATTGGCGGCCGCGTCGTTGGCCGGTAGGAACAACGCCGGGCGATCTCAACCGTATTTTGTAGCGCTTCCGGCAAATCGGCGAATAGCATCGCCATTTCGCCCTGCGATTTGAGGCTGTGGTCCCGCGAAAGTCGGCGCCGATCCTCGTGACTGACCAGTCGGTTGCTCGCCACCGCGATTAGCGCGTCATGAGCCTCGAAATCGTCGAGGCCGAAAAAAAACGGCTCATTGGTCGCCACCAACGGCAGCGCGAAATCATAGGCAAGCTGGACCGTCCCGGCCTCCACCTTGCGGCTTCGCCCTTCCTGGCGCTGCAATTCGACATAGAGCCGGTCGCCGAAGATTGCCGCGAGACGTTCCAGCCGGGTCCGGGCGAGCGCCTCCCTGTCTGCAGCAAGCGCCATGCCGATCGGCCCCAGCGGCCCGCCGGTCAAGGCGATCACCCCCTCGGCCCGCTCCGCCAGCCAATCGATCAAGATGTGCGGTTTGGGGTTGTCCGGATGCCCGAGATAAGCCAGCGAAACGATTTCGACGAGATTGGCAAATCCGGCCTCGCTCGCCGCGATCAACACCAGCGGCGCGATCGCCACCAAATTCCGGTCCTTGCGGCCGCCATGCTCCTCGGCCTCGGTATCGCCGAAGTCGACGTCGAGCTGACATCCGATGATCGGCTGTATGCCCGCCTTTGCTGCCTTTTCAGAAAACTCCAGCGCCCCGAACAAATTGTTCGTGTCACTGATCCCGATCGCCGGTACTCCGTCCTTCTTGGCGAACTGGATGATCTGATCCAGCCGTAACGCGCCTTCCAGCAGCGAAAAGGCGCTGTGGACCCGAAGGTGAACGAATTTCGGATCACATTCCATCGGTTCCGTCATGGCCGATCACCCCATCTTTCCTGGCTCCGGCACCGCGGCTCGACACAGATTTGGAGGAACAGTCCGGTTTCTTCGCTAACTGCGCCCGCTCCAAGCCTTCAACGCGCCTCGCACAAGAGGTAACCCACGCCGTTCGGCGGGGTAAGGCCAGACCTGTCAGATCCCCAGAAAACGATGCATCAAACCGCGTGGATCAGAAGACTGAGGCTGAGGACGAAACCCGACACCGCGACAAGAGAGAGCAAATCCTTAGCGAAGGCGATCATAGCGTGTTCCTTATTTGTTCTATATTCTTTTTATGTTCCTTTTTCGAAGGCGTTGTCAAGACTGATTTCGGACGGACGGTTGGCCGGGCGCAGCCGTTCGCACTGGCCTCTCGCAACACGATGAATCATGGCGGCCGATCGGCAGCGCTTGTGTTGTGCCCACGATCGGATAGCGTAGCCGTTACGAACTTCTTGTCGCAAAGGATCTGTGCAATGCGCGCGGGGATGGGATCGATCGTGCTGGGTCTAGCCTGGCTATGGACCGGCGTCGCCATTGCCGGATCGGTTAGTCAGGAAACCAGCTATTTCGCCGTCCGCGGCTCAACGCTCGCCGAATTGGACGAGGACCTCAATCGACAGGGTCCCTATGTCGCTGAAACCGGTCTTCGTCACCCCGGTGCGACCGAGGTGAAATTCGATGGCAAGGTGACATACAAGAAGATTGCCAAAGGTTGTGCCGTCGCCCGCGCCAATTTGGGGCTCACGCTGCACATCACATTACCGAAATGGACACCACCCAAGCGGGTTTCCCCGCAAACGGTGTTAGTCTGGCGGACTCTCGAGGCGGACATCAAACGTCATGAGAACCAGCACGCCGCCATTGCCAAGACATGGCTTAAACGGATGGAAATGGCGGTCCGAAATCTGCGGACAGAACGAACCTGCGCCGAGATGGAAATGCACGTAAACACGGTCACGCAACGTTATCTTGCCGGCCACGAGCGAGCTCAGATCGAGTTCGACACGATCGAAGGTCGCGAAGTCAATTTCCGGCTCCGACGCGCCCTCGATCGTAACCTGCGGGGCGAAGCCGACGGGTAGGATCAAGATCTGCGGTTGCTCGGGGGCCAAGGGCGAGGCAATCCGCGGCCTCGCGACGGTTATCGCTTGTGGGGTCGCGCGAGATCGATAATGGGTTGCCCCGCCCGCACCTATCTCACTCCGCCCACGCCCAGCTTCTTCTGCAGGTCGGTCGATGACGTCGTGTACTGAAACACCACCCGGTCGTCGGGGTGAACGATGCGTTTTGCCGCCTGCGTCATCAGTGCGGCCTCGTGAAAACCGGATAGGATCAGCTTTAGCTTGCCAGCGTACCAGTTGATGTCGCCGATAGCGAAAATGCCGGGCTCGGACGTCTCAAATCTGGCTGTGTCAACGGGAATGAGATTTTCGTGAAGGTTCAGCCCCCAGTTGGCGATCGGTCCGAGCTTCATGGTCAGACCGAAGAACGGCAGCATCCGGTCGGCGATCACCTCGACATTCCCGTCAGGGCCTTTGACAATGGCGCCTTGCATGACGCCGTTGTCGCCGAGAATGCTCGTCACCTGCCCCATCTGGAATGTCACCTTGCCCGCTTCGCGCAACGCCATCATTTTCGCGACGCTGTCGGGCGCCGCGCGAAACTGGTCGCGTCGATGGACGAGGGTGAGGCTTTTCACGATCGGCTGCAGGTTCAACGTCCAATCCAGCGCGGAGTCGCCGCCGCCAACGATGAGGACATCGTGGCCCCGGAACTCTTCCATGCGACGCACCGAGTAGAAGACGCTGGTCCCTTCATAGGCCTCGATGCCTGGCACCGGCGGCCGTTTGGGCAGGAACGAGCCGCCGCCGGCCGCGATGACCACGACCTTGCACTCGAATTCCTCGCCTTCGTCAGTGGTCACCAGGTAACCGCCCCCCTCCAGCCGCTCCAGATTGGTCACCATGCGATTGAAGTGGAAGGTCGGATGAAACGGTTCGATCTGCTGCAGCAGTTTCTCGGTGAGGTCGTGGCCGGAAATTACAGGCCAGGCGGGAATGTCATAGATCGGCTTTTCGGGATATAACTCCGCGCATTGGCCGCCGGGTCGGTCGAGAATGTCGATCAGATGGCACTTAAGATCGTAGAGCCCGAGCTCGAATACGGCAAACAGCGCGACGGGACCCGCCCCGACGATCACGACATCGGTCTTAACGCGTTGCATCGAAACATGTCTCCGTTGGCTTGTCCGCTCGAAGGGACGCGTCCGCTGTTCAGGCCTGGCGCTCCGGCACGGTCAGAACGAGGCCGTCCAGTTCGTCGCCGATCTTGATCTGGCAGGACAGCCGCGAGTTCGGCCGCACATCGTAGGCGAAGTCGAGCATGTCCTCTTCCATCGCCTCGGGTTCGCCGGTCTTTTCCGTCCAGGCTTCGTCCACATAGACGTGGCAGGTCGCGCAGGCGCAGGCGCCGCCGCATTCCGCTTCGATCCCCGGGACACCGTTCTTGATCGCGTTCTCCATTGCCGTCGAGCCGTTTGGCGCATCGACATCGTAACGGGTTCCATCAGGGGCCACGAAGGTGATCTTTGTCATGCCTGCAACGCTCTGCTCTCGGTTTCGGGAGGATAGGATCGAACCCGCAAACTCACGGGGGGTCGAGAAACGCCCGCCAAAGGGCGGCTAACGTCCGGAAGATCGCATCAGCCTTCGAACTGAACGGGCTCCGCCACGATCATGCGTTTGGTTAAAGTTCGGCGCTGGCGAAAGTCAACAGGAGTGCAACAAGACGGCGGTGCGAGGGCGTGTTTCGTCAGCCGAGCAGCGAGCGGACGAACCGGGCCGTCTCCTTCAATTCCGACCGCAGGACGGCCACGGCATCGCCGTCGAGAACCGAGCGCTCGAAGCGTTGGGCCGCGTCGGCAAGCGGAAAGGCCCCGATATTACGGGCCGCCCCCTTGAGCGCATGCGCAATGTATCGCGATTCGTCTTCGGTAGCGAATTCCAAGCGCTCATCGAACAATTTAAGATGCCGCATCAAAAGTCCAAGCACTTCGGCCTCAAGCTTCCGATCGCCCGACGTCTGGCGGGCGAGATGCACCAGATCGATTGGCCGCTGCCCCGAGGGACATCGAGCCGCATCTCCTGCCAATTCGATGGCCGAACCCTCTTCCATCTGCAGTGTGACTGCTGCCATACTCATTCTCCGGAAACGAGAGACCGCGACTCGACCGCCTACGCTGGTCTAACTTTTTTATCGCGGCCTCCAACATCGGAAAATAAGGTGGATACAACCTTAAAACCTTTGAAAGATTCGATGCCTGCAGCGGTCGCGATGATCCGGTTCGGCTGCGGCGCAAGCCCTACGCCCTCGGCCTCCGGCAAAAATCCTGTGCATTTCTCGCCAGATCGTTAACCTTATGTTTAAACTTGTACGTATCGGGCGGTTTTACAGTTTCTTTCAGCGGCTTCGCTAACTAGCATGAAGCATGCGAAACTACCTGTCGGCCCCCTTCGGTCGACCGGCTATACGAGCATGCCGCATCGGTCGGGCGCTCCTGTCTTGCGCCAACGCGGCAACCGTCGTGACGGATCCGAAGTAACGAGTATTGAGGCGCGACAGCGATGTCCAAGACCAAATCTTTCGACCAGCTCACCGACGACGCGGTCAATGAAATCGAAGAGGCGCTTCGTCTCGATTTCGAGGAACAGGACATTTCGGACGATCTGAAGGAGGCCTCAGGTCATCTTGAGGAAAATTCATTCGCCGACGCGACAAAGGTCGAATTTTCGCTCGATGATTTCGAGCGGCAGATCAATGAAACGGCGGGCCGCCTGCGAACGGAAGAGAACGCCGACAACTCCGGTGGAGCAAGGCGTGCATCGGTTTCCGACCTGGTCGGCGGTGCCCGGGCGAAAGCTGCGGTGAGCGCGACTCCCGCCAAGGCTGCTGCAACACCGTCGAAGACCGCCTCCGATTCGAGCGCGAAATCTTCCCGCGAGAGTGGCGCTCACGCGGACCGTCCACAGGCCGGCGAGCCTGCAAGTGCCGGACCGTCCGCGCTTCGGAGCGCGGAAACACCGCGGGCTTATGCCCAGTCCGCCGCCAACGACGAGCAGCGGCGCACGACCGTCATGGCTCAGGCGCTGCTCGACCGACGCGCCTCAAGGGCTCCGATTTGGGTCGCTCTTGCCGTTTCGATCGCATGGATTGGCTTCATCGGCTTCATGGCTTCGGGCCTCTATGGCATCGATCTCGTCGCGCTTTCCGGTGGCCTTGGGAGCCCGGCGCGGCAGCGTGACCTGCTCCTGCTGACGGCCGTCGCCGTTGTTCCGGTTATGTTGATATTCGCCTTCGCCGTGATGATCCGCCGGGCTGCCGACTTGCGCCTTACGAGCCGTTCGCTGGCCGAAGTGGCGCTGCGCCTCGCCGAGCCAGAAACTGTTGCGTCAGAAAGGGTAATGAGCGTCGGTCAGGCGGTTCGTCGCGAGGTTGCCGCTCTCGGCGAGGGCGTCGAGCGTGCCCTCTCGCGCACGTCCGATCTGGAAAATATCATCAGCACTGAGGTCGGCGCTCTTGAGCGGGCCTATGCCGACAACGAAGGTAAGATTCGCACGCTCGTCCAGGATCTTGGAACCGAGCGTGAAGCGATGCTGTCGCACGCCGAACATCTCCGCTCCTCGGTCGTGGGCTCGCATCAGCGGCTCGTCGAGGACGTCGATCAGACGTCGGAGCACATCCTGCAGCGAATCGAAGAGGCATCCCAGCGTTTCACAAGGCTGCTTGACGAGCGGGGCGAGACATTTGCCCGTGAATATGTCGAGCGCAGCGAGAATTTCATCGCCATGTTCGATGAGCGCAGCCGTCTGGCCAGCGAGGGTATCGCCGCTAATAGCGAGGGCTTGATCGCCCGACTGACACAGGCCGGTGACGAGGCGAGCGAACGGCTGAGTGCGACCGGCGAAGAGGTCGGACGCCTGCTGGAAGGCCGGACGGCTGAAATCAAGGACCGGTCATCGGAACTGCTGGAACAGCTTGCTTCTGTCGGCAACGACATCGAGAGCCGCCTCGTCGCGTCGGGCGACGCGGCCACTGGCCTGTTGAAATCACGTGGCGAAACACTCGCCGCCGACAGTGAGAAATTCCTAGCCGACCTCACCAGCCTTCTGGACGACCGGGCGATCGGCATGGCGATGGACGGAGAAACCTTCCTGGCAAGCCTCGATGGCGCGTTCGAGGAGCGGATGCGCGAGATCGGCGAAAAGAACGGACTGTTCCTTACAAATCTCACCGAAAGCGTCGAATCGCGCAGCCGGAAATTGGACGAAGAATCCGGGCGCTTCCTGGAGGTCCTCGATACCAGTCTCGGCGAGCGGACCGAGCGGGCTAGCCAAATTCTCGCCGACGCCAACAGCCGGACCATCGGCGATCTCGACGATCGGATCGCGTCGATCGATCGCACCTTGGCCGATCGAGGGGGGTCGCTGGTCAACGACATCGAACAGCGGGCCAATGCGATCGAGCGTTCAACCGATCGCATCACCGCGGCTTTGGAGACGCGCACCAAAGACTTCGCGGGCGCGCTTTCCGAACGGACGCGCGAGATTGTCGAGGCCTTCCAGTCCGGCCATTCGGATCTTTCGATGAAAGCCAGCGATGCGGTTGCGCTGACACAGATGGCGCTCGAGGCACGGACGAGCGAATTGCGCGCTCTCTTCGATGATCGCCTCGCCGGCTTCGACGGGCTGATGGATGAGCGAACGGGCAAGCTCGCCGGCACGCTCGACGATCGCTTGTTGGCGTTCGATCTGGCCAGTGACAGCCGCGTCGACAATATCGCGCAACGGGCAGATGAGATGGACGCAGCCCTAGAGCGGACGGCCGCTCGCCTCGAGACCTTGCTCGAACAACGCCGGGACGAAATCGAGGCCTCGATCGAACGCGGGGCGGAAGGCGTCCGCGCGGCGCTCGACGGCCGGGCCGGCGCGCTCGAAGAGACGATCGCCTCTCATGGCGAGAATCTCGATGCGTCCTTCGCTTTCGCGCAGCAGAGTCTGCTCGGCAACCTCGAAGAGCGGGGTTCCAGCCTGACCACCGCCATTGAGGAAACCGTTGCTCGCATGGAAGACCTCATCGGCGCGAGTGAGGGAACCCTGGCCAAGGGTCTCGACGAACGCATCAAGGTCATCGCCGGCCTCCTATCCGATCGGGTCGGCCACATCCACGACTCGCTCGCGTCGGAATCGGCCCGTTTCATCGGTGGTCTTGAACAACAGGCCGGACGCCTCATCGCCGATATCGATGAGCGCTCCAGCGCGCTCAACACCGGTCTCCAAGACCGCATGGTGGCTGGTCAGACGCATTTCGACACGTCGAAAGAAGAACTTTTGACCGCGCTCGATACCCGCCATCAAGTTATTCGAACGACGCTTGATGAACGAACAAGCGTGCTGCGATCGGCTTCGCAAGAGAGCCACAGCGCGCTTCTGGCCGCCCTCGACGAACGAATTGCCGGAATTTCCGGCGGCTTCGACGACGCCGTGCGCCGTGTTGCCGACGAGCTTTCCGAACGCGTCCTGTCGCTCAGGACCGTCATCGAGGATTCGCGCCTTGCGATCGTCGGGGACGTCGACAGAAGCACGGAGCGTCTGCGCGGCGAAATGGATCAGCGAACCGAGGACTTCGGAGACCGCATCGCCGTCAGTGCAGGGTCTCAACTCGCCGCGATCGAGAGCGCTCTTGCGACTGTGATCGGGGGTCTCGATGAAAGGACCGCGCAGCTGCAAAATGCCGCCGACGGCGTCGCGACCTCGCTGCGCGACGAACTCGACGGCCGCTTCGAGACCATTCGCTCGGTTATGGCGGAAGGTCGTGAGACGTTGATCGGTGATCTGGACGGACGGACCCGGATCATCACCGACGAAATCGGCGATCGGGTGATGCGCGTCGGCGAAGGGCTGGATGCCCGGACGGCCGCGCTGCGCGGCATCGTCGAGGAGGCGCGCACTATTCTGGTCGATGGTCTCGACGAGCGCATGGCGGCGATTCACGCCATTGTCGACGGCTCGCAGGGATCGCTCCTGTCCGGTCTCGACGAACGCACCGCTCGGATCGGCGAGGAGTTCGATTCCGGCCGCGCCTCGATCGCCGCAGCGATCGAGGATCGCGTCAAAGGGATCAGCGATGCGCTGTTCGATGCCGATCTGCGTCTCGCTTCTGTCCTTGAAGAGCGCCGCGATAGCCTCGCCACGGTCGTTGAGGAAGCCGCCCGATCCGCCGCAGCGACACTCGGAGACCGCGCCGACGACGTCCGCCGTGCCATCGAGCAAAGTGTCGGTGACGTATCCTCGTCCCTGGAGCTTCGGCGTAACGATCTCGTATCGGCTTTGGAAACCGGTTCGACCACTCTCACCGGCGCGCTGGACGAACGGACCGACGCGATCTCCGCCGCGCTCGAGCGGGGTCTCGGCAATGTCGAGCGTACGCTGAACAACCGCGCGTCGATGATCGCGGAATCGTTGCGTCAGACCGTGACGGCGGCGACCACCGCGTTGAATGAGGAAGCCGGTCGTGCCCGTGACAGCCTCGAAGCCGAAGGCAGCAAGATTTCCGCAAGCGTCGCCGGCATCGATCGCTTGTTCCTTGCGTCCGGAGAAGAGGCCCGCATCAAGATCGCCGGCGAAGCCGACCGTCTTGCCGAGCGTCTCGGCGCCCTGGCCGACGATCTGGCGAGCCGCTCGGCCGCGGCCAGCGCCATCCTCGTCGGCGAAGGCGGTCGGATTGCCGAAAATATCGGCGGCGCGGCGGAAGTGATCCGTTCACTGTCGGAGCAATCGCGCACGCGGTTCGCCAGCGAAGCGGACGAACTCGCCAGGACGATCGCCGACCTGTCGGGCCGTCTGCGCGAAGAGGGACAGAGCGTGCGCGAAGACCTTGCGGAACAGCGTCTGGC
The DNA here is from genome assembly GCF_017183135.1 of Aurantimonas marina. GTDB lineage: Bacteria > Pseudomonadota > Alphaproteobacteria > Rhizobiales > Rhizobiaceae > Aurantimonas > Aurantimonas marina. The sequence continues at coordinate 205,604 of NZ_JADDXW010000004.1, read as the reverse complement.
CCTCGTCGACAGCTTGGCTGGGATCACCACGTCGGTCGAGGGTCAGTTGACCCGCAACGCCGAGAGCTTCGCGGCGCAGATCGGGGAGGCGAGCGAGCGGATTCGCTCGGCGGGCGGCGAAAGCCGCGACCGGTTTGTCACTGACGCCGGTGAAATCGCGAGCCAGGTCGAAAACGCCTCGGCAACGATGCGTGAAATGACCGACGCCGCGACAGTCGCGCTGCGAGAAGACACGGAAGGCTTTGCGCGCCGCCTGTCCGGCGCCTCGTACCAGCTACGCACGGAGACAGACCGTGTTGCGGAAACGCTCGAGGAGCGTTCGCAGCGCTTTGCCGAGGAGCTTGCCGTTGTCTCGGAGCGCCTGTCCGAGATGTTGAGCTCGAACACGCTCAGCAGCGAACTCTCCGGCGCAACCGAGCTGATCCGCAGCGAACTCGCCAATGCATCGCAGTCGATGCGTGACGGCGTCATGAACGTTGCCTCGCAATTGCGCGGCGAGGTCACGGACGCATCGCAAAGCCTGCTTCGCGATGCCGACGGCGCGCGAGAGGAGATGATGGTCAGGGCCAGAGAACTGGCTGACCATCTCGCCTCGATCTCCAGCGCGATCCGGGTCGAGACCGAGCGCGCCCGCGAGCAACTTCTGGAAAGTGCCGGGGCGGTTGGCGAGGATCTGTCGAACAGGATGTCTCAATCAGAGCAGGCCATCGCAATCCGGGCCCAGATGATGGGCGAAGAACTTGATGCCAAAACCCGCGATCTGACGACTCTGTTGAGCGCGCGCACCGCCGATATCTCGCGCATTCTCGACGAAGAGGCCCGGCCGATGTTCGATCGCCTTGGCGAGAACGGATCCGAATTCGCCCAATTGCTCGAACACAGCACCCGCGATGCCTCCGAGCGCCTGCGGGCCGAGAATGCCGCCCTCGTCGCCGCGCTCGGCCGGCGGGCCAGCGAGACGATCGACAGTCTCAATCAATCCTCCAACGAGATCCTCGGCGCTCTCGACGAGAAGACGGCAACTGCGGTCGGCGTCGTCGCCGATATGCGCGATCAACTCCAGCGCGAGGTCGGCTCCCTGATCAGCCGCCTGTCGCAGACAAGCGGTTCGCTACGCGGGCTCGTCGAGGAAACGGCGAACAATCTCGGCGCTATCGACGCAACCTTGCAGGAAACCGGAACGCGCTTCACCCAGGGCGCCGAGCAGGCCTCCAATTCGATCTCGCTGTCCTCACGCCTTCTCGAAAGCAATGTCGAGCGTCTCGACAAGCTGTCAATGACGGCGTTCTCCAAAGTCGCCAGCATCGCCGACCGGTTCCAGGAGCACGGAGCGGTACTTGCCGAGGCCGTGCAACTCATCGACACGAGCGAAGCCACTCTGCGCTCCACCCTGGAAGGTGGCCATGGCGGCATCGAGGAACTCTCAGCGGGGCTGGTAAAGCGCTCCGAGGAAATCGGTGCGCTGATGCGTTCCTTCGAAGAGGTGATGGACGGCCTGTTCGATCGGACCGAACAGCGCTCCCGTCTGATCTCGACGCGACTTTCTTCCGAGGTGGGCGAGACGCTCGGCGAGGCGGATCGCAAGATGCAGGGAGCGGAAGAGAGATCGCGCGCTACGGCCCAGGCCATGCGCGACGCGGTCCAGTCGGTGATCGAGGACGCGAGCCAGCGTTTCGAAGGCGCGACCGATGAAATGCGCCGCACCGCCGCCGAGATACGCCAAGAGCTCGAAGCGGCCCGCAGCGAGATCAAACGCGGTGTCGTCGAATTGCCGGAAGAAACACGCACAAGTACTGAGGCGATGCGGCGGGCGGTCTCCGATCAGATCCGGGCGCTGCGCGATCTTTCCGAAGTCGTCTCGCAATCCGGCCGCGCCTTCGACGTATCGACCCGCGGCACAGCACCCACGCGTCCCGCAGCGGCGGCTCCGCAACGGACCAGCGCTAAGCGCAAGGTGGAACCGCAGGCGACGCAGCCGTCCGCAGATGCCGAGCTGACGGAAGAGCAGGAACGGGAGGTCGAGGAACAGATCGCGGCATCTTTCATGACCGATGGTAATCTGGCGCGGGATCTGCGCGGCTCGAACTTCGATGTGCCAGACCGCACGGGGACCACACCGGCGAAGTCCGTCGAGATGCGTTCCGCCGAATCTCGCCCGAGCGACGCTGTGTCACCAGTGCGTCCGACAGCACAGGCAGACGAGGCAGCAGCTACTCCGGCGGCTGGTGGCCGTTCGGGCGGTTGGGTCTCTGACCTTCTGCGCCGCGCTTCGCGCGAGGAGGAACAGGACGATAAATCCGCGTTGAGCGCGGAGGAACAGCAACCGGCAGCGCGCTCGACGCAGGCGGCCCGCTCGCCGGACTCGGTCATGGACTCCTTGAATTCGTTGTCCGTAGACATCGCACGAGCCATCGACCACAAGGCTTCGGTCGAGCTGTGGGACCGTTATCGCAGCGGCGAACGCAACGTCTTCACACGCCGCCTTTATACGATGAAGGGTCAGCAGACCTTCGACGAGATTCGTCGCAAATATCAGCGCGACACCGAGTTCAAAAAGGCCGTAAACCGCTACCTTTCAGACTTCGAGACCTTGCTCGGCGATATCGCGAAGAAGGATCCGGAGAACAACCTCACAAGGACCTATCTCACGTCGGACACCGGCAAGGTCTACACCATGCTTGCCCACGCTTCGGGCCGGTTCGACAGCTGATCCGAGCCCGTGGGACCTGCGGGAGCGGCCGACTGGACCATGCCGATTGAGCAAATCGGCATGATCCGCTTGTTAAATAGGGTCGCCGGCGATCGACAATCTGTGAAAGCGATCGAGATCGCCTTGGCGTGACGAGGACGAATGCGGGATCGCCGACCTGCGTCTGTCCCTGGTCTGCCGCCGCCAAGAAAAAGGACTCTCCCGTGACAGATATCTCGCCGCTCAAGCGTCTCTCCGGCCGCCTCGTCTTCCGTGCGACCGAGCGAACCGGTGCGGCGATCGATCGGGTCGAAGCCTTGCACGACGAGACGGCCGGACGAATTTTCACCCGCTTCGATGCGGCAAGGGTGATGCGCGCCGCGGAGGCGCTCGATTGCGACCCCGCCGGGCTGCAAGGCCCCCTCGCCGGTCTGACCATCTCGATCAAGGACCTCTTCGATGAGGCTGGCGAGATTACCACGGCGGCGTCAGTCTATCTGGCCGACAGGGCGCCGGCCGAGGCGGATGCAGCCGTCGTGACGCGCCTGAAATCGGCGGGCGCCATCCCCTTCGGCCGAACCACCATGTCGGAATTCGCCTATTCCGGCGTTGGCCTCAATCCACATTTCGGCACCCCCGGCAATAGCCACGACCCGTCGCGGATACCCGGCGGATCGACGTCGGGCGGCGCGCTCAGCGTGGCGCTCGGCCTCGCCGATGTCGCGCTCGGATCGGACACTGGCGGCTCCGTTCGCATTCCCGCCGCGTTCAACGGGCTGACAGGATTCAAACCGACCCAGGCGAAGGTGCCGCTCGACGGCGCCTTCCCTCTGGCGCATTCCTACGACAGCGTTGGCCCCCTCGCGAGAGACATTCGAACCTGTGCTGGTGTCCATGCCGTCCTCAGCGGCGAGACGCCACCGGAATTCGCCAGGCGCAAAACCACGGGCTTGCGAATCGGTGTCATCCGTACCGTGCTCACCGAGGGTCTCGACGCGCAGGTGGCCGCCGACTTCGCCTTCGCTGTCCAGGCTCTGAGTGAAAACGGCGTCGAGCTGGTCGACGTCGACCTGCCCGCGCTCGCAGGGGTCGGAGCGATCAATCGGGTGATCGTCGGCTCGGAAGCGCACCGCGTCCACGTCGATCATCTCGATGCACTGAAGAAGGTCGGCGATCCGCGGGTGCTCAGGCGGATCATGACCGCGATCGATTTCTCACCCGGCGAGGAAGAGCAGGCGCGGGTTGAGCGCTCCGCCGCACAAGCCACCTTCGCCGTTCTCGCCGCGGATTTCGACGCCTTCATCGCCCCGACGGTTCCGATCGTTCCGCCACTGATCGCAGAGGTGGAGGCCGACTACGATCGGCTCAACGCCCTGGTTCTGCGCAATCCGTCGACAGTCAATTTTCTTGACGGTTGCGCCGCAACGATCCCGATGTATGCCGCCGGATCGCTGCCGACGGGTCTGATGGTCTTCGGCCCGGCTGGAGCGGATTGGGATATCCTCGCGATCGCCCAATGTTTCGAGCCTTTCACCCGACGAAAGGTTAGTTGACGAACTGCGGCAACAACAGGCGTGGCAGCCACAGGCTGATGGACGGGAAGACCACGATCAGCACCAGAATGGCCAGCATTGGCAGCAGGATGAATGCGACGTCCCGCATCGCCGCCTTCACCGGAATTTCGCCGATCGAACAGGAAATCAGCAGGCAAAGCCCATAGGGTGGCGTCACGAGGCCAAAAGCCAGACTGATGATGCCGATCATGGCGAAGTGGATCGGGTGCATGCCGACCTCCAGGGTCACCGGGTACAGTACCGTGCCGAGGATAATGATCGCCGGAATGGCATCGATGAAGCAGCCGATGACCAGGAACGCGATCGCGACTGCGAAACCCATCTCCACGATTCCCAGATTCATGACCTGCACATAGCTGACCAGGGCAGCCGGAATCTTGAAATAGGCTAGGGTCCAGCCGAAGGCACTCGCGGTGCCGATGCAGAACAAGGCGATCGCCGCGAACCGGCCGGTGTCGTAAAAGACATAAGCGACCTCGCGCGGACCTAGCGCGCGGTACACGACCAGGCCTAGAACGAGTGCGTAGAGCGCGGCGACGACCGACGCTTCGGTCGGCGTGAACAGCCCACCGACGATGCCACCGACGATAATGACCGGCGTGAGCAGCGCCAGAAGCGCCCCCGCCAGGGCGCTGGCGAACTCTTTGAGCGTCGTGCGGCCGTGCGGTTGCATGCCGTGCCGGCGGGCATAGACATAGACCGCGACCATCATCGCCAGCCCGATCAGGATGCCGGGCAGGATGCCGGCCACGAAGAGACCGCCAATCGACACCGACATCAGACCGCCCCAGATGACCATCAGGATCGACGGCGGGATGATGACGCCCATCACCGAGGAACAGGCGGTGACCGCCACGGAGAAGGACGGGGAGAACCCTTCCTTTTTCATCTGCGGAATCAATAGCGATCCGATTCCCGCCGCGTCGGCGGTCGAACTGCCGGAAATGCCGGCAAAAAACATCGACACGACCACGTTGACGTGACCGAGACCGCCCGGCAAATGGCCGACCATGGCGCGGGACAGCCGGATCAGCCTGTCGGTAATCCCGGCAGCGTTCATCAGATTTGCGGCGAGCAGAAAGAACGGCACGGCCAGAAGGACGAAGGAATTGTAGGAGCGGAACATCTCCTGCAGCACCAGGACTGGTGTCAGGCGAGGCTCGATGAAGAACACCGGGATGCAGGCGAGCGCCAGGGCGAACGCAACGGGCACACGCAGGATGATGAGAAGAAACAGAAGCCCGAACAAAATGCTCGCGACACTGCCCGGCGTCATACTCCGGCACCTTTGACGAGGGCGATTTCCTTGGCGATCTTCTCAGCCACGAAAAGCGTCGTCACCACGCCGGTCAAGGGCCAGGCGACGAAGATCCAATTCATCGGCAAGGCAGCGATTTCCGATTTCTGGTACCAGCCGAACAGCATGAAGTCCCAGCCGTACCAGATGAAGATCAGGGCGACAGCGAGGATCATGAGCTGAACGAAGATGCGCTTGGCCGCCTCGATTCTGGCGTTGGCGGAAACGGGCAGCACTTCGAGGTCGAAATGGGTGCCGTCCCGCACCGCGCACATGGCGCCGACCATGATCATCCAGACGAAGCAGAACCGCGCGATTTCCTCGGTCCAAATGTAGCGGGGCACGATGCCGGTGAAGCGGGAGAGGATTTGCGCCGTCACCGGTATCAGCAGACCGGCGATGAGCAGTCCCAGAGCCAGCCTGAGCACGAGGTGGATGGCGTCGAGGACGCGGGTCATGACTGTCCTGTGGGCTGAACGCCAGCGGGGCGTTGAAGCGATAACATGCCGATGCCGGCGCCGCGTCTGGCGCCGGCAGGTTGAATCAGGTCGCGGTCACTGTACGTCCTGAATGGCCTTCAGGACGTCGCCCGCCCCGAGTTCCTCGGCATACGCCTCCAGCACGGGCTTGGCCGCCTCGAGCATCTTGTCGCGCTCGGTGAATTCATGGGTCTTGATCCAGCCCTTGTCGACCATCGCCTGCAGCTTCTTGGAATCCTCGCCGCTCTCGATGTCGCGCCCGAATTTACCCGCCTCCGCGCCGGACTCGTCAATGCAGCCCTGAAGTTTCTCCGGTAGCCGCTGATAGGTCTTGTTGGAGATGAACAGCGGGCGGATGGTGATCGCATGTTTGGTCAATGCGAGGTCCGGTCCGACCTCGTAGAACTTCATCTGCTCGACGCCAGCCGCTTCGTTTTCGGCCGCGTCGATCACGCCGGTCTGGATGGCGTTGTAGACCTCGTTATAGGCAATGACCGTGGGCGCAGCGCCCAGGGCGTCGAACACGCTGGTCCAGATCGGGGCACCCTGCATGCGGATCGGCAGGTCCTTGAGCTCCGCCATGTTGGTGACCGGCTTGTTGGCGAAAACGTTGCGGGTACCACCGCCGGCATAGCCCAGGAGACGAATGTCGGCCTTTTCAAGGATGTCGTCGGCGATCGGCCTCAGCAAATCCTGCTCGAGCACCTTGTTCCAGTGTTCCTCATCCCGAAACAGGAAGGGCATGTCCATCAACGGCGCCATGTTCGAAAATGTCGAGATATGGGCGGGAGACGCCACGGCGTAGTCGACCGACAAGCCCTGGTTCATATAGGCGACGTAATCCTTCTCCAGGCCCAGTTCGGAATTGAGATGCATCTCGAACTCGACCGGCTCGTCGGTATAGCAGGCCTTCACCAGTTCCTCGAACTTGCGCATGGACTTGGTAAAGGCGTGGTTCTCGTCGAATTGGCTGGCACCGACCAGCTTGATCTGGGCGACGGCCGGGGCCGTGGCACCAAGTGTCGCAAGGCCGATGGCGACGACAAGCGCGGCGGCTGTTCCCTTCAATAGTTTGAAGCTGTTCATTCCTGTCCCTCCCGTTTGACGACACAGGACCAGAAGTCCATTCACCGCCGTTGCTACTGCGGTGCAATATTATTTTACACCGTCCTTTTTTCGATCACTATATGCGAGGGTTTCATAGGGTCAACGCGGATTGTCTCAGCTTTGCGTCCCTCGGCCGCCCCGTCGAACGACCGCCGCCCGGGCTTATCGTATCGACCCGCTCGACCTCCGTCCGGCGGTGTTTGACACAAATCAAGGCACACGCAGGTCGATCGGGCGATATCGCGCCCGATTGGAACGAATGGAGGCTGGCGAAATCGAAATCGCGCGTATCCGCCATCCGGCCGGACGAATTTGGCGACGCGATCAGGCCGGATAGGTCGATGAGGCTGACACGATGAGCAATGCGGGATATGACGATGCGAGCCTGCGGGTCGAGGACTTCGACGCGGCGATCTTCGATCTCGACGGCGTCGTGACGCGGACGGCTCGCGTCCACGCGGCGGCTTGGAAACGCCTGTTCGACGAATATCTGAAGCAGCGGGCCGAGCGAGCGGGAGAACCGTTCCGCCCATTTCTCGATGACGATTACCGGCGTTATGTCGACGGCAAGCCGCGCTATGATGGAGTGAGGAGCTTTCTGCAGTCGCGCGGTATCACGCTTGCCCTCGGCACGCCCACAGATCCACCCGATCGGGAAACCATCTCCGGACTGGGCAACCGAAAGAACCAATTTCTGCAGGAGAGCCTCGAAAAGGACGGTGTCGAGGTGTTCGACAGCACTGTGGCGCTGATCCGGACATTGCGTGGTTACGGCGTCAGAACAGCACTCGTCTCGTCGAGCCGCAATGCCCGCGCCATCCTGGATTCCGCCGATCTCACCACACTTTTCGACGTCTGCGTCGACGGCAGCGACTCGGCGCGCCTCGAATTGAAAGGCAAGCCGCAGCCCGACATCTTCCTCGCCGCGACCGAAGCGCTGGGCGCTCGACGCGAACGGGCTGCGGTGTTTGAGGATGCGATCAGCGGCGTCCAGGCCGGACGCGCCGGCGGCTTCGGCCTGGTTGTCGGGGTCGATCGGGCGGACCAGGCGGCGGCCTTGCGTGAGGCCGGTGCCGACCTGGTCGTAGCCGACCTCGCCGCCTTGCATCTGCTGACCCCCACGCCAGCGGCGGGGCCCGCAACTATGGAGCGACGGGATGGCCGATAGCCGCTGGACGCACGCCTACGAAGGCTTCGAGCCGGCGCAGGAAGGCCTCCGTGAGGCGCTCTGTACGCTTGGCAACGGCTATTTTGCGACCCGCGGTGCGGCGGAAGAGAGCGCAGCCGACGACGTCCACTATCCCGGCACCTATCTTGCCGGCGGCTACAACCGCCTCACAACCGACATCGCCGGCCGCACGGTCGAGAACGAAGATCTCGTCAATCTGCCGAACTGGCTGCCCCTGCGTTTTCGCCCCGAGGACGGCGACTGGATCAATTTGCGGCGCGTCGAGATCCTCGCCTATCGGCAAGAGCTCGATCTGGGCGGCGGCGTACTTGAACGGCAGTTGCGAATCCGCGACGACCATGGCCGCGAGACGTCCCTCCGCAGCCGCAGGCTGGTCCACATGGGACGACCGCATCTGGCCGCGATCGCGGTCACGTTGCGCCCGGAGAACTGGTCGGGCCAGCTTGTCGTGCGAACCGCCCTGGATGGGCGTGTCATCAACGGCGGCGTCGAGCGCTACGGCCAGCTCGCCAGCAAGCACCTCGTGCCGCTTGAGACACAAGTCCTGAACGATGACGGCATCCTGCTCACCGCCGAGACGAGCCAGTCACGCCTGCGGATCGCGGAAGCGGCGCGCACACAGATTTTCGAGGGCGACGTTCCGCTGACCGTCGCGTGCGAGAACCACGAGGAAGAGGGCTATGTCGGACAGGAACTGCGATTCGCGGTCGCGGAAGGAAGATCCGTCACGATCGAGAAGACAGTAGCAGTCTTCACCTCGCGGGATCGGGCGATTTCCGAGCCGCGTCAGGCTGCGATCGAGGCGCTTGAACAAGCAGAGCGCTTCGACCTGCTTCTGGACTCTCACAGGCACGCATGGCGTGCGCTGTGGAACCGCTGCGACATCGCCATCGAGCAGGGCTCGCGCACGCAGATGATCCTGCGGCTGCACATCTTTCATCTTCTGCAGACGGTCTCACCCAAGACGATCGATCTCGATGCCGGCGTGCCGGCGCGCGGCTTGCACGGCGAAGCCTATCGGGGACATATTTTCTGGGACGAACTGTTCATCCTGCCGTATCTGAATTTTCACCTGCCGGAAATTAGTCGGGCGCTCTTGCTCTATCGCTATCGGCGACTGCCCGAAGCTCGCCGGCTTGCGCGGGAGGCGGGTTACAACGGCGCCATGTATCCCTGGCAGAGCGGATCGAGCGGACGCGAGGAAAGCCAGACCCTCCATCTCAACCCGCGTTCCGGGCGCTGGACGCCCGACAATACCTATCTGCAGCGACACGTGAGCGCAGCGGTCGCCTGCAACGTCTGGCGCTACTGGCAGACGACAGGGGATCTTGCGTTCCTGTCCTGGCACGGCGCCGAGATGCTGATCGAAATCGCCCGCTTCTGGGCAAGCACCACGACCTACGACGAAGCCTCCGGCCGCTACCAGATCGGCGGCGTGATGGGGCCGGACGAGTTCCACGACCGCTATCCGTGGCGAGACACGCCCGGACTCGACAACAATGCCTACACCAATGTGATGGCGGTCTGGGTTCTGCGCCGCGCCGCGGAGGTCCTGGATCACGTCGGGATCGAACGCCGTCGCGAACTCGAAAACCTGCTCGGGCTCACGACCGATGAAACCAACCGCTGGGACGACATTGCCCGCAAGATGCGGCTGGTGTTCCTGGAAGACGGGATTATCGCTCAGTTCGAAGGTTACGAGCGACTGGAGGAACTCGACTGGGAGGCCTATCGCGAGAAATATTCCGACATCCACCGGCTCGATCGAATCCTGGAAGCGGAGGGAGATACGGTCAACCGCTACAAGGCCTCGAAGCAGCCGGACGTCCTGATGCTTTTCTACGTATTCTCCTATGATGAACTTCGCGCGTTGATGGTCCCGCTCGGCTATGCGTTCGGGCCGGACGCGATCCAGAAGAACATCGACTACTACCTCCGGCGCACATCGGACGGCTCGACGCTGAGCCGGGTCGTTCAATCCTGGGTTCTTGCCCGTGGCGACCGGAGCCGATCGTGGAATCTCTTCGTGACGGCCCTCGAAAGCGATATTTCCGACATCCAGGGCGGCACGACTGCCGAGGGTATCCATCTCGGTGCGATGGCCGGCACCGTCGACCTCGTCGAGCGCGGCCAGACGGCGCTGGAGTTTCGCGACGACACGCTGTGGATCAGCCCGTGCCTGCCAACGGAGCTGCAACGCTTGCGCCTGAAGCTGCTCTATCACGGCGACTGGCTCTATCTCGATGTAGGCTGCGAAAGATTGAGCGTGTCTGCGCCGCACGGATGGAAAGGCCCGGGAAAAATCGGCGTCCGCAACCAAGTGTATCCCTTCGCAGCAGGTACCGTCCTCGAATTCAACTGCGAGGTCGCGCATGGCGGCTGGCGGCCGGTCTCGCAATCGCCGGATGGGAGCCCGGCAGACGATCGACCCGCGAACGGCGCGGCCGCGCCGGAGAAGGCTGGAAAAGTGGCTTGATGGGAAAGCTCGCTGTCTCGCCGCCGGCGGATTGGGTTCCGGCTCCTGCGTATGGGAGGGTACCGGCGTCCTATGGAACTGGCGCCAAGATTGAGAACCCCCTTCCCGATTCGCTTCGCGATGGAAAGGAACACGGGTCTCAAAATCTCTGCGGATGACCGAGCGCTGGTAACGCCCAGGTCATCGTCGGCTCACGCCAACGAAAGATCCCGATATGGCCATTCAATGAGGAAGGCTGGTGCGGTCGAGAAGACTCGAACTTCCACGGGTTGCCCCACAGCGACCTCAACGCTGCGCGTCTACCAATTCCGCCACGACCGCACGCCGTGTATACCAAGGGCGCGAGGCCGTCGGTGGCGGGCATGTAACAAGACTTACCCTGTCGCACAAGGGCTATTCGGACGATCCCGGTCGGCATTCTCCTCAAGCGCGCGCGGTCATCGCTTTTCGACGGCGTTCGGACCGGCTAGATACCCGCCATGACAGCGACGATCGAGACAGCGACGAGCGGCTCCCGGCTTTCGACTGTGGCCGAGCGCTTCCTGGCGCGCCCCGGTTCGGCGCCGGTGGCGTGGCACATCATCGACGGCCCGACCCCCTACCCCGAGGCGCTGGCGATGATGGAAGCCCGGGTTGCGGAGATCGCGTCTGGCACGGCTCCTGAAACGGTGATCCTCCTGGAGCATCCACCGCTCTATACGGCCGGCACCGGCGCCCGAGCCGAAGACCTCGTCGATTCGACGCGATTCCCCGTGTTCGCTGCGGGCCGCGGCGGCGAATACACCTATCACGGCCCTGGCCAGCGGGTGGCCTATGTGCTGCTGGACCTAAAACGTCGGCGCGAGGATGTGCGCGCCTTCGTGGCAGCGCTGGAGGCCTGGATCATCGCGACGCTCGGCGAATTCCAGATCAAGGGCGAAAGGCGTGAAGATCGCGTCGGGGTCTGGGTGCGACGGCCGGAGCGCCAGATCATGACCGACGGCAGCATCGCCGAAGACAAGATCGCGGCGATCGGCATCCGCGTCCGCCGCTGGGTGACCTTCCACGGCATCTCGCTCAACGTCGACCCGGATCTGGAGCATTTCTCCGGCATTGTGCCCTGCGGCGTTCGCGGCTACGGCGTGACGAGCCTTGCCGATCTCGGCACCCTGGTGCCCATGCAAGAGGTCGACAGCCTGCTACGCCGACAGTTCGAGACCGTGTTCGGCCCGACAGCGGATGCGATCCGTTAAACCGTCGGCTTGACGTCGAAATCGCCACGCGGGTGTTCCTCGGTCGGCGTTCCGTCGATCGCCGACACCGAAGCGCCGGCCGGCCCGGTCCACAGCGCCGCCAGCATGTCGTCGACCACGTCGGACGGTCCCGCCAGGACCGCCTCAACTTCGCCGGACCGGCGGTTGCGCACCCAGCCGGACAGCCCCCGCGTCACGGCTTCACCCTGGCACCATGCGCGGTAGCCGACGCCCTGCACCTGCCCCCGCACCAGACAATGGATCGCGGTAATCATTGGAACTCCATGATCACCGCGTCGACCGCCAGACTATCGCCTGCCGCCGCCTTGAGGCTCGCCACGGTCAGATCGCGCTCGGCTCGCAGGATGTTTTCCATCTTCATCGCCTCGACGATCGCCAGGGTCTCGCCGGCCTTCACCTCCTGCCCCTCCTCCACCGCGATCGACACGACGAGGCCCGGCATCGGACACAGCAGCATCTTCGAGGTGTCCGGCGGCAGCTTCACCGGCATCAGCTTCTCGAGTTCGGCGATCGTCGGCGACATCACCTTGGCCTCGAGCCACAGTCCGTCGAGAAACAGGGTTATCCCGTTCGGCCGCGAACGAATTTGCGCGGTCCGCTTTTCCCCATCGATCGAACCCGACCAGGGGGAGATGCCGGGACGATGATCTGTCGAGACAGTAAAGGTTTGGCCATCGGCGGTCATTCGATAGAGGACGTCGCCGCCCTCCCCGGCCATCGTCCGCACCACGTCGACCGCCAGATAATCCCCATCGACCTTCACCACCCAGGCGGGCGGCAGTGCGCCTGAATGCTCGCGCAGTCGGTCGATATGATGATCGAGCCGCAACTTGCGGGCCATCTCGACCGTCGCGGCGATCAGCGCCGCCATGCGCCTTGTTTCGTCCGACGCCGCCGGCCGCTCGAAGCCGTCCGGGTATTCCTGGTCGATAAAGGCGGTCGAGATTCGCCCCTCGCGCCAGCGCGGGTGGGCCATCAGGGCGGCGAGGAACGGGATGTTGTGCTCGATTCCCTCGATCTCGAACCGGCCGAGCGCGTCGGACATCGCGTCGATCGCGGCCTCGCGCGTGTCAGCGTGGGTGCAGAGCTTGGCGATCATCGGGTCGTAGAACATCGAAATCTCGGAGCCTTCCGTTACGCCGGTGTCGTTGCGCACGGCGGCCTCGCCGAACGGGCCTTCGGCGGGCGGGCGATAGCGCGTGAGCCGGCCGATCGACGGCAGGAAGCCCCGAAACGGGTCCTCGGCGTAGATGCGGCACTCGACCGCCCAGCCCTCGAGCTTGATGGCGTCCTGCCGAAGCCTGAGTGGCTCCCCCGCCGCCACCCGGATCATTTCCTCGACGAGGTCGACGCCGGTGACGAGTTCGGTCACCGGATGCTCGACCTGCAGCCGCGTATTCATCTCCAGGAAGTAGAAGTTCCGATCCTTGTCGACGATGAATTCGACGGTGCCGGCGCTCTGGTAGTCGACGGCCTGGGCCAGCGCCACGGCCTGCTCGCCCATCGCCGCGCGGGTTTTCGCATCGAGGAATGACGACGGCGCCTCCTCGACGACCTTCTGGTTACGCCGCTGGATGGAGCATTCCCGCTCGCCGAGATGAACTGCGTTGCCGTGGGCGTCGGCCAGCACCTGGATCTCGATATGCCGGGGTTCGACGACGAATTTTTCGATGAACACCCGATCGTCGCCGAAGGAGGAGCGCGCCTCTGAGCGGGCGCGATCGAAGCCATCGCGGCATTCCTTCTCGTCGAAGGCGATGCGCATGCCCTTGCCGCCGCCGCCGGCCGAGGCCTTGATCATCACCGGATAGCCGATCTCGGCGGCGATCCTTGTCGCTTCGTCGGCGTCCTCGATGATGCCCAGATGGCCTGGGACGATGTTGACGCCCGCCTTCTGGGCGAACAGCTTCGATTCGATCTTGTCGCCCATGGCGCGGATCGCCTTCGGCTTCGGGCCGATGAAGACGATGCCGTTGTCTTCCAGCAATTCGCAGAAGGCGGCGCGTTCGGACAAGAAGCCATAGCCCGGATGCACCGCCTCGGCGCCCGTCGCCTGACAGGCCTTTAGAATTTTATCGCCGAGGAGATAGCTTTCCGCCGCGGGCGGCGGCCCCAGATGCACCGCCTCATCGGCCATCGCCACATGCACCGCGTCGCGGTCGGCGTCCGAATAGACCGCGACCGTCTTGATGCCCATGGCCTTCGCCGACTTGATGACCCGGCAGGCGATTTCCCCGCGATTGGCGATCAGGATCTTCTTGAACATGGCGGCAGGTACTCCGAAACAGGGCGGCGGTGTCTTCTCGACCGGTCCGTTTTGACCTTTGGGCGGAAATCCTGCAAGCCGACACTCGTCTAAGAAACGAATGTCGCGATCCGATCGCACTTGCCGCGGTCCGTCACGGCCGCGCTAGGCGAGAATCCGGATTTCGGCCGGCGTTAAGAGGAGACAAATTTGACCAAACCGATGACACAGCAGGACGATGACACGATCGGCGGACGGATTGGCCGCAGCCGCGAGGCGCTCGGGATCGACATTGCAGAATTAGCGACCAAGCTCGGTGTCAAGCCGGAGACGATGCGCGGCTGGGAGCGCGACCGCGCCGAACCGCGGGCGAACAAGCTGATCATGCTCGCCGGCATTCTCGGCGTCAGCCCAGCCTGGCTGATCGGCGGCTATGGCGAGGGTGCGGAGGACGTGGATCTCGACGACACCGGCCGCGCCGCCAAGCTCGACCTCTTGCGCTCGCGCCGCGATGTGCTCGACGGTGAAATCACCAGGCTCGAAGCGCTGGCCGCGAAATCCAGCTGATCCATTCGCCGGATTCGCGTCAGCGCACGATCGGCGGCTTCTGCGGATGACGCGCGATGCGCTGCTCGCGAAAATAGATAAACAGCCCGGACCCGACGATGATCGCCATGCCGAGCCATTTCGGGCCGTCGGGCATGTCCGCGAAAATCAGATATCCGAGAAACACGGCCGAGACGATCTCCACGTAGCCGAAGGGTGCGAGCACCGAGGCCGGCGCAAGCTTGTACGCCTGGATGAACATGAGATGGCCGGCCGTGCCGATCAGACCGGCGCCGATCAGGAGCATCCAGGTTGACCCGCGATCCGGCCAGCGGAACGTCAGATCGGCGATTCCCAGCGGATGGCCTATGATCATGGCGATCAACAAAACCAGCACCCCTCCGGCACCGGCGTAAAACAGCATCGCCAGCGGGGTCGATCCCCGCGACGCGCGGCGGGTCAAAATGAGGTAGAGGGCGACGAAGAACGCCGCCGCGACCGGGAGCAGCGAGACGATACCGAACACCGAATAGCTCGGCCGGATGATGATCAGCGCACCGAAGAAGCCGACGACGACGGCAACGATTCGCCGCCAACCGATAGTCTCCTTCAGAAGGAACGCAGCCAGCAGCGTGAGGATCATCGGCTCGATCAGAAACACGGCCGTGGCATCGGCCAACGGCATGAAACGCAGCGCCGCGAAGAAGGCGAGCCCCGCCACGCCCAGACACGCCCCGCGCAGAAGATTGAGCCCGAGACGACGCGTCCTAAGGGCACCCGGGCCGTCGACATACAGCAGAAACGGCAGGATCATCGCAGCTTGCGAGAAGAGCCGGCCCAAAGCCACCTCGCCCGCTGAAATGTCATGCGTGGTGACCAGAATTTTCCCGAAGGCGTCGAGCAACGGAATGATCGCCGAGCCGACGACGAGAATGATGATGCCGCGAACGATCTCGGCGGGCGTATTCTCGAAGGTCTCAGCGAGTGAGGTCATGTCCGTCCATGGCACAATCGCGTTATGGCTGCCACGAGAAATGGAATCGTCTTATGCCTTGGCCTAGAAGGATATCTGAATGACCACAGTCCTGATCGATGCCGATGCCTGCCCGGTCAAGGACGAGGCGATCGAGATCGCCGTCCGGCACGGCGCGGACGCGGTGCTGGTCTCCAATGGTGGTATGCGCCCATCGCGCTATCCCGAGGCCCGGATCATTGTCGTGTCCGAAGGCGCGGACGCAGCCGACGACTGGATTGCCGAAGCCGCCAATCCGGGAGACGTCGTTATCACCGCCGACATTCCGCTGGCCGCGCGGGCTCTTGAAAAAGGCGCCGCCGCTCTCGGCCCGACCGGGCGCGAGTTCACCAGTGAGTCGATCGGCACGGCCTTGTCGATGCGGGCTTTCAAGCAGCATCTGCGCGAAACCGGCGAGAGCAAGGGCTACAACGCCGCCTTCACGACCACCGACCGCTCAAGGTTTCGCCAAACGCTCGATCTGGTGTTGAGGCGCACGGCGGCAAACAACTGAAACGGCTCATAATTTCAGGTTTTTCCGCCCACGCGTGTGCTTCTTGAGCGCGCGCTGTTCCGCCTGGATGCGGATCGCCAGCGCGCCGGCGTTGAGCAACGAGAACAGGATCGCGATTGCATAGAGTTCGAAAATGGCCGGCAGCAGGAAGATTTCCAGCACCACGACGGCATAGTTCGGATGCGCCATGAAGCGATATGGCCCCTTCGTGACGAGCGTCTCGCCGGGCTTGACGATGATGCGCGTGGTCCAACGCCTGCCGATCGAGGCGAGCGTCCAGAACCGCAAGAGCTGCACCAGAGCGAACAGCCCCAGAAGCACGAGGTTGATCGGCTCGCCGAAGGCGGTCAGCCAGATCAGCCCCAGCCAAGCCGCGTGCAATGCGACCAGCAGCGAATATTGCGGCGCCGCCACCTCGAAGGCGCCTTCGCGCAGCAGCCGTTTGGTGTTGCGGCGAGCGATGCTGAGCTCGATGACCCGTTGCAGAGTCACATAGGCGAGAATCGCCGCCGTCGCCCAAACATTCGGGTAGATCTCGACCGACTCAAGCATCGAGCCGCGCGAAACTGCCGGTGAAGCCGGGGCCGAGCGCCGAGATAAGATGCCGTCCGGCAAGCCCGGCTTCCAGCTTGCGCTTCAGGACAAACAGGGCGGTTGGCGCCGACATATTGCCGAAGTCGCGCAATGTCTCGCGCTCGATGTTGAGCGCGCCCTGCGGCAGATCAAACGAGGTTTCGAGCGCCTGGATCACCTTGGTCCCTCCAGGATGAAAGACGAATCCATCGAGATCATCGATCACTTCACTCTGCCGCGCCAGAAAATTCTCGACCGCTGGCCGCATCTTCTTGGTAACGAGGTCCGGGATCGAAGCGGAGAAGATCGCCCCGAAGCCGATCGGGTCGACCTGCCAGCCCATGATGTCGAGCGTGTCCGGCCACAAATGCTCGCCGGTGGCGACGATCCGTGGCCCCTCCGTCTCGTCACAGGTCAGCACTACGCCGGCCGCGCCGTCACCGAACAGGGCGGTGGCGACGATGTTGCTTTTCGTCAGTTCGTCCGAGCGAAAGGCCAGCGTGCAGATCTCCACCGCGACGACGAGCACCTTGGAGCCTGGATCGGCGCGGGCGAGCCGCACGCCGAGCGACAGGCCGGAGACACCGCCGGCGCAGCCGAGCCCGAACACCGGCACGCGGCGGATGTCAGGCCGGAAGCCGAGTGCGCCATGAGCGCGGGCTTCTAGCGACGGCGTGGCGATACCGGTCGACGACACAGTGACGACGGTGTCGATGTTGCGCGTGAGGATGCCGGCGGCGGCGATCGCCTTTTCGGCGACCTCCATGAACAACGCCGTGGCGCCCTCCAGATACGCCTCGGTCCGTTGCCGCCAATCCTGACGCGCGTGGAACCAGTCGAACGGACGCACAGAGTAGCGCATGGCGATGCCGGTGCTCTCGAACACCGGGCGCAGCCGCTCGAAATCGCGAAACCGGCTGCCGAAGGTCTCGGCGGCGTGGGCGACGACCTCGCTCTGCGGCAGCGGATAGGACGGTACAGCGGTGGCGAGACCAGCAATGCGCGGCGAATGTTCAGACAGATGGGTCAAGAGCAATCCGATCCGGATCGAGTGTATTCCCCGCAAACGGCGCGCGGCAGTGTTCGTTGCGCTGGCCGCTGACACGAAAACGTCACCGCACGCGACTGGTCGTGATCCCAAACGTCTTGACCCACGCAGCCTTCGACCCTCAAGACTGGTGTCCGAGGCGGAGACCTGGAGCGAGGCCAATCGCCGCGGATACCCGACGGAGGTTTCAAGCTGGCCATATCATCGCGCTTCGAGCGACCATTGGTCTACCGACAGCGACTGTGGACCCGGATCACCCACTGGGCCTGGACACTCTGCCTGTTCTTCCTGCTCCTCTCGGGCCTGCAGATCTTCATGGCCCGGCCCGACCTCTATATCGGGCAGGAATCCGGTTTCGCCTACGACAACACCATCCTGTCGATCGGCGCCACTATGGACGGCGCCGCGATGAAGGGCCGGACGATCCTGTTCGGCCAGGCCTTCGACACCACCGGGTGGCTCGGCGCCGTCTGGGAGGGCGACCGTCTGCAGCCAAAGAGTTTTCCGTCCTGGCTGACCATCCCCGGCTACAGGGACCTGGCGACCGGCCGGGTCGTGCATCTGTTCTTCGCCTGGGGCCTGGCGATCACGCTTCTCGTCTGGCTCCTCGCCAGTCTGATCAACCGCCATATCAAGGAGCTTTTTCCGACCGGTGACGACCTCCGCCATTTGCCGCGCGAAGCCGCCGACCACGCGCGGCTGCGCTTTTCCCGCGAAGCCCGCTATAACGCCTTGCAGAAGCTGTCCTACGCGAGCGTGCTGTTCATCGCTTTGCCGCTGATCATCGCCACCGGCCTGACGATGTCGCCGGGTGTGAATGCATGGGCACCGTGGATGCTCGATGTCTTCGGCGGCCGCCAGACCGCGCGCACGATCCACTTCGTCCTGATGCTGTATCTGGTCCTCTTCGCCGTCGTCCACATCGTCATGGTGGTCCTTGCCGGCCCCATCAACGAGCTGCGCTCGATGATCACCGGCTGGTACCGAACCGATCCGGAGTCCGAATGATGACCCGCTCTGAGCTCACCCGCCGGCGCTTTCTGACAGGGGCGACAATTGCCTCGACCGCGCCGCTCGCCGGCTGCTTCGACTTTCTTGGGGTCCGCGACAACGAGATTCGCGACGTGCTGGAAACCGCGAACTCCCTCACCTACCGGGTGCAGCGCTTCCTGCTCGGCTCCGACACCCTCGCCCGCGAGTTTTCCGAAACCGAAATCCGCCAGCCGATGCGGCCGAACGGCTCGACCAACCCGCGTAACCCGGCCTACCGCGCCCTCGCGGAAGCGGAGTTTGCCAGCTATCGCCTGCCCGTCGACGGCCTCGTCGAGAAACCACTGAGCTTGTCGCTCGATGAGCTTCGCGCCATGCCGGCCCGCACCCAGATCACCCGGCACGACTGCGTCGAGGGCTGGAGCTGCATCGCCAAATGGACCGGCACGCCGCTCGCCGCCGTGCTCGATCAGGCCGGCGTCAAGCCGCAGGCGCGCTTCGTGGTGTTCGAATGCTTCGACGCGATGGGCAGCGGGTTCCTGCGCCCGATCGAATATTACGAATCGATCGACCTCATGGACGCCCGGCATCCGCAAACGATCCTCGCCTATGGCATGAACGACAAGACCCTGCCGATCGCCAACGGCGCGCCGTTGCGCGTCCGGATCGAGCGGCAGCTCGGTTACAAGATGGCGAAATACATCCGCGCCGTCCGCGTCACCGACACGCTCGACGGCTTCGGCCGGGGCGGCGGCGGCTATTGGGAGGACAATGGCTACGAGTGGTTCGCCGGAATTTGAGGCGGCGGGAAACCAGTTTGGAAGCCATGCTCTTTTGAGCTAAGCAGGCGATCGGATCGATGACCCTTGAGAGTCGCATTTGCCCCTTCCACAACGCACGTCCGATCTCCTAGTCCATCTGTCCGGGCGGCCGGGGCATGACGAGGTTAAGGCCGACTTCCGCAGCCTTCTGACGGAGGAGTTCGGAGCCGACATCCACTCAGTGGATTTCGAGCGCCGCGTCCCCGAGGTGCGGGGGCGAATCGACGCGCTGATCGGGCGGACCGTATTCGAGGCCAAATCCAACCTCGACCGGGAACTGGGCGATGTGGAACGGCGCATGCCTGACTACCTCGCCGACCGTCAAAGAGAGACGGGCGAATCCTACATCGGCATCGCCAGCGACGGACTGAAATGGATCGTCTACGAACTCGCCTCCGGCGCGCTGGTGAAGATCAAGGAAACCACTCTCGATCCCGACAAGGGCGAGCAGTTTCTTGCGTGGCTGGATGGGGCCGTCGCGCTCAAATCATCGCTGCCGCCGGAAGCGTTGACCATCCGCATGGAGCTAGGCGAGGAGTCGATAGCCTTTAGGCGAGCCTCCGAAGAGCTGTCGGTTCTCTGGGATCAGTTGAAGCTTCGACCCGACGTCGCGCTTAAGAAACAGCTGTGGTCGTCGCTGCTGCGATTGGTCTACGGCCGCGACATCGACAACGAGGCGCTGTGGATACAGCACACATTCCTGGTCGTCGTAGCCAAATGCCTCGCATTGGCCGTCCTCGACCTCAAGGATGACGATCCGGCGAGCGTCCTTTCCGGCCGCGCCTTTCAGCAAGCCGGAATTTCCGGCGCCGTCGAAAGCGATTTTTTCGACTGGGTGATCGCGGCACCGGAGGGCGAGCGCCTCGTTCGGCGGATCATGGCTCATGTCCGGCGCTTTCGGCTGCGCGAGGTTCAGAGCGACGTTCTGAAGATCATCTACGAGTCGCTGATCGACCGGGACGAACGGCATGGCCTCGGCGAATACTACACACCCGACTGGCTGGCGGCGAAGGTCGTCAGGAACGCTGTGGAGCGGCCGGCGGAACAACGGGTTCTCGATCCGGCCTGCGGCTCGGGCACGTTCCTCTTCCACGCGCTGAGAACCTTCCTCGCCGAGGCCGAGGAGATCGAGCTGCCGATGGAGCGGCGCGCGGTCGAGGCGACCCGGCTCGTCGCCGGCATGGACATCCACCCGGTCGCCGTCATCATTGCCCGCGTCACCTATCTGCTGGCGCTGGCTCCGGTCCTCGGCCTCAGAAAGGGCGGGCTGACGATCCCCGTCTATCTCGGTGACGCCATGCAGCTCTCGATCAGCCAGGTACTGACCGGCAAGGAGCTGAAGATTCGCGTCCCGCCCCCGCCGGCCGGCGACGGGCAGAGCGGCGCGCCCGTCGGCAACGGCGCCGAATTCCTCGACTTCCCGGAAGCCTTCTGTCGCGACCCGGACCTCTTCGACAAGGCGATCGAGCGCATGCGCACCGGCTCCGAGGAGGGCTTGTCGCGCCAGCAGATCGAGGCGGCGTTGCGGCGCATCACCGTCGAGCACTACAACGCGATCCCGACGCTCGAGAAGCGTGAAGACCCGTTGAGCCCCGAACGGCTCGCCGCCATCGGCGACCTCGGCAGGACCTACGTCCTGTTCGACCGGCTGCGCAAGGAAGGCCGCGACACGGTCTGGGCTTATGTCGCGCGCAACCTCTCGCGGCCGCTGTTCCTGTCGTCGGAAGGTGGCTGGGCCAACGTCATCGTCGGCAATCCGCCATGGGTCGCGTTTCGTCACATGAGCGCCGATTTGCAGCCCCGGTTCAAGGAATTGGCGAAGGACGAACGGGTCTATGTCGGCGGCAAACTGACCACCCAGAACGACCTCGCCGCGTTGTTCACCGTGCGCGCGGCGGCGCTGTATCTGCGCTCGGGCGGACGGCTCGCCTTTGTCCTGCCGCTGGCGGCGCTGACCCGCGGCCAGTTCGAGCGGCTGCGTAGCGGCGTTTTCGCCAGCGTGCGCTTCCGCATCGACGAGACCTGGACGATGGACGACGGGGTGCAGCCGCTGTTTCCAGTGCCGAGCTGCGCGATGTTCGTCACCAAGCGCCGCATCGGCCAGCAGAACGAGGCCGCGATCAAGCGGCGCGCCTATCGCGGCTTCCTGCCCTATCGCGACGCGCCGGAGGACATCGCGGACACGAAATTGCATGTGGACGACGCGCCGGGCGATCCTGCCGAGGCAAGTTTCGAGGGCGGCTCGCCCTATCGGAAGCAGTTCCGCCAGGGTGCGACGCTTGTGCCCCGCTTCCTCTGCTTTGTCGAGCATAAGCGTCTCGGCGCGCTCGGCTCCGATCCCAGCGCCCCCTTCGTCGCAAGCCGGCGGACGACACAGGAAAAGCAGCCTTGGAAGACCCTCCCGTCGCTGGAAGGGCGGGTCGAGGCCGAGTTCCTGCGCCCCGTTCTTCTCGGCGAAAGCATCCTGCCCTATCGCGTCTGGCGGCCCTTCGAGGGTGTCGTGCCGGTGACGGAGCGCGGCGAGGTGCTGTCCTCGACCGCCGCCTCGAACCGGGGCTACCAGCACATCGCCAATTGGATGCGCGAGGCGGAGCGGATGTGGACGGAGAACGCGACCGAGGCCAACAAGCTGACTCTAAATGGCCGCTGGAACTATCATGGCGAGCTGTCGGCACAGTTTCCCATTGCCCCGCTCCGCGTGGTCTACGCCAAGGCCGGCAACCACCCGGCGAGCTGTATTGTTCGCGACGACCAAGCGGTCATCGACCACAAACTTTACTGGTCAGCGATCCGAACAGAGGCGGAAGCGGCTTATCTCACGGCGATCTTCAACGCCGAAGCCGCGCGCTCCCTGATTGAGCATCTTCAGGCACGCGGACTGTTCGGTGCCCGCGATTTCGACAAGGTGATGTTCCACCTGCCCATCCCCCGCTACGACGCGGCCAGCGCGCTGCACGCGGATCTCGCGGCGGCGGCGCAAGAGGCCGAGACGCTCGCCTCCACGACCGACATTCCGGAGGGCATGGGCTTCCAGCGCGCCCGCCGCGTCGTGCGCGACGCGCTCGCGGACGCCGGTATCGCCCAGCGCATCGACGCGCTGGTCAAGCGCCTGATCGAAGGGAGCTGAGCCCTCCTCACAACGGAATGTTGTCGTGCTTCTTCCAGGGGTTGTCGAGGTCCTTGTTGCGCAGCATGGCCAGCGCACGGGAGACCCGGCGGCGGGTCGAGTGCGGCATGATCACCTCGTCGACATAGCCGCGCTCGGCCGCGACGAAGGGCGACAGGAACCGCTTCTCATAGGCGGCGGCATGGGCGGCGATCTTGTCCGGATCGGCCGCATCCTTGCGATGGATGATCTCGGCCGCGCCCTTGGCCCCCATCACCGCGATCTGCGCCGTCGGCCAGGCATAGTTGATGTCGCCGCGAAGGTGCTTCGACGCCATCACGTCATAGGCGCCGCCGAACGCCTTGCGGGTGATGACCGTGACCTTCGGCACCGTCGCCTCGGCATAGGCGAACAGAAGCTTGGCGCCGTGCTTGATCAGGCCACCATATTCCTGCGCGGTGCCCGGCAGGAAGCCCGGCACGTCGACGAAAGTGACGACCGGGATCGAAAAGCAGTCGCAAAAGCGCACGAAGCGCGCGGCCTTGCGGCTGGCGTCCGCGTCGAGAACGCCGGCCAGCACCATCGGCTGGTTGGCGACGATGCCGACCGTGCGGCCCTCGATCCGCCCGAAGCCGGTGACGATGTTGCGTGCAAAGGCCTCCTGGATCTCGAAGAAATCGCCCTCGTCGACCGTCTTCCTGATCAGCTCCTTCATCTCGTAGGGCTTGTTGGCGTTGTCCGGGATCAACGTGTCGAGCGAGCTATCCTCCTCCAACACCGACTGCGTATAATCGAGTTCGGGCACCGGCGAGGTGTTCGACGCCGGCAGGAAGTCGATCAGCCGGCGCATCTGCAACAGGGCGTCGACATCGTTGTCATAGGCGCCGTCGGCGATCGAGGATTTGACGGTGTGGACCGAGGCGCCGCCGAGTTCCTCGGCGGTCACGGTTTCGTTGGTCACGGTTTTCACCACGTCCGGCCCGGTGACGAACATGTAGGACGTGTCGCGCACCATGAAGATGAAGTCGGTCATCGCCGGCGAATAGACGTCGCCGCCGGCGCAGGGCCCCATGATGACGGAAATCTGCGGGATGACGCCCGAGGCCATGACGTTGCGCTGGAATATCTCGGCATAGCCACCGAGCGCGGCGACGCCTTCCTGGATGCGCGCGCCGCCGGCATCGTAGAAGCCGATGATCGGCGCGCGGTTGCGCAGCGCCAGATCCTGGACCTTCTGGACCTTTTCCGCGTGCGCCTCCGACAGTGAGCCGCCGAAGACGGTAAAATCCTTGGCGAAGACGAAGACGGTGCGGCCGTTGACGGTGCCCCAGCCGGTGACGACGCCGTCGCCGGGGATCGTCTGCTCGGCCATGCCGAAATCCGTCGCCCGGTGCTGGACGAACATGTCGAATTCCTCGAACGAACCCTCGTCGAGAAACACCGTGAGACGCTCGCGGGCGGTCAGCTTGCCCTTTTCGTGCTGGGCATCGATGCGCCGTTGGCCGCCGCCTTGCCTCGCCCGTTCGCGCCGGACTTCCAGTTCGGCCAGCATCTCGTGCATCGTTTCGTCCCCCCCCTGCGCGCTCGGCCTGCGTATCGGCCGACGCGCCTGCTTCATGGCATCGTCATACCGGGATAAATGCATCGAACGGCATCGGCAATCGGCGGTAGGTCGAATAGGCCAGGCTTTGCGCGAGCGACACGCCCTTTTGCGCTATGGGCGCCCCAGGAAAACCGCCGCCACGCGCATCTCCTCCCAGCGCTGGCCGCGCCGGGCCGCGGCCTCTTCGTCGGCGCCCCATTGTTCGATGTTCCAGTCCTCGTCGAGATGCCCCAGCGACCAGGCTTCCTCGGCCGAAAGCCGCCCTTCGGCGACGGCGAGCGCAAGCAGCGCCGAGCCGGTGAGCGTCGTCGCCTGATGCATCGCGGCGATGCGGAATGGATCGTTGATCTTGGCCAACCGCGAACGAAACCCCTCCAGCGAGGCCGGCGGCTGGGCGACATGCATGACGCCCTCGGCGAGCACGAAGCGTCCGCCGAAGCTGTCCTTCGCCCAATCGAGAATCGGGTCCCAGCGCTCGCGCTGGCGCTGTGCGAGCCGTTCCGGCGAGCCGGCCCGGTAGAACAGGAGATCGGTCTCCACATAGCGGCCGATATCGTCGCGCACCGGAACCGGATCGTCGGCGATCGCCTCGATGACCGTGTTGACCAGCCGCGTCATCGGCATCCTCGCCGGATCGATCCGCTCGCGCTGGGCCTCCCATTCGGCAGCGAGTGTCTCGGCGGCGTCGCGCAGCGGCACGGCCAGCGGACGCCGTCCCGGCGTCTTCACCGGCCGGCCGTCCAAAAGAATGGAGAATCCACCGGCGGCCTCGGCCAGCGTGACGGTCTGGTAGAATCGTTTGGGCAGTTCGGATCGATTCGTTCCGGCGGTCATCGGGTGTCTCCTGTCGTCATGGCGAGAGCCGAACGCGGCATCAGTCAGCCGCCACCCATTGGCCGCGTTGCGATGGGACCGGGTCGCCAGGCAGCCAGGCGTCGATGAGTGCCTCGAGTTCTTCGACCGTCTCGGCCACTGCGTAAGCGCCGGAGGCGAGCAGCGGGGCAGCTTCGTGGGTGCCCCAGGCAACGCCCAGCGCCGACGCCCCGGCCGTCTTCGCCATCTCGATGTCGTAGACGGAATCGCCGACGACGAGCGCATGGCAAGGATCCAGCCCGAATTCGGCGCAGCACTCCTCGACCATCGCCGGATGTGGCTTGGAGGGACAATCGTCGGCGGTCCGCACGGCGTGGAACGTCGTCTCCATGCCATGCGCCTCGCAGATCGCCGCCACACCGCGGCGCGATTTGCCGGTGACCATGGCGAGCAGAACGTCTTCGCGCACCGCGAGCCGATCGATCAGCTCCTTCATGCCCGGAAACAGTGTCTCGCGAAACCGCTCGTCCGCCCGCGACTCGCGAAAAGTACGGCGGTAGCCCTCGACCATCGCGGCGAGCAATGGCGGCTCGGCGGCAGGATGCAGGCGGCCGATCGCGACGTCCAGGGACAGGCCGATGATGCCACGCGTTTCCACGTCCGCCGGCTCCGGCAAGCCGTGCTCGGCAAAGACCCGCCGCATGATGTCGCAGATCAGGCCGCAGCTATCGGCGATGGTGCCGTCACAGTCGAACAGAACCGCCCGCATCAGTCGCCCAACGCGCCTTCGTCGAAACCGAACAGGTTGAAGGTCTGCACCATATGCGGCGGCAGCGGCGCAATCTGATCGACGACACCGCCGTCCGGATGCGGAATGACGATGCGGCGCGCATGCAGATGCAGCCGCTTCTGCACGCCGCCGGGAAACTCCCAATTGGTGTCGTGCTCGAAATATTTCGGATCGCCGAGGATCGGATGCCCGATATGAAGAGCGTGGACACGCAGCTGATGTGTCCGCCCCGTATAGGGCTCGAACTCGATCCAAGCGAAGTTCTGAGCGAGATTCTCGATTACCCGGTAATGGGTCAGCGCGTGATCGGCACCCTCCTCGCCGTGTTTGGCGACGCGCATCCGGTCGCCGTCCTCCGTCTGCTCCTTGACGAGGAAGGTCGAGATGCGCCCGTCCCGTGGTGTGGGGACGCCTTTGACCACCGCCCAATAGACCTTTTTGGTATCGCGCTCGCGAAACGCCTTGGTCAGCGCCGTCGCGGCGCCGCGCGTGCGGGCGACGACGAGAACGCCGGACGTGTCGCGGTCGAGCCGGTGGACGAGCCGCGGCTTCTCGCCCTTGCGGCTGCGCCAGGCCTCCAGCATCTTGTCGACATGCCGGGAAACGCCCGAGCCGCCCTGGACAGCGAGGCCGGCCGGCTTGTTGAAGACATAGACCTTTGCGTCCTCGTAGATCAGCATCTGCGCCAAAACGTCGCCATCATGCTGGTCGCGGATCGTGTTGCGGGTCAGCGGGCCGACCTTACCGCGTGCCAAGTCGGTTCCCATCGGCGGCACGCGGACCATCTGCCCGGCGAGAACCCGCGTGTCCGACTTGGCGCGGCCACCATCGATCCGCACCTGGCCCGAGCGCAGCAGCTTCTGCAGATGACCGAAGCCGAGACCCGGATAGTGCAGCTTGAACCAGCGGTCGAGGCGCAAGCCGGCCTCGTCCTCCTCGATCCGTCGCTGTTCGACAGACGTCATCGTCATTTCCTTTGCTTGGCTCGCCTCAGCCGCCATCAGACGAGCCCCCGTGCCGCAGCGAACCCGGCAAACAGCGCCGCAATGCCCGCGACGACGGAACCGATGACGTAAAACGCCGCCAAACCGAACGCTCCGCGCTCATACAGCGCCACGGCATCAAGCGAGAAGGACGAGAAGGTGGTGAACCCGCCCAGCAGCCCGACGGCGAGGAACAGCCGCAATTCATTCGATGCACCGAAGCGGCGCGCGACGATCTCCATCACGATACCCATCAGGAACGATCCGGAGACGTTCACGAAGGCCGTACCGAACGGAAAGTTCGGACCGAGAAGACGAAGCGCGGCAAGATTCGATAAATGTCGAAGACTCGCACCGGTCGCGCCGCCCGCCGCGACGAGGATGAGGTGATACATGCGGTCTCTATAACCGCCGCGTTGCAGCGAGGCTAGCCACACGATCGGCGCGCGGCGACGCCGAGCTCAGATTGCCGGCGCCGCCCCAAACCGTGGCGGAACCGCTATTCCGCGGCCTCTGCCTCGGCCTTCGCCTGTTCGAGGAACGGCTGGCGCCGTTCGGCATGGAGCCCGCGCATGGTCGACCAGCACAATGCCAGGAGCAGGAACGCAAATGGAAAGCCCGTCGCGATCGCCGCGCCCTGGAGCGCGGCAAGCCCGCCGCCGACCAGAAGCGCGATTGCGACGAGGCCCTCGAAGGTTGCCCAGAAGATTCGCTGCGGGACCGGCGCGTCAATCTTGCCGCCGGCGGTGATCGTATCGATGACCAGCGAACCGGAGTCGGACGAGGTGACGAAGAACACGATGACCAGAACGATACCGATGAAGGAGGTGATCGCCGTTAGCGGCAATTGGCCAAGCATGACGAAGAGCTTCACTTCGAGCGCCGCGTCGACGATGCCGGCGAAGCCGTCGATCGTTTCGGTGAGGGCCGTTCCGCCGAACACCGTCATCCAGATGATCGACACGATCGTTGGGATGATCAGGACGCAAGTGAGAAACTCGCGGACAGTCCGGCCGCGCGACACCCGCGCGATGAACATGCCGACGAAGGGTGACCAGCTCATCCACCAGGCCCAATAGAAGCTGGTCCAGCCCTCTCTGAAGTTGTCGTCGCCGCGGCCGAACGGATTGGAAAGCGGGACGACCTCGCGCAGATAGGCAAGCGAATTGCCGAAGAAGCCGCGGACGACATCCATGGTCGGTCCGACCAGAAAGATGAACCCCAGCAAGAGCAGCGCGAGACCCATATTGATCTCAGACAGTCGTTTCACACCCGCATCGAGCCCGGCGACCACGGACGCTAGCGCGACGCCTGTGATGACGATGATCAGGACGATCTTGCTGAACGTCGTGGCCGGCACGCCAAAGAGATAGTTCAGGCCGGCAACCGCCTGCTCCGCGCCGAAGCCGAGCGACGTGGCGAGGCCGAACAGGGTGGCGAAGACGGCCAGCGTATCGATGACATGGCCCGGCCAGCCCCAGACGCGATCGCCAAGAACGGGGTAGAAGGCCGAGCGCATGGTGAGCGGCAGGCCCCAATTATAGCTGAAGAAAGCCAGCGCCAGAGCAACCACGGCATAAATCGCCCAAGGGTGAAGCCCCCAGTGATAGATCGTCGCGGCCATGCCGAGCCGGCGGGACGCCTCGGTATCGCCGACAGCGCCACCAAGGGGCGCCCAGGAATCGCCTGCGAGCGACGTGGAAAAGTGCGAGATCGGTTCCGAAACGCCGTAGAACATCAGGCCAATGCCCATGCCGGCCGCGAACAGCATCGCGAACCAGCCGAAATAGCCATATTCCGGTTTGGCATCCTTGCCGCCCAGCCGAATCGAGCCGTAGGGCGACACGATGAGGAACAGGCAGAAAAGGACGAAAATGTTGCCCGCGATGAGGAAGACCCAGTCGAAGTTCGCAGTCAGCGCTGGGCGCAGCCAGCCGAAGAAATCGTCGGCGACGGTCGGGAACAGCAGCGTGAAAGCGACGAAGGCGATGATCAGGCCGGCGGAAATCGGAAACACCGGATTGTGGATATCGAGGCCGTATTTTCGCAAATTGTCCTGCCCGACCTCGTAGTCGGTGACGGAATGTTCGGCCAACTGGCCAGGTTCGAGCGACATCGAAACCTCACTTTCAAAACGGTACTGGAATGGATCGCAAAGAAGTACAGTGGTTCTTACGAATGTGGACTCACTGTTACCTTGGCACAAATCCAGCCATTCCGCACCCATTGCGACGGCAGTGCGGGCAGAATTGTCGAGATGTTTCTAACGTATCAGCTTTCCAGACCGCGTCTCTCACGAAGATTGGCCCAATGTTGCAAACGTTCGCCGATCGAAACCTCAGCCCCCCGCTCCGTCGGTCGGTAGAAAACCGGCCGTTCCATGTCGTCGGGAAAATAGCTTTGGCCGGAAAACGCGTCCGGCGCGTCGTGATCGTAGGCATAGCCGGCGCCGTAACCCTCCGAGCGCATCAGCGTCGTCGGGGCGTTGAGGATATGCTTGGGCGGCAGCAGCGAACCATGCTCCTTGGCCGCCCGCATGGCCGCCTTGTAGGCCAGGTACACCGCGTTGGATTTCGGTGCCGACGCCAGGTACACCGTCGCTTCGGCGAGCGCGAGTTCACCTTCCGGCGAGCCGAGATAGTCGTAGGCGTCCTTGGCTGCGAGCGCGATGCCAAGCGCCCGCGGATCGGCCAACCCGATATCTTCGGCCGCCATCCGCACCAGCCGCCGCCCAAGATAGAGCGGGTCCTCGCCGGCATCGAGCATTCGACAAAGCCAGTAGAGCGCCGCGTCCGGGTCCGATCCACGCACCGATTTATGCAGAGCGGAGATCAGGTTGTAATGGCCGTCCTGACCCTTGTCGTAGACCGGCGCCCGACGTTGGACGATGTCCTGCAAGCTGGCCGCGTCGAAGATCTCGCCCGCCCGGCCGGCACGCCAGGTCTCCTCTGCCAATGTCAGGATTGCGCGACCGTCGCCATCGGCCATCCGCAAGAGCACCGCCCGCGCCTCCTCGTCGAGCGGCAAGGGCCGCCCTTCCGCTGCCTCGGCCCGCGCGAGCAGCTTGACGAGGCTGTCCGACCCATGCGGGCGAAAGGTCAGGACCCGGGCCCGCGACAAAAGCGCCGCGTTGAGCTCGAAGGACGGGTTTTCGGTCGTGGCGCCGACGAGGACGACCGTGCCGTCCTCCATCACCGGCAGGAACGAATCCTGCTGCGCCCGATTGAAGCGATGTATCTCGTCGACGAAAAGCAGCGTCCGTCTGCCGTTGGAGCGGCGCAGGCGCGCCGCCTCGAATACCTTCTTGAGGTCCGCGACGCCGGAAAAGATCGCCGAAATCTGCTCGAAAGCATAATCGACCTCATTGGCGAGAAGTCGCGCGACTGTGGTTTTCCCGGTGCCGGGTGGCCCCCAGAAGATCATAGAGCCAAGGCTGCCGGTTGCGAGCATGCGCGACAGCACACCGCCCTCCCCGGTCAGATGCTCCTGGCCGACGACCTCGGCGAGCGTGCGCGGTCGCAGTCGATCGGCGAGCGGCCGGGACGGATCATCGGCCGGCATCTGCCCGCTCTTCCCTGTGCGGATCGACGTCCCCGAATCGCCCCCGCCGAAGAGATCCGCCAAGTCAGCGCACCAATTGAGTCATGCGACGACCGTCCCGCTCGACCTCGAATTGCCAGCCGCGATAACGCCGTTTCAGCATTCCCTCCAACGACCGCGTCGAGGCGATGACATCGCCGTTGACGGTCAAAAGAATATCGTTCGGCCGCAAGCCGAAGCGCTGCGCCAGTGATCCGCGTTTGACGGCCGCCACGACGACCCCGGTCTTGTCCGCCGGCAGACCCCGCTCCTCGGCGACGCGTGGCGACAGGTTGAGCACCGTGGCGCCGGAGAACGGGTTGTTGCCGGACAGGCTGCGCTCGTCGCGCGGCGGGATCTCGGGCGCCGCCTCCAGCGGCAGTTCAATGGTTTCCCGCTCGTCGCCTCGCAAAACGCGCATCTTCGCCGTGCGCCCGACGCCGGCTGTCGCCAGCCGGTAACCGAGCGCGTCGGGATTGTCGATCGCAAAGCCATCGACCGACAGGATGACGTCACCGACCGTGATGCCGGCCTGCGCGGCTGGGCTATCGTTCATCACCGCCTGCACCAGCGCGCCGGTCGGCCGGGGAAGACCGAGCGCATCGGCGATATCGGGCGTGACCGACGCGAAGGTTGCACCGACATAGGGACGCTCGAAGCGGCCGCCCGCCTTGGCGGCGCGCTGGAAGCTCGCCACCATGTTGGACGGGATTGCGAAACCGATACCGTTGGAGCCGCCGGACCGCGAGAAGATCGCCGTGTTCACGCCGACGAGCCGGCCCTTCATGTCGATCAGCGCGCCGCCGGAATTGCCGGGGTTGATCGCCGCGTCGGTCTGAATGAAGAAGCCGAAGTCGTTGACGCCGATATGATTTCGCGCCAGCGCCGAGACGATACCGGTCGTGACGGTCTGGCCGATGCCGAACGGGTTGCCGATCGCCAGGACGAGATCGCCAATCTCCAACTCGTCGGAGTCGGCGATCGGCAGCGACGGGAACGGCCCTTCGCCCTCGATCGCAAGCACCGCCAGGTCCACTTTCGCGTCCTTGAGCAGCACTTTCGTCTCGAACTCCCGGCCGTCGCTGAAGGCGATCTTCACCTCGTCGGCGTTCTCAACCACGTGATTGTTGGTGACAACCAGGCCGGAGGGATCAATGATCACACCGGAACCGAGCGCCGACTCCATACGCGGCCGGTTGTCGAATCGTTGACCAAAAAACTGGCCGAAGAAGGGATCGTTCGCGAAGGGTGATTGCCGCGTCGGGACGATGCGCGCCGCATAGACATTCACGACGGCTGGTGCCGTTTCCTCGACGAGCGGAGCGAAAGAGAGATCGATTTCCGCCCGGCCCGACGGCACGGTCTTCGTTTCGGCAGCGACAGCGTCCGGCAACGGAACCACGCTGCCCTCACCGGACTCAGAAGCCTGTCGATCTCGAGCCGGTCGATCTCGCCCATCCGACGATGGCTGCACCCCGCCACCGTCACCGCCGCCATCCGTCGTCTGCCCACCGAGCAATCTACTGATCCAGCCGCCAACGCTCCAGCCGTGATCAGCCCCAAGCGTTGGAGACACTGTTAGGAAAGTCGCGATCAAAGCGACCCATAAAACCCGTTGTGACCGCATCACCCGCCTGTCGTTCACCCACCGACTCGCCCTTGGAAGCCGGCCCCGCTTTAAACCAGATGGAAGCCATGAAAAAGGGGCCTGGATAAGGCCCCTTTCATCATTTCAGTAGCTCGGGAGTATCGATCTTACCGGAGGTTCACCGTGCCGATAGCCGCCGCCGCCGCAGCTTGATCGGGGAGCTCGGCGGTCGCGTAGCTGGCGGTCAGAATTCCGAACGCAGCGGTCGCGCCCAAGAGCGTCAGCAGGGTTCTGCGCATGGAAGGCCGTCCCGAGGTGGTGTTCATGGTGTTCATATTATTCATCGAACTAGTTTCATCCGCGTAAATGTTGCCGCATTGGCCTGATGTTCTCACAGTCTTGGAAACAAAAGTCCCCAAGCCGCGATTGGTTGCCTCGGTTTCGACGAATTTTTTACAGTGTCGCGATCGGTGCCCCTATTGCACGGGTTTGCAGGGCTTTCGATGGCATTTGCGCCACAGTTCCGAAATTCAGCGGCCGAATGGTTAACGTTAATAGCCTGAACATGCCTGCCTTCGAAACCGACCTTACTTAATTCGCGAGGCCAAGCTCCTTCAAGCTCCGAACCGTCGCGGCAACGGCCACTTGCGGCGGACGAAAGTCGATTCCGAGAGTCCGTTCGGCGGCCTCGGTCCCCAGAATTTTCCGGCGACCGAGCTCAGGCACGGCCGCCCGAGCCTTCCCGGTGAAGATGGCCGCCGCGCGCACCAGAAAATCCGGCAACACCAGTTTCGGCACCCGGCTGGCGGCGGACGGCTCGGCGAGCGCGATTGACTGACCAATTTCCATCATTGACAGTGATCCCCCACACAGGATGAACCGTCGCCCCGCTGCATCGGGTACGGTCATGGCCTGAAGATGCGCGCGGGCGACGTCGCGAACATCGACGATGCCGAAGGTGATGTCCGGCACGGCCGGGAGCCGCCCCATGAGCATCGTCCGGATCAGCTCCGCCGAGGTGCCCGTCTCCCGATCGAGCATCGGACCGAGGACGAAGGCGGGGTTGACGACGGCGAGTTCCGGGCCGCCCGCCTCGACGGCTTTCCAGGCCGCCCTTTCGGCTTCCGTCTTTGAGACCGCATAGTCGGAAATGTGCGAACTTTCGACATTGGACCAGTTCGACTCCGAATAGTGCGGCCCCTGCTTCGCGTCGTGGCCGTAATAGATCGCTGCCACCGAGGAGGTCAGAACAATTCGCTCGACACCCGCCCTGGAAGCGGCCTCGACGACACGGAGCGTCCCGCCCCTCGCGATTGGCACCAACGCATATCTATCCTTGGATTGCCTCGCGGGAAACGGCGAGGCCGTATGCACGACGAAGCGGCATCCGGCCACAGCGGCATCCCAGCCGTTATCCTGGGTCAGATCCGCCTCGACGAATTCCAGCCGATCGACAGCCCCTCCGGCATTTTTCAACGTTTCTTGGACCAACGCGGCCTTGGCGGCCGAGCGCACGGTTCCTCTTACCCGATAGCCAGCCGCTAGCAGTTCCAGGGCGACGTGTTTGGCAATGAACCCGGAAATACCTGTGAGGAGAATGAGATCGGACATGCGGTTACCGTCATGAAATGGTGAAAAAACTTGCGAAAAAATACCGTTTCATTTTGAAATTATATCAGTACCATAGGGATTTCCGAGCGATCGAGAAAATTGTCCCCGCGCAGTAGAAGGATACGAAACACCGCTCGACATGATATCAGGCCTCATTGATTTGGGAGCGTCCCTTTCTTATGCACACCGATCCGAGCCAGGCCTCGCACAGGCTACAGGTCGAAATTCTGGACGCTATGGCTGTGGGCGAGACGTTCGAAGCAATTCTTGCTCTCCTATGCCGTCGGGTTCAGGCGCTCATCCCCGAGATCGCATGCTCCATCGTAACCGTGGGCGAGGAAGGACACCTGTGTGCGAATGCCGGTCCCTCGCTTCCAATACCCGATCGGAATCTCCTCGCCCATCTGTCGGGCGACTGGTTAGACCGAACCCAGCCCGCCGGCGGCGGCAATCCGGCACGCGATGACGGCGAAACGACGAAAGTCCCGCTGCGGCCTTCGTCCGAGCTGGTGTTGCCCAGCGGTTGGGCGGCATCATGGTCAAGCACTGTCAAAGCGCCCACGGGCCAGACTGTCGCTCTTTTCACAATGTATTTTCGCAACAAGCGCGGTCCATCGGAGCAGGAGCGGATAGTCGCTGAAACCTGCGTTCGTCTGTTGAGCATCGGGATCGACCGCTGGCACCTGCAGCAAAGAAATCGGCAGCTGGCGCATTACGATCAACTGACGAACCTGCAGAACCGCCGCCGCTTCAATACCGTGATCGAAAGCAAGCTGGGTCAGGCGTCCCGATCCTTCGGCCTACTCCTCATCGAAGTCGAACACCTCAAGACGATCAATGACACCATGGGTCCCGTCGTCGGCGACCAGGTCCTGCGGGAGGTTGCGTCCCGACTGGAGCAAGTGGCTCCGGCGCCGGCCTCGGCCTTTCGGATTGGCGGCGACGAGTTTGCAGTCCTGGCCGACGACAGCGCCGATCACGCCCGATTGCGCGAGCTCGTCTCGCGCATATTCGACGCCATGCGTCCTCCGTTCCGATGTCGCGACAACACGATTTCGCTCCAGGTGACCATTGGTGGCGTCGTCCGCGGAACGGATGGGGACAGCGCCGACCATCTTCATCAGAACGCCGATTTCGCTCTCCAGCATGCCAAGGCCTCGCACCGAGGCGGTTACGTAGCGTTTGAGCCGGGGCTCCGAACCTCGGCCATGCGACGAATTGAAACCATTCGCGAGGTCGCCCTTGCCCTTGCCGAGCACCGGATCGTCACTTACTATCAGCCCATCGTGCGGCTGGACACCGAGCAAATCGTCGGCCTCGAGGCCTTGGCGCGGCTACAGACCAAGGATGGTCGCATTGCGTCTGCCGGCGAATTCGCGGACGCCTTTACCGATCCCCATGTCGCCGATCGATTGACCAGACAAATGTTGTCCGAGGTCGCCGCCGACATCCGCACGTGGCTCGACGACGGCATTCCTTTCCAGCATGTCGGCGTGAACCTCGCTATGTCCGATTTTCGGCACAGGAACCTCGATCAAATCATCTGTGCCACTTTCGATGCAGAACAGGTTTCGTTGCAGCATCTGGTCCTGGAGGTGACTGAAACCGTTTTCATGGACGGACCGAACCACGATGTCGCGAGAGCGGTGACACGCCTGAGAGACAAGGGGATGCTTGTCGCCCTCGACGACTTCGGCACAGGATTCGCCTCGCTGACCCACCTTCTCAGCTTCCCGGTGGACCTCATCAAGATCGACAAGAGTTTCATTGACCGCCTCCTGACCGACGCCCCCAGCCGTGTCATCGTCGAAGCTCTGATCGATATCTCCGAGAAGCTTGGCATGAGGACAGTCGCCGAGGGAATCGAGTGTGTCGCCCAGGCCGAACGGCTGTCGGAACTGGGATGCCGCCTCGGCCAGGGGTTCCACTTCGCTCGGCCCGCTGACGCCGCGCACACGACGGCTCTCTTGAAGCAGAGCGCGCAACGGTGAGCCAGCGGGTCAAATCGCTGGCGTGATTTGACAATCGCCAATCGGCGCTCCGAGGTCGTCTTATGCCGGACACGCTCCACAGAACCGTACACCACCCTGCTTGGAGAATTTGATTGGCAACGGCCGAAATGCGGCCGACACGCCACACGAAAAAGGGGCCACAGGGGCCCCTTCGTCATTCTGTCATGGCGTCGATCCGATGATCAGGCGGCGTCTTCCTGCTCGCCCTCGGCCTCGAGCCGCTCACGATCGATTGCACCGCGGGCCTCGGGATCGCGGTCGACAAACTCGATAACCGCCAGCGGAGCATTGTCGCCGCGGCGGAAACCGGCCTTGAGAACACGGGTATAGCCGCCGTTGCGATCGGCATAGCGAGTTGCCAGCGTATCGAACAGCTTGGCAACGACAGAGCCGTCCCGGACCTTCGACAGCGCCTGCCGACGGGCATGAAGATCGCCGCGCTTGCCCAGCGTAATCATCTTCTCAATGATCGGGCGAAGCTCCTTCGCCTTCGGCAGGGTCGTGACGATCTGCTCGTGCATGATCAATGACGCCGACATATTGGCGAACATCGCTTTACGGTGACTGGCGGTACGGTTGAGTTTCCGGCCGCGTTTGGCGTGACGCATGGGGTTTTCCTCAGAGAAATATGCCGACGCCTTGGCGCCGGAGGTCGGGATCTTTGCGTCCCTGCCGTCGATGCGACAGGTCGCCGTTCCTTTGAATCATTGAAGTGGCTCCCGACCGTATCAGCGGCCGGGAGCGCATCGTCTTAGTACTGGTCTTCGTAGCGCTTGGCCAGATCGTCGATGTTCTCCGGCGGCCAGTCGGTGACTTCCATACCGAGATGCAGCCCCATCGAGGCAAGCACTTCCTTGATCTCGTTCAGCGACTTGCGGCCGAAATTCGGCGTCCGCAACATCTCCGCCTCGGTCTTCTGGATCAGATCACCGATATAGACGATGTTGTCGTTCTTCAGGCAATTGGCCGAGCGGACCGAAAGCTCGAGTTCATCGACCTTCTTGAGCAGCGCCGGGTTGAACGCCAACTCGGCCATCTGCTCGTCGGCCGCACCAGCCGCGCCGCGCTGGTCGCGCTGCGGCTCTTCGAAGTTCACGAAGACGGACAGCTGATCCTGGAGGATGCGCGCAGCATAGGCCACCGCATCCTCGCCAGTGATCGAGCCATCCGTCTCGATCTGCATGGTCAACTTGTCCTTGTTGAGATCCTGCCCCTCACGGGTGGCCTCGACCTTGTAGGACACCTTCTTGACCGGCGAAAACAGCGAGTCCACCGGGATCAGACCGATTGGAGCATCTTCCGCGCGATTCTGGTCGGCCGGGACATAACCCTTGCCGGTATTGACCGTGAACTCCATGCGGATTTCCGCACCCTCATCGAGGGTGCAGATCTCATGCTCGGGGTTGAGAACCTCGATATCGCCGACGGTCTGGATGTCGCCGGCGCGCACGACGCATGGGCCCTGCTTGCGCACGACCATGCGCTTCGGCCCCTCGCCCTGCATGCCAATGCAGATTTCCTTGATGTTGAGGACGATGTCCGTGACATCCTCGCGCACGCCCGGGATCGAAGAGAACTCATGTAGTACGCCGTCGATCTGAACCGCGGTGATCGCCGCTCCCTGGAGCGACGACAGGAGAACACGGCGCAGGGCGTTGCCGAGGGTAAGCCCGAAGCCACGCTCGAGTGGCTCGGCCGTCAGCGATGCCTTGACGCGGCTGCCACCGCTCTTGAACACCACCTGGTTGGGCTTGGTAAGGTCTTGCCAGTTGCTAGCAATCATGACGGATGCCTTTCAGTTTCCTCGCCACCATCCAATCGTGGCGATAGGTCTGATAACGGAGGGTGAAACCCCTCCTGTCGGCCGCACGCCGCACCCTAAAAGGCTGCGACGGAAAGCATCAAACGCGGCGCTTCTTGCGCGGACGCACGCCGTTATGCGGGATCGGCGTCACGTCGCGGATCGACGTGATCGTGAATCCGGCTGCCTGCAGCGCCCGCAATGCCGATTCACGCCCGGAACCCGGACCGCACACCTCGACCTCGAGCGTGCGCATGCCGTGCTCCTGCGCCTTCTTGGCGGCGTCTTCGGCGGCAACCTGCGCAGCGAACGGCGTCGACTTGCGCGAGCCCTTGAAGCCCTGTGCGCCCGCCGAGGACCAGGCAATCGCATTGCCTTGCGCGTCCGTGATCGTGATCAGCGTGTTGTTGAAGGTCGAACTCACATGGGCGACGCCCGACGTAATGTTCTTGCGCTCGCGGCGACGAACGCGTTGTGCTTCCTTGGCCATTTAATAAGTCCTGTTTGATATCCGCACCGCCGTAATGCCGGCGGCTACACCAACAGCGCGCCCGAAGGGCGCGCTGCGTAAATCACTTCTTCTTGCCTGCGATCGCCTTCGCCGGACCCTTGCGGGTGCGGGCGTTGGTGTGGGTCCGCTGACCGCGAACCGGCAGGCTGCGACGATGGCGCAGGCCACGATAGCAGCCCAGATCCATCAGGCGCTTGATGTTCATCGCCGTCTCGCGACGAAGATCGCCCTCGACCTGATAGTCGCGGTCGATGATCTCGCGAATCTGCAGAACTTCACCGTCCGTCAGATCATTCACTCGGCGCTCATCGCCGAGATTGACCTTCTGCACGATCTCCTTGGCAAAGGTCGAACCGATGCCATGGATGTACTGCAGCGCGATGACGACGCGCTTATTGCTCGGGATGTTGACGCCAGCGATACGGGCCACGTCGATACTCCTAGATTTAGATGGGCAGCGAGCCCGTCTCATGCAAGATGAGAGCCCTACGGCCGAAAACGACCGAAACAGGCCCTCGAACGAAGACCTGCGCCGATCGCAAAGGATTCGCGAATAGGCGCAGGCTATAGAGCAACGGGGCTTGACAAGTCAACCGCCCGCTTGTCCAGCGCGATATCCGCCTGACGCGGGTTCGGCGCTGAGAATGGTTTCGATACTGTCGGTCACGACATCGATCGGCTGCATGCCGTCGACCCCGCGCAGCGTGCCCTTGCAGTGATAGTAGCCGACGAGCGGCGAGGTATCCTTGTAATACGCACGCAGGCGGGTCCGCATGGTCTCCGCATTGTCGTCAGGGCGGCGCTTGAACTCGGTCGACCCGCAAACATCGCAGACCCCCGCGACCTTCGGCTGCTTGTCTTCGTCATGATAGACCGTGCCGCAGCTGGCGCAGGAAAACCGCCCCGCAACCCGCCTCACGAGAATGTCGTCATCGACCTTGATTTCGATGACGTGGTCGAGCCCGAGGTCCTTTTCCTCGAGCATCGCCTCGACCGCATCCGCCTGGTTCAGCGTGCGCGGATATCCATCGAGAATGAACCCGTTGGCGCAGTCGGCCTGATCGATCCGTTCGGAGACGATCGCATTGACGATATCGTCCGACACCAGATTTCCGGCATCCATGACCGCCTTTGCCTTGCGACCGATATCGCTCTGGGCGGCGACGGCCGTCCGCAACATGTCCCCGGTCGAAAGCTGCGGAATCCCATACCGCTCGATCAACCTCTGTGCCTGGGTGCCCTTCCCGGCTCCCGGTGGTCCGAGCAGAATGACTCTCATCTGGCTCCCCGTCTCCCCCCTCTGAGCTTCGACTTCTTGACGAGGCCCTCGTACTGGTGCGCCAGAAGATGCCCCTGGACCTGCGCGACCGTATCCATCGTGACGCTGACAACGATCAGAAGCGACGTACCACCGAGATAGAATGGGACACCCACGGTCGAAATCAGGAACTCAGGCAGGAGACAGATAAGAACGAGATAGATCGCTCCCACGACCGTGATGCGCGTCAGCACGTAATCGATATATTCCGCTGTCCGCTCACCCGGCCGAATGCCTGGGACGAAACCGCCGTGTTTTTTCAGATTGTCAGCCGTATCCTTCGGATTGAAGACGACCGCCGTATAGAAGAATGCGAAGAACGCAATCAGACTGCCATACAGAAACATGTGAAGCGGCTGGCCGTTGCCGAGGGAAGCGATGACGGCCGTGGCCCATCCCGGCAGCGCCGACGTGTCGGAAAAATTCGCCATCGTCACCGGCAGCAGAAGCAGCGACGACGCGAAGATCGGCGGAATAACGCCTGCGGTGTTCAGCTTGAGGGGCAAATGCGAGGTATCACCCTGGAACATGCGGTTGCCAACCTGGCGCTTCGGATACTGGATCAGCAACCGGCGCTGCGCCCGCTCGAAAAACACGATCACTGCGATCGACACCATCGCGACAAATATCACGAGGAGAATGATCGCCGTCGACAGCGCGCCGGTCCGCCCGAGTTCCAGGAGGTTGGCCACCGCGGACGGAAGATTGGCAACGATCCCGGCAAAGATGATCAGCGAAATACCGTTGCCGATACCGCGGGCCGTGATCTGTTCGCCCAGCCACATCAGGAACATGGTGCCGCCGACCAGCGTAATGACCGCTGAAATCTGGAAGAACGCGCCAGGGTCGACCACAATGCCCTGTTGGCTCTGCAATCCGACGGCGATACCATAGGCCTGCACTGTCGCCAGCAGCACGGTGCCATAGCGCGTGTACTGGTTGATGACCTTGCGACCCTGTTCGCCTTCCTTCTTCAACTGCTCCAACGACGGGATGACCGACGTCATCAACTGAATGATAATAGAGGCGGAGATATACGGCATGATGCCGAGGGCAAAGATTGCCATGCGCCCGACAGCTCCGCCGGAGAACATGTTGAACATGCCCAAAATGCCGGTGGATTGCTGCTGAAAGGCCTGAGCCAACGCGGCCGGATTGATGCCCGGCATCGGAATATAGGTTCCGAGGCGATAGACGAGAAGTGCGCCAAGGGTAAACCAGATGCGCTTCTTGAGATCCTCGGCCTTGGCGAAGGCCGAGAAGTTCAAGTTAGCGGCGAGTTGTTCCGCAGCCGATGCCATGTCGAACTTGTCTCCGGGTTGTCCCGCGGGTCAGCAGAAAGACGGTTGCGCGCGGCCCGTCTCACTCGAGCGGGGAGAATAAATCTCTCCCCCGAGGAAGCACGAGAGATAAACGGCGAAGAGGGCGTGTGCAAGCCGGGCGATTAAGCCCCCGCACCCGCCGTCGTCACCGAACCGCCCGCTTTCTCGACCTTTTCAACCGCCGACTTGGACGCGCCGGCAACCGTGATCGAGACCTTCGCCGACAGTTCGCCGTCGCCCAGCAGACGGACACCGTCCTTGGCCCGACGAACAATGCCTGCCGCCTTCAAAGCCGCGACGTCAATCGTATCTTTGCCGTCCAGCTTGCCGGCGTCGATCGCCTGCTGGATGCGGCCGACCGAGACCACGGTGAAGCTCTTGGCGAAAATATTCGTGAAACCACGCTTCGGCAGACGCCGGAAGAGCGGCATCTGACCGCCCTCGAACCCGTTGATGGCAACGCCCGACCGGGACTTCTGACCCTTGACGCCGCGACCACCGGTCTTGCCGCGTCCCGAGCCGATTCCACGACCGACGCGCTGGCGCGAGTGGGTGGCGCCTTCCTTGTCGGAAATCTCGTTGAGTTTCATGTTGTTTCTCCTGGAACATCGACCCCGGCAACGCGATGCGATGCGTACGGTCGAGGTTCTGGCAAAAGGGGTTTGGCTCCTCGATCGCGCGAAGCTCTTTGCTCCGCAGCGCTCATCAGGCCTCTTCGACCACGCGCACGAGGTGAGCGACCTTGGCGATCATGCCGCGCACCGCCGGAGTATCCTCCAGCGTGCGGCGGCGGTGCATCTTGTTCAAGCCCAGACCGACCAGTGTCTGGCGCTGCGCACCAGGGCGGCGGACCGGACTGCCGGTCTGCTCGACGGTGACCGTGTTGGCTGCGAGTTTGCTTTCGGCCATCGATTGGCTCCTTCAGTCAAAAGCGCGAGAACCTCCACAGAGGCTCCCGCTTCCAATCAATCTTCGGCGGCCTGAGCGCCGATGACTTCCCGGCGGCGGGCCTGAAGGGTCGAATATTTGATACCCCGACGCGACGCGACATCCTTGGGATGGGTGGCGTTCTTCAGCCCGTCGAAGGTGGCGCGAACCATGTTGTAGGGGTTCGACGATCCCAGCGACTTGGCGACCACGTCATGCATGCCGACCGCTTCGAACACGGCGCGCATCGGACCACCGGCGATGATACCGGTACCGGCCTCGGCGGCGCGCAGAATGACCTTGCCGGCACCGTGGCGGCCGGTCACGTCATGATGCAGCGTACGAGCGTCGCGCAGCGGTACGAAGATCAGATCGCGCTTGGCGGCTTCCGTCGCCTTGCGGATCGCTTCCGGCACTTCACGCGCCTTGCCGTGACCAAAGCCGACCCGGCCCTTCAGATCGCCGACGACCACGAGCGCGGCAAAACCGAATCTGCGGCCGCCCTTCACCACCTTGGCGACGCGGTTGATGTGGACGAGCTTGTCGACGAAACCGTCATCGCGGTCGTCACGTCTGTCGTTACGAGGCGCCATATCCTGTTCCTTATTCTTTTCCGGAGGCGTCTTTTGAAAAGACGGCCGCATCGAGCGGCCGTCGAACGGTCATACGATCCACCCCAACGAAAACGTCCGGGCGGACCGAGCAGGCTTCAGAAGTTGAGGCCGCCCTCGCGCGCCGAATCGGCCAGCGCCTTCACGCGACCGTGGTAGATGAACGAGCCGCGATCGAACACGACGTCGGTCACGCCCGCTTCCTTTGCACGATCGGCGACGAGCTTGCCGACCGCCGCAGCCGCGGCGGTATCGGCACCGGTCTTCAGTTCCGAACGCAGCGACGGCTCGAGCGTCGAGGCCGAAGCGAGCGTACGGCCCGCCGCGTCGTCGATGATCTGCGCGTA
Organism: Aurantimonas marina; assembly: GCF_017183135.1. Classification (GTDB taxonomy): domain Bacteria; phylum Pseudomonadota; class Alphaproteobacteria; order Rhizobiales; family Rhizobiaceae; genus Aurantimonas; species Aurantimonas marina. Next base: position 162,869 of record NZ_JADDXW010000004.1, on the reverse strand, counting down.
GATATTCTTCGAAGAGCGGTGGACGGACAGCCGCGGACGACCGTTCGCCACCTTCTTCAGCGAGCGGCGGATGCGCGAAGCCCGGCGTCGCAGGTTTGCCTTCAAGGTAGCCATAACGAGCCCTACTTCTTCTTGCCTTCTTTGCGAACGATCGTCTCGTTCGCGTATTTCACGCCCTTGCCCTTGTAGGGCTCTGGGCCGCGATAGCCACGGATTTCAGCCGCGACCTGGCCGACCTGCTGCCGATCGATACCCGAAATGACGATTTCCGTCGGCTTGGGTACGACAATCTGAATGCCTTCAGGCACCGGATAGAGCACGTCGTGCGAAAAGCCCAGAGCCAACTGGAGATTCTTGCCTTGCAGCGACGCGCGATAGCCGACGCCGTTGATTTCGAGCTTCTTTTCAAAGCCCGTCTTCACGCCGTTGAGGATGTTCGCGATCATTGTCCGCGACATGCCCCACTTGGAGCGCGCATCCTTGGAATTGTCGCGCGGATCGACGGCCACAGCGCCGTCCTCCATCTTGACCAGCACTTCTTCATTGACGACGAAGGACAATTCGCCCTTCGGTCCCTTAGCCTTGACCATCTGCCCATCAACGGAGGCGGTGACGCCCTCGGGCACGGCGACCGGCTTCTTACCAATACGAGACATTTCGATACCCTGTCCGTTCGTTGCGGGTTGAGGCTGCCGCGTCAGAAGACGCGGCAGAGCACCTCGCCGCCGACATTTTGTTCGCGGGCGCTGTGATCGGCCATAACGCCCTTCGGAGTCGAAAGGACTGAGATGCCGAGACCATTGGCGACCTGCGGGATGGTCTTCGCCGAAACGTAGACCCGACGACCGGGCTTGGATACGCGAGCGATCTCGCGAATGACCGGGCCATTGTCGTAATATTTCAACTCGATTTCGAAGTCGGACTTGCCGTTCTCGAATTCGGTCTGGGTGTAGCCGCGAATGTAGCCCTCGTCCTTCAGGACATCGAGGACTCGACCGCGCAGTTTCGACGCCGGCGTGGAAACCGTCGTCTTGTTGCGCATGATCGCGTTACGGATGCGGGTCAGCATATCGCCGAGCGGATCAGACAGTGACATGTCGCTACCTCCTTACCAGCTCGACTTCACGATACCGGGGATCTGGCCATTGTTGCCAAGTTCCCGGAGCGCGATGCGGCTCATCTTCAGCTTGCGATAATAGGCGCGCGGACGGCCCGTCACCTCGCAGCGATTGCGGATACGTACCTTCGAGCCGTTGCGCGGAAGTTCCGCGAGTTGGAGCTGCGCCTGAAAACGCTCCTCCATGGGAGCGTCGGCATTCTTGGTGATCGCCTTCAGAGCGGCGCGCTTGGCGGCGTATTTCGCCACCAGTTTCATGCGCCGGTTGTTCTGCTCGATCATGCCCTTTTTGGCCATTGTCTCGTCCTTTGCTCGTCTGCCGTTACTGGCGGAAGGGGAAGTTGAACGCCTTCAAAAGCGCTCGCGCTTCCTCGTCGGTCTTCGCCGTCGTACAGACGATGATGTCCATGCCCCACATCTGATCGACCTTGTCGTAGTTGATCTCGGGGAACACGATGTGCTCCTTGACGCCCATCGCGAAATTGCCGCGACCGTCAAAGCTCTTCGGGTTCAGGCCGCGGAAGTCGCGAACGCGCGGCAGCGCGATCTGGACCAGCCGATCCATGAACTCGTACATTTTATCCTTGCGAAGCGTGACCTTCGCGCCGATCGGCATGCCCTCGCGGACCTTGAATCCGGCGATCGAGTTGCGGGCGTGCGTGATGACCGGCTTCTGACCGGCGATCCTTGCCAGATCCTCGGCCGCCACCGTCGGCTTCTTGGAATCGGCGGTGGCTTCACCGACACCCATGTTGATCACGATCTTGTCGACGCGGGGAACCTGCATCTCGTTCTTGTACGAGAACTGTTCCTGCATCGCCTTGCGGACCTCTTCGCGATAGACGCGCTTGAGACGCGGCACGTAAGCGGTTTCCGTATCAGCCATTGATCTGCTCTCCCGAGCGCTTCGCGACACGCACCTTCGTGCCGTCGTCGAGGGTCTTGAAGCCCACGCGCGTCGCCTTGCCGTCCTTCGGGTCGGCGACCGCGATGTTCGACAATTGGATCGGGGCTTCCTTTGTGATGATACCGGCTTCCTGGGAAGCGGACTGGCGTTGATGGCGCTTGATCATATTGACCCCGCGTACCAGTGCCCGCCCCTCTTTCGGCATCATCTGAATCACTTCACCCGACCGGCCCTTGTCCTTGCCGGCGAGCACGACGACATTGTCGCCCTTGCGGATCTTCTGCATCGTCCGCTCTCCTCTTAAAGAACTTCGGGGGCCAGGGAGACGATCTTCATGTGGCTCTTGGCGCGAAGCTCGCGCGGAACCGGTCCGAAGATACGCGTGCCAAGCGGCTCTTTCTTGTTGTCGATGATGACGGCGGCGTTCCGGTCGAACCGGATGACCGAGCCGTCAGCGCGGCGGATGTCCTTGGCGGTACGCACCACCACGGCCTTCATCACATCGCCCTTTTTCACGCGGCCGCGCGGAATGGCCTCCTTGACGGAAACGACAATGATGTCGCCCACCGAAGCATATTTCCGCTTCGAGCCGCCCAGCACCTTGATGCACATGACACGACGGGCGCCGGAATTATCCGCGACGTCGAGGTTTGTTTGCATCTGAATCATGTCAGGCCGCCTTCAAAACTTGCTGCCGGGACGTGCCGAACCGCACCGTCCCGGCCAATCCATCAACTGGCTGCTGCCACGCCGTTAGAAACGACGATCCAGCTCTTGTCCTTCGAGATCGGCCGGGTCTCCTCGATAGAGACCATGTCGCCGACCTTGCACTGATTGTTCTCATCGTGCGCCTTGTACTTCTTCGACCGGCGCACGGTCTTCTTGAACAGCGGATGGGTGAAGCGACGCTCCACCAGCACGACCACTGTCTTTTCGTTCTTGTCGGAGACCACAGTCCCCTGCAGGATGCGTTTCGGCATAGTTCCGTCCTCAGGCCTTGGCCTCGCCCGCCTTATGGCGAGAAATCGTCTTGATGCGCGCGATATCGCGGCGCACCTGGCGCACGCGGGCGGTATTCTCGAGCTGACCCGTGGCACGCTGGAAGCGCAGGTTGAACTGCTCCTTCTTCAGCTTGCCGAGCTCATCGGTGAGTTCGTCCTGGGTCATCGCTTTGACGTCGGAAGCTTTCACTTCAAACTCTCCTTACTCGGCAATGCGCTGGATAAAGCGCGTGCGGATCGGCAGCTTTGCCGCACCGAGGCGTAGCGCCTCGCGGGCAGTCACTTCATCGACCCCGTCGATCTCGAAGACCACGCGGCCAGGATGAACGCGCGCCGCCCAATAGTCGACGGAGCCCTTACCCTTACCCATGCGAACTTCAGTCGGCTTCGAGGTCACCGGCAGATCCGGGAAAATCCGGATCCACACGCGCCCCTGGCGCTTCATCTGTCGGGTGATCGCGCGGCGCGCCGCCTCGATCTGGCGAGCGGTCACCCGCTCCGGTTCCATCGCCTTCAGGCCGAAGGCACCGAAGTTCAGGCCGGTTCCGCCCTTTGCGGTACCATGAATGCGTCCCTTGAACGCCTTCCGGTACTTAGTGCGCTTTGGCTGCAGCATCTTAGTTCACTCCGAATTCTGAACGCTCAGGCATGTTCGCGGCGACGACCGCCACCTTGACTGTCGCCCTCGATCTGCCGGCGTTCGGAGGCCATCGGATCGTGCTCGAGAATCTCGCCCTTAAAGATCCAGACCTTGACGCCGCAAATGCCATAGGCGGTCTTCGCCTCGGCGGTGCCATAGTCGATGTCGGCGCGCAGCGTGTGCAGCGGCACACGGCCCTCGCGATACCACTCCGTCCGCGCGATCTCCGCGCCGCCGAGACGGCCGCCGCAATTGATGCGGATGCCCTCGGCGCCGAGGCGCATCGCCGACTGCACGGCGCGCTTCATGGCGCGGCGGAACGCCACCCGGCGCTCCAGCTGCTGGGCAATCGACTGCGCAACCAGGGTCGCATCCGTCTCGGGCTTGCGCACCTCGACGATGTTGATGTGCGTCTCGGCGTTGGTCATCGAGGCGAGCTTTTTGCGAAGCTTCTCGATATCCGCGCCCTTCTTGCCGATGACGATTCCCGGACGCGCCGAGTGGATCGTAATCCGGCACTTCTTGTGCGGACGCTCGATGACGATCTTGGAGACCGCGGCCTGCTTCAGCTCTTCGAGCAGATAGCGGCGAATCTTCAGATCCTCGTGCAGCAACTGGCCATATTCGCCGGTGTTGGCAAACCAGCGCGAATCCCAGGTGCGGTTGATGCCGAGCCGAAAGCCGGTCGGATTGATTTTCTGACCCATTACGCGGCCTCCTCGAGTTCGGCGATCTCGCGCACGACGATCGTCAGATGCGAGAACGGCTTCTCGACCCGGCTCGCCCGACCGCGACCGCGGGCATGGAAACGCTTCATCGTGATCGACTTGCCTACATAGGCTTCTGCGACGACCAGCGAATCGACGTCGAGATCATGATTGTTCTCGGCATTGGCGATGGCGCTTTCCAGCGTCTTCTTCACCGTCTCGGCAATCCGCTTGCGCGAGAAGGTCAGGTCCGCCAGCGCGGCGCCGACCTTCTTGCCGCGGATCAGCTGCGCGACGAGATTAAGCTTCTGTGGGCTGACACGGATCGTCCGGGCAACAGCCTTCGCCTCGTTATCCTTCAGCCGACGTTCGGCTTTGGCCTTGCCCATCGTTATTTCCTCTTCGCCTTCTTGTCGGCGCCGTGGCCATAATAGGTCCGGGTCGGAGCAAACTCGCCGAACTTGTGCCCGACCATGTCCTCGTTCACCGACACCGGAATGTGCTTGGACCCATTGTAGACCCCGAAGGTCTGGCCGACGAACTGCGGCAGGATCGTCGAACGACGGCTCCAGATCTTGATCACATCGTTGCGGCCGCTCGCGCGCCCCTTCTCGGCTTTCTTGAGAAGGTAGCCATCGACGAACGGACCCTTCCAGACGGAACGTGTCATGAAAAAATCCTCTTACTTCTTACGCTGATGACGCGAGCGCATGATGAACTTGTCGGTCGCTTTGTTCTGGCGGGTCCGCTTGCCCTTCGTCGGCTTGCCCCAGGGCGACACCGGATGGCGACCACCGGACGTGCGGCCTTCACCACCACCATGGGGGTGGTCGACGGGGTTCATGGCGACACCGCGGACATGCGGACGGCGACCCAGCCAGCGCGAACGACCAGCCTTACCGAGGTTGATGTTCGAATGATCCGGGTTGGACACAGCGCCCACCGTGGCAAAGCACGACGACGGCACCAGCCGCTGCTCGCCCGAATTCAGGCGAAGGATTGCCAGACCGGCATCGCGGCCGACCAGCTGAGCGTAGGACCCCGCCGAGCGAGCGATCTGACCGCCCTTTTCCGGCTTCATCTCGACATTGTGGACGATGGTCCCAACCGGCATCGCCGAGAGCGGCATCGCATTACCCGGCTTGACGTCGATGCCCGAGAGCCCGGCGATCACCTTATCGCCCGCGGCAAGTCGCTGCGGCGCCAGGATGTAGGCGACCTGCCCGTCCTCATACTTGATCAGCGCGATGAACGCGGTACGGTTCGGATCATACTCGATCCGCTCGACCGTCGCCCACATGTCGAGCTTGCGGCGCTTGAAGTCGATCATGCGGTAGGTGCGCTTGTGACCACCACCTTGATAGCGCGCGGTAACGCGACCGGTGTTGTTGCGTCCACCCTTCTGAGTCAGCCCTTCCGTGAGCTGCTTGACAGGCTTGCCCTTCCACAGACCCGAGCGGTCGACGATGACCAGCTGGCGCTGGCTCGGCGTGTTCGGTTTGAAATTCTTTAGTGCCATTGCCTAAGCTCCTCCGGTCCCGATCAAAGACCGGTCGAGACGTCGATGGACTGGCCTTCGGCCAGCGTCACGACGGCTTTTTTCTGATCGCTCTGACGGCCGGTACGACCGCGGAAGCGCTTGACCTTGCCCTTGCGGACCAGCGTGTTAACGGCGGTGACCTTCACCCCGAACAGCGCCTCGACAGCCGCCTTGATGTCCGGCTTGGTCGCCGTCTTCGGTACGTTGAAGACCACCTGGTTGGACTCCGACAGAAGCGTCGACTTCTCGGTGATCACCGGGCTCGTGATGACGTCGTAATGGCGAAGGTCGCTCACTTGAACCGCTCCTCTAGAGCCTCGACCGCAGCCTTCGACAGAACCAGCGTCTGGCGGCGGAGAATGTCGTAGACGTTGATGCCCTGGACCGGCAGCACGTCGATATGCGGAATGTTCCGGGCCGAGCGCGAGAAATTCGTGTCCAGCTCTGCGCCATCGATGATCAGCGCGTTGGCCAGTCCGAGACCGGCGAAGCTCTTGATCATCGCCTTGGTCTTGGCTTCCGACGACTTCAGCTCGTCGACGACGATCAGACCGCCGGATTTCGCCTTGGCCGAAAGCGCGTGCTTGAGAGCCAGCGCCCGAACCTTCTTGGGAAGGTCATGAGCATGACTGCGGGAGGTCGGACCGTGGGCCTTGCCGCCGCCGCGGAACTGCGGCGCGCGCGCCGAACCGTGACGGGCTCGACCTGTTCCCTTCTGACGATACAGCTTGGCACCAGTGCGCGCGATCTCGGCGCGGCCAAGCGTCTGATGCGTGCCCTGCTGGCGCTTGGCCAACTGCCAGCGCACCATCCGCTGCAGGATGTCCTCGCGAGGCTCGAGGCCGAAGATCTCGTCCGCCAGCGTAACCGTCCCGGCGTCTTTGCCGTCGAGGCTCTTGATCGTAATGTCCATTATTCCGCTCCCTCGGAAGCGTCCGCGGTTTCCGCGGCGGCGCCATTGTCGGCGGCCGAACGCAGCGCGGCCGGCTTCGGTGCGTTGTCGGGCAGCGAAGCCTTGACGGCATCGCGAATTTCGATCCAGCCGCCTTTCGAACCCGGAACCGCGCCGCGGATCAGGATCAGACCCTTGTCGAGATCGGTGCGGACCACTTCGAGGTTTTGCGTTGTGACACGAACCTGTCCCATGTGCCCGGCCATCTTCTTGTTCTTGAAGACCTTGCCCGGATCCTGACGCTGACCGGTCGAACCGTGCGAGCGGTGCGAGACCGAGACGCCGTGGGTGGCGCGAAGTCCCCCGAAATTGTGGCGCTTCATCGCGCCGGCGAAACCCTTACCGATCGATGTCCCGGTCACGTCGACCATCTGCCCGGGCACGAAGTGCTCGGCCGTGATCTCGGCGCCGACATCGATCATGTTGTCGTCCGAGACGCGAAACTCGGCGAGTTTGCGCTTCGGTTCGACGGAAGCCTGGGCGAACACGCCGCGCATCGGCTTCGACGTGTTCTTGACCTTGGCGAGGCCAGCGCCGACCTGAACGGCGGTATAGCCGTTCTTTTCCTTGGTCCGCTGAGCGACGACCTGGAGATTTTCGACCTTCAGAACGGTAACCGGAACATGTTCGCCGACGTCATTGTAGACGCGGGTCATGCCGACCTTCTGGGCTATCACACCTGAACGCATGGGCGTTATCCTTCCCGTGCTCGGATCAGAGCTTGATCTCGACATCGACGCCAGCGGCGAGGTCGAGTTTCATGAGCGCGTCGACCGTCTGCGGCGTCGGATCGACAATGTCGAGCAGCCGCTTGTGGGTGCGCATTTCGAACTGCTCGCGCGACTTTTTGTCGATGTGCGGCGAGCGGTTGACGGTGAACTTTTCGATCCGCGTCGGCAGCGGGATCGGCCCCCGCACGTTCGCGCCGGTACGCTTGGCGGTCGACACGATCTCCCGGGTCGACGCATCGAGAACCCGGTGATCGAACGCCTTGAGGCGGATACGGATATTCTGGCCGTTCATTTCATTCGTCCTCTCGTCGGAGACCACCGGCGCGGCGGCGCTTTCCGAGCGCTTGTCTTCTCAAAGCAGCCAATGTGGCGCGAGGCATGCCCCGCTCGCCCCTGCGGGCAAAGCAGCGGGCGCGTCACTCAATCCTGCCGCGACGCCCCCGCCTAGTCATATCTTACTCGACGATCGAGGCGACGATGCCGGCGCCGACGGTACGGCCGCCTTCACGGATGGCGAAGCGCAGCTTCTCTTCCATCGCGATCGGCACGATCAGCGTCACGTCCATCGTCACGTTGTCGCCCGGCATCACCATCTCGGTGCCCTCGGGAAGCGTGCACACACCGGTCACATCCGTCGTGCGGAAATAAAACTGCGGCCGGTAGTTGGTGAAGAACGGCGTGTGGCGACCGCCCTCCTCCTTGGTCAGGATGTACGCCTCGGCCATGAACCGCGTGTGCGGCTTCACCGAACCCGGCTTGCACAGAACCTGGCCGCGCTCGACGCCCTCGCGGTCGACGCCGCGGATCAGCGCACCGATGTTGTCGCCCGCCTGGCCCTGGTCCAGAAGCTTGCGGAACATCTCCACGCCCGTCACCGTCGTCTTCTTGGTGTCGCGGATGCCGACGATCTCGACTTCCTCGCCGACCTTCACCACGCCGCGCTCCACACGCCCCGTCACCACCGTGCCGCGACCCGAAATCGAAAACACGTCCTCGATCGGCATCAAAAACGGCTGGTCGATCGGACGCGCCGGCGTCGGGATGTAGGTGTCGACCTGCTTCATCAGCTCGCGAACCGCGTCCTCGCCGATCGTCTTGTCAGAATCCTCCAACGCAGCCAGCGCCGAGCCCTTGATGATCGGGATGTCGTCGCCCGGGAAGTCGTAGGACGACAGAAGCTCGCGAACCTCAAGCTCGACCAGTTCCAGAAGCTCCTCGTCGTCAACCTGGTCGACCTTGTTCAAGAACACCACGATCGCTGGAACACCAACCTGGCGCGCCAGAAGAATGTGCTCGCGGGTCTGCGGCATCGGGCCGTCCGCCGCCGAAACCACCAGGATCGCGCCGTCCATCTGCGCCGCACCGGTGATCATGTTCTTCACGTAGTCGGCATGGCCCGGGCAGTCGACATGCGCGTAATGCCGCGCTTCCGTCTCGTACTCCACATGCGCCGTCGAGATCGTGATCCCGCGCGCCTTCTCCTCCGGTGCCGCGTCGATCTGGTCATACGCGCGGAACTCGCCGAAATACTTCGTGATCGCCGCCGTCAACGACGTCTTGCCGTGATCAACGTGACCAATCGTCCCGATGTTCACATGCGGCTTGTTGCGCTCAAATTTGCTCTTGGCCATCTTGCCACTCCGTTGTCTAGTCTTGGCTCAGCGAGCCGAATATCGTTTCGAATGGAAACGCGGTCAGGCGTACTTCTTCTGAATCTCGTCCGCGACCTGGTTCGGCACCTGCTCGTAGTGATCGAATTGCATCGTGTACTGGGCACGGCCCTGGGACATCGAGCGCAGCTGGTTCACATATCCGAACATGTTGGCGAGCGGCACCATGGCGTTCACGACTTGCGCGATACCGCGCGGCTCGGTTCCCTGGATCTGCCCGCGACGCGAATTCAAATCGCCGATGACATCACCGACATAATCTTCCGGCGTCACAACTTCGACCTTCATCACCGGCTCGAGAAGCCGTGGCCCAGCCTTCTGGATCGCCTCGCGGAAACCGGCTCTCGCCGCGATCTCGAAAGCCAGCACCGACGAGTCAACATCGTGGAAAGCGCCATCGAGAAGCAGCGCCTTGATGTCTACCATCGGGAAGCCCGCGAGCGGGCCCGATGTCAGCACCGAAACGATGCCCTTCTGCACGCCGGGGATGTATTCTTTCGGAACAGCACCACCGACGATTTTCGACTCGAAGCTGAAGCCCTCGCCGATCTCGGCCGGTTCGAACGTCATCTTGACGCGTGCGAACTGGCCGGTACCACCGGTCTGCTTCTTGTGCGTGTAGTCCACCTCGGCCTTGCGCGTGATCGTCTCGCGATAAGCCACCTGCGGCGCACCGATATTGGCCTCGACCTTGAACTCCCGCTTCATGCGATCGACGAGAATGTCGAGATGAAGCTCGCCCATGCCGGCGATAATCGTCTGGCCGGATTCTTCGTCGGTCTTGACCCGGAAGGACGGATCCTCGGCAGCCAGTCGGTTGAGCGCAAGGCCCATCTTTTCCTGGTCGGCCTTGGTCTTCGGCTCGATCGCGATCTCGATGACCGGATCGGGAAATTCCATCCGCTCCAGGATGACCGGCTTCAGCGGATCGCAGAGCGTGTCACCCGTCGTCGTGTCCTTGAGGCCGGCCAGTGCGACGATGTCGCCGGCATAGGCCTCCTCGATGTCTTCGCGGGAGTTGGAGTGCATCTGCAGCATGCGGCCGATGCGCTCCTTCTTCTCCTTCACGGTGTTCTGGAGCGAGGTGCCCTTGGTCAGAACGCCCGAGTAGATGCGAGCGAAGGTGAGCGACCCGACGAACGGATCGTTCATAATCTTGAAGGCCAGCATCGACAGCGGCTCGTCGTCGGACGACTTGCGAACCACCTCGGCATCGGTCTTCGGGTCGATGCCCTTGATCGGTTTCACTTCGATCGGCGACGGCAGGAAATCGACCACCGCGTCGAGCAGCGGCTGAACGCCCTTGTTCTTGAACGCCGAACCGCAGAGAACTGGCGTAAACCAGACGTCGCAGGTACCCTTGCGGATCAGTTTGCGGATTTCCTCGCTGCTGGGTATCTCGCCTTCGAGGTAACGCTCCATGGCGCTTTCGTCGAGTTCGACTGCCGCTTCGATCATCGCTTCGCGATATTCTTCAGCCTGGGCAAGCATATCGGCCGGGATCTCAACGACGTCCCACTGCGCGCCGAGATTTTCGTCGCGCCAGACAAGCGCCTTCATCTCGATGAGATCGATGACACCCTTGAGCTCCGTCTCCGCACCGATCGGCAGTTGCACGACGATCGGACGCGCGCCGAGACGCGACTTGATCATCTCCACACAACGAAAGAAATCGGCGCCGGTCTTGTCCATCTTGTTGACGAAGATCATGCGCGGAACCTGATACTTGTCCGCCTGGCGCCAGACCGTCTCGGTCTGCGGCTCGACACCGGCGTTGGCGTCGAGAAGCGCGATCGCGCCATCAAGAACGCGCAAGCTGCGCTCGACTTCAATGGTGAAATCAACGTGGCCCGGCGTGTCGATGATGTTGAAGCGGCGCTTCTTGCCGTCGCGCCCTTCCCAGAATGTGGTGGTCGCGGCGGACGTAATGGTGATGCCGCGCTCCTGCTCCTGTTCCATCCAGTCCATCGTCGCGGCACCATCGTGCACTTCGCCGATCTTGTGGGACTTGCCGGTATAGAACAGAATCCGCTCGGTCGTCGTCGTCTTGCCGGCATCGATGTGAGCCATGATGCCGAAATTGCGATAGTCTTCGATTTTATAGTCGCGTGCCATCGGGCGTCGCCTTTCGGGCAGAAACTTGAATTACCAGCGGTAGTGCGAGAAGGCGCGGTTCGCTTCCGCCATGCGGTGCGTGTCTTCGCGCTTCTTCACGGCCGTACCGCGGTTATTGGCCGCGTCCATGAGCTCACCCGAGAGACGATCGACCATCGTCGTCTCGTTGCGGCCACGCGCGGCGGTGATCAGCCAGCGGATCGCCAGCGCCTGACGACGCTCAGGACGAACGTCGACCGGAACCTGATAGGTCGCACCGCCGACCCGACGGGAGCGAACCTCCACATGCGGCGAGATGTTCTCAAGCGCCTGATGGAAGATTGCGACCGCGTCCTGGCGGGTCTTCTCGTGGACCGTGTCGAACGCGCCGTAGACGATGCGTTCGGCGACCGACTTCTTGCCATCATACATGACAGCGTTCATGAACTTCGACACGATGAGATCACCGAACTTGGGGTCCGGATTGATTTCACGCTTTTCGGCTCTATGGCGGCGGGACATACTATCGTCTCTTCAACTGATCGGCGTTGGGGCTTACTTCGGACGCTTCGCGCCGTACTTCGAACGACGCTGCTTCCGGTTCTTGACGCCCTGCGTGTCGAGCACGCCGCGGATGATGTGGTAGCGAACACCCGGAAGATCCTTCACGCGCCCGCCGCGGATCATCACCACGGAGTGCTCCTGAAGGTTATGGCCTTCGCCCGGAATGTAGCCGATGACTTCGTAACCGTTGACGAGGCGAACCTTGGCAACCTTACGAAGCGCCGAGTTCGGCTTCTTCGGCGTGGTCGTGTAAACACGGGTACACACACCGCGCTTTTGCGGGTTGGCCTCGAGCGCCGGAACCGTATTGCGCTCGACAGGGCGAACGCGCGGCTTCCGGACCAATTGGTTGATGGTCGGCATTCCAACCTTCCCTCTTCTTCCAAAACTCAGGTTCGACACAAAACGTCGCGCCACGCAAAGCGAAGAGCAACTCTCCATGCGCGAAGCCGGGCGATCGATCCACTTGAGAGTGGACTGCCCGGAACGAAGCAGAGGACCGCTTTAGCGGTCTTGCATCCAGCGATGTGACGTCTCGTTGAACGAAGCCTTGTTTGAAGCGCTTGATCCCGGACGCGGCGTCCTTGGGAAGATTCGGCCTCACATCGGCTCTGTTGGGGGGTACTTAACGATTCTCCCCGGACCCGTCAACCCCGGAACCGAAGGAGTTCGCGAGCCACACCCGGCGGCGATCCCCATGGCTCGTCGTCGCCGTGCCGCGACCGGCCTGCAAGGCGCGTGCGACCTCCGAAACAGCGGTTCTGAACGGCGAAAGGCCGCCCGGAGGCGGCCTTTCGATTTTGTGCTTCCTCAAACGACCGAGGCCTATTCGGCCGCGTCCGTAATCGAGGTCAGCATGCGATCGGTCTCGGCCTTGTTGGCGGCCTTGCGGCGATCCTCGAGGATGAGGTCGTCGCGCGAGGTGGCGATGCGGCGTACCTGGGTCATCATGCCACCGGTGCCCGCCGGGATCAGACGGCCGACGATGACGTTCTCCTTCAGACCTTGCAGCGTATCGGTTTTGCCGGCGACCGCCGCTTCGGTCAGCACTCGCGTCGTCTCCTGGAAGGAGGCGGCGGAGATGAAGGACGGCGTCTGCAGCGAGGCCTTGGTGATGCCGAGGAGGACAGGATTGCCCGATGCTGGCTTCTTGCCTTCTTCTTCCAGACGCTCGTTGAGTTCCGCCAGCTCGATCCGGTCGACATTGTCACCCGGAATGTAGCCCGAATCGCCGGACTCGACGATTTCCACCTTCTGCAGCATCTGCCGGACGATGACCTCGATGTGCTTGTCGTTGATCAACACGCCCTGCAGCCGGTAGACCTCCTGGATCTCGTTGACAAGGTAGGACGCCAGCGCCTCCACGCCGCGGATTGCCAGGATGTCGTGCGGTGCCGGGTTACCGTCGAGGATGTAGTCGCCCTTCTCGATGACGTCGCCTTCCTGAAGATGGAACGGCTTGCCCTTCGGGATCAGGTACTCCATCGGCTCGCCGTCCTCCTCGTGCGGCTCGATGATGATCCGGCGTTTGTTCTTGTAGTCGCGCCCGAACTTCACCGTGCCGTCGATTTCGGCGATCACCGCGTTGTCCTTCGGCTTGCGGGCCTCGAACAGTTCGGCCACCCGCGGCAGACCACCGGTGATGTCCTTGGTCTTCGCGCTTTCCATCGGAATACGCGACAGGACGTCGCCGGCCTTCACGGTGGCGCCCGGCTCGACCGACAGGATCGCATCGACCGACTGGAAGTAGCGGGCATCGGAACCGCGTGCCAGCTTGAGGATCTCGCCATCCTTGCCACGCACCACGATCGCCGGCTTCAGGTCCTGACCGCGCGGGCTTGCCCGCCAGTCGATGACCGCTCGCTTGGTGATGCCGGTCGACTCGTCGGCCTGCTCGGACACCGAGATGCCTTCCACCATATCCTCGAAGTCGACCGTGCCCTCGAGTTCGGTCAGCACCGGACGGGTGTACGGGTCCCATTCGGCGATGCGCTGGCCGCGGCGGACCGTATCGCCGTCGTCGACGAAGATGCGGCTGCCGTAGGTGACGCGGTGCGACGCACGCTCCTTGCCCGCTTGGTCGAGGATGAGGATCGCCATATTACGACCCATCGCCACCAGACGACCATCGGAATTCCGCACCACGTTGCGGTTGCGGATCGCCACCGTGCCCTCGTAGGACGCTTCCAGGAACGAGGAATCGACCACCTGCGCAGTCCCGCCCATGTGGAAGGTCCGCATGGTGAGCTGGGTGCCCGGCTCGCCGATCGACTGCGCGGCAATGACGCCGACGGCCTCGCCCATGTTGACGGGCGTGCCGCGGGCAAGATCGCGCCCGTAGCAGGTGGCGCAAATGCCGGTGCGGATCTCGCAGGTCAGTGCCGAGCGAATGTTGATCGACTGGATGCTGGCCTTCTCGATGATCTCGACGTCGGCCTCCTCAATCGTCGCGCCACCCTTGACGATGACCTCCCCGGTCAGCGGATGCAGGATATCCTCGAGCGCAGTCCGGCCGAGGACACGCTGGCCGATCGATGCAACGACCTGACCGGCGTCGACGATCGGCTGCATTGTCAGACCATTCTTCGTGCCGCAATCGACCTGCGTGATGATGCAGTCTTGCGCCACGTCGACGAGACGACGGGTGAGATAACCCGAATTGGCGGTCTTCAGCGCCGTGTCGGCCAGCCCCTTACGGGCACCGTGGGTCGAGTTGAAGTACTCGAGCACGGTCAGACCTTCCTTGAAGTTCGAGATGATCGGCGTCTCGATGATCTCGCCGGACGGTTTGGTCATCAGGCCGCGCATCGCCGCCAGCTGACGCATCTGGGTCGGAGACCCGCGGGCGCCGGAGTGCGACATCATGTAGATCGAGTTCATCGGCTTCTGCCGGCCATTATCGTCGAACTCGATCGCCTTGATGCGGGCCATCATCTCGTCGGCGATCTTGTCGGTGCACTTCGCCCAGGCGTCGACGACCTTGTTGTACTTCTCGCCCTGGGTGATCAGCCCGTCATTGTACTGCTGCTCGTATTCCTTGGCGAGCGCCTGCGTCTCGCCGATCATCTTCGGTTTGGTGTCTGGGATCAGCATGTCGTCCTTGCCGAACGAAATGCCCGCCGTACAAGCATGGCGGAACCCGAGCTGCATGATCTGGTCGCAGAAGATCACCGTCTCCTTCTGACCGCAGTGGCGGTAAACCTGGTCGATCATCTTGGAGATGGTCTTCTTGGTCATCAATTCGTTGCAGATGTCGAACGGGATCGCGGCGTTCTTCGGCAGCAACTCGCCGATGAGCATGCGGCCCGGCGTAGTCTCGTAGATCTTCGAGATCGGATTGCCGTCCGCGTCCACTGTCTTGAAGCGGCCCTTGACCTTGCTGTGCAAAGTGACCGACTTAGCGGCGATCGCATGCTCGAGTTCGCCGATGTCGGAGAAGGCCATCCCCTGCCCCGGCTCGTTCTCGTTCATGATCGAAAGGTAGTAGAGTCCGAGCACCATGTCCTGCGACGGCACGATGATCGGCGCTCCGTTCGCCGGATGCAGGATGTTGTTGGTCGACATCATGAGGACGCGCGCTTCCAGCTGCGCCTCGATCGACAACGGAACATGCACGGCCATCTGGTCGCCGTCGAAATCGGCGTTGAAGGCCGTACAGACGAGCGGATGCAACTGGATCGCCTTGCCCTCGATCAGCACCGGCTCGAAGGCCTGGATGCCGAGACGGTGCAGGGTCGGAGCGCGATTCAGGAGCACCGGATGCTCGCGGATGACCTCATCGAGGATATCCCAGACTTCCGGACGCTCCTTCTCGACCAGCTTCTTGGCCTGCTTGACGGTCGAGGAGAAACCCTTGGCGTCGAGACGCGCATAGATGAACGGCTTGAACAGCTCCAGTGCCATCTTCTTCGGCAGGCCGCACTGATGCAGCTTCAGCTCCGGACCGGTAACGATGACCGAGCGGCCGGAATAGTCGACGCGCTTGCCGAGCAGGTTCTGCCGGAACCGGCCCTGCTTGCCCTTGAGCATGTCGGACAGCGACTTCAACGGACGCTTGTTGGCGCCGGTGATGACGCGACCGCGGCGGCCGTTGTCGAACAACGCGTCGACGGCTTCCTGCAACATCCGCTTCTCATTGCGGATGATGATGCCGGGCGCACGCAGTTCGATCAGCCGCTTGAGGCGGTTGTTCCGGTTGATGACGCGGCGATACAGGTCGTTGAGGTCGGACGTCGCGAAACGACCGCCGTCCAGCGGGACGAGCGGGCGCAAATCCGGCGGGATCACCGGTACGACGCTCATGATCATCCATTCCGGCTTGTTGCCGGAATCGAGGAAGTTCTCGACGATCTTCAGCCGTTTCATCAGCTTCTTGGTCTTGAGCTCGGAAGTGGTCGTCGCCAGCTCCTCGCGCAGATTGCCGGCAATCGTTTCAAGATCCATGCCCGCGAGCAGATCCTGGATCGCCTCGGCGCCAATCATCGCAGTGAAGGAATCCTCGCCGAACTCGTCGACGGCGATCATATATTCCTCCTCCGACAGGAGCTGATGCTCCTTCAAAGAGGTCAGGCCCGGCTCGGTGACGATGTAGTTCTCGAAATAGAGAACCCGCTCGATGTCCTTGAGCGTCATGTCGAGCAGCGTGCCGATGCGCGACGGCAGCGACTTCAGGAACCAGATGTGGGCAACCGGCGCGGCGAGCTCGATATGGCCCATGCGCTCGCGGCGAACGCGCGACAGGGTCACCTCGACGCCGCACTTCTCGCAGATGATGCCCTTGTACTTCATCCGCTTGTACTTGCCGCACAAGCACTCGTAATCCTTGATCGGCCCGAAGATGCGCGCGCAGAACAGACCGTCCCGTTCAGGCTTGAACGTACGGTAATTGATCGTTTCCGGCTTCTTGATCTCGCCGAAGGACCAGGAGAGGATTTTCTCAGGCGACGCGAGCGAGATGCGGATGGAATCGAACGTCTGCGCAGCCACCTGCGGATTGAAGATGTTCATGACCTCTTGGTTCATGCGCTTTCTCCTTCTTGGGGCAGAACCCCGCGTCGCGGCGGTATGACCGGCCGCTGAAATCTTTCAATCGTCGAAGATCGGCGCCTGTCTGGCGCCGATCCGGGCCGCAACGTGTGCGGCCTGTTTTCGCGTTGCGTCTACTCGGCCGCGTCGGGCAGTCCTTCGGCCGGTGCCGGCAACTCGGCGGCCGAGTTGGCCAGATCGACGTCGAGGCCGAGCGAGCGCATTTCCTTGACGAGCACGTTGAAGCTCTCGGGAATGCCGGACTCGAAGGCGTCATCACCGCGCACGATCGACTCGTAGACCTTGGTACGGCCCGCGACATCGTCCGACTTGACCGTCAGCATCTCCTGCAGCGTATAGGCGGCGCCATACGCCTCGAGGGCCCAGACCTCCATCTCGCCGAAGCGCTGACCACCGAACTGGGCCTTTCCGCCCAGCGGCTGCTGGGTCACAAGCGAGTACGGACCGATCGAGCGGGCGTGGATCTTGTCGTCCACCAGGTGGTGCAGCTTCAGCATGTAGATGTAGCCGACCGTCACTTGCCGATCGAAGGCCTCGCCGGTGCGTCCGTCATAGAGCGTCACCTGGCCCGAGCCGTTGAGCCCCGCTTTTTCCAGCATTTCGACGATGTCATGCTCGACCGCGCCATCGAAGACCGGCGTCGCGATCGACACGCCGCGGGTCATCTGTTTGGCCAGGGTGATGACGCCTGCGTCATCGTAGTCCTTGACCTTCTCGTTGCGGTCGTTGTCGCCCAGCAGACCTGCAATCTCGTCGCGCAGCGGCGAGACGTCATGGGACTGGTTGTAGGCTTCGAGCATATCGCCGATCTTCTTGCCCATGCCCGAACAGGCCCAGCCAAGATGCGTCTCCAGGATTTGCCCGACATTCATGCGTGACGGTACACCCAACGGGTTGAGCACGATGTCGACATGCGTGCCATCCTCGTTGAACGGCATGTCCTCGACCGGCAGGATGCGCGACACCACGCCCTTGTTGCCGTGCCGTCCGGCCATCTTGTCGCCCGGCTGGATCTTGCGCTTGACGGCAACGAAGACCTTTACCTGCTTCATGACGCCGGGGGGCAACTCGTCGCCGCGCTGCACCTTCTCGACCTTATCCATGAAGCGCTGCTCGAGGGTGGTCTTCGCCTCGTCATAAACGTTGCGCAGATCCTCCAGTTCCGCCTGCAGCTTCTCTTCCTCCACCGCAAACATCCACCACTGCGAACGGGGATATTCGTTCATGACCTCGGCAGAGACGGTCGCGCCCTTCTTGAAGCCTTTCGGACCAGCAATAACGGACTTTCCATCCAGCATCTCGATCAGGCGGCCATAGACGTTGCGGTCGAGAATCGCCTGTTCGTCGTCGCGATCCTTGGCAAGCCGCTCGATCTCCTCGCGCTCGATCGCCATGGCGCGCTCGTCCTTCTCGACGCCGTGACGATTGAACACCCGGACCTCGACTACGGTGCCATAGGCGCCCGGAGGCATCCGGTTGGAGGTGTCGCGGACGTCAGACGCCTTCTCGCCGAAAATAGCGCGCAGGAGCTTTTCCTCCGGCGTCATCGGGCTTTCGCCCTTCGGCGTGATCTTGCCGACTAGAATGTCGCCCGGCTGAACCTCCGCCCCGATATAGACGATGCCGGCCTCGTCGAGATTCTTAAGCGCTTCTTCCGACACGTTCGGAATGTCGCGGGTAATCTCTTCCGGTCCCAGCTTGGTGTCGCGCGCCATGACCTCGAACTCCTCGATATGAATCGAGGTGAAGACGTCGTCGGCGACGATGCGCTCCGACAGGAGGATCGAATCCTCATAGTTGTAGCCGTTCCACGGCATGAACGCGACGAGCACGTTCCGCCCCAGCGCCAGATCGCCGAGATCGGTCGACGGACCGTCGGCAATGATATCGCCCTTTTCGACCCGGTCACCGACCGCCACCAACGGACGCTGGTTTATGCAGGTGTTCTGGTTCGAACGCTGGAACTTCATCAGACGGTAGATGTCGACACCGGACTTGCCGGCCTGAAGATCCTCCGTCGCGCGTATAACGATACGCGTGGCGTCGACCTGATCGACGACGCCAGTGCGGCGCGCGCCGATGGCCGCGCCCGAATCGCGGGCGACAATCGATTCCATACCGGTGCCGACGAACGGCGCTTCGGCGCGGACCAGCGGCACCGCCTGGCGCTGCATGTTCGAACCCATCAGAGCGCGGTTGGCGTCATCGTTCTCGAGGAACGGAATCAGCGCCGCTGCGACCGAAACCAGCTGCTTCGGCGAAACGTCCATTAGATCGACATTGTCACGTGGCGTCATGAAGACGTCGCCCGAATGGCGGCAGACGACGAACTCGTTCTGGAACCGGCTGTCGTCGGTCAGGACGGCGTTTGCCTGGGCAACGTGATGCTTGGATTCCTCCATCGCCGACAGATACACGACATCATGGGTGACGATGCCGTCAATGACCTTGCGATACGGGCTCTCGATGAAGCCGTATTTGTTCACCCGCGCGAACGTGGCGAGCGAGTTGATCAGGCCGATATTCGGGCCTTCCGGCGTCTCAATCGGGCAGATCCGGCCGTAATGGGTCGGATGCACGTCACGCACCTCGAAGCCGGCGCGCTCGCGCGTCAGACCGCCCGGTCCAAGCGCCGAGAGGCGCCGCTTGTGGGTGATCTCCGACAGCGGGTTTGTCTGATCCATGAACTGCGACAGCTGCGAGGAACCGAAGAACTCGCGCACGGCCGCGGCGGCCGGCTTGGCGTTGATCAGATCCTGCGGCATCACCGTGTCGATCTCGACCGAGCTCATACGCTCCTTGATCGCGCGTTCCATGCGCAGCAAGCCGACGCGATACTGGTTCTCCATGAGCTCGCCGACCGAACGCACCCGACGGTTGCCCAGATTGTCGATATCGTCGATCTCACCCTTGCCGTCCCGAAGATCGACGAGGGTCTTGACCACGGCGAGTATGTCCTCCTTGCGCAGCACGCGCACGGTATCTTCGGCGTCGACGTCGAGACGCATGTTCATCTTGACGCGGCCGACGGCCGACAGATCGTAGCGCTCGCCGTCGAAGAACAGCGAGTTGAACATCGCTTCTGCGGTCTCGATCGTCGGCGGCTCGCCGGGACGCATCACCCGGTAGATGTCGAACAGCGCGTCCTGACGGCCTTCGTTCTTGTCGACCGCCAGCGTATTGCGGATGTAACCGCCGACATTGACGTGATCGATGTCGAGAACGGTGATCTCGTCGTAACCGGCGGCGATCAGGTCGATCAGATTGCCCTTGCGCTCGCCGGTCTTGGCGTCGACGGTGATCTCCAGCTCGTCACCCGCCTCGAGATACACCTCGCCTGTCTCGGGATTGACGATATCCTCGGCGATGTAGGACCCTGCAAGATCCTCCTCGCTCGCGCGCAGAGCCTTGACGCCCTTTTCCTGCATCTGGCGGGCCTGGCGGGCCGTCACCTTCTTGCCGGCCTCGACCAGAACCTCGCCACTGTCTGCATCGATGAGGTCGACGACCGCACCCTGGCCGCGAACGCGCTCCACCGAGAACGGTACGCGCCAGCCATTCTTGTCCTTTTCGAACTTCACCGTGTTGTAGAAGGTCGACAGAATCTCCTCGCCATCCATGCCGAGCGCCATGAGTAGGCTCGTCACCGGAATCTTGCGGCGACGGTCGATGCGCGCATGGACGACATCCTTGGCATCGAACTCGATGTCGAGCCAGGAGCCGCGGTAGGGGATGACGCGGGCAGCGAACAGCAGCTTACCGGAGGAGTGGCTCTTGCCCTTGTCGTGATCGAAGAACACACCCGGCGAACGGTGCATCTGCGAGACGATCACCCGCTCGGTGCCGTTCACGACGAAGGTGCCGTTGGACGTCATGAGCGGCATGTCGCCCATGTAGACGTCCTGCTCCTTGATGTCCTTGACCGATTTGGAGCCGGTGTCCTCGTCGATATCGAACACGATGAGGCGCAGCGTCACCTTGAGCGGCGCGGCGTAGGTCAGATCGCGCTGACGGCACTCCTCGACATCGAATTTCGGTGCCTCGAATTCGTACTTGACGAACTCCAGCATCGCCTGGCCCGAGAAGTCTGAAATCGGGAAAACCGACTTGAAGACGGCCTGCAATCCCTCGTCGAGACGGCCGCCTTGCGGCTCGTCGACCATCAGAAACTGATCATAGGAGGCCTTCTGGACCTCGATCAGGTTTGGCATCTCGGCGACTTCGGGGATCGACCCGAAGAATTTGCGTACCCGCCTGCGACCGCTAAACGTCGTCGTTTGAGACATCGTCGCTCCTTCTCGTGACAACGCCCTTGACCAAAGGGCTTGAATTCTCTTCCCTCTCCGTCGAGAGGTACCGCGGGCCAAAGGGCCGGTGCGGCTGACAGATCTGCCGGGCGAAAGGCCCGCGTCTCCAAACGGTTCTATGAGCCGTCTGAACACGCGCGCGTCACGTCACTCCAGTTCCGGCCTCGTTCGGTTCGGACCGCCGTCCGCCCGGCTCGCCATGGCGCGAGCACGGAAGGCGGAACGGCAAAATGCCGTCCCGCCCGCCGGATATTGGTACGCAAGCGCGGAATGACCCGCGATTACTTGACTTCGACCGTGGCGCCAGCCTTTTCGAGCTGCTCCTTGAGCTTCTCGGACTCGGCCTTGTCGACCGCTTCCTTGACCGGCTTCGGCGCGTTGTCGACAAGGTCCTTAGCTTCCTTCAGGCCAAGGCCCGTGATCGCGCGGACTTCCTTGATGACGTTGATCTTCTGCGCGCCAGCGGCGACGAGGATCACGTTGAACTCGGTCTGCTCTTCAGCGGCTTCAGCCGGAGCACCGCCGCCAGCAGCGGCAACCGCGACAGGAGCCGCTGCGGAAACGCCCCACTTTTCTTCCAGCATCTTCGAGAGTTCCGCCGCCTCGAGGACGGTCAGGCTCGACAGGTCTTCAACGATCTTGGCGAGATCAGCCATGTTTGTATTCCTTCAGATTCGAACTTTGGTTTGAGCAGCGAGGAACCGTCCTCACGCCGCCTCGTCCTTCTTGGCATAGGCCCCGAAAACACGCGCGAGTTGTCCCGCAGGTGCCTGGAGAACCCCAGCAATCCGAGTAGCCGGCGTATTGATCATGCCGACCAGCTTGGCCCGGAGTTCATCCAACGACGGCATGGAGGCCAAGGCCTTCACACCATTCGCATCGAGTGTGGTCTTGCCCATCGTCCCGCCCAGGATAACGAGCTTGTCGTTCCCTTTGGCGAAATCGTTGGTGACCTTTGCCGCCGCGACCGGGTCGCCTGAATAGGCGATCAGGGTCTGGCCCTCGAACAGCGTCGAGATGCCTTCGGCGTCCGTGCCTTGAAGAGCGATCTTGGCGAGGCGGTTCTTCGCGACTTTGACGGTGCCTCCCGCATCGCGCATTTTCGAACGATAGTCGTTCATCTGCGCGACCGTAAGACCGGCATAGTGGGCCACGACGACCGTTCCCGAGTCCTTGAAGGTCTCGTTGAGCGTCGTGACAAATTCGCGTTTTTCCGCTCTGTCCACTGCCTCTCTCCATTTAGCCCCAGCTTCCGAAGAAGCCGCGGCCGGTTGCCTTTTGCCGCCCGGATCATCCGGACGACGCTCGGAGATCCTGTCCCCTCGGCCGGACCCTTCGCGGATTCCGCGGAACCCATGGGCGACACAAGGCATTCAGAGGTTCGAACCAAGAACCCGGGCTGATCCCGGAGAATCTGGAACTTCCCCGTCTCATGCGGGCTTTCTAATGATTATGACCGGATGCCGAAGCAACCGGTCGCCCACAATCTCGGACAGGCATTCAGGGAGCCCCGAAAGGCTCCCGCGCACCGGGGCAAGCCCGGAACCTTGGTGAAGGTGATCGGCGCATATAGGTGCGCCGCCCACCGGTGTTAAGGGTCGGACCTAAGCCGCATTCAAGGTCGATGGATCAATCTTGACGCCAGGGCCCATCGTCGACGTGATCGCGACGCGCTGGACATAATTGCCCTTGGCGCCCGAGGGCTTGGCCTTTTGCACTGCATCGGCGAACGCCCGGATATTCTCCGCGATCGCCTTGCCTTCGAAGCTCACCTTGCCGACACCGGCATGAACGATGCCGGCCTTTTCGACGCGGAATTCGACGGCACCTCCCTTGGATGCCTTAACGGCTGCGGCGACGTCCGGCGTCACTGTTCCGACCCGCGGGTTTGGCATCAGACCGCGTGGCCCCAACACCTTGCCGAGCCGACCGACGAGAGCCATCATGTCCGGCGTTGCAATGGCGCGATCGAAATCGATCGTGCCGCCCTGGACCTGCTCGACAAGGTCTTCCGCCCCGACGATGTCGGCGCCGGCGGCCTTGGCCTCCTCGGCCTTGTCGCCGCGCGCGAACACGGCGACGCGGACGGTGCGGCCGGTGCCGTTCGGCAGATTGACGACACCGCGAACCATCTGATCCGCATGGCGCGGATCGACCCCCAGATTCATCGCGACTTCGATCGTCTCGTCGAACTTGGCACTCGCACGCCCCTTCAACAACTCGACCGCCTCGTCGAGACCGTAGAGCTTAGTGCGTTCGATGCCGTCGCGGGCGTTACGGATGCGCTTTCCAGCTTTTGCCATCGTCTCAACCCACCACTTCGAGGCCCATGGAACGGGCGGAGCCCTCGACCATAGCCATGGCCGCTTCCACGTCGTTCGCGTTCAAATCCTTGAACTTCTTCTCGGCGATATCGCGCACCTGCTCGCGCGTTACCGACCCGGCGACGCTCTTGCCCGGCTCCTTCGAGCCGCTCTTAAGGTTGGCAGCCTTCTTGAGAAAGTAGCTGACCGGCGACGTTTTCATCGCGAAGGTGAAGGATTTGTCCTGATAATAGGTGATCACCACCGGGATCGGCGAACCCTTCTCCTGATCCTGGGTCTGTGCGTTGAACGCCTTGCAGAACTCCATGATATTGATGCCGCGCTGACCGAGCGCCGGACCGATCGGGGGCGACGGGGTCGCCGATCCGGCCGGGACCTGCAACTTCAGCTGGCCCTGTACTTTCTTAGCCATTTGCTCCTGCCTTCATTGTTCAAGCCGAACGGCCAGTCTTCAGCGACCGAGCCGTCGGCTACCTGCAGTCCGCGCGGTGCGGCATCTCCGGCCGGCTAGAGCCGAACGCCTTCCGCACGAGGATTCGGGCGACAAGCCCCTTTAGGTCAAACCTTTTCGACCTGACCGAATTCGAGATCGACCGGCGTCGCGCGGCCGAAGATCGAGACCTCGACCTTGAGCCTCGCGCGTTCCTGATCAACGTCCTGGACGACGCCGTTGAACGAGGCGAAGGGACCGTCGGAGACCCGGACCTGCTCGCCGATATCGAACGAGATCGTCGGCTTCGGCCGATCCACACCATCCTGGACCTGCATCAGGATCTGCTCAGCTTCCTTATCGGAAATCGGAACCGGCCGGTTGTCCGGACCAAGAAAACCCGTGACCTTCGGCGTATTTTTGATCATCGAGAAGACCTGATCGGTTAGCTCAGCCTTGACCAGGACATAACCGGGAAAAAACTTCCGCTCAGCATCGACCTTGCGACCACGACGCACCTCGACCACCTTCTCGGTCGGCACGAGGATCTTTTCGAACTTGTCGGAGAGCCCTTTCTGGCGGGCCTGCTCCTCAATCGATTCGGCCACCTTCTTCTCGAAATTGGAATAGGCGTGGACGATGTACCAGCGGGCGGTCATGAAATTTACGATGTCTCCTGCGACGTCGGCGTCAGACGCCGGCATTCATGATCAGGCCGACCACATAGCCGAGCACCTGATCCGCGACGAAAAAAAACGCCGCGGCGAAAGCGACCATCACGAACACCATGATCGTCGATATGATCGTTTCACGGCGAGTCGGCCATGTGACCTTCGCGGTCTCCGACCGAACCTGCTGGAGAAATGTGAAAGGATTGGTCTTGGCCATACACCGCTCACAGCTAATGCGCGTGGAGGCTGACCACCAGCCTCACGCGCCATATGTCGATCACCGCTCCTGTACCCGCCCTCGCCGCGATTCACAAGGGCCGGCTATACAGAATCTCGTTTGCGGCGAATGGCAGGGGCAGTAGGGCTCGAACCTACGACCTGCGGTTTTGGAGACCGCCGCTCTACCAACTGAGCTATACCCCTATGGTGGGGTCGAGATATCGGCTCGCGACGTGAACTGCAACACCATTTTTCTCCACGACCATTCGAAGCCTGGGCAGCGCAGGCCTTTGACTGCGACATGCGCCCAGGAGACCGATCAGTTGGCGGCAGCACCTCGACCACCCCGATCCCGAGATCGGCGCCCTCAGTTTCCATTGGACACCCACATGACCTGTCGGTACATCCGCCGCCGAACGACCGAGGCGGTCGCCGAGGCGTAATCGGCCGAGGAACAACAAGATCAGAACCGGCTAGGACCCATGACATCGGCAATACGGCAAAAGGCTCTGATCCTGTTCGATCTCGACGGAGTGATTCTCGATTCGCGCCGTAACATGGAGAGCGCCTGGAGCTGCGTGCGCGACGAACTCGGCGTCTCCGTGCCCTTCGACGCCTATTTCGCCGAGATCGGCCGCCCCTTCCCCGACATCATGGCCCGGCTCGGTCTCGCCCATGCGGCCAGCACCGTCGAACGGGTGTTCCGCCGTGCCTCCAGCCAATCGCTTCACGTGACGCCCTTTTTCCATGGGGTGGACGCGATGCTGTCGACGCTCGTCGGAAGCGGTCGCCGGCTCGGCATCGTCACATCGAAGGATTCGGCGCGCACCGAACTGGTCCTCGATCGCCTGCCGGTCCACTTCTCGGTCGTCATAACTCCCCGTGACGGTCTACGCGGCAAGCCGGCGCCCGACCATCTCCTTTTCGCCATGGCCCGCTGCAATGTCGATCCGTCGGACACGGTCTTCGTCGGCGACATGGATTCTGATGCCGAAGCCGCGCGCCGGGCGCATATCGATTACGTGCATGTCGACTGGGGCTATGGCGCCCGGCCCCCCGACTGCATTTTCGCGGCCACCGCACCGGCCGACCTCCAGACATTCCTACTCAGCTGAGGAGCCTTCCCATGGCACCGCGTATCGTCGCCGTTATTCCCTGCCGCTTTGGCGCGTCCCGCTTCCCGGGCAAGCCGATCGCGGACATCAACGGCAAGCCGATGCTCTGGCACGTCTATCAGCGCACGATCGAGGCGGAAGGCATCGACGCCGCCACCATCGCGACCGACGACGACCGCATCCGCAAGGTCTGCGAGGTGCTCGACCTGCCGGTGATGATGACGCGCGAGAACCATGCCTCGGGGACCGATCGCGTGGCCGAATGCGCCGGGCGCCTCGACGCCGACATCATCGTCAACGTCCAGGGGGACGAACCGATGATCGACCCCGAGGCCATCGCGCAGGTCGCCCGCGGCATCGCCACCTGCGACGATCCCAACGTCCAGGCCTCGAACGGATACAACGAAATTTCCTCGCCCTCCGACGCAATCGATACCAACGTGGTCAAGGTCGTCACCACCACCGCCGGTCTCGCGATGGCCTACTCGCGTCTGCCGATCCCCTACCCCAAGGGTGGCGCGGTTCGCCATCTGCGCCAACTCGGCCTCTACGCCTTCCGGCGCGAGGGGCTGGAGCGCTTCGCCTCCTTGCGGCCCGGCCCCCTGGAACGGGCCGAGGGGGTCGAAATGCTGCGATTTATCGAACAGGGCTACAGCGTGATGATGGTTCAGGTACCAAATGACGAAGGCATTCCCGTGGATACACCCGCCGATCTCGACCGTGTTCGCGCGATGATGGCGGGGAGCCAGTGACGGTCGTCCGCAGCGGCATCGGTGCCACGTTCGCGATATGGCGATGAGTCAGCGAGGAACAGCCATGACAGAGACGACGCGGCGGCCCCTCAGTCCGAGCGAGGAACAGGCGATCGCCGCCGACTTTCCGGTCCTGGCGGCACGCCATGCGGCATGGCTGAGAGCGCGCGGTCTGCTCGACCGCCCCTGGTTCGTTCTCGGCTCCGCGCCGGATCCGCATGTCCCGCAACCCTTCCCGCCAGGGACAGCCCATGTTCACGTCAAATATGCCGGTCACGCCGCCCGCCAGTACGGCCTGCCGGCGGGAGACCTGACCTTTCTCCTGGCCAAGACGACGAAGCAGCAGATCGACGGCCTCGACCTCGACGCCGTCTTGCGGCTTCGCAAGCGCCACAGCCTGCTGACCCGAATTCGCCGCGATCTGCCGGTTCTGGGCGCGAATGAATGCGCGCTTACCCATCGCGAACGGGACGCCTTCATCATCGGAACCCTCGGCAGCCTTTTCGGCGTCACCGGCTCGGAAATCCGTCCCTCCAACGGGATCGCACTCATCGCCTATGCCATTGCCGTGGGAATTCCGCAGATCATCGTCGCCGGCATCTCGCTTCAGAGCGACGGCTACGCCTATGATCCGTCGGCGCGGATCCGGCGCCATCTGGAGGAAGACCGGGCCGCACTCGCCGTCGTCGCGGCGCGCTGTTCCGAGGTCGTGACAACCGAGCCGGGGCTCAGCCAGGTGACTGGCATTCCGCTGCTTGAGGGCGTCCCGGCGGGCTGAGCAACATACGGGGCATTGTGGCTCAAGTTCGGCTCTGCGCCTCGCTCGAAGTCTTCTCGGCGAGCTTCTGCTTGCGGGTCTTCGGCTTCAGCCCCCGCAGCAAGCCGTCAATTCTGCTTTGAAGCCTGGTCAAGGACATGAGCCGATCGATCGCCATGTTGGTGCCTTCCAGCCGCTCCGACAACACCTCGGCCGAGACGACCGCGATGTCGGACGGAGTGACACCGGGCAGGCGCGCCGCGATTCGTTCCCATTGGCCGCCACGGCCGCCACCGTCCATCTCCAGCCGTCCGCTGCGTACAAGCAGCCGGTTCACGATCTGCTCGAACGTCCATTCGTGATCGTGGAACAGCTTCCAGCGCGCCGAGCGGCGGGCGGTGAAGCCGGCCAATACGATCGTCAATGTCGGGCAGGCTTCCGCTAGCCAGAAAGCGAGCGCGAAACCGCTCGTCGGCAGATGAGTATCCGGATAGAAATCGACGAAGACCGGCGCGAGATCGAGAAATCCGACCCGCGCGCCGCCGAACGCCTCGGCCGGGCTAAAGGTTTCCGCGCCGCCGGCCTTCAGATTCGCGATGCCTTCGAAGTGGTCGCCGCTAAGAAGGCGTAGCACGTCATCGACTTCTCGCCGATAGACGATGTTGGCGCCCGCCTGACTGCTGCGAGCGATAAGCAGCGAAGGCCGGGCGAAGGGCGCGTCGAGAACCTTGAAGACCTTGTTGAAGAAAACGAAGAGTGTACCATCGCTATGGCGCGACGACAGCGACGCGATGTCGACGGCGTCGCTGTTGGCGACGAGCACCACCCGCTCGAAGCCGCCGAAGAAGGCAGCCCAGCCGTCAAGCGTCTCCGGCAGACTCGCCGGCTGATCCGCTATCGCGCTCAATCTCCGCCGCTCCCTCGCCAGAGCCGGTCAGTCGCCGCGCTGCTGAACATGCAGGGTACGCTCGCGCATGGCGAACCATTCCTCGGCGTAATCGTCGCGCCTATATTCATCAAAGTACGGTCCGCCGTCGGTGAAGTGGACATTCTTGGCGTCGGGCCGATAATCGTATTCGTTGACCAGCCAATTCCACGCCGCAGGCAGTTCGCCGATATTCTCGTCGCCGTCGAGCCATTTGAATTGATGAAGCTGCAAGCCCGTCGCGGTGTTGACGAAATCCGGGGTCAAGGCACGGCACTTGGCGTTGTTGAACAGCATGACGCTCGACCAGTTCTTTTTTTCGTATTTGGTCTGTGTCTGGCCGAGGAATTTCGTCTCGACCTTGGGCTGGTAGTCATGTTTCACGCACATGACGGCATAGCGGTCGTCACGAAGCTCCCAGAGTTCCGCGATATCGGCGCGCATGAGCATGTCGCAGTCCATGAACAGGCTCCAGCCTTCGAAGCCCGACAGACACGGCACCAGGAAGCGAGAGAACGAGAACTCGGTGGACTGCAGGGCATTACGTTCGCGTGTGAATATCCCTTCCAGATTCGGCAGGTAGAGCGGCGAGAAGACCACCGGCATCGAGGAGCGCTCAAGGATGCTCTGGCAAAGAACGTGATAGGCGATCACCTCCTTCGAATCGAAACCGACGAAAACTTGGACTTTCGATTGCGTCACGAGACCACCTTGCTGAATTGCGAAACCGGGGGGTCATACACCGGCGATCGGCAAAGGCCAACGTCGCATGTCATCGAAGTGGCAAGTGCGGGCGGGAAAGCGTGAGCCGTCCCGGTTCGAGGACGATCGACAACGGCGTCAGGGAGCCCAGAGGCGAAGCCGGGTATCCGCGGCAAGTTCCGGTTCGCTCGTCGCCACGCGCAGGTCGTCTTTCAACTGTCCGAGCGCATGGCGGTCCTCGGCGATTTGCCAGCGGGGTCGCGCCCGTGTGTCATAGGAATGGCCCGTGCGAGCAAAGGAAAAGCCTGAGAGGACGATCTCCGGTACGCCTAGGAACAGCCCGTAGCACAAAGCCGCGATTCCGGTGGACGGCTTGCCCAACTCGCCGATGCTGATCATCTCCGGCCCGATGAGCGCCTGGTTGATCGCCTCCCGATCGTCAGGATGAAGCGACACCAGCGCGCCGATCTTCGCTTCACGCTGGCGCATCAGCTTCCAGTGCTGCCGCCATTTTGGTCGGGGGCTGAACCACAGCATGGCTCCCGTTTCGAGGTCGGGAAAGACCTCCCACGACTCCACCGGCCTGCGCACGGTGAGAGCCGCCGGCCCCCACCCGAGACGCTTCGCCGCCAGGCCGGAATTGTTGATGTCGACCCGGGCATGGCTCGCCTTGAGCGCCTTCGGCATCGTCGGCTCTGGGGCTCCGCCGAGCAGCACCCAAGGGCGATGAAGCAGCCCAAGACGGTCCATCTGCGCGCGGTGCGACTCCCGGATCGCATCAAGCCGGCACGTTTGTGCGACCATGGTCACCTGCTTAGCGGTCATCGACGCGTCGTCTCGTGATGCGCTTGGATTGTCTGGGCAATCTCTTCCGCCTGGTCACTGAACGCATAGTCGTAGGGAGCGAGATCGCCCGCGAAAGGTCGGGTCAGCCGAAGCGTCTCCTGCAGGTCCGCGTGAAACCATTCAAATTTCTCTAGCCGCTCGCCCTCGATCGGCGCCAGGTCGAGGCTGTAGACCGGACGCCCGGACGTCAACGCCTCGCAATGCATCGTCACTGTGTCTTTGCCGATCAGGAACGCGTCGGCCGCCGCGAGATAGTCGTGATAGGGATTCCCACCCGTCCGATCCCATACATCGACGCGCTCGTCATCGATCCGAAGCAGCGCGTTCAGCAGTTCGGGGCGGCTGCGGCGGGACGTGGAGACGAGGACCCGGCGGTCATCCGCCGCCAGTTGCCGGGCGGTCCCGACCAGACGTTCGATCGTGGGCGCGTCATAATCATAGGCGCCGTTCGGCCCACCGAGAAGCATCACGACGATCTGCCTGTCATCCCAGGCCGACAGCCAGCGCCCGCGTGCCGCCCGCCGTCGCTCCTCCAGCCGAGGCCGTTCGACGCGATGGGGTACGCCGATCATGCTACGGTACTCGGTGCCCTCAAGCCGATCGCTCTTCCAGTCATGGCGGGAGACGAAGGCGAGATCGTAGACTCCCCGTGACGGTGGCGCCGGGGGCTGCAGATGCACGGCGAGCGGCCGACCGCCAAAGCGCTCCTTGATCCGCGCCACGTGACGCTCGGCGAACCAGCCACAGGAAATGACGATGTCGGGCTCGGTCTCGCGGACGCTGCGATAGGGAGAAAACAGGCCGCGTCGCCATTTGGGTAGCCGCCCGACCGCATGGATTTTCGGATCGGACGTTAGATGGCCGGCAACGCCAAGGCACTGAGTCAGCGTGCCGGCCTTCTCTTCGCTGACGGTCCACACTCGCAACTAGCGATCCCCTCGCAACGTTCCGGCTGGTTTCTAGCGCAGATGGCGCCGCGCGCGCCAGACGCTTCCGCCCGGTCGAGGGGCAGTGATCGCGGAGTTGGGTCGAAGGACAATCCGCACGGGCGATCCGCCGCGTCGCGAGGCGCCGCCCTCGAACGTGAACGGGCCCTCGCGGGCCCGTCTACTACTTCACGATGGGGAGCGGTTACGCCCCCGCCTAGTCGTATCTTACTCGACGATCGAGGCGACGATGCCGGCGCCGACGGTACGGCCGCCTTCACGGATGGCGAAGCGCAGCTTCTCTTCCATCGCGATCGGCACGATCAGCGTCACGTCCATCGTCACGTTGTCGCCCGGCATCACCATCTCGGTGCCCTCGGGAAGCGTGCACACACCGGTCACATCCGTCGTGCGGAAATAAAACTGCGGCCGGTAGTTGGTGAAGAACGGCGTGTGGCGACCGCCCTCCTCCTTGGTCAGGATGTACGCCTCGGCCATGAACCGCGTGTGCGGCTTCACCGAACCCGGCTTGCACAGAACCTGGCCGCGCTCGACGCCCTCGCGGTCGACGCCGCGGATCAGCGCACCGATGTTGTCGCCCGCCTGGCCCTGGTCCAGAAGCTTGCGGAACATCTCCACGCCCGTCACCGTCGTCTTCTTGGTGTCGCGGATGCCGACGATCTCGACTTCCTCGCCGACCTTCACCACGCCGCGCTCCACACGCCCCGTCACCACCGTGCCGCGACCCGAAATCGAAAACACGTCCTCGATCGGCATCAAAAACGGCTGGTCGATCGGACGCGCCGGCGTCGGGATGTAGGTGTCGACCTGCTTCATCAGCTCGCGAACCGCGTCCTCGCCGATCGTCTTGTCAGAATCCTCCAACGCAGCCAGCGCCGAGCCCTTGATGATCGGGATGTCGTCGCCCGGGAAGTCGTAGGACGACAGAAGCTCGCGAACCTCAAGCTCGACCAGTTCCAGAAGCTCCTCGTCGTCAACCTGGTCGACCTTGTTCAAGAACACCACGATCGCTGGAACACCAACCTGGCGCGCCAGAAGAATGTGCTCGCGGGTCTGCGGCATCGGGCCGTCCGCCGCCGAAACCACCAGGATCGCGCCGTCCATCTGCGCCGCACCGGTGATCATGTTCTTCACGTAGTCGGCATGGCCCGGGCAGTCGACATGCGCGTAGTGCCGCGCTTCCGTCTCGTACTCCACATGCGCCGTCGAGATCGTGATCCCGCGCGCCTTCTCCTCCGGCGCCGCGTCGATCTGGTCATATGCACGGTACTCGCCGAAATACTTCGTGATCGCCGCCGTCAACGACGTCTTGCCGTGATCAACGTGACCAATCGTCCCGATGTTCACATGCGGCTTGTTGCGCTCAAATTTGCTCTTGGCCATCGCCGACTCCCAACTTCGCAGGCGGTTATTTTCCGGCGCCACATAGCGAGTGCGGCCGGCAATGACAAGCGTCCGAGCCGCGGCGCGACAAAACCGTGCAACGCGACGCCCGGTGACACGATCGATTTCAGGGAGATGCGGCGACCATCGGACCCGCGGACCCGGCTATGGCTTTGGAGCGGGTAGCGGGAATCGAACCCGCATATTCAGCTTGGAAGGCTGCTGCTCTACCATTGAGCTATACCCGCACTTCTAGCAAACGATCGGCAGTGGTGGAGGGGGCTGGATTCGAACCAGCGTACGCATAGCGAACGGATTTACAGTCCGTCTCCTTTAACCACTCGGACACCCCTCCGAACTGCCGCCGACACGCGCAAGCGCTTGGCCTTACATGGATCGCGGCGGTGTGTTCGCCAACCCCCGCAGTTCCGAGCGGCCTTATGAAAGGCTCGGAGCGATCTGTCAACGGCACTCCGCCTCGCGTTTTTGCGATCGGCAACGAACCGAAACGAAGGATCGCGCCCGCCTCGCCTGGCACGCACACCGAAGCCCGCGCATTGAGCCCCGGCACCAGCTACGATAAGCAGCAGCGATGAGCGACGACACCACGACACACACACCCAAGGATTCCCATTATGCCAAGCTGCGGCGCGCCCATCGCGACCGCAAGCGAGGCGAGGACGGCACGTCGCAGCTCCGCCAAGGCAAGCCGGCCCAGCCCGGTCGCCCGGAACCGGCGGGGCGCGTCCGGCTCTACGGACTGCACACGGTCGCCGCGGCGCTTCGCAACCCGCGTCGCAAGCTCCACCGCTTGCTCGCGACGCGCAATGCCTTGGCTCGGCTCGACATGGCCGAGGATCAGCTCCGCTGCCCGGTCGAGCTCGTCGAGCCAAGACAGCTCGATTCCGAACTCGGAAGCGACGCCGTCCACCAGGGCGTCATGCTGGAGACCGATCCGTTGCCGGCCCGTCGGCTGGCCAACCTTGGAGAGGCCCGCCTCGTCCTCGTGCTGGACCAGGTGACCGACCCGCACAATGTCGGCGCAATTTTGCGTTCGGCGACGGCCTTCAACGTCGATGCCTTGGTTACAACCGCCCGCCATTCGCCCCACGAAGGCGGTGTTCTCGCCAAGGCTGCCTCGGGGGCGTTGGAGCACGTTCCTCAGATCGAAGTCGTCAATCTCGCCGAAGCGCTGACGGAATTGTCGAAACGCGGCTTTCGCACCGTCGGCCTCGATTCGGAGGGGCCCGAGAGCATCGAGGCGGCGCTGTCGGGCGACAGGATCGCCATCGTCCTCGGCGCCGAGGGCAAAGGACTTCGCCAGAAGACCAGGGCGACGGTCGATGTGTTGGCACGGCTGGAGATGAGCGGCGCGATCCACTCGCTCAATGTTTCCAATGCCGCCGCCATCGCGCTATACGCGACGCGGCGTCACCTCGGCTGACGGGTCTGCCCGGCGGGCGAATGCCCGCATCCGCCGGACGAGCGAAACGGCCCGCCATAGTTGTAAGTCAAGATTTACTCTGAACTTGTGCGTGGTTGAGGACGGCGACAAAGGTCACGCCGCCTGCAACATTTCCAAGCAGCGTCGGGAGCATGTAACCCAGCCAGTAGTCGGTCCAGCTAGCCGTTCCCGAAAAGGCAGCAAATGCGACTTCGGCCGATCCGGCGATCACATGCGCGAAATCACCCAGGCTGATGACATAGGTGAGGATCAAGATCACAAAAATCTTAGCCGCACCTGCTTCCGGAAGAAGCCAGACCATCAGCGCGATCAGCCAACCGGCAACGACCGCCCGAAGCATGGTCAACCAGAAACCCGCCTCTGCGGCCTTCTGACCGATTTCACTAAAAGCCTCCCGCGCATCCGGGCTGAAAATGTCGGTATGGGCAGCCACCGCCGCGAACAGCAGTGTTCCGACGACGTTCGTCACGAGTATCACTGCCCAGAGGCGGAGCATGAGGCCGAGTGCCGACAGGGTTCTCTGTTCAAGGACAGGCAGCACGACGGTAAGGGTATTTTCGGTGAACAGCTGCTGACGTCCCAGTACAACAACCACGAAGCCGATCGTATAGCCGAAGCTTGAAATCAGGGGTTCCCAGTCTGTTTTCGGAAGACCTGCGCTCAAGAGCCCCTCTGCGGCCAGGGATAAACCCATCGCCAAGCCGGCTGCTATGCCGGACCAAAAGAGGGCCATCACCGGACGAGAGAGTTCCTCTTCGCCATCAGCCAGAATGGCGTCGTGGATCGCCTGGGCACTGGCCCGTCGAAGCCGGTTGCTACTTCCCGGTTCCTTTTGTGGGTTGCCCGCGCGTTCACCGTCGAGATCCTGATGCGACGACTGCGAATCGGCCGATATATCAGCGGGCATGGGCATCCTTCTCCGGCGGCATTATGCGGCAGACACCACGCCAGATAGTCGGCCATCGCAAGAAGCACAGGGAATCATCGGAATTTAGGATGTTTGTCTGGTGCCGGATGAGGGGATTGAACCCCCGACCTTCGGTTTACAAAACCGCTGCTCTACCGCTGAGCTAATCCGGCCCGGCGCGGCCCATAGCATATTTGTCGGGCCCTGTGCAGCGGGTTTTTGCCAGCGGACAGCCACGGCCGCGCTTGGCCTCGGCCACCCACCGCGCTAGGTCTCACCCTCCGACACCGCAGCCCCGATCCGCATCCTTGAAAAGCCGAGAAAAGCCGAGCCCCGCGCCGACCGATGTCACGCCCAATCCAATCCATCACCTTCGTTGCCAGTGAGAGCCCGGCCGCCCAGGAGGCCGCCCACCGGCTGTCCGCGCTCTACGGCAATGATCGCGAGGACAATGCCGACGTGGTGGTCGCGCTCGGGGGCGACGGCTTCATGCTCCAGACGCTGCATCGATTCATGGGCAGCGGCACACCGATCTACGGCATGAACAAGGGCACGATCGGCTTCCTGATGAACGACTATCGGGAGGACGGCCTCAAGGAACGCCTAGCGGCGGCGATCGAAAACGCCATCCACCCGCTCGCCATGACCGCCGTCGACGCCGCCGGCACCGTCCACAAGGCGTTGGCGATCAACGAGGTGGCGATTTTCCGCCAGTCCTACCAGGCGGCCCGGCTACAGATTTCGATCGACGGCAAGGTTCGGCTGGACGAACTCGTCTGCGACGGCGTAATGGTGGCGACCCCGATCGGCTCGACTGCTTACAATCTGTCGGCGCAAGGCCCGATCATCCCGGTGGACGCGCCGTTGCTGGCGTTGACGCCGGTCAGCCCGTTCCGTCCACGTCGGTGGCGCGGGGCGCTGCTGCCAAATCATCAGACGGTCGAAATCGTCGTCCTTGAACCGGAAAAGCGTCCCGTGAATGCCGTCGCCGATGCCACCGAAGTGAAATCCGTCCACCGAATCACGATTTCCGAATCGCTCAACGACACCGGGCTCATTCTGTTCGATCACGATCATTCTTGGGACGAACGGATTCTCGCCGAACAATTTCGCTATTAGCGAACGCCGTCCAGACAGCCCGCCAGTTGCCGGCAGATGAGAGTGCGACCGGATTACTTGTCGGCGAACGGGTTGCTCAGGACGGGCTCCAGAATCGCGAAAGCATTGCCTTCGGCGCCTTTGAACGAGACCAGACGACGGCCCGTTCCGGGTTGTCCGCTGCGATGTCGATGTGGATAAATCGGGGCATCCGACGTCCTCCGAGGGTCGCAGATGGAATCCGCCGATCATGACGACCTCGATTTTCAACAAAGAAGCACTGATAGGCGCCACGCATTGACGCGGATCAACAGATCGTCAACTCGCGCCGACGCGTCCGATCGAGACGAGCGTTCGCGGATATCGTACCAAGGGAGCAGGAGCTCCCAGATGTCCTTTCAGACCCGCTAGCGGCGAGCGTTCCTTGCCCGATATCCTTCGGGCAAGGCGGACGGGCTCAGGCGGCCAGGCTGCGGGCCTGCTCCCGTGCCGCGTCCCGTTCGGTCTCGCCGGCCAGCCGGTACAGAAACCGCATCATGGCCTCGAAGCCCGCGGTCCGCGATCGATCCGTCGAAGCTGCAACGAGTCGCTGCATGATCAGCTGCGGCACGCCCTCTACGGCGACGACGCGTTTTCCCGATGCGATCTCGCGCCAGACCCCCACGGCAATCAGGAAAAGCGGCGTGGCGACGGATGGAAGCCCGCATCTGGTTATCATGGTACGGAAGGCACCATCGCGACCCTCGGCAAGGATCGACCGGACACGTCGTTCCGACATCGAGGACAATCGCACCAGCGCAGCGGCGAACAGGTCGATGTTCCCGGCGCAGACCGTGCGTAGAAGAAAGGCGACGTTGAGCTGGCCGCTGGCCCGCAAATGTTCGACCAGTGCGGGAATTTCGACCTCCGGAACGGTTTCCGCAAGCAGCGCCGTCGCCCGTTCGCAGGCGTCGAAAGCCGTCCGCTCGGCCCGGTCCGCGCCGACGAGGTTGCGCAGTATCGGCAGCGCTGCGAGCGCCTGGCCAGTGCAAAGGATCATTGTCTGGCGCACAGTCGCCGGCAAATCGGAACGATCGAGCAGCGCACCGCGTACCGACGCATTGGCGCCATGCCGTTCGGCAATTCGCCGGAAGCTTACGCCGGCGATCGCGGCAGCTTGGTTCTCGAGCAGCGTTATACAACTGCCCGGTTCCGCCACCTCGGCGATCGCCGCCGCAACGCGCGTCGACACCCTGCGCCGGGCGGCGATCGCAGTGCGCAACTCGGCGGGACCGCTTGCCGCCAGGTCGATCAGCTCGTCGTCACGCAGCGCCGGAGAACGGCTGGCGACGACGCCGGCGATCGCCGGACTGTCCTCGCAGAGGCTGAGGAGCACCGGGCGGGGAACCCGACTGTCATCGGCAAGACCCTCAGCGAGCGCCAGACGGACCTTCGGCGATGGATCGTCGAGCATAAGGGTCAAGGCCGCCTCGGCCCCGGACTGCTCCTCGGGCGTGATGCGACCCTCGACGAAGGCGCGCGCAAGAATTGTCGCGCCCTCCGCGCGCTGGGCGCTGTTGGCCGTCTCGCACCATTTGACGAACCGCTGGACGATCATGGGAAACGCGACCTCTTCCGCTACCGACTTCACGGTCGATACTGGCCAGCAAAGGTTTAGGTTTCGTTCACCATAGCGACTCGTCCCGGCTCAAGCTGTCGCGGGGGCATCTAAACCTCGCCGCCGTCGGGGCTTCGGGGCCGCGCCATCTGGAAAACCTGATCGGCCACCGCATAGTCGAGATAGCCGAGTCGGGAGAGCGGCGCCGCGAGGGCCATGTCGATCACGCCGTCCTTGAGAATCGCCTCGTCGATGTGAATCCCGACTACCTGGCCGATCACAACGACGTTCTCCGACGGTTCCCCGTTCAGTCCGGTCGGCCGGAACGAATGGGTCACGCGGCACTCCAGCGCCGCCGGGCTTTCGGCGACACGGGGGGCGGCAACCAGCCTCGACGGCGCTTCGGTCAAGCCCGAAAAACCGAACTCGCTGGTTCCGCGCTCGGCCACCGCGGACGTCTGGTTCATCTGCGTGGCCAGTTGACGCGTCGCGAGATTGGCGACGAACTCGCCGGTTTCGATTGCGAAACTGGCGGAATCCTTCATGCCAACCGAGGAAAACATGACGAGCTTCGGCCGATCGCTGATCGCGTTGAAGAAACTGTAGGGCGCGAGATTGACCGAACCGTCCTTGGCCCGCGTCGAGATCCAGCCGATCGGCCGCGGCGCGACGATCGCCTTGAACGGGTCATGAGACAGGCCGTGATCGTTCCGATCGGTCGTGTAGAACAGCATCACCCGTCACCCGGGGCGCGCGCTTCGCTGACGACGTCGGCCAATGCAGGGCGCGGACGCTCCGACGGCGGTTCCTGCGGCGTGCCAACATGGATGAAGCCGACGACCTTCTCGTCCCGCCGAATGCCGAGGATAGCCTTCGCCTGCTCGTCATA
Organism: Aurantimonas marina; assembly: GCF_017183135.1. Lineage (GTDB taxonomy): Bacteria > Pseudomonadota > Alphaproteobacteria > Rhizobiales > Rhizobiaceae > Aurantimonas > Aurantimonas marina. The sequence continues at coordinate 124,566 of NZ_JADDXW010000004.1, read as the reverse complement.
GGCGACCCATTCCGTCACCCAATTGGCGGCGTAACCCTTGGCGTGAACAGCGTTGGCAAGATTCATCGCCGCCGCGCCGCCGGACAGCACCTGCTCCCATATCGGGATCTTCACATGCTCTTTCGCGGTCGAAACGACGGCGATCACCAATGGACTGCGGCTGAAGCGGGTGGCTTCGACCCGCCGCCGCGTCTCGGACAACGGCCCCCCCTCGCGTCGCTCGACCAGCGCGGCGAGCGCGGCGCCGATCCGCTCGGCCGCTTCGCCACGATAGAGGATGAAGCGCCAGGGCGCGAGCTTGCCATGGTCGGGCACGCGCACGGCGGCGGATAGAATCGCGTCCAGGTCCGCCCCCTCCGGCGCGGGCGCAGCCAGCATCGGAATGGGAATGGAACGGCGCGTGGACAGGAGCGTAAACGAGTCGGTCAAGTGGCCATCTTTCGGTAGCGATCAGGTGGAACGGTCACGGGATATCGGGACGCTTCGTTGCCCGCCAATTATAATAGTCGGAGTTCAGTCGCCCGAACCCACGGACGGATCGACGACCGCCGCCACTTCCGAGGCCAGAACCTCCACGTCGGTATTCTCGCCGGCACGGACCTCGAATTGTCGCTGATAGACCTTGTCGCGATTCTTGGCCACGATCACATAGTCGCCCGCTGCAAGCACCATCGACGGGAAGGCGCCGACGCTCTCGCGCACGACGTCGCCGGAGGCGGTGGTGATCGACCAGGCGGTATCGGCAATCGCCTCACCGCCTTGTTCGCGCACCAGCTTCATCGTCAGCAGCGCCGCCCGATGCTGCAGTCTTGCCTCAGTGATTTTTCCCGGTTCCACCCTGATGTCGGCACGAACGGAAGCATTGACCGATCCGTAGCTGGATACGACATGGTAGGTATCGGCGTTCAGCCGCAGCACCTTGTCGGGCGGAACGTCGCTGGCGACGAGGTCGCGATCGGAATCGTCCTCCGCATCGGTATACACGTCGAATTTCAGCTTTTTCGGATCGATCGCCGATCCATCGGCGGCAATCGCCTCGAGCTTGAGCCCGCCCGCCCCGAGCACGACGGTTTCACGCGTCCTGACGCCGGAAAACTCGATCCGCTTGATGATGCCGGCCCGGCCGAATCCGACATGCAAGATATATGAGCCGGCCGGGACTTCGAAATTAGCGATACTGCTTTGCGACGACGCGATGAGCGTCGGTCTGCCGTCGAGCGCCGGGATCGCCGAGAACAGCCGCCAGATCAGTCCGTTCGGGATCGTCTCGCTGTCCTTAGTCAGCCGCGCCTCGAGAATCAGGGGCGCGCGAGGCGTGATCACGTCCTTGCTCGGCATATTCTGCGGAGCATAGGCCGGCAGTCCAGGAAGGCTGATGGCGGGCGCGCTTGGCCGCCCCAGGGATGATGGCAGGGCGATCGGTTCGAAGCGGCGTAGCGACCCTTGCGGCGCGGCGCCGACATCGCGGGAATCGGGGATCAGTTCCGTCGCCGAAGGGGAGACGTACCCGCCGGGCTCGCGTGGTTCGCCTCCGTTGAAGAGCCCGCCCACGCTTCGGTCGAGCAACGAAGGTATCGGGATGTCCTGCGCCGCCCCCGGAACGCTCGCCAGCAGCAGGGCGCCGATGATCGCCGAAAGACGTGCGTCAACGAACAATGCTGCGACCCCTCACGATTGCGCTCCTTCCCATGGCTCTTGACCGCAGATCATGGACGAATTCAAGGCGTCCGGCCTTCGATCCGGCGCGAACCGAACAATTGCATGGAAATGTTCCCTCTGGCGGAGGAAAGACCGCGACCGCCTCGCGCTTTCGCCGCCTCACCGAAAAAACCGTGCGAATCTGCCGGATGACTTCGTGAATCGCAGTGGATCGCGCCGGAAATCGACATCGATTCCCCTTTAGCGATTTTTCCCGAGCGCGCCTACTCGCCCGCCGGCTCGAAATCCATGGCGACGCCATTGATGCAGTAGCGTAACCCGGTCGGCGGCGGACCATCTGGAAACACGTGGCCAAGATGACTGCCGCAGCGGCTGCAATGACATTCGGTGCGAACCATGCCGTGGCTGTGGTCATCCGTGGTTTCCACGGCGCCGTCCACCGGCGTATCGAAACTCGGCCAGCCGGTACCACTCTCGAATTTCCGACCGGCCACGAACAGCGGCTGGCCGCATCCGGCGCAGGTGAACGTCCCTGCCCGCTTCTCGTCGAGCAGCGCACAACTTCCTGGCCTCTCGGTGCCGTGGCCTCGCATCACCGCATATTGTTCCGGCGTCAGCATGTCACGCCACTCGGCGTCGGTTCGTGTCACGGGATAGGGCTTGGCATCCATGTTCAGCTCCTTTCGGCAACGGGCCGTCGATCTGGTTCCTTGATGAGCAGACCGCCGGGCGCGGCGATTCGGCCCAACCGGGACGAGGTTCAACTGCCCCGGCTTTTCTCGTAGCGCGCGCGCGTCTCGGCGTTGGGCGGATACAGACCCGGCAGCGGAACGCCCTTGTCCACCTCGGACATGAGCCAGGCTTCCAGGCGCTCCTGTTCGAGACAGGCATCCTTCACCTCCTCGACGATCGCGGCGGGAATGACGACTGCCCCATCGTCGTCGACGACGATCAGATCGTCCGGAAAGATCGCGACACCCCCGCAGCCGACCGGTTCCTGCCAGCCGACGAAGGTGAGTCCTGCCACAGAGGGCGGGGCCGCCACGCCGGCACACCAGACCGGCAATCGCGTTCCCATCACACCGGCCACGTCACGCACCACCCCGTCGGTGACGAGGGCTGTAACGCCACGCTTGCCCATGCGAGCGCACAAAATGTCGCCGAAGATCCCTGCATCGGTCACGCCCATCGCGTCGACGACCGCGATACAGCCCTCGGGCATGGCTTCGATGGCGGCACGGGTCGAGGTCGGGGAAGACCAGGATTCGGGTGTCGCGAGATCTTCTCTCGCTGGCACAAAGCGCAGGGTGAAGGCACGACCGACGAGCCTTTCCTGCCCGGGCGCGAGGGGCACGAGTCCGCGCATCCAGACATTTCGCAGTCCTCGTTTGAGGAGAATAGTCGTGATGGTCGCGGTCGTAACCGACCGAAATGCCGCGATGGCCGATGAGTCGCTCAAGTCTCTGCCTCTCCGTGAATCGATTGCAAATGTGGGATAGCACCGGCCGAAGCGGCGTCAATGCGGCTCAGTCCTGGAGGGCGCCGGAAAATGCAAGCTCTTGCGAGCCGCACCGGCGCACCCCGGCGGCTGCCATGTCACGCCAGGCGCGCTCGAGCGAGCCGTCGAGATCGATCCCCCGGCAGGCGTCCTCAATGACGGTAACATCGAACCCGGCTGCGCGCCCGTCGAGAGCGGTCCAACCGACACAGAAGTCGGTGGCGAGCCCGACGACGAAGATGCGCTCGACGGCGCGTTCGGCGAGATAGCCCGCTAGGCCGGTCTTGGTGGCGTGATCAGCTTCGACAAAGGCGGAATAGCTATCGACGGCCGGGTGAAAGCCCTTCCGTACGATCATCTGTGCGCCGGACCCATCGAGGAGCGGATGGAACGCCGCGCCCCTTGTCCCCATGACGCAGTGGTCAGGCCACAGAACCTGCGGACCATAGGCCAGCCCGATCGTCTGGAACGGGTCGCGGCTATGGGTGGACGCGAAAGACGCATGGTCGGGCGTGTGCCAGTCCTGGGTCAGGACCACGACACCGAATTGCCGGGCCAGACGATTGACCAACGGCACCACGGCGTCCCCATCCGGCACCGCGAGCGCGCCGCCGGCACAGAAATCATTCTGAACGTCGACGACGATCAGTGCGTCGGCGGGAGCAATATCGACCGTTGTCATCCGCAAAAGATGACATCATTTCGCGACGCCGCAAAGCGCCTGCCGGCGAACAGCGCCAAGGCCCGCAATTCGGCGGGCCTTGGCGCCTGGTCGTATGCGGGGATCAGCGAAGCGCGAGCGAGGCGCGCAGATCCGCCGCTGGCGACACACGCACCGCGTCGCCCGCCCGCTCGATGACCAGCTCGGTACTGGGGTTTCCAAGGTTTGAGGGCACCTGAATGGTCAGAGCCTCACCGTCGGAGAGCATCGAGACGAAACGCAAGGCGCTTCCGGCCTCGCCCGCCTGGAGTGTCGTAACGACTCGGAATTCGTCGCCTTCGACCGTATAGTAAGCGGCGCCGGTGACCTGACCGAGCTCGATGCTCTGGGCGGCCAGCGGCTTCAACTCAGCACCGTGCGCAGCGCCAAGGGCTGCCACGGTGAGCGCTGCGGCAACAAAAATGGTCTTCATAATCCTGGTCCTTCGAAATCTTCAGCCCTCCCGGATTGGAAGCTATGTGTGATTGCTGCGGCGCACAATGGCATGGCAGCCATGACAATCTGCGGGGGCGGAGGATGTCCGGCGCTTCGGGCGTATCCTGGCTCTGACGCTCGTGTCATTCGACGTTCCGCCTTGCCCCGCGGAGAGCGAGAGAGAAGGTCGACGCAGCACAAAAACGCCATCTCGCCACACCTTAGCCGGAATTCTTCTCCTCACAGGGTAATTCGGGGGGTTCGTGGCCCGAAAAGCTCAGGCGGCGGCCGTTTCGATACGGGCCAATGGCTGTGCTATGCCTGCCCCGATGCAGCAAAAGTCGACAATGAGTTCCGCAATGCGGTCCGCTGAGCGAAAGACACCAATCATGCGCCTTCCCGCGACCATCGCGATATTGTTCACGCTCTCAGCCTGCGTCAGCGGGGGCGATGAACTCGATGTGCTGCGATTGACCGCGCCCGAGGACGACGCCCACTGCCGCAGCCTTCTTATTCAGCCGGGTGAACTGGTCTATGCGCAATGCCGGTTGGCTCTTCGCAAGACCTATTTGACGGACTATGCGATACGAAAAGCAGCGATTGAACAGCAGTTTGGGCCGCCGTCGGAGACCCTTGATCAGGCGCTGCGCGCCGACGCGTTCTGCAACTACGACGAAAGCGTCAAGGCGTCCGTCGATTTGCAGGACGAAACCGCCGCCGCCTACCTCGCCTACGCCAATTGCGAGACAACGCGGCAACGCCTGCAGGACGAGATCAACGTCTTGACGGGTGCCGACGGCGCCGCTTTCGCGCGCGAGGAGCAAGCACGAATAATTCAGCAGAACATTCGCGCGGTTCGGGACGCAAAGGCCGTAATCAACGGTCCGGTGACCGCCGACGCCGCACTCTAAGGCATCGCGATGAGCTCCCAGATGCCGCTCTGGGGGAGTTTTCGCGTCTCGTCGAGCTCGGATAGTCGCCTTTCTCGCGTTCCGTTGCACGATTTAACGAAGGTTGAGGCTCTATAGCCATAGTATCTGGCAGCTACGCTGGGGAGCGTGAAGTCCGCTGGAACGCCGAGAATATCAGGGAAACCATCAGCGTTGACGTCAAACGTGCAAGTCACTGTTAACTTTAGGGTCACGCCAGATCAAAGGTTCAGGAGCAGCTGTGTCTTTTCCGCACTTGCTCCTATCGTCTAAAAACAACAGGTTGCCGACGCACCGGCCGCATAAGCGTCGGGAACTTAAACTGCGGCATAAACCGTCAGAGACTGATAGGTAGTTATCATGAAGAAAATCGTCATCGCATCGGTCGCGGTCTTCGCTCTCGCAACCTTCGCCGGTTGCATGGGCAAAGGCATCGGCAAGGGCAAGGGCAAGGCCCCGATCGCGGCTCCGGTCGTCGTCGAAGAGCAGACCTACGTCACCAAGGGTTGATCCTTGTATCTTGGGGGAAGCGTCGGATAACGCTTCCCCCAAGCGCCTTTCTGGCTGACACAACGTCGCGTGTGGGGACAGCGGCGATTTATCGTCGGCCTATACGTCCCGAAGGCGGGTTTTCCAATTTCGAAAGGCCGACCATGGCTTCATCACTTCTGAAATTTGCCTTTGTCGCCTTGCTCGGCATAACTGCCGCAGGCTGCTCGGCAACCGGCTCCAACACGATGACGTCCGGCGCGCCGGTGACGTCCGCATCCTCGCTCGTGACACCGGCAGCTTATGCGCCCTCAGATGACGGCGTGGTCGCTCATAGGGCGAAACCTTATTTCGTTGAATTCCGCGCCCGTTCGGCGCTCAGCTATGGCCATACCTTCGCGGTATTTGGCAAGCTTGACCAGAATGGCCGCGTGCCGGTCGATGCCAACGGCGTGCTGATTCCAAGCATGACCGAGATCACCGGCTTGGCGCCAGCCTCGACAAGCAATATTCCCTATACCATCGGCCATGTTCTGCCTGTCCCCTCCGAGACCGGAGCCAGCGATGGCGACAGCGAAAACGCCTACATGACCGCGAACTACCGGATTGACCTGACTGAGGCGGAGTATCGCGGTCTTGCGGCCAAGATCCGTTACCTGAAGGCGAACCGTCCAGTTTGGCACGCCGTGCTCTATAATTGCAGCGCCTACACCAATGAAATTGCCGAATATCTGGGCTTGGAGACCGTCAATCCGCTGCTCTTCCCGAAGAACTATATCAACGCTCTTAAGAAGGCGAATACCTGATTGAGACATCGACCGCAGAGCATCCAAGCAGTGAATTGACGAAAAACCCGGCTCTCGCGCCGGGTTTTTTTCGGACGTGCGCCTTTCGAGATACCGGCGTGGCGATAGCCGAGAGTGACCGAGGGGGTGTCGACCGACCTTGATTCGCGGACGCTATCGTGCCGGACGATTCAGACTCGCCACCAAGTCCGCAAAGCGCTCCCCCTGCACAGTGACGTGGGCTCGCAACTCCTGTTCAGCTGTCTCGCCGTCACCTGCATCGATGGCCGCGACGATCCGCTCATGCTCAGCGAGTGACTGCGGTGTCCTATGGGCCACACGTAGCTGCAGGCGACGATAGGCCTTCAGGCGCTGGTGGAGACGCTTCGCTTCGGCGACGAGAAACGCATTGCCGCAGGTTTCGTAGATCAGGTGGTGAAATCGCTCGTTCTCGTAATAGTAAGCGTCCGGGTCGCGAGAGCGCGCCGCCGCGGCGCAGGCCGCGTGCGCTAGGTTCAGGCTCCGTAACGCTTTTGCGTCCGCCCGGCGCGCTGCCAGACGTCCAGCCATTCCCTCGAGTTCGGCCATCACCTCGAACATCTCGACGAGCTCGGCGAGACCGACCTGACGCACGAAGGCCCCCCGATTCGGGATCTGTTCGATCAGCGCGGCCGACGCGAGTTGGTTGATCGCCTCGCGCACAGGCGTCCGGGAGACGCCGAACCGTGCGGCCAACGCCGATTCGTCCAGACGATCGCCGGCGCTCAGCGTCCCGGTGACAACCTCCTGTTCGAGGACGTCGCGGATTTCGCCAGCCTTCGGCCGCACTGACGGCGAAACCGCAGAGTCGGCGATCGACGTGGTGGAATGGTCCGACGAGTCCATCTAAATCGTATACAATACGGTTGACATGGCATGCAATAGAAGGTGTTTTAAAGGAATGCGCTGGGAGGCGTGATCACTCAACGGGAGGTTTCCATGAAATCGATATTGCTGTCGGCCGTCTGCGGCCTCGCCCTGACGGGCACCGCCCTAGCCCAGGACGTAACTCTTCGCGCATCGCACCAGTGGCCGGGCGGCAAGGGCGACGTGCGCGACGAAATGGTTCAAATGATCGGCAAGGAGATCACGGCAGCCAATGTCGGCCTGGCCATGCAGGTCTTTCCTGGCGAGTCGCTGTTCAAGGCGAAAGACCAGTGGGGCGCCGTCACCAAGGGCCAAGTCGATATTACCGCCTTCCCGCTCGACTACGCATCGGGACGCCATCCGGAATTTTCCGCCACCCTGATGCCTGGCCTCGTCGGCAGCCACGAACGGGCGACGCGGCTCAACGATTCGCCCTTCATGGACGAGATCAAGAAGTCGATCGACGGAGCAGGTGCGATGGTCCTGTCCGACGCCTGGTTGGCGGGCGGCTTCGTCTCTTCTAAAAACTGCATCACCACGCCGGAAAGCGCCAAGGGTCAGACCTTGCGCGCGGCAGGGCCGGCCTTCGAGGAAATGCTGGTCGGCGCCGGCGCATCGATCGCCTCGATGCCATCGTCGGAAATCTACACCGGCATTCAGCAGAACGTCCTCGACGGCGCCAACACGTCGTCTGGCTCGCTGGTCTCCTATCGCATCTATGAAGTCGCCAAGTGCCTGACGGCGCCGGGTGAAAACGCGCTTTGGTTCATGTACGAGCCGATTTTGATGTCGAAGCGCTCCTTCGAGCGTCTCAATGAGGACCAGCAGAAGGCGTTGCTCGCCGCGGGCGAAAAGGCGGAGGAGTACTTTGCCGGCGAAGCCAAGAAACTCGATGGCGAGCTGATCGAGGTCTACAAGAAGGCCGGCGTCGAGGTGACCGAAATGTCCAAGGAAAACTACGATGCCTGGCTCGCGATCGCCAAGGAGACGTCCTACAAGAACTTCGCCGAGAAGGTTCCGAACGGCCAGAAGCTGATCGACGACGCGCTCGCGGTCCAGTAAGGCCGACGTCATTCTGGGCGGGCCGGAGAACCCGAGCCCGCCCGCTTACCTTAAATAACTCCAGCGAGGGAGCGCGCATGCGACTCATCATCGCGATCGTTTCCGCGATCTCGCGCGTTCTCGGCGTCATCGCTGCCGTGTGCCTGCTATCGGCGGTTCTCTCCGTCAGCGAAATGGTCTTCGTGCGATATGTGCTCGGCCATTCGACCGTCTGGCAGACCGAATACACGACCTATGCGATCGTCGCCGCGACCTTCCTCGGAGCGCCCTGGGTCTTGATCGAGCGGGGACACGTCAATGTCGACATCCTGCAGCTCGCGGCCGGTCCGCGGTTGCGGATCGCGATGCAGGTGCTCGCGGCGCTCTTTTCGCTCCTGTTCGTGGTGCTGCTCGCCTACGCCGGCTGGGTCCATTATCACGAAGCCTGGGTAAACAACTGGACCAGCGAGACGGTCTGGGCCGTTCCGCTCTGGATGCCGCTGCTGCCGATGCCAGTCGGCACGATCATGCTTGCCCTACAGTATGTGGCTGAAGTCATGCGGTTATTCGTAGAGCCCGACGCCGGCCGTGGCATACCTGACAACACGCTGTTTTCCGACACCGCGAAGGGAGCCCGGTCATGAGCCCGATGATGGCCGGCCTGTCGATGCTCGTCGCGCTGCTCGGGTTGCTCGCGATCGGCACGCCCATCGCCTTTGCGCTCGGGCTCGTATCGATGGGGGCGCTGTTCGCCGTCTACGGGGCCTTCTTCCTCGAAACCCTCGGCGAACAATTCTTCGGCGCGCTGTCGTCGTTCAGTCTCGTGTCGATTCCGATGTTCATCCTCATGGGCGCGGCCGTCGCCTCCTCGCCTGCCGGCAAGGATCTCTACGAGGCGCTCGATCGCTGGCTGAACCGCGTGCCGGGCGGTCTGGTCCTGTCGAACCTCGGCGCTTGCTCCATCTTCGCCGCCCTGTCCGGCTCGTCGCCCGCAACCTGCGCCGCCATTGGCAAGATGGGCATTCCGGAGATGCGCCAGCGGGGTTATCCGGCCGAGATCGCGGCTGGGTCGATCGCGGCCGGCGGCACCCTCGGCATTCTGATTCCCCCATCCGTAACAATGATCGTCTACGGCATCGCGACCGAGACATCGATCGGACGGTTGTTTCTCGCCGGGCTGTTACCGGGCTTCATGCTGACCGTCTATTTCATGATCTGGACGATCATCGCCTGCAAGCGCCAAGGGCTTGGGCTGTCCGAACTCACCCAGAGCTTTTCGATGCGCGAGCGCTTCGAGGCGCTACCGCGGGTGCTGCCGTTTCTGGCGATCATCGTCGCCGTGCTGTTTGTCCTCTATGGCGGTGTCGCCACGCCGTCCGAGGCCGCTGGCGTTGGTGCGCTGTTCTGCCTCATCCTTGTCGCTGTGATTTACGGCATCTTCTCGAAAACCTGGAAGTTCTCGCAGATGCGCATGATCTTCCGCGACACGCTTAAGGAAAGCGTGATGATCATGCTGATCATCGGCGCGTCCGAACTCTTCGCCTTTGCGCTCTCCTCGCTGTTCATCACCCAGTCCATCGCCCAATATATCGCCGAACTCGAGATCAACCGCTGGGCGCTGATGGGCGTGATCAACGTCTTCTTGCTTGTCGCCGGCTTCTTTCTACCGCCGGTCGGCGTCATTCTGATGACCGCTCCGATCCTCCTGCCGATCATCATCGGCGCGGGATTCGACCCCTACTGGTTCGCCGTCATCCTGACCATCAACATGGAGATCGGGCTGATCACCCCACCGGTCGGGCTGAATCTCTACGTCATCAACGGCATAGCGCCGGACATCACGCTCGGCCAGATCCTGCGAGGCTCCCTTCCCTATGTCATCTGCATGATCCTCGGCATCATCACCCTGTCGTTCTTCCCGCAGATCGCGCTGTTCCTGCCTGACCTGATCATGGGAGCGGAGATGTGACCCGGGTATCCCTCCTTTCCGATCTGCTTGGCTCGATCGGCGCGGGCTCCTGGTTCCATGGCGAGGGCCCCGCGAAACCCGTCAGCCTGCCGGAACTTGCCGCGCTCTGCCACAAGCTCGTTTCCTCGCGCGGCGAAGCGACCGGCGTACGGCTGGCCGCTGAAATCCTCCATGGATTCCGGGGGCTCGACGATAAGACCGCCAAACGCTTCTTCCACATGCTTGCGGAGGAGTTCACGCCGGACACCAAGGCGTTGCGTGGCGCGGCAAGTGCCTATGCACGCGATCCGGGTCCTGAAACGCTCGTCGACCTTCAGCGTCTCGCCGAACCGCCGCGCCAGGAATTGTTCCGCCGACTGAATCTTGCGCCGGGAGGAACGGCCGAGTTGGTCAAGCTCCGTGAGCGGCTGTTGCCCTTCCTGAGGAGCGACAGGGAGCGGCTCGGTGCCGTCGACGCCGATCTCCGCCATCTCTTCCAGTCATGGTTCAACCGCGGTTTCCTGATGCTGAAGCCAATCGACTGGGATACTCCGGCCAGCGTTCTGGAAAAGATCATCCGCTACGAAGCCGTCCACGCCATCGGCAACTGGGACGAACTGCGCCAGCGTCTTGCCCCGGCCGACAGACGCTGCTTCGGCTTTTTCCATCCCTCGATTCCAGACGATCCACTGATCTTCGTGGAAGTCGCCCTGACCGACGACGTTCCAGCCAGTATCGCCACGGTGCTTGATCCCGGTCGGACTGTCCTGTCACCAAACGCGGCGCAGACTGCCGTCTTCTATTCGATATCCAACTGTCACAAAGGGTTAGCGGGCGTATCCTTCGGCTCGTTCCTGATCAAGCAAGTGGCCGAGGACCTCAAGGAGACCGTCCCGAGCCTGAAAACCTTCGTCACCCTGTCCCCGGCGCCGGGCTTCGCATCCTGGATCGAAGGACTGCCGGCGGACGCTATTGAAGGCCTGGAAGTCAACGAGAAGCGGGCGCTGGCGATCATCGGCGAAGCCACGTGGTCGGCGGACCCGGCCAAGGTCGAAGCCGCCCGGCCCGGTCTCCTCTCGCTCGGTGCCCGTTATTACCTGCGCGCCAAACGCGGCGACGGCCGGCCGGTCGACCCGGTGGCGCGGTTCCATCTCGGAAATGGCGCCGTTCTCAACCGCGTCATGCATCTCGGCGACACCTCACCGAGTGGCCTTAAGCAGGCGCACGGGCTGATGGTAAACTACCTCTATGATCTGCCGCGCGTCGAGCAGCGTCATGAAGCCTATGCGGCGGACGGCGAGATCGCGGCCAGCCGGGTGGTCACCAGTCTCTTGCCCGGACGGGCCGCCGGCAATTCCATGAAGGACGTAGCATGACCAATCCGCTCTTTGACGGTCTCCTTGCAGCCGGGCGCCGTGAACCGGCGCGCCGTTTCGCCATTCTTCCGGATGGACGGAGCTACAGCTACCAGGACGTCGAGGCGGTTTCGGCGCGTTTCGCCAATGTCCTGCTCGATTCGGGCGTCAAGCCCGGTGACCGGGTGGCGGTCCAAGTCGAGAAATCGATCGAAGCGCTGATGCTTTATCTCGGGACGGTGCGAGCCGGCGGCGTCTTCCTGCCGCTCAACACCGCCTACACACCAACCGAGATCGAATATTTCCTCACCGACGCGGGTCCGCGGGTCTTCGTCTGCGATCCGGCGAAGCGTGACGCGCTGGCTCCTATCGCCGAAAAGGCTGGCGCGACGATCGAAACCCTCGGTGTCTGGACCGCGCCGGACAAAAGCGCCGGCAGCCTCAGCGACAAGGCCCTGGCGGCACCGACGAGATTCGAGACGGTCGCTCGGGATGCCGGCGATCTGGCGGCAATCCTTTACACCTCCGGGACCACTGGGCGCTCCAAGGGCGCCATGCTGACCCAGAACAATCTCCTCTCCAACGCCGAAGTGCTGCGGGACTATTGGCGGTTCACCGACAAGGACGTGCTCCTCCACGCGCTGCCGATCTTCCACACCCACGGGCTGTTCGTCGCGTCGAACACCGCCATGATTGCTGGCGGGGCGATGATCTTCCTGCCGAAATTCGATGTCGAGCAGCTGTTCCGCTTCCTCCCGGACGCGACCGCGATGATGGGCGTTCCCACCTTCTACACCCGGCTACTCGCCGATAAGCGCCTGACCCGCGAGGCGACGGTCCACATGCGCCTGTTCACCTCCGGATCGGCTCCGCTGCTCGCCGAGACACATAAGGCGTTCGAGGAGCGAACCGGCATGCGCATTCTCGAGCGCTACGGCATGACCGAGACCAATATGTCGACCTCGAACCCGTATGACGGCGAACGGCGGGCCGGCACCGTCGGCTTCCCGCTGCCCGGTGTCGACTTGAGAGTCGTCGATGCCGAGACCGGCGAGGCAATCCCCCAAGGCGAGATCGGCGTGATCGAGGTCAAGGGGCCAAACGTCTTTGCAGGCTATTGGCAGATGCCGGAAAAGACCGCGGCGGAATTTCGCGACGATGGATTCTTCATCACTGGCGACCTCGGGCTGATCGATGCGGACGGTTATGTGACCATCGTCGGCCGCGGCAAGGACCTCGTGATCTCGGGCGGCTTCAACATCTATCCCAAAGAGGTCGAGCTTGTGCTGGACGAACTGCCCGGCGTTGTCGAAAGCGCGGTGATCGGTGTGCCGCATCCCGATTTTGGCGAGGGGGTGGTCGGGATTGTCGTGGGCGACCCGGGCCTGAAGGAAGAGGAGCTGACCGGAGCGCTGAAGGAGCGGCTCGCCCGGTTCAAGCAGCCGAAGCGGATCGTCTTCGTCGACGAACTGCCCCGCAACACCATGGGCAAGGTCCAGAAGAACGTCCTGCGCGATCGTTTCGCCGATCTGCTGTCCAACGCCTGAACCGGACGAGGCATCGTCATGCGGTAGACGAGCGGGCCGCAAGCTCTTAGGACCGTGGTCAGACCGATGATCGGCGACTATGGCCAGCTGCGCCAGCGCGTCAGACACAAGGAAGAGCGTTCCATGTCCACTGCCCCCGCCGCGACCTCCCCGCACGCTCTCTCCATGGCCGCATTCGACTGGGCCGATCCATTTCGGATTGAGGATCAGCTGAGCGAGGACGAACGCCTGATTCGCGACACGGCCGGCGCTTTCGCGGAGGAAAAGCTGCGTCCCCGGATCGTCGAGGCCTATCAGAACGAGACCACCGACCGGGCGATCTTCAACGAGATGGGCGAACTCGGCCTGCTCGGCCTGACCGTTCCGGAAGAATATGGCTGCGCGGGTGCGTCCTATGTCTCCTATGGGCTTGTCGCGCGGGCGGTCGAGGCGGTCGATTCCGGCTATCGCTCAATGATGAGTGTCCAGTCGTCGCTGGTGATGTATCCGATCTTCGCCTATGGCGACGAAACGCAGCGCAAGAAGTACCTGCCGAAGCTGGCGAGCGGCGAGTATGTCGGCTGCTTCGGCCTCACCGAGCCCGACGCCGGTTCCGACCCCGGGGGCATGAAGACGAAGGCCGAGAAGATCTCCGACGGCTACCGGCTGTCCGGCGCCAAGATGTGGATCTCCAATTCGCCGATCGCGGACGTCTTCGTCGTCTGGGCAAAATCGACGGTCCATGACGGCCAGATCCGGGGCTTCATCCTGGAAAAGGGAATGAAGGGCCTGTCGGCTCCAAAGATCGAGGGCAAGCTGTCCTTGCGGGCTTCAGTCACCGGCGAGATCGTCATGGACGGGGTCATTGTCCCCGAAGAGAACCTTCTGCCGAACGTCTCCGGCCTCAAGGGTCCGTTCGGCTGCCTCAACCGCGCACGCTACGGTATATCCTGGGGCGCCATGGGCGCCGCCGAGGACTGCTGGAAACGGTCCCTCGCCTACACGATGGAGCGCATCCAGTTCGGCCGGCCGCTGGCCGCGACCCAGCTCGTCCAGAAGAAGCTCGCGGATATGCAGACCGAGATTGCGCTCGGTCTGCAGGCCTCGCTTCGCGTCGGCCGGCTGTTCGATGAAGGCAAGATGGCGCCGGAGATGATCTCGCTGGTCAAGCGCAACAATTGCGGCAAGGCGCTCGACATCGCCCGTGTCGCCCGCGACATGCACGGCGGCAACGGCATCATGGGCGAGTATCACGTCATGCGTCACGCCCAGAATCTGGAGACGGTCAACACTTACGAGGGCACGCACGACGTTCACGCGCTGATCCTCGGCAAGGCCCAGACCGGACTCCAAGCATTCTTCTAATCTTCTATCCTACGTTAGTATAAGGGCGCGGAATCACGCGCCTATCCGTTCGACAGGCATGCGCGGTGCTTGCTAAGGTCGGCGCGGCGCAATCTCGGGAGCGTGCCGGCGAGGCGAAGCCAGGTGGAAAGTTCAGAAGCGCCTGTTTCGGCCGCTCTTGCCGCATGTGTCCAGCCTCGGCACCGCATCGTTCCCGCGTGACCAAATCGACGGTGCCGAATGGTTGGCATCGTCTCTCGTTTTGAACGGACGCCGTTTGCGTCCGCAGTGGAGGACTACCAATGAAAAATCTGCTTCTCGGCACCATTTCCGCCGCCGCTCTCATCGCCGGCGTATCGAGCGCTTCGGCGGCCGCCGGATGCGACGACGGCGAAATGGTCATCAAATTCGCCCACGTCGTCGCCGCGACGGGCCACCCGAAGGGCGACGCGGCGACACTCCTCGCCGAGCGCGTCAACCAGGAGATGGACGGCAAGGCCTGCATGGAGGTCTTCCCCAACTCGACGTTGTTCGATGACGACAAGGTGCTGGAGGCGCTGCTGCTCGGCGACGTCCAACTCGCGGCACCGTCGCTGTCGAAG
This sequence comes from Aurantimonas marina, assembly GCF_017183135.1. Lineage (GTDB taxonomy): Bacteria > Pseudomonadota > Alphaproteobacteria > Rhizobiales > Rhizobiaceae > Aurantimonas > Aurantimonas marina. The sequence goes on along the minus strand of NZ_JADDXW010000004.1, from coordinate 109,349 downwards.
TTCGAGGCCTACACGCTGAAATATCGCCTCTACGACCTGCCGTTTCTGTTCTCCAACCTGGAAAGCGTCGAGACCTTCAACACCGGCGAGACCGGCAAGGGTCTGCTGACCGTGATGGAGGACAAGGGCTATACGGGTCTTGGCTATTGGCTCTCCGGTCTGAAGCAGTTTTCGGCCAACAAGCCGCTGCTCGTACCGAGTGATGCGTCCGGTCTGAAGTTCCGCATCCAGACCTCCGACGTCGCCGAGGCGATGATCGAGGCGATGGGCGGCTCGGCTCAGAAGCTCGCCTTCAAGGAGGTCTACGGAGCGCTGCAGACCGGCGTTGTGGACGGCCAGGAAAACACCTGGTCGAACATCTACACCCAGAAGTTCTTCGAAGTGCAGGACGGCATCACCGAGACCAACCATCAGGTGCTCGCCTATCTGCTGGTGACATCGACCGAATGGCTGAACGGGCTTGAGCCGGAATTCCGCGACCAGTTCATGAAGATCGTCGACGAGGTGACCGCCGAGGCCAACGCCAACGTGGCCGCGACCGAGGCCAAGAACCGCCAGAACATTATCGACGCTGGCGGCGAGATTCGCGAGCTTTCTCCCGAGCAGCGTGACCAGTGGGTCTCCACGATGAAGCCGGTCTGGGAGAAGTTCACGGACGACATCGGGCAGGACGTCATCGACGCCGCAGTGGCAACGAACCCGACGAACTAACTGTCAAACGGCCGGGCGTGCCTGAGGCGCGCCCGGCCTGTTTCGTTATTTTGCGCAACGTGAGTGCACGGGCTGCTCGCAACGGGGGCCCTCGTGCTGGGGGAATATGCGATGGCCGGCCTATGGCCCTACCTGGCAATACTGGCCCTAATCATAGGCTTGTATCTCGTCGAACGGCGGCACGCTGCAGCGGTTACCCGGCTCGAGGAGAACGTCCTGGCGGTCCTGCTGGCAACCATCACGTTGATCTCATTCTCGCAGGTGGTCGCGCGCTACGGCTTCAACAGTGGCTGGTCCGGCGCGCTTGAACTCACACGCATCCTCTTTGCCTGGATGATCCTGTTCGGCATGGGCTACGGCGTGAAGCAGGGATTGCACCTCGGGGTGGACGCCGCGATCCGGCTGTTTCCCCGGCCCGCGTTTCGGATCGCTGCCCTGTTTGGCGCACTGTGCACCGCCCTTTACGGGATCATTCTGCTGTCGGCCGACTGGCTGTCGGTCTTTGGGGCGGATTCCTCCGGCGGCGCCATCTTCTATTGGACCAAGTTCTTTAATCTCGGGCTTGGGCTCGACGATGTGCGTTATCCCGAATGGGTGCAGGAAACCTTTGGCGTTCAGGAGCGCGTGCAGCGGTGGATCGCCTATCTGATGCTGCCGATCGGGCTTGCGCTCCTGGCCTATCGTTCGCTGCAGGCGATGGTCCACATCTGGACCGGCCAGCGTGAACTGATCATCGCCGGCCACGAGGCGGAAGACCTCGTCGCGGAAAACAAAGATCTCCTGAAAGACTGACCGCGATGGAAACGCTCATCCTCTTCATTCTGGTTCTGGGGCTGCTGTTCCTCGGCGCGCCGGTGGCCATTTCGCTCGGTCTCTCCTCGGTCATCACCATCGCCTTCTTCTCCAGCGACTCCATGTCGTCGGTGGCGCTGCAGCTGTTCACCGCCTCGCAGAACTACACGCTGCTGGCGATTCCGTTCTTCGTCCTCGCCTCGGCTTTCATGTCGACGGGCGGCGTCGCCAAGCGGCTCATCAACTTCGCCATCGCCACGGTCGGGCATTTTCGCGGCGGCCTCGCCATGGCCTCCGTTCTGGCCTGCATGCTGTTTGCCGCCCTCTCCGGCTCGTCTCCGGCCACCGTCGTCGCGATCGGCACCATCGCCATCGCGGGTATGCGCAAGGTCGGCTACAGCAAGGAGTTCGCGGCCGGCATCATTGCCAATGCCGGCACGCTCGGAATCCTGATACCGCCGTCGATCGTCATGGTCGTCTATTCGGCCGCCACCGACGTGTCCGTCGGGCGCATGTTCCTCGCCGGCGTCGTTCCTGGCATCGTCGCCGGGCTGATGCTGATGATCGCGATCTACATCATGGCGCGGATCAAGAACCTTCCGGCCGAGCCCTGGCGCGGCTTCCACGAGATCGCACGCCACGGCAAGGACGCCGGCTGGGGCCTGTTCCTGATCATCATCATCCTCGGTGGCATCTACGGCGGCGTGTTCACCCCGACGGAAGCGGCCGCGGTGGCGGCGGTCTACGCGTTCTTCGTCGCCCTGTTCATCTATCGCGACATGGGACCGCTCAAGGACGAGCCCTGGCTGCGCGAGACCGACTCGTCCCGCGCCCGTGTCGGCTTCTCGGCCGTCGTCTATGCCGTCTCCTTCTTCTCTGTCTGGATGATCCTCTCCTTTTTCGCGACATCAGGTCCCGGCGGCGCGACCTTCGGTTTCGGCGAGCGGGCCACCGTCGGTCTTGTGCTGTCTTTGGCGATCCTCGTTGCCTACACGCTCTGGCGCGGCGAAAGCGCGGGACTGGCGGGCGTGCCGAAGCACCTGGCCGCCAGCCTGCCGATATGGGGCCGCAACCTGGGAATGACGGCGCGCTCCTTCTTCAGGGCGTTCTTCAACGAGGACACACGCAAGGTGACCGTCGACGCGGCGCGCACGACGATCATGTTGATGTTCATCATCGTCAACGCGCTGCTGTTCGCCCATGTGCTGACGGCCGAACGCATTCCCCAGGCGATCACCGCCCTGATGCTCGATGCCGGCTTCAACTGGTTCACCTTCCTGATCGCGGTCAATATCCTGCTGCTCCTCGGCGGTCAGTTCATGGAACCCTCCGGGCTGCTTCTGATCGTCGCGCCGGTGGTGTTCCCGATCGCGATGGAACTCGGGGTCGATCCGGTCCATCTCGGCATCGTCATGGTGGTCAACATGGAGATCGGCATGATCACGCCGCCGATCGGGCTCAACCTGTTCGTCACCTCAGGCATTACCGGGATGAGTCTGGTTCAGGTGGTCAAGGCGGCGCTGCCCTTCGTCGGGGTGCTCTTCCTGTTCCTGATCCTGGTAACCTATGTGCCGATCCTGTCGACCTGGCTGCCTTACAGTTTGATGGGACCGGAACTCGTCACACGGTAAGCGGGCCTTCCGCGGGTCGCCGCGGCAGCCCGAGCAAGGCGTTGTCGCTGCGCGCGCCGACAGTGCCGATCCAAGCGATTCGACGACGTCACCGGCGCTCTACACCGAAAGATGCGCATCGCGGATTTCGGGGTGGTGTTCGAGCTCGGCAAACGAGCCGTCGAATTTCTTCTCGCCGCTTTCGATGATCAGCGCGCGGTCGGCGACGATCCGGGCGAAATGCAGGTTTTGCTCCGAGAGCAGCACCGTCAGGCCCTCCGCCTTGAAGCGTAGAATGGTCGCGGCCATCTGCTCCACGATCAGCGGTGCGAGGCCCTCGGATGGCTCGTCGAGCAGCAGCAGGCGCGGATTTCCCATCAAGGTGCGCGCGATGCTCAGCATTTGCCGCTCGCCGCCCGACAGTGTCTTGCCGCGATTGTGCCGGCGCTCGCCAAGGTTGGGAAATAGCTGGAACAGCATCTCGACAGTCCATGCCGGGGCCGCATAGCGGGCCGACTGCCGGCCGACTTCGAGATTTTCCAGGATCGTCAGATCGGTGAAGATCCGCCGCTCCTCGGGCACATAGCCGACCCCGTGGCGGGCCACCTTGTGCGCCGGCCACCCGGTGATGTCCTCGCCCTCCAGCCGCACCCGACCGGAGCGGGCACGGACAAGCTGCATGACGGATTTCATCGTCGTCGTCTTGCCGGCCCCGTTGCGGCCAAGCAGCGCCACGACCTCGCCGGCGTTCACCGAAAGGCTGAGATCGTGCAGAATATGCGCCCTACCGTAGAAACTGTTGATCGCCTCGATTTCAAGCATCGGGGCCATCCTGCGCGAACAGCGTTCCGCCACCCAGATAGACTTGCTGAACCCGCTCGTCGGCGCGGATTTCGGCTGCGGTGCCCTCGGCGATCAGCTCACCGCGGTTGAGCACCATGATGTGGTGCGCATGGGTGAAGACGACGTCCATGTCGTGCTCGGTAAAGAGCACGCTGATGCCGCGCTCCTCAACGATATCGGCGGTCAGCTGCATCAGCGCCACCCGCTCCCGTGGCGCCATTCCCGCGGTCGGCTCGTCCATCAACAGGAGGCCCGGCCGGTGGCTGAGCGCGATGGCCAGTTCCAGGCGCTTCAGGTCGCCATAGGCCAGGATCGAGCAGGCACGATCGGCCTGGTCGGCCATCCCGACAAGCTCCAGCAGCGCGAGAGCGTCGTCGCGGTAGAGCCGGTAGGCATGGGGAACCACCGCGAACAGTCGCCGATGATGGCTGATCAGCGCCATCTGCACGTTCTCGGCGACGGTCATGCTCTGATAGGTTCCGGTGATCTGGAAGGTCCGCCCGACTCCCATGCGCCAGATCCGCCGGGGCGGCATACCGGTGATCGGCTTGCCGCGCAGAAACACCTGGCCGCTGCTGGGCTTCAACTGGCCCATCAGCATGTTGAAACAGGTGGATTTTCCGGCGCCGTTCGGGCCGATCAGCGCCTTCAGCTCACCCGGCATCACCTCGAAGCTGACATCCTTGACGGCGTCGACGCCGTCGAAGGATTTGGCGAGATGTTCGACCTTCAGGATCGGGCTCACGAGACGCCCTGCCTGTCACGGATCAAACCGAGGCGCTCACCCAGTTTGCGGAGCGATCCGACAATGCCGTCGGGGGCTACGATCACCACGGCGATGATCAAAAGGCCAAGGATCAGCCGCCAGTATTGGAGCCGGGTCAGCCAGTCCTTCACCGCTTCCAGCGAGGCCGCGCCGACGACGCCGCCGGAAAGGGTTTTGACCCCACCGAGGAAGACGACGATCAGGGCGTCGAAGCTCTTGGCGATCTCCAGTTCGTTCGGGAAGATCGACCCCTTGGAGAAGACGAACAGACCGCCGGCAAGGCCCGCCAAGGCGCCGGCAATCGCGAAGGCGACCCACTGCACCGTCTTGACGTTGATACCCGTCGCCGCGGCCTGGCGCGCACTGTCGCGGCAGGCGCGCAACGCGTAGCCGAAGGGCGAATGGGTCATATGGCGCAGGAAGATGATCCCGCCGACGCCGAACAGAAGCGTGAAATAGTAATAGGCCGTGGTGTCGGAGAGCCACTGGGCCGGCCAGATGTTGACCAGCCCGTCGTCGCCACCGGTGACCTCACCCCACTGAAAGACCAGCGACCAGACGAGCTGGCTGAAAGCCAGCGTCAGCATGGCGAAATAGACCCCGCTGAGGCGGATGCAGAACCAGCCGATGACGATCGCCAACAGCCCGGCCCCCAGCGGCGCCATCACAAAGGCGATTTCCATCGGGGCGTCGACGTAGACGACCGTCAGCGCCGCCGCATAGGCGCCGCCGCCGAAAAACACCGCATGACCGAAGCTGACCAGCCCGCCCCAGCTGAGAATGAATTGCAGCGATGCGGCGAACAGGCAGACGATGAGGATATCGGTCACCAGCACCTGGGTGAAGTTCGAACCAAACACCGGCAGGAGCAGAAGCACAGCGAGAAGCGCCGCGACGAACAACCGGCCCCGCGTTCCGGCGGGGCGCATCGGCTGTTCCGGCTCGCCCGCTTGCCCTTGCTCGCCGGCCACCTCCTCGCGTCCCAGGAGACCGTAGGGGCGCACCATCAGCACAACGGCCATGACGACGAACATCAGCACCAGCGTGCTTTGCGGCAGGTAGAGGACGCCGAAGACATTCAGGACAGAAATGAGCACTGCGGCGAGAAACGCCCCTGGCAGCGATCCCATACCGCCGATCACCACCACCACGAAGATGGCGGCAAGGATATTGAAATCCATCAAGAGGTCGGCGCCGCCCTTGGGCAGCTGGATCGCTCCACCCAGCCCGGCCAGCGCCGAGCCGAGAAAGAAGACGCCGGTGAACAGCCAGGCCTGGTTGACGCCGAGCGCGCCGACCATCTCGCGATCCTGCGTCGCGGCGCGCATGAGGATGCCGACGCGTGTCCGGTTGATCAGCCACCACAGGCCGAACAGCACAAAGGGGGTGATCGCGATCAGTGCCAGGTCATATTGCGGCACCGGCTCGCCCATGATGCGCACCACGGATTTCAGTCCTGGCGCGCGCGGCCCCAAGCGGTCTTCCGGCCCCCAGATGATCAGCACCAGATCCTGAATGACGAGGATCACACCGAAGGTCGCGACCAGTTGAAACAGCTCCGGCGCCCGGTAGATCGGGCGGAGCACCAGGATTTCGACGACCACGCCGACGAGGCCAACGGCTATTCCCGCAAGGACGATCGCCCCCCAGAAGCCGAAATGCCCCGGAAGGATATCCATCAGCGAAAGGCCGATATAGGCCCCCAGCATGTAGAACGAGCCGTGGGCGAAATTGACGATGCGCGTCACGCCAAAGATCAGCGACAGCCCGGAGGCGACCAGGAACAGCGCCGCCGCGTTCGCAAGCCCGGTCAGGAGCTGTGCCGCAAAAAGTCCCATGGCGTCCGTTCTGTCGCGCGTGATGCGGTCGGATCAAAACGCCGGCGGGATTCCGGGACGATCCCGGAACCGCCGCCGGCGAGAAGGCGGGTGTCAGTCAGCCGGGCGCATGGCTTTGATCTCGTCGTCGCTCGGCATGTAGGGGGTCGGATCGACATAGGCCCAGTCGACCATCACCCCCTTGCCGTCCTCGACGGTGGTGGTGCCGATGAAGGCCCCCATCGTCGACTGGTTGTCGATTGCGCGGTAGGTGATTTCGCCGTCGGGCGTCTCGACCGTCAGCCCCTTGAACGCTTCGAGCAGGGCATCGGTCTTGGTGGAGCCTGCCTTTTCGATCAGCGCGGCGACGCTCTGGGCGGTCATGTAGCCGACAAGGCTGCCGTTCTTCGGAGTTTCGCCTGTCTCGGCGGTATAGGCGTCGACGAACGTCTTGCCCGGCCCATCGCTGAGTGCGTACCAGGGATATCCCGTCACGACCCAGCCGACCGGCGCTTCATCGCCCAGCGGCTCCAGATATTCCGGCTCACCGGTCAAAAGCCCGTAGACCTTGCGGCCGTCGAACAGACCTCGCGTGCCGCCCTCGCGCACGAATTTGGCGAGATCAGACCCGAAGGTGACGTTGTAGATCGCGTCGGGCTTGGCGGCTTCCAGGGCCTGAACCTCGGCGCCGGCGTCGATCTTGAACAGCGCCGGCCACTGTTCGGTGACGAATTCGACCTCCGGCTTCAGCCGCTTGAGATTGGTCTTGAACGCCTCGACCGCGTCTGTGCCGTAGGCATAGTTCGGCGCGATCGTCGCATAGCGGACCGCATCGGTCTTGGCGGCCTGTTCGGCCAGCATGGCGGCCTGGACGAAGGTCGAGGTACGCAGCCGGAACGTGTAGGGATTGCCCGAGCTCCAGACCAGCGCGTCCGCCAGCGGTTCGGCGGCCAGATACACATAGTTCTTCTCGGCCGCCAGTGAGGAGACCGCGAGGCCGACATTGGACAGGATCGTCCCGGTCAGCATCACCGCGCCCTCGCGGGTCATCAGTTCCTCGGCGATCTTCACCGCCTCGCCCGGCTTGCCCTGGTCGTCGCGGAAGATGAATTCCAGCGGCTTGCCGAGAACACCCCCCGCTTCGTTGATCTCCTTCAGCGCCAGTTCGATGCCCTTCCTGTAGGGCTCGGCGAAAGCCGCCATCCGCTTGTAGTGGTTGATATCGCCAATCTTGATCGACTCCTGGGCGACCGCGCCTCCCGAGATGGCAGTCAACAGGGCAGCGGCGACTGCCAGCTTCCGGATTATTCTCATGCGTCTCTCCTGATGGCTTCGAGCACGAAACCCGTACCCGTAACGACACAATCACGGTCGGCGAAGACCGATGCGGGGTCGGCTTCCCGCCCCGCGCTATCCATCGCCTGCGCCTCGTCGATCCGTCCGCGACCGAGCACCGGTCCTTATCGATCGCAATCGGGATCGGGCAACGCTCCTGGCGACGCTTCCTTCGCTTCCAAACCGCTTCCAGCTTTCCTTATCGTCCGAAGCGCCAATACGGAATAGCGCGGCGCGCGATGGCGCCGAGGCGGCCTGCCCTTGATCGGATTATGCGGCGCCCACCGGTCGGCCGGCGGTCGATAATCCTGGCAGACGATCGGCAAACCGCGACGCCCGGCGCTCCCCAGTAGGAAGAGCTCCGGGCGAACACAGTCATCAGGCCGCGTCTTCCGTCTTCCGGCGAAGGTCCGGCGGGACGGCTTCATCGCGGAGCGACGCGACCGCCTCCGCCAGGCTCATCGACGTTTGGTCGCGCGAGCCGATTCGGCGCAGATTGACCGTCCGTTGCTCGGCCTCGCGCTTGCCGCAGACGAGAATCACCGGGACCTTGGCCACCGAGTGCTCGCGGACCTTGTAGTTGATCTTCTCGTTTCTGAGGTCGGTCTCGACCTTGAGACCTGTCCGCTTCAATTCGGCCGCGACTTCCTCGGCATAGTCGTCGGCTTCCGATGTGATCGTCGCCACCACCACCTGCAGCGGCGCGAACCACAGCGGCAGATGCCCGGCATAGTTCTCGAGCAGAATTCCGAGGAAGCGCTCCATCGAGCCGCAGATCGCCCGGTGGATCATCACCGGGGTCTTCTTGTCGGAATCCTTGTCGATGTAGAATGCGCCGAAGCGTTCCGGCAGAGTGAAGTCGACCTGGGTGGTGCCGCACTGCCAGTCGCGTCCGATGGCATCGCGCAGGACATATTCAAACTTCGGCCCGTAGAACGCCCCCTCGCCCGGATTGATCGCGGTCTTGATCTTGCCGCCCGATTGCGCGGCGATCCGCTCGAGCACCTCGGCCATGATCTTTTCGGCGTGATCCCAGTTGGCGTCCGAGCCGACGCGCTTTTCCGGCCGCGTCGACAGTTTCACCGTGATCTCGTCGAAGCCGAAATCGGCGTAGGTGGACAGGATCAGATCGTTGATCCGCAGGCATTCGGACTCGAGCTGATCCTCGGTGCAGAAGACATGCGCGTCGTCCTGCGTGAAGCCGCGCACCCGCATCAGACCATGCAGCGCGCCGGACGGCTCGTAGCGATGGACGTTGCCGAATTCCGCATAGCGAATAGGCAGATCGCGATAGCTTTTCAGACCGTGCTTGAAGATCTGCACATGGCCGGGACAGTTCATCGGCTTGATCGCGAAGACGCGCTCGTCCTCGGTCTCGGTGACGAACATATGCTCCTTGTACCAACCCCAATGGCCCGAGGTCTCCCACAGCGCCTTGTCGAGAATCTGCGGCGCGTTCACCTCGTCATAGGTGCCTTCGAGGCGGCGGCGCATATAGCTGACGAGGTTCTGGAACATCCGCCAGCCATGCGCGTGCCAGAAGACGACGCCGGGTCCCTCCTCCTGGAAATGGAACAGGTCCATCTCTCGTCCAAGCCGGCGGTGATCGCGCTTTTCGGCCTCCTCCAGCATGTGGAGATAGGCTTTCAGCTGCTCCTGATTGGCCCAGGCCGTGCCGTAGATACGGGTCAGCATGGGATTGTTCGAATCGCCACGCCAGTAGGCGCCGGCGACCTTCATCAGCTTGAAGGCGTCGCCGACCTGGCCGGTCGAAGCCATATGCGGTCCACGGCACAGGTCGAACCAGTCGCCCTGGCTGTAGATCTTGACGTCCTGGTCCTCGGGGATCGCATCCAGCAGTTCGACCTTGTAGGCCTCTCCCTTGTCGGCGAACACCTGACGCGCCTTGTCGCGCGGCCAGACTTCCTTGGTGAAGCGCGCATTGCGGCGGATGATCTCGGCCATCTTCTTCTCGATGGTCGTCAGGTCATCGGTAGTGAAGGGCGTATCGCGGGCGAAATCGTAATAGAAGCCGTTCTCGATCACCGGACCGATCGCCACCTGGGTGTCCGGCCACAGCTCCTGAACCGCTTCGGCCATGACATGGGCGGCGTCGTGCCGGATGAGTTCGAGCGCGCGTGGATCGTCGCGGGTGAGGATCTCGAGCGCGCCACCGTGCCCGAGCGGATCGGCCAGATCGCGCACCTCGCCGTCGAGCGCATAGGCGACGGCCTTCTTGGCGAGCGATTTGGAGATACCGACGGCAATATCGGTCCCGCGCGTCGACGAGTCATATTCGCGCGCGGAGCCATCAGGAAATGTCAGGGAAACGGCGTCAGCCATAGTACGTCACTCTCTCATCCAGTCCCGCCAACGAACGCGGGTGGTTTGATTTGCCGGTGATTCGGCGCGAAATCGCGGTGCTTCTTCGTGATTTGCACGCAACGGTCGCGGCCGATATATTTGACGGGCGCGTGCCTATGCAAGGGAGCCGCAGTCATGAACATCGAAATTCTGCAGCCGAAGGCCTTCGATCTCGTGGGAAGCCGCATCCTGATCGCCGGCAACGCGGTGGGGTTCGAAGGGCATCTGACGATCAGGATCAGCGAGGGACATGACGAGGTGACCGCCGCGGCCACCGCTGGTTCGCTGTCCATTCGTCAGTTCCAGGCAGCCGTCGACATTCCGCCCGATGCCGCATTCACGCTGAGCCGGCTCTTCGTCACCGTCACCGACGACAGCGCCGGCGGCCCCAACCCGCCGACCGTGACCGTGCCGGTTCTCTATGGACCGATGATTCTTCCGGGATATGTCGGGTATTGGGAGCACACGGTGGTCGGTGGCGAGACGCTCTCGGCCCTGGCGAACCGGTATTATGAGGATTCATCGAAATATCCGGTTATTCAGGCCGCCAATCAACAGTTGATCGCCGATCCAAACCTGATCTTTCCGGGACAGCTGTTAAGAATCCCCCGGGACTTCTGACACGCCTGGAACGCGCCACCATTCGCGTGGGCGGATTTCGGGCCGGCACCCGAAGGTCTATTTCGTATCGTCCGCCCCGTCCGTCGGCACCGGGTCGAGGCCCGCGGTTCCGAACGGGCCGCACCGGGAAACTCGCCGCGCGCTCAGGAACCCGCCCCGCAGCAACCCGTGCCGCGCCACCGCCTCATAGGCATATTCCGAGCAGGTCGGGATATGCCGGCAATGGCCACCCACGAACGGCGAAAAGACGATCTGGTAAAAACGGACGAGAGCCATTCCGACCAGGCGGCCCGGCGTCCGGTGCCACGGCCCGTCGTAATTGCGGCTCAAGGGTCGGCTGCGATCGGGCAAACCCTTGGACGCCGCGTTTTCGGCTTTTCGATCAGACTTGCACATCACCAGACCAGCGCGCTGCACGGAAGGCACCGAGGCCCGGCTCGATCGTCATGCCGCCGCGCTCTCGTCCTTGCGGGCGATCTGATCGAGCGCGTCGACCACGGCGTCGAACGTCAGCATCGTGGAAGCATGCCGGGCCTTGTAGTCGCGGACGGGCTCCAGATACTTCAGGTCCTCGAAGCGGCCCCATGGCGGGGCTCCATTCTCCTTCAGCATCCGGCGCATCGTCTCGCGGACCTCCCGCAATTCGCCGGGCGCGGCCCCGATGATATGGCTGGCCATCACCGACGACGACGCCTGCCCGAGCGCGCAGGCCTTCACCTCATGGGCGAAATCCGACACGACGCCATCCGCGAGCTTCAGATCGACCGTCACCGTCGAGCCACAAAGCTTGGAATGCGCCGTCGCGCTCGCATCCGCGTCTTCGAGGCGTCCGATGCGCGGAATGTTGCCCGCCAACTCGAGAATGCGGGAATTGTACACGTCGTCGATCACTGCAGCACCATCCGTAGGCTTCGGTCGTTTGCCCTGTCATTTCGCTTTTTCCGAAACTATATAGTTGCTCGGGCGCTGGTTCGAAAGTCGCCGTCCTCGGTCGCATCGTTGCGACCCAACGGCGTCGGAAGTGGGATAGGTGTGGACAGAATATCGATTTCGAGCCGTAACGACGCTCCGGCGCAGGCTCCCGACCAACATTCCCTATGGATTGCCGCACGAATTCCGACTGGCACGGAGCGAAACAAGATGGACGCTGTCGTCAAGAAATTTCCCGACGTTTCGGACGAAAGGCGCACCGAGCGGCCGAGCCGGGCGGAAGCGGAGGCGGCAGTGGAGACATTGTTGCGCTGGGTCGGCGAAGATCCGACCCGCGAGGGCCTGCGCGAAACCCCGGCCCGGGTGGTAAAGTCCTATGAGGAGCTGTTCGGAGGCTACCGCCAGGAAGCCGGTGACGTCTTGGGCCGCACCTTCGAGGAAATTTCCGGCTACGATGACATGGTGCTGGTCCGCGACGTGGACTTTCATTCGCACTGCGAGCACCACATGGTGCCGATCATCGGCAAGGCGCACGTGGCCTATGTTCCGGAGGGCCGCGTTCTCGGCCTGTCGAAGATCGCGCGCGTCGTCGATATCTACGGTCGCCGCCTGCAGACGCAGGAATCCATGACGGCGCAGATCGCTACGGCTATAGCCAGTATGCTGCGGCCCAAGGGCATCGCGGTGATGATCGAAGCTGAACATATGTGCATGTCGATGCGCGGGATCCGGTCCAAGGGCTCGCTGACCGTGACGACGTCCTTCCAGGGCGTCTTTGCGGAAGATGCCGAGTTGAAGGGGCGGTTCTTCTCGCTGACCGGCCACCGGGGTTGAGGATGGCGATATCTGACAAGCCGGTGTTTGATCGCCCGTCAGCCGACCCGAGCGAACAGGAGGAAGGAACACGGCTTCGGCCGCGGTTCGACGCTGACGGCCTCGTGACCGCCGCCGTAACCGATCATGCCTCCGGCGAACTCCTGATGGTCGCGCATATGAACGATCAGGCACTTGAAGCGACCCTGTCGACAGGGGTGGCGCATTACTGGTCGCGTTCGCGCAACAGGCTCTGGAAGAAGGGCGAAACGTCGGGCGCCCTGCAGAACGTTCGCGAGGTCCGCGTCGACTGCGACCAGGACGCCGTCTGGCTGAAAGTCGCCGTCGCCAAACCGGAAGACACTTGTCATACCGGCCGCACGACCTGCTTCTATCGTGTCGTTGCGGACGATGGGCGGAATCTTACGGTGCGCGACAGGACCGGTCATCCCGCCGCCTCTTAATTGGATGATCAGACCTTTGCCGTAGCATCACCGAGACAGATGGAGAACAACCGGGACGACGCAAGATGCTTGATCGGGTCTTCGGTTGGGGGGCCGAACCTCCCCCTGCCAGCTACGCGCCACAAGAGACCGCGACGCGGCCCCCGCCCGGCATCGCGCTGGCCCTTGGAGGCGGCGCTGCTCGCGGATGGGCGCATATCGGCGTGCTCAGAGCACTGGACGAATACGGCATTCGCATCTCCATGATCGCCGGCACGTCGATCGGCGCCCTCGTGGGCGGCTGCTACCTAGCTGGAAAACTCGACGATCTGGAAACATTTGCACTGTCGCTGACGCGACGGGGAATGATGCGGTTTCTCGATCTTCGTTTCGGCGGCGGTGGACTGATCGGCGGGATGCGGCTCAGCCGGCGGCTGTCGGAATCGCTAGAAGGGATCAAGATCGAGGATTTGGACCGCCCCCTCGTCTGCGTGGCCACCGAGGCGCACAATGGTCACGAGGTGTGGATCGATTCCGGTTCCCTGATACTGGCGATGCGAGCGTCCTATGCTCTTCCAGGCGTTTTCGAGCCGGTCTCCTGCGGCAACCGGCAGCTGCTCGACGGTGCTCTCGTCAATCCGGTTCCGGTGAATGTGTGCCGCGTCAACGAGGAAAAGTTCGTTGTCGCCGTGAATCTGCACTACGACCTGTTCGGCCGCGCGGCGGTGCTTCGCATGCGGGCCGTCGCGGATGACCGTGCAGATGACGGACACGCCTCCCCGCAGGGACTGGGGCTGACTGATATTGTAACGCCAAGGTTGGAGGATGCCTCTCCGCGGAGAGAGAAACTCAGCATCGCGCGTTCCATGGTCGATGCGTTCAACATCATCCAGGACCGCATCTCGCGCGCCCGCCTTGCCGGCGATCCTCCCGATCTTTCCCTACAGCCGCGCGTGCGCGACATCGGCCTTTCGGAGTTCTTCCGGGCCGAGGAGGCCATCGCACTCGGTTACGAAGCCACGAAGACCCGGATCGGCGAGATCGAACGAATGACTGATGCCGCTGTCGGAGCAAGCGCGCGCTAGCCGACAGTCGGCTAGCGCCACCCGCCGCGTCGGGTCCGACGCTTTTGTCTCGACCGCCTTTCGCGCTCGTTCAGCCGGCCGCGATATACTCGCGCATCTCGTTCGCCTCGCGTTCCACCTCCTCGATCCGGCGTTTGACGACGTCACCGATTGAAATGATCCCGACCAGCCTATCCTCCTCGCAGACGGGCAAGTGGCGGAAGCGACCGTGGGTCATCAATTCCATCGCCTCGTTGATCGAGGTCGATTCCGTACATGTGGTCACTGCCATTGTCATAACGTCGCGCACGCTCTGAGAAATGCTGGCGACGCCAGACGTTCCGATGAGGCGAACGATATCGCGCTCCGATACGATGCCGGCCACCGCTCCCTGAGCATCGACGAGGACGATGGCACCGATCTTTTTGCCCGCGAGTATTTGGACGGCCTCTTCCAAGGTTGCCTCGGGCCGGAGTGTCACGACCTCCCGGCCCTTCTCTTCCAGTATTTGGCGCACGGACATGTCTTCAGCCTCCCCTTCGTGATCATCTGGAAAGGTGAGCCAGACTGGCGGGAACCGCAAGAGGCAAGGCGTGCGTGTCAGGGTACGCTGACGCGCGACAGGGGATCGAACAGACGAAATGCCAGAAATCCGAACGCGAACCCGCCAAGATGGGCTTCCCAGGCGATCGCTCCGCCGCCGAGCGCGCCGCCCACACCGCTGCCGATTAGCAGGTTGGTAGCGAAAAAGACCGCGATGAAGACAAGTACGGTTCGGTTGGACAAAGCATCGGCGATCGACACGACCGGCATGTCAGCCCGCGCGAGATTGAACCGCGCCCCCCCCCGCCCGCCGAAGGCAAAGCGGCAGGCGCCTCCCATCAACGCCGAGACGATTCCCGATGCCCCGATGACCGGTGCGACAAGGGTCGGGTTCAGGATTGAGAAGGCAGTCACGCCCGCGAGCGCGCCAGCGCCCGAGAAGGCAATGAAACGAACGGTCCCGAGCCGCCGCGCGACCGGTGTTCCGAAAGCCAGTAGCCACACCGCATTGACCCCCAGATGCGTCCAATCCCCGTGCAGAAACGCATAGGAGAAGGGCGACCAGAAATCGGCGCCGGTGGAACGAAACCTGCAGATCTCATCGAGATCACCGTAGCACCCGGGAATGAAGGCAAAGTCGAGCAGCACATCGGACGCAGCGACCGGACCCAATACGAATACCCGGATCGCATGGATGATCGCGAAAATCGCGATCAGGGCCAGGATGATTCCCGGAACGTTGAACGCCGGGGGATGAGCCCTGCGATCAATGGCCTCGTGGTGCGGTTGGCCGGATTGGTGCGGGGTCACGCTTTGCGCTCCATCTTCATTTCGGTTCGTGTCCATTGCCGCCCGGCAGGCCTGACGGCAATGCATCGACCCGCCGAACATGGGGCGCCGGATGAAGACTGACACCAACGGAAAAAAACCGCCCCATGTCATGGGGCGGTTAGAGGTCTGCGTGAATCTAAACTGGAAAACCAGGGAAGCGCACAGGTGGGTGCTGCCGATCAGGACCGAAATCCGTCCTTCGCCTCTTTTACGGTGTCCAACGAGGCCCGGCAAATGGATTTGCGTGTGAGAGTTAACGCCGCGACGGCAGATTGAAGAACCGCGTTTCTGCACAGATCGTTAAGCTTCCGGCTGTAAAAAGTCCCGGAAAGCGCGGTTGCCCGCGACCGTGGCGAATTGACGGTTGAGAGATTATGCAGGCTGAAGCACGGCAAGTGGGATCGGACGAGCGGCGCCGCTTCAATCGTGTTGACGTCAATCTTCTCGGTCGGTTCATGCGCGAAGACCGAACCGAATATCCCTGCCGCGCCGAAAACATGTCTCCAGGCGACGTCGCGATCACCACTGCCGTCCGTCCCAGGGAAGGCGAACGGATCATCGTCTACATCGATCATATCGGTCGGTTGGAGGGCACGGTGGTTCGCGTTTTCGACGGCGGTTTTGTGCTCACGCTCAAGAGCAGCGAGCGCAAGCGCGAAAAGTTGGCTGCCCAGTTGACCTGGTTCGCCAACCGTCGTGAACTCGACCTGCCGGAAGATCGGCGCCATGAGCGCGTGGAGCCGGAAAATCCTTTGGTGGACGTGGTCCTCGAAGACGGTCGACGCTATCAGGCTCGGATCATCGACCTGTCACTGTCCGGCGCCGCTGTGACAAGCCGTATTCGACCCGCCATCGGCTCGCGGATCACGCTGGGCACGACGAAAGGGCGTGTCGTCCGCCACCTCGAAGAGGGGTTCGCGATCGAGTTCGCGGCGATGCAGTCGCGCGAAACGATCGAACGCAGCTTGCGCTGATCGTCCCAGGGCATTCGTCCGGAGCTCTTTTCGCTTGAGGGACCGTGGCCGACGCGGCTTCGCCCTCACCGACTGTCCCCAAACCAAGGTACTCCGCCGGTCCAAGGAAGGCGGAGCCGGGTCGAGATCAGCCACTAGCGTCGCGCCATCTCCTTCGACATCTATGGAACCACGCTTGACCGAAACCACACCCCGAATGGACAAAGTCTAGTGCGTGTGGCCGTACGGCTGTGCGGAACCCGTGGATAAACCTGTCGCGGAAGCGTTATGCGCTGGGAAAAACCATCCGACTCTTGAAGAACATTTCGTGAAAGTATAGGCAAGGCCTATGGCTGATGGGCGCGAGAATCCATTGCAACACGAGTTTGTCCCGCACGTTTCGCAGACGGGTCCGCGATGAGCGACGACCTATTTTCGGGCAATGCGGCGCGTCGGCCAAAATCGTCCAGGCCGGCTGACCAGCCTTCGCCGGTGCAGAATTCAGCGCAGCCCGCCGAATACACGGCAGCCGACATCGAGGTGCTGGAGGGGCTGGAGCCGGTTCGCCGCCGCCCCGGCATGTATATCGGCGGCACCGACGAGAAGGCGCTGCATCATCTCTTTGCCGAAGTCATCGACAATTCGATGGACGAGGCGACCGCCGGACACGCCAATTTCATCGAGGTCGCGCTGGAGGCGGACGGCACCTTGTCCGTCGCAGACAACGGTCGCGGCATTCCGGTCGACCCCCATCCCAAATACAAGAACAAGTCGGCGCTCGAAGTCATCATGACGACGCTGCACGCTGGCGGAAAATTCGATTCGAAGGTCTATGAGACCTCAGGCGGCCTGCACGGCGTCGGCGTGTCGGTGGTCAACGCCCTGTCGGAGACCCTCGAAGTCGAGGTGGCGCGCAATCGCAAGCTCTACCGCCAGACCTATGCGCGGGGACTGGCGACCTCGACGCTCGACGAAGTCGGCGAGGTTCACAATCGCCGTGGCACGCGGGTTCGGTTCAAGCCGGATCCGCAGATTTTCGGCGTAGGCGCCAGGTTCCGTCCCGAGCGGCTGTTCGCCATGGCTCGCTCGAAAGCCTACCTTTTCGGCGGCGTCGAGATTCGCTGGTCCTGCGATCAGGGCCTGCTCGTGCCCGGTGGCGATATCCCGGCTCGCGAGACATTCCACTTCCCCGGCGGACTGAAGGATTATCTCGACGTCACGCTCGGCAAGGAGCACCGCGTTACCGCGCAGATCTTCGCCGGCCGCACCGAGAAAGTCTCGGGCCACGGGGCCGTCGAGTGGGCGGTAAGCTGGACGCCGGAAGACGGCTTTATCCGCTCCTACTGCAACACCATTCCAACGCCCGAGGGTGGCACTCACGAGGCGGGCCTGCGCTCGGTGCTACTGCGCGGCCTCAAGGCCTTTGCCGAGGTTTCCGGCAACAAGCGGGCTTCGATCATCACCGGCGATGATCTGATGCTGACGGCCTCGGCCATGCTGTCGATCTTCATCCGGGAACCGGAATTCGTTGGCCAGACCAAGGACCGGCTGGCCACCGCCGAGGCGCAGCGGATCGTCGAACAATCGATGCGCGATTCCTTCGACATCTGGCTTGCCTCCTCGCCGCAGGACGCGGCGCGGCTGATCGACTGGGTGGTCGAGCGCGCCGACGAGCGGCTACGCCGCCGCCAGGAGAAGGAGGTCAGCCGCAAGAGCGCGACGCGCAAGCTGCGGCTGCCGGGCAAGCTCGCCGACTGCTCGCAAAGCGGCGCTGCCGGGGCCGAGATTTTCATCGTCGAGGGAGATTCAGCCGGCGGTTCGGCCAAGCAGGCACGCGATCGCCGTCTGCAGGCGATCCTGCCGCTTCGCGGCAAGATCCTAAATGTTGCGAGCGCCGGCCGCGAAAAGCTCGGCGCCAACCAACAGCTCGCCGATCTGATACAGGCCTTGGGCTGCGGCACCCGTTCGAAATACCGTGACGAGGATCTGCGCTACGAACGCGTGATCATCATGACCGACGCCGACGTCGACGGCGCCCATATCGCCTCTCTGCTCATCACCTTTTTCTACCAGGAAATGCCGGAGTTGATCCGTGGCGGTCACCTATTTCTGGCGGTGCCGCCGCTTTACAAGCTGACGCAAGGGGGGAAATCCTTCTACGCTCGCGACGACCAGGATCGCGAGCGGTTGATCGCGAAAGAATTCAACGGCCGCGGCAAGGTCGAGGTCTCGCGCTTTAAGGGCCTTGGTGAGATGCTGCCGTCGCAGCTCAAGGAAACGACCATGGACCCGAAAAAGCGCACCTTGCTTAGGGTCGTTATGGATGAAGCGCCGGAATCGGGCACGTCGATCGCGGTCGATGCATTGATGGGAAACAAGCCGGAAGCCCGCTTCCGCTTCATTCAGGATCGTGCCGCATTCGTCGAGGAACTGGACATCTGATCCGATACCGCTGAAATGCCGTCGATTACTCAATCGGAGGATTCCCCATGCCCCATCTCAGACACTGGCTTGCTTGCACTGCATTCGTCGTCATGGCAGTGAGTCAGACCCCTGCCCTCGCCCAGGCGGATGCCGGAGCCGCTGTTACGGCTCCAGACGCCACTCAACCGGCCGACGTCCCGGCGCCCCCCGAGCCCGCACAACCCACCGAGTCCGAGGCGGCACCGGCAGCCTCCGGCGATCCCGAGATCGCCGCCAAGGCAAAGGCGGCCGCTGAAGCCCTGTCGCCGCAGGTCCAGGATGTCCAAATCGTTGGACCATGGTCGGACGGTACGAGTGAGGGCGTCTGGCGGACGGTCATGGTGCAATCGCAGACAGACGATTCTGCCTTTCATTTCTTCGTTCAGCAACTCGAGGGTGCGGGAAGCGACATGAGCGTGCGCGCGACGACGGAAGTCGCGGAGATCAATCAGATCGAAGGCGCTGTCGTGGGCTATCGCGCCGATGAGCCGAGCGAAGAGCAGCCGAACGGCCTGACGCTGTTCTTCGACATACTGCCCAAGGACGGCGAGATTGCCGAGACCTACGAGCTGCATTTCTTTCCGGGCGAGCCCTACAGCTTCGGTCCCGCGACCAACTGATCAGGCGCGGCCGAGGTATCCCGTTGAAGATGCCCTCGGATCATCGCACTGGCGGCGTCGGGCGCTTCCATCGTCACCATGTGACCGACGCCGTGGAAGAGATCAAGCGTGCTGGCCGGCATGGCATCGGCCATTTCGCGGGGGCGCTCCGGCGAAATGATCTCATCATCCGTCCCGGCCAAGACCGTCGTTGGACGCCGATATGCGGCAATAGCGAGGTCTGGTCCCGTCGTCCGATGATGGCCTCCTGCTGACGCGCGAAGCTGTCGGCTCCAATCGCTTCCGCCATCATGACGATACGCCGGCGAAGCTCCAGATCGGTGCGGCCGTTGGGACCGAGCAGTCGGTCGGAAAGGATGTCGGCGACGGCCGCGATACCCTTGTCGTGAGCCAATTTGACCAGGCGCCGGCGCCTGGCCGTCTGTTCAGCGTCAGGCTTGGCGCTGGTCGCCATCAGAACGAGATCGGTGACGCGCTCGGTTGCGATCCGCATGACTTCGAGGGCCACACAACCGCCCATCGACAAGCCGCAGAGGAAGAACCGATCCGGCGTGGCCTCGGCCAGACGCTCGGCCATCGCGGCGATGGTCGGATCGGACGTCGTGTCGGTAACCAGGACGCGGTCGGGTGGGGCGGCCGCGATCTGGTCCCGAGAGATCGCCGGTACATAGCAGACCCGGAATCATCACGATCTGTGTCAGATTCATCTTTTGTACCCTGTAAATCGCCGGAAATCGTCCCATATGCGGCGCTGCGGTTGACTCGCGACGAGCGTCACCCTATCGCCCTGTCGACTGGGCTTTCAAACGCTATCGACCCCCAATCCAACTATTCAAGAGAACCGCTAGCTTGAAACTCTTTTCCGAACTCGGCCTCAGCGCCAAGGTTCTGGCAGCCGTCGAGGCAGCTGGATACAGTGAACCGACGCCGATCCAGGAACAGGCCATCCCTCACGCGATTGAAGGCCGGGACGTGCTCGGCATCGCGCAGACGGGCACTGGCAAGACGGCCTCCTTCGTGCTGCCGATGCTGACGCGACTCGAAAAGGGCCGCGCGCGCGCGCGGATGCCGCGGACGCTGATCATCGAACCGACGCGCGAGCTCGCGGCGCAGGTCGAGGAATCCTTCGTCAAATACGGCCTCGACCAGAAGATCAACATCGCCTTGCTTATCGGTGGCGTCTCGTTCGGCGATCAGAACAAGAAGATCGATCGCGGCGTCGACGTTCTCATTGCGACACCGGGTCGCTTGCTCGATCATTTCGAGCGCGGCAAGCTGTTGATGACCGCTGTCGAGGTCCTCGTTATCGACGAGGCCGATCGCATGCTCGACATGGGTTTCATTCCGGACATCGAGCGGATCTGCAAGCTGCTGCCGATCACACGGCAGACCCTGTTCTTCTCGGCGACGATGCCACCTGAGATCACCCGGCTAACCGAGCAGTTCCTGCAGAATCCTGTTCGCGTCGAAGTAGCGAAGCCGGCATCTGCCGCTCTCACCGTCACCCAGAGGCTGATCGCTTCGAAAAAGGACGATTTCGAGAAGCGAGAGACCCTTCGCACGGTCATTCGCGAGCAGGACGACCTGAGCAACGCGATCATCTTCTGCAATCGCAAGCGCGACGTCGCCACGCTGTTCCGCTCGCTCGAGAAACACGGCTTCTCGGCGGGTGCGTTGCACGGGGACATGGACCAGCGTTCGCGAACGGCGATGCTCCAAAGCTTCCGCGACAACCAGATCCAGCTTCTGGTCGCCTCCGATGTCGCGGCCCGCGGCCTCGATATCCCGGCCGTTAGCCACATCTTCAACTTCGACGTGCCGATTCATGCCGAGGACTATGTGCACCGTATCGGCCGGACCGGTCGCGCCGGGCGGTCCGGCAAGGCGTTCACTCTGGTTACCAAATCCGACAAGAAATATCTCGACGCCATCGAAAAGCTGATCGGCGGAGAAATCGCCTGGCATGGCGAGCCGGTCGCGACGCTTGTCGATGCTTCGTCGGAAGACAAACCAGCGCGGCGCGGCAGTCGCCGCGCAACCGGTGCGCGCCGCCGGGACAACAGCGAGAAATCGGCTTTGGCATCTGAATCCGCACCGGTGGAAGAGCGGGCGGTAATTCGCGCCGCGGCCGGAGAATTGGATGTTCCGATCGATGCTCTCGCGGAGGAGAGCGCCGCATCCGAGGCACCCGCACGCAGCCGGACAAGCCGCAAGCAGTCCGGGACCAACGGCGAACGCGCCAAACCGGCCGCTCCCCGCTCCCGTTCGGTGCAGCCGGCTAATCGCACGCGTACCGACGACGGCAACGCTCCGGTCGGCTTTGGCGACGACATTCCCGCCTTTATGCTGATTGCCACCGGCGCTTAACACCAGCCGCTACAGGTCTCGCATCAACATATCGCACATGCCAGAATATCCCGGCCCGCAGGATTGGTGCGGTGCGGCCGATTGCTCTCGGTGCCGGTCGTTGGCCTGGAGAAGTCGGCGAGACGAGCAAACGAACGTTTGATCGATTATCATAATTCGGCTTGTCGAATATCTATGCCGGTTAATTGCTCGCTTAGCTGACGTAGCTCCGCCTGGGCCTGGACGGTCATCTCTACGCTGAGTGCTACCGAGCCATCCTCCTGGTCCTCTCTGCCGATCACCGATGAATTCTGGTAGATCCAAGGCAGAACACTCATGCTGTCCGGCGCGATCTCGACGCTCACTTCACGGAGGCGTCCGGCGATGCGCCGCTCGATGTCCGCCAGCAACTCGGGCACGCCATCGCCGGTGGTCGCCGAAACCAGATATGCTGCCTGAGGCGATTGCTGTCCCTCACGAACCGTTGTCAAATGATGACGGGTGGAATCGTCCAGCAGGTCGATCTTGTTCCAGACCTCCACGACATGATCGCTGTCGTCGGCGTCGATGTCGAGGTCACGCAGAATTTTGCGCACGTCCTCGGCCTGCGCCAAGGTATCGGGATCCGCCATGTCGCGTACATGCAGGACGATCTCAGCTTCGATCACCTCTTCCAGGGTTGCACGAAACGCGGCAACGAGATGGGTCGGTAGGTCGGACACAAACCCCACGGTATCGGAAAACATGATTTCGGTTCCGTGGGGCAGTGCCGCGCGGCGAAGGGTTGGATCGAGTGTTGCGAACAGCAAGTCCTTCGCGAAGACGTCGGCGCCGGTCAACCGGTTGAAAAGCGTCGATTTTCCCGCATTCGTATAGCCGACCAGCGCCACCACCGGGTGCGGCGCTTTCTTGCGCTTGGCGCGATGCAACTGGCGTGTGCGCCGGACCGACTCCAGATCCTTTTCCAGCCGCTTGATGCGCTCCTGCAGTTGGCGGCGATCGGATTCGATCTGCGTTTCACCCGGGCCACCCAGAAATCCAGCGCCGCCGCGCTGTCGCTCGAGATGGGTCCAGCTGCGTACGAGCCGGCCGCGCTGATAGTTCAGATGCGCCAACTCGACCTGAAGCCGGCCCTCCTTGGTTCGGGCGCGTTGGCCGAAAATCTCGAGGATGAGCCCGGTCCGGTCGAGGACTTTCGCGTCAAGTTCTTTTTCGAGGTTGCGCTGCTGGACCGGCGTCAGCGGATGGTCGACGACGATCAGGCCGATGTCCTCGCTCGCCACGAGCCCCTTCAGTTCCTCGACTTTGCCGGCGCCGACCAGCGTCGCCGGGCGCGGCCGAGCCCCGCTGATGATGCCGCTGGCGACGATTTCGAGGCCGATCGCGGCGGCCAGGCCGATCGCCTCTTCCAGCCGCGCGTCGTCGCTCCGGCGCGCCAACTCGGAGCTGCCCTGATTTGCCTCGTCCCGCGATTGAAACTGCTTGAAGACCGGAACGAAAACCGCCGCGCGCGTCAGCACACTGCCGTGTTCGATCGGCCCCTTTGGCCTGGATTCCTTATGTTCGGCCAATCACGCCTTCCCATCTTCGTCGCCGTCATACATGTTGACGGGCTGCGAGGGCATGATGGTCGAGATCGCGTGCTTGTAGACCAGCTGGGAATGCCCATCGCGCCGCAGCAGGACACAGAAATTGTCGAAAGACGTCACCACGCCGGTCAATTTTACTCCGTTGACCAGAAAAATGGTCAGCGAAATCTTTTGCTTACGGACCGTATTGAGAAAGAGATCTTGCAAATTTTGGGTGCGTTCAGGCATCAAACCTTGTCCTTTTCCTATTCTTATTGGCAACGGCAACGACCGTCTTGCGGCGGTCGATCCGTGCGTCCCGCTCGGTCTCTACCGAAGCGCTTACGGTGTCGGAGCTTCACCTCGCAACCTCGACCGTAACAAAAACCCGGCCGCCTGGCCGAGATCCCGCGTCTGTGGGGCGCCGGATCAAAAAAACTCCAAACTCACTCGGAACAGCTGCTCGACATGACGGACGGCACTGGCGGTCGCGAAGATCACGACACGATCCTTCGCCTTGATCTTGGTCTGCCCGCTAGGTCGGACAAACTCGCCATTGCGATAGATTGCGCCGATCCGCAAGTTCTCCGGCAAATCCAGTTCACGCAGCGGCTTGCCGACCAGCGGCGATGTCTCAAGCGCCTCGGCCTCGATCACCTCCGCAACGCCGTTCTGGATCGAGTGGACCGCGCGGATCCGTCCGCGCCGTACATGCTGGAGAACCCGCGAAATGGTCACCGACCGCGGATTGATGAAGGCATCGATACCGAGCGTCCGGGTGAAACTCTGGTAGTCGGGGTTATTCAGCAAGGTCAAGTTGCCGCTGCACCCAAGCCGCTTCGCCATGACGCTGGCGAGGATATTGACCTTGTCGTCGTTGGTCAGCGCCACCAGGAGATCGCTCTGCCTGATGTCGGCCTCGTTGAGGATCGCCTGATCCAGACCGCTACCGTGCAGCACGATGGTCCGCTTCAAGGTGTCGGCGATGGTCATCGCGCGCTCGTGGTCCGCCTCGATAACACGAACCTTGGCGCCAAGATTGCGGCGTTCCATCTGCTGCGCGACGTAAAGCCCGATATTGCCGCCGCCGACAATGACGATGCGGCCGGCCTCCGGCTCCTCATGACCGAAAAGACCAAGCGTCCGGCGCACGTGGGAGCGTTCGGCGACCACATAGGCGACGTCACCCGCCACCATCTGGTCGCTCGAGGTCGGAATGAACAGTCGCTCCCCACGCCAGATTCCGACCACGGTGGCCTTCAAATCGGGAAACAGTTCGGTCAGCTGGTCGAGAGGCGTATCGACCACCGGACAATCGTCGCGGCATTCGATCGCCACCATGGCGATCGTGTCGTCGGCAAACCGCACGGCGTCCATGGCCCCAGGTAGGGCGATCCGTCGCAGCACCATCTCTCCGACCTCGACTTCGGGCGAGATGATGACGTCGATGGGCATATTGTCGGTCGAGAACAGATCTTGCCAATGCGAACGCAAATAGCTCTGGGAGCGGATGCGCGCGATCTTGGTCGGAACGTTGAATAGCGAGTGGGCGACCTGACACGCCACCATGTTGACCTCGTCATGCAAGGTCACCGCGATGATCATATCCGCTTGCTCGGCCCCGGCCTCGGCCAAAACGTCAGGGTGAGCTCCGTGGCCAACGAAGCCGCGGGCATCGAGGTTGTCCCGAATCGCCTGGACGAGCGACCGTGACGTGTCGATCACCGACACGTCATTGCGTTCGGATGCAAGGCGCTCGGCGATGCCATAGCCGACCTGGCCCGCGCCACAAATCACCACTCTCATGAAATGTGCCTCATTTGCCGACCCGCAAGCCGATCATCACCGGCGTCCATATCGGCTTGAGAGGGTTTGCGCAAAGGGTGCCGGGTCCGCAGCGTCCCGATCTTGCATATTAGCCTCTGGGGAAAAACTCGCTGCCTTCCCCCGTTAGATGCCGCGCCCAGGTCCGCGTCCTCAGATGCCAAGCGATTTCAACTTGCGGTGCAAGGCCGACCGCTCCATTCCGACAAACTCGGCCGTGCGGGAGATGTTGCCGCCGAAACGATTGATCTGCGCGACGAGATACTCCTTCTCGAACACTTCGCGCGCGTCGCGCAGCGGTAGGGCCAGGATCTGGCCGTCCGACTGACTCGGCGTGCGCGGCAACATTTCGCCCACCTCCCGCGGCAACATGTCGGCCGAGATCGCGGTGTCCGCATCGCCGTCACGCGACAGGATCATCAGACGTTCAACATTGTTGCGCAACTGCCGGACGTTTCCGGGCCAGTCGCTGGACTGCAGTACGGCCATCGCCTCCGGGCTAATGGCCTTCGGCTTGATGCCGGTCTGTTCACTGATCTGCGTCATGAAGGCCTCGATCAGCAGCGGAATGTCCTGGCGCCGATCGGCGAGCGGCGGCACGACGATCGGGACAACGGCAAGCCGATGATAGAGATCCTCGCGGAATATGCCATCGGCGATCATCGATTCGAGATTCTGCGCGGTTGAAGAGATGATCCGGACGTCGACTTTCACCCGCTTGGAGCCGCCGACCCGCTCGAACGTCTGTTCGGTGAGGACTCGCAGGATCTTGTTCTGTGTCTCACGCGGCATGTCGCCGACCTCATCGAGATACAGGACACCGCCATGGGCCTCCTCAAGGGCTCCGACCTTGCGCTCGACCCCCGGCGGCGTCTCCGTGCCGAAGAGTTCCACCTCCATCCGATCCGGGGTGATGGCGGCCGCATTGAGAGCAACGAAGGGGCCGTCCGCGCGGCTCGAGCCGGCGTGGATGGCGCGCGCCACCATTTCCTTGCCGGAACCCGAGGCGCCCAGGATCATCACCCGGCTGTTGGTGGGGCCGACCCGCTCCATCAGCGTCCGCAACTGGTTCATTGGGTGCGACTTTCCGATCAATTCGGCAAAATCGGACGAGCGACGACGCAGCTCCGAGACTTCGCGTTTCAGCTTCGACGTCTCGAGGGCTCTTTCGGCGATGAGGATCAGGCGATCGGCCTTGAACGGCTTTTCGATGTAATCATAGGCCCCGCGCCGGATCGCAGACACGGCCGTCTCGATATTGCCGTGCCCGGATATCATCACGACGGGGACTTCGGGATGCTGGACCTTGATCGCGTCCAGCAGATCAAGGCCGTCCAGCCGGCTGCCTTGCAGCCAGATATCAAGGAAGACAAGCCGCGGCACCCTGTCGGCGATCGACTGAAGCGCCGCATCCGATCCGCCCGCCGTACGCGTTTCATGACCCTCGTCCTCGAGAATCCCCGCTACCAGCTCGCGGATGTCGGCTTCGTCATCGACGATCAAGATGTCCGATGCCATCGGCCTCACCTGTCCTTTCTTCCGTCTCTTCTTCGTTCGGCTCGACGGCGGTCTCCATCGCCGGCAAGGTGATACGGACCAACGCCCCTTGAGGCTGATCCGGCGCATCGTCGAGGGCAATCGTTCCGCCGTGATCCTCGATAATCTTCCGGACGATCGCCAGACCGAGCCCCGTACCCTTCTCGCGTGTCGTCATGTAGGGCTCAAGCAGACGATCTCGATCCTCGCGCGGAAATCCACGGCCGTTATCGATGATTTCAACGACGTGACGGTCCTGGCCCGGCTCGGCGCGGATGATGACCCGACCATCAACATCCTCGTTCGCTTCAAGTGCTTCGACCGCGTTCTTCACCAGATTTCCGAAGGCTTGCGAGAGCAATCGGATGTCATAGGAACCGAGCATGGGCTGATCTGGAATATCGGCCTCGAAGGTGATCCCGTGGTCGCCCATTTCACGCATGAAGACCGCCTCGCGCAGCGCCTCGCGGAGATCCTTGGCTTCCATCTTCGGCTTCGGCATGCGCGCGAAGGTCGAGAATTCGTCAACCATGCGGCCGATGTCGGAGACCTGTCGCACAATCGTCTCGATGCACCGATCAAAGACTTCCCGATCATCCTCGACGCGTTTGCCGTAACGGCGCCGGATGCGCTCGGCGGAAAGCTGAATGGGGGTCAGCGGATTTTTGATCTCGTGGGCAATGCGACGGGCAACATCAGCCCAGGCGGAGGAGCGCTGAGCCTCGACAAGGTCAGTGATGTCGTCGATCGTCACGACGCTCCACTGGGCCCCCTCCGCTGCCTCGGAGGACGTGATCCGGATCGCCAGGGTCCTTTCTCGGTCGCGGATGCGCAGCTTGACGTCCTCTTGATACTCTGGCCGAGACGAGATCGACGCGGCGCGGTAGATCCTGCCGATGAGTGGAAACGTCTCATGGAGATTCCGACCCACCACGCCCTGTGATTCCACATCGAGAATGCGCTCGGCCGACGGATTGACCATCGTCACCGTACCGTCCCGTTCCACACCGATCACCCCGACTGTTACGCCCGACAGAACAGCCTCGGTGAAGCGGCGGCGTTCGTCGATAACATCCTTGGCGTGAACCAGTTCCGAACGCTGGCTGCGAAGCTGCAGGATCATGTTGTTGAACGTGTTCGACAGGGATCCGACGTCGCCGTCGGACGCGCGCACGGGAACGGATATGGACAGATTGCCGTCGCTGACCTCGTCGGCAGCGCCCATCAGCATCCGGATCGGTCGGACGAGCCGATCGGCCACGCCTATTCCGGTCCAGATCGCCGACAACAGGACAATCAGGGTGATCCCGAGATACAAAAGGGCAAAGGCGACCTGAAGGCCGAAGCGATTGGACTGGAGGCTGGAATATTCCGCCGAACGCTCCTCCATCAGCCGCAACGCAGCGATCACCTCGGGATCGACGGCGCGCACGGTGTAGAGATAGGCGTTCTGGATTTGCCGCAGCTGGATGATCGCGCCAACAAGGTTGGTCACGCCGGGAGGGATAAAGACGAGATTGCCTTCCGCTGCCTGTTTCAGTGCGTCGGCGGGAGGAACAGGAAGCGGCCGCTCGACCGCGACGTCAGCCTCCAGGAATGGTGTGCCGTCCGGCCGCAACAGCTGCGCTCCCAAGAGGGAGCGTCCCTTGGCCTGATCGGTCATCAGATTCTGAAAGCCGGTCGGATCGAGACCGAACAACCGACGTTGCTGGTCCAAATCGTAGGCCATCGAAAGAGTCGAGCCCTGGAGGTTGCGGGCATTCTCGTTGACATAGGCTCGCGCCACGCTGATCGAGGATTCTACGATCGTGCGGGTGCGAATCTCGAACCAGCGATCCAGGCCGAGATCGAGCGTGATCCCGGCCACGATAGCCACCAGCAGCGCAGGCACTGCGGCGACGATGGAGAACAGCGCGACGATGCGCACGTGCAGACGCGATGCGGCCTTTCCCTGCCGCCGCGCCCGGACCATGCGCATGACTTCCCGACCGATCAAAAGGCATAGGATCAGCACGAAGGCGCCGTTCACGACGGTCGCGATCGTCACAATGGTGTCCGTCGGGGCAATCGGCGTCAGTCCCATGAGGACGACAAACGAGATCGCGCCCGTCACCAGCGCTCCGACCACAGCCAGGAGGCCAGGAACGAGCATAAAGCGCCGCCGCTCCAAGAGGAACGGGACCTCGCTTTCTGTTTGCATCGGGTGAGACGTCATGGTTCGCCGCAAATGAGGATCACGTTGCTACGCCGCAACGGATTGTGTCTAATCTGCAACGAAAAACAGGAGATATCCAGCTATCTAATCGAACGGACGACCGAAATATCGAGGTCGCGAATTTTCTTACGCAGGGTATTTCGGTTGACGCCCAACAGATCGGCCGCTCGCACCTGGTTTCCACGTGTCGCCGCGAGAGCTGCCGCGATCAGCGGATATTCCACGTCTCGCAAGATCCGCTCATGCAGACCAGGCGGGGGCAGACCGTCTCCGAACGAGCCGAAATAATCACTGAGATATCGTTCCACGGCCGCGCTGAGATCGATCGGCCTGCCGCCATCGCTGTCGGTAGCCGGAGAGCTGGGGGCATCATTGGACAGTTCGTGTTCGACTAATTCGGCCGATATCTCGTCTTGCGGGTAGAGCGCGGACAGGCGACGAACAAGGTTTTCGAGTTCCCGAACGTTTCCAGGCCAAGGGTAGCGGCGCATGACGTCGAGCGCACCCTGGCTCAGCGTCTTTCGCGGCAGCCCCTCTTTTTCGGCCTGCGCGAAGAAATGTCTTGCGAGATCACCCAGATCCTCGATGCGCTCGCGCATCGGCGGCAGCCGCAGGGGCACGACGTTTAGCCGGTAGAACAGGTCCTCGCGAAACAGCCCGCGGCCGATCAATTGGCGCAGATCCTTATTGGTGGCAGCCACGATGCGCACGTCGGTGGCGATCGGCGTGCGCCCTCCGACAACGGTGTATTCACCCTGCTGGAGCACCCGCAAAAGTCGGGTCTGCGCTTCCATCGGCATGTCGCCGATCTCGTCGAGAAACAGCGTTCCACCCTCGGCTTGCTCGAAACGGCCGCTGGTGCGCGCCTGCGCGCCGGTAAAGGCGCCCTTCTCATGACCGAAAAGCTCGGATTCAATCAACTCGCGCGGAATGGCCGCCATGTTGATGGCGACGAACGGTCCCTTGCGCCGCCGTCCATAGTCGTGAAGCGCGCGGGCGACGAGCTCCTTGCCGGTGCCCGATTCCCCCGTGATCGTCACCGTGAGATCGGTCTGCATCATCCGGGCGAGCGCGCGGTAGATGTCCTGCATCGCCGGCGAACGGCCCACCAGCGGCATCGAGTCCTGGATGTCCTCCGGCGCGCCCGTCTTGGCACCGGGCCTTGGCTCGGACAGCGCGCGGCGCACGATCGCGACCAGTTCGGTCAGGTCGAAGGGCTTGGGAATGTAGTCATAGGCGCCCTTCTCCGACGCCTTGATCGCCGTCATGAACGTGTTCTGTGCACTCATGACGATCACCGGAAGGTCCGGTCGCGAGTTCTTGATTCGCGGCAGCGTGTCAAAGGCGTTGCCGTCGGGCATGAGAACATCGGTGATGATGAGATCGCCCTCGCCCGCGGAAATCCACCGCCATAGCGTCGCAATGTTCGAAGTGACGCGCACCTCGAAGCCGGCGCGCATCAGGGCCTGCGAGACCACCGTGCGGATCGCGGAGTCGTCGTCGGCGACGAGGATCTGCATACTCATTCTCGTGTCCTCAGATTTCCGTCCCGACAAGCAGATCAGGCTCGTCGGGAGTTCGCGCTTCACGCCAGGCAGGCATCAGTACGCGGAAGATCGTGTGCCCGGGCTGCGACGCGCATTCGATGACCCCGCCATGATCGCCGACGATCTTCGCGACAAGCGCAAGTCCAAGACCGGAGCCACTCGGCTTGGTCGTCACGAAGGGATCAAAGATGTGCTGGCGGATGTCCTCCGGCACACCGGCGCCGTTGTCCTCAACGGCGAACTCCAACGGTAGGGTGACGCGGTCCTTGGTACCGGGAACCGAAAGGCGGACGCCGGGCTTGAAAGCGGTCCAAAGGCGAATTTCGCCGCCGTCACGATCCCCCACGGCTTCCGCCGCATTCTTCAGCAGATTGAGGAAAACCTGTACGAGCTGATCCCGATTGGCCAGGACCGCCGGCAGCGACGGGTCGTAAAGTTCGGCGATCTTGATGTCCCGGGCAAAGCCGCTTTTGCCGAGCATCTTCACATGCTCCAGGACTGAATGGATGTTCACCGCCGATCGCTCGATCGGCCGCTGGTCGGAGAACACCTCCATCCGGTCGACCAGCTTGACGATCCGATCGCTCTCCTCCTGGATCAGCCGGGTCAATCCTCGGTCATCGTCGCTGGCTGAAGTAGCCAGAAGTTGGGCCGCGCCCTTGATCCCGGATAGCGGGTTACGGATTTCATGGGCCAGCATGGCCGCCAGCCCGGTAACCGACCGCGCGGCGGATCGGTGGGTTAGCTGGCGGTCCATCTTCTCGGCAATGGAGCGCAGCTGGATCATTACCACGACGAGATCGGACTCGTCCGGCAGGTTCGAGACGTACAGATCCACCAGGCGTTCGCCGCCAAGACGCGGCGAGGAAAGGTCGACGCGGTATTCGCTAATCCGCCCCTGCTGCTGCCGGACCTGCTCGATCAGCGCGAAGAGCGGGCTATCCCCCGGCACGAAGTCCTGGATCCGCCGCTTGGCGAGACTGGCCATACCGGCCGAAAAGAACTGCTCGGCATCGGAATTGGCGAACCGAAAATGTCCATCGCTATCGAGAACGACGACGGGATGCGGCAAGGCATTCAGGATGCGCGTGTGTTCCGACGCAACAGCCGGGGATTCAAGTGGGATTGTCACAGGTCAGGCCGCATCGCGTAGGAAATCATGCTGGACGATCGGCTCCACATCGGACAGGCGGGCGTCGCCAAACAGGCGCCGCAGACAGACGACGATAGCCGCCGGTTCACGGCCCGCCATGACCGACGCTCTATCCGCCGCCGGGATCGGTCCGACGCCGGCGCCGAAACGGTCGAGGTACCAGCCCAGATGCTTGCGCGCATGGCGGACGCCGACCTTCAAGCCGTAGTGGGCCAGCATCATATCGTAGTGCTCCTCGACGAGATCGAACAGGCGGATGGCGGACAGGTCCTTCAAGCCGACCCTGCCGGCGAGAAGTCCCGGCAGCCAGGGCCGTCCCTGCGCCCCGCGACCGACCATGACGGCATCGGCCCGGCTCGATGTCAGCATCGGTTCCAGTTGATGCGAATGGGTGAGGTCGCCATTGGCGACGACCGGCACGGTGACAGCGTCCCGCACTGCCGCGATCGCCGGCCAGTCGGCTTTTCCGTCATAGAAATCGGCGCGGGTTCGCCCATGCACGGTTATCATCCGCACGCCCGCCGCCTCGGCCCTCGCCGCAAGTTCAGGAGCGTTGATCGAGGCGCGATCCCAACCGAGCCGCATCTTCAACGTCACCGGAACATCGCCGGCACCGGCGACCGTCGCTTCGACAATCCGCAAGGCGAGATCAGGTTCGCGCATCAGCGCCGAGCCAGACAATCCGCCGACGACTTTTTTCGCCGGACAGCCCATGTTGATGTCGACGATGTCGGCGCCGAGGTGCACCAGCCGTTCGGCTGCCTGGCGCATCCACTTCGGATCGCGGCCGGCGAGCTGGACGGCGTGGGTGCCCGATCCGTCCCGCATCGCCCGCATCGCACTCGCGTCGCAACCTTTGACGAATTCGCCGCTGGCGACCATTTCGGATACAACTAGCCCGGCGCCGAATCGGCGCGCGAGGCGGCGTAATGGAACGTCGGAAACGCCTGACAAAGGCGCCAGGAAGACGCGGTTTCCCAAGCGGTTCAGCCCAACCGACAGCGGTTGATCGAGACCGTGCGGATGGGCCCGCGAAGCGCCGGTTTCGGAGCTCTTTCCAGGATGGGTCGATTCTCGCATCATTAGGACTGCACTTTATCGAGGCGTGCTCAAATGACAAGCATATTGCACTTGCGAAGTCATTCTCATCTGTGATCCAGACTGGGACGACACAAGGGAGGGATCGCCAGAATGAAATCCACTGTCGCGGCGGTCGTCGTCGCTGCGGGGCGCGGCGAACGGGCCGGCCAATCCCATGAAGGGCCGAAACAATACCGCTGCATCGCAGGACGACCCGTTCTGGCCTGGACCCTCGACAGACTGCGTTCGCATCCAGCTATCGATCGCGTCGTTCTGGTCATCCACCCCGACGACACAGACCTGCTGCGCAAGGCTCTCGGGACCGATGGCAGTGACGACCTGCAAATCGTCATCGGCGGTCCGACGCGCCAGGAATCGGTCCGTCTTGGACTGGCTGCTCTGGCCGAGACCCCGCCGGATCGAGTGCTCATCCACGATGCCGTCCGGCCTTTCGTCGACGCGGCGCTGATCGACCGGACGCTGGCGGCTCTTTCCGATATTGCCGGTGCCATCCCGGCGCTGCCCGTCGCCGACACCCTGAAACTTGGCGCCGAGACCGGCCTGATCGCCGCGACGGTCGACCGGCGGCAACTCTTTGCCGCCCAGACGCCGCAGGGCTTTCATTTCGTCCCGATCCGCGACGCGCACGAACGGGCGGCCCGGTCCGGCCGCACCGATTTCACCGACGACGCCTCGATCGCCGAATGGGCCGGGCTTGTCGTGCGACTCGTCGGCGGCTCGCCCGACAATGTGAAACTGACGACCGCGCGTGATATCGCCCTGGCAGATGAACGATTGAGGGGTGCCCAGGGCATGATCGATGTCAGAACCGGCAATGGCTATGACGTCCACCGGCTGGTCGATGGCGACCATGTGACCCTGTGCGGCGTGCGGATCGCCCATGATCGCGCACTGTCCGGACATTCCGATGCCGATGTCGGGTTGCACGCGCTTACCGACGCCTTGCTCGCCACTTGCGGGGCGGGCGACATCGGCGACCATTTCCCACCGAGCGATCCCCAATGGCGCGGTGCGCCGTCGCATCTCTTCGTCGCCAAGGCTGTGGAAATCGTCCGTGTAAAGGGCGGACGGATCATGAATGCCGATGTGTCGCTGATCTGCGAGGCGCCGAAGATCGCGCCGCATCGCGAGACGATGCGGCAGGCGATCGCGAAGATGACCGGGATCGACCTCGACCGGATATCGGTCAAGGCGACGACCAACGAAACGATCGGTTTCGTCGGGCGACAGGAGGGCATCGCGGCGATCGCCACGGCGAGCGTCGCCTACGGAGAAAACGCGTGACGGAAAAGGCGGACGAGAACGCCGACAAGGCTCGCAGGGTCATCGAGGCCTACGCTGCGCTCGGCCTGAAGATCGCCACTGCCGAGTCCTGCACGGGCGGGATGATCGCGGCGGCACTGACGGATATCGCCGGGTCTTCGGCTGCTTTCGAACGCGGGTTCGTGACCTACTCGAACGAAGCTAAAATCGCGATGGTTGGTGTTGATCCGGCAAGTCTGATGGCCGACGGTGCCGTGTCGGAAGCCGTGGCCCGGCAGATGGCCGGCGGCGCCTTGCGGGCCTCCAACGCGGATGTCGCCATATCCGTTACTGGCATCGCCGGCCCGGGTGGCGGTTCGGCGACAAAGCCCGTCGGCCTCGTCCACTTCGCCTGCGCGAGCCCTCGCGACGATATTCATGTCGAGATGCGCTTCGGCGACCTTGGCCGCGCCGCGATCCGGAGTGCCAGCGTCTGCGTCGGGCTCGATCTGTTGCTGGAAGCGGTGAGAGATCAGCCGACCTGCTGAGAATCGGCCGCGCGGGTATCGAGACCATAGATTGCATCGGCGCGCTCCTCGAATGCTGCGGCGAACCGGCGAAAGGCATAGTCGAACATCGATCCCATCAAAAGGCCGAGTGTCCGGCTCTTGAATTCGTAATCGATGAAGAAATTCACGTCGCAGCCGCCGTCTCTGGCCGTCTTGAAGTTCCAGCGATTGTCGAGATAGCGGAACGGTCCGTCGACATATTTGACGTCGATCCGGCGTTCGGCGGGCTTGAGCAAGACCTGGGTCGAGAATGTTTCCCGAACCATCTTGTAAGCGACCGTCATATCGGCCACGAGCAAGGTCTTGCCGTCCTTTTCGCGTCGCGAGCGAACGATCAGCTGCTGGCAGAGCGGCAGGAATTCCGGATATGTCTCAACATCCGCGACAAGCGCGAACATTTCGTCGGGGCTATGGCGCACATGGCGCGTCGTTTCGAACTTTGCCATGATCCCGCAATATTAGGCTGCGGCCTCGCGGGCAAGACGCGCCGCTTTGAGCCGGTCGAAATCTTCTCCGGCATGATGCGACGAGCGGGTCAGCGGACTGGACGCGACAACGAGGAAGCCTTTGGACAGGGCCACAGTCTCAAAGGACGCGAACTCTTCCGGAGTCACGAAGCGCATCACAGCGTGATGTTTTTTCGTCGGCTGCAGATATTGCCCGATGGTGAGGAAATCGACGTCGGCGGTCCGCAGGTCGTCCATCAGTTGCAGTACCTCGTTCCTTTCCTCGCCGAGGCCGACCATGATGCCCGATTTGGTGAACATCGTCGGATCGAGTTCCTTGACCCGCTGCAAGAGCCGGATCGAATGGAAATAGCGGGCTCCAGGCCGAACGGTCAGATAGTTCGACGGCACCGTTTCCAGATTGTGGTTGAAGACGTCGGGCTTGGCGGCCACCACCGCTTCGAGCGCGCCCGGCTTGCGCAGGAAATCCGGCGTCAGAATCTCGATCGTCGTTCCCGGCGCGATGGCGCGGATGGCGCGGATCGTCTTGACGAAGTGTTCCGCGCCCCCGTCGGGCAGATCGTCGCGATCGACTGAGGTGATAACGACATGGGCCAGTCCCATCGCCGCAACGGCGCGGCCAACGCTCTCCGGTTCGCTTTCGTCCAGCGCCTTCGGCAAACCGGTCGCGACATTGCAGAAAGCACAGGCCCGGGTACAGATCCCGCCCATGATCATGAAGCTCGCGTGCTTCTTTTCCCAGCAACCCCCGATATTGGGGCAGCCAGCCTCCTCGCAGACCGTCACGAGATTATTTGAACGGGTAATTTCGCGGGTTTCGTAATAGCCCTTGGACACAGGCGCCTTGACGCGTATCCAGTCCGGCTTCTTCAGACTAGCCGCCTGATCCGGACGATGGGCTTTTTCGGGATGCCGCGGCCGGGGAGCCCCCCCGGCCGGCAGGCGGTTATCGAGCACGGTGACCATAGGCCCAATCTAGTTCCAGCAGCCGCTGCGTGCAAACGGTTCCTAGGTCCCACGACCGCGAAACATGCGGAAAATCGCGATCAACAAACTGGCGCCAATGAAACCAATAACCAAGTAGGCAAACCATCCGGTAAACCCGAGATTGAACAGCGCCAGAATGGCGTTGAGGACGATCGCGCCCACAATTCCGAGGATAATGTTCATTACGAGACCCATGTCGCTCTTCATGAACTTCTCGGCAAGCCAGCCGGCCAAGCCGCCGATAATGATCGCGGCGATCCAGCCAACACCATTTATTTCCATGTCACTCTCCTATCAACGAGACAACTGAACTTAGAAATTGGGCCGCGAATCCTTCCGGCAAGATCCAATAAAAACAAAAAATTCATTTGAAACTATCGCGCAGGAACGACGTTATAGGAAGTTTGCCAAGGAAAACATGATGATCCGTATTACATGTGGATAACCCGGCCATAAGCGTCGAGTACGCTTTCGTGCATCATTTCCGAAAGGGTGGGATGCGGGAAGACGGAGTGCATCAGTTCTTCCTCGGTGGTTTCCAGCCCCATGGCGATGACGAAGCCCTGGATGAGTTCGGTCACTTCCGCGCCGACCATATGGGCACCGAGCAATTCGCCGGTCTTGGCATCGAAGACGGTTTTCACCAGCCCCTCGGGCTCTCCCAGCGCGATCGCCTTGCCATTACCCTTGAAGTTGAAGCGGCCGATTTTGACCTCGCGGCCGGCCTCCTTGGCCTTGGCCTCCGTCAGGCCGACCGATGCGACCTGCGGCTGGCAATAAGTGCAGCCGGGAATCTGCGTCGTCTTCATGGGATGGACGTCCATCCCCTTGATCTTTTCGACGCAGATCGTGCCTTCGTGCTCTGCCTTGTGAGCGAGCATCGGCGGGCCGGCGACATCGCCGATTGCGTAGATTCCTTCGACACTGGTCCGGCCGAAACCGTCGATCTTGACGATGCCGCGCTCGATCGCGACGCCGGATTCCTCGAGCCCCAGGCCCTCGATATTGCCCTGAACGCCGACCGCAGAGATCAGTCGCTCGGCCTTCAGCGTCTCGGTCTTGCCCCCCTTGGCTTCGACTGTCACCTCGACGCCCTGCCCGGATTTCGTCACCTTCGACACCTTGGCGTCGGTGAGGATCTTGATTCCCTGCTTCTCCAGCTGCTTGCGGGCGACGCCCGCGATCTCGGCATCCTCGACCGGCATGATCTGCGGTAGCAGTTCGACGACCGTTACCTCGGCACCCATCGTGCGGTAGAAGGAGGCGAATTCGATGCCGATAGCACCCGATCCCATGACGATGAGAGACTTGGGCATCGCCGCCGGCTTCATCGCCTCGAAATAGGTCCAGATGCGATCGCCGTCGGGCTCGATGCCCGGCAGAACGCGCGGCCGCGCGCCAGTGGCGACGATCACATGCCTGGCCTTGTAGGTCCCCTCCCCGAGCACAACCTTGGGCACCGGATTTTGGGGTTCCACCGCCGGCTTCTTCATCTTGCCGACCGACACCTCGGCGGGAACGCCCTTACCGGCTTTGGCGATCTTCGCTTCGCCCCAGATGACGTCGATCTTGTTCTTCTTCATCAGATAGCCGACGCCGCCATTCAGCTGCGCCGAAACGCCGCGCGAGCGCTTGACCACCGCGGCGATGTCGAAGCCGGGCTTGTCGATCGTCAACCCGTAGTCCTTGGCATTCTCGGCATAGTGGAAGATCTCCGCCGAGCGCAGGAGCGCCTTGGTCGGGATGCAGCCCCAGTTGAGACAAATGCCGCCGAGGTGCTCGCGTTCCACGATGGCGGTCTTGAAACCAAGCTGCGCCGCCCGAATCGCCGCGACGTAGCCGCCTGGTCCGCCGCCGATGATGAGAATGTCGTAGGTATCAGCCATGCTTCGTCTCCTCGCTCGGATGAGATTGGTCAGCCGAGCCGTCGACAGCTCCGCGCAAGATCGCTTTCACTGGCTCGACCAGCGCCTCGCCCAGAGCGCGCGTGTGTGTCGCGTCCAGATGGACGCCATCGAGTGTCACGGTTTCGCAGACTTCCGCCGCATCGAAGACCGCGCAGCCATACTCCTCGCCGACCTTGGTGACGGCGGAGCGGAAATGCTGCGATTCCTCGACACCATCGCCGAACAGAAGCGCGAAATCCGGCTCCATGGTTTCCGAAAAGGTCGGTGGCGCGACAAGCAGGATCTCCGGCGCTTCATAGCCGCGCTGATAGGAAAAGGTCTGGATGATCTCGACGATCCGTTCCAGCCCCTGCCGCGACTCGAACACCCGCCCGCCGCCGGTGTGACGCTTCAGATCGTTGGTTCCTAAAAGCACAACGACGAGATCGAGCGGCTGATGCGCGCCGAGTGCCGTCGGCAAGGTCTTTACTCCGTTGCGTTCAACCGCGACTGTATGGTCATCAAAGGCCGTCGTGCGGCCGTTCAGCGCGTCGGTGATAACCACGAAATCATCACCGAGTGCCTTGGCGAGCACATTCGGCCAGCGGTCGTCGAAGCCGTGACGCAGACCGGTCGCGGAATCGTAGCCCCAGGTCAGCGAGTCGCCATAGCACAGGACGGTTTTCATCGGCGGCCTCGAAACTTGGATGTCGTTCCTCGGGACGATTGCTTCAAGAAGTGGCTGCGCATCGTCACACCAGCATCGACATCGGGTTTTCGATCAGCTGCTTGAACGCCGCCATGAGCTGTGCGCCGAGCGCACCGTCGACTGCGCGATGGTCAGTGGAGAGCGTCGCGCTCATGATCGTCGCGACCGTGACCGCGCCGTTCTTGACCACCGCCCGTTGCTCACCGGCTCCCACGGCCAGGATCGTCGCATGCGGCGGGTTGATGACCGCCGCAAAGTCCTTGATGCCGAACATGCCGAGATTGGACACTGCCGTGGTGCCGCCCTGATACTCTTCCGGCTTCAGTTTGCGCGTGCGGGCGCGCTTGGCCATGTCCTTCATCTCGTTGGAAATCGCCGAAAGGGTCTTCTCCTCCGCCCGCCTGATGATCGGGGTGATCAGACCGCCTTCGATCGACACCGCGACGCCGACATCGGCGTGCTGGTGCTGCAGCATGGCGGCGTCGGTCCACGAAACGTTGGCTGTCGGCACCGCCTTCAGCGCCAACGCCATCGCCTTGATGATCATGTCGTTGACCGACAGCTTATAGGCAGGGCGGTCGCCGGCCTCGCCCTTGATCATCGGCGCAGCATCATTGAGCTGTTTGCGCAGCGCCAGCAGCGCATCGAGTTCGCAGTCGATCGTCAGATAGAAATGCGGGATCGTCGTCTTCGCCTCGACGAGGCGCTTGGCGATGGTCTTGCGCATACCGTCGTGCGGCACCTTTTCGTAGGAGCCTTCCTCGAAGAGCTTGAGGATGGACTCGTCGCTAGCCGCCTTGGCCATCGGTGCCGCCGTCGGTTGCGCGGCCGCCACGCCCGTTTCCGCCGGAGCCGCCTTCCTGGCACCGCCCTTCGCCGCGGCTTCCACATCAGTCTTCACAACCCGGCCATGGGGGCCGGAGCCTTCGACGGTGCCAATATCGATGCCCGCGTCCTTGGCCAAACGCCGCGCCAGCGGCGAGGCAAAGACGCGCTCGCCCTTGGCGCCATCGGACGCCGCTGGTTCCGCTCCGCCCGAAGCGCGACTGTCGGCGCGCATCGCGGCGTCCTTCGCATCGGCCTCAGAACCCGTCGCCGCGGCGTCGGCTTGCGGATCGGCTTTGATCGCGCCGGCCTGTCCATCGCCCTGAGGCGCCGTAGCCCCACTCGAGGCGCCACCGCCAGCTGCCGCGTCCTCGGCGCTCTCGCCGTCAGCGGCCAGGATGGCGATGATCTCGTTGACCTTGACGCCCTCGGTACCGGCCGCGACGACGATCTTGGCGACAGTGCCCTCGTCGACGGCCTCGACCTCCATCGTCGCCTTGTCGGTCTCGATCTCGGCGATGATGTCGCCGGAGGACA
Organism: Aurantimonas marina; assembly: GCF_017183135.1. GTDB lineage: Bacteria > Pseudomonadota > Alphaproteobacteria > Rhizobiales > Rhizobiaceae > Aurantimonas > Aurantimonas marina. The sequence continues at coordinate 69,318 of NZ_JADDXW010000004.1, read as the reverse complement.
CCTGGTCGCCCTCCTTGACCAGCCATTTGGCGAGGTTGCCCTCTTCCATGGTCGGTGAGAGCGCGGGCATCGTCACGTTGATCGGCATCCGGAACGTCTCCTCAATGGCCCTTACGCCGGGCGTCGTGTTCTTGTGCGTGGGCTGCCAGCGCGGCGACATGCGCCGACCAGCCGCTGCGATGGTCGAGCAGCAGCGTGGCGCGCTCGGCTTCCGGCGCCGCGTGCCAGCCCTGATGTTCGATCGTGACGCGGGTGCCGCTGCCCCGCTGTTCGAGCGTTACCGACACCACCGTGTCGAACTCCCAGTCTTCGTCGGCCCAGACCATGACGAAGCCGCGTGGGGGATGATAGGCCGTGACCTTCGCGCGCGTAGTTCGTTGCCGTCCCGACGGATCTTTCCAGGGTTCCAGGAAGCGACCGCCGTGCTTTGGCTCGAATTCCAACTCCTCGCGCCACCAGCTCTTGAAACATTCGGGCTTGGTCAGGCACTCCCACACCGAGGCCGGCGAGACGTCGACATCCTGGACGATCAAGAGGCTGTCGCCAGCCTCCTTCGATCCGATGTTCGCGGTCTCGGCATGCATCGCGTCAATCCCGATAAGTGACGGACTTGACCGCGTCGATCACCTCTTTGACCGACGGCAGCGCCAGCTTTTCCAGATTGGCCGCATAGGGCATCGGAACGTCCTTGCCGCAGATCTTCAGCACCGGTGCGTCGAGGTGATCGAAGGCACGGACCATCAGCTCGGATGCAATGTGGGAGCCGACTGAACCTTGCGGCCAGCCCTCTTCCACCGTGACGCAGCGATTGGTCTTCTTCACCGAGCGAACGACCGCGTCGATGTCCATCGGCCGGATGGTGCGAAGATCGATGATCTCGGCGTCGATCCCGTCCTTGGCGAGTTCCTCGGCCGCCTTCACCGCATAGGTCATGCCGATGCCGAAAGACACGATGGTGACGTCGGCGCCCTTCCTGTGGACGCGGGCCTTGCCGATCGGCACGGTCCAGTCGTCGATCTTCGGAATGTCGAAGGACTGGCCGTAGAGGATTTCGTTCTCGAGGAAAATCACCGGATTGGGATCGCGGATCGCGGATTTCAGAAGTCCCTTGGCGTCGGCAGCGGTGTAGGGCTGCACCACCTTGAGGCCAGGTATATGACTATACCAGGCGGCGTAGTCCTGGCTGTGCTGGGCGGCAACGCGCGCAGCCGCGCCATTCGGCCCACGGAAGACAATCGGGCAGCCCATCTGACCGCCGGCCATGTAAAGCGTCTTGGCGGCCGAATTGATGATCTGGTCGATCGCCTGCATAGCGAAGTTGAAAGTCATGAACTCGACGATCGGCCGCAACCCCGCGAAGGCGGCGCCAACTCCAAGACCGGCGAAACCGTGCTCGGTGATCGGCGTATCGACGACGCGCCGCGCGCCAAATTCGTCGAGCAACCCCTGGGTGATCTTGTAAGCGCCCTGATACTCGGCGACCTCCTCGCCCATGACGAAGACGGTCTCGTCGCGGCGGAGCTCCTCGGCCATCGCGTCACGCAGCGCTTCGCGCACCGTCGTCGCCACCATTTCGGTGCCTTCGGGAATCTCCTGGCCGAACCCGCCGGTATCGTCCTCCGGCTCGGGATGGACCTTGCCCTCGGCCGGTACGCGTCGATTCTCGACGCCGTCGCCCGTGGGTTCGCTCGCTCCGGACTCGGCCGCCACCTCGTCGCGCTCTTGCACGGGGCCGCCGCCGGACGATGCGCCGCCGAGCGCGCTCGCGTCCTCGCCGTCGACCAGCAACAGCGCGATCGGCGTATTGACCTTCACACCCTCGGTGCCGGCTTCGATCAGGATCTTGCCAAGCTTGCCTTCATCGACGGCCTCCACCTCCATCGTCGCCTTGTCGGTTTCGATCTCGGCGATCACATCGCCTGGCGCGACGTCGTCTCCCTCCTGCTTGATCCATTTAGCCAGATTGCCCTCTTCCATGGTCGGGGACAGGGCGGGCATCAAAATTTCAGTCGGCATCGTCGGGTCCCCTTACTCGGCCGCCTGCGGAATCTCGTCCGCGTAAATGTCGGTCCATAGCTCGGAGACATCCGGCTCCGGATCGTTCTGGCCAAAGTCCGCAGCGTCGGCGACGATCTCGCGGACTTCCTTGTCGATGGCCTTCACGTCGTCCTCGGACATGGCGTGGTCTTCCATGAGCCGGCGCTTGACCTGCTCGATGGGATCGGACTCCGACCGCATCTTCTGCACCTCATCGCGGCTGCGATATTTCGCCGGATCGGACATGGAGTGGCCGCGATAACGGTAGGTCATCATCTCCAGGATGATCGGCCCGTCGCCCTTGCGGCAATGTTCGGCGGCAAGATCGCCCGCCGCCTTCACCGCCCGCACGTCCATGCCATCGACCTGAATGCCCGGAATCTTGAACGAAAGGCCGCGATGGGAAAAATCCGTCTCGGCCGAGGCGCGATTGACCGAAGTTCCCATCGCGTAACGATTGTTCTCGATGACGTAGATCACCGGCAGCTTCCACAGCGAGGCCATGTTGAAGCTCTCATACACTTGGCCCTGGTTGGCGGCGCCGTCGCCGAAATAGGTCACTGCGACCGCGTCGGTGCCATTGTAGCGGTTGGCGAAGGCGAGCCCGGTGCCGATCGATACCTGCGCCCCCACGATGCCGTGTCCACCGAAGAATTTCTTCTCCTTCGAGAACATGTGCATCGAGCCGCCCTTGCCCTTGGAATAGCCACTGCGGCGTCCGGTCAACTCGGCCATCACGCCGCGCGCTTCCATCCCGGTCGCGAGCATATGGCCATGATCGCGATAGCCGGTGACGACCTGATCGCCCTCCTTCAAGGCCATCTGCATGCCGACGACCACGGCCTCCTGGCCGATATAAAGATGGCAGAAACCGCCGATGAAGCCCATGCCGTAGAGCTGCCCGGCCTTTTCCTCGAAGCGACGAATGAGCAGCATGTCGCGATAGGCTTGCAACTCGCTATCCTTGGAAAAGGATGCCGGCTTGGGCGGATCGAAATGTTCGAGCGTCTTGACGATTTCTGCGGAGGAATCCGCCGGCTTGCCCTTTTGTTGGGCGCTCGCTCCGCCTGCATCCTTCGCCGCGGGGTATTTCTTCTGCCTGGCCGCCATGGTGCCTCCCGGTCTTGACCTGCCGACGCGCGGCCTCAAATCCTTAGGTTAGTATAGACGGCGCGCAGCCGTCATCAAGCGAGACGGGCCTGTTTAACTGATTTTTTGTTTAATTGCTGCTATGCGGCAAATTAACGATAAATCCGTTAATCTGCTGTTCGGTCTTGGGTGTGTATATGCCACCGATGCCGAAAGCGGCGCTGGGGAGCCCTTGCAGTGCACCAATGGTGGTCCTTTGGCTAACGCATTCGCGGGCGTCAGCGAAGGATGACGATCTCGTCGTCGGTCGTCACATTGAGCGCCCGACGCGCACGCTCGTCGATCATGTCGCGCTCCAGCGTTCCGTCATGCAGGAGTTGCACCCGCTGCTCGAGCCTCTCGCGAAGTCGCTTCACCTCGTCGAGCCTGGCGCCGCGCTCGGCCAGTTCCCGGCTCAATGCGGCCTTCGCCTCGAGGCTATAGCGTCCACTTTGGGCGTGGATCGCGAAATAGGCCAAAAAGCTGACGGTGATTGCCGGCACGATCAACCGGCCAATATGGCTCTGCCGCTTTTGAATAGTGCGCATCTTAGCTCCTCGCCCGCACCATCGCAGCCCACGCTTAAGAGAGCGTAAACCAAGACCGGACAGAGGCTTTTCCAGGCATAGATCGTGGCCGGTATTTCCGCCGTAGCGCCGGTGCCCTAGGTTCCACAATCCGAGCAACAGGCGGTTGGGCAATGGACCGAGCGGATCACGAAGGCACCGAAGGCAAGCACCGGCATTCGAACGACGCGACCGAGGAGCGGTTGGAAAAAGAGGGCTCGCCGCTGAGCCATAGCGAGCGGCATCAAATCGAGGATCGGCTGAAATTGCGGCCGGTCGCCGTCTACGAGCTGGTTCGCCAGGAAGGCGAAGACGAACTGTCGCGCCCGACAAGCAGCCTTTGGTGGTCGGGTTTGGCGGCCGGCCTGTCGATCGGCTTTTCGGTCTTCGCTCAAGCGGCGATCCGCGCCAACCTTCCGGATACCGATTGGCGTCCCCTAGTGGATTCCTGGGGCTACGCGGTCGGCTTCCTGATCGTCATTCTCGGGCGTCAGCAACTATTCACCGAGATCACGCTGACGGCGACGCTGCCGGTCCTGGCGCGGCCGAGCTGGCGCGGCCATCTCGCGATCGCCCGCCTCTGGATGATCGTCTTCGCCGCCAACATGGTGGGAACGACCGTCTTTGGCGCGGCGATCGCCTTTGACGTCCTCAATCTGCCGGACATCACCAAGGCCGCGATCGAAATTTCGCAGGAAGCCATCATAGAACCGGACTTCGGTCATACACTGCTGCGTGGCGTTGCTGCGGGCTGGCTGATGGCGACGGTGGTCTGGCTACTGCCTTCGGCCGATAAATCCAGCTTCCTGGTGATCGCGCTCCTGACCTATCTCATCGCCCTGTTCCACCTGTCCCATGTGGTGGCCGGGTCGGTCGAGGCGATGGCCCTGGTCTTTTCCGGTCAGCTGTCGTTTGTCGATGCGGTGACCGGCTTCTACGTCCCGGCCCTCATCGGCAATGTGCTGGGCGGCGCGACGCTCTTCGCCCTGATCAGCTACGGCCAGGTCGCCGACGAGCTGGACGAGAAGAAATAATGAAAGACGCACCGGCGGATGCTATCCGCCGGTGCCAAGCCGACTGATGTCGAGGCAGCAGGCGGCTCAGCCGCGCCGGCGCAGGATCGACCGTCCGGCATAGACGCCTTGGTCGCCTAGCTCTTCCTCGATCCGCAGCAATTGGTTGTACTTGGCGAGCCGGTCCGAGCGTGCCAGCGATCCGGTCTTGATCTGCCCGCAATTCGTCGCGACGGCGAGGTCGGCGATGGTCGAATCTTCGGTCTCGCCGGAGCGGTGCGACATCACTGCGCTGTAGCCGGCGCGATGGGCGACGTCGACGGCGTCGAGCGTCTCCGTCAAGGTGCCGATCTGGTTCACTTTGACGAGAATTGAGTTCGCGACGCCCTTGTCGATGCCCTCGCGCAAGCGCTCGGAGTTGGTGACGAAGAGATCGTCACCAACGAGTTGGACCGTCCCGCCGATCTGGTCGGTCAGTGCCTTCCAGCCGTTCCAGTCGTCTTCGCCCATGCCGTCCTCGATCGAGATGATCGGATAGGCGCCCGCAAGCTCGGCGAGATAGGTCGCCATCTCGGTGGGAGACAGCTTCCGCCCCTCGCCTTCCAGATCGTAGACGTCGTTCTTGAAGAATTCCGTCGCGGCGCAATCAAGCGCCAGGAACATGTCCTCGCCCGGCTTGTAGCCGGCCTTCTCGATCGCCTTCATGACGAAGTCGAGACCGTCCCTGGCAGAGGCCAGACCCGGCGCAAAACCGCCCTCGTCGCCGACATTGGTGTTGTAACCGGCGTCCTTGAGCATCTTCTTGAGGGTGTGGAACACCTCCGCGCCCATCCGCAGTGCCTCGCCGAAACGCTCCGCGCCCACCGGCATGATCATGAATTCCTGGAAGTCGATCGGGTTGTCCGCATGGGCGCCGCCATTGATGATGTTCATCATCGGCACCGGCAGGACATGGGCCGAGGCACCGCCCACATAGCGATAGAGCGGCAGGCCGGAAGCGTCGGCCGCCGCCTTGGCGACGGCGAGCGAGACGCCGAGGATGGCGTTGGCGCCGAGCCGGCTCTTGTTCTTGGTTCCGTCGAGCGAGCACAGCGCCGCGTCGATACGCATCTGGTCCTCGGCTTCGAGACCGCCGATCGCCTCGAGTATCTCGCCGTTCACCGCCGCGACTGCCTTCTCGACGCCCTTGCCGAGATAGCGCGACCCGCCGTCGCGCAGCTCCACTGCCTCATGGGCGCCGGTCGAGGCGCCCGAGGGAACCGCCGCCCGGCCCATCGAACCGTCTTCGAGAAAGACGTCGACCTCGACCGTCGGATTGCCGCGGCTGTCGAGAATTTCACGTCCAATGATATCGATGATGGCGGTCACGGGCCCACTCCAATTGCCGGGAAACTTTGGAAGGCTTTTAGACCACGACGGCGCGGGCGTGAACCGTTTTCCATTTGGCTTCAGACGAAGGACTTCGCCACCGCGTCAAGCGCTTGCAGCCGCTTCAACAAGTCCGGCATCCGGTCGAGCGGCACCATGTTTGGCCCGTCAGACGGTGCGTTGTCCGGGTCCTCATGGGTCTCGATGAACAGGCCCGCGACGCCGACGGCGACAGCGGCACGCGCCAGCGTCTCGACAAAGCGGCGGTCGCCCCCGGATGAACCGCCCTGCCCGCCCGGCTGCTGTACCGAATGGGTCGCGTCGAAGATCACCGGGGCGCCCATCTCGGCCATGATCGACAGCGCCCGGAAATCGGACACCAGCGTATTGTAGCCGAAGGAGGCGCCGCGCTCGGTCAGGAGCACGTTCGGATTGCCGCTGTCGGTCACCTTGGCAAGGACGTTCTTCATGTCCCACGGCGCCAGGAACTGGCCCTTCTTGATGTTGACAACGCGGCCGGTCTGAGCCGCGGCGATCAACAGATCGGTCTGGCGGCAGAGAAATGCCGGGATCTGCAGGATGTCGCAGACGGCGCCGGCTTCGCGGCACTGCTCTTCGGTGTGGACGTCGGTCAAAACGGGCAGGTCGAAGGTGCGAGCGATCTCCTCGAACACCGGCAGGGCTTCGGACAGCCCGATGCCGCGCTGACCGGAAAGGCTGGTGCGGTTCGCCTTGTCGAAGCTCGCCTTGAACACGTAGCCGATACCGAGGTCATCGGTGATCCGCTTCATCCTCTCAGCGATCATCAAAGCATGGTCGCGGCTTTCCATCTGACAGGGGCCGGCGATCAACGCGAAAGGCGCCGTTTGAGAGAAGCTGACGTCCTTGGCGGAGACGGTGCTGTTGGGTGTGGTCATGCGGGCGATTCCTCGAATGCGATGAAGCTGCCATTTGCGCCGAACGGCACGACGAGGCGTCCGCCGGTCATCTTGGCCGAATAGCCGCCGGCGGCAAGACAGGCACGGGGCGCGGCCATGTCCGCGACGTTCAGCACAATGCCGCGAACTGAGAGCCCGCCAGGCGCGTCCTGCTCGACGCCGTAGTTTTCGACCAATGACGCGTTGGAAAGGACATGGAGCGAGGTGTTGGCGAGTTCGAAACACAGCTCCCCATGGCCGCTTTCGTCCGCGCGAGCATCCGATACGGTCGCCAGCAGTTCGCGTGATTTGTCTGGCGAATGATCCGACAGGACGATGCGCGCGAGACCCGACACGCCATTGGCGTGATGTGTCAGCGCGGACCGATCGGGTGCTTCCGCGTGCAACAGCTGGCAGAAGAAGAAGTAGACGTGTGAGTCGGGTTCCGCAGAGGCGAAGGCCAACCGGAATGACACCGACCCATCCACGCCGGCGGGTGTTTGAAAATTTCGCGAGAACTCGACCAGTTCGGCCTCGGCAAGCCGATTCTGTGCCAGCGCGGCCCGGTCGCCCACCGCGTCGACCGAGCGAAAGGCGAGTGCGGAGATCGACGGCAAGTTATGGCGGGACCGAAAGCCGGCATCGCGCGCGACGAATAGGTTGCCCGCGGTCTTCGCGGCTTGGTAGGCCGCCGGGTCCGCGATCGCCAGCGGTTCGAAATAAGTCCCGTCGGCAAAGAAAACGCAGGCGTTGCCGGTTCCGAAGGGATGGACGGCATCGGGCGCGACCGTGAAGCCGAGCCCAGTCAATAGCCCGCGCGCCTCGTCGAGCGAGGCGAAGGGCAGGACGACATGATCAAGCGCCCGCGTCCCGCGCCGGTCTTCGTCCTTGCCGGTCACACCAGCCGGCTCTGCTCGACCGCCGCGGCGATGAAGCTGGCGAACAGCGGATGCGGCTCGAACGGCCGGGATTTCAGTTCCGGGTGATACTGCACGCCGATGAACCACGGATGGTCGTCCAGTTCTACCGTCTCCGGCAGAAGGCCGTCCGGCGACATGCCGGCGAAGCTCATCCCAGCCGCTTCCAGCGGCTCGCGGTAGGCGCGGTTGACCTCGTAACGGTGGCGGTGCCGCTCCTCGATATCGGTGTCGCCGTAGATCGCGGCGATCCGGGAGCCGCTCTTGAGGCTCGCCTTGTATGACCCGAGACGCATGGTGCCACCGAGATCGCCCTGCGCGGCGCGCTGCTCCAGTTCGTTGCCCTTCAGCCATTCGGTCATCAGCCCGACGACCGGCTCGCTGGTTTCGCCGAATTCCGTCGAATCCGCCTTTTCGATCCCAGCCAATGCCCTTGCCGCCTCGATCACCGCCATCTGCATGCCGAAGCAGATGCCGAAATAGGGAACGTCGCGTTCGCGGGCGAAACGGGCGGCGGCGATCTTGCCCTCCGCGCCGCGCTCTCCGAATCCGCCCGGCACCAGGATGCCGTTGACCCGCTCCAGATACGGGGCCGGATCCTCCTCTTCGAACACTTCCGCCTCGATCCAGTCGAGCTTGACGCGGACCCGGTTGGCGATGCCGCCATGCTGCAGCGCCTCGATGAGGGATTTGTAGGCGTCCTTCAAACCGGTATATTTACCGACGACGGCAATGGTCACCTCGCCCTCGGGATTGCGAATCCCGTCGACGACCTGGTGCCAACGCTGCAATTGCGGTTTCGGCGCCGGATCGATGCCGAAGGCGGCAAGCACCTCGGTGTCGAGCCCTTCGTGGTGATAGGCGATCGGCACGTCGTAGATCGTGGCGACATCGAGCGCCTGGATGACCGCCGTTTCCCGGACGTTGCAGAACAGGCTCATCTTGCGTCGTTCCTCGGCCGGGATCGGCCGGTCGGCGCGCACCAGCAGTATATCCGGCTGAATGCCGATCGCGCGCAGCTCGCGCACCGAATGCTGGGTCGGTTTGGTCTTCAGTTCACCAGCCGTCGGGATGTACGGCATCAGCGTCAGGTGGACATAGACCGCGCCGCCGCGCGGCAGGTCGTTGCCGAGCTGCCGGATCGCCTCGAAGAACGGCAGCGCCTCGATATCGCCGACCGTGCCGCCGATTTCGCACAGCACGAAGTCGAACTCCTCGTTGCCGTCGAGGACGAATTCCTTGATAGCGTCGGTGACGTGGGGAATGACCTGGACGGTGGCGCCGAGATAGTCGCCGCGCCGTTCCTTGGCGATGATTTCCTGATAGATTCGCCCGGTGGTGATGTTGTCCATCCGGTTGGCCGAACGACCCGTGAAGCGCTCGTAATGGCCGAGATCGAGATCGGTCTCCGCGCCGTCGTCGGTGACGAACACCTCGCCATGCTGGGTCGGGCTCATCGTGCCGGGATCGACATTCAGATAGGGATCGAGCTTGCGAAGCCGCACACGGTAACCGCGGGCCTGCAGCAGCGCGCCCAGCGCCGCCGATGCAATGCCTTTACCGAGTGAGGAGACCACGCCGCCGGTGATGAAGATATATCGCGCCATGGGCTTTCCCGATATCTCGACCGGTCTGATTCTGCCAGTCACTTTTCGGCCATGCCGAAACCGGACGGGGCGCCCGAAGGCGCCCCGATGATGGTGGCCGCAAACGGTTCGCGGATGCTACTGGGCGGTCCCGGACGGCGAAGTGCCGCCATCGACTGGCCGTTCGACACCGGCTGGCGCAGCCTCTACCGGCGGAACCGTCGGATCCTCGGCGGCATTCGGCGCGCTCGGAGCTGGATTGGCCGGAATCTGCGGCTCCGGCGTGACGGCCGACCTCGAAGCGTCTTCGGCCGGAGCCGACTGCGGCACGGCCGTTCCGGTGGCGTCCTCCGGCATCAACGGCGCTGCGCTCGGCGCGTTCGGATCCGATGGCGTCACGTCCGTTGCGGCGGCGTCCGCCTGCGGCGCCTGACCGGCATTGCCGGATGCCCCCTCCTGCTCCGGCAGAGCACCCAGTTGATCCAGCAAGCTACCGCCTTGATCATTGCCGCCCTGAGTGGTCGGCAGGCGATCGAGAATGTCCGTCGGCTGCCCACCATAGCGGGCGAGAATGCCGAGCGACAGCGACGTAACGAAGAAGGCCGCCGCCAGGATTCCCGTCGTGCGGGTCAGCGCATTGGCCGCGCCACGGGCCGACATCAGGCCGCCGCCACCGCCCCCGATACCCAGGGCGCCGCCCTCGGAGCGTTGCAACAGCACCACGATGACGAGCGCGATGACGATCATCAAGTGGATGACGATAAGAATGGTTTCCATTGAACTTTCGCAGCGCGTCGATTTTAGGAATTGCGCGCCTTCTACAGAAGCGCGGCCGGCTTTCCAACCGGATTCGGTGTTTCATCGCCGTTTTGGTCAGGAAATGACGACGGCCTCGCATATCGCGATGAAGTCGGACGCCTTCAAGCTCGCGCCGCCGACGAGCGCGCCATCGACGTTGTCGACGGCCAGAAGCTCGGACGCGTTCGCGGGTTTGACCGATCCACCATAAAGGATTCGGACCGCCGAGGCGACAGCTTCGCCAAAGCGATCCGACAAGGTCTTGCGAATGAAATCGTGAACCTGTTTCACGTCGACGACGGTCGGCGTGCGTCCGGTTCCGATCGCCCAGACCGGCTCGTAGGCGACAACCGCGGTCTCGCCGGTCAATTCGTCCGGTAGAGAGCCGGCCAGTTGCGCTCCAAGGACCTCCAACGTCTGGCCAGCTTCGCGTTCCGCCTCGGTCTCGCCGACGCAGATCACAGCGACAAGCCCGGCCTTCATGGCCGCTTCCGCCTTCGCCCGAACCAACGCATCCGACTCGCCGTGATCGGCGCGACGCTCCGAATGACCGACGATGACGTACCGCGCGCCGACATCCTTCAGCATCGCGGCGGAGATATCGCCGGTGTGGGCACCGCTTTCAGCCGGATGGCAATCCTGCCCTCCGACTGCAACGTTCTCGCCGAGAATCCCGCGACTTGCGGACAGAATCGTCGCCGGTGGAAAGATAAGCAGGTCGCGGCCTTCGGCGAGCCCACGACCGGCGGCGTCGGCGATGTCCTTGAGTTCCGTCAGTGCCGACAACTGCCCGTTCATCTTCCAGTTACCCGCGATCAGTGGCCTTGGCTGCATGTCGATATCTACTCCCTGGGGCCGCGCGGAGGGCGCGAACCTGATGGCGCATACCTATCATCGTCGGTCGGCAATTTGCGAGGGAGCCGAGAAATCAATCGCTCAGCCTGCTTGCGCCCGGCCTGCGCTGTTTCCTATTAAGGCTGAGAACGATAGACGCCCTTGCCTCGCTTCGCTGCCGCGAAGGTCGGGTGGGCGAAGGGAGACCACGATGCTCAACACGCTCCGAGGCAGCATTTCCGGCTGGACCGCGAAGATCCTGCTGGCCCTTCTCGTCGTCAGCTTCGCGGCCTGGGGAATCGGTGACGTCTTTCGCGGCGACACGGCGACCACGGTACTGACCGCTGGCAAGACTGAGGTCTCGCTGGAAGACTACGCCTTGGCCTACAACCGCGCCCAGGCCCGCGTCGCGCAGCAGATTGGCCGCCGCCCAACCACCGAGGAGTCCGCCGTGTTCGGCGTTGACCAGAGCGTCCTCAGCCAGCTTGTGGCAGGCGCCATGCTTGACGAACAGGGCCGTCGCATCGGCCTCGGCCTCTCGGAAGATCGCCTGGCCCGTCTAATCGCGGCCGACCCCTCGTTTCAGGATGCGTCCGGAAATTTTTCGCGCAACGCCTTTCAAGCTGTCCTCGCCAATGCCCGGATCCGGGAGCGGGACTATATCCGCAGCCAGGAAGACGCCGCCATTCGCAGCCAGATCGTCGAGGCGATCTCGCAAGGCGGCAACACGCCCGTGACGTTCGAGACAGCACTCGGCCTCTACAATGGCGAGCGTCGGACGGTCGATTATATCAGCCTGACGCCTTCGACCGTGCCACCGGTCGCCGATCCATCGGACGACGTGTTGAAGGCCTATTTCGAGGAGAACAAGGCGAAATACGCCGCGCCGGAGTATCGCTCGATCAGCTATGCTCTCCTGACGCCCGAAACACTCAGCGATCCGGCAGCAATCACCGACAAGCAGGTGAAGGCGGACTACGAGCAGAGGAAGGAGCGCTATACCACGCCGGAGCGGCGGCGGGTCCAGCAGATCGTCTTCGCCGACAAGGCGGCCGCCGACGCAGCCAAGGCCAAGCTGGACGGTGGCGCGAGCTTTGAAGATGTCGCCAAGGAGGCCGGACGGACCGTCGAAGATACCGACCTCGGCTTGGTCTCCAAATCTGAAATTCCGGACGCGAAGGTCTCCGAAGCGGCGTTTTCCCTGGGCGAAGGGGCGATATCGGACGTTGTTGCCGGGGCCTTCGGCCCGGCGATCCTGCGCGTTTCGGAAATCCAGCCGGTGGGTGTGAGTCCGCTCGCCGATGTCTCGGACGAGATACGCAAGGATCTGGCGCTCGTCGCAGCGAACGACACCGCCGCCAGCGCGTACAACGCTTTCGAGGATGCGCGCGCCGGTGGTGCCAGCTTCGCCGAGGCGGCCCAGGCCGCGGGTATTTCGGCCGAAACCGTTCCGGCGGTCGACGCCCAAGGGCGTGCCCCCGATGGCGCGCCGATCGCGGAACTTCCGGCGGCGGAAGAGCTTCTTGCCGGTGCCTTCGAGACCGAGCCGGGATTCGACAATGTGCCGATCAATTTCGAATCGAACAGCTATGTCTTCTACGATGTCGTTAGCATCGACCCGGCGCGCGAACGCACCTTCGACGAAGCACGCGACCGCGTGCTCGCCGACTGGAAGAATGATGAGACCCAGCGACTCCTGAGCGAAAAAGCCAACGCGTTGAAGGCCGAAGTCGAAGCTGGCAAGACCATGGACGACGTGGCGGCGGAATCAGGCCTGCGCAAGCAGACGGCGGCTTCGATCACGCGTCAGTCCGGCGCATCCGTTCTGGGTCAGGTCGGCGTCTCGGCAGCGTTTTCCGGCGGCGATGGGACCATTGCCACCGCGCGGGGCCGCGAGCCGGGCTCCCAGATTGTCCTGAAAGTCACTGAAGTCGCGCCTCCCGCTGATCCGGCCGCGAATGTCGCGGCGCAGGAGCGCCAGCAGTTGAAGGGCATTTTCGAGAACGATCTCCTGCAGAGCTACGTGACGCTCCTGCAAAACGACACGCCGCTCAGCGTCAGTCCGGCCGCCATAGAAAATGCCAAGGCGATCGTCCGGTGAGCCAAAGTCTGAAACCCTTCATCGCCAAGGTCGCGGACGGTCAGTCCCTGACGCGATCCGAGGCGGAAGCTGCCTTTGCGGTGATGATGGCGGGCGAAGCGACGCCCTCACAGATCGGCGGCTTTCTGATGGCGCTCCGGGTGCGCGGCGAGACCGTCGAGGAGATGGCGGGCGCCGTCTCGGTGATGCGCGCCAACATGTTGCCGGTCGCGGCGCCCCCGGCCGCCATCGACATTGTCGGCACTGGCGGCGATCACGCCGGCACGCTGAACGTCTCGACCTGCTCGGCCTTCGTCCTTGCCGGGTGCGGTCTCGTCATCGCCAAGCACGGCAATCGGGCCCTGTCCTCGAAATCGGGAGCGGCGGATGTGCTGGCCGCGCTCGGGGTCGATGTCGACCTGACGCCGGATGCGATCTCGCGGGTGCTCGCCGATGCCGGTCTCTGCTTCATGTTCGCTCCGACGCATCATGCCGCGATGCGCTTCGTCGGTCCCAGCCGGGTCGAGCTCGGCACCCGGACGATTTTCAACCTGCTCGGGCCGATGTCGAATCCGGCGGGCGTGACGAAGTTGCTGATCGGCGTGTTCTCGCCGCAATGGCTGCTGCCGCTTGCCGAGACCCTGCGCGAGTTGGGAACCGAATCCGCCTGGGTCGTGCATGGTGACGGGCTCGACGAAATGACCGTGTCGGGAACGACCGCGGTCGCCGCGCTGAGCAATGGCGAGATTCGCACCTTCACCGTCGAGCCGGAGGACGTCGGGTTGCAGCGGTCGCCCCTTGCCGACATCAAGGGCGGCGACGCAAACGCCAATGCCGCCGCATTGCTGGCGGTTCTCGATGGCACAAAGAATGCCTACCGCGACATCGTTCTTCTCAATAGCGCCGGGGCCTTGGTGATGGCGGGCAAGGCGGAGGATCTGCGTGGTGGCGTGGCGATGGCTGCCAACGCGATCGACGACGGCCAGGCGCGCGCCGCGCTCGGCCGTCTCGTCGCAGCAACGAGGAAAACCGGCGAGGCGTCCGCATGAGCGACATCCTTGAGAGAATCGAGGCATACAAGCGCGACGAGATCGCTGCCGCCAAACAGCACCTGCCGCTCGCCGATCTCGAGGCCTCGATCGATCCCTCGGATACGCCAAGAGGATTTGCGGCGGCGATCCGCAGACGGCATGCCACGGACGGTCTGGCGCTGATCGCGGAAGTGAAGAAGGCCAGTCCCTCGAAGGGCGTGATCCGAGAGGATTTCGATCCGCCGGCTCTCGCGGCGGCGTATGAGCGAGGGGGCGCAACATGCCTCAGCGTCCTCACCGATACTCCCTCGTTCCAGGGTGCGCCAGCCTATCTGACGGCGGCGCGGGCGGCGACCGCGCTGCCGACGCTGCGCAAGGATTTCCTGTTCGACACCTATCAGGTGGCAGAGGCGCGCGCCTGGGGCGCGGATGCGATTCTGATCATCATGGCCGCCGTCGACGATGTGCTGGCGCGCGATCTGGAAGCCGCCTCGGACCATTATGGACTGGATGTCCTGGTCGAGGTCCATGATGCGGAGGAGACCGAACGCGCGCTCAAGCTCCGCACGCCGCTGATCGGGATCAACAATCGCAATCTTCGCACCTTCGAGACCAGCCTGGCAACGGCCGAGCGACTGGCGGCGCTGGTGCCGGACGACAGGATTCTCGTCGGAGAGAGCGGCATCTTCACCCATGCCGACTGCCTGCGCCTCGCCGATCGGGGCATCCGCACCGTCCTCGTCGGGGAAAGCCTGATGCGCCAGGCCGATGTGGAAGCGGCGACGCGCGTGCTGCTCGGCGCGACCCGCCAATCGGGAACCTTGTCATGAGCGACACCAAGCAGGTCGGACTCACCCATCTCGACGCGGCCGGTGCCGCCTCGATGGTCGATGTCGGCGAAAAGGCCCACAGCGTGCGGGTCGCCGAGGCCGAAGGTTTCGTCGCCATGCAGCCGGCGACGCTGGATCTGATTCTCGCCGGCGAAGCCAAGAAGGGCGACGTCATCGGGATTGCTCGGATCGCCGGCATCATGGCGGCCAAGCGCACGCACGAGCTGATCCCTCTTTGTCATCCGCTGATGCTGGAGAAGATCGGCGTCGAAATAATGCCGGATGCTACACTGCCCGGTCTGCGCGTCACGGCACTGGCCAAGGTCAGCGGCAAGACCGGCGTCGAAATGGAGGCGCTCACGGCGGTTTCCGTGGCGTGCCTGACGATCTATGACATGGCCAAGGCTGTGGATCGCTCGATGCGCGTGTCGGGCATCCGGCTGCTATCGAAGTCCGGCGGCCGTTCCGGCGACTTCACGGCAGCCGCGTCGTGAGTCTCCTTCCCGTCGAGGAAGCCTATCGACGATTGGTGAGCAGCGCGTCGCCACTCGCCCGCACCGAAATTCTACCGCTGCTGCAGTTGTCCAGGCGCGTCCTCGCGGAGGATGTTCTAGCGCGCCGCACCCAGCCTTCCTTCGTCGCATCCGCCATGGACGGCTACGCCGTCCGCTCGGCCGATGCAACGGAGCCATTCCGGGCTCTACGGGTCATCGGCGAGTCCGCCGCGGGATGCGCCTTCACGG
Source organism: Aurantimonas marina (assembly GCF_017183135.1). Lineage (GTDB taxonomy): Bacteria > Pseudomonadota > Alphaproteobacteria > Rhizobiales > Rhizobiaceae > Aurantimonas > Aurantimonas marina. Next base: position 53,470 of record NZ_JADDXW010000004.1, on the reverse strand, counting down.
GGGCCGTGGAACCTGGCGAGGCAGTGCGTATTTTCACTGGAGCACCAGTGCCTAAAGGCGCCGACGCGGTTCTGATCCAGGAAAATACGCGAATGGAAACCGACGGCACGGTGCGTCCGACCGCCTCCGTCGATTTCGGCCAATATGTCAGGGAAGCCGGCATCGACTTCGTCGAAGGCGAGACCCTGTTGGCGAACGGGACCTGGCTGACGTCCGGCGCGATCGCATTGGGCGCTAGCGCCGGTCATACGTCCCTGAAGGTTCTGGCACGGCCGAAAGTGGCGATTCTCGCGACCGGCGACGAACTCGCTTTGCCGGGCGAGCCGCTGGGCGACTGGCAGATCGTCGCTTCCAATTCCTTCGGCGTCGCGGCGATGGTTGCGGACGCCGGCGGCGAGGTCATCGACTGCGGCATCGCACGCGACCGCGCGCCCGACATCGATGCGGGCCTGACGCGGGCAATGGACGAAGCAGCCGACATCTTCGTTACGATCGGCGGGGCGTCAGTCGGCGATCATGACCTAGTCGGCAAGGTGTTTGCCGCACGCGACGTCGCGCTCGACTTCTGGAAGGTCGCGATGCGTCCCGGCAAGCCATTGATGGCGGGGCGGCTCGACGAGCTGACGATTGTCGGACTGCCCGGCAATCCGGCCTCCTCCATGGTCGCGGCAACGTTGTTCCTGGTTCCATTGGTGCGCCGGTTGGCCGGATTTCCGGATCGCCCGCTCTACCGGCATGGGCTGCTTGGTGCGCCGATGCCGGAAAATGGCATGCGGACCGACTTCGTCCGCTCGCAGCTGGAGGTCGGGATGGATGGCGCCGTCCGGGTCATCCCGATGCCCCGCCAGGATTCCTCCCTCCTGTCGACCTACGCAAAGGCGGACGCTCTTCTCGTGCGGCCGTCTTCGGCGGCTCCGGCGAGCGCCGGCGAGGCTTGCCGCTTCGTTATCCTCGACGAATGGAAGGGTCTTGCGGAACACAACTAGAACAGATAGGTTTGTTCAGGTTTTGTTTTAGGGAGTTGCCTTGATGCTGACACGCAAGCAGCACGACCTTTTGTCGTTCATTCACGAACGGCTGAGGGACACCGGCGTGCCTCCCTCCTTCGACGAAATGAAGGACGCGCTGGAGCTTCGGTCGAAATCCGGCATCCATCGTCTGATTACCGCGCTTGAGGAGCGGGGCTTCATTCGGCGCCTGCCCAATCGCGCGCGGGCGCTGGAAATCTTGAAGCTGCCCGAAGCGATGCAGAATGATCGCCCCGCTCCGGTCGGCCGCGCCGGGTTTACGCCGAGCGTCATCGAAGGGAGCCGCGAGGTAACACGCAAGACGTCGGAGCCGGTTTCCCGGCGTGCGACGACGAGAGCTTCGGAATCGGCCACGGTCGCGATCCCGGTGATGGGCCGGATTGCCGCCGGCGTTCCCATTTCGGCGATCCAGCACACCACCCATTCCCTCGCCGTGCCGCCGGACATGCTCGGTGGCGGCGAACATTATGCGCTCGAGGTCAAGGGCGATTCGATGATCGAAGCCGGGATCCTTGACGGCGACACGGTGGTGATCCGTCGGGCCGATACGGCAACGCCCGGGGAGATTGTCGTCGCGCTGGTCGACGAGGAGGAAGCCACGCTGAAGCGGTTTCGCCGCCGCGGCAATACGATCGCGCTGGAGGCTGCCAATCCGGCTTATGAAACGCGGATCTTCGGCTCCGAGCGGGTCAAGGTCCAGGGCCGGCTGGTCGGGCTCATCCGCAAATACTGAGGTCCGGGTCGACAAGTTGGCAATCGATCGCGCCGAGCCAGCTGCCCCGGCGCCTGCCAGTTGGATCTGGCACAGTGTCGACCGGATCGAAGCATCATCATTCATCGAGGATGAGGCGGTCGACCTACTAGAATTTCAGATTAGTATTCAGCTCAGTCCTGTGGACGTACCAGAATATGCGGAACACAGCGTCATTCGTGCTCTGGTGCTTCCGAAGGTTCCCGTCCGCCTCGGGTGCACGGATGCGCAGTCGAAAGACGCTCTCCTCTCCGTCGAACAATCAGAAGAGATGAGTGTTCTACTTCCGGCGCTGGAGCGGCGCTAAGATCTCTGGATGACGTCTATTCTCTGGACTGACTACGACTGCCAAATCCGCGCCGCTGATCAAGGGCCCCTACCAGCCGTCGGATATATGGGGAAAACCAGTATCCGCTGTGGTATCGCTTCAATCGCAAAGGTGGGCTCAGCCAAGTCGACAAGCATCCGGAGCGACCGAGAATGGAGAATCGTGGGTTCCCTCACCGGCGACAGCCGGATCACGCGTCCAAGCTGAACGGCACAGCGTTGGACGAAGGGACGATCATCTGGCATGCGCTCGACCCGGCGGCGGCGCTGGACCAGGCCGACGCACGGCCCGAGGGGCTGTCGACGGTCGAGGCGGCGGCGCGGCTTGAGCGCTACGGTCCGAACGCCTTACCGGAACCGCCGCGACGCGGGCCTCTCGCCCGCTTGCTCGCCCAGTTCAACAATCTCCTCATATACGTTCTGATCGCGTCCGGGATCGTGACGGCGTTGCTCGGCCATTGGACCGATACGCTGGTGATCTTCGCCGTCGTCATCCTGAACGCCGTCATCGGTTTCTGGCAGGAGGGGCGGGCAGAGGATTCGCTAGCTGCCGTGCGCTCGATGCTCTCAGCTCAGGCCTCGGCATTGCGTGAGGGAGCGCGCGTGACCCTACCGGCTGCCGAGCTTGTGCCCGGCGACGTGGTGCTGGTCGAAGCGGGCGACCGCGTGCCGGCTGATCTACGGCTTCTGGAGACACGCGGGCTACACGCCCAGGAGGCGGCTCTCACCGGCGAGTCGGTGCCGGTGGTCAAGGAGACCACTCCGGTGGGACCGGATGCGTCACTGGGCGATCGAACCTCAATGGCGTTTTCCGGAACACTCATCAGCTCGGGTCGTGGCGTCGGTCTGGTCGTCGCGACGGGATCTCGCGCCGAGATCGGACGGATCGGCACGATGCTGGAGGGCATCGACGAGCTCGCCACGCCGCTGCTGAAACAGATCGACCGGTTCGCGCGGTGGCTGACCGCGGTGATCCTCGCCGCTAGCGGCGGCGTCTTCGCTCTCGCAGTACTGGCGCGTGGCTATGCGCCCGAGGATGCCTTTCTGGTCATGGTGGGCATGGCCGTCGCCGCAATCCCGGAGGGCCTTCCCGCTGTCCTGACGATCACCCTGGCGCTTGGCGTACAGCGCATGGCGCGTCGGCACGCGATCATTCGCAAGCTGCCCGCCGTCGAGACGCTGGGCGCCGTCTCGGTCATCTGTACCGACAAGACCGGAACGTTGACGCGCAATGAGATGGTGGTGCGGGCGGTGGTCATGGAGGCGGACGGCGAAGCGATCGCGGTCACCGGCGACGGCTATGCTCCCGACGGTGAATTGCGCGGCGCGGAGGCGCGATCGACCGTCGATGCGGCCGGCGCCCTTGGCAACTTCGCGCGCGCGGCCCTGTTATGCAACGACGCCCATCTGCATCGTGGTGGCGATGGCGCGTGGAGCGTCGCCGGCGACCCGATGGAGGGCGCGCTGATCGCCCTCGCCCACAAGGCTGGTCTCGACCCGGTCTCAGAACGCGCCCGTCATCGCCGGCTCGACGAGATTCCCTTTGACGCCGCCCATCGGTTCATGGCGACGCTGAACGTCGACGGTGCCGGAGGCAACACGATTTTCGTCAAGGGCGCCCCCGATCATGTCATCGCCATGTGCGCCAATCAGATCGCGGGTGGCGAGGTCGCGCCGCTGGAGCATGAGGCATGGTTGGAACGGATCGACGCATTGGCCCGCGAGGGTCAGCGCGTGCTGGCCTTTGCCGTGAGGTCCGTCGGCGACCAGGCGACGCTGGGCATGAACGACATGGCGGAGGGCTTCACGCTGCTCGGCATTGCCGGCTTCATCGATCCACCGCGTCCGGAAGCCATCGAGGCGGTCGCCGACTGCTACCGGGCCGGCATCGACGTCAAGATGATCACCGGCGATCATGCGGTCACCGCGCTCGCTATCGCCGGCCAGCTCGGACTCAATACGCGTGATGGCGTTCTGACAGGCAACCAGATCGAGGCGATGGACGACCGAGAACTGCATCGCCGCGTCGTGGACGTAGATGTGTTCGCCAGGGCCGCGCCGGAGCACAAGCTGCGACTCGTCGAAGCGCTGCAGGCGTGGGGCAAGGTGGTTGCCATGACCGGTGACGGTGTCAACGACGCCCCTGCCCTCAAACGCGCGGATGTGGGGGTGGCGATGGGCATAAAGGGCACCGAAGCCGCCAAAGAGGCCGCGCGCATGGTGCTGGCTGACGATAATTTCGCCTCGATTGTCGCCGCCGTCCGCGAGGGGCGCACGATTTACGACAACATCCGCAAGGTCATCGCCTGGACGCTGCCGACCAATGGCGGCGAGTCGCTGGTGATCGTCGGGGCGATCCTTCTGGGCTTCGTGCTTCCGGTCTCGCCGGTCCAGATTCTGTGGATCAATATGGTCACCGCCGTCGCGCTCGGCCTGACCCTATCCTTCGAACCGGCCGAGCCGACGGTGATGGACCGGCGGCCCAGACCAGGCAATGCGTCGCTGCTCGACATGGAAATGGTCTGGCGGATCGTCCTGGTTTCCATCCTGTTCGCGGGCGCCGTCTTTGCTCTCTTCTTCTGGTCGATCGAACGCGGCGACGAGTTGGCCTACGCTCGAACCCTGGTCGTCAACCTGATCGTCGTCATGGAAATCTTCTATCTGTTTTCCGTACGCTATCTGCACCTGACCTCGCTGACCTTCACCGGTGTCGTCGGCACCCCGGCGGTGCTGCTCGGCGTCGGCCTGACCGTCATCCTGCAACTGGTCTTCACCTACGCACCCTTCATGCGGGCCGTGTTCGAGACGCGGGCAATCGCGCCGGCGGATGGAGCGATCATTCTGGGAATTGGCTTGGGGCTGCTGTTCGTTCTGGAAGCGGAGAAATGGATCCGTCGCATGGTGCTGTGATGGCGGGGCAGCCTATCGTGCCCGCGCAACGCCCTGCAGTCTTTGCGGTCAAAGCGGCGATGCCGGACACCATCCCGCCGAAGGTATTGGTCGGAGCGTGATGGCATACTCGAGGTTGCGATCATGCCGCAGGTTCGCCCGTTCGAGCGTCGTGCATGCACCAAGCCCGCAGCTTCAGGGCAAATCTCGAGTGGTCACGGGAGGCGGTAATGGTCGAAGCGATCTTGACCTTACCGGCCGGGGTCCCCTAACCGAGTGGAGATAGGCCCAGCAGAGGGAAGCCAGAATGAGAAATCGCGCACTCATTTTCACGATCGTTCTCGTGGCGACGGCCCTTGCCATCTGGTGGCGTCTCGGTGGCCGAGGCGGGGACGGTGCCGGCGCTGGAGCAGCCCTGGCGGAGGTGATCGTTCCGGAACTGACCGCCGAGGAGAGCCGAGGTGAGACGCTTTTCAATACCAATTGTGCGACTTGCCATGGCGTCAACGCCGCCGGACGAGGCGGCAAGGCGCCTCCTCTCGTGCATAAGATCTATGAGCCCAACCATCACGCCGACGCAGCTTTCCAACTGGCCGTGCAGAACGGGGTTCGCGATCATCACTGGGGCTTCGGGAATATGCCTCCGATCGAAGGGATTTCGCCAAAGAACGTCAGTCAGATCGCCGCATATGTTCGCGCGTTGCAGCGTGCCAATGGGATCCAATAATCCCGCGGCGGCCGAATGGCATAATTCACGATTCATTGATTAGCTGGGATAGGGAATACTTAAGCGGAGATTGTTACCGTACTGCCATGAGGTTGTTGTTCCTGATCCTGCTCGTGACGGTCTTGGCGATGACGCACAGCGGCGGCGCGGTCGCCGCATCAGCCAGTGTCGCGCATCGCGGCCCGCTCATTGCGGACGTCCCGTCGGCAACGGCTGATGACGGCGACGGTCTCACCAGGGTCGTGGATTGCTGCGACGACGAAATCAATGCTTGGCACAGGATGTCCCAGTGTCCCGTGGACTGCGGGGTCACTCTGTCCGGATTCGCCGCGGCGACCCCCGACGACGGGCGAGAGCGGCTTTTCACCGGCGCCTTGTCGGCAGCTTCAGGGTGCCGTACTGGCTTATTTCGTCCTCCGATCAGCTGACGTTCCGCTTCGGACATCGATCGCGGTGTCCCCTCCCTTTGACGTAAGATGATCAGGATGACGAAAATGCTCTCAAGACGTGCTCTTCTTCTGGCCGGCTTAGGCGGTTTGCTGACCTCCGCGATGCCGGCTCTGGCGCACGGGCCCCGCCAGGCGTTCCAGCTCAATCCGAAATACCTGCCCCAGACGGTGAAATTTGGTGGCTACCAAGCGGGAACGATCGTGGTCGATCCGCGCAACCATTTTCTCTACCTGGTGCTCGGCGATGGTCTGGCACGACGCTACGGCGTCGGCGTCGGCAAGGCAGGACGCGCTTTCAAGGGATCCGCGCGGATCGGACGAAAGGCGAAGTGGCCGAGTTGGACGCCGACCAAGAACATGATCCGTCGTGAGCCGGGCAAGTATGCACGCTATGCCAACGGCGTACCCGGTGGACCAAGAAACCCGCTCGGCGCGCGCGCGCTCTATCTCTATCGCGGCAAGCGAGACACCTATTACAGGATCCACGGTACGACCGAGCCCTGGTCGATCGGACGGTCCGTCTCCAATGGCTGCATCCGGATGATCAACGATCATGTGATCGATCTTTATAACCGTGTTCCGGTCGGCGCACGGGTGGTCGTCATCTAAGCAAACTCGAGTGTCGGTGGCCACGCGGCCGGAAATGGGGTTGCCCGCCTCCGGCGGAATGCCGGGCGGGCCACCATTGCGCGACGGCAAGAGGGTCAGGCTCTCATCGCGGCGGATGTGCCTCGGCCGTCGTGCCCGAAGTCGGACGGCTCGACCCGAATGTCGGCCATTGCTGCTCGGGAACAGGCATTTGCGGTCGCTGGCGAGCACCGGAATCCGCCTATCGTCTTGTCGCGATTCTCGACATGCCCCGAAGATTGCGCCGGGTCAGCTCGACGACCAGCAGCGGCACGACGATCCACTGAAGCAGCGGTGCAAGACCGGTACCGAATGGCGGCACTAGCGGCATCAGTTCGGAATAGGACCAGCGGTTGGATATCTCGACGTAATAGAATTCGAGCCCAACGGTGATGACGAGGCCGACGGCCAGAAAGATCAGCAGCTGCCATCCCTTCTTGTGGCGTATCCAATGTCGCGTTCGCGCGGCAAGCGAGGTGATCCAGAAGGCGGTCAGGGCGATACCCACATCGCCGACGGTGGCGTAGGTGCAGATTTTCACGCCCTCCCAGTGCGGAAGCTCCGCCATTCCTTCGAAGGTTGGAACCTGCAGGAACTCCCAAATGAAATGGAAGGCGAAGGAGAACAGGGCGAACGAGACTTCGGGGACCGCCCATAGCCCCTGCCCCTTATCACACTGCTGCGGGTCTGACGTAATCATTCGGCCCCTTCGATCGGGTCGCTCGCGGCGCATGGGGCCGTCGGTCGGTTCGCTCGGCCCCGCCGGCTAACCTGATCCGTCCCATGCTCTAAACTTGCGTCGTAAATTGCCCCATCATCCCGGCGTCTTCGTGCTCCAGAATATGACAGTGGAATACGAACGGCAGACCCTCGCTGGTTTCAGCGTCGATGGAAACCGCAAGTTCGGCCTCTCCGTTCACCAAGACCGTGTCCTTCCATCCCCGTTCCTCGGGACGTGGTTCGCGACCGCCGTTCTTCAGCACTTGGAACTTCGCGCCATGAACGTGGAACGGATGCGCCATCTGGTTGGCGGCGATCGTCCAGTGTTCCTTTGCACCCACCGGCGTCGAAAAATCAATACGGTCGATCTCGTAGCGCTTGCTGTTGATGGTCATCACCGGGGAGCCGCCGACCAGACCGCGGACCATGTTCATCGGCCCCATGCCTTCGTCCAGGACGAAACGACGCCGCGTGCCGGTTGCCGCAATGGCAACCGCGGAGCTAGTAGGCAGGCGCTGCGGTATGGAGGTCACGGCGGCTTCCCGGCCGTCGTCGGGCGCAAGCGTCAAGAGGACCGCGCTCCCGGCATTACCGCCCATCATGCCCATGGATGATGACTGCGAGGCCGCCATGAGGCGTTCCTCGCCCTGCCCCAGATCGACCAGAAGCTCTATGCGTTCGCCGGGTGCGAGCAAGACCCTGTCCACTTCTATCGGCGCATCGAGCAGGCCTTGATCGACACCGATCAGTACGAGCGGCCGGCCGCTTTCGAGCGACAGATCGAAGGGACTCGAAGTTGCAGCGTTGATCAAACGCAGCCGCACGAGACCGCGCGGCGCCTTGGCGATCGGCCGAAGCTGACCGTTGACGAGAACCGCGTCGCCGCGAAAGCCATGCATGATGTCCATTATGCCCGGCTCGTATACCGCCCTGCCCGACCCATCGAAACGCTTGTCTTGGAGAATGAGGACGAAATCATCGACGCCATAGGTCCGGGGGAGTTCGATGCCGGCCTCGTCGTCGTCCTGCAGGATCACGGCACCGGCGAGCCCGGCATAGACATCAGGGGCCGTGCGGCCGTGAACATGGGTGTGGTACCAGTGGGTCGCGGCCGGTTGCCGGATCGGCAGCTCGACATCACGGCCCGCGCCCGGTGCGATTTCGGTCCCGGGGCCGCCGTCCGCCGAGCTGGGGACTGTCAGGCCATGCCAATGGAGGGTGATCGGTACATCGACGCCGTTCTCGACTCGAACCGGGGGGATCGTTCCGCGCCGCAGCAGAACAGTCGGCCCGAGATAGCTTTGATTGAACCCCATCGTCGAGGATGGGGCGCCGCCGGCGAAAACCGTCGCCCCGGCTTTGGCCTCAAGACGGATCGGGCCGGTGCGCCCGTCCAATAGTGGCGGAAGTCGGATATCCTCCTCCATCTTTCCCGCAACCACCTCGGCATTCGCGGCTGAGGCCAAGCCGGAAGTTGCCAGCCAGGCAAGAAGCGAGGAGCCGCTCACCAAGAGTTCGCGTCTGTTCATCTCAAATCTTTCTCCTCGCGGGACGACCTGCGGATTTGTTGGATTGGTATCGCATCTGAAGGAACCGCCGCCGCGCAGCGGGCCTTTGCGAAAATCGGCTTTGAGGAATTGCCGGCGTCAGAATTCCGTGTCCCGCTCCCCGTGGCGGCAGAATACATCGTAAAGGCTCGTCATGATTGCACGGATCTCCTCGCTCGCGAGCGAGTAGAAGATCGTCTGGGCGTCGCGCCGGGTGGACACCAGTCCCCCCGCCCGAAGCTTTGCCAGATGTTGGGACAAGGCGGACTGACTGAGACCGACCTCGCATACCAGGACCCCGACCGAGGCTTCGTCTTCGGCGAGCCTGCAAAGAATGCGCAGTCGATGGGCGTTGCCCATGAGCGCGAGGATCGCCGCGACACTGGCGGCACGGGCGTCCAATTCCAACATATTAGATTTGACTACTTTAGACATGATTCATATATGGCCCTCCTGCGGCGGTCGTTAAAGGGCCGTTTGTCAGAAGGAATCAAACGATGCCACCTTCCATTATCACCGAATTCACCCCTTGGGGCTCGCTGTTCGGCGGGGTCCTGATCGGTTTGGCAGCCGTCATGGTCATGGCGCTTTTCGGCCGGGTTGCGGGAATTTCCGGGATCACCGTCGGAGCCTTGCCAACCATTCGATCCGATTGGAGCTGGCGTCTGGCCTTCCTGGTGGGCCTTGTCGCCGCGCCGCTGCTGCTCACCTTCATTACTGGTGGGCCGGTTGTCCAGACTGTATCCGACGATCTGGTCGTGATGATCCTGGCTGGGCTCCTGGTCGGCTTCGGGACGATTTGGGGTTCGGGTTGTACTAGCGGTCATGGCGTCTGCGGTCTGGCGCGACTGTCGATGCGATCGCTGGTTGCAGTCGGAACTTTCATGACAACCGCCTTCCTTACGGTCCTCTTCCTCCGACACATCATCGGATAACGAACATGCGATTTATATTGGGACTGACGTCGGGCCTCGTCTTCGGTCTGGGTCTGGTAATTTCCGACATGTCGAATCCCGCGAAGGTTCTGAACTTCCTGGATGTTTTCGGTGCATGGGACCCCAGCCTTGCCTTCGTCATGGGTGGCGCATCCCTGACCACCTTCGTCGGTTACCGGCTGATCTGGCGGCGCGAGCGTCCTTTGATGATGCCGCGCTTCGAAATCCCGACGCGAGCGGATATCGATGCGCCGCTTCTGACAGGCGCGGCGATATTCGGGATCGGCTGGGGAATCGGCGGCTTTTGCCCCGGCCCCGCCTGGACAGCCTTGCCGCTGGCTGCGCCGGGTACGCTCGCTTTCCTGCCGGCGATGGTGGTCGGCATGCTGGCCGGCTTGTGGATCACCTTGCGGCTGAAGGCCAAAAGGCCAAGATTTGCGACCTGACTTCAAGCCGTAGACGTGGCTCATGATTTTTCAACGTGCGGTCAAATCTCGGGCGTCCCGATATTGGCGTTGAACGGCGGCGGACGGTGCGAGCCGCTGCGGAAGCATCAGCGCCGCGCCGCTCATTCCGCGCCGTTGACCGGCGTCTTCAGATAGGCGATGAGATCCGTCATATCCTCGACCCCAATCGACCACCGCGGCATCACCGGATCGAGGCGCTCGCCGCCGGGATCGACGCCGTCGGTGATGGCCCGTCGCAATGTGGCGTCGGTGTAGTCGTCGTGATCGCCGTGACCGTCGTCCTCGACCGCGCCTTCCGCCTCGGCGGCCTCATCGTGCTCGCCGAACAAAGCGGCGGCCGTCAGCGGTGGCACAGACTGCCAGAAACGTGGCATCAGGCGCCCGCCGCCCCGATCCGCGCCATGACAGGCGACGCATCCGCCGCCGGACATCATCATATGCATGTTTCCGCCCTGAGGCGTGATCTGCTGGCCCGAGGCACTGGTCGCGGTGAAATAAATTCGCTCGCCATTGCTGCGAAATTCGGACGGCCATGCGCTGCGATCGGTCAAGGGGCCGGAACCGAACAGCAGCTGCCCTCCCGCGAGCACGACAAGCAGAACCATTGCGATGGCGCCTATCCGGACGATCCGCCACAATAGGAGCCGATGTGGTCGGGTCATTCTGCGTCGTCCTCCTTGCATCGAAACCGGGTGGCTCGTGCCGCCGCTATCGCACCGCCAAACAATCAGCGAGCGAAAATCCGGTCAATGTCTGTTGCCAGTCGATATTTTATGCGTAAACTAATTTTCGTGTGGGGGCGGAAGTTCCGATGTCCACTGATTTCTGCCGCGGATCTTCGACGCTTCTGTCGGTCCGATCTCCGGCTGGGGACGGACCATTGTTAGCGACCTTTTTGAATGGAGATCAAGAGATGAGTTCGATCCGGGCCGCCACCATCGCCCTTTTGACCGCAACGGCCTTGTCCGGCGCGGCGATGGCCCAGACCGCCGACGACGGAAAACTGAAGATCGGCCTGATGTTTACCTTGAGCGGTCCGGCCGCGGTGCTCGGAGAGCAAGGCCGCGATGGCTTTCTGCTGGCGGTCGAGAAGATGGGCGGCAAGCTCGGCGGCCTGGAGACCGAGATCACCACCGTCGACGACGAGCTGAAACCCGATATCGCCGCCAACAAAGCGCGCGAACTGGTTGAGCGCGACGACGCCGACTTTGTCGTCGGGCCAATCTTCTCCAACATACTGATGGCGATCACCAAGCCGGTAACGGACGGCGGCGCCTTCCTGATCAGCCCAAATGCTGGCACATCGAATTTCGCCGGGACCGAGTGCAACAAGAACTTCTTCGTCACCTCCTACCAGAACGATCAGGTGCACGAGGTTCTCGGCAAATACGCCGAGGATACCGGCTACAAGCGCCTGTTCCTGCTCGCCCCGAACTATCAGGCGGGCAAAGATTCGCTGGCCGGCTTCAAGCATTCCTATAAGGGCGAGGTGGTCAACGAGATCTATACGCCGCTCGGCCAGCTCGATTTCTCGGCCGAGCTCGCGCAGATCGCCGCCGAGCAGCCGGACGCCGTCTTCACCTTCATGCCGGGCGGCATGGGCGTGAATCTCGTCAAACAGTACCGTCAGGCCGGGCTCGACAACATTCCGTTCCTGTCCGCCTTCACCGTCGATGAGACCACCCTGCCCGCCCAGCAGGATGCGGCCGTTGGCTTCTATGGCGGCGCCAACTGGGCGCCGGACATGGACAACGAGCAGTCCAAGGCCTTCGTTGCGGCCTATGAGGAAAAATACGGAAGCATTCCCGGCACGTACGCGATGCAGGCCTACGATGCCGCGCAGCTGATTGACAGCGCCATCAAGGCGGCCGGGGGCGATCTTTCCGACAAGGATGCCTTACGTTCGGCGCTTGAGGCTGCCAACTTCCAGTCCCTGCGCGGCGATTTCAAGCTCGGCAACAACCACTACCCGATCCAGGACTTCTACCTGGTCAAGGTGGCCAAGCGCGACGACGGCAAATACCAGACTGAGATCGCCGAAAAGATTTTCGACGACTACCAGGACAATTACGCCGCCGAATGCAAGATGCAGTAGCGGACTGCTGCTGAAGCTGGCGGGGGACCAACCCCCGGCCGGCGCCGAGCGGGTGTCGATCTTGACGTCGAGCGCCGCCGTTCTGGACAGGCGGTGCCAGGATGGCATCATGGCCGTTTGCCGCGATGAACGAGCCGCCGAAGGGCACGGATGTTCAACCTTTTCCTTCTCCAGGCGCTGAACGGGATCCAGCTCGGCATCCTGTTGTTCCTCGTCGCTGCCGGGCTGACCCTGATCTTCGGGGTCATGGACCTGATCAATCTCGCGCACGGCGTTCTGTACATGGTCGGCGCCTACCTCGCGGCGACCTTCACGGCCTTCACCGGTGATTTCTTCCTCGGGCTCGCCCTTGCCCTGCCGGCGACGCTCGCCTTCGGTATCGTTCTGGAATTCCTGATCTTCCGACGTCTCTATGACCGCGATCACCTCGATCAGGTACTCGCCACCTTCGGGCTGATCCTGATCCTCAATGAGGGCGTGAAGATCATCTGGGGCGCGGCGCCGATGAGCGTGCCGATCCCCAACATTCTGTCCGGCTCGATCCCGCTGATTGGCAACATGCGCTATCCATTCTTCCGCGTGGCCATCATTGCGGCTGGCCTGCTTACCGCGCTCGGACTTTATCTGATGGTCAATCACACGCGGATCGGCATGCTGCTCCGCGCCGGCGCCACTAACGCGCCGATGGTGTCCGCGCTCGGGGTCGACATCGGGCGGCTGTTCATGGTCGTCTTCGGCCTTGGAGCGATGCTGGCGGGCTTTGCCGGCGCCATGGTCGCGCCGATCCTCTCCGTCGAGCCCGGCATGGGTGACAGCGTCCTGATCCTCGCCTTCGTCGTCATCGTCATCGGTGGCGTCGGTTCGGTTCGAGGCGCCTTCGTTGCGGCGATCCTGATCGGTCTGGTCGATACGCTCGGCCGCACCTTCGGGCCGATCCTGCTGCGCAGCCTGATGGACCCGGCGGCCGCCTCACAGACCGGCCGAACCCTGGCGCCGATGTTGATCTACATCCTGATGGCTGCCGTGTTGTTCTTCCGGCCGTCCGGTCTGTTCCCGGCCAAAGGGGCGGCCGCATGACAACCGGCTTGTCGGACCTTGCCGCCCCCGCTTCGCGGATCGACATCGGCCCCGTTCGTCGCCCGCTTCTCGGGCGTCACGGTGCCAGTGTCGCGGCCGCTGTCATCATCGCCGGTCTCGGGCTCCTGCCATTGCTGGCATGGGCGCTCGACGACCCGTTCCTGCTCGTTACCGCGACGCGCCTGACGATCTTCGCGATCGCGGCGCTCTCTCTTGATCTCGTGCTCGGCTACGGCGCGATGGTTTCCTTCGGCCATGCGGCCTTCATCGGTCTGGGTGCCTATTCTGTCGCGATCCTGGCGGCGAACGGCATCGAGGACATTTTGCTTCAGACACTCGCCGCTATCCTGGTTTCAGCGTTCTTCGCCCTGATCACCGGGGCGATCTCGCTGCGGACCAAGGGCGTCTATTTCATCATGATCACCCTCGCCTTCGGTCAGATGGCATATTTCTTCATGGTCTCGCTGTCGGCCTATGGCGGCGATGACGGCATCACTCTCTCCAACCGTTCGACGCTGTTCGGCGCAGACTTGCTGGAGAGCGATCTCGTCCTCTTCTACGGCGCCCTCGGTTTCCTTGTCCTGGCCTTTGTCGGACTGAGGGCCTTGGTCGCCTCACGCTTCGGCAGGGTGCTGCGGGGAACCCGCGACAATCGGCTTCGCATGCAGGCGATCGGCTTTGCCCCCTTCCCGTACCAACTGACCGCCTATGTCATCGCGGGCGCGATTGCCGGCGTCGCCGGGGTCTTCCTCGCCAATCAGGCGGAGTTCGTCTCGCCCGCCTACATGACGTGGCAACGCTCGGGCGAGCTCATCGTCATGGTTGTCTTCGGCGGCATGGGAACCCTCGTCGGCGCAATCGCCGGGGCGATCGCCTTTCTGCTGCTGGAGGATTGGCTGGCGCAGTTTTCCGAACACTGGAAGCTCTGGCTCGGCATTCTCCTCGTGCTCCTCGTCCTCTTCACTCGAGGCGGCATCGCCGGCTTCGCTTCCCGTCTATTCGGGGGCGCGCGGTCATGACGACACCGTTGCTCGACGTTCGGAATCTCAGAAAATCCTATGGTGCGCTCGCTGTTACCGATGATGTCAGCCTCGTTGTCGCGCCCGGCGAACTCCATGCGATCATCGGCCCGAACGGGGCCGGCAAGACGACGCTGATCCATCAACTTTCCGGAAGCCTCCGCGGCAATTCGGGCACCGTCCGCTTCGCCGGCAAGGACGTCACCCGTCTTGGCATGGCCGAGCGAGTGCACCGCGGTCTTGCGCGATCCTTCCAGATCACCTCGATCCTCGACGGCTTCACCGTCCTGGAAAACGCCGCGATGGCCGTCCAGGCGCGGTCGGGCTCGAGCTTCCGCTTCTTCGCGCCAGCGGCGCGCGAAGCCCAGCTCAACGACGAGGCGATGGCGGCGCTGGCGCGCGTCCGGTTGGACGACCGGGCGGACCGCCGCGCCGGCAGCCTGTCGCACGGCGAAAAACGCCAGCTCGAAATCGCTATCGCCTTGGCCACCGGGGCGCGATTGCTGCTGCTCGACGAACCGCTCGCGGGTACCGGCCACGAGGAATCCGCCGTGCTCGTGGATCTCGTGCTGGAGCTGAAGTCCACGCACACCGTCGTTCTCGTCGAACACGACATGGAGGCGGTGTTCGCTCTCGCCGACCGGGTGAGCGTTCTCGTCTATGGCCGATTGATCGCCACCGGCACGCCCGAGGCGGTGCGCTTGGACCCCGAAGTGCGCAGTGCCTATCTCGGCGAAGAGGAGGCCGCCTGATGTTGGCGATCGAAGGTCTCGAAAGCGGCTATGGCGACTCCCGCGTCCTGTTCGGGATCGATCTGACGGTCGCCGCGGGCGAGGTCGTCACGCTGCTCGGCCGCAACGGCATGGGCAAGACCACGACCGTCAAATCGCTGTTCGGGCTCTTGAAGCCGCGCGGCGGCCGAATTCTCATCGACGGCGACGATGTCACCGGGCGCGCGCCCCACGTCATTGCCAAGCACGGCCTTGGCCTGGTGCCGGAAGGCCGGCAGATCTTTCCGACGCTGTCGGTCGAAGAGAACCTCGTGGCTACCCATCGCGCCGGTACGGGGTCCGCCGAATGGACGCTGATCAAAATTTACCGGCTGTTCCCACGGCTTCAGGAACGTCGGCGCAATATGGGCAATCAGCTGTCCGGTGGTGAACAGCAGATGCTGGCGATCGGCCGCGCGCTGATGACCAATCCCCGTCTCGTCGTCCTCGACGAGGCCACCGAAGGGCTGGCTCCGCTCATTCGCGAGGAAATCTGGACTTGCCTTGCCGCCATCAAGGAGGCCGGGGCGGCTATCCTCGTCATCGACAAGAACGTCGATGCGCTCGCACGCTTCGCCGACCGTCACGTCGTTATCGAGAAGGGCCGCATCGCCTGGACCGGAACGACGGACCAACTCAGGTCGACGCCGGAGATCAAGGACCGGTTTCTGCATGTCTGACACTGACCAACACGCCATGTCGAAGGGAGATATGCGATGACGATCATGACCGCCGGGGTGACCAAGGCCGAGGAAGGCATCGACGGCATCCGATGGAACATCCTTGGCCAGACCTACATCCCGAAACAGCACTGCGAGAGTTCGCTGTCCTGGCATGCGACGTTTCCCGTCGGCACCTTCGTGCCGCCGCATATCCATCCGACCCAGGACGAGTTCATCTACATGTTGCAGGGTCGGTTGGATTTTGTCCTCGACGGCCAGGAGACTTTCGCTCAACCAGGCGATACCATCCGCCTGCCACGCGGCATACCGCACGGTATCTTCAACCGCAGCGATGCCGACGTGAAGTGCCTCTTCTGGGTTTCGCCGGCGCACCGGCTCTACGATCTTTTCTGGGCGCTGCACAATCTCGGGCCGGAGGCAGATCCGGCCGAGGTCGTTGCCATCTCCGCCAAGCACGAAGTGGATTTCCTGCCGCCGCCGGATGCCGAGTGATCCACACGGCCGAGGGACTGGAGGACAGACCATGAAAGTGCTCATCGTCGGGGCCGGCATCGGCGGTCTGACCGCCGCGCTGATGCTGCACAAGCGCGGCATACGCGCCGAGGTCTACGAGCAGTCTGCCGAGATTCGCGAAGTGGGGGTCGGGATCAACACCCTCCCCCATGCGATCCGGGAACTCGCCGAGATCGGGCTGCTGCCGGCGCTCGACAAGGTCGGCATCCGCACCCGCGAGCTCGTCTACTACAACCGCCAGGGCCAGGAGGTCTGGCGCGAGCCGCGCGGCACCGACGCCGGCCACCCCGTGCCGCAATTCTCGATCCATCGCGGACGGCTGCAGAAGGTCATCCACGACGCCGTGATCGAGCGGCTCGGACCGGACGCGGTGAAGACAGGGCTGAGCCTTTCCGGGTTCATGCAGGACGAAGGCGGCGTGACCGCGCATTTCACCGACGCGGTGAAGGGCGACGCGGGAACGACGGTGCGGGGAGACATCCTCGTTTGCGCCGATGGCATCCACTCGGCCGGCCGCCGTCACTTCTATCCTGACGAGGGAGCGCCTTGCTGGAACGGCGTTCTGATGTGGCGCGGCGCGACCGAATGGAGCTCATGGGGCGACGGCCGGACGATGGCGATCGGCGGCGGCATGGGCGCCAAATTCGTGCTCTATCCCATCGCCGAACTCGGCGACGGCAAGCAGCTGATGAACTGGGTCGTCAACGTTAAGATGGCTGACGGCAAGACCTCGCCACCGCCGAAGGAAAGCTGGTCGCGACCGGCGTTGCGCTCCCTGGTGCTGCCCTACGCCAAGCGCTTCACCATTCCCGATTTCGATGTCGCCGCGCTCGTGGAGGCGACGCCGCAGGCGTTCGAGTATCCTATGTGCGACCGCGCCCCCCTGCCCCGCTGGACCTTCGGCCGGATTACGCTGCTCGGTGACGCGGCCCATCCGATGTATCCGGTCGGCTCCAACGGCGCCTCGCAGGCGATCCTCGACGCCCGCTCCCTCGCCGACGCTCTGCATCGCGCCGAACACCCCTGCCAAGCCCTATGGGAATATGAACGGGAGCGGCTGCCGACGACCGCCGAAGTCGTGAGGCTTAACCGCAAGGGCGGACCCGAGCGGGTCATCGACGAAGTCGAGAAGCTGGCGCCGGGTGGCTTCGATCACGTCGATGCCGTGCTGACCCGCGCCGAACGCCAGGCAATCGTCAGCTTCTATGCGGGCAAGGCCGGCTTTGCCGCCCAATCGAGTGGTCAGGCGGAGCGCAAGGCCGCCAACGCCTGAGACAAGTTCTCCAAGGGGAGGACGAGTCATTCACGATGCTGATTGCAAGTGCGATTTATTAGTTTAATGTTAAAATAGTTTCCGGATGCAGGATGATCCCGTGACCATCGAACGACGGCCCCGACATATCCTCGTCACCGGCGCCTCCCGCGGCATCGGGCGGGCGACAGCCGAGCGCCTTGTCGCTTCGGGCGATACGGTGACAGTGCTGGCACGCTCTCAAGACGGAGCCGAACAGGTTCGCGCCGAACTCGGCGCCGCGGTCGTCGTCGCGGCGGATGTCACTGACGCCTCCGCATTGGAAGAGGCGCTGGGCACGGCCGCCAAACGGTCTGACCCCATCCACGTACTGGTCAACAATGCCGGCGGAGCCGAGACTGCGCTGGTCTCCCGGCTTGATGTCGACCAGCTGCGGCGGATGATGGCGCTCAATGTCGAGCCGGTCCTGAACGCCATCCGTTCGGTACTACCGGCCATGAAGGAGCACGGCTTCGGCCGGATCGTCACCATCGCGTCGACGGCCGGGCTCAAGGGCTATCCCTATGTCGGGGCCTATTGCGCCGCCAAACACGCGGTCGTCGGGCTCACCCGGGCGCTGGCGCAGGAACTCGCGCCGACGGGTGTTACCGTCAACGCCGTCTGTCCGGGTTACACGGACACCGACCTCGTGTCGGGGTCGCTCGACCGGCTGGAGCAGAAGACCGGGCGGGCGCGCGCCGACCTGCTCGCCGAATTTACCGGCGCCAATCCTCTCGTTCGGCTGATCCGCCCAGATGAGGTGGCCGATTGTGTGCGTTGGCTGGCTGGCGCCGGCGCCTCGTCGATCACGGGCCAGGCGATCGCGGTCGTGGGAGGCGAGCTATGAGCAATGCCCGACGCGAGACGGCCAACCCTATCGACGCCGAATCCAAGGTGCGCGAAAGTCCGCAATACCACCGCGCCGAGTTGCGCCTGTGGCTGCGGCTTTTGACCTGCGCCAATCTGATCGAGGGCAAAATCCGCAAACGGCTGCGTGAGGAATTCGACACCACCCTTCCGCGCTTCGATCTGATGGCGCAGCTCGAGCGCTCGCCGGACGGCATTCTCTTGGGCGAGCTGTCCCGCCGGATGATGGTGTCGAACGGCAATGTGACAGGGCTCGTCGAGCGTCTCGTCCAGGAAGATCTCATCGAACGTCAGGTCTCCGAGACCGATCGCCGTGCAGTCCGTGTCCGCCTTACAGCCAAGGGGCGATCGGTTTTCGCGACGATGGCGGAGGCGCATGGCAACTGGATCGCCGAGATGCTCGGGGAACTCGCTCCGACCGAACAGGAGGCACTCTGGAACCAGCTGGGCGATCTCAAGGCGTCCGTCCGCAAGACCGGCCACAGCGCACGGACGCCGACCGTCCGCAGGGAGACATCATGAAACGCCAAAACGCCGTCGCTGTGCCACCCGCCGACTTCGCGCCGGAGCATTTTCGCCTCTCGATCGAGGGCGGGATCGCTACTGTGACGCTGAACCGGCCGGAGCAGAAGAATCCGCTGACTTTCGAGAGCTATCCCGAGCTGCGCGACACCTTTCACGCGCTGCGCTTCGACGACACGGTGACAGCCGTCGTGCTGACCGGCGCGGGCGGCAATTTTTCCAGCGGCGGCGACGTTTTCGAGATCATCGAGCCGCTGACCAAAATGACACCTCGCAGCTCCATGCCTTCACGACGATGACGGGCGATCTGGTCAAGGAGATGCGGCCACATTGGCGGAGACCGGATGGCCAATGTGCTGGTCGGCAAGCTCAACCTCGTTCCCGGTAACAGGGTGCTGCTGCGCTCGGCGAACAATCCGACGCTGGTGGCGCCCTACACGGCGGTCATCAAGTCCCGCGGTGTGGTCGTGGCAACGATGCCGCTTTTGCGGATGAAAGAACTCGTCAAGATCATCGACAAGGCGCGGATCGGTCTCGCCTTCTGCGATTCATCGCTCGTCGACGAGATGGAAAAAGTCGCCTCCGAGTCGCCTTTTCTCGACCGCGTCGTGACGTGGTCCGGCCGGGCGCCACCGGCAAGCCGGTTCCAGGTTACGAAGCGCGGGTGATCGACGCCGATGGCAAGCGCTGCCCGATGGGGACGCCCGGCCAGCTCGCGGTGCGCGGGCCGATCGGCTGCCGCTACCTCGCCAACGATCGTCAGGTGGCGTATGTCCAAAGCGGCTGGAACGTCACCGGCGACACCTATGTCGAGGACGCCGACGGCTATTTCTGGTTCAAGGCGCGCAATGACGACATGATCGTGTCCTCGGGCTACAACATCGCCGGGCCGGAGGTCGAAGCCTCGCTCCTCGCCCATCCGGCCGTCGCGGAAGCCGGTCGTCGGTGCCCCGGACTCGGATCGCGGCTGTATCGTGAAAGCCTATGTGCTGCTGGCGGACGGCCAAGCCGGGGATGCGGCCTTGGTCAAGGCGCTGCAGGACCATGTGAAACAGGACCTCGCACCCTATAAATACCCCCGGTCGATCGTCTTCGTCGACGCGCTGCCAAAGACCGAGTCCGGCAAGCTGCAACGTTTGACGCTACGCCAACAGGCTGAGCGAGAAGCCGGCCAGGGAGAAATGGCGTGAACCTGACCCGTCCGATCGTCGGCGAGGCCGCAACATCCGATCGCCCGACCGCCGAAGGCGACCTCACCGCTTTGCAGCCAGCGGGTTGGCCGACGCCAAAAGGCTACGCCAACGGCGTGATGGGACGGGGCAACACGGTCCTGACCGGCGGGCTGATCGGCTGGGACGAGAATGAGGAATTCCCCGAGGGTTTCGTCGCCCAGGTCGAACAGACCCTGACGAACGTGCTCGCCGGCGTGGCGGAAGCCGGTGGCGGACCCGAGCACATCGCGCGGCTGACATGGTATGTCCGGAGCATTTCCGCCTACCGTGCTTCGCTGGCTGAGCTCGGGCCCATCTATCGCCGGGTCATGGGGCACCACTATCCGGCGATGGCGCTAGTCGAGGTCTCCGACCTGGTCGAGCCAAGAGCGCCGGTCGAGATCGAAGCCACGGCCGTCGTGCCGGTCTGACCAAGGATCACCACACCACATGACGCACAGTTTCTGGCAGCCCGGCGCCGAGCCTTTGACCGACTTGGACGCGGCCTATGCCAACAGTGCCGCGATCGCCGGATCGCAGTCCTATCCGCCGCGATGGGCGGCCGCGGCTGCTGCCTTCCGGGGACATCTGGCGTCGATCGGGCGAGCCCGGCTCGATTGCGCATATGGCCAAGCGCCGCGCAACTGCTACGATCTGTTTCTCCCGTACGGGGCTCCGATCGGCCTCGTCGTCTTCGTCCATGGCGGATACTGGAGAGCCTTCGACAAATCGCTCTGGTCGCATCTGGCCGAAGGCGCGCTGCAGCGCGGCCACGCGGTCGCGATGCCGAGCTATACGCTCTGCCCCAACGCGACGATCGGCGCGATCACACGGGAAATCGGCGCGTTCCTCGACCACGTCGCCGGCGAGGTTCCCGGGCCGATCCGCCTCTCCGGTCATTCGGCGGGCGGCCACCTCGTCTCGCGCATGCTCTGCACCGATGCGCCGATCGCGCGCGCCACGGCAGACCGCATTGACCGGACCGTTTCGATCAGCGGCGTTCACGACCTTCGCCCGCTGCTCGCGACCGACATGAACGACATCCTACAGCTCAACCTCGCCGAGGCACGAGCCGAGAGCTCGGCGCTTCTCGAGCCGCGCGCGAACATCGACATCACCTGTCTCGCCGGCGGCGCCGAGCTTGACGAATTTCGCCGCCAGAACGCGCTGCTCGCCAATGTCTGGCATGGCTTCGGCGTGAGGACGCGAGCGGTAGAACGGCCGGGAAAGCATCATTTCGACGTCATCGACGAACTCCGCGATCCGGCGAGCGAAATCGTCGCGATCTTGACGGGCGCCCCGAACTCCTGAAACCGTCGCATCCAGAAACAACGAACCACCGCTTGCCCCGGCAGGAGCCTTCATGAAACCGATCTTCGTCCAGTTCAAATGCAAGCCGGGCATGGCCTACAGGGTCGCCGATAGCCTCATCCAGGACGTCGAGGAAATTTCCGAGGTGTTTTCCACCTCCGGCCATTACGACCTGATCGCCAAATTCTACCTCGACGACGACCAAGACATCGGCCACTTCGTCACCGAGCGCCTGCAGGTGACCGAGGGCGTCGCCGACACGTTCACGCTGGTCGCCTTCAAGGCGTTCGGCTGAGGCGCCGGACGCGGCCAATCGGATCATGGTCTCCTCTCATTGAGCATCGCCGACGCGCCTTTGTCTTCGCGCCCGGTTGTCGGGGCGAAGGGATCGGGAAGCGGACGCATGGCGAACGTCGCTATGCTGATGAGTGAATGACGCTTGCCATGCGCCCGCCGGCTGCTTGCCCCGGACCCGACGCTTCGCTTGTGGCGAAGCCGGTCTGCAAAGGGCCCGGATGTGGGGGTTCATCACCCAGCCGCGCCACCGCAGCGCGACCCATCCGGCACCGTCCTCCCTCCACGCGCATCCGGTTCATGACCCGTGTTCCCGCGAGGGCGATGGGAGAAGGATACGGCGAGTGCTGGGGGTGGGGAGAGATTTTTTCGATGGGGCGGCTTTTTCGGGGGTGCGCGGACATGTTCTTCACCGTCGAAGACGGGGGCGCCGACCTTCCCGCCTCGTCATCCCGGCCTTGAGCCGGGATCCACGCCGCGACATTTATCCCATCCTCTCCGGTGACGGATTGGCGGTTCCCACGGCTTGGAATAGATCCCGGCTCAAGGCCGGGATGACGACCATAGCAGGATGGCCAGAGTGACGAGCGTGGCTGAGCCAAGGCGGGATCACGACCTTAGGGGATGGCACCTTTGTTAAAGCACCGCCCGCCCCTACTCCGCCGCCTCGCGCCGATCCCGTGGTGACGGAGCGTCGCCGGAATCACGCGGGCGCGGTCTTGCCTGCGCCGGGTCTCGATGTCTTGCTCGCGTTTTTTGGCGAATTCGCGATGGGCCTGGTCGCGTCCGGCAAGATAGCGTTTCAGCCAATGTTGGTTGTGCGTGTCGTACCAGGCGGCGGCCTCACGGGTGAAATACGGATGCCACAGGTGCGGACGACCCAGCGCGACGAGGTCGGCGCGGCGCGTGTGCAGAATCGTGTTGACCTGCGCCGGCTCGGTGATCGCCCCGAGGCCATCACCGCCAGTTTCGGCACGTTGCGGATCGCCTCGGCGAACTGGACCTGGAACATGCGGCCAGACCGGTTTCTGGCCGGAGAGCGTTTGTCCGGCTGAAACGTCGATCAGGTCGCAGCCCGCCTCGGCAGAGACCTTTGAGATCGCGACGCTGTCGGCCTCGTTGATTCCCCCCTCTTGCCAGTCGGTCGCGGAAATGCACACCGACATCGGCTTTTCCGACGGCCACACCGTGCGTCGCCGCGAACCTCCAGCGGACAGCGCAGCCGGTTTTCGATCGCGCCGCCATATTCGTCGTGGCGCGTGTTGGTCAGCGGCGACAGGAACGAGGCGAGCAGATAGCCATGGGCGCAACGGAGTTCGACCATGTCGAAGCCGGCCCGTTCCGCCCGCTCCGTCGCCTGAACGAAATCCTCGCGGATGCGGTCCATCGTGACGCGGTCGAGCTCCGCCGGGACCTGGCTGACACCCTCGAAATACGGGATCGGCGAAGCCGAATAGATCGGCCAGTTCTTCGCCTCGTCCTCCAGCGGCCGGTCCGTATTCTCCCAGCCAAGCTGCGTCGCGCCCTTGCGGCCAGCATGGCAGAGCTGCATCACCATCCTGGTCGTGGTGTTTGCGTGGACGAAGTCGACGATCCGCTTCCACCAGGACCGCCACCGATCACCGTGATACGCATGGGCTCTCTCCTGTCGGGTCGAACGGGTCGTCTCCAAGATATTTTATAGTTAAACTATCTCATTGCAAGCGTGGACTTCGGCGCGTGATCTCCCCTTAGTCAGGACTCATCGCAACGGACGTTATGCCGACCGCGATGCCTGTCTGCCAAGCTTCGGTCAGCGTTCGCCGCGCCGATAGGGTTGCATCAGCGCCTGCGGCACCCGGGCACGCCGGGCCATCACAACCAGCGCCACGACCGACAGGACGTAAGGGACCATCAGAAAGAGCTGGTACGGCACCGCATTGCCGATGATCGCCTGAAGGCGAAGCTGGTAGGCGTCGAACAGGGCGAACAGGATCGCGCCGAAAAGCGCCCGGCCAGGCTGCCAGGATGCGAAGACGACGAGCGCGATCGCTACCCAGCCGCGTCCCTGCACCATGGTTGGAAAGAAGCTGTTGAAGGCCGACAGCGTCAGGAATGAACCGCCCAGTCCCATCAGCGCGCTGCCCGCGACGACCGCGCCGATTCGTATCTTGATCGGGTCGAGCCCTTGCGCCTCGGCCGCGTGGGGGTTCTCCCCGGTCATGCGAATGGCGAGCCCAAGCGGCGTACGCGCCAGTATGTAGGCAAGCAGCAGCGCGAAGAAGATCGCGAGATAGGTTGGCGTCGTCTGGTTGAACAGCGTGGAGCCGAGAAGCGGCAGATCGGACAGGATCGGGAAATCAATCGGCTGGAATGGCTCGATGGTCGGTGGCGTCCCCTGGACCGGCACGACCAGCCGGAACACGAAGTAGGCGAGACTTGAGGCAAACAGTGTGATGCCCAGCCCGGTGACGTGTTGGGACAGCCCCAGCGGGACTGTCATCAGCGCATGCAGCAGCCCGAACATCGCGCCGCCGAGCGCCGCGGCCAGAAGCCCGAACCACAGGCTGCCGCCCTGAAACACAGCCAGCCAGCCAATCATCGCGCCGAAGGTCATGATCCCCTCGATGCCGAGATTGAGAACGCCGGCCCGCTCGCACAGGAGCGCGCCGAGCGTCCCGAAGATCAGCGGCGTTGCGATCCGCAGGACCGCCGCCCAAAGGCCCGCCGACGCGAGGATGTCCAATGCCTCGCTCATCGGCGGATCCGGTAGGTGGTGAAGAACAGCGCGACCAGCATGGTCAGCAGCGACAGTGCAACGGTGACGTCGGCGATGAAACTCGGCACGCCGAGCGCGCGGCTCATGCCGTCGGAGCCGACGAACATCGTTGCCGCGAACAGCGCCGCGGCGACGACGCCGAGCGGATGAAGATTGGCCAGCATCGCCACGACGATGCCGGCATAGCCGTAGCCCGGCGACAGATCCGTCGTCACATAGCCCTTCACGCCCATCACCTCGATCGCTCCCGCCAGCCCCGCCAGACCGCCGGACCAGCAGGCGACCTTCACGAGGGTGGCGCTGAGGGGCACTCCGGCGAAACGCGCCGCCGACGGATTGAGACCCGCCGCCCGCGCCTCCATGCCGAACACGGTCCGGGACTGGACGATGAAGACGATCACGGCGGCGATGACAGCGAACACAAGGCCGATATGAAGGCGCGAGCGCTCGACCAGCTTCGGCAGCAGCGCGTCGCCGACGACCGGCACCGACTGCGGCCAGCCGAAGGCGAGCGGGTCCTTCATCGGTCCCTCGATCATCATCGAGACGAACAACAGGACGACAAAGTTCAACAGCAGCGTGGTCACTACCTCATCGACCCCGAAACGCAGGCGGAGCGCCAACGGCAGGAGCAGGAGAACCATTCCCGCGACCGCGCCGGCCAGCATCAAGGCGGGGACGAGCGCATAGCCCGGCAGCGCGAGCCCATGCTGCGAACCGAGCGCCGCCGCCGCCAGCGCACCGACATAGAACTGGCCTTCGGCGCCGATGTTCCAGACCCGCGCCCGAAACGCGACGGCGACGGCGAGGCCGGTGAGGATCAGTGGCGTCGTCCGCGTCAGCGTCTCGGTCGCCGCCAGCCGCGAGCCGAACGCCGATACCAGAATCCGCTGATAGGCCTCCAGCACCGGCGCGCCAGCCAGCGCGATCAGGATGCCGGACAGGCCAAGGGCGGCCAGGATCGCGATGATCGGCGCCGCGACAAGCAGACCGATCGGGCGATGTTCTCGCCGTTCCAGACGCATCAGGCGGCCTTCGCCCATTCGCCGGCCATCATCAGCCCGAGACGCCGCGCGTCGATCGCGTCCGCGACGACCGGATCGGAGAGGCGCCCGTTGACGATCGCCTGAACACGGTCGGCAAGCGCCAGCACCTCGTCGAGATCCTCCGATATGAGCAACACGGCCGTGCCGGCCCGCCGTGCCGCCAGAATCTCTTCATGGACGGCGGCGATGGCCCCTTCGTCGAGGCCACGGGTCGGCTGGGCGGCCAGAAGGATTTTCGGCGCCGTCGCCAGATTGCGGCCGAAGATCAGCTTCTGCATGTTGCCGCCCGACAGAAGCCGCGTCCTTGTGTCGCTGGTTCCGCCGCGAACATCGAAGCGTTCGATGACGCCGGCGCAAAAAGCTTTTGCCGCATCGCGCCGGACGAAACCGAAGCGGGAGAAGCGCGGCTGGCGGACACGTTCCAGCACCGCGTTTTCCCACAAGGCAAAATCCCCGATCATGCCTTCGCTGTTGCGATCTTCCGGAATGCGGCCAATGCCGAGGGATACCAGCCGCCGCGGGTTCTCCCGTCCGCGGCCGACGCCGAACATCGTCAGCGCGCCCTCGTCGGCGTGGACGAGGCCGGATACGAGATGGGCCAGCGTGGTCTGACCATTGCCCGAGACGCCGATGATGCCGAGCGTCTCGCCGGCCCGCAGCGTGAAGTCCAGATCGACGAGCCGGCGCTCGCCGTCGACCCTGACCGTGACACCCTCGGCGGTCAGCATCACCTCGCCCGGCGTCCCTGTTTCGCGGACGGGCCGGGAGACCCGGCGGCCGACCATCAGCTCGGCCAACTCGTTCTTGGAGGTATCCTTCGCCGCCCGCTCGGCCACCACGCGGCCGGCCCGCAGCACGACGACCCGGTCCGCCGCGGCCAGAACCTCGTGCAGCTTGTGAGAAATGAAGATCAGCGACAGCCCCTCGGCCGCCATGACGCGCAGGATCTCGAACAGACGCTGTGCCTCGGGCTGCGTCAACACGGCGGTCGGCTCATCAAGGATGAGGATACGTGCGTCGTTATAAAGGGCTTTCAGGATTTCGACGCGCTGCTGCTCGCCGACGGACAGATCGCCGACCCTGGCGTCGAGATCGACCTTGAGGCCGAAGCGCTCCGCCAGGGAAGTCAGCTTGTCTCGAGCCGGGCCGGTCCGCGAGCGCCAGCCGAGCAGGCTTTCGGTGCCGGTCATGACATTTTCCAGCACGGTCAGATTGAGCGCCAAGGTGAAATGCTGATGCACCATGCCGACGCCGGCGTCGATCGCCGCGCGAGGCAGGCCGGCCGGCAGCTCCCTGCCGTCGACGAGAACACGCCCCGCATCCGGCACGTAATGGCCGAAGAGCACGTTCATCAGCGTTGTCTTACCGGCACCGTTCTCGCCGAGCAGAGCGACGACCTCCCCGCGCGCAAGTTCGACCATTATGTCGTCATTCGCCGCGAAGGAACCGAAGCGTTTGGTGATCCCTTCGAGCCGCAGGACCGGCGAACCGGTCACGGACGCCGCCCCCTCGAGGCGAAATCACCGCCCTGCCCTTTTCGCATGTCCAAGCCCTCGTCAGGCGGGCTCGTCGAAATTGATCGGCACGTCAAACTCGCCCGCCTTGATCGCCGCGCGCTTTTCCTCCATCGGGCCGATCGCGTCCTCCGGCACCATGGATTTTTGGAAGACGATGTCGTTGCCGCCCTCCTTCATCAGGCTGAAGGGGGTGTAGTTCTTGCCGGTCGGGTTGCCGGCCTGCGTGTCGGCGATGGCGGCGTCGAGGATCGGCCGGAAATACCACATGGCGTTGGCGAAGACCGTGTCGGGGTAGCGCGGCGTATAGTCGATCAGCGATCCGATCGCCTTGATGCCGCGCTCCTTCGCCGCGTCCGCGGTACCAATCCGCTCGCCGAACAGGATATCGGCGCCGGCGTCGATCTGCGCCAGGCCCGCCTCGCGCGCCTTCGGCGGATCGAAGAACGTGCCGATGAAGCCGATGAGATGCTTGGCGTCGGGTCGAACGGCGTCGACCCCGGCCCGGAAACCGTTGATCAGCATATTCACCTCGGGGATCGGGATCGCCCCGACCGAGCCGAAGATGCCGCTCTCGCTCATCTTGCCGGCCAGCATCCCGGCGAGATAGGCGGCCTCGTGGTTCCATGTGCCGAAGGTGCCGAAATTGTCGCCGGCCGGGCCGCCGCTCGACCCCATCAGGAACGCCGTGTCAGGATAGTCGGCCGCCACCTGGCGTGCTTCGGATTCGACCGCGTAGGACTCGCCGACGATCAGCTTGGCGCCTTGCTCGGCGTATTCGCGCATGGCGCGGGCGTAGTCGGTGCCGCCGACCCCCTCGGAGAAGACATAGTCGATGGCGCCGTCCCTGGCCGCTTCCTGAAGCGCCTGATGGAGACGCGAATTCCAGGCGTTTTCGACTGGCGAGGCATGTAAGCCCGCAACCTTCAGCGGTGCTTGCGCGAAGGCGCGCGGCAAGACCAACCCGGCGCCGAGCGTGGCGCTCCCGAGCAGAAAGCCGCGCCGTCCGATCGTGCCGAGTGTGGTCATGCCTTGTCCCTCCACCGAGCCACAATGGCTCATATTGGCCGCAATTTTGACGGACTGCCCAATTCGTTGTCAACCGCGATCATCGCTTATCAAGTGATCAATCGGCATCGAGTCCGGCTTGCGGGGCGTAGGCGGCCGCATCGACAATCGCGTTGCGGTCGTCGAGGAACAATTGGCTCACCCGCGGCTCCGATCGCACGATGATCTGCCCGCGACGCACAACCGCCAAACGATGCGCCTTGAGGCGGATGGCCTCGATCGGATCTTGCGCTTGCAGGACGACGAAATCGGCCTTGGCGCCGACATCAAGGCCGTAACCTTGCAGTCCCATAACCCGTGCGGAGTTGACGGTGACCGCGTCGAAGCAAGCCCGCATTGCCTCGCGCGAGGTCATCTGGCCGACATGGATGGCCATATGTGCGACCTCGAGCATGTCGGCGGAGCCGAGCGAGTACCAAGGGTCCAACACGCAGTCGTGGCCGAAGCCCACATTGATGCCGGCCGCCATCAGCTCCGGCACCCGGGTCATGCCCCGGCGCTTGGGATAGCTGTCGTGGCGCCCTTGCAACGTGATGTTGATCAGCGGGTTCGGAATGACATGCATTCCGGCGTCGAGGATCAAGGGGATCAGCTTCGAGACGTAGTAATTGTCCATCGAATGCATGGAGGTGAGGTGCGAGCCAGTGACTCGCCCTTGCAGCCCGTGCCGGATGGTTTCGGCCGCCAGGGTCTCGACATGGCGCGACAGCGGGTCATCGGATTCGTCGCAATGCATGTCGACAGGAAGGCCGCGCTCGGCCGCGATCCGGCAGAGCGCGACGACCGAGGCGGCCCCCTCCGCCATCGTCCGCTCGAAATGCGGGATGCCGCCAACGATATCGACGCCCATGTCGAGGGCGCGGGCGAGCGCGTCGGCAGCGCCGGACGCGCGCAGATAGCCATCCTGCGGAAAGGCAACGAGCTGTAGATCGAGATACGGCCTTACGCGGTCCTTGACCTCGAGCAGCGCTTCGACGGTGACGAGGCGCGGATCGCTGACGTCGACATGGCTGCGGATGGCGAGCAGGCCTTGCGCGACCGCGAGATCGCAGTAGCGGAGCGCCCGCTCGACCAGGGCCTCGCGGGTCAGGAGCGGCTTCAACTCGCCCCACAGCGCGATGCCCTCCAGCAGCGTCCCGGACCGGTTCATCCGTGGCAGCCCCAGGGACAAAGTCGCATCCATGTGGAAATGCGGATCGACGAAGGGCGGCGAGACCAGGCGATTGGAGGCGTCGATCGTCTCGCCTGCCTCGGCCTCTATGTTGCGCTCGACAGCCGCGATCCGGCCCTCACGAACCGCGATGTCGATCCTTGTGCGGCCATCGGGCAGATTGGCGTTGGTGACGATGAGGTCGAACATCGGATTGCTCCAGCGCGCGGGGATTCCGTCCTGGCGGCCCCCTGTCGGGGCGTAGGCAAGGCCTCCGACCGAAGTGGCGCCGCCGCAAATCCTTCGCGACGGCATCCTCGGTCCAGGAGCAGACGGCTAGATCGTCAGGACGGTCGCGCCGGTGGTCTTCCGCGCTTCGAGATTGCGGTGCGCCTCGGCCGCTTCCGAGACCGGATAGGTCTGGCCGATGGTAATCTTCACGGCGCCCGAGCCGACCACGTCGAACAATGCCTTGGCCGAGGCGTCGAGTTCCTCGCGATTGGTGTTGTAGCCGAACAGGCTCGGCCGGGTTACGTAGAGCGATCCCTTCTGGTTGAGAATGCCAAGATCGATCTCGGGCAGCTTGCCGGAGGACTGGCCGAAGGTGACCCACAGGCCGCGATTCTTCAGGCAATCGAGGCTTCCGGGAAAAGTGTCCTTGCCGACCGAATCGTAGACGACGTCGCATTTGCGTCCGCCGGTGATCTCCCGCACTCGCTCGACGAAATCCTCCTCGCGATAGTTGATCACGTGATCGTAGCCGTTCTCGCGGGCCAGCTTGCACTTTTCTGGCGTGCCCGCTGTTCCGATGACGGTCGCGCCGAGATGCTTGGCCCATTGTCCGGCGATCAGTCCCACGCCGCCGGCCGCGGCGTGGAACAAAAGGACCGTGTCCGGCCCGACCTTGAAGGTCCGCCGCAGAAGATATTCTGCCGTCATGCCCTTCAGCATGATCGCCGCGGCGGTCTTGAAGTCGATCGTGTCGGGCAGCTTCACGGCCTTGTCCGCCTCGGTCACAAGCCGCTCGGCATAGCTGCCGGTAACGCCGTTATAGGCGACGCGGTCGCCCACCCGGAAACCGTCGACCCCCTCCCCGACTTCGGCGACGACGCCCGCGCCCTCCTTGCCGAGAACGAAGGGCATGGTCGGCGACTTGTAAACGCCGGTGCGAAAATAGACGTCGATGAAGTTGAGGCCGGCGGCCTTCTGATCGACCAGAATCTGACCGGGACCCGGCCGACCCGGATCGTGATCCTCCCACTTCAGGACCTCCGGGCCACCCACTTCGTGAACGACGATCGCCTTGCTCATGCTTCACTCCCGTTATTCGCAGATCACAATGAAATCGTATCGTTCGCTCCGGTGTCATCGTGATCGAATCCACAAAGTCGGCGCGGAATGCGCGCGGGAAGCCGGTTCCCACTCTTCTTCATTCCGCGCTAGTCGTGTGACACGCCCCGCAGCCGGTCGATGATCTGAAGGACGCCGCCGATGGCGAACAGATAGAGGCCGGAGGCGACAAGTCCCCATTCGACCCACCAGGGCGAGGCGAAATTCATGAACAGTGCCGCGAGCCCCAACACCGACCAGACGGCGAAAACGCCGAGATTGACCGGGCGCAACCGCTCGACGCGCACAGGGTGCAGAAACTTGATCGGCAGGAACGTCGCCACGGAGCAGAACGCCACGAAGGCGAAGGCGGTCCACTCGTTTGGCTGGATGGCGAAAAACGTGAAGATGACCATGTTCCAGGCGACCGGAAATCCGCGAAAGAAATTGTCCTTCGTCTTCATGCGCAGATCGGCATAGTAGATCGCGCTGGATATGACGATCAGCGCCGCGGCGACGAACGACCATGGCCGGCCGATCATGCCCGAGAGATAGAGCGCGACGGCGGGAATCATGACAAAGGTCGCATAGTCGATGATCGAATCGAGGAGATCGCCCGACCAGTTCGGCAGTACGCGCTTGATCTCGATCCGGCGAGCCAGAGGGCCATCGATGCCGTCGACGAACAGCGCGAATCCCAACCAGCCGAACATCGCCACCCAGCGCTGTTCGGCCGCCGCAATGACCGACATGAACGCGAGAAACGCCCCGCTGGCGGTCAAGAGATGCACGCCGAAGGCACGCCACTTATCGAAGGCGCTGACTGCGTCTGTCATGAATCCCCACGCTGCGCCGTTGCATTTTGCCGCCCCTCGGCAAACCACCATTGCCATCCGCTGTAACCGGCGTATGTCGGGATTCCAAGTGAAACGAGCGACATCGTTCGCAGTTTCGGACCATTTCACTGGACAAGCCGGCGGGAGATTGTGCAATTGGCAACAGAGCGTAGAGAGATCGCCGTCGTTGGAGGCGGATTGGCGGGAACGGCCACCGCGCTGGCTTTTGCCGACCGCGGCTTCGACACCGTCCTGATCGCGCCGAAATCGACGCCGGATGCGCGCAGCACCGCGCTTCTAGGCGATTCCGTCGCGTTTTTGGCCAACCTCGGCGTCATCGATCGACTCGGCGCCAAAGCGGCCCCTCTGGCAGTGATGCGGCTCATCGACGACACCAGGCACCTGTTTCGTGCGCCGGTCGTGGAGTTTCGCGCCAGCGAGATCGGCTTGGCTTCGTTCGGCTACAATGTTCTCAATTCCGATCTCCAGGCGGCGCTGAACGCCGGCGTCGCGGAGGCGCAAAGGCTGGAGGTTCGCGAGACGGCGGCGCGGGGCTTCACGATCGATGGCGACCGCGCCGTGGTGACGCTCCAGGACGGTGGGAGCTATCGCGTCGGTCTGGTCGTTGCGGCGGACGGACGGCGCTCGCCGATGCGCGAGGCGGCCGGCATCGGCGTGCGGCAATGGATCTATCCGCAGAGCGCCATCGTCTTCAACTTTCGCCATCGCATCGATCATCATTCCGTCTCGACGGAATTCCATACGCGGGCCGGCCCGTTCACGCAGGTGCCGCTGCCCGGCCGGCGTTCATCTCTCGTTTGGGTCGAGGAGCCCAACCTCGCCGAGCTCTACGTCGATCTAAAGCTGGACCGTCTCGCGCGCACGGTCGAAGACAAGATGCATTCGATCCTCGGCTCGGTTGAAATCGAGGAACCGATCCAGCGTTTTCCGCTGTCCGGCGCTTCGGTCGACCGGATGACCGGCGAACGCCTCGCTCTCGTCGGGGAAGCCGGCCATGCATTTCCGCCGATCGGTGCACAAGGGCTCAATCTCGGCTTGCGCGACTGCGAGGCGATCGTACGGTTCGCCACCGAAAGCCGCGACGATCCCGGGCAGCGGGCGACGCTGTCACGTTATGAAGCGGCCCGCCGGGTGGATGTACGCTCGCGCACCGTCGGCGTCGATCTTCTCAACCGCTCGCTTCTCGCCGATTTCCTGCCTACGCAGCTCGCACGGACCGTGGGACTGGCCGCGATGCGAAGCGTTCCGTTTCTGCGCCAGTTCGCCATGCGGGAGGGTTTGTCACCCGGCGCGGGACTGACCGGGGTGCCCCGCTCAATACGCGAAGGGGTCGGCCGGAACGATCCCTGAGGAGATCAAGAAGAGCAACAGCGTGACCGAAGCGACGGAGAACACCGTCGTCACCAGGACCGAAGCCGAGGCGCGCTCCACCCACACGCCGTATTGCTGCGCGATGACGAAGACGTTGGTTGCCGTCGGCAGGCTGGCGAGCAGGATCGCGCTCTTCACCCAGACCGGATCGAAGTCACCGAACAATCCCAGCAGCAGCCAGACGGCGGTGGGATGCAGCACAAGCTTGATCGGCACGATATAGCCGAGTTCCACCGGCACCCGTTTCAACGGTCGCAACGCCAGCGTCACGCCCATTGCGAACAGCGCGCAGGGTGCCGCCGCATTGGCGAGAAGCTGGAGAAAGCGATCGACAGGCTCCGGGGGTGCGGCCCCTACGATCGCGGCCGCGACCCCGAGAACGGTGGCGATGATGAACGGATGCGTGACGATCTTGAGCACCACACCGAGGGCGATCTTCGCGGGCGATCCCTTGCGGTCGCCGCCCAGCGCCATCATCAGCGGCGCCATGGTGAAGTGTAGGGTATTGTCGAAGCAAAAGATCAGCGCCACCGGAACTGCCGCTTCCGGGCCGATGGCGACAAGGGCCAGTCCCGGCCCCATATAGCCGATATTGCCATAGGCCCCGGCAAGCCCCTGAATCGTCGCGACGGGAATGTCGCCCCGCGTTCTCGCCAACGCCACCGCGAAGCCGAGGGCGAAGATGAGGAAGGTCGCCAGCGTGGTCGCGACGATAAAACCGCCGCTGGCGAGCTTTTCGACCGGGGTTTTCGACAACAGCTGGAAGAACAGCGCCGGCAGCGCGATATAGATGATGAAGACGTTGAGCCAGGCGAGCCCGTCCACCGGATGGCGGACGATCCGGCCGGTGGCAAATCCGAGCGCGATCAGACCGAAGAACGGCGAGATCAGACCGACGATCGCGATCAACGGGCAGTCCGGGGCATGAGGGAAAGCGTCATCGGTGTGCGGTTCGTCGGCAGCGGCGACGGACGCGCTTGCGTTGTCGCTTCGAGATTGGCTATTGCCGGTCCCTTAAGGGAGTCGTGAATTTGATGCAAACTGCCCGCTTCTTCATCGGACAAGTCGTCTGCCACCGCATGTATCCGTTCCGCGGTGTCATCTTCGACGTCGATCCGGAGTTCGACAACACCGAAGAATGGTATAATTCGATCCCCGAGGATGTCCGGCCCCGCAAGGACCAGCCGTTCTACCATCTCTTCGCCGAGAACGCGGAGAGCGAATACATCGCCTATGTCTCCGAGCAAAACCTCCTGCCTGACGAGACCGGGGTTCCGGTTCGCCACCCTCAGATCGGCGAAATCTTCGACGGTCCCGTCGATGGTTCGTATCGGCTGAAAGGCACCCACCGCAATTGACCCTGCCTTGGCCGCAGAGCGGCGCGCGGACAAGCAAACGGCGGCTGACGCCGCCGTTTAATCCTTCAGGGAGTGGCTTGGCCGCGGCAGGACCTATTGCGCGGCGGGCTTTGCCTCGCCGGCGTTGTCCTTGGCAGCCTTTTGGGCCTCCTCGAACTTCTTGCGCCGCTCCTCGGCCTGCTTCTGCAGGGCCTCGTTCAGCTCCTTCTGGCGCTGGGCGAGTTCGGGCTGCGCCTTCGGAGCTCCATCATAGGCCTGGGTGAAGCCCGATAGACTGATCGGGATCGGGTTCGCCTGGCGCTGGAAGTTGATCGACGTCACCGTCATCTGCTTGCCGCGCTTCATCGAGGCCACCATGGCATCGGTCAATTCCGCTTCGGCGATGCAGCGGTCCGCGAAGCAGACCGAATAATTCAGCGTCTGCGGCTTTTCGTCGTCGACCTTCATCTGAACACCAGCGGGAATCACTCGACCGGTCGGAACCACGGCCTGGATCACCTTCTGGTTCACCTTGCCCTTGACGTCGATCAGATTGACTGCGGTAAGCAGTTGGCGCGTAGCGGCGATCAACGTGTACTGCGTATTGCAGATCTCGTTTTCGCCCTGCGTCGAGCAGACCTTGAACCATTCGGCGGGAATCGCCTGACTTTGGGCTGGACTGGCAGGCTGCGCCTGGCCGGCGGCGGGCTTCGCGTCCTGGGCGTTCGCCCCTGAAACGCCGAAAGCAAGCGTCGCGAGCCCGACCAGCCCGGCGGCGAGCATCGTGGTGGAAGCGTTCGACAAACGGTGCGTCACAGGCCTCAAATCCTCTCGGCATGACAAAATCATGAAACGGTGTTCCTTAACGGGCCACGACCTGTTTCGCAAATGCGGCCGTTTAAAGACCCTCGATCCATATCCCGGTGCTTCCGGATGGTAGGCAAAGCAAGGCTTTACGGTTAGAATCCCATCCGAGATACGTCAATCGGGAGCCTGTCGGTCCGCATGCGGAGCATTCCTTCAGCCCATGGTCGCGCGGGCTACATGGTCGCGGCTACCCTCGCTATTCTAACCCCTTTCGCGGGACCGGCGACGGCCGAGCCCCGGCACGCCATCGCCATGCAGGGCGAGCCGGCCCTTCCCGCGGACTTCGAGCGCCTGCCCTTCGTGAACCCGGACGCGCCGCAAGGCGGCACGATGCGCTATGGCGTCTTCGGGACCTTCGATAATCTCAACCCGGTGATCGTGCGCGGCGCACTGACCACGGCGCGGGGCATCTGGTTCGACAAGGAGTTTGGCAATCTGGTCTTCGAGCCCTTGATGCAGCGCTCGGCAGATGAACCCTTCACCATGTACGGGCTGCTTGCCGAAACCGTCGAAACCGACGCCGAACGCAGCTCCGTCGAGTTCCAGCTCAATCCGGCGGCGAAATTTTCCGATGGCGAGCCGGTCCGGCCGGAGGACGTGCTGTTCACCGTGGAGATGCTGCGCGCGCACGGCCGGCCGATGTACGCCAACTGGCTGCGGCCGGCGGTCAAGATCGAAAAGGCCGGCGCAAATGGCGTTCGCTTCACCTTCGACGAGACCGCTGACCGGGAAACCCCGCTCCTCATATCGGGGCTCCCGGTGCTTCCCGAACACGCCTTCGATCGCGAGACCTTCGAGCAGACGACCTTGGAGCCGGTGATCGGCTCGGGTCCGTATCTGATCGACAAGGTCGAGCCCGGCCAGCGCATCACCTACAAGAAGAACCCGGATTATTGGGGCCGCGACCTGCCCATCAAACAGGGCATCGACAATTACGACACCATCGTCATCGAGTATTTTCGCGACTCCAACGCCCAGTTTGAGGCGTTCAAGAAGGGCCTGTCCTACGTCTATATCGAGGGCGACCCGAACCATTGGCGCACCGCCTATGATTTCCCGGCCGTGACCAATGGCGACGTCGTCAAGGAGACTTTCACATCCGGTGCGCCGTCGAACATGCTGGCCTTCGTGTTCAACACCCGCCGGCCGGTTTTCCAGGATCGCGCGGTCCGCAAGGCGCTGTCGATGCTGTTCGACTTCGAATGGGCCAATCGCAACTTGTACTACGACGCCTACAAGCGGACGGGCAGCTTCTTCCAGAATTCCGAGTTGTCTAGCGCGGGCGGTCCGGCATCGGAGGCCGAAAAGGCGCTGCTTTCGGACTATGCCGATCAGATCGATCCGGACGTCATGGACGGATCCTATGCGCCCCCGGTGACCGATGGCAGCGGCAGCGACCGCAAGGTACTCCAGGCCGCGGCCAAGGCTTTCCAGGAAGCCGGCTACCGCTTCGAGGGGCGCTCGCTCGTCGGTCCCGACGGCAAACCGTTGTCGTTCGAGATTTTGGTGCAATCGCCGGAGCAGGAGCGGATCGCGCTCGCCTATAAGCGGACCCTTGACCGCATCGGCGTCCAGACGACGGTTCGGCAGGTCGATGACGCCCAGTATCAGGCGCGTAAATCGGCTTACGACTTCGACATGATCATCGCGACCTACAGCGCCTCGCTGTCGCCGGGCGCCGAGCAGGTCTATCGCTGGGGATCGATCTCGAAGGACGCCAACGGCACGTTCAACTTCGCCGGCGTTGCCGACCCGGCCCTCGACAAGCTGATCGACGAGATCGTCTCGGCGCGCAGCCGTGAGGCCTTCGTCGACGCGGTGCGCGCCTATGACCGGGTGCTGATTTCGGGACACTATGTCGTGCCGCTGTTCCACCTGCCGGAGCAATGGCTGGCCCGCTGGAAGTTCATTGAGCACCCCGACACGACGCCGCTCTATGGCTATCAGCTGCCGACGTTCTGGAAGGCGCCGGACGCAAAGTAGCGCAGCCTCGGGCGGCGAGCGGTCGTTATCGCTCGTCGCCCGACGGCCGAGCGGCCGGCGGCGTCCTCTTGGCGGTATCGGCGTCCGGCGACACTGCGGCGTCGACCGGATTATCCGCACCGACGGGCGCGGCGGTCCCAGTCTTCGACCCTGTCGTCTGCGCCGAGGCGGCCGGAACTACTACGGCCAGCTGCATCGGCAAAAGCCGTCCGACCTTGTCCGACAGGCCGATGATGGTCGTGGCCAGAAGCTTGCCGACCTTTCCCTCCGCCGTGCAGACCAGCGTATCGAGGTCGCCGTTCGCCATCCGCCCGCCTTTGCAGGACACTGTGTCGTCGAGCCGAACCTTGTCGGGCGACAGGCCGAGATAGTCGAGAACCGCACCATTGGTGCTCGGTTGGCACCCCATTCGGAAATCCAAGACGACATCGGTCGGCGTCGACGCGAAACGCGTCACCCGATGGCGGTTCTGATCCCATCGAAGATTCGTGTCGATCGGAATGAAGGCGGGAATCGGGAAGCCGACAAGCGATGAAACCGTGCGCAGATCGAACTGCAGCGGCTGGCAAATGTCTGCCGCGTTCAAGCGATCCTCGATCGCGACAAGCGTTGCGAGATCGGCATTGACAAGTTGCTCGCCAACGCGGTTCTGGGCATGCGCGTTGGATGCGACCGCAAGGGATACACCGATCGCGGCGAGAAGGCTCTGTCTGAGGGCGGGCCGAGAGAGCGAGAGGAGATTTTTGATCATCCTTGCGCTTTCGCCCGCCCAGACGGCCAAATTGTGGGAGGGGTTTCGGGAATCCGATGCCCACCCCACTCGCCTACGCCGCTTTTTTCTGAACCTCGTCGGCGAAGCGCGCCAGCTGGGTCGCCACCGTCGCTGCGCCGTTGAGCCGCTTGTCCGCCGTCGGCCAGTCGCGGATGAGGACGACCGACTGATCGGCGCGGATCTTCGCCGACGCACCCTGCTCGGCGATGTAGCGGACGAGTGCGCCGGGGTTGGGGAAGGTCTTGTCCCGGAAGGTGATGACGATGCCCTTCGGCCCGGCGTCGAGCTTCTCGATATTGGCCTTGCGACACAGCGACTTGATAAAGACGACCTTCAGGAGATGTTCGACCTCGGCCGGCATCGGCCCAAAGCGGTCGATGAGCTCGGCGCCGAAGGCGTCGATCTCGCGCGCGTTCGAGAGGTCCGCCAGCCGCCGGTAGAGCGTCATGCGGAGCTGGAGATCGGGCACGTAGCCTTCCGGGATCATCACCGCAGTGCCCAGCGCGATCTGCGGCGACCATTGGCCGTCGCTCTCCAGCTCTTCGCCTTTCATCTCCGCGACCGCCTCTTCCAGCATCTGCTGGTAAAGCTCGAAGCCGACCTCTTTGACGTGGCCGGACTGCTCGTCGCCAAGCAGATTGCCGGCGCCACGCTGGTCGAGATCGTGGGAGGCGAGCTGGAAGCCCGCGCCGAGCGTATCGAGCGACTGCAAGACCTTGAGCCGGCGGTCGGCGCCCTTGGTCGGCGTCTTGTTCGCCGGGATGGTGAGCAGCGCGTAGGCGCGCACCTTGGAGCGGCCGACGCGACCGCGAAGCTGATAGAGCTGCGACAGGCCGAACATGTCGGCCCGGTGGACGATCATCGTGTTGGCCGACGGAATGTCGAGGCCGGATTCGACGATCGTCGTCGACAGGAGCACGTCGTACTGGCCCTCGTAAAAGGCGTTCATGATATCGTCAAGTTCGCCTGCCGCCATCTGGCCGTGGGCGACGGCCACCTTCAGCTCCGGCACCTCCGAGTCGAGAAA
The DNA here is from genome assembly GCF_017183135.1 of Aurantimonas marina. GTDB lineage: Bacteria > Pseudomonadota > Alphaproteobacteria > Rhizobiales > Rhizobiaceae > Aurantimonas > Aurantimonas marina. Next base: position 14,271 of record NZ_JADDXW010000004.1, on the reverse strand, counting down.
TGCCTTCACGTCGGCCAGATCGGAGACGCGCGGACAGACATAGAAGCTCTGCCCGCCGCGATAGCGCTCGCGCAGCAAGGTCTCCCGCACGACCAGCGGATCGAAGGGAGAGACGAAGGTACGCACCGCCATGCGATCGACCGGCGCGGTGGTGATCAACGAGAGTTCGCGAACGCCGGTCAGGGCCAGTTGCAGGGTACGCGGGATCGGCGTCGCCGACAGCGTCAGCACGTGGACGTCGGATTTCAGCTCCTTGAGCCGCTCCTTGTGCTTGACGCCAAAATGCTGCTCCTCGTCGATGATCAGCAGCCCCAGATTCTTGAAGCTGATGGCCTTGCCGAGCAGCGCGTGGGTGCCGACGACGATATCGACCGTGCCCTCGGCGACGCCCTTCTTGGTCGCCGCGAGTTCCTTCGAGGTCACCAGTCGCGAGGCCTGCGCGACATTCAGCGGCAGGCCGCGGAAGCGTTCCGCGAAAGTCTTGAAGTGCTGGCGGGCCAGCAAAGTGGTCGGCACGACGACGGCGACCTGCAGGCCATTCATCGCCGCGATGAAGGCCGAGCGCATCGCCACCTCGGTCTTGCCGAAGCCGACGTCGCCGCAGATCAGCCGGTCCATCGGCCGCCCGAGTGCCAGATCGTCGGCCACCGCGTCGATGGCGTTCATCTGGTCCTCGGTTTCCTCATAGGGGAACCTTGCGGCGAATTCGTCAGTGAGCCCTTCCGGCGGCACCAGCTTCGGCGCGCCGCGCATCTGCCGCGCGGCGGCGATGCGGATTAGCCCGTCGGCCATGTCGAGCAGGCGCTTCTTCAGCTTGGCCTTGCGGGCCTGCCAGGCGCCGCCGCCGAGCTTGTCGAGCATCGCCTCCGAGCCCTCGCCGCCATAGCGCGACAACAGCTCGATGTTTTCCACCGGCAGGAACAGCCGGTCCTCGCCGGCATAGCGCAATTCCAGGCAATCATGCGGCGCGCCGGCCGCCTCGATGGTCTTCAGGCCGACAAAGCGGCCGATGCCGTGATCGACATGCACGACGATATCGCCCTCGTCGAGGCCGGAGACCTCGGCGATGAAATTCTTGGCGCGCTTCTTGCGGCCGCGCCGCACCAGCCGGTCGCCGAGAATGTCCTGTTCGCCGACGACGGCGAGATGGGGGGTCTCGAAACCCGCCTCGATACCGAGAACGGCCGTCACGACGAGGTTCTTGGGCGCCTCGTTCAGCTTCTTCAGGCTGTCGACGGGCTTCAGGCCTTCGAGGCCGTGCTCCTCGACGACCTGGCTCAGGCGCTCGCGCGAGCCCTCGCTCCAGGCGGCCAACAACACGCGCTTGCCGTCGGCGCGCAGCCGGCCGATATGATCGACCGCCGCCTGAAATACGTTGACGTCGCCGCTGGCGCGCTCCGCCGCGAAATTGCGGCCTCGGCTGATGTCGAGATTGAAAACGTCGTGATTGGCGGCGTCGCTCGCGCCATAGGCCGACAGGCGGATCGGATCGGCGACGGCGAGACCGCCCGCGAGTTCATCCTCCGACAGATAAAGATCATCTGGATCGACCGGATGATAGGGAATGGACTCCCCGCTGGCTTCGCCGGCATTGCGTTTGCGCGACTCGTAGTGATCGCCGATCGTCTCGCGTCGCTCGCCGACCGCTTCGAGCGCCAGATGATCGAGAACCATCGGAAAGCCTTGGCAATAGTCGAACAGCGTGTCGAGCTTGTCGTAGAACAGCGGCAGCCAGTGCTCCATCCCGGAGAAGCGCTTGCCCTCGCTGATCGAGCTATAGAGCGCGTCGTTGCGCTGTGCCGCGCCGAAGCGCTTGACGTAATTGGTCCGGAAGCGGCTGACCGTCTCCTCGCGCAAGGTGATCTCGGAGACCGGCGCCAGTTCGAAGCTTTGCAATTGCCGTGTCGTGCGCTGGGTCGCTGGGTCGAAGCCGCGGATCGTCTCCAGCGTATCGCCGAAGAAGTCGAGGCGCACCGGCTCCTCCTCGCCGGGCGCGAAAAGATCGAGAATGCCGCCGCGCACTGCGAATTCGCCGCGCTCGCGCACGGTCGCGACCCGCTCAAAACCGCCGCGCTGCAGGGCGCGCACGATGTCTTCCATGGCGATGCGGTTGCCGGCCCTGGCCGCGATCGTTTCCTCGCCGAGAACCGCTGCCGGCGGCATCTTCTGGAGCAGCGCGTTCGCCGTCGTCAGGATCAGCGCGCGGTGCGGCTCGCGTTGCAACTGCCCGAGCGCGGCCATCGCCGATAGCCGGCGCGCCGCCACCTCGCCCGAGGGCCCGACCCGGTCGTAGGGTAGGCAATCCCAGCCCGGCAGCGTCAGCACCGGCAGCTCGGGCGCCACGAATTTCAGCGCGTCCTCAAGTTCGCCGATCCGGTTGCCGTCGCGCATGACATAGACCACCGGCTTCTTCGCGCCGCGAAGGCGCGCGATGTCGGCGAGCAGAAACGCCTCGTAGCCGTCGAGGACATTGCCGATCGCAAGGCCCGCGCCTTTCGTCAGCGCTCTTTTCAAGGGCTCTGGCAGACTCATGGCCGAGGCTCCTCCTCCGCGACGTGGAAATCCCTAATCCGCCGGAACACGCCGGTGTCGAAATTTGCCGGCGTTGCCGTTTCGCCGGTCAGCCATTGGAATATGTCCCGGTCGGGCGCTTCCATCAGCTGCTCGTAGTCGTGAAGCTCGGCGTCGGTCAGCCGGTCGATCTCGGCGTCGGCGAAACGGCCGAGCACCAGATCCATCTCGCGGATGCCCCGATGCCAGGACCGGAACAACGCCTTGCGGCGGCGGACGTCGAGATCGCTCGAAGAGCGCTGCATACCAGTCATGTCGAACCTGTTGTGTGAGTGAGGCTTCTATATAGGGTGAGACCGGGCCTGTCAGCCTTGCCATCGGCGCGCATCCGACTAAACCTCGCCGACGATGCGCCCTTCGATCCTCGACCCGCTGTTTGCCCCCGTGACGACGCTGGAAGGCGTGGGACCGAAGGTCGCGGCGCAATTCCAGACGCTGCTGGTCGGAACCGGCGAGGCCGTGCGCGTCCGCGATCTCCTGTTCCATTTGCCGACCGGCCTGATCGACCGGCGCAAGCGCGCCCAAATCGCGACCGCGCCGGAAGGCGGGATCGTGACGCTGACCGTTCGCATCGACCGCCATCAGGCGCCTGGACGGGCGGCGAAATCGGCGCCCTACAAGGTGTTTGCCCAAGACGAGACCGGCGAGATCGCCCTCACCTATTTTCGCGGCCAGCCCGGCTGGCTGGAAAAGCTCCTGCCCGTCGGCGAGACGATGATCGTGTCCGGCCGGGTCGAGTGGTTCAACGGCCGCCCGTCGATGGTGCATCCCGACTTCGTGGCGTCGGTCGACGAAGCCGAATCGCTGTCCCTGGTCGAACCGGTCTATCCGATGACCGCCGGGCTCTCGCCGAAGATCCTGCGCAAGGCGATCGCCCAGGCGGTTGAGCGCCTGCCGACGATGCGGGAGTGGATCGACCCGTCGATCGCTGCCAAGCACGGCTTTCCGGATTTTGGAGGCGCGCTGAAGCGCCTGCACGATCCGTCCGACGAGCGCGATCTGGTGCCCGACGGCGCCGCCTTCAGCCGCCTCGCCTATGACGAGTTCCTGGCCAGCCAATTGGCTCTGGCGCTGTCGCGGCAGCGCATGAAGAGGGTGCGCGGCCGCCCGCTCACCGGCTCCGGCGCCCTTGCGGCGCGGCTTCGGGCGGTGCTTCCCTTCGTTCTCACCGATGCCCAGCAAGCTGTCATCGCCGAGATCCTCGCCGACATGGCGGACGAGGACCGGATGCTGCGCCTGCTGCAGGGCGATGTCGGCGCCGGCAAGACGGTGGTCGCGTTGATTGCGATGGCGACGGCGGCCGAGGCCGGGGCGCAATCGGCGCTGCTTGCCCCGACCGAAATTCTGGCGCGCCAACATTTCGATGGGCTCTCGAAGCTCTGCGAGGCGGTCGGGCTGCAGATCGTCCTCCTCACCGGCCGCGATACCGGCAAAACGCGGGCGGCCAAGCTCGCGGTCATCGCCTCGGGCGAAGCGCAGATCGTCGTCGGGACTCATGCGCTGTTTCAGGAGGAGGTCGCGTACCGCGATCTCGGCCTCGTCGTCGTCGACGAGCAGCACCGCTTCGGCGTCCACCAGCGGCTGAGCCTGACCGGCAAGGGCCGCGCGGCGGATCTGCTGGTGATGACCGCGACGCCGATTCCGCGCACCCTCGTTCTTGCCGCCTTCGGCGACATGGACGTCTCGCGGCTCGAAGGCAAGCCGGCCGGGCGCAAGCCGATCACCACCGTTGCCGTACCGATGGAGCGGCTCGACGAGATCATCGATCGCGCCGGCCGCGCCATGGGGGCGGGCGACCGGCTCTATTGGGTCTGTCCGCTGGTCGAGGAATCGGAAAAAAGCGACCTGATGGCGGCCGAGGAGCGGTTTCGCCAACTCAAGGGTCTGTTCGGGGACATGGTCGGGCTCGTCCATGGCCGCATGAGCGGCGAGGAAAAGGACGCCGCCATGGCGGCCTTCAAGGCCGGGCGCACCAAACTCGTCGTCGCGACGACGGTCATCGAAGTCGGCGTCGACGTGCCCGACGCCTCGATTATCGTCATCGAACACGCCGAGCGCTTCGGTCTGTCGCAACTGCACCAGCTGCGCGGCCGGGTCGGGCGCGGCGAGAAAGCCTCGTCCTGCGTGCTTTTATACCGCGCGCCGCTCGGCGAGACGGCGGCGGCCCGCATCGCGGTGATGCGCGAAACCGAGGACGGATTCCGCATCGCCGAGGAGGATTTGAAGCTGCGCGGCGAAGGCGATCTCCTCGGCACCCAGCAGTCGGGCATGCCGTTCTTCCGCATCGCCTCGATGGAACATCACGCCCATCTGATGGAGATCGCCCGCGACGACGCGCGGTTGATCCTCGCGACCGACGGCGATCGGAAATCCGAGCGCGGCGAAGCGCTCCGCACGCTCCTCTATCTGTTCGGCAAGGACGAGGCGGTGCGGCTGCTACGCTCCGGCTAGAGCATCGGACTTCGCTACTCGGCCGGCTCGATCGGCCGCTCGGTCCGCTGCTCGCGCCCGGCGACCATGCGCGAGGCTTTCGCCATGCTGATGGGCTTGTCGCGGCGGACCACCTCATCCGGCGACACCAGCCCCGCCGAAATGACCAGCCGCAACGCCGCCTCGATGCTCATATCGAGCACCCGCACGTCCTCGCGTGGCACGAAGAGCAGGAAGCCCGAGGTGGGATTGGGCGTCGGCGGCAGGAACACGGCCAGCATTTCCTCGCCCTGGTCGGAGAGCACCGTCGCGATCTCGCCGCGAGCCGTCGTCGCCACAAAGACGAGGCACCAGACGCCCTTGCGCGGATATTCCATCAATCCGGCGGTCTTGAAGGAGGAGGAGCGGTCGGCGAGGACCGTCTCGAATATCTGCTTGAGCGCCGTGTAGACGGACCGGACCAGCGGGGTCCGGCTGAGCAGATGTTCGCTCCATCGGACCACGGTCCGGCCGATGAAATTGGCGGTCAGGAAGCCGACCACAGTGATCAGCACCAGCGCGACGATCAGGCCGAAACCCGGGACGGCAAAGGGTAGATAGGAATCGGGGAGATACTGTGCGGGAATGTAAGGTTTCACCCAACCATCGACCCAGCCCATAAACGACCAGGTGATCCAGGCGGTGATCGCCAACGGTGCGCAGACGATGAATCCTGTGAGGAAGTAGTTGCGCAGGCGGGCCATCGCCGTCGTTATCCTCTAGCGCATTAAAGCGTTTTGCTATTGGCGCCGAATACCTCCGGCGCCTGGACCATCGGGGCCGAGTGCGGCAATTGCAAGATGATTTTTCGCGAGTGCGAAGAAGATGGCGTCGCTACTCGACGGTAACGGACTTCGCCAGATTGCGCGGCTGGTCGACATCCGTGCCCATATGGATTGCTGTGTGATAGGCGAGCATCTGTAACGGGATCGCATAGACGATCGGAGTGAGGATTTCCGGCATGTCCGGCAGGACGATCATCTCGGCGCCCTCGACCGCGCCACTGGCCGCGCCTTTGGTGTCGGTGATCAGGATGATCTCGCCGCCGCGCGCTGCGACCTCCTGCATGTTGGAGACCGTCTTCTCGAAACTCCGGTCGTGGGGCGCGATGACGACGACCGGCATCGTCTCGTCGATCAAGGCGATCGGCCCATGCTTCAACTCGCCGGCCGCATAGCCTTCGGCGTGGATATAGCTGATCTCCTTTAGCTTCAGCGCCCCTTCCATGGCCAGCGGAAAGGAGAAGCCGCGACCGAGGAACAGCGCGTGCCGCTTCGTCGCCATGTCCCGCGACAGTACTTCGATCCGGTCCTCGAGCTGGATCGCCTCGTTGGTCAACCGCGGTGCCTCGGCCAGAATGCGCGTGAGTTCCATTTCGCGGTCGGGCGAGATCACGCCCCGATCGACGCCGGCCTTGATGGCCAACGCGGCAAGCGCCATCAACTGACAGGTGAAGGCCTTGGTCGACGCGACACCGATCTCGGGGCCGGCCAGTGTCGGCAGGACGAAGTCGGATTCCCGCGCGATGGTCGATTCCTGGACGTTGACCACCGACGCGGTCTGAAGTCCTTCGGCCTTTGCGTAGCGCAGCGAGGCGAGCGTGTCCGCCGTCTCGCCGGATTGCGAGACGAACAGCGCCAGATCGACGTCGCCGAGCGGGCTTTCACGGTAGCGGAATTCCGACGCCACATCGAGATCGCAGGAAATCCGGGCATAGCGCTCGAAGTAGTAACGGCCGACCAGGGCTGCATAATAGCCGGTGCCACAGGCCGACAGCGCCATGCGGTTGACCTTGGCGAAATCGAGCGACTGTCCGTTCGGAATCCGCGTCCGGCCGGTCGTCATATCGACGAAAGCGCCAAGCGTGTGGGACAACACCTCCGGCTGCTCGTAGATCTCCTTCTGCATGAAATGCCGGTGGTTGCCCTTGTCGACATAGAACGCCTTGCCGACCGAGCGCCGGATCTCGCGTGTGACCGGCCGTCCATGCTCGTCGAAGATCTCCACCCGGTCATGGGTCAGGACCGCGAAATCGCCTTCCTCAAGATAGCGGACCGTGTCGGTGAAGGGCGATAGCGCGATGGCGTCCGAGCCGAGGAACATTTCGCCCTCGCCCTCGCCGACCGCCAGCGGACTGCCGCGGCGCGCGCCGATCAGGATGTCCTCGTTGCCGTTGAACAGGAAGCCGAGCGAGAAGGCGCCTTCCAGACGGCCCAGCACGGCATGGACCGCGTCCTTCGGCGACAGGCCACGCGCGAGTTCGCGCGTCACCAGATGGGCGACCGTCTCGGTGTCGGTCTGGCTTTCGAAGGTTACGCCCTCGGCTTCGAGCTCGGCCTTCAGGTCGCGATAGTTCTCGATGATGCCGTTATGGACGATAGCGAGCGCCTTCGTCGCGTGCGGATGGGCGTTCGGCTCGGTTGCAGCGCCGTGGGTCGCCCAGCGGGTGTGGCCGATCCCGATCGTGCCCTTGAGCGGCGCGTCGTCGAGACGCTTGGCCAGGTTGACCAGCTTGCCCTCGGCCCTGCGGCGGGTCAGCACGCCCGCCTCGAGCGTCGCAACGCCGGCCGAATCATAGCCCCGGTATTCCAGGCGCTTCAAAGCATCGACGAGACGATCCGCGACTGGTTGGCGACTGATGATTCCGATGATTCCGCACATGGGATGGTCCTTGGATGTGTCGCTCGAACGAAGCGGCGGGACGACGAGATGGACGACGTTCTAACGCCCACGGCCGCTCGCCGGGATTCACGTTTGGTGTCGAGAGATTACGCCGGGTCGGATTGTTTGGCGGCGGTCTTGGCGGCTTTCGCCGCCGCGTTGCGTTCGGTGATCTGGCGGCCGCGATCGGGCATGGTCACCTGACGCCCGCGCGCGATGGCCAACGCCCCGTCCGGCACGTCGTCGGTGACCACGCTGCCGGTCCCGACATAGGCGCCGTCGCCCACCCGCACTGGCGCGACGAGCGCGGAGTTCGATCCGATGAAGGCGCCTTCGCCGATCTCGGTGAGATGCTTCAGCGCGCCGTCATAATTGCAGGTGATCGTGCCCGCGCCGATATTGGCCCTCGCGCCCACGGTCGCATCGCCCACATAGCTCAGATGATTGAGCTTGGCGCCGGCGGCGAACTGGGCGTTCTTCACCTCGCAGAAATTGCCGACCTTGGTGTTTTCCGCGAGTCGGGTGCCGGGGCGCAAGCGCGCGAAGGGTCCGATCGAGGCTCCCTCGCCGATGGTGGCGCCCTCAATGTGAGAGAAGGCGTGGATCACGGCACCGGCAGCCACCGTCACGCCTGGACCGAACACGACATTTGGCTCCACGAAGGCGTCGGCGGCGATCTCCGTGTCATGGGCAAAGAACACGCTCGCCGGATCCATGAGCGTCACCCCGTCGAGCATCGCCTGGCGTCGCCGCGCAGTCTGCCAAAGCGCTTCGACGGCGGCGAGTTCCAGGCGCGAATTGACACCAAGCACCTCGTCTGCGTCCGCTTCGATGGCCTTGACGGTCCGGCCGGCCCGGCGGGCGATCTCGACCATGTCGGTCAGGTAATATTCGCCTTTGGCGTTGTCGTTGCCAATCGCCTCCAGCATTTCGAGCGCGCGTTCGCCGGCGAACGCCATGACGCCGGCATTGCAGAAATCGACGGCGCGTTCGGCCTCGTTGGCATCCTTCTCCTCACGGATCGCGACAAGCTCGCCGCCCTCTTCGATCAGCCGGCCGTAGCCGGTCGGGTCCGCGGGGCGGAAACCAACAACGCAAATTTCGGCACCGGCGGCCAGGGTGGCTCGGGCCCGCGCCAGGGTTCGCGGCCGGATCAGCGGCGTATCGCCGAACAAGATGAGGACGTCGTCGCAACCTTCGGCAAGTCCTGCGCGCGCGGCGAGCACGGCGTGGGCCGTGCCCAGCCGCTCGGTCTGCGGATAGGTCGCGACTTCGGCGATATCCTGGCGGACGGCCGCCTCGACGGCCTCGCCGTCACGCCCGACCACGACGGCGACGCGGTTCGAGCCGGCATCTCGCGCCGCACGAGCGACGTGCCGGATCATCTCCAGGCCCGCTACCGCGTGCAGCACCTTGGACTTGGACGATTTCATCCGGGTGCCTTCGCCGGCAGCCAGAATGATCGACAGGCAGCTTCTCGCCATCGGTTACTCGCAAAAAATCACAGACGGCGAGGCCTTAGCACAGGCTGAATCAAAATGGAGGTGGCGGCCTCGATCAGCCGATGGTCTGAAATACCGGAAAATTCTCCAGCAGCCAGAACGACATCGCCTGCATGCTGCCGGTGAGGAACAGGACGCCGGTGACGACCAAAAGGCCGCCCATCACCTTCTCAACCGTTGCGAGATGCGCCTTGAAGCCATTCATCCAGCGGAAGAAAGCCCCGGAGAAGGCTGCCGCGAGGATGAACGGAATGCCGAGCCCGGCCGAGTAGAAGGTGAGCATCAGCGCCCCCTCCCCGACCGTGCCCTTGGCGCCGGCCAGACCGAGAATCGCCCCGAGCACCGGCCCGATGCACGGTGTCCAGCCGAAGGCGAAGGCCAGCCCCATCAGATAGGCGCCGACGACGCTGCGCGGCTTGTCGGGCGCGGTCAGCCGGGCTTCCTTCGACAGAAAGGACAGGCGGAAGACGCCAAGGAAATTCAGACCCATGATGATGATCGCGACGCCGGCGACGATGCCGAGCCAATCGAGATTTTGTCGAAGAATCTGTCCGATCGTGCTGGCGCCGGCGCCGAGCGCCACGAACACCGTCGAAAAGCCGAGCACGAAGACGAGCGAAGTCGCGATCAGCCGCGTGTAGCGGGCCGAGCCGAGCTGCGGCCCGGCCCGCAATTCGTCGGCGGAGACGCCCGCCATGTAGCACAGATAGGGCGGCACCAGCGGCAGGACGCAGGGCGACAGGAACGAGAGCGCTCCCGCGAAGACGGCTGTCGGGTAGGAAAGTTCGGCGAGCAAGGCATGCCTCGGTTCTATCGCATTGATCCGATTCGCGGGTCGCCCGACCCCGGCCCGGCGTCATCGCACGCGAAACTGCCGTTGGAGGGCGACGATCTGGGAGGCGAACCGTCGGCTCGCTCTTAATTGCCCGAGCACCGCGCGGCAAATCGCAAATCCGTTAGCGGGAGCGCGATTTCCGGTTGACCGGCATATGCCGCCTTTCTATGTTCCGCCCATTCCCGCCGGGTCGCTTGCGCCCCGGCGGTTCGAGCGCGTAGCTCAGTTGGTAGAGCAACGGACTTTTAATCTGTAGGTCCAGGGTTCGAATCCCTGCGCGCTCACCAAATTCTCCAGTAAAATCAGATACTTCCGAGTGATCGGCAACTGATTTATGTCGCGAATAGGTTTCGGGGTTCCGTGGGGGTTCTGAGGTTTTTATAGGATCTACGCTACACGCTCGCGACATAGATCCGGGCGCGATTAGCCCGGCGGCCACTTCCCTTGGCTGCGCCCTTTCCGTTCGACGGCGGACATACCGTTATAGCCCCACCACGTGTGGTCGGGATCAACGGGATCCCCTTTCACGTCCGTCCACAGCAATTCATCTGCCGTTGGTGCGTCAATCTCCAGAGCTTGCGCCACGCCAAATTCGCGGAGCCGGAAGGCTGCCGATTCGTCGCCATAGCGCGCGACCAACTGAGCGTCGCGCCAACGTGACAGGTCTGCGAGCCGATTTTCGTCCATGCTTTAAGCCTCCGACTATCCGGCCATTTGGTCTAGAGCGTAGGGAAGCACGCAATAGTCCGATGGTGCGAGCCAAATCTTAGGTCGCAGGCGGCGCGCATCGGTGCCGGGCGGAACAGCGCGACGAGCAAAAGCGAACGCGCCGCGACTTCGGCGTGAACTCGGTGCCGCACCATTCGCAGGGCTTGGGCTGGATCAGGTAGACGCTATTCCAGCAGGCTTGGGAACAGAACCGCTTGCCGGCGCCCGGCCCGCTGGCGTGGTACAGCTCGCCGCACGCCTCGCACGGCTTCATGATCTTGCGTTGCGCGCCTTTCGTCTTCGCCGCGCAGCTTCGCGAACAATGGGCGATGTCGTCGACGATGTTGCGCGGGATGAATGGCGTTCCGCACCACTGGCACGGCCGCTCGCGCTGGAGCTTCTTCGCTTCGCCGGTCACGGCCATTGCAGCCCAGTATTCCGCCTGCGTGCGCCGCTCGCCGGAAACCCGCTCCCATTTCAGCCGGTCGCTACTCCGGCACATGTTGGAGCAATAGCGGCGCTCCCATCCGTTTTGCAGATCGTCGTCGGGCATATTCCCGCCGCACCGAACACAACGGGTGCGCTCGATCGGGGAAAATCCTTCCTGGGTATGTTCCGGCTGGCCTTCCATCCATGTCGGCCGTTTGGCGCCGATGAACCGGAGCGCCGTCGCCACGATGTCGAGCGCCGTCGCGTCCGCGTCGCGCCATGTCCAGCCGTCGCTGCAGAAAGCGCTTCGCAGCCCGTGCCGACAAGCGGCCTCATAGGTAAAGGGCGTTGGCTGGCCGGTCTTGAGGATTTCAATCGTGTTTTCGACCAGCCGGCGGCGGCGGTCCCGGTTTATCTTCCGGGGCTTAGGCTTCGGAGTGGGCTGGCGAGCACCTAGTCTTTTGAGCCATCCATCTTGGGTGCCGCGAAGCCTGCGCCGGGTCGCGTCGTCCAGATAGAGCATGGCTCATTCCGCCCAGTCGATGAACTGCATCGCGTCCTTCACGGTCGCGGGGTCCAGTCCTGCCTCCTTCGCGGTTGCCATCGCCTGCAGCATCGTCGAGACGGCGCGGGCCTTGCCGCCGTGGTCGAAAGCTTGCATCGGCCGCACCACGTCGATCGCGACGGTGGCGCCGATCTTCTCGGTGACTTCCTCGGCCATGATGTTGGCGATCGGCTGCAGGACCAACTGCGCCAGATGCCGCTGCGCCTCGCGGACCATCGGGCCGGTCGTCGCGGGATTGAGCAATCCGGGCAGGATGCCGAACACGCCGTAGATTTCGGCCTTGGCGCTGGCGAGCAACTTGTCGGCGAGCGTGCGCTGCAGATCGGGCGATAGCTGGTCCGGTGACTTGCCGAGTTGCGGGTGCATCCCTGCCCCGACCGCCTGCGCTACGCCTTCGATGACGAGAGCGGCGCCACGCCGCCCGCGAAAGCCGGATCGCAGCCCGGCCATGTCATCGGATGACCCTTCAGGGACTGGCACGATTTGCGAGCCGATCGGCGCGTCCCGGAAGACATCGCGCAACGCGGTCTCGACTTCCTCCAGCAATTCCGCCGAGAGCCGGGCGCGGCGCAACGGTGCGCTGCCCGCCCATGGGGTCGAAGGATCGACGCCGATACGAAAGTGCAGGACTTCGGCCGCAAGCGCCGTCTGCGATCGTCCGCCGCTGATTTCTGGGATGCCAACGCGATAGGCGCGCGGCTCGCCGAACCGGGTCGACATATCCCAGTCGGTCGCCGGGATGAGCCGATCGGCGATCAGAAAGACCGCCTCGCCCCGTAGCGCCAGCGTGCGCGCCGTCATTGCCATGGTGCGGCGGGTCAAGAGATCGGTGCCGGCCACGTCCGCGAGCGCCAGCCCGCTTTCCCACATGCTGACGGATGTCTGCACCGCCGCCGTGATTTCGGCGAGACCGGAATGCCCGCTGATCCAGCCCTCGCGAGCCGCCATCAGCGCAGCGGTGTAGCTGACAGGCGCGGATCGCGTTTCGACGGGCTTGCGTCGGAATATGTCGAGCATTCCCATCAGAGCCTCCAGCGATTGAGCGGATGTGACTGTCCCGGCGTCGAGACAACTTCGGAACGTTCCGAGACTGCCCATGCCCGCGCCTCGATCTGCGCAGCGGGATAGGCCGGGCGGGTCACTGCCGAGACCTCGAACAGCGCCGCCGCCGTCACGGTGCGCAGCAAGCCCTTGGCGCGCCGCTCGATCCGTTCGCCGCCGTTCTGTACGCGGAAGCCGGGCGACAGGCCGCGAATAAGACCGGCGGCATGTGCGGCGAGGAAATCGCGTGCCCATGATGTGCTGCCGTCGATCGTGGCCTCGATCATCAGCGCCTGATCCGTTTCGGAAACCTGCATGGTGCCGGCGGCGCGGGACGCCAGCGGCTTGTTGTAGTCGTGGCCGGAAAGCAGGTGGATGTCTTCGCCCGCCTCGATCCTGCCCGCGAAGGCGCGAGGGGCGACGACCTCAAGCCGCCCCTCTGCCAGTTCGGTTTCGACGCCATAGGGGAACGTCGCGCGAAGGTGGGTTGCCCCGCCCTCCGTGCGCAGTTCCAATGCGCCGTGCGACGAACCCCAGAGCATCAGATCACCGGCTCGGCGATGCCGGTCAGGATGCGGGTCTGCAGACCGCGCGGCACGGTGAAGTCGGCCGTAACGAGACCAGTCAGGACAAGGGAGCCCGAACCGGCCTTGGTGTACGGGTCGCGGATCAGATCGACGCCGCCATAGATGCCGAGATAGCCGGGCGCGATGCCCTGCACGGTCGAGGTCATGATGGCAGTCTCGGCCGGGATGACGTTGCTGATGGCCGGCGTTCCGACATGCTTCGTCAGGCGATCCCATTCGGAAACCGCCGTGCCGGTGATCAGCGCCTCGTCGAGTTCGGCCCAGATCGTCGGATCGAAGCCGAGATTGACCTGGCTGGCGGACGTGATGGCGTTCGCCTGCATGAACGCGACGACTTCGGCCCGGAACGCTGCCCACGTCGCGGCCGCGCCGACTGCCGTCGAAGCGATGCCATAGGTCGCCGCGCCGGCGATGATGCCGAGCGGTTGGCCGGCAGCACCGGAGCCGTTGACCACGACACGATCCAGTTCGGCGCCGATGACGGCATTCAGGTCGCGGCGGATGGCCGCTTCCAGACCTTCGCCCGATTGTTTCAGCGCCTTGCGGCTGATGACCATCTGAGCGCCGCCGGTGTGATCCGGGTTCAAGCTGCGCTCGACGGTCTGATATGCGGACGCCGCGCCGACATTGGCGAGTTCGTCGGTCTGCCAGCCGAACACGGCGCCAGCGGTCGCCACCGGGAACGCCAGTTCGCCGGACGTGATGTTGATCCGCTGAATGCCGAGCCGTTCCGCGACACTGCCGGGAAAGATACGATCGATGATCGGCCGGATCGTTTTCGGGTTCGGCACGTCCGCCGCAATGGTCTCGCCGGCTCGGGTTTCGAGAGCGGCCAGCGGAATCGGGATGCCCTGATAGCCGCCACGGGTGCGCAGTTCGTCGACGATCTCTTTCGTCGCGCCT